>NZ_ARXS01000009.1 GCF_025532145.1 Alloalcanivorax balearicus MACL04 | reverse complement strand
TGGCCGTCGCCGTGAAGCTGTAGTCGCCTTCCGCCAGTTCGGTCGTGGGTGTGAAGCTCCAGTTGCCGCTAGCGTCGGCGGTTGCCGTACCAATCTCGGTAGCACCCTGGAAGATCGCCACCGTGCTACCCGCTTCCGCCGTCCCGGTCAGAGTCGGCGTGGTGTCGTTGGTGCTGCCACCGGTCAGAATCGGATCGGTGCCAGGTGCCACGTCGTCCACCACTTCCGCGATGGTCGGTGCCGCCGGTGGCGTGGTGTCATTCAGGTTCTCATCAACGATGGTGGTGACCGGATCACTGGTGTTGCCCGCTTCATCCGTGGCCGTTACCGACACTTCCGTCTCGTGGGCCAGTGGCGCATCCGGTGCCACCGACCAGTTGCCATCGGCATCCGCTTCCACCGTATAGTCCGGGGTACCGTCACCGTTGGTGTCCACTTCAACGGTGCTGCCGGCTTCCGCTGTACCCGCCAACACCGAGCCGTCGGAGGGCTCCACCGTGACCTCCGGAGCCGCGGTATCCACGGTCAGATCGAAGGCAGGGCTCGGATCGGACACATTGTTCGACTCATCCGTCGCCGTGGCGGTGAAGCTGTAATCGCCATCAGCCAGGGCCGACGGCGCAAAACTCCAGTTACCGCTGGCATCGGCGGTGGCGGTGCCGATCTCCGTGCCGTCCTGGAAGATCGTTACCGTGCTGCCCGCTTGCGCGGTACCCGCCAGCACCGGAGTGCTGTCATTGGTACTGCCACCGGACATCACCGGATCGGTGCCCGGCGCCACATCATCTTCGGCCTGAGTAATGACCGGAGCATCAGGGCCGGTACCATCCGGGGCCATCGCGGTGACCGGTTCGGACTCGTTACCCGCTCCGTCGGTCAGGGTCACTTCCAGCTCTTCACCATCGGTTTGCGGTTCGGTCAATTCGACGGTGAAGTTGCCATCGTCATCCACCGTGCCTTCGCCAATCACGTTGCCGTCGGGATCCGTGATGGTGACGCTGCTTCCGGGCTCGCCTTCACCGGTCACGGTGGTGCCGTCCCCACTCACTTCGACGTTGGTCGGTGCATCCGGTGCCGTGCTGTCCGGCGCGGTGACCTGGCCAGGTTCCGATTCATTGCCTGCCTCGTCGGTCAGGCTGACATCCAGTTCTTCACCATCGAGCTGCGGCTCGCTCAGCTCGACTTCGAAATCGCCTTCCGCGTTGGTTTGTCCTTCGCCGATGACATTGCCGTCGGAATCACGCACGGTGACCGTGGAACCCGGCTCACCTCGACCCGTCACCACACCCCCGTCACCACTGACCGCCAGGTCCGTGGGAGCATCGGGTGCCACGTTGTCGCCCCCGGATCCACCGGAGCTGGAGCCGGAAGAAGAATCACTGACCAGGAATGCCGCCGCCGCGCCACCAACCGCCAGCGCCGCCAGCCCCCAGTCCCCGCTCCCAGAGGCGGCCTGGGCAAAACCGAATCCTCCCGCGCCATCGGATTGGCCGAGCCAGAGGACACCTTCGTCATCAAGAAGTTGTAGCTCGTTCGCCGCCTCTTCACCTTCATTGGCGGGATAGAAATTGGTAATGGTGACTTGTTCACCATTCTTGAGGGTAATGACCAGATCGTTACCCACCCGGCTGGTGAAATCGATCTGGTCAGGGCCGAGGGGCATTTGAACAACATTGCCGCCACCCAGAAGCGACACAATGTCACTCCAAGGTGTTTCCGTAACGGCGCCGCTGGATTTATCCACGATATTGATAATTTTATCAGCCATCTTCCCACTCCTTCGGAACGCACGTTGCGAATTGTTTTTCTTCGTAACCGATGCGTTAGTCAGTGAAATCCGTTCATGACTTTTCGGCCGCCTGTACTTAAAAACAGCGGAAAGCAGTGCCTAGCGAGCAGCCGATAACTGCGTCATAAGCTCTTCGGTTTTGACCACTTGTAGCGCAATCCATTTTGCGCGGCAATACGCCCTGGAGACGCGCATTTCAGAAAACCTTGTTGCACTGCTTGAAGAGTGGGTCAGGTCTGTCCCCTTTTTTTCCATGAGAAATAGTGGCGGAGAGATAAAGTCCCAAATCGTGATCCACCGCATAAAATGCTTGATTAAGAAGGGATTGGGTCACAAAAAAACCCGGAACGACGTCATCATTCTGCTCATAAAAAAAGTCATTTCGGCACAAAGGACGAACAAAGGGTGCGTCAAGGAAGTAACCCTGCCCTCCGGTAAAATAACTCAAATTTTTTACAATTGAGCCCATGAATAGCATTCCGGGCAATGGAAATAAACGCGGTTTAGTGTCATTCGGGATCACGCGAAGCAAGCAAGGAGTCGCCATCAACAAATCGGCGGACGACGGTATGCGATCACCTCACAAACCATGAGGTATGATAAGCACTTTGCTACTCATAAGATTTCGGCGGAGCATGGCCTGAGCCGCGCCAATGTTGTTCAACAAAACGGCCTCCCCTATAAATGTAGAATCCCGAGCCGCCGAATACATTCGAGGCACGAACTCTCATGACATCCGTACCGGACACCGTCCTTGCCGTCTGGCGCCACTGTCCCCGGGAAAGTGAACAGACGTTGATTCTTCCCGACGGCTGCCGGGATCTTGTTATCAGAACAACGGCGGCGGGCTCCGTGAACGGCTTTGTTTCCCCTTTGATGGATGTAACCCAGAGCCATGCTCATCAGGCCGGAGACCGGTTCGTGGGAATCCGCTTGGTTCCCGGCGCCGCCATTGATGAGGCCGGCTTGTTAAAAGCGCTTGCGGACTTACCCGAGAGGAATCTGACCGAGACCTTGTCGCTGGTCGATGCCTTTTGCCATCGCTCCCTTTCCTTGGCGGAAGCACTGGCGTCCCTCGCCCAGGGTCAACGCATCCTGAACTCAACGCGGTCGCTGGGCGTCTCAAGCAGAAGCCTCACGCGTCTGTTGGCCTCCCATACCGGCCGCCCTCCGATATGGTGGCGCAACCTGGCACGGGCACGACAGGCAGCCCGTTGTCTTGACGACGGCCGCTCGCTGGCCGATCTGGCTGGAGACTTGGGGTTTGCCGATCAGGCGCATCTGTCCCGGGAGTTTCGCCGGTGGTTTGGCGTTACTCCCCGTGCTTTCCGCTCGAATCCGGCTCTGATTCGTAGCGTACGCCACTCCGGCTTCGATATTGCGTCGGTGTGAGCCAAGGGAGCATCTTGAATAATCGTCTGGGTAGGAGAACGCAGGAGGGCCATACAAAAACGCCCCGCAGTGCGGGGCGCTTATAGAGGTATGGCGGAGAGGGTGGGATTCGAACCCACGGACGGTCTCCCGTCGGCGGTTTTCAAGACCGCTGCTTTCGGCCACTCAGCCACCTCTCCAATGGGCGCCAATCATACCTGAGACGAATTGGCAGTCAACGGGGAAAGATCAAGAAAATTGCTGTAACCCCGTGATTCGTTGGGAAAATCTTGATTTTGGCGCGGACGTCCCTATTATCGTTGATACACTTTGTTTTGTGAGCGATTGATCATGCGCAACCAACCGAATCCCTATGTCGCCCCGCACGCCAGTGGTGGAGCGGTAGTCACTGGCGAACGTGCCGCCCAGGTGCTGAAAAACACCTATATGCTGCTGGGCCTGAGCCTGATCGTGGCCACCGGCGCTTCCGTGTTCGCCATGTCCACGGGCATGGGCTATATGAGCCCCATCCTGACCATCGTCGTTTATTTTGGTCTGCTGTTCGCCACCAGCAAGCTGCGTAACAGCGCTTGGGGCATTCTGGCCGTGTTCGGCCTGACCGGTTGGTTGGGCTTCACCACTGGCCCGATCATCAACATGTACGCCCAGATCCCTGGCGGCATGGAAATCGTCAGTCTGGCTCTGGGCGGCACCGCCACCATTTTCGTGGCCATGTCCGCCATCGCGCTGGTGACCCGCAAGGACTTCAGCTTCCTCACCAACTTCATCATGGTGGGTATTCTGGTGGCGTTCGTCGCCAGTCTGGCGGCGTTCTTCTTCAACATCCCGGCTCTGGCGCTGGCGGTGTCCGCGGCGTTCGTGCTGCTCTCTTCCCTGTTGATCATGTGGCAGACCAGCGCCATCATTCACGGCGGCGAGACCAACTACATCATGGCCACCGTGACTCTGTTCGTATCCATCTACAATCTGTTCCTGTCCCTGCTGCACCTGTTGACCGCCCTCACCGGCAACGATTGATGCAATTCAGTATCCTGGTGACCGCCGGGCCGGAAACGGCCGCGGCGGTCACCGCTCTCCACACCACCGAAGCGGTGCTGCGTTCCCCCTACTCCCTGTTTCGAGTCTTCTTCTACGGCAACGGCGTCCACCTGGCCAACCGGCTGATCCATCCGGGACGTGACGGCGAAGCCGTGGCCAGCCGCTGGCAGTCCCTGGTCAAGGACAGCGCCCTGCCCGCCCGGGTCTGTGTCGGAGCCGCACTGCGAAGAGGCGTTACCGACGATACGGAAGGTCAACGCGCAGGACTCGACGGCGACAACCTGGCCGAGGGCTTCCAACTGGTGGGGCTCGGCGAGTGGGTGGACGCAGCCCGCCACAGCGACCGGGTATTGCACTTTGGCTGATTCCATTCTGTACATACTGCATCGTGGCCCCCGGCACTCCCCGGATTGGCGCGAGACCCAGGAAATGATCCTCACCGGCGCTGCCTTCGGCCTGCAATGCACGGTGTGGTTCACCGACGGAGTATTGCGGGCGCTCGACCGTCTCGCGGCACCGCAAACACAGCTGGAGCAATTGCAGGCCTTCGCGGTGCGCTGTGTGGCCTCCGCCGAAGCCCTGGCCGACCATCCCCTGGATGGCGTTGAACCACTGGGTGCCGGCGACTTACATCATCTGCAAGCCGCTTCGGATCAGACCCTGGTGTTTTGACCATGCTGCATCTCATTGCTTTCGACGATCTGGACAGCGAGCAGGCGCGGACCTGCCTGGCCCTGTATCAACCCGGCGATCTGTGCGTGTTCGTCGACCACGGCCATCTGGTGGCGGCGGAGTTTCCGCTGCAAGGTCCGGGCTACCTGCTCGGCCAGCCGCCGTTGCCGCCGGCGCGGCGCGCCGACCTGGAATGCATCGACTACGACCGGCTGGTGGCTCTGACAGCGGAATACGGCCCGGCCACAAGCTGGTATTCTTGATCTACCCTGTTTGATCTCACGCGAGTCCATCCATGAGCGAGCATGCCTTCGCCCCTTTCGTCCGAACCCTGGGACGCGGTAAGCGCGCCCGCCGCGGCCTGACCCGGCAAGAAGCCGCCGAGGCCATGGGGCATATTCTTCAGGGGGAGGTGACCCAGGCGCAGATTGGCGCCTTTCTCATGCTGCTGCGGGTCAAGGAGGAAACCCCGGAGGAACTGGCCGGCTTTCTCGATGCCTGCCGTCCGGTATGCAGCCACTATTTGATCGGCTTGCCGAAAGCCGATGTCGACTGGCCAAGCTACGCCGGCAAGAAAAAGCATCACCCCTGGTACTTGTTGGCGGCCCGGTTGCTGGCGCGCAATGGTGTGCGGGTATTCATGCACGGCGGGCCCGCCCATACGCCGGAGCGGCATTATACCGATGAGAGCCTGCGCAAACTCGGCTTCAAGCTGCCACGCACGGTGACGGAAGCCGGCGAGCAATTGCATGATGAAGGCTTTACTTATCTGGGGGTCGAGCAGTTCTGTCCACCGCTGAGCACGCTGCTGATGCTGCGCTTTCAGTTGGGACTGCGCTCGCCGATCAACACGCTGTCGCGCAATCTCAATCCGGCCCAGGCCGCGCTGAGCCTGCAAAGTGTGTTTCACCCCGCCTATCTGAACTTGCATCTTGAAGCGTCCCGTCTCTGCGGCGACCGCAATCTGCTGCTGTTCAAAGGTGAAGGGGGAGAAGTGGAAATCCGCCCGGACGCCCGCACCAGTATCGGCGGTCTGCGTGCCGGAGAGCCGGTGGAGACCATGCTCGACGCCGCCATGCCCCGGCAAACGCCGCCGGGCACCGTCTCCACCGACCATCTACGGGCAGTGTGGCGCGCGGAGGAAACCGACGCCTACGGCGAAGCGGCGGTCCGGCAAACAGTGGCGACGACCCTGTGGGGGCTGGGTAAAGTGAAGGATCTGGAGGAAGGGACCAAAGCCGCCCAGGCGCTGTGGACCGCTCGGGACCGGGACGCGCTATAGAATCGCGGTCCGTGGACCGCTGGTGTCCCACAGTTATGGAATGGCACGTCGGCACGCCAATTCGCTGCCAAGGAAGCTTCCCACAGACTTGACTAAGACGCCGCTGTAGGAGCTTGCCTGCAAGCGAATCGTTGGGTGCCGAAAGCACGATTCGCTTGCAGGCAAGCTCCCACAGCGGCTTCGTGGCCATCTCCGAATCCATGTTTCCAAGGCCGGTTGGCAATGGACAATTCATGATTCGCGGACCCCGATTTGTTTAGCGTCAGGCGTCCGGCGTCGAGCGGCCGGCCTCTCCGAACCAGCGATAACGCGGATGCAGGCTGACCACACTGCCGACGATGATCAGGGTCGGCGCATGCACGGTGCGTCCCTCGATGGCCGCCGGCAGAGAATCCAACTGACCGGTAATCACTTCCTGAGCGTCGGTGGTGCCCCGGGATACCAGGGCGATGGGAGTTTCCGGCGAGCGACCGTGGGCCATCAGTTGGGCACAGATTTCCTTCAGCCCCACCAGTCCCATGTAAAACACCAGGGTTTCCTGCTCCGCCATCAGATTGGGCCAGTCCAGGTCGACACTGCCGTCGCGGCGATGGCCGGTGACGAAGCGCACTGACTGGGCGTGATCGCGATGGGTCAGCGGGATGCCGGCATAGGCGGCGCAGCCGGCGGCGGCGGTCACGCCGGGCACCACCTGGAAGTCGATACCGGCGGCCACTACTTTTTCCAGTTCTTCACCGCCGCGCCCGAAGATGAACGGATCCCCGCCCTTCAAACGGCACACCCTTTTCCCCTGGCTGGCGTAGTGCACCAGCAGATCGTTGATCTCTCCCTGGGGTAATGCGTGCTGATCACGGGCTTTACCGACGTACACTTTCTCCGCGTCGGCGCGGGCAAGAGCAACGATCTCCGGGGCCACCAAACGGTCGTACAGCACCACATCCGCCTTGGTCAGCAGATGATGCCCCCGGAAGGTCAGCAAATCCGGATCGCCAGGGCCGGCACCGACCAGATAAACCTCTCCCCGCGCCGCCGGCTGATTGCCGTCGATATTGGCCAGGGCACGTTCCAGGGCTTGTTCCGCCTCGCTTTCATGACCGGAAAGCACCTGCTCCATCAGCGGGCCATCCAGCTGCGCCTCCCAGAACGCTTCCCGCTGGCGGCGCCCTGGCAGACGCGCCGCGACGCTCTCCCGCAGACGGCCCAGGAAAGTGGCCAGCCGGCCCCAGCGCGCCGGCAGCCAGGCTTCCAGTTGATCGCGCAGACGCCGCACCAGCACCGGCGACGCACCGGATGAGGTGACCGCCACGAACAGCGGATCACGATCCACCAGAGCCGGGAAAACGAAGCTGCTGAGTTCGGGCCGCCCGACCACGTTGACCGGCAGACCACGGGCATGGCATTGCCCGGCGATACGCTGGTTCAGGGCATCATCATCGGTACACGCCACCACCAGCCGTGCCTGATCAAGATCGCCCTCTTGATAGACCCGCTGCCGGCAGTCGCCGCCGCCCTGCTCCACCAAAGCGCACAAATCGGTGCGCCATTGCGGCGCAATCAAACGCATCACCGCACCGGATCGGTGCAAAAGACCGGCCTTGCGCAGAGCGGTGTCACCACCGCCCACGATCACCACCGTTTGTCCGGTCAGTTTCAGACCAAGGGGAAGAAAATCCATCGTCAGCTGGCGCCCTTGTGTTGTGGAGCGCCTCAGCTCAGACGCTCCTTGCCTCTCAGGTAGGGCCGCAGTGCCTCCGGCACGGTCACGGAACCATCTTCATTCTGATAGTTTTCCAGGATCGCCACCAGGGTGCGGCCTACCGCCAGCCCGGAACCATTCAAAGTATGTACCAGCTCCGGCTTGCCGGTTTCCGGGTTGCGCCAACGGGCCTGCATGCGCCGCGCCTGATAGTCACGGAAATTGGAACAGGAAGAGATCTCCCGGTAGCGCTGCTGGCTCGGCAGCCACACTTCCAGGTCATAGGTCTTGGCGGCGGAGAAACCCAGATCGCCGCCGCACAGGGTCACCAATCGGTAAGGCAGATCCAGTTTTTGCAGGATCGCCTCGGCGTGACCGGTGAGCGCTTCCAGGGCCTGCTCGGACTCTCCCGGGCGCACCAGCTGTACCAGTTCCACCTTCTCGAACTGATGCTGCCGGATCATGCCGCGGGTGTCCTTGCCATGGCTGCCGGCCTCCGAGCGGAAACAGGGCGTGTGGCAGACGTAACGGCGCGGCATGGTCTCGGCGTCGAGAATCTCATCCGCCGCCAGATTGGTCACCGGCACTTCCGCGGTGGGGATCAGATACAGCTCGCGCTCGCCGCGCATTTTGAACAGGTCTTCCTCGAACTTCGGCAACTGACCGGTACCGGCCAGGGCTTCCGGCCCCACCAGGTAAGGCACGTACAGTTCCTGATAACCGTGCTCGCTGGTGTGCTGGTCGAGCATGAAGTCGATCAAGGCGCGATGCAGCCGTGCCAATTGCCCGGTCATCACCGCGAAGCGGGCGCCGGACAACTTGCTGGCGCGCTCGAAATCCAGCCGGCCCTCGTTCAGCCCCTCACCCACGTCGACGTGGTCCTTGGGTTCGAAGTCGAACTGGCGCGGCGTGCCCCAGCGGCGCACTTCCACGTTGTCGTCCTCATCCGCGCCCGGCGGCACTTCCTCCGCCGGCGCATTGGGCACCCCCATGAGGAAAGCGCGCAGCTCGTCCTGAATCTCTTTTGCCCGGGCCACTTCGTCATCGAGCTGGGCATCCAGGGTCTTCAGCGTCTCCGCCACCTTGGCCTTGGCCTCATCCACCGACAAACCGGACTGGATCAGTTCGCCGATCTGCTTGGAGGCCTTCTTGCGTTGGGCCTGCAGATCCTGAGAGCGAATATCGGCCTCCTTACGGCGCCCATCCAGCGCCCGAAAGCCGTCCAGATCCAGGGAATAACCCCGTTTTGCCAGTGCATCGCGGATGGCTTCGCCATTGTCCCGCAAGGCCCGAATATCAAGCATGGTGGCTCCTTTGCGCACTCATAAGATGTCAGGATTCAAACAAATATCAAGATTCAAACAACACACGCCCCACCGCCAGGCCCAGACCGGCCAGCGAGACGCAGGCCACCACCGAAACGGCGGCGTATCCCAGGGCCAGCCCCAGGCTGCGGCTCTCCAACAGGCGGACCAGCTCGAAGGAAAAAGTCGAGAAGGTGGTCAGGGCGCCAAGCATGCCAGTCATCAATGCCAGCCGCCACAGTTCGCTGGTGGTCAGGCTCGCCAGCATCACCGCCAGAAAACCAAACAGGAAGCTGCCAGCCAGGTTCACCGCGAAGGTGGCCCAGGGCCATGCCGGCATCGCCGGTACCCCCACCCAAAGCGCGGTAGCATAGCGCAAACAGGCCCCCATCGAGCCTCCCAGTGCCACCGCCAGCCAGGGGAAAATACCGTGTGCATTCATTGCTCGTCCCCGTAACGTTGCCACTGGCTGTCGCGGTTGCGGCGCCGTAACTGGCGCAGCTTCTCGGCGATGCGAATTTCCAGACCGCGCTCCACCGGTTCGTAAAAGCGGGTGTCGCGCAGCGTCGGCGGAAAGTAATTCTCGCCGTCCACGAAGGCATCGGGGTAATCGTGGGCGTAGTGATACTCCGCGCCGTAACCTTCCGCCTTCATCAATTTGGTGGGCGCGTTGCGCAGATGCAGCGGCACCTCATTACTGGGGTGCTCCGCGACAAATCGCCGGGCCGTATTATAGGCGTCATAGACCGCATTGCTTTTCGGTGCCACGGCCAGAAAAACGATGGCCTGGGCGATGGTCAGTTCGCCCTCCGGACTGCCAAGCCGCTCTTGCACCTCCCAGGCGTTCAAGGCGAGTGTCAGGGCCCTCGGGTCGGCGTTGCCGATGTCCTCGCTGGCCATGCGCACTACCCGCCGCGCCACGTAGAGCGGATCGCAGCCGCCGTCGAGCATGCGCGCGAACCAGTACAGGGCCGCATCCGGATCAGACCCGCGCACAGACTTGTGCAAGGCACTGATCTGGTCATAGAACAGATCCCCACCCTTGTCGAAACGGCGCACCGCGTCACGCAACACTTCCTGCATCAACGGCCGGTCGACGCGAGGCTGATCACCGTCCGCCAGGTCCATGGCCACTTCCAGCATATTGAGCAGCCGTCGCGCGTCGCCGTCGGCATAGTCCAGCAGCAAATCGCGGGCGTCGGCCTCCAGAACCATGGCACTGAGATCCGGTTGACGCAGGGCCCGGTCCAGCAGCCCGGACAGGTCCTGCCGCTCCAGGCTGCGCAGGCGATAAACCCGGGCCCGGGACAGCAAGGCGTTGTTGAGCTCAAAAGAAGGGTTTTCGGTGGTGGCACCGATGAAGATCACCGTGCCGTCTTCCACGTGAGGCAGAAAGGCGTCCTGTTGCGCCTTGTTGAAGCGATGCACCTCATCCACGAACAGCACCGTGCGACGCCCCTGCCCCAACCGCGCCTTGGCCTGTTCCACCGCCGCGCGGATGTCCTTCACGCCGGACAATACCGCCGATAAAGTGATGAATTCCGCGTCCACGGCACCGGCGAGAATCAGTGCCAGAGTGGTTTTTCCGGTACCCGGCGGGCCCCACAGGATCATGGAGTGCAATTGCCCGCGCTCCACCACCTGACGCAGGGGCTTGCCGGGGGCAATCAGATGGGACTGCCCGACATAATCGTCCAGCGACAATGGCCGCAGCCGCGCGGCCAGCGGCTGAGCATCGCCACGGGTCTGATCGGCGAACAGATCATTCATGGTGCGCGCCACCACCCCCGCTCATGATTCACTCCTGACGGATAACGTCGGTGCCTTCCGGCGGGGTGAAGGAAAACCGCGCCGCCGGCAACGACCGGTTCAGGGTCAGATCCTGAAAACGGATCAGGGTCTGCTGGCCGAGCGCATCGCGCAAACGCATGGAATGCGGCGTGTCGCCATGGAAGGTGACATCCAGGGTATCGAACAGCGGATCGGCGCCCTTGGGCTTAAGCCGATAGGTGATGTTGGCGCCGTCGCTTTCCAGTTCGGAAATCTCGAACGCCTGCCCTACCCGCTGCGGATCGCCGCCGAACAGCAACGCCGGCGTGTTGCCCAGGTCCGGTGTCAGCGGGCGGACCACCACCTGCTCCAGATCCACATCGTACACCCATACGGTCTTGCCATCGGAAACCGCCAGTTGTTCGAACGGCGCCTCGGTCTTCCAGTAAAACCGGTTGCCCCGGGCCACGTCCATGGTACCGCTGGCGCTCTGCTGGCGGTCACCGTCGGAGTTCACCATGGACTGTTCGAAGTGGCCGCTCATGCTGCGCAGTCCACCAAGTTTGGCGAGCAGGGTTTCGGTGGCGGAAGCCCAGGCCAGGGACGGCATCAATAGTGCCAATACAAGCCATTTTGCCATTGCTCTTTATCCTCAGGCGTCCGGCGGTGGTGGCGCCAGCACCTCTCGTTGTCCATTGTGTCCGGCCTCGGAGACCACGCCGGCCATTTCCATGGCTTCCACCAGGTTGGCGGCGCGGTTGTAGCCGATCTTCAGTTTCCGCTGCACCGAGGAAATGGAAGCTCGCCGTGACTGCGTCACATAGGCCACCGCCTCGTCATAGAGCGGATCACTCTCTTCATCGCCGCCACCGGCGATTTCCATGCCGGGCATGGGCGCGTTCAGATCCGAACCACCGTCAAGAATTTCTTCCAGATAGTTGGGTTCGCCCCGCTTGCGCCAGTCATCACAGACCCGGTGCACTTCCTCATCCGAGACAAAGGCGCCGTGCACCCGTTCCGGAACGCTTTTGCCGCCGGGCAAATAGAGCATGTCACCATGACCGAGCAACTGTTCCGCCCCGCCCTGGTCCAGCACGGTGCGGGAATCGATTTTCGACGATACCTGGAAACCGATGCGTGACGGCACGTTGGCCTTGATCAGACCGGTGATCACATCCACCGACGGGCGCTGCGTGGCCAGGATCAGGTGGATGCCCGCGGCCCGCGCCTTCTGCGCGATACGGGCAATCAGTTCTTCCACCTTCTTACCGACGATCATCATCATATCGGCGAATTCATCGATGACGATAACGATGTACGGCAACTTCTCCGCCAGCGGCGGCTCCTCCTCCAGATCCATCGGGTCATTGGGCTTCCACAATGGATCCTTGAGTGGCGCGCCGGATTTCCTGGCCTCCTCCACCTTGCGGTTATAGCCGGAGATATTACGCACGCCCATGGCTGCCATCAGGCGGTAGCGGCGCTCCATTTCCCCGACCCCCCAGCGCAATGCGCCGGCGGCTTCCTTCATGTCGGTGACCACCGGCGTGAGCAGATGGGGAATGCCGTCATAGACCGCCAGTTCCAGCATCTTCGGATCGATCAGGATCAGGCGCACATCGTCCGGGTTGGATTTGAACAGCATGGACAGCAACATGGCGTTCACGCCCACCGACTTACCGGAACCGGTGGTACCCGCCACCAGCAAGTGCGGCATCTTGGCCAGATCGGCCATCACCGGGTTACCGGAAATGTCCTTGCCCAGGGCCATGGTCAGTGGCGAACTGGCATCGTCGAACATCTTCGAGCCCACCACTTCGGTGAAACGAATCATCTCCCGCTGCTCGTTGGGAATCTCGATACCCACCGTGGTCTTGCCGGGGATCACCTCCACCACCCGCACGCTGATCACCGCCAGGGAACGGGCCAGATCCTTGGCCAGGTTGGTGATCTTGGACACCTTGATGCCAGGCGCCGGCTGGATCTCGAAGCGGGTAATCACCGGTCCGGGCTGCACCGCCACCACTTCGGCGTCGACGTTGAAATCCTTGAGTTTGATTTCCAGCAGACGCGACATGGCGTCCAGCGCTTCCTCGGAGTAACCGCCCTTGCCGTCCTCATCCACCTGATCCAGCAAGGACACCTGCGGCAGGTCGCCGGAGACCGCGGCGGTAAACAGCTTTTGCTGTTTCTCCTTTTGTACCCGTACGCTTTTTTCCACCGGTTTGGCGGGCTGGGCGATCTTCGGCGGCGTGCGGTTTTCCTTTTTCTTGTTGGCCTCGGTGATCACCCGGGCGCGCTGCTCACGGGCGGCCTGGGCCGCCTTGCGCTCCTCGCGCTGCTCGCGGCGTTGCTCGAACCAGGCCGGCACCTTCTGGCCAATAGTCACCACCAGTTCACCCAGGCGCTCCGTCAGGGCGATCCAGGACAGATCGGTGAACACGGTGATGCCAATCAGAAACAGCGCCACCATCACCAGGGTGCCGCCCAGGGCGTTGAAGGCATCCAGGGCACTGCCACCGACCACCTGGCCGAGTATCCCACCAGCGTCCTCCGGCAGGCCGCCAGTGGCGAAGTGCATGTAGGCCAGGGCCGTGCCACCGATCATGGTCAACACGAACCCCACCAGGCGCAGACTGAACATGGGCCAACTGCCCGGCAGACCGGCGTGGCGCTCGCGCAATACCTTGAACGCCCAGAACCCCACCAACACCGGGAACAGATAGGCCATCAGCCCGAACAGTCCCAGCAACAGATCGGCACAGAAAGCGCCGGCGCGGCCGCCGGCATTACGCACGCTGTCCACGTGCCCCACATAGGACCATCCCGGGTCGCGGCTGTCGTAGCTGATCAATGCCAGAAGCAGATACAGCGACAGGGCGATCAGGGCGATGACCATGCCTTCCACCAAACCCCGTTTGAGATGGCGGGAAAAACCGGATTGAGTGTTACCGGCGGCTGCCTTTGTCACGCCTCGCCTCTTGCGTTTGGATTCCATAGAGCCCGTTTATGATCTCAAAGCTTGCCAGTGTTTTTCCCTGTGTCGTGTAAAAGCTGGAAAAAACATGAACTCAATGCCATAACAATTTGAAAACTATGGAATTGTACAGAATTAGCGCCTTTCGAGCCAGCGCCCCGACCGGCTCTTGCGCCCGCAGTATCCCGCGCCTGGGCCCGGGCAACAAGGGCCCGGTGGCGAGGTTATCGTTGCCTCAAATCGCATTCATAGCCGGAGCCGCCTTCACCGGGCCATGAAAGTATTGTAGCTTGCTCATCCTTGAAACGGCCCGTGGGCGACACCATAACGTCGCCACTTCTTACGCAGACCCAGTTTTCAGGCCCTGACCTGGTGGAGGATTCAATGAGCGACGTGCAGCACCATCGACTGATCATTCTGGGTTCCGGCCCCGCCGGCTACACCGCGGCGGTCTACGCGGCCCGGGCCAACCTGAATCCGGTGGTGATCACGGGCATCCAACCCGGCGGGCAGCTGACCACCACCACCGAAGTGGATAACTGGCCCGGTGACGTGGAGGGCCTGCAAGGCCCGGATCTGATGGTGCGCATGCAGCAGCACGCCGAGCGCTTTGATACCCAGGTCCTGTTTGATCACATCAACGAAGTGGTGCTGGACCAACGCCCGTTCGTGCTCAAGGGTGACTCCGGCACCTACAGCTGTGATGCCCTGATCATCGCCACCGGGGCTTCGGCCATGTACCTGGGCCTGGATTCCGAGCAGGCGTTCATGGGCAGAGGGGTTTCCGCCTGCGCCACCTGTGACGGTTTCTTCTACCGGGGCCAGAAAGTGGCCGTGGTGGGCGGTGGCAACACCGCCGTTGAAGAAGCCCTGTACCTGTCCAATATCGCTTCCGAGGTGGTGCTGATTCACCGTCGCGACAAACTGCGCGCGGAAAAGATCCTGCAGGACAAGCTGTTCGCCAAGGACAACGTCACCGTCATGTGGGATCACGTGCTCGACGAAGTGTTGGGCGACGATTCCGGCGTCAACGGCATCCGCGTCAAGTCCACCAAGGATGACAGCACCGAGGAACTGGAGCTGCAGGGTCTGTTCATCGCCATCGGTCACAAACCCAACACCGACATCTTCGCCGGTCAGTTGGACATGCACGACGGCTATATCCGCATCCGCAGCGGCCTGGAAGGCAATGCCACCGCCACCAGCGTGGCGGGCGTGTTCGCCGCCGGCGACGTGGCCGATCACGTATACCGTCAGGCAGTGACCTCCGCCGGTTCCGGCTGCATGGCGGCACTGGACGCGGAGCGCTATCTGGAAACCCTGGAAGACTGATCACGCATGATCCCCTGGTTGCCCGCCGGGGGGCCTTTTCCCGTCGTGGAAGAGGCCCTTGAGGAGCCCAACGGGCTGCTCGCCGCCGGCGGCGACCTCTCCCCCTCCACACTGCTTTGCGCTTATCGCCAAGGCATCTTCCCCTGGTACGACGACACCCAGCCGATCCTGTGGTGGTCACCGGCCCCGCGCTGTGTGTTTCGCCCCGGAGACCTGCATCTGAGCCGCCGCACCCGGCGCACCCTGCGCCGCTGGAACCCGGAAATCCGCCTGGACCGGGATTTCGCCGGAGTCATCGACGCTTGCGCGGCCCCCCGCGCCGGCCAGGACGGCACCTGGATCACCCGCGACATGCGCGACGCCTATCTGCGCCTGCACCATCTGGGCCATGCCCATTGCGTGACGGTGCATGACGACCAGGGTCTGGCCGGCGGTATCTATGGTATTCATCTGGGCGGTGTGTTCTTCGGCGAGTCCATGTTCTCTCGCCGCGATAACGGTTCCAAATGCGCGCTGGCGGCGTTATGGACGCTGGCGCCGGAGCTGGGCATCCAGTTGCTGGACGCCCAGGTGGAGAATCCTCACCTGATGCGGCTGGGCGCGGTGTTGATGCCGCGACAGGAATTTCAGACAGCGTTGCGGACCTTGATCACCGACACCGAGCCCCGCACATGGCCGCCGGTTCCTGTGACCTGGAACGGGCTTGCTGAACGGGATCGCGATCCATGAAAGCAGGCCTTCGCTGCCAAGGCAGCTTCCCACAGCGGCTTCGTAGCTTGGTCTGTGGGAAGCTGCCTTGGCAGCGAAGGTCTGGAAACTTCCCTAGCTTCAGCCGGTCTTCACCTGCCCGGCCCCATTGGCGGTGTCACGGCGTTCGGCGTAGTCGATGTAGAACGCCAGGCTGTCCGGATTGGCCATGGCATCCGGGTTGGCCACCTTGTCCAGGGAGTGCCCCAACAGCAGCTTCTTGATGGGCAGCTCCATTTTCTTGCCGGTGAGTGTACGCGGTACTTCCGGCGCCGGCACGATGTCGTTGGGCACGTGCCGGGCGGACAGGTTGTCGCGGATCGCTGCCTTGATCCGGCCTTTCAGATCGTCGTCGAGAACCAGCCCTTCGCGCAGCACCACGAACAACGGCATGAAGGATTCCCGTCCCAGGTATTCCAGATCGACCACCAGGCTGTCGAGCACTTCCGGGAGTTCTTCCACCACCCGATAGATCTCGCTGGTGCCCATGCGGATCCCGTGGCGATTGATGGTGGTGTCGGAACGGCCATAGATCACCGCGCCGCCGCGCGGGGTGATGCGAATCCAGTCACCGTGGCGCCAGATGCCGGGGAACACGTCGAAGTAGCTGTCGTGGTAGCGCAGCCCTTCTTCATCGTTCCAGAAATACAACGGCATGGACGGCATCGGCTTGGTCACCACCAGTTCTCCCACTTCGTCCTCCAGGATCCGGCCGTCGTCGGACATGGCGTAGGTCGCCGTGCCCAGATACCGGCATTGCATCTCTCCGGCGTAGACCGGCAGTATCGGACAGCCGCCCACATAGGCCGCCGCCACATCGGTACCCCCGCTGATGGTGGCGATCATCACCTCGCCCAGTTGATCCATGATCCACTGGTACCCTTCCTCCGGCAGCGGCGAACCGGTGGAACCCACCGATCTGAGCCTGCCGGGACTCAGCCATTGGCCAGGCTCGATTTCCGCTTTCTTGCAGTTGAGAAAATAGGCGGCGCCCGCGCCGAAGAAGGTCAGTTCGGTTTCCTCGGCGAAACGCCACAGAGTGCCCAGGTCCGGATAGCCGGGATTGCCGTCGTACAGACAGATGGTGCTGCCCACCATCAGACCAGTGATCTGCGAATTCCACATGATCCAGCCGGTGGTGGTGAACCACATGAAGCGGTCCTCCGGTCCCAGGTCCATATGCAGGGCGTGACCTTTCAGCCCCTCCAGCAAGGTACCGCCATGGCCGTGCACGATGGGCTTGGGCATGCCGGTGGTCCCCGAGGAATACACCACCCACAGCGGATGATCGAACGGCACCTGCTCAAAGGCCATTGGCGCCTCGCCGGCGACCATGTCCTGCCAGAGATCGGCCCCATCCAGACGGGCCTCGGGGTTGAGGTAAGGCAACAGGATCACCTGTTCCACCGTCGGCAGTGCCTCACGCAAACCGCGCACCACCTCCAGGCGGTCAAAGTCCTTGCCGCCATAGCGGTAACCGTCCACCGCGATGATCACTTTCGGATCGATCTGACGGAAGCGGTCGAGTACGCTGCGGGTGCCCATGTCCGGGGAACAGCTGGACCAGATCGCGCCAACACTGGCGCAGGCGCAGAATGCCACCACCGTTTCCGCCACATTGGGCAAATAGGCCACTACCCGGTCTCCGGGGCCGACCCCACGCTGGCGCAGTTGGCCGGACAGGGCCGCCACCTGCCGGCGCAGCTCGCCCCAGGACAGGGATTGCAACGGGCGAAGCTCGGAACGGGAGAGGATCGCCGGACGATCGGGCTGGTCATGGTGAAAACGGAAGATCTGCTCCACCAGGTTCAGCCGGCTGCCCTCGAACCATTGGGCGCCGGGCATTTCATGGCTGTCGAGCACCTCGCTGTAGGGCTCCGAGGCGGCCACTTCGAAGTACTGCCAGATCGCTTCCCAAAAGGCTTCCAGATGGTCCACGGACCACCGCCAGAGGGCGTCGTAATCGTTGAAACGCTCGCCCGTGCGCTGCTCCAGCCAGCCTTGAAAATGATGCAGGCGGCTGTTGCGGATGCGTTCCTCGCTGGGTTGCCACAGGGGCACCGGATCGATTGTTGTCATCATAGCTCTCCTGAAATAGCTCTCCTGAACACAGCCTCTGTATAGGCCGAGGCCGTTTATTGTTATTCCGCCATAAACCGGGCTTCGGAAGCCTATCCAACTCCGGAGGGCGGCGAAAGGTACAAGTATTCACGGACCACCCGTCCGCACGGTAAAAGCACCGCCACACTCGGACGGCTGGCCTTGGTGGCCCCCTGTTGGATAAACTGGCCCCATGAGTGATCTGTCCGAACTCCGCTTTTTCCGCACGCCGGCCCACCCCTGCAGCTACCTGGAAGGCCAGCAGGCCGCCACGCTGTTCGTGGACCCTCAGGTGCGCCTCAATGCGGCCCTGTACAGCGAGTTGTCCCTGCTCGGCTTCCGCCGCAGTGGCGACTACCTGTATCGGCCACATTGTGAGGCCTGCCACGCCTGTCTGCCGGCACGGGTGCGGGTGGCGGATTTCCAGCCCCGCCGGCGGCAGAAACGGATCCTGCAGCGTAATAGCGATCTGATCGTACGACAGGAGCCTTCCCGGTACACCCGCGAATTCTACCGGCTCTACTCGCTGTATATTCGCGAACGCCACGGCGACGGCGACATGTATCCGCCTTCCGAGGAGCAGTTTTCCAGCTTCCTGACCTGCGCCTGGACCGATACCCGCTTCTACTGTTTCCGTGATCCGGCCACCAAAAAATTGCTTGCCGTGGCGGTCACCGACGCCCTCAAGGACGGCCTGTCGGCGGTCTACACGTTCTTCGACCCGGCCGCCGCCGAGCGCGGCCTCGGCGTCAATGCCCTGCTCTGGCAAATCGAGGAATGCCGCCGTCTGGGCCTGCCCTATCTCTACCTGGGCTACTGGATCAGCGAATGCCGCAAGATGAGCTACAAGAGCCAGTACCGCCCGCTGGAACTGTTGATCAACGACGAGTGGCAGGAGTTTCACCCCCCCACTCCTCCGGGGCGTCGCTCTCCCATCGCCTAAACCTTTGCAGCAAGCGTCCAATTCCGGCACAATTGCGCCTCCCTCCGTAGCCGACGACATCAGGGTACGCGCTGAATGGCGAAAGAAGAGCAAATTGAATTGGAAGGCGTGGTTCTTGAAACCCTTCCCAACACCATGTTTCGTGTGAAGCTGGATAACGGGCATGTAATCACCGCCCATATCTCCGGCAAGATGCGTAAATTCTACATCCGGATCCTCACCGGCGATCGCGTCAAGGTGGAAATGTCCCCCTATGATCTGAGCAAAGGGCGTATCACCTTCCGCATGAAGTAATCACGGTTTTCTTGATATAAAAAAACCCGGCATGCCGGGTTTTTTTGTTAAGCCAGCCATCCATGGCCGCGATCTTCAGCAGGTGGCTTCCTCCTGGGAGGCGTCCACGGTCAGCAGCAGCTTGTCGTCGCGAACCACAACTCGTGCGCGACCACCCTGCTCCGCCAGCTCTCCAAACAGCAGCTTCTCCGCCAGCGGCTTCTTGATCTGCTCCTGGATCAGACGGGCCATGGGACGGGCGCCCATATCCTTGTCATAGCCGTGATCGGCCAGCCAGGTGCGGGCATCCGCCTCCACCTCCAGCACCACGCCTTTCTCATCCAACTGCGCCTGCAGTTCCACCAGGAACTTGTCCACCACGCCGAGAATGGTTTCCCGACCCAGCGGATTGAACTGGATGATGGCGTCCAGCCGGTTGCGGAACTCCGGCGTGAAGGCTTTCTTCAACACTTCCATGCCGTCGCTGGACTGATCCTGCTCGGTGAAGCCGATGGAGCGCTTGTTCAACACCTCGGCGCCCGCATTGGTGGTCATGATCAGGATCACATTGCGGAAGTCCGCCTTGCGGCCGTTATTGTCGGTCAATGAAGCGTTGTCCATCACCTGCAACAGAATGTTGAACACTTCCGGGTGTGCCTTCTCGATCTCATCCATCAACAACACGCAGTGCGGTGTCTTGGTGATCGCCTCGGTGAGCAAGCCACCCTGGTCGTAACCGACGTAGCCCGGAGGCGCGCCGATCAGACGGCTGACGGTATGCCGCTCCATGTACTCGGACATGTCGAAGCGCACCAACTCCACGCCCAGTGCGCGAGCCAGTTGCCGGCTGACCTCGGTTTTACCCACCCCGGTGGGACCGGCGAACATGAACGAGCCGATCGGCTTGTTGTCCGCTTTCAGCCCGGCGCGGGACAGCTTGATCGCCGCGGAGATGGCATCGATGGCCTCGTCCTGACCGAACACGGTCATCTTCAGGTCCCGCTCCAGATTACGCAGCACTTCCTTGTCGGAAGAGGACACCTGCTTTGGCGGAATCCGCGCGATTTTCGCCACCATGACTTCCACGTCGTCCTGTTCGATGATCTCACGACGCTCGTTTTCCGGCCGCAGGCGCTGCCAGGCACCCACTTCGTCAATCACATCGATGGCCTTGTCCGGCAGGAAGCGGTCATTGATGTAGCGCGCGCTCAACTCCGCCGCCGAGCGCAGTGCCGCGTCGGTGTACTTCACGCCGTGGTGTTTCTCGAAGCGGCTCTTGAGCCCCTTGAGAATACCCACGGTGTCCTCCACCGACGGTTCCACCACATCCACTTTCTGGAAGCGACGGGACAGCGCCCGGTCTTTTTCAAAAATGGTCCGGTACTCCTGGAAGGTGGTGGAGCCCATGCATTTCAATTCCCCGGAAGCGAGCAGCGGTTTAAGCAGATTGGAAGCGTCCATGACACCGCCGGAAGCCGCGCCCGCACCGATGATGGTGTGGATCTCATCGATGAACAGAATCGAGTTGTCCTGCTTGCGCAATTCCGCCAGCAAACTTTTCAGTCGCTTCTCGAAATCACCGCGGTATTTGGTACCGGCCAGCAAAGCGCCCAGATCCAGGGAATAAACCACGGCATCCTGCAGCGGCTCGGGCACCTGGCCTTCCACGATCATGCGCGCCAGCCCCTCGGCGATGGCGGTCTTGCCCACCCCGGGTTCGCCTACCAGCAGCGGATTGTTCTTGCGCCGCCGGCACAGGATCTGCGCCGCCCGTTCAATTTCAAACGCTCGTCCAACCAGCGGGTCGATCCGGTCCGCCCGTGCCAGCTCGTTCAGATTGGACGCATAAGCCTCCAGCGCGTTGGCGGAAGCGCCCCCTTCGGGACCACCACCGGCCTCGATATCCGGCTGCTGAGCATCATCCGCCTCCTGCTGCGGAGAGACACCGTGGGAAATGTAATTGACCACGTCGAGGCGATGCACATCCTGGCTGTTGAGCAGGTAAACCGCCTGGCTTTCCTGCTCGTTGAAGATCGCCACCAGCACGTTGGCGCCGGTCACTTCCTTCTTGCCCGAGGACTGCACGCTGAACACCGCGCGTTGCAGCACCCGCTGGAACCCCAGCGTCGGTTGTGTATCACGCTCATCGTCACCGTCATCCGGTAACAGCGGCGTGGCATCGCTAATGAACTGAGTCAGGGCCTCGCGCAGCTCATCCAGATCCGCGCCGCAGGCGCGCAGCACTTCCAACGCGGCATCGTTGTCCAGCAGTGCCAACAGCAGATGCTCCACGGTCATGAACTCATGACGGTGGCTTCGTGCGTGATGGAACGCCTCGTTAAGGGTAAGTTCCAGTTCTTTGCTGAGCATAGGCTACCTCACTACTCGTCACCCTTGGTGTCGGGCTTGCCGGCCTGAAATCAGGCCCTTGGGCCTGAATCAGGCCTTCTCCACCTGACACATCAGCGGATGCTGATGTTCCCGGGCGTAATCGACCGCTTGCGCGGCCTTGGTCTCGGCGATATCCCGGGGAAACACCCCGCACACCGCCTTGCCCTCGGTATGGACCGTCAGCATGACACGCGTGGCCTGCTCGCGGTCCATACGAAAAAAGGTTTCCAGTACCTCAACGACGAAGTCCATCGGTGTGTAATCGTCGTTGAGCATGATCACTTTATACATGGACGGGCGCTTTAGCCGTGGTTTGCTCGCCTCCACGGCCAGATCGCCCTGACGATCGGGATCCGCCGGCTGATCCGGCCCCAGGCGTATTTGCGCCCCCCGCTCGTTACCCGTGAAAAACACCTTGTGCTGCCTTTTCATGCGTCTCTCTGAAGTTTGTATACCCGCGGGCGCCGACAGGCAATCCACTAATTGGGGCATTAACCGCTATTTTTCAATCCCAACGATTGGGCTTGACACTCAGTTTTCCATGATGAAAAGTTGGGCAGAGCGCGACCCAGGGGATCTCTGAATCCAACAATGCCGGATGTTCCGGGACTTTCCGGCCCGTTCGGCACATCTCAATCCATATCATGCCGAGGCCAAGGCAAGGTCTTCATAGCAGCCCGCTATGATAACCAGAGCAAAGTCCCATGGCCGGCGGCGTTGATGTTGGATATTGACGTCAGTGATCCAGGCCCCGCCCGGGCGGGGATAACAAAAACAATGTACAGCCATAGGTTACCGTGCGATGACCGGTTGTCATACAGAACACCGGCACGGCGGGACACCCGGAACAAACCCCCGGGGTAACATGAGGGACGACCATGGCAACGGGAACGGTAAAGTGGTTCAACAATGCCAAAGGGTATGGCTTCGTTCGGCCGGACGAAGGTGGCGATGATCTGTTCGTGCACTACTCCTATATACAGGAGAAAGGTTACAAAACCTTATACACCGGACAGAGTGTGGAATACGAACTGCTCGAGGCCAGCAAGGGTTACCACGCGGTGAACCTGAAGCCGGGAGCGGTTCCCACCACCCGCCGGCACCGGACGGGCCGGAGGCGGGAGCGGGAGAAAAGCGCCCTCTCCACCTGAGTGAGCGCTTCACCGGAGGGGACTGGAATCAGTTCCCCATGTGTTCGATTACGGCATCGCCGAATTCGGAACACTTCAGCAGCGTGGCATCGGGCATCAGACGCTCGAAGTCGTAGGTCACGGTCTTGGCGGCAATCGCCCCTTCCATGCCATTGATCACCAGATCGGCGGCGTCTTCCCAGTCCAGGTGGCGCAGCATCATCTCGGCGGACAGGATCAGCGAACCCGGGTTCACCTTGTCCTGGCCAGCGTATTTCGGCGCGGTGCCGTGAGTGGCCTCGAACAGCGCCACGGAGCCACCGATGTTGGCGCCCGGCGCGATGCCGATACCGCCCACTTCCGCCGCCAGGGCGTCGGAAATGTAGTCACCGTTCAGGTTCAGCGTGGCGATCACGCTGTACTCCGCCGGACGCATCAGGATCTGCTGCAGGAAGGCATCCGCGATCACATCCTTGATGACGATCTCTTTCCCGGTACGCGGGTTCTTCATCACCATCCATGGGCCGCCGTCAAGCAGCTCGGCGTTGAAGCGGTCCCGGGCCAATTCGTAGCCCCAATCCTTAAAGGCCCCCTCGGTGTACTTCATGATGTTGCCTTTGTGCACCAGGGTGACGGAATCCTTGTCATTGTCGATGGCGTACTGGATCGCCTTGCGGACCAGACGCTGGGTGCCCTCGCGGGACACCGGCTTGATGCCGATACCACAACCTTCCGGGAAACGGATCTGGGTAACGCCCATTTCCTCGCGCAGGAAGCGGATCAGTTTGGTGGCTTCGGGACCGTCCGCGGCCCATTCGATGCCGGCATAGATGTCTTCGGAGTTTTCACGGAAGATCACCATGTCGGTCAGTTCGGGGTGGCGTACCGGGCTGGGTACCCCTTCGAACCATCGCACCGGGCGCATACAGGTATAAAGGTCAAGCTCCTGGCGCAGGGCCACGTTCAGAGAACGGATCCCACCGCCCACCGGAGTGGTCAACGGTCCTTTGATACCTACGGTGAACTCCCGCATGGCCTCCAGGGTTTCTTCGGGCAGCCATACATCCGGCCCGTAAACCCGGGTGGCTTTTTCACCGGCATAGATTTCCATCCAGGTGATGCCACGCTTGGCGCCATAGGCTTTTTCCACCGCGGCGTTAACCACTTTTATCATCACCGGCGAGATATCAACGCCGATGCCGTCCCCTTCGATATACGGAATAATCGGGTGGTTGGGGACATTCAGGGATAGGTCCGCATTAACGGTGATTTTGTCACCGTCTGCCGGAACCACGATCTTTTGGTATCCCATCTACACTACTCCCTCTGAGAATAACCGTGGAATTCGGTTGCCGGGCGAGTATACCATCGAGTGAATAACCTTGCTTGGCCTTCATGGGCCCGAACCGACGAATTTCCCAATGGCCCGGCTTATTTTGTTTAACAAACCCTTTCAGATGTTGTCCCAGTTCACCGATACCCGTGGGCGCCGGACGCTCAAGGAAACACTCCCCATGGAGGGCGTTTACCCCGCCGGCCGGCTGGACTGGGACTCCGAAGGATTGCTACTGCTCACCGATGACGGCGGCCTCCAGGCACGCATCGCCAACCCGCGCTTTCACCTGCCGAAAACCTATCTGGTACAAGTGGAAGGCACGCCCGGTGAAGACGATCTGAAACCGTTGCGCCAGGGCATCACGCTCAAGGACGGCCCTTGCCGGCCAGCGCGGATCCGGCGCATCGACGAACCGCGGCTATGGCCGCGCCAACCGCCGGTGCGCACGCGGCTCACGGTACCCGACCAGTGGCTGGAACTCACCATAGACGAAGGTCGCAACCGCCAGGTGCGGCGCATGACCGCGGCGATAGGCTTTCCCACCCTGCGGCTGGTGCGTTGGCGCATCGGCGACTGGAGCCTGGACGGCCTGCAGCCCGGCCAGTGGCGGGATGAAACCGTGCACCTGCCCAAGGCGCCAGCGCGGGGCGGGCCATCCCGGCGCCGCGCTCCTCCACGTCAGCCGCGAGGGAAAGCGCGCCGGTCGTGACGAGCCCCCCGGCGTTGCGCTACCATCTGGCGCCCGCCATGCCTGGAACGGCCAATCTATGAACAGCTTCGAACCGCACATTACGGTAGCCACCGTGGTGGAGCAAGACGGACGCCTGTTGTTCGTGCGTGAACACCAGGACGGAGAACTGGTGCTCAACCAGCCCGCCGGCCATGTGGAATTCGGCGAGGACCTGATGCAGGCCGCCTACCGCGAAACCCTGGAAGAGACGGCCTGGCAAGTGGAAGTGACCGACCTGCTCGGCTGGTACATTTTTCAGCCGTTCAAGGGTGCCGGAGTATACTACCGGGCCTGTTTCGTCGCCCGTCCGCTGAAACATGACCCGCGCCAGAAACTGGATCGCGGCATCGAGGAAGCGGTCTGGCTGACGCCTCAGGAATTATCCGCGCTGCAAGCCGAGCACCGCAGTCCGCTGGTAGCGCGTTGCGTCTCCGATTACCTGAGCGGCCGGCGTCTGCCGCTGGACAGCATTTATCAACACCCCTGGCCTTTGCAGCAGGGTTGAATCCATCACTACACGGTTGGTCGCCATGTCGGAACTGCCTTCTCCGTCCACTCTTGCCCCTCAATCCACCCGCGTCATCGTCGGTATGTCCGGCGGTGTCGATTCCTCGGTGGCCGCCGCTCGTCTGCTGGAGGCGGGCTATCAGGTGGAAGGCCTGTTCATGAAGAACTGGAACGAGGACGACGGTACCGAATACTGTACCGCCCGGGAGGATCTGCTCGACGCCATGCAAGTGGCCGGCGTATTGGGTATGGAGCTGCATACGGTGAATTTCGCCGGCGAGTACTGGGACCGGGTGTTCGAGCACTTCCTCGAGGAATACCGGGCCGGCCGCACTCCCAACCCGGACATCCTCTGCAACAAGGAAATCAAGTTCCGCGCCTTCCTGGATCACGCCGTGGCGCTGGGCGCCGACGCCATCGCCACCGGCCACTACGCCCGGGTCGAGCATGGGCCCGGCCCCGCCCGGCTGCTGCGCGCGGTGGATGCCAACAAGGACCAGACTTACTTTCTGCACGCGGTGGGCGGCGACAAATTCGCCCGCACCCTGTTCCCCCTGGGTGACCTGCACAAACCGGAAGTGCGCCGCCTGGCCGGGGAGAAAGGCTTCGACAACCACAAAAAGAAGGATTCCACCGGCATTTGCTTCATCGGCGAGCGCCGCTTCAAGGACTTCCTGGAAACCTATCTGCCGGCCCAGCCCGGTGTCATCGAGGATGACCATGGCAAGGTGATCGGCCGGCACGACGGACTGATGTACTACACCCTGGGTCAGCGCCAGGGTCTTGGCATCGGCGGTCGCGCGGACGGCAATGATGAACCCTGGTACGTGGCCGGCAAGGATCTGACCCGCAACGTGCTGATCGCGGTGCAAGGCCATGACCACCCGCTGCTGTTCAGCCGCGAGTTGACCAGCGCGCCGGTGGACTGGGTGGCGATGTCGCCGCCGGCCCTTCCGGCCCGGCTTACCGCCAAAACCCGCTATCGCCAGCCCGATCAGGCCTGTACCGTGGAGAGCGCCGGCGACGGCCGGGTACGGGTGGTGTTCGATCGGCCACAACGGGCGGTCACCCCGGGGCAGTCGGTGGTGTTTTACGATGGCGACGCCTGTCTCGGCGGGGCCGTGATCGAGGAGACACGATGACCGAGCAATCCCTGTCCCTACAGCAACAGCAGATGCTGGCTCTCGGCGCGGTGTTCGAGTGCGCGGTCATGGCCGACCAGATCGCCACCCGTGGCGACGCCGATCCGGCGGTCCTGGAGTCACTGTTCGAATCGGTCTTGGTGATGGACGCCACCGACTTCGACACCATCTACCCGCGCCCGGCCCGCTTCCAGGACGGCCTGCGCCTGCTGCGCAAGAGCCTCAACAGGGAACAGAATCGGGATGCCGCCCGCCCTCTCAGCTATGGGCTGGCACTGCTGCATCTCTCTTCAAAACTGCGCAAGAATGACGACGTGGTGAATATCCTGCGCAACCGGCTGTTGGCCCTGGAAGGTCAGCGCGCCCATTTCGAGGACCTCACCCAGCCCGGCTTTTGCCACCGGCTGGCGGGAATCTACGTGGATACGCTGGGCACGTTCCGGTTTCGTATCCGCGTGCAGGGCGACCCGGCCAAATTGCAGGACGAGGACAACGCGGCCCGCATCCGCGGCCTGTTCCTGGCCGGCGTGCGAGCCGCCTTTCTGTGGCATCAGATGGGTGGCCGGCGCTGGCGTTTACTGTTTCAACGCAAAGCGCATCTCGACATTCTAAACAGCATAAAAATCAATGAGTTAAAATAGTTTTATAAAGTGGAATGTAATGATAAATCGCGACTTACGAGCCGCGATTGTTCCACCCTTCGACCTTCGTCATAACCCACGCGGCGCCCCCCGATTTGCTGTATGATAGCGCCGCTTTCGGTTTTCCTGTCTAGGAGTGCTTCATGTCCAGCCTTACTCACCTTCGTGCCATTTCTCCGGTGGACGGCCGCTACGCCGGCAAAGCGGATGCCCTGCGCGACATCACCACTGAATACGGCCTGATCCGCTACCGGGTTCATGTGGAAGTCAGCTGGCTGGAACAGCTGGCCCACGAGAAGGCGATTCCGGAGGTCCCGCTGATGAGCGGCAAGGCCGCCTGGCACCTGCGTGGCATCACCCGTGAATTCGAGGAAAAGCACGCCGAGCGCATCAAGGACATCGAGGCCACCACCAACCATGACGTCAAGGCGGTGGAGTACTTCATCAAGGAGTGCATGGCCGAGCACGAAGAGCTGGACAAGATGACCGAGTTCGTGCACTTCGCCTGCACCAGCGAGGACATCAACAATCTCTCCTACGCGCTGATGCTCAAGGAAGCACGCGACGTCCTGCTGCCGAAACTGGATCAGGTCATCAACGCCATCCGCAAGCTGGCCCACGCCAACGCCGACCGGCCGATGCTGTCACGCACCCACGGCCAGTCCGCCTCTCCCACCACCGTGGGCAAGGAAATGGCCAACGTGGTGGCACGCCTGCAGCGCCAGCGCGAACAATTCGCGGCGGTACCGGTGCTCGGCAAGATCAATGGCGCGGTGGGCAACTACAACGCCCACCTGGCGGCCTATCCGGAAGTGGACTGGGAAACCT
The DNA here is from genome assembly GCF_025532145.1 of Alloalcanivorax balearicus MACL04. GTDB lineage: Bacteria > Pseudomonadota > Gammaproteobacteria > Pseudomonadales > Alcanivoracaceae > Alloalcanivorax > Alloalcanivorax balearicus. Next base: position 127,377 of record NZ_ARXS01000009.1, on the reverse strand, counting down.
TCGCCCGCCGTTTCGTCGAGGGTCTGGGACTGACCTTCAACCCGTTCACCACGCAGATCGAACCGCATGACTGGATCGCCGAATACTTCCACGCCCTGATGCGCTTCAACACCATCCTGCTGGACTTCGACCGCGACGTCTGGGGTTACATCTCGCTCGGTTACTTCAAACAGAGAACCGTGGAAGGCGAAGTGGGCTCCTCCACCATGCCGCACAAGGTCAACCCGATCGACTTCGAGAACTCCGAAGGCAACCTGGGCCTGGCCAACGCGATGATGGATCACCTCGCCGCCAAGCTGCCGATCTCCCGCTGGCAGCGCGATCTCACCGACTCCACCGTGCTGCGCAATGTGGGCGTGGGCCTGGCCCACAGCCTGATCGCCTATGAAGCCAGCCTCAAAGGCATCGGCAAGCTGGAAGTGAACCCGGCTCGCCTGGAAGAGGATCTGGAGCACGCCTGGGAAGTGCTGGCCGAGCCGATCCAGACGGTAATGCGCCGCTACGGCATCGAGCAGCCCTACGAAAAACTCAAGGCCCTGACCCGTGGCAAGGCGATCACCGAGGAGGCTCTGATTGCCTTCATCGACACCCTGGCGATCCCGGAAGAAGCCAAGGCGCGGCTCAAGGAAATGACCCCGGCCTCCTACGTGGGCAGCGCCGGCCAGCAGGCCCGGACGGTCTGACCTTGGCCACCGAACTGCCCCGCTTCACGCTGCCACTGCCGGTGGAGACCTTTCTCCAACGGCACTGGCAGCGGCGCACGCTGTTCATGCCTGCCGCCGCCCGCGGCCTTGACTACCCCGACGCCGACACCCTGGCCGGGCTGGCACTGGAGGCGGAGGTGGAATCCCGGCTGATCCGTGGCGCCGGTGATGGCCCCTGGTCGTTGCAGCAGGGACCGCTGGAAGAGGATGCGTTCGAGGGCCTGGGCGAGCAGGACTGGACCCTGCTGGTACAGTCCGTGGACCACTTTCTGACACCGGTGAGCCTGCTGCTGGACGATTTCGGCTTCGTGCCGGGCTGGCGCCTGGAAGACATCATGATCAGCTACGCCGCCGAGGGTGGCAGCGTCGGCCCGCATTTCGATCAGTACGACGTGTTTCTGATCCAGGCCAGTGGCCATCGCCATTGGAAAATCGGCCCGCACTGTGACGACGCCACGCCGCAGCGCACCGATACGCCGCTGAAGATGCTGGCGCACATGCCCTGCGAACAGGAGTTTCACGCCGGCCCCGGCGATGTGCTGTATCTGCCTCCGGGCGTCGCCCACCATGGCGTCGCCAGCGACAGCGATTGCGTCACCTGGTCGGTGGGATTCCGCGCCCCGGATTACCGTGACCTGCTGGCGGAAATGGTGGCCGAATGTCTGGCCAATCAGCCTGAGCAGCTCTACGGCGACGCCGGACGTGCGCCCTGCCCGGCCCCGGGACGGCTCGAACAGAACGATCTGGACAACCTGCTGTCTGCTTCCCTGGGGCTGTTGGACCGCGCCCAGGCCGCCCGGGCGGTGGCCCGCTGGCTGAGCACACCGCGTCAGAACGGTCTTGATTTTATTGTGGACGAAGAGCAGATTCGCGCCGGCGCACCGGACGCCGTACTGGTACGGCACGGCGGTGTGCGCCTGCTTCGTCAGGGCGACCATGCCTGGCTCAACGGCGAATGCTGGACACTGGACGCGGAGCAAACCGCCCTGGTGGACCTGCTGGCCGGACAGCGCCGCTACCGCAACGACCAGTTGGAGCCGCTGCTGACCCGGTCCGCCCGCGAGCTGCTCAATCATTGGATCGATCAGGGCTTCTTTGCCCCGCTTTAACCGAGAACACCATGGCCTTTAGCATCATCGAAACCACTTGGGACGAACACGAGCCGGCACTGCGCCTGCTGCGCGAAACCATCTTCATCGGCGAGCAGAGTGTGCCGGAAGAACTGGAGTGGGACGGCGAGGATCCCGGTGCCTGTCATTTTCTCGCGCTTGACCAGCAGAACCAGCCGGTGGGCTGTATCCGCCTGCAGAGCAGCGGCCAGATCAGCCGCCTGTGCGTGCTCTCGAACAACCGCAACAGCGGTGTCGGCAGGGCCCTGCTGGTGGCCGCCGAGGAAGCGGCTCGGGCCCGTGACATGCAGGAGATCTTCCTCAACGCCCAGACCCACGCCACCAGCTTCTATGAAGCAGCGGGCTTCGCCAGTTCCGGCGGCATTTTCATGGATGCCCATATCCCGCACCGGCAAATGATCAAGTTGCTGAAATAACCCGTCACGCCACGACGGAACAATAATCAGAAGAAGAGAGCCCCATGTCCGACACCACCCAATATTTCCTGGAGCAATCCCGTCTGCCACGCCAGTGGTACAACATCATGGCGGACTTCCCGGAACCGATGGCCCCGGTGCTGCATCCCGGCACCCATCAGCCGGTGGCCCCCTCGGATCTGGCGCCCTTGTTCCCGGATACCCTGATCGCCCAGGAAATGACCGCCGAACGCTATGTGGAGATTCCGGCAGCGGTGCTGGACATCTACAAGATGTGGCGGCCAAGTCCGCTGATCCGTGCCCGGCGGCTGGAAAAAGCCCTGGATACGCCGGCGCGCATCTACTTCAAATACGAGGGCGTGAGCCCCGCCGGCTCGCACAAGCCGAACACCGCCGTGGCCCAGGCCTATTACAATGCGGAAGCCGGCACCCGCCGTCTGACCACCGAAACCGGCGCCGGCCAGTGGGGCTCTTCCCTGGCGTTCGCCGGCAGCCTGTTCGGTCTCGAGGTGCAGGTATTCCAGGTCAAGGTGTCCTATCAACAAAAGCCCTATCGGCAGGCACTGATGCGCACCTACGGGGCCGAGTGCATCCCCTCCCCGTCCAATCTCACCAACGCCGGCCGCGCCATACTGGCGGAGAACCCCGATCACCCGGGCAGCCTCGGCATCGCCATCAGCGAGGCGGTGGAACTGGCGGCCCAGGCCGATGATACCAAGTACGCCCTTGGTTCCGTGCTCAACCATGTGATGCTGCATCAAAGCATCATCGGCCAGGAAGCCCTGCTGCAGATGGAAATGGCCGGCGACGATCCGGATATACTGATCGGCTGCACCGGCGGCGGCTCCAACTTCGCCGGCCTGGTGTTTCCGTTCCTCGGCGAGCAACTGCGTGGTGGCCGCGGTCGCCGCATCCTGGCGGTGGAGCCGGCGGCCTGCCCGACCCTGACTCAGGGCCGGTTCGCCTACGACTTCGGCGACACCGCCCACCTGACACCGCTGACCAAGATGCACACCCTGGGCTCCAGCTTCACCCCGCCGGGCTTCCACGCCGGCGGCCTGCGTTACCATGGCATGGGCCCGCAGGTTTCCCACGCGTTGCAACTGGGGCTGATCGAAGCCCGCGCGTACGCCCAGACCGGCTGCTTCGAGGCGGCGGTGCAATTCGCCCGCCACGAAGGCATCGTGCCGGCACCAGAGTGCTCCCACGCGGTCAAGGCCGCCATCGACGAAGCTCTGCGCTGCAAGGAAGAAGGCCAGGGACAAACCATCCTGTTCAACCTGTCCGGCCACGGTCATTTCGACATGCAGGCCTACATCGATTTCTTCGATGGCAAACTGGAAGACCGTGAGTACGACGCCGCCGCCGCGGAAGTGGCGCTGGCGCAGTTGCCTCAGCTCGGTTGAGGCCCGTGACGGCAACACGCGGAATCGCGGCTTGTGCGCCGCGATTCAATCCGCCGACCGGGTAAACCGCCACGCGCACCACACCGCCAACAGCGCCATCGGCAGCACCGCCATGAACACCACCGGAGCTGCCCGCTCGGCGCTTTCCGGCGACAGACCTTCCGCCACTCCGGTCAGATTGGCCGCCAACCCCGCCAGCGCCGCGCCCACGGCACCACCCACCTGACGAACCCCGATCAATGCCGAGGAGCCAATGGCCCGGTCTTCTTCCGCCAGCGCCCGCAGCAAGCGCCGGTTCATCAGACTGGAGCCCCAACCCAGGCCCAGACCACAGATTGCCGCGCCCATCAATACCCAGAGCACCGGCGACGTCATAACGGCAGCCAGCAACAGCACCCCGAGTAAAACCGTCAACGCGCCGATGCGAATCCAGCGGCGCTCGCCCTTCCGATCCGCCCCGGAAACCGCCAGCGCCGCCAGTGTCCAGGCCATCGCCTGCACCGCCACCACATAACCGGCCCGCAACGGCGACAACCCCTGTAGTGCTTGCAGAATCGGCGGGCCATAGATCAGCAACGCCATGGACGCCGCCGTCACCGCCGCCATCGCCGCGTAACCAGCCCCCACAGTGTGCCGCAGTTGCCAGGCCCCGGCGGGCAACAGGCGGTTCTCTCCGCGTTGATCCCGCCAGCGCAACCACGCCAGCATGCCGATCGACAACATCAGCAGTCCCAATACCCAGAGCCAGTGTTCCGCCAGACTGGCCAGCACCAACGCCGCCACCCCCACCGCCAACAATCCCAGCTGCGGCCAGGGCACCCGGGCACCGCGTTCCGCCGGGGCCGCGCCACGAAACAGCCGCAAAGCGGCGAGTATGAACAGCAACGCCTGGGCCGAGAACAGCCAGAACACGCCACGCCAGCCACCGCTCTCGGCAAACACACCCCCCAGCAAGGGGCCGAGCACCGTGGCCAGCGCCCAGATCGCGGTGGCCGAGGCAAACACCCGCGCCAAATGCCGTTCCGGGAAGAACCGCGACACCGCCACCATGGCGAAACCGGAAATCCAGCCCCCGCCAACGCCCTGCACCCAGCGGCCGGCCAGAAAGGTCAAAATATCCGGCGCCCGCGCGGACACCGCGCACCCGGTCGCCAACACCAGTCCGGCGCCCGCGCTGGCACGCGCCAAACCGTATCGCTCCGCCAATCGCCCCGCGCTGGCCACCGCCAGGATCGTTCCGATCATGAACAGCGCCACCGCCCAACTGAAATACGCGTAGCCGCCCAATTGCCGCGCCACTGTCGGCATGATGGTGGCGGTGACCAGACTTTCCGCCGCTCCCACCCAGATACCGAGCCAGATCAGCAACAGGCGCGGCCCACGCCGGCCTGAACAGAGATCACGCCAAGTGTCGGACTGGGGCGCTGTGGGAACGGGCATGCGGGGCCTCCCTGCCGGCAAGTTCACGAATTCAGCGACGGCGACACCGCAAGGCCGATGATTTCGGTACACTCGTGCCGCTGCCGGAGTTGGATTATGCGCTATTTCTGCCTGTTTCTCTGTTCACTGGTTCTGTCCGCCTGCGACGTCGGTTCACGCCCCGATGTGCCGGCCAGCAATTACCAAGACGAGTTTCTGCTGCTCAGCCATCAGAGCGTGTCCCGGCCCGGCTACGAAAACGAGCTCCGCATTAATACCCTGCTTCGCACCCGCATTGATACCGACCACAACCGGGATGACGACGCCTTGTGGCTGCGGACCACCCTGCCCTGGATGAGCATCGACACCTCCATGGGCCGGCTGGACACCCGCGACCTGAGCGACACCAACCAGCGCCAGCAAGAAATGCTGCGAATGATGAGCGCCGGCACGCTCAGCCGTATCAAAAACGGCGAGATAGTGGAGATCCGTCCGGGCGAGCCGGAACTTCATGACAGGCTGATGGCGAAACTGGATCCGAAGCTGAAGACGCTCACCGGGAACAACACCCCGGTGGCGGTGCCCGGTCTGCCCGCCGATCCACAGCCCGGCGACCACTGGAGCGAGGACACCGCTTTCATTGGCTTGCCCGAGGCGGAAGCACGCTTCCAGGTACTGGACCGGGATGGCGACCGGGTTCTGCTGAAAGCCGACTTCGAGGGCGACTCGGTGACCGGTGCCGGCCGGCTGGTGGCCCGGCTGCCTTCCGGCATGCCGGTGATCGCCCTGCTCGCCATCACCGTTGAGGTACCGGGCAGCGACGCCGTGATCCACCAGCGTCTGGCGCTGGTCAGTCAGCGTCACTATCAGCGGAAGCTGGATCTTCAGGGCATCAATCCGCTGCGGGTCCGATTCAACCGGGACATGATCAAGCGGCAACTCGACACCCCGTCCTACACCGGGTATGCCAACCCACTGCATGACCGGGCCGCGCTCGACCGGTTCGCCGATGCGCTGACGGAAAGTCTCTTCTATACCGTGCAGGAAAACCGTCTGCCACTGGAAGGCGACACCGCCCTGGGGCTGCAAACCGAACAAATCGACCCGCTGTTCCGTTCGGCCCGTTCCGGCCAGATCGACGGGCTGATGGTCAACCGGCTGGCGGAACGCAACTATCTGCTGGGCTTGCCACTGGCTTCCCCTCGCAATGAGGAGCTGCTGACAGTGCCCGCCGGAGCAAACCTGCACCAGCTCGGACAAATCGATGTGACAGCGGATCTTCACATCCACGTGCCCGGCGAACCGGTGGTGCTGGCAAAAGACGATGCCTTCCCACCCGGTATCCAGGTAGCGCGCTGGCAGCCTCGGCGAGTGGATCTGCACTTCGACGGCACCACCAGCGTCCGGGTGGAGCCGCTGGGCGCGGACGGTGAACCGCTGGCGTTCAGTGCACTGACTTACCCGACCGGTATCGACCAGGAACACCCGGACCAGGACCGCTGGCTCACCGATCAGTTAACCTTGCATGGGCTGATGGAAACGGCCACCTACCAGACCAGGGAGGCCGATATCGCCGCGCTGCGACTGATCCCGTTGAGCATCGAGTCGCGGCCGGTGACCTTCCACATCCGCCCCCTGCCGGACTCCGGCGATCTGCATCCACCCGGTGTGCGCCATAACCCGCGCCGCCTGCCGAAGCCGCCCGAACAACCGGAAACCCTTCTGCGGCAGCTCGAAGTCACCGGGCAGAACGACAATAAAGTGATCATCGGCGGCCCGCCGGCGTTGAGACTCTGCCATCTCTCGGTAAAAAGTGGCGCCGAGGACCTGGAGAGCCCGCCCCGGTTCCAGTGGGACTGGGGCGCCCGTCCCGACCATGAGCGCTATTTCACCGGCGCTTTTGTGTTGAGCAACGATGACGGCTTCAATCATCGTTTTCATGACCGCACCCTGACCATTGAAGTCCGCTGCCCGAGCCGGGTGGAAACCGTTTCGGTGACACCTGAGAAACCAGGTTGTGCCCGTTTCCAGGGCGATAACGGGGTAGTCATCCCGGACCACTGCGGACAGTTGCCGGATGCTGGTCTGGAAGCACGGGATCAGACCGGTCTGCCGCTGGCGCCGGTCGGCCAGGACGGCAAAGTGCGGCACTTCTGGGGATCGGGTATTCAGGAGGTGGCGTTCATGCGCGGCCATGATCCGGTCACCCGAACCCTGACCGTGACCCTGCCGGAGTAATCACGCCGGCGCCGAAGGAACCGCTCAGGCGGAACCGGCGCCATCCCCCAGGGACGCCGTCAAGCGCCACAAATGGTGGCCGCTGAGACGGTATTTCTCCTCGAAGTCGGTCAACGCCACCTCATCTTCCGGCAACGGTTGCAAGGACGCCTCGACCCCGGCCAGCGCCAGCGCCGCCGCCAACTCCTCCAGATACAGCCGCCAGTTACTGCGTGCCTCCAACTCGCCGCCCAGGGCGAGCAGATGCGGAAATACCGGGTGTCCGTGCCAGCGCCGCTTCAGGTGGGCGCTCTTGGGCCACGGATTGGGGTACAGCAGATAATGGCGTTGCGCACGCCAGCCGGCATCCTGCGCCAGCCGCCAGAATCCGGCGCAATCGCAACGCACCAGCCGCAGGTTTTCCGGCAGCGCCTCGCCGAAACGCCGCTCGCCCCGCTGCAGCCGGTGTTCGGACTGGTCCAGGCCGAGCACCCTCGCCTGCGGGAAACGGCGGGCCAGCATCACCGAGGAACGGCCGGTACCACAACCAGAATCCAGGATCAGCGGCCTCGCATCATCGCCGAGCCATTGCCGCGCCCGATCAAACGCCTGACGGTCATGCTCCGCCAGCGGCGCCCGCCAGGGCTGCGACAAATGGCGGCGCACGGTAGCCTCCAGGCGCTCGTGCGGTCCGGTCTGGTTCGACACCACGGGGGAACTGTTGGCAAACATGAAATTGTTGTGATCCGCATGAAGTTGGGATGGCGGCCGTTTGCTATTCTTTCAGCAAGCCGCACGGAGGCACCATTATGCGTTTTAAAAGACCGTTTTTCCTCCCGTCGACGGATTTATCGGGGCACCGATAATAATGGTCCGCCGATGCCTCGTATCATTGCTTCTGCTGTGCGCCGGCCTCAGCACCGCCGAGACAGCCAAACCGCCGGCGAACGCTGCCCTTCAGGGCGAGTTCGGAGTACTCAATCAACAAGGCGCGCTGATCGAACATCGGCGTATCAAGGACGGCAAGCGGCACGGCGAGCAACGCTATTACTATGAAAGGAGCGGCGAAAGGAGCGGCGAAAACGGGCAGGAAGAAGGGCGTGTGGAAAAGGGCCCTCTGAGACGCATCGCCCAGTACCGGAATGGTGTTCAATCCGGCCTGGAACAGTGGTTCGACCGCGCCGGACACCTCACCGAGGAGATTCCCTACCGGAATAATCAGGTACACGGTCAAGTGCGCCGTTACTACCCTGACGGTAATCTGCGCGAACAAGTCTGCTTTGTCCGGGGCAAGAAAAACGGCGTGTTCAGCTATTTTGACGAGAGCGGCCGCGTCACCGCCCGGGGCACGGCGCAAAGTGCCGGCATCGTCGAAACACGCTTCTGGGGCAAGGACGGTGAATTGACCCAGCACCAAGTTGAGTATCGACGAGACTCGGAGGGGCGCTTCCTGGACAACGCGCCGCTATGGCTGATCATTACTGCCCGCTACCACCAGCACCAGCCGATCCAGGCTGACATTCACTACGCCGAGACCGGTGAACGCTGGCTTGAGCGTTTCGAAAAGGGCGCCCTGGTGGAACTTCATCATATCGTCAACGGCCTGCCCGAGGGTCTGAAGATCAGCCGGAAAGGAACACGTGTCTACCGGGAGACCTATGTCAAAGGTCGCTTGCATGGCCCCTGGCGTGTGCAAACGGCCACCGGTATGCCCTTGCTGTGGGGGCAATATCGTGACGGCAAACGGGTCGGCGAATGGCATCAGCGCGGCCGCGACGGCACCATCGAAACCACTAATGCCGGCGATGGCGGATAACAACGCCTGAACCGCGTACTCTTTCCACCATCCAAAGGATGAGTATCGCCACAAATCAATCCGCCCTCAGCAGGGCTATGATAACAAGCGCATCATGACCAAGAGGCCGCCATGACCCCATTCATCCGCACCCTGGCCCTGCTGCTGGGCCTGATCCTGACCGGCCCTGCCCTGGCACAGATGTCCATCCATGTGATCCAGCGAGCCGACGCTGAAGCTCTGGTGCAGATCATCGAACCGCTGCTGCCGGAAGGCGGCTCCGTCAACGCCTACCAGGGCCGGCTGGTGATCCGCACCAGTCAGGAGAATTTTGATCAAATCCTCAATGCCCTGGGCGACATGCCCTCGGCGCCGCGCACGATATCGGTGGTGTTGCGGCGGCGCCAGAACAGCGAAGGCGACGACCGCGTATTGAAAGTCGAAGGCGGCCGGGTCATCGTGAGCGACGGTCGCCACCGGCAGCAGCGCGAGGACCAGTATCGTATCAACACCCTGTCAGGGCATCCGGCCAGTGTTGGTCAGGGTACCCTGATCGCCCTTGCCGGCAGCCAGTTGCCCGCTTTATTGAGCCTGAAACAAGGGATCGATATTCTGCCTCTGCTCACCGCTGACAATCAGGTGCGCCTGCGCATCAGCCAGCGCTTCGAGCAATTGAGCCATGGCACCGTCGCGGACACCCAAAGCACCGCCACCACCCTGCAAGTGCCCCTGGGCCAGTGGACGCCCCTGGGGAACATAGAAGTGCGTGAACAAACCCAGAGCCAGGGCTTGGGCGGCGTGGAGCAACACGGCAGCACCGTCACCCTGCCGCTGGAAATCAAAGTCGATCTGATCCACTGAGCGACCCACGGGAGCGGCAATGGAAACCACCACACTGGCCAACAGCGACCTGACCTGCAGCCGTATCGCCCTGGGCACCCGGACCATGGGCGCCGGAGCGCGGGACAGCGCCGCAGCGGGCGCGGGATGGGATCGCCACAACGCTCTGCAGGCCATCCTGGAGGCGGTGGAAAACGGTATTACCACCATCGACACGGCTCCCCTGTACGGCTTCGGAGAATCCGAAGCGCTGGTGGGCGAAGCGCTGCGCCGCGGCCGTCTGCGACAGCATGTGACGCTGTCCACCCAGGCCGGCCTGGATTGGCGTGACGGCATCCCGTTCCGTGACGCCCGGCCGCAACGGCTGTTCGAGGAGGTGCACGCCAGCCTGCGGCGCCTGCGCACCGATGTCATCGATCTGTATCAGGTGCACTGGCCGGATCTGGCCTGCCCGCTGGAAGACACCGCCGGGGCCATGGCCACACTGCAGCGCCAAGGCAAGATCCGCGCCGTCGGCGTCAGCAACCTCACCGGCCAGCAGCTGCGCGCCTTCCACGCCATCTGTCCACTCACCGCGGTCCAGGCCCCCTACAACCTGTTCGAACGGCGTACTGAAGAGGACCTGCTGCCTGCCGCCCGGGAGCTGGGCATCAGCGTATTGGGTTACAGCGCTCTGTGCCGTGGCCTGCTGTCCGGCAAGATGCGCCCGCACACCCGTTTCAACAGCGACGACCTGCGTAACCACGACCCCAAATTCCAACCTCCCCGCTACGCCCAGTACCTCGAGGCGGTGGACGCCCTCAACACGCTGGCCCGCGACAACGGTTTGGGCGGCGTGCTGCCGCTGACGGTGCGCTGGCTGCTGGACCAGCCCGGCGTCGATCTGGCCCTCTGGGGCGTGCGCCGCCCGGAACAGATTCTGCCCATGCTGGAGTTGGACGGCTGGCATCTGGATGATGCTTTGAACACGGAGATCGAACGTATCCTGGCCGAGACGATCACCAACCCGGTGGGGCCGGAGTTTATGGCTCCGGCGGGTCGGCAGAACCCGATCTAATCCTCATCAACCAAACTTCCTTCAAAGCCATAGCAGCCCAAAATCACCTTCAAATCGCCAATTGGAATTTTAACGTTCTCTTTTTTATACCTGTCGATAGCATAATCCACAAACTTTCTATTTCTTGTGGATACAAACTCCATTATGATGAGTCTCCCCGCCACATCCCGATCCTGTATATCAACCCCTAAATCAAATAAGAAATCCAGCTTTTCTCTCCCTCCTTCAACAGATAGAAAATAAGGATCAATAAAATACGATGCTACAGAATGAACTAAGTAAGGGTTCTGCACTTGCAATTCTTTCCATTCATCATCGTATGGATCTTTAATCCCTGTCATTTCCATCAAGCCGACAACTCTTTTCATGACCTTATAGTCATCAGCAATTGGCCAATACCTGGATTCCACGGAAAGACAAAGATCCTGCCCAAAAGCGCTTTCACACAGAAACAAAACGATCACCAATACGCCGATCTTCATGAATATATTTTCCTCTACCTCCCCCAATACGAAAGGCATATCCGATTACTTCCAACTCAAGCCCTAAAAAATAAACATCAAACAAAAATCATAAAAATAAAAAAGAAAACAAGTACCACTCCGCCAATGGAAATTTTAAACAAATTGAAAACCTGAACAATCAACTCACGATCCTTATCAGATAGATTTGATCGATCCAGCCTCCCCATCCCAATAGAAAGCCAAGAAACATGCTTATTAACATCTCTCAAAGACAGATCACTATTAGCCTTCCTCAGCTCTATTAACGCATACAAATATATTGTCGCAAGAGAGACCGAAACTCCGACAACAAGAAAGATTGCGGTTACCGTTTCCACGTTTCCCCCGAATGCCAGCCCAAACCAGCGGTACATGCCAAATCTTTCGCCCAAGTTCGAGTCTACTTTACTATGCGGCCCCTTTCTCCATGGACAATACAGGAAAGGCTTGTTGCGGATTAATAACAAGCGCCGCAATGCAGGCGTAACAATTGCAGCTATCCATATTACTCAACCCTCAAAACATAGCCATTGACCAACCACAGCTCTCACACCAAAGGCGACGTCCGCTCGGCGAACTGGCCGTTCCAATACGGATAGTAGGGATACGGTGGTGTCACGGCGCTGGCCTTGTCGAGCCGGGCGGCCTGTTCCTCCGTCATGGACCAGCCCACCGCACCCAGGTTGTCGCGCAATTGCTGTTCGTTGCGGGCGCCAATCAGTACCGAGGACACCGTGGGCCGGCGCAGCAGCCAGTTGATCGCCACCTGCGGCACGGTTTTGCCGGTTTCCTCCGCCACCGTCAGCAACGCATCCACCACGTTGTACAGCCGCTCTTCCTCCACTGGCGGGGCAAAGCCGGCGGTTTCATGCAGACGGCTGCCGTCGGGCAAGGGCTGCCCACGGCGGATTTTGCCGGTAAGGCGCCCCCATCCCAGCGGGCTCCACACCAGCGCACCCAGTCCCTGGTCCTGGCCCAGCGGCATCAGTTCCCACTCGTAGTCGCGTCCAATCAACGAATAATAAGTCTGGTTGGCGACGAAGCGGCTGTAGCCGTAGCGATCCGCCGCCGCCAGGGACTTCATCAGTTGCCAGCCGGAGTAATTGGAGGCGCCGATGTAACGGACCTTGCCGGAGCGCACCAGATCGTCCAGGGTCGCCATCACCTGCTCCACCGGCGTCATGGCGTCGAAGTGGTGCAGTTGCAGCAGGTCGATGTAATCGGTGCCGAGCCGCTTCAGCGACTGTTCCACCGCCCGCACCAGATGATGACGGGAGGCGCCGACGTCATTGGCGCCCTCTCCGGTTCGCAGGCTCACTTTGGTGGATAGAATCACCTGGTCGCGACGACCGGCGATGGCGGCCCCGAGCACGTCCTCGGAGGCGCCGTCCGAGTACACGTCGGCGGTGTCGAACAGGGTCACGCCGGCCTCCAGACACAGGTCGACCAGCCGCCGCGCCTGCTCCACTCCGGTGTTTCCCCAGGCACTGAATAGCGGCCCCTTGCCGCCAAAGGTGCCGGCGCCGAAGCCCAGTACCGGTACTTTGAAGCCGGAGCGTCCCAGATAACGGTGTTCCATGATCGTTTCTCCTTGGTCTGATGTCATTCGCCTGCAGGCAGGCTCCCACAGGGGCTTCGTAGTGACGTTCAAGGGAACCGGCCTCAGACACAGTCCCCGGTTTCAAGCAGCGGCGCGCGCTGCCGTTCCCGCCGCAGCGCCCACAGCGCCAGGGCGAGGCCGGACAGCGTGACCGCCGAGGCCACCCAGGGGATGCCGGTCAAACCGGTGCCGGAGTGAATCACCGCGCCGCCGAGCCAGGCGCCCAGGGCGTTACCCAGATTGAAGGCGCCGATATTGAAGCTGGAGGCCAGACTGGCGGCGCCTTCGGCGCGGCTGAGCACCCACAGTTGCAGCGGCGCCACGGTGGCGAAACTGGCGGCGCCGAGCAGGCCGACGAACACCACCGCGGTCACTGGATGCCGCAGCGCCGGGCCGGTCATCGCCAGCACCAGCGCCAAGATCGTCAACGTCACGCCGATGGCGCGCGGCAGGTTACGGTCGGCCAGCCGGCCACCGGCCAGATTGCCGGCGATCATGCCCACGCCGAAGACCAGCAGAATCGAGGACACCTGCGCTTCGGAAAAGCCGGCCAGGCGGACCAGCATGGGCTGGATGTAGGTAAAGACGGTAAACACGCCGGCGTAACCCAGAACGGTGGTGAGCAGCCCGAGCAATACGTTGGCGCGCCCGATCACGCGGAATCCGTCGCGGAATGATTCCCCGCCCTGCCCGCCCTGATCGGCGGGCACCAGGGCCAGGATCACCAAGGTGGCCAGCACACCAACACCGGTGATGGCCCAGAACGAAGTGCGCCAGCCGTACTCCACGCCCAGCCAGGCGCCCGCCGGCACCCCCAGCAGGGTGGCCACGGTGAGGCCGGTGAACATGATGGCGATGGCGCTGGCACGCCGGTGCGGCGCCACCAGGGAGGTGGCCACCACCGAGCCGACGCCAAAGAAAGTGCCATGCGCCAGGGAGGTCATCACCCGCGCCACCATCAGCACGGTGTAGTTCGGCGCCAGGGCACAGGCCAGGTTGCCGACGGTGAAGATCAGCATCAGCCCCACCAGTACCCGCTTGCGGGACAGGCCGCCGGTGGTGGCGGTCAACAAAGGCGCGCCGACGAACACGCCCAGGGCGTAGCCGGAAATCAGCAGGCCGGCGGCGACGATGCTGACGCCCAGATCGTCCGCCACCTGCTGCAGCACGCCCATAATCACGAATTCAGTGGTGCCGATGCCAAAGGCACCGATGGTCAGCGCGTACAGCGCCCAGGGTATACCGCCCTGTCGCGGGTCTTTCATGACCGTTCTCCGTTGGAATGGGATAGAGAGACGGCATGCTAGGGCTTTACCTCTTTCACAAAAACAATATAGCCTTTTATTCACTTTCAACATTTCATTGAAAATAACTCTCCATTCCTGCCTTGGACGAACCATGGAAAGACTCAGTGACATCGCGCTGTTCCTACGCGTGCTGGATCAGGGCTCGATCAGCGCCGCGGCACGTACCCTCGACCTTTCCGTGGCGGTGGCCAGCCAGCGTCTGAAGCGGTTGGAACGGGATCTGCAGGTACGTCTGCTGCACCGCACCACCCGCCGTCTCCACCCTACCCCCGAGGGCCGGCTTCTGGCGGAGCGGGGGCGGTTGCTGGTGGAAGACCTGGAAGCCCTGGCCAACGGGCTCAGGCAAAGCGCCAACGAGATCAGCGGCACCCTGCGTCTGGCGCTGCCGCCGGCATTCGGGCGTCAGTATATTTCGCGGCTGCTGCCCGGTTTTTTGCAACGCTACCCGCAAGTGCGTCTGGACGTGCATCTGAGCGATGACCAGGTGGACCTGGTGGGGGAAGGGTTTGATCTCGCCATCCGTATCGGTGTGCTCAAGGACTCCTCCCTGGTGGCGCGGCGGCTGGCCGACGACAAGCGGGTGCTGTGCGCCTCCCCGGATTACCTGGCCCGCCACGGCGTGCCTGCTCATCCCCGGGAACTGGTCGACCACCCTTGTCTGCTGCTGACCAGCCATCCGGACCGGCAGGACGTCTGGGATCTGCGCGCCTCGGACGGGCGGCCATTCCCGGTCAAAGTCAGCGGCCCGGTCCGCGCCAATCAGGGGGAGTTACTGACCGAAGCCGTGCTCGCCGGCCTGGGCATTGCCCAGCATTCGCTCTGGCACATCCACGAACACCTGTGCCAGGGCCGTCTCAAGGTGGTGTTGGCGGATTATCAATTGGCCGACACCGCCATCCACGCGGTGATGCCGCAACGCAAGCAAGTGCCGCCAAGGGTGCGGGCCTTCGTGGAGTTCGTATCGGAAAGTCTGGGAGAAGCGCCGTTGTGGGAACGGCTGCCGGAGGGAAGCCGGGCGTGAACGGGCACCCCGGCTCGAATCCGTCTCTGTGGGACGAGTTGCTGTAGGAGACTGCCTGCAGGCGAATCTTTCGTTCAAGAGCCCATTCGCCTGCAAGGCAAGCTCCTACAGCGGCTTCGTAGTCCCCTTCGTGGGAAGAAGCGGGCCCGGATTAACCGGCCAGTTTGGCTTTCAGTTCACGGCGACGGCGGTGCAGGACCGGCTCGGTGTAGCCGCTGGGCTGCTCGCAGCCCTTGAACACCAGATCACAGGACGCCTGGAAGGCGATGCTGTCATCGAAGTTCGGCGCCATGTCCATGTAGGTCGGGTCACCGGCGTTCTGCTTGTCCACCACCTGCGCCATGCGCTTCATGGACTCCATCACCTGTTCCTCGGTGACAATGCCATGGTGCAGCCAGTTGGCGATGTGCTGGCTGGAGATACGGCAGGTGGCGCGGTCTTCCATCAGGCCCACGTTGTTGATGTCCGGCACCTTGGAACAGCCCACGCCCTGGTCGATCCAGCGCACCACGTAGCCGAGGATACCCTGGGCGTTGTTGTCCAGTTCCTGCTGGATTTCATTGGCGGTCAGTTCGCCTTCCAGCAACGGAATGGTGAGGATGTCGTCCAGGGAGGCGCGACCGCGGCTGGCCAGTTGATCCTGTACCTGCTGCACGTTCACTTCGTGATAGTGCATCACGTGCAGGGTGGCGGCGGTGGGTGACGGCACCCAGGCGCAGTTGGCGCCGGCTTTCGGATGACCGGCCTTGGTGGCCATCATTTCCGCCATTTCGTCCGGCTTCGCCCACATGCCTTTACCGATCTGGGCCACGCCTTGCAGGCCGCATTCCAGGCCGATATCCACGTTCCAGTTTTCATAGGCGTTGATCCAGGGCATGCCTTTCATATCGCCTTTGCGCGCCATCGGGCCCGCTTCCATGGAGGTGTGCATCTCGTCACCGGTACGGTCGAGGAAACCGGTGTTGATGAAGATCACCCGGTCCTTGGCCTGGCGGATACATTCCTTCAGGTTCACGGTGGTGCGGCGCTCTTCGTCCATGATGCCGATTTTCAGGGTGTTGGCCGGCAGGCCCAGCGCTTTTTCCACGCGCTCGAACAGTTCCACCGCGAACGCCACTTCTTCCGGACCGTGCATTTTCGGCTTCACGATGTACACGGAGCCGGTGCGGCTGTTGCGGAAATCGGCGCCGTCCTGCTTCTTCAGGTCGTGGATGGCGGCCAGCACGGTGACCATGGCGTCCATGATGCCTTCCGGGATTTCCTCACCGTTGTGCAGGATCGCCGGGTTGGTCATCAGGTGACCGACGTTGCGCACCAGCAGCAGGGAACGGCCCGGCAGCACCAGCTTGCCGCCGTCCAGCGCGGTGTATTCACGGTCCGGGTTGAGGGCGCGGGTCAGGGTGCGGCCGCCCTTGTCGAAGCTTTCCTTCAGGTCGCCTTTCATCAGGCCCGCCCAGTTGCGGTACACCTCGACTTTGTCCTCGGCGTCCACCGCGGCGACGGAGTCTTCGCAGTCCTGGATGGTGGTGATGGCGGATTCCAGCAGCACGTCCTTGACGTTGGCCGGGTCCTCGGCGCCGATCGGATGCTGATCGTCGATCTGGATTTCCGCGTGCAGGTTGTTGTGCTTGAGCAGCACGCCGCTGGGCCGCTCGGCGTCGCCCAGGAAGCCGCGCAGCTGGCCTTCGTCGGCCAGTCCGGATTCGCCCTCTTTCAGGCTCACCACCAGCTTGCCGTCGCGGATCGCGTAGCCGGTGCTGTCCTTGTGGGAGCCGCTGGCCAGCGGGAAATAGGTGTCGAGGAAATCACGGGCAAAGGCAATCACCTTGTCGCCGCGTTTCGGGTTGTAGCCGCCGCCGCGCACGGCGCCGTCTTCCTCGGAGATGGCATCGGTACCGTAGAGCGCGTCATACAGGCTGCCCCAGCGGGCGTTGGCGGCGTTCAGGGCGAAACGGGCGTTCTTCACCGGCACCACCAACTGCGGACCGGCGATGTGGGCGATCTCGTTGTCCACGTTCCGGGTGGCCACTTTGAAATCATCGCCTTCCGGCAGCAAGTAGCCCAGCTCGGTGAGGAAGCGCTTGTATTCCGGCAGGTCGATCTGCTTGCCCTTGCGCTCCAGGTGCCAGCCGTCGATCTTCTGCTGGATCTCGTCACGCTTGGCCAGCAGAGCCTTGTTGCGCGGCGCCAGGTCGGCCACGATCTGTTCCAGCTGCGCCCAGAAGTGTTCCACATCCACACCGGTACCCGGCGCCACTTCGTTGACTACCAGATCATGAAGTTCAGCGGCGATTTCCAGTCCGCCCTTTTTAATGCGATCGGTCATGTGCTCCTACCTTCTGGTCGAGTCGAAAACAAGGCCCGGGCGGCGCGGTGCGCGAGGCCCAGAGGCCGGAAAGCGGCGGCATTTTACCCGAAACACCGCCATGATTCATGCCATCAACCGTTTCCGGCGTGACGCACCGGTCAGCCCGTTCAATGGCCGCCGAACAAATTGACCACATCCAGACGATGGGCCTGCTGCCCTGCGCGCTGCACGCCGTCTTCCAGGTGTTCGAAGTCAAACAGGCGGGTGTCCGCCAGTTGGGAGGGGGCAATATTCTGAATCGCGGAAAAGATGCTCTCGATACGGCCGGGATGCTCACGATCCCAGTTGTTGAGCATTTCCTTGATGGTCTGGCGCTGCAGATTCTCCTGGGAACCGCACAGGTTACAGGGGATGATCGGAAAATCCCTGTAGCGGGCGAAGCGCACGATGTCCTTTTCCCGGCAGTAGGCCAGCGGGCGGATCACCACGTTCTTGTTGTCGTCGCTGCGCAACTTCGGCGGCATGGCTTTCATCTTGCCGCCGAAGAACATGTTCAGGAACAGGGTCTCGACGATGTCGTCACGGTGGTGGCCCAGGGCGATCTTGTTGGCGCCGATCTCCTCCGCAAACCCATACAGACTGCCCCGTCGCAGCCGTGAACAGAGCC
Organism: Alloalcanivorax balearicus MACL04; assembly: GCF_025532145.1. Lineage (GTDB taxonomy): Bacteria > Pseudomonadota > Gammaproteobacteria > Pseudomonadales > Alcanivoracaceae > Alloalcanivorax > Alloalcanivorax balearicus. Next base: position 108,987 of record NZ_ARXS01000009.1, on the reverse strand, counting down.
CACAGGTGGTTTTTCCTTCCGGCACCTTCTCCTTGACGATGGAATAAGTGTCCTTCTCCAGGATGTGATAAGACACCCCTTCCTTCTCCAGGTAGTCCGGCAGTACGTGCTCCGGGAAACCCGGTTGTTTCTGATCCAGATTCACCGCCACCAGCTCGAAGTTGACCGGTGCGGAAAGCTGCAGATTGCGCAGAATCTCCAGCATGGTGTAGGAATCCTTGCCGCCGGACAGACACACCATCACCTTGTCGCCGTCAGCGATCATATTGTAATCAGCGATGGCCTTGCCCACTTCCCGCCGCAACTTCTTATGCAGCTTGTTGAAGTGAGTGCGATGCTTGGCATCGAGACTGTCGGTGACGCTTGCCATGGCAACCTCTGAACGGGCTCTGCGGGTTGGTGAGTAAGGGGTCAGGTGACTTTGATCTTGCGGATCAGGCGGCGGTACAACGGTGGGCACCATCGTTTCAGATACACGCCCATGCGCTCGCGGCCGGCGATGATAACCTGATCGCGGCCACGCTGCACGGCCTCCACCACCCGCCGGGCGCACTCCTCGGCGGCCAGGCCCTGCTCCTGGGCCGCGTCCATGGTGCCCTGGGCGGAGCCGTCACCCACCAGCGCGTTAACCGACACCTGGGTACGGATGAAACCGGGCATGACCAGGGTGACCCGGATACCTTCATCGTACTCTTCCGCCCGCAGCGCCTCGAAGAAACCGTGCAGGGCGTGTTTGCTGGCGCTGTAGGCGGAACGCAGCGGGGTCGGCAGCTCCCCCACCAGCGAGGTCACCACCACGAAACGGCCGGCTTTGGCCGCCCGGAACACCGGCAACACCGCCTTGGTCAGCGCCACCGCGCCGAAGTAATTCACCGCCATGATGCGCTGATCCACCGCCACGCCGGTGTCACGCACCAGCGAACGCTGGGAGATGCCGCCGTTGTGCACCACCTGATCCAGCCGCCCGAAGCGGGCCATGACCTGCTCCACCGCCGCCGGCATGGCATCAATGTCGGTCAGATCCAGCGGCAACACCAGATGCTGGTCGGCGTTCACCAAGGCGTCGCGCACCCGCTCCAATTCCTCCCGTCGCCGGGCGGACAACACCAGCCGGGCGCCGTAGCGGGCGTATTCCGCTGCCAGCGCCTCACCGATACCGGAAGAGGCGCCGGTAATCCAGATCACCTGATCCGCCAGGGAAGCCATCATCTAAATCCTCTTTGTTTTGAAAAGCGCTTACACGCAACACGCTGGCACGCCATCGCTGCTAAAGCAGCTTCCCACAGAGGGACTTCGAAGCCGCCGTGGGAAGCGAGCCGGTCGGCGCTCCGCTTGCTCGCGAATAACGTTCCGATGTTGCGTACACGCGGGCCGCTATTTCTCACCGGCGTCCAGCGCCACCCGATATAGTAACGTATCCTCATAGCCGCTGGTCACCGGCCACAGTCCGCACAGTTCCTGATCCAGCTCGGCGTCACCGGTGTCCACCAGCAATGGACGCCCTTCCAGAGTGGCCAGCTTACCCCGGCTGGCGAGGATCTGGACGCGGTCCTTACCGAGACGGCGGATCACCGCCGGGCTGAACTGCTGATTGCCACGGCCAAACAAGTGTCCCTGACCACCGATCACGGTCAGCAGCGCTCGCGCCGGCGCTTCGCCGATACACTCCAGAATCGCTTCGGCGCCCACATCCGCCGCCACTATCTCGCCATTGCGGATGATATCCACCCCGAGCAGCGTGTTCGGCAGCCCCAGTTGTTCCATCACCACCGCCAAGGTGGAACCGGAACCGACCAGGTAATAGACGTCATCCTCCAGAGTGTCGATGATCCAGGCGGCGATTTCGGTGACCACCAGGTCCTCCACTTCGCGGCCGCCGCATTTCACCTGCTGCAGGTAACGCCCCTCTTCCGGCACCATCAAGCTGCCATAGTAACGGGCACGGACCTCGCCGTGGCGGAACGCCTCTTCGTCGATGTCACGGACCTCCGCTTCCCGCAGCGCCACCAGCCCACCGTCGCGCATATCCGCCAGCAAATGGCCGGCGGCTTCCGGGTTCACCGCATACACCGCCGAATGCATTTTGCAGCCGGCCGGCACGCCCAACACCGGGATGCGCTGCCCCACCGCGTCCACCAGATCCCGGGCGGTGCCATCACCACCGGCGAACAGCAGCAGGTCGACACCCGCCGTCACCAGAGCCGCCGCCGCCTCACGGCTATGCTCGGCTTCGCTGGCCGGCGGCGATTGCCCCACGATCTCCGCCTGGAGACCGGCGTCCCGACAGCTGTGTTCGCCCATGTCGCCGCCCCAGGTCAACCAGCGCAGCGGCCGCGCCGCCGGTCCCAGCGCTTGCAGGGCCCGAGTCATGCGCTCCACCGCCATCGGCCGCGCGCCCCGGCGCAGCGCCTCGGCACGGGTTTCGGCACCGTCACTGCCTTTCAGGCCGACGGCACCGCCGATGCCGGCGAACGGATTGACCAGTACCCCCACGGTTAGCGGGGATTTTTCGTCCATCGTCATAAAATCATCATATCCAACAACAAGAATGGCCGTGCCGGGGGAGATCACCCCGAACCCAAAGGTCAGCCCTCCATGGAGGGTCGGATTAACGGAGAGACTACCATGAGCCGCACTTCCCTCTCCCGCTCGCCGGGATCCGGAGATTTCAACGACGCCGCCCTGGTGGACGAACAGGGACGCGAGATTCCGATCACCGAAGCGATGATTCTCAAGGCCTGTCGAGAGCTGGAGCAGGCATGGCGCTACCCGCGCCAGGCGGATCGAAAAGCAGGCTGAGCAAGGCGCTCAGCGCCGGCGCCACCTCACCACGGTGACGCCAGTGGTGCAGTTCATGGCGCGGCGGATAGTCGCGCCGCAAGGCATCGAACGCCCTCCCCGGGTCGGTTTCATCGACGCTGGCACGCAGACGGCGATCGTCGTCGTCAATCCGGTAGGCCCGCTGTAACAACGCCAGCAGGTCATCCTCGTCCGCCACCGGGTGTTCCTGTATCGGCCGCTCCCCGTCCATCACCGGAACTCCCGCGCTTTCCCCCCGCCACAAACGGAAGGCCTGGTGGAGCATGGTGGTGCCCAGCCACTTCCCTTCCACGCTGTAACCGGCCACATGCGGGGAACCAAGACGCACCCGCGCCAGCAGCCCGGCATCGATTCGCGGCTCCCCCTCCCAGACGTCCAGCAGCACCAGCGGCGCGTTGGCGTCCGCCAGTCTCTCCCGCAGCGCCTGGTTGTCGATCACCGCGCCCCGGCAGGTACTGAGCAGCGTTTGCCGCGGGCCGAGACGCAACAAGCGCTCGCGGTCGAGCATATGGAAGGTGGCATCCGGCCCCTGGCGAGTCAGCGGCACGTGCAGGGTGACCAGATCCGCCGCCAGCACCGTATCCAGGTCGGTCAGCGGCACCACGGTATCGGCTCCGGCCCGTTGCAGCGGCGGATCACAGGCCAGGACCGTTACCCCAAGGGCGCTCAGCCACTGCGCCACCCGGCTGCCCACGTTCCCCAGGCCGACAATGCCCACGCTGCTGTCGCGCAAGGTCCTGCCCTGTTCCCGGCAGGCCAGCAACAGCGCCTGCAGCACATACTCCGCCACCGCCCGGGCGTTGCAACCCGGCGCATGGGCGAAGGCCACGCCCATGGCCTTGAGCGCCGCCCGGTCCACGTGATCGGTGCCGATGGTGGCGGAGCCGACGAAACGCACCGGGGTGCCCTCCAGCAGCACCCGGTCCACCCGGGTAACGGAGCGCACCAGTAACACCTCGGTGTCGGCAAGGTCGATCCGGGTAAGGCGGCGGCCGTCCACACGGCGCACCGTCCCGAGCGCTTCAAAGGGCGCCAGCCCCGGCATGTTTTCATCAGCGACAATACGAATGGGAGTCAAAGCTCAACACCATCAACAAGGCATCATGGATCGCGCTGTCAGTAGGACAGCAGGGTCCGACAGCTGCGGGTGATGGCATTGAGGTAGCCGCCACCGAACAGCACAAAGTGGTTGAGCAGATGATACAGGTTATAGAGCGTCTTGCGCTGCACCACGGCGGGATCGTGAGGGTCGATACCATAACCGCGATGACATTCTTCCGGCACCGGACCGAACAATTCCAGCATGGCCAGATCCACCTCCCCGTGGCCGTAGTACACCGCCGGATCGAACAGCACCACGGTGCCGTCGGTGAGCGTGCCCAGGTTGCCGGACCACAGATCGCCATGCACCAGCGACGGCGTCACCGTCACTTCGGAGAGCCAGTCCATGGCCAGCGCCATCACCGCTTCCACCTGGCCCGCCTCCGCCGCCGGCAGCCCGCGCTGACAGGCCCAGCGCCATTGTGGCGCCAGCCGTTGGTTGACGAAGAAGGTGGCCCAATCCGGCGACGGTGCATTGTATTGGCGGCTGGCGCCGATCCAGTTATCACGGTGATAACCGAACTGTTCACCGGGCACGGAATGCAGACGCCGCAGCAGCTCGCCCAGCTCCCGCCATTGTCCATGGGACAGGGACTGCCCCAGTTCCAGCCATTCCAGAATCAGAGCCTGGCCGCCCGCCAGTGGGCCGAGGTAACGCCAGCCCGGCACTCTCACCACTGGCGCCAGCCGGGTCAGCCCGTCCTGTTCGGCCTCCAGCGGGTCGCCATCGCTCATCCATTTGAGGAAGAAGCGCTGCGCCGGGGTATGGATGATCGCGGTGAGCCCGGCACCGCTTTGCCCAAGCGGTTGCAGCCGGCAGTCCCGGCCGGGCAACGACCACAGTATTTCCAGTTCCCGGGCGGCGGTGTCGATATCGATCATAAGCGTTCGGGCTGTCGATCCACGTGATAAAGCCGCTGTGGGAGCTTGCCTGCAAGCGAATCCCGTGTGAGCCGAGAGCCCCATTCGCTTGCAGGCAAGCTCCCACAGTGGCTTCGTAGCCACCTCTGAAGTCATGCTTGCGATGCCGTTTCAGCGCTCCATTTGATGGATCGCCATCCGTTCGTTGCGGGCCCGTTCGGTTAATTGCCGGCGCCGGTATTCCCCCGGCGCGCACCCCTGCCAGCGGCGAAAAGCGTGGTAGAAATTGGCGATATCCGAAAAGCCCAGATCCTGGGTCAGTTGCTGCATGTCACAGCACGGTTCCACCAGTTTACGGCAGGCGTGCTCGTGCCGCACCTGGTCGCGCAAATCGGCGAAGCGCAGCCCCTCCTGACGCAGTCGTCGCTGCAGCGTACGGGTGGTCATGTTCAATGAGGAAGCCACCTTCTCCACCGACCAGGCGCCTTGTCCCAGAGTTTCATACAGCCGCTCACGCACCTGTAGACTCACCGCCGCCGCCCGGGTCAACGCGCCAAGCAGTCGATCCGCGGCGCGTTCCAGACGGCGCCGATAATCCGGATAGGCACCGGGCAGCGGCGAGGTCAACGCCGCTTCATCGAACAGCACGGCATTACAGGGAGCCTCGAAGACCAGCGGACATTGAAAGAAGGCACGGTATTCATTCAGTTGTGGCGGTGGCGGGGCCGGATGGCGGAAGGCCGCCTCCCGTACCGGGAAACGCCCACCGGTGAGGGAGCGGCCAATGGCGACGATGGTGGCCACCACCAATTCGTTGTGAGTGCGGGTCTGGGTAAACTCCAAATCCGGATAATGCGGGAACACTTCCAGGGCCACGGCATCGGGTTCGTGGCGCAGGGCGAACCCCAGGTACGGCACCAACAGGTCCTTGTAGCGGAACAGCAGCGCCAGCCCCTGATCCAGGGACGCGGAAGCCGCCATCAGGTTACCAATGATGTCCAGATTGCCGTAGTGGTTGTCTCTGCCCACATGCAGACCAAAGAGCGGATCCCGGGTTTCGGCGAACGCGGTGCTGAGCACGGTATCGATCTGCTCCACGCGCACATAGCACTCCGCGCGCCCGACCATGTCCGCGTCGATCCCGGCTTTCTGAAACAACGCCTGCACGTCCAGGCGGCTGCGCAGTGCGATCTCCATTAACGCCGGCAGGTTGGATGCCGGGAACAATTTGCTCGCCATGTGGTTTCCTTACGTAGTGGCTTTCGCCTTTGTTATTTTTTATGACCGCCATCTCCCCTACGGGCCGTCGCAAGCGACATCAACAATCATTCCCTATGATTTTTTGTTCACGCTAGGCAGGACGCGGCCTTCGGTCAAGCTTCCAGTGGATAATGGCCCGATTCGCCTCGGCACTGAACTGGCCGTGATCCATCGCGACGGGTAATCTTGGCGCAAACCCTGACGAGCCCGCCATGCTGAAACGCTATTTCATCGACGACGTCACCGACACCGCCGCTTCCCGCCGTCAGGCTTTCTCCCTGTTCACCCGGGTGGAAGACTGGCCCGACTGGTGTTCGGTGGTTCGCTATGCCAGATTGTTCGGCGGCTGGCGCCCCGGCGCCACCCTGCTGTTCGTTATCGACCTGCCCGGCCTGCCCCCCGCGCCGGTGGCGGTAAAAGTGCTGGAAGTGGTCGAAAACGAGCGCATCAGTTGGGGACTGTCGTTGCCGCTGGCGAGGATTCAGCACCGCTTTTCCTTCATTGACGACGATGAAGGTGGCTGCCGGTTGCATCAGGAAGAGTGGTCCGAGGGCGCCCTGACATTGCTTACACTCCCCTTCGGCAAACTGATTCATCGCTTTGATCGCCGTTTCGCCGCCGAATTCGCGGCGATGTTTTAGAGCCTGTTAATAATAACCGGTCCGAGAGGTTCCATGACCCATCGACTGTTCTTGAGCTATTGCCGGGTGGTGCTGCGCCATCCACTGTTCTGGCTGCTGATCGTGGCTTTAGTGAGCGCCACCGCCGCCTGGCAGGCACGACACTTCAAACTGGACGCCTCGGCGGATTCTCTGGTGCTGGAGAACGACCAGGCGTTGCAGTACTACCGTGGTATCGCCAAGCGCTATGGCGGTAGCGATTTCCTGGTGGTCACCTACACCCCCAAGGATCGCCCTCTGTTCCAGCGCGATACCCTGGAACACCTGTCACGACTGCAGGACAGTCTGAAGAAAGTGGATCGGGTGGCCTCGGTTTACAGCATGCTGGATGTGCCGCTGCTGTTCAGCCCGCAGGTGGAATTCACCGATCTGGCCAGCGGCTACCGTACCCTGCTTGAAGCGGACACTGACCTGGCCCTGGCGAAGAAGGAATTCACCGAGGAAAACCCTCTCTATCAGGACCTGCTTGTCAGCCGGGACGGCAACACCACCGCGCTGCTGCTGACGCTGGAAGACGATCAGCATTACCGCGACCTGCTGGCACAACGTACGGAACTGCGCAAGAAGCGACGCGAAGACACGCTCAGCACCGAAGAAGAAGAGCGGCTGGACAGGGTCTCCCGGGAATTCAGCGACTACAGCAGCCAGCTGCAGGCGGAAAGCACCCAGCGTATCGAGCAGGTGCGCGGCATCATGGACCAGTATCGCGATCAGGCGGGACTGTTCCTTGGCGGTGTGCCGATGATCGCCAGTGACATGGTCAGCTTCATTCGCGCCGATCTGGAGATCTTCGGCATCGGCGTTCTGGTATTTCTGATCCTGGCCCTGTTTCTGATTTTCCGCCGCCCCCGCTGGGTGGTGGTGCCACTGGTCTGCTGCGGACTCACGGTGTTGATCGTCACCGGCTGGCTCGGCTTCATGGACTGGAAGGTCACCGTGATCAGCAGCAACTACATCTCGTTGTTGCTGATCATCACCATGTCCATCGCCATTCACCTGACCGTGCGATACCGGGAACTGCACGAAGAAAACCCCTCGGCCACCCAGGCCTGGCTGGTACGGGAAACCGCCGCCCATATGATGCGGCCCTGTGTGTACATGATCCTGACCACCATGGTCGGTTTCTCGTCCCTGGTGATCAGCGACATCCGCCCGGTCATCGACTTCGGCTGGATGATGACCATTGGTCTGGCGGTGGCGCTGGTGGTGTGTTTCCTGGCCTTCCCGGCCCTGCTGTTGCCATTGCAGCCCGGCACTGCCCCCGGCGGTAGCGACCTGACCCGCAAGTTGACACTGGGCTTCGCCACCATCACCGAAAAAAGCCGGCTGCCACTGCTGCTGGCAGCGCTGGTGATCATCGCCCTGGCGGTGTGGGGGATGAGCCGTCTGACGGTGGAAAACCGCTTTATTGATTACTTCCAGAAGGACACGGAAATCCACCAGGGCATGCTGCAGATCGACCGCAAACTGGGTGGTACCACACCGCTGGATATCATTATTGATGCGCCGCCGAGGCCGGAACCCAAAACACAAGACCACCACACCGCCACGTCCGAGCCGGCGTCCGACGATGGTTTTGGCGCGACGGACGAAGATCCTTTCAGCGCCGGTGACGACGGCTTTGGCACGGACGGCACGGATCAGGCGGGCGATCCTTTCGCCGCCGACAGTACCGACTCGTTCAGTGCCGACCCCTTCGGTGCCGACGATGGCGGCGATCCGTTCAAACAGGCTTCCGCCGGTGAACGCCGTCTGCGCGACGCTTACTGGTACACCCCCCACCGGCTGGGCCAGTTGATCGAGATCGAGGAATATCTCAAGTCCCTGCCGGAAACCGGCAAGGTGCTGTCCATCGCCACCACTTACCAGGTAGCGGAAAAGCTCAATGGCGGCCCTCTCAGTTACATGCAGTTGATGCTGCTGGCGAGCTTCATTCCCGACGATCTGCGTTCACAGCTGGTGAATCCATACATGTCCGAGGACGGCCGCCAGGTACGCATCAGTGTGCGGGTGATCGATTCAGACAAGAATCTCAATCGCGATGACCTGCTCAAGAAGATTCGCGGCGATCTGCTGGAGAAGTTCGACCTGCAGCCCGAGCAGGTGCATCTCACCGGTGCCATGGTGCTCTATAACAACATGCTGCAGAGTCTGTTCGATTCCCAGATCAAGACCCTCGGCTATGTGTTCGTGGCGATCATGGTGATGTTGCTGATCCTGTTCCGCTCGTTGCCGGTGGCATTGATCAGCATGGTGCCGAGCCTGGTCAGCGCGGCGCTGGTACTGGGTTTGATGGGCTGGATCGGTCTGCCGCTGGATTTGATGACCATCACCATTACCGCGATCACCATCGGCATCGCCGTGGACGACACCATCCACTACATACACCGCTTCCATGAGGAATTGCCGAAAGACAACGATTATGTGGCCACCATGTACCGCTGCCACGGCTCCATCGGCAAGGCGATGTACTACACCTCTCTGGTGATCATCGCCGGCTTCTCGATCCTGGCGATTTCCAACTTCAATCCCACCGTCTATTTCGGGCTGCTCACCGGCCTGGCCATGCTGGTGGCGTTGCTCAGCAACCTGACATTGTTGCCGGCCTTGCTGATCAGTGTGAAACCGAAGTTGAGGGTGTGAGGGCTCCTGCGCTCGCCGGTTACCTCGAAGCGGAGCCGCGTTAGGCCTTTGCGGGACCCTGTCGAACACGGACGTTCGACCGGGAGCCTACACGGACGTATTCACGGCGTTTCCGCAAAGGCCTAACGTGGCTCCGCTGTCCCTGCTGGCCCCCCCGGTTTTCCCTGAACCGCGATAAGCCTTTCCTGGCGTCAGACGTCCTGACGTTCATCCACCGGCACCCGGGGCGCTCCCGGCACCGGGTCCTGGTGAATGATCACCTCGGCGTTGGGAAATGCCTTGCGGATGTCCAAACGAATGCGCTCGCCGAGGGCATGGGCATCGAGCAATGACATGGTTTGGTCCATGTCCACATGCAATTGAATAAACAGCGTCCGCCCTGAAAGACGAGTGCGCAGATCATGGAATCCCAGCGCCTCGGTATGGGCTCCGACGATGGCGCCAATACGATCTCGGGTATCCCCTTCCACCTCCCGGTCCAGCAGCAGCTGACTGGCCTCCCAGCCGATCTGCCAGGCGGAACGCAGCACGAACACCGCGATCAGCATCGCCACGATGCCATCCGCCTCAGGGAAGCCGAACCAGGCGATCACCAGCGTGGCGATAATGCCCAGGTTCACCGCCAGATCGGAGAAGTAATGCAGGCTGTCCGCCTGGATCGCGGTGGAGCCGGTGCGACGGATCACGTAGCGTTGAAAAATCACCAGGGCGCCGGTCAGGACAATGGAAAACACCATCACGCCGATACCCAGCCCCGTGGCTTCCAGCGGTTGTGGATCCAGCATTTTGAGGATCGCTTCCCGCCCCAGAAACACCGCCGAGCCCGCCACCAGTACCGCCTGGCCCAGCCCGGCCAGCGCCTCCGCCTTGCCGTGTCCGAAGCGGTGTTCCTTATCCGGCGGTACCAGCGAATAGCGAATGGCGGCGAAGTTGACCAGCGAGGCCAGCGAGTCCATCGCTGAATCCACCAGCGAGGCCAGCAGGCTGACCGAGCCGGTGGCGCTCCAGGCCAGCGCCTTGACCACGATCAGCACCATGGCCACCGCCACCGAAGCCGAGGCGGCGAGAAGCAATAAACGATGGGACGCGCGGGAATGATCGGTCATGATTTCTTCGGTAACAGAGGAAGCGGGTCCACCGGCTGTCCATCCCGGCGAATCTCGAAATGCAATTGGGTGCGAAAGGTGCCACTGGACCCCATGGTGGCGATCTTCTGACCGGACTTCACCTGCTCCCCCTCCTTCACCAGTAAGTTATCGTTGTGAGCATAGGCGCTCAGCCAGCGATCATTATGTTTGATGATCAGCAACTTGCCGTAACCGGTCAGCCCCACCCCTTTATACACCACCGTCCCGTCCGCCGCGGCCACCACCGACGCACCGCGACGCCCGGCGATGGCGATACCGCGAGGGCCGCTGCCAGCGGAGGAAAAGCGCTGCACCAGCTCTCCCTCCGCCGGCCAGCGCCAACGCACGTTGCTGACCACTTTCGGGGTCGCTGGAGGGGCCGGTTTGGCGACCGGTTTGGCGGCCGGCTTCGCCGTCGGTTTGCTGCTTGAGGCGGTACCGCGTGGACGGGTTTTCGGTGCTGCCGCGGCGCGGGAGGAGAAACGGATCACCTGTCCGGGATAGATGGTGTAAGGCGCTTTGATGCCATTGGCGCGCGCCAGCGACTTGTAGTCCCAGCCGTAGCGCCAGGCAATCGAATACAAGGTCTCGCCGCGAGCCACCTTATGGCTGCCGGAAGTCACCGGCTGGGAGCGGGATGACTTGCCGTACAGGTCAACCACCGGCGGCGGATTGCTTACCGCACACCCGCCCAGCCACAGTGTCAAAGTTATCCAGACCAGAACGCGCAAGTAGAAGCCTTTAGTCGGTCGTCTCCTTGGCGACATTATGCACAGGTGCGGCCAGGGAAAGTAGCCAGACCACAGCCATTCCCAATAAAGCGGCAAGCACGGCGATGAGAATTTGCGTCCCTTCGCCGGTGGCCTGAGCGTATTGATGCGGCGTCAGCCAATGCTCTCCGAGGCCACTTTCGTCACCGATGCGCCAGGGCCAGAGTTTGACCAGCGAACCGGCCATGAAGCCGCCAAGCAGCGCCATTACTGTGTCGTGGTAACGACTCAACAGCCACTTCAGCAAATGCACGAAGCTCAACAGCCCCACCGCGCAGCCGCCCGCGAAAGCAGCCAGCAATGACCACTGGCCGTCACGCACCGCCTGCAGAACCGGCTCATAAAGCCCGAGTAAAAGAAGGATAAAACTGCCGGAAATGCCCGGCAGAATCATCGCGCAGATAGCCACGGCGCCACCCAGGAAAAACACCAGCGGGCCGGCCCCGGCACCCTGCAGTCCCGGCGCCAGCGAAATCGCCACCGCCGCCAGAGTGCCGGCCAGGAAGGTAGCCCATTGGGAAGGGCCTCTTCGTACCAGCGGCTTGAGAATCATCGGGATGCTGGCGGCAATCAAACCGGAAAAGAACGCCCACACCGGTACCGGATGGTGTTCCAGAAACCAGGTAATCAAGCGCGCCAGCAAGGCGATGCTGGTGAGGATGCCCGCCAACAGAGAAATCAGGAAAGTGAAGTTGCCGGCACGCCAGAACGCGGCAAATCCCTGCCGTCGCCAGATCGTGATCAGACCGGGGCGAACCCCGCCCAGAGTGGCGATCAGTTCCTCATAGATGCCGGTGATCAGCGCCAGGGTGCCACCGGAAACCCCGGGCACCACGTCGGCCGCGCCCATGGCGATGCCCCGGCAGTAGACGCCGGGCCGAAACAAAGCGGTCATTGCACGCCTCTCTGAAAGGGCACGAAGCGCACCGGGTCCAGCGCCCGCGACACCAGTTCGTTGCCATGCCGATCCACCACGGTCAGCCGTTGTTGGCGATCCCCCACTGGCATCACCAGACGGCCTCCCTCGGCCAGTTGGGCAAGCAGTTCCTCGGGGATGTCCGGACGGGCGCAGGTCACCAGGATGCCATCGAACGGGGCCGCCGAGGACCAGCCGAAGCCGCCGTCGGCATGGCGCAGCTGCACCCGGTTGGCCAGTCCCAGTTCACGCAGCCGTCGCCGGGCGGCATCCTGCAAAGGGCGGATCCGCTCCACCGAACAGACCTGACGGGCGAAAGCGGCCAGTACCGCGGTCTGGTAACCGCAGCCGGTTCCCACCTCCAGCACCTTCTCCGGAATCGCCTGCTCGATCAGCAGCTCGGTCATGCGCGCCACCACCCAGGGCTGGGAAATGGTCTGCCCGTGGCCGATCGGCAGGGCGGTATCGTCATAGGCCTGATGGGATAGCGCCTCGTCCACGAACAAATGCCGTGGCGTGGCGCGAATGGCTTCCAGTACCCGTTCATCGGTGATCCCCGATTCCCTTAGCCGGCTGATCAGCCGTTCCCGGGTACGCGCGGACGTCATGCCAATCCCACTTCGTCGGTCTGTCATGTTGCTAAAATCCCAATGGGGCCAGACGCCCCCCTGATATCAAAGCCTTTCCCGCGAGCGCCGTTCCGGCCCGCGAGTCTCCAGCAACTCCGCCAGCACGGTGGTGGCGAAGGCCCCGGCCGGCAAGCGGAAAGATAAATACAGGGTATCGTCCCTGCTGTCCCAGTCGAGGCCGGACACCGGCAGGCGGGTGGCGCGGCGGGCCGCGTCGACGCCCTGCCCCGCCAATCCTTCGATGACCGCGGCCCAGGGGGCCAGAACGGTCTGTTCCAATACTTGGCAAGCGCCCGATGATGCCATGCCCCCGGCGCCGGGCAAAGGCCCGGTGGGATGAACTTCTCCGGCACTCAAACGGGTTTCGGCGTCCGGTTCATCGGCGGCGGCGAATAATCCACGGCTGCCGTCCGGTTGCAAAAGGTCGCCGTCCAGCAGCCGGTCCCAACAGCCACGGCGCACCCGCTCCGCCAATACCGCGTTGAACAGACCCGAGCGCACCGCCGACAGCCACAGGCCGCGCAAGGTGCGTTTGCGGGGCGCCTCGCCCTCTCCGCTCAGCCAGATCAGTCCGCGCTGCCAGTTACTGTCGTCCCGGCCAAAGCGCTGCTCGCCGAAATAGTTGGGTACGCCCAGGCGGGCGATCAACGCCAGACGCTCCGCCAGCGCCGCCGGATCCGCCTGGACCTGACGCAGGCACAGCTGGAAAGCATTGGCGCGATGGGTACCGCGATTCAACTTGCGCCGGTGGCGGCGAGCCTGCAACAGCCGCACCCCCGGCGGACAGTCCAGGTCAGGGTCCGGTTTGCCGGGCAGATGGAGACTGAACCACTGGCGGGTGATGGCGCGGCGGTCCTTAAGCCCGCTGTAGCCCACCGAGAGACGATGAATGCCGGCCTGCCGGGCCAGCCACAACGCCACGTCCTCGGTGTTCCAATCGGTTTTCTCGATCTCCAGCCAGAGGTGCTCGCCCTCTCCTTCCGGCGTCACTGTCATGATCTCGTCGACGCGAAAGTCAGCGAACTGCTCCCGCATCAAGGCACGCCCCAGCGGCGCGCCATGGGCCGGCGGCCGCGCCGGGGCGCCGCCGTTGTTCAAAACGGCGCCATTCAACTCAGTCTCGTTCAAGCAACACCACCGCCTGCACCGCGATACCTTCGCCCCGTCCGGTGAAGCCCAGCCGTTCCGTGGTGGTGGCTTTCACCGACACCGCGTCCAGCGCCAGCCCCATTAGATCGGCGATACGTTCACGCATGGCCTGCACATGGGGAGCGATCTTCGGCTGCTGGCAGATGATGGTCAGATCCAGATTCAGCGGCCGCCAGCCTCGACCGGTGACATCCTTGAGCACCGCTTTCAGCAAGACGGCGGAGTCCGCGCCTTTCCAGCGCGGATCGGTGTCCGGAAAATAATGGCCGATGTCACCCAGCGCCAGGGCGCCGAGCAGCGCATCGCTGAGCGCGTGCAGCGCCACGTCGCCGTCGGAGTGAGCTTTCAGGCCACGCTCATGGGGAATGCGGATACCGCCGAGGACAACGTGATCGCCGTCATCACTGAAGGCGTGAACGTCGAAACCCTGACCAATACGCAGGCTCATGATGACTCCTCCTGGCCGGAGTCCAGTCCCTGGCGGCGCAGATAAAAGCGTGCCAGCGGCAGGTCTTCCGGTACCGTGATCTTGATGTTGTCGGCGTTTCCGGCCACCAGCCTCGGCCGCCAGCCACGCGCTTCCATGGCCGACGCTTCGTCGGTGATGGCGTCATCCGGCGCCGCCAGCGCCTCGGCCAGGGCCGCGGCCGGGAACAATTGCGGGGTCAGGGCCCGCCAGATCAGGCTGCGATCCACGGTGGCGTCGATGCATTGACCAGGGTCCGCCCGCTTGATGGTATCCACCACCGGGCAGGCCAGAATTCCGCCCTGCTCTCCGACGCCGTCGATCAGCTTCTGGATATCCGACAGGCGCACCAGAGGGCGGGCCATGTCATGCACCAACGCCCAGGCGTCCGGGGCCTGCTCCAGCACCGCCTGGAGGCCGGCCCGCACTGACTCGGCGCGACTGGCACCGCCGGTGACGGTGCGGATACGCGGGTGGTCCTGGAGCGACAATCCATTAAGCGACAATCGCGGCCACCAGGGGTCGCCCTCAGCCACCGCCACCACCACACCGGACAAGGGCGCGAACGCCAGCAGCCGCTGCAGGGTATGTTCCGCCAGGGTGCGCCCTTCCAGTGTCAGATATTGTTTGGGCAGGCTGGCGCCCATACGCGCGCCGACACCGGCGGCGGGCACCACCGCGTACAAAGGGAAAGGCTTAACGCTTGTCGTCACGGGGTGTGTCCGGTTCCAGGATCAGGAAGAAGGTCTCGCCGTCACGGATCATGCCCAGATCCTTGCGCGCCAGCTCCTCCACCGCATCGCTGCCTTCCTTGAGATCACGTACATCCGCCGCCATCAGGCGGTTCCGTTCACTGAGCGTGTGGTTTTGTTCGGAGAGCGCCTGAACCTCCTTTTTCAGGGTCGCCACATGGCGCAGGCTGCCCTCCCCGAACCACAGGCGCACCTGCAGTACCACCAGCAGCAAAGCCAGAACGGCGAGCATGACCTGGCGGGCCGGGGACAGTTTCATGGGCAATCCTCATCACGGGCGGCCGCTGGCCGCCCGTCGCTCCTCACAGGAATTTGAACTCTTTGCGGCCTTTGTAGGCGGCACGGCCCAATTCCTCTTCGATACGGATCAGACGATTGTATTTGGCCACTCGGTCGGAGCGGCACAGGGAACCGGTTTTGATCTGACCGGCGGCGGTGGCCACCGCCAGATCAGCGATGGTGGTGTCGGCGGTCTCACCGCTGCGGTGGGAAATCACCGCGGTGTAACCGGCGTCCTTGGCCATCTTGATGGCGTCCAGAGTTTCCGACAGGGAACCGATCTGATTGAACTTGATCAGGATGGAATTGGCCACGTTCTGGTCAATCCCCTGCTTGAGGATCTTGGTGTTGGTGACGAACAGATCATCCCCCACCAATTGAACCCGGCTGCCCAGGGTCTGGGTCAGGATCTTCCAGCCTTCCCAGTCGGACTCATCCATGCCGTCCTCGATGGAAATGATCGGATAACGGTCACACAGCTCGGCCAGATAATCACTGAAACCGGCGGCATCCATGCTGCGCCCTTCACCGGCGAGCACATACTGGCCGTCCTTGTAGAACTCGCTGGAGGCGCAGTCCAGGGCCAGGGTGATGTCGTCACCGGCTTTGTAACCGGCCAGGTCGATGGCCTTCATGATCGCTTCCAGGGCCGCTTCGTTGCTGGGCAGGTCCGGAGCGAAGCCGCCCTCGTCACCCACCGCCGTGCTCAGGCCCTGTTGCTTCAACACGCTTTTGAGGGCGTGGAACACCTCGGCGCCGTAGCGGATGGCCTCGGCCACGGTGGGAGCGCCCACCGGCTGGATCATGAATTCCTGAATATCGACGTTGTTATCCGCGTGCTCACCACCGTTGATGATGTTCATCATCGGCACCGGCAGGGAGTACTCGTTGTCGTCGTCCTGCAGATCGGAGATGTATTCGTACAACGGCTTTTGCTGGAATTGCGCCGCGGCCTTGGCGGTCGCCAGGGACACCGCCAGGATCGCGTTGGCGCCGAGGCGGCCTTTGTTGTCGGTGCCGTCGGAATCGATCATCAACTGATCCAATTCACGTTGGGCGACGGCATCGCGGCCCACCAGCAGTTCGCGGATCTCGGAGTTGACGTTGCCCACGGCCCGGGTCACACCCTTGCCCAGATAGCGGTCTTTGTCACCGTCACGCAGTTCCAGTGCTTCGCGGGAGCCGGTGGAGGCACCACTGGGGGCACAGGCACTGCCGCTGGCGCCGGATTCGAGAATCACATCGGCTTCAATAGTGGGGTTACCGCGGGAATCCAGAATTTCGCGGGCCTTGATGTCGACGATCTTGGACATGGGAGAATTACTCCAGAATTTCAAATTCAGTCGTTGTCGAAGGCGGGGAATGCCTTGACCGTATTATCCAGGGTTTGCAGCTGCGCCAGGAATGGCTCCAGGCGTTCCAGACGCAGGGCGCAGGGGCCATCACATTTGGCGTTGTCCGGGTCGGGATGGGCTTCCAGGAACAGACCGGCGATGCCCTGGCTGATACCGGCACGGGCCAGCTCCGCCACCTGGGCGCGGCGGCCGCCGGCGGAGTCGCTGCGGGCACCGGGCATTTGCAGGGCATGGGTGACATCGAAGAACACCGGATAGCCGAAGGTCTTCATGATGCCGAAGCCGAGCATGTCCACCACCAGGTTGTTGTACCCGAAGCTGGAGCCCCGCTCACAGAGGATCAGCTGGTCGTTACCGGCTTCCTCGCACTTGTGCAGAATGTGGCGCATCTCTTGGGGCGCCAGAAACTGGGGCTTTTTGATGTTGATGATGGCATCGGTTTTTGCCATCGCCACCACCAGGTCGGTCTGCCGGGCGAGAAACGCCGGCAGTTGAATGATGTCCGCCACTTCCGCCACCGGCGCCGCCTGATAAGGCTCGTGCACATCGGTGATCACCGGGCACTGGAAGGTCTGTTTGATCTCCTCGAAGATCTTCAGCCCTTCTTCCATGCCCGGCCCACGAAAGGAATGCAGGGAGGAACGGTTGGCCTTGTCGAAGCTGGCCTTGAACACCCAGGGGATCCCCAGCTTTTCGGTGACCCGGGCGTATTGCTCCGCCACCTGCAGGGCCAGGTCCCGGGATTCCAGCACGTTCATACCGCCGAACAAGGCCATCGGGGCATCGTTGGCGAAGCGCAGACCGTCAAGCTGGATGGTTATCTGGCTGCTCACGGATTAACTCTCCTTGTGGGCCAGCGCCGCTTCCACGTATCCCTTGAACAGACCATGGCCGTCGCGGGGCGTGGAGGTGAATTCCGGGTGGAACTGACAGGCCACGAACCACGGATGGTCCGGCACTTCGATCACTTCCACCAGTTCGCCGTCGTGGGAACGGCCGGCAATGCGTAAACCGGCGCCTTCCAATTGCGGCAGATAGTTGTTGTTGACCTCGTAACGGTGCCGGTGACGTTCAACGATATCGGAACGGCCGTAGCACCGGGCCGCCACGGAATCCTCTTCCAGCACGCATTCCTGGCCACCCAGACGCATGGTACCACCCAGATCGGAGGTTTCCGAACGCAACTCCTTGCTGCCATCCTCGCGCGTCCACTCGGTAATCAGCGCCACCACCGGTTGCGGGGTATCCGGCCTCAATTCGGTGGAATGGGCGTCTTTCAGGCCGGCCACGTGGCGGGCGTATTCGATCAACGCCAGTTGCATGCCGAGGCAAATACCCAGATAGGGCACCTTGTTTTCCCGGGCATAGCGGATCGCCGCGATCTTGCCCTCGGTGCCCCGGTCGCCGAAGCCGCCGGGCACCAGAATGGCGTCCACCGACGCCAGCTCACCGGTGCCGTTGCGTTCGATCTCCTCGGCGTCGATATAGCGGATGTTGACCCGCGCATGGGTGGCGATGCCGGCGTGCATCAGCGCTTCGTTGAGCGACTTGTAGGCGTCCGCCAGCTCCACGTACTTGCCCACCATGCCGATGGTGACTTCGTGCTGGGGATGCAACTGGGCTTCCACCACCCGGTCCCACTCGGACAGGTCCGGCTGCGGCAGATCAAGGCCGAATTTTTCCACCACGATGGCATCCAGTCCCTGCTCGTGCATGCCGCGCGGGACCTGGTAAATGCTCTTGCAGTCCGGCGAGGAGATCACCGCGCGGGCTTCCACATTGGTGAACAGCGCGATCTTCTCACGGGCGCTCTGCGGAATCGGATTATCGGCGCGGCAGACCAGAATGTCCGGCTGCAGACCGATGGAACGCAGCTCTTTCACCGAATGCTGGGTCGGTTTGGTTTTGATCTCGCCGGCGGTGGCGATGTACGGCACCAGCGTCAGATGCACCAACAAGGACCGGCTGGAACCCAGTTCCACACGCATCTGCCGCACCGCTTCCAGGAACGGCAACGACTCGATGTCGCCGGCGGTGCCGCCGATCTCGACGATGGCCACGTCGGCGTCACCGGCCCCTTCCTGGATCTTCAGTTTGATTTCGTCGGTGATGTGCGGGATCACCTGCACGGTGGCCCCCAGATACTCGCCACGACGCTCCTTGTCCAGCACGTCCTGGTAGACGCGGCCGGTGGTAAAGCTGTTGCGGCGGCTGAGCCGGGCACGGATAAAGCGCTCGTAGTGCCCCAGGTCCAGGTCGGTTTCGGCGCCGTCCTCGGTGACGAACACCTCCCCGTGCTGATAGGGGCTCATGGTGCCTGGGTCCACGTTGATGTAGGGGTCCATCTTGATCAGAGTGACCTTCAGACCACGGGCCTCGAGCAACGAGGCCAGGGACGCCGAGGTGATTCCCTTGCCCAGGGAAGACACCACACCGCCAGTGACAAAAATATAACGTGCCATGCACCCACCAGAATCAGTCATGGATTGAACGTGCCCAAGCCGTCCCGACAACTTCATATTCATCGACCGTGCCACTGATCTTTCCACAACCTGCCCCAGGCCCCAAGCCCCGGAGGTGAGAAAGCGCCAACGAAACACCAAAAAATCGCCGGGAGCGATTTTTCACATCGTGCCAGCGATGGCCCGAAGGGAGGTCGCCATGGATGGCATGACCTCAAAAAAAATACCTTTGCTCACCGCGGTGGGCAAAGGTGTGTTCTGTTTCGGCTTGGAACGGACGTACCGCCGGGTCTCGGTATTCCTGAAATATCAGGGAGTTGGGCTACGTCAGGATGGGACGAAATAGTAACAGAACGGCTGCCGCCAGGGAACCACTGTCGCAGCGCGAAAACGGGTAAAAACGTAAAAGACGGCAAGCGAGCAAACGGCTTCGTCGTCCGCGCCCGCCTACCACCGTAAATGCCACGGCCGGCAGCGGTGCCGGTCCACGCCATCGGCGACGCCGATCATTGGCACCGACACCAATTCATCATCCTGATACAGCAGCGGCCATTGGCGGCGACGCCAGGGCGGCACCCCGGCCACGCGCCACAACTCCGAAACCTGCTGATGCTGACCGTGACGGTGCACACGCTCACCGCCCGCGAAAGGCCGCAGTTGGACGTCACCGGGCGGTACCCACACGGTCACCGCGCCCTCCCCTGGGAGCAGACGCCAGAGACCGGAATCCGGGGGCTGATGACCGTCCCGCCAGTCCAGCGGCCGGCTGAGCGGCTGCAAGTCACGGTCGCGGAGCAAGTAGAGATCACCGCGATAGCGACGCAGTGTGCGCCCCCCCCAACTCACCCGGGCCTCCCGGTCCGATGGCGCCCGCAGCAGAGCGTGGATTTGCCCGGTGACGGCCAGGGACGGCGGCGGCGCCCCCGCCTGATCCAGCCACCAGCGCAGTACATTATCCCGACGTTCACGGCTCAGCGCCGCCAGCCCCTCCAGGGGTAATCGATCCCTCTCCGCCGCCAACCCCCGGGCATCCTCGGCGGCCCTTTCGTCCAGCAAGGTGGCGGCATCGGCCATAACCCCGGCGGTGCGCGCCAGGATTGCCGGAGCGCCCGGCCAGGTGGCGGCCAGGCGGGGCAGAATCTCGTGACGCAGCCGGTTCCGGCGCAGACTGATATCGGTGTTACTGGGATCCTCCACCCACTCCAGGCCCCGGCGGCGAGCCTCGCGCTCCAGCTGTGCCCGCCCGAATGCCAGTAGCGGCCGCCACAGTCGCAGCCCATCCAGCGAGGAGTGCTCGGACATCGCCGCCAGCCCTTGTACGCCGGCGCCACGCAGCAGGTTCAGCAACACCGTCTCGGCCTGGTCGTCACGGTGGTGGGCGGTGATCACGGCGGCGCCGGCGGCCTGTTCGCTCAGAGCCTGGTAGCGGGCGGCACGGGCGCCAGCTTCCAGATTCACATCGGCCGGCACGTTGACCCGGACTTCCTCGAACGGCACGCCCAGTGCCTCGGCCCGGGTTCGGCAGAATACCGCCCAGTCCGCCGACCGTGCCTGCAATTGGTGATTGACGTGCAGGGCCCGCAGGCGGGGACCGAGACCGGCCTCCACCAGCAGGTGCAGCAACAGGGAAGAATCAAGACCGCCGCTGAATGCCAGCAACAGGGGCCCGGGCGGGGCCTGGGCCGCCGACACGCGGGGGACGGCGGCGTCGGACATCACTCATCCACGGGGTCGCTGATGAAGTTGCCGTAGCTCATCAGGCGCTCGTAGCGGCGCTGAATCAGTTCCGGCTGCTCCAGAGCGTCAAGGCTGTTGAGGGCGGCGGTCAGGGAGCGGCGCACGGCGTCGGCGGCCTGGTCGTAATCACGGTGGGCGCCGCCCAGCGGCTCCTGCACCACTTCATCGACGATGCCCAGTTCATGCAAACGGTTGGCGGTCAGCCCCATCGCTTCCGCCGCTTCCGGCGCCTTCTCGGCGCTGCGCCAGAGGATCGAGGCGCAGCCTTCCGGGGAAATCGTCGCATAGGTGCTGTACTGAAGCATTTGCAAGTGGTCGCAGACGCCCAGGGCCAGCGCGCCGCCGGAACCGCCTTCGCCAATCACGGTGGCGATGATCGGGACTTTCAACTGGGACATCACCCGCAGATTACGAGCAATCGCCTCGGACTGCCCGCGTTCTTCCGCGTCGATGCCAGGAAAGGCACCCGGGGTGTCAATGAAGGTGAAAATCGGCATCCGGAACCGCTCCGCCAGCTCCATCAGGCGCAACGCCTTGCGGTAGCCTTCCGGATTGGGCATGCCGAAGTTACGGCGTACCTTTTCTTTCACTTCCCGGCCCTTCTGGTGGCCGATCACCATGATCGGCCGGTCGTCCAGACGGGTAATGCCGCCAACGATGGCCGGATCATCAGCAAAGCTGCGGTCGCCGTGCAGTTCGTCAAAGTCGCCGAAGATTCGCTTGACGTAGTCCAGCGTGTAGGGACGCTTGGGATGCCGGGAAAGCTGCGAGATCTGCCAGGAGCTCAGCTTGCTGAAAATGTTCTCGGTAAGCGCGATCCCCTTCTCCTGCAGCTTGGCGATCTCGTCGGAGATACTGACCTCGCTGCCGGTGCCTACGAGTCGCAGTTCCTCGATTTTGGCTTCCAGTTCCGCAATAGGTTGTTCAAATTCGAGGAAATTCGGATTCATGTGCTACCCCTTGTCACAGTGCGCTCAAGTGTAGCCGCAATACAATGACAGCGTCGAGATACCCGGCTGGGCGTAAAGTTGCAAGTTGTTACCAAGTGCCCGGGAGTCGCGGTCCCCAGACCAGCGGGGTCCCGCAATTCGCTGTCACGCCTACACGCTTACACGCTAACCCCGGGGGCCGCCCGGCGAATTGCGTGTTAGCGTGCCGGCGTGTTGCGTGTAAGCGAGGTCTTCTCCCCTAATACTCCAACTGCACCGACGTCTCGCCGAAGCGGTTGCGCAGTTCATCCACCAGGGCTTCGTGGGGGCTGATTTTCCACTCATCGCCAAGCGGCATGGCCACATCCGCTTCCTTGTGAGCGAGCCGCAACGTCACCGGGATCGCCCCGCCCCGGTACGGCGCAAACAACCGGTCCAGGGTGTCCGGCAGTTGCTGCTCCACCGGCACCGACACGCACAGGCGGCGGGCGAACACCTCGCGGGCCTGGCGCATGTCCATGACCTCGTCGGCCACCAGATTAAAGCCGCCGGAGTAATCGTCGTTACGGACTCCGCCGCGTACCACCAGCAGAATGTCCTTCTGGATACGCTCACCGAACTGGGCAAAGGTCTTGCCGAACACCGATACTTCCAGCCGGCCGGTCTTGTCATCCAGGGTAACGAAGGCCATGCGCTCACCGCTGCGCTTGCTGCGGGTAATACGCAACGCCACCACCAGCCCGGCCACGGTGGCGGCCTCGCCCTTGGCGGTGGGTTGCAGGGCATTGAAGCGGGCGCTGACGAATTGCCGCACCTCGTGCTCGAACTGGTCGATGGGGTGACCGGTCAGGAACAGGCCCAGGGTATCGCGCTCGCCGTTGAGACGCAGTTCGTCATTCCACTCGCGGGCCGGCTTCCACTCCACCACCGGGGTTTCGGCGGTCTGCATGGAGCCGAACAAATCCATCATGCCGGCTTCTTCGTTGCGGGCATCCTGTTCCGCCGCGGCGATGGCATCCGGCAAGGTCACCAGCAACGTGGCGCGATCACGGAAATGGCGGTTCGGCCCGAGCTTGTCCAGGGCTCCGGCACGCACCAGGGCTTCCAGGGAACGGCGATTGATCTTTTTCAGGTCGATACGGCGGCAGAAGTCGAACAGATCGTCGAACCCGTCAGTGTCGCCACGGGCACTGACAATCGCCTCGATGGGGCCCTCGCCCAGGCCCTTGATCGCGCCCAGGCCATAGATGATGTCGCCTTCCGGGTTCACCGTGAAACGATAACCACAGGAGTTCACATCCGGCGGCAGTACCTTGAGGCCCATGGAGTGACATTCATCGATGAAGGTCACCACCTTGTCGGTGTTCTGCATATCGGCGGAAATCACCGCCGCCATGAATTCCGCCGGGTAATGGGCCTTGAGCCAGGCGGTTTGATAGGCCACCAGGGCGTAGGCGGCGGAGTGGGATTTGTTGAAGCCGTAACCCGCGAACTTCTCCACCAGGTCGAAGATCTTCATCGCCAGATCCGGGTCCACGCCCTTCTCTTTCGCGCCGCTTTCGAAGATCTCCCGCTGCTTGGCCATCTCCTCCGGTTTTTTCTTGCCCATGGCGCGGCGCAGCATGTCCGCGCCGCCGAGGGTATAGCCGGCCAGGACCTGGGCGATCTGCATCACCTGCTCCTGGTAGAGAATCACCCCGTAGGTGGGCTTGAGGATCGACTCCAACCATTCATGCTGGTACTGCGGATCCGGGTAGGCCAGCGGTTCCCGACCGTGCTTCCGGTTGATGAAGTTGTCCACCATGCCGGACTCCAGCGGACCGGGCCGGTACAACGCCACCAAGGCGATGATGTCCTCGAACACGTCGGGCTTGAGCTTCTTGATCAGCTCCTTCATGCCCTGGCTTTCAAGCTGGAACACGGCGGTGGTGTCGCCGCGCTTGAGCAGATCGAAGCTGGGCGAATCGTCCAGCGGAATCCGCTCGATCTCCAGCGGCCCGTCCCCTTCGCGCTGGCGGCGCACGTTCACCGCTTTCATCGCCCAGTCGATGATGGTCAGCGTCTTCAGACCGAGAAAGTCGAATTTCACCAGCCCGGCTTGCTCGACGTCGTCCTTGTCGTACTGGGTGACCAGGTTTTCGCCGTGCTCGTCGCAGTGCAAGGGCGCGAAGTCGGTGAGTTTGCCCGGCGCGATCACCACGCCGCCGGCGTGTTTACCCACGTTTCGGGTCAGACCCTCCAGTTTGAAGGCCATCTCCATGATTTCATTGACCGCTTCCTTGTCCGGGTTGCCGTCGTCCTCGAGGAAATCCCGCAGCGTTTCTTCCTGCTCCAGTGCCTTCGACAGGGTCATCCCCGGAGTGCCGGGAATCATCTTCGAAAGCCGGTCGGCCATGCCGTAGGGTTTGCCCTGCACGCGCGCCACGTCCCGCACCACCGCCTTCGCCGCCATGGTGCCGAAAGTGATGATCTGACTGACCGCGTCACGGCCGTATTTATCGGCCACGTAATTGATCACACGGTCGCGTTTTTCCATGCAGAAATCGACGTCGAAGTCGGGCATGGATACCCGCTCCGGGTTGAGGAACCGTTCGAACAGCAGGTCGTAGGCGATCGGATCGAGGTCGGTGATCTTCAGTGCGTAGGCCACCAGGGAGCCGGCGCCGGAGCCCCGCCCGGGTCCCACCGGCACCTGATGTTCCTTACCCCACTGGATAAAGTCCGCCACGATCAGGAAGTAACCGGGGAAACCCATCTGATTGATGATGTCCAGTTCGAACTTGAGGCGGTCATCGTAGATCTTGCGGCGCTCGGCGTAGTCCGGCGCCTGCGGATCGAGAATCTTGACCAACCGCTCCTCGAGCCCGTCCCGGGACACTTTCTCGAAGTACTGCTCGATGGTCATGCCTTCCGGCACCGGGAAATCCGGCAGGAAGTTCTTGCCCAGGCGAATATCCAGGGTGCAGCGACGGGCGATCTCGACGCTGTTTTGCAGCGCCTCCGGCAGATCGGAAAACAGCTCCGCCATTTCCTCCGCGCTTTTCAGATACTGCTCTTCGGAATATTTTCGTGGCCGGCGCGGATCATCCAGGGTGTTGCCGTCGTGAATACAGACCCGCGCCTCGTGGGCTTCGAAATCCTCGCGCTTGAGGAAACGAACGTCATTGCTGGCCACCACCGGAATGTCCAGCTCCGCCGCCAGCGCCACGCTGGCGTGCACGCAGTCCTCATCGCCGGGGCGCTGGGTGCGTTGCACCTCCAGATAGTAACGGTCACCAAATACGGTTTTGTATTCCGTGGCCCGTTCCCGCGCCAGATCGGTCTTCTCCGCCAGCAGCCATTTACCCACGTCGCCAAAACGGGCGCCGGACAACACGATCAGCCCCTCGTTGAGCTCCAGCAGCCACTCGCGCCGGATCAGCGCCCGTTCGCGCACCTGGTTGGTCTGCCAGGCGCGGCTGATCAACAGGGTCAGATTGCGGTAGCCCTGTTCGTTCTGCACCAGGCAAGTGATATAGCTGGGGTCGTCTTCAGGATCATCCGCCTGCACCCACAGGTCCGCGCCCATCACCGGTTTGATCCCGGCATTCTGAGCATTGGAATAGAACTTGATCAGTGCGAACAGGTTGTTCTCATCGGTGACCGCCACCGCCGGCATGCCCTGGGCGGTGCAGGTCTTGATCAGTTCTTTCACCCGCACCACCCCATCCACCAGGGAGTAGTCGGTATGCAATCGCAAATGGACGAAACGGGGTTCGCTCACGAAAAAACTCCTTGATTCCCGCCACGGCTGCGGCGGGTCAGTTCGATTCGATCAGGGCCGCTACCGGGCCAAAGGAACGGCGATGTTCTGGCAAGGGACCGAGCCGGCGCAACGCTTCCAGGTGCACCGCGGTGGGATAGCCCTTGTGACGGTCGAAGCCGTAATCGGGATGCCGCTGGTGCAACGCCACCATTTCCGCGTCCCGCGCCACTTTGGCGAGAATCGAGGCGGCGGCGATGGCTGGCACCCGGCCGTCCCCTTTCACCACCGCTTCCGCCGGACAGGCGAAGGACGGGGTCCGATTACCGTCCACCAACACCGCTTCCACGTCAATGGGCAGCGCCTCCACCGCCCGGACCATGGCCAGGTGAGTGGCGTGATAGATGTTCAGTTGATCCACTTCCGCCGCCTCGGCGCGGCCCAAAGCCCAGCCCCGGGCCCGTTCACGGATCAATTCCGCCAACCGCTCGCGGCGTTTGGCGGTGAGTTTCTTGGAGTCCGCCAGCCCCTCTATGGGCCTTGCCGGGTCCAGCACCACGGCGGCGGTCACCACCGCCCCCACCAACGGCCCCCGGCCCACCTCGTCGACGCCGGCCAGCACCATGCCCGGTTGCCAGGCAAAAGCGCTGGGCACGAACGGCTCACTCAGATCATATTCAGGAAAGGGATGGTTCATCGCTGTCCTTCCAACAGGCCGGCAACGGCAGCGGCGGCCTTGACGCTGGCGCCACCACGCAAGGCTTCATGCACCCGGGTGAAATCCTCCCGCAACGCGGCCACCCGCCGCGGTTCATGCAACCAGCGATTCACTTCCCGCGCCGCCGCCTCGCCGCTCAACTGATCCTGAATCAGTTCCGGCACCATGGCTTTCCGGCAGAGCAGATTGGGCAAGGCGACGAATTCGCTCTTCACCAATCGCGAGACGATGGCATAGGTCACCGCGCCCACCCGGTAGCCCACCACCATGGGTTTTTTCAGCAGCAAGCCTTCCAGGGTGGCGGTGCCGGAAGCCATCAGTACCACATCGGCGGCCGCCATCACCGTGCGGCTGTGCCCGTCCACCACCGTCACCGGCAACGCCGGCGCCGCCCCCAGCGCCAGTTCGATTTGCTCGCGGCGGGCCGGGTTAGCAGCGGGAATGACAAAACGCAGCGCCGGATTATCCCGGTGCAGGCGCACCATGGCATCGAGGAACGGCGGCATCAGTTGGGACCCCTCTCCGCCCCGGCTGCCCGGCAGCACCGCCAGCCACTGGCCGTCCCCGGCCAGGCTCAGCTCATCGCGGGCGGCGGCGGTGTCCACATCCAGATCGATCATGTCCGCCAGCGGGTGGCCGACAAAGGCCACCGGCACGCCATGCTCCTCATAGAACAGCGCCTCGAACGGGAACAGCGTCAACATCAGGTCCACGTCCCGGCGGATCCCCTTGACCCGCCCCTGGCGCCAGGCCCACACCGACGGGCTGACGTAATGAACGGTGCGCAGCCCGGCGGCGTGGGCGCGCTTGGCCACGCCCAGGGTGAAATCCGGGGAATCGATGGTGATCACCACCGCCGGGCGCTTTTCCAGCAAGGCGTCCACCAACTGGCGGCGCAGACGGAACAGCTCCGGCAGGTGGGAGAGAACCTCGGTGATACCCATCACCGACAGCTTTTCCATCGGAAACAAGGTTTCAAAACCGGCGGCGATCATGCGTTCGCCGCCAACACCGAAGAAACGGGCATCCGGGTAACGCGCCCGCAAGGCCTCGATCAGGCCGGCGCCGAGAATATCGCCGGAAGCCTCGCCGGCCACCAGGGCGATCAGCGGCGCGTCCATATCAGCGAGTGATGCCCCGGGTGGAGTCACGCAGCGAGTCCACGAACAGCTTCAGCTTATCGCACTGCCCGGCTTCCGGATCCAGCTCCGCCAGTGCCTGTTCCAGGGTCATACCCTGGCGATAGACCACTTTGAAGGCCTTGCGCAGACGGTTGATGACTTCGCTGTCCCAGCCACGCCGGCGCATGCCTTCGAAGTTCATGCTGCGGGCGGAGGAAGGATTGCCACCGACCATGACGTAGGCGGGGACATCCTTGACGATCAGACTGCAGCCGGCGGACATGGCGTAGGAGCCGATGTGACAGAACTGGTGAATGCCGGTCATGCCGCCAAGAATCACATTGTCGCCGATGTGCACATGGCCGGCGATGCCGGTGGCATTGGCGAAAATATTATCGTTGCCGATCATGCAATCATGGGCCACATGCACCGTGGCCATTAGCAAATTGTTGTTGCCGATGCGGGTTAGCCCCTGATCCTGCACGGTGCCGCGGTGAATGGAGACGTGCTCTCGAATGACGTTACCGTCACCGATCTCCAGACGAGTGGGCTCCCCCTGATATTTCTTGTCCTGGCAGTCCTCGCCCACCGAAGCGAACTGAAAAATGCGGTTATTGGCGCCGATGCGGGTCGGTCCTTTGATCACCACATGGGGGCCGATAACAGTGCCGGCACCGATGGTGACGTCAGGCCCGATCACGGAGTACGGCCCGACTTCGACGTCCGCCGCCAGGTCCGCTTTGGGATCAATAATGGCTGTGGGATGAATCATAGGTATGCGTGTCCACCCTGGGCTGGTGTGTCGTTCCGAATGGTGCAACCGCCGCCAGTATAGCCAAGAGTCCAAAGGGCGGCGATGGCCGTGACGCCCGCCCGAGCGGGCGTGAATCAGACTTTCTGTTCCGCCACCAGCATGTCGGCGGAGGCCACCAGTTGGCCTTCCACTTCCGCGCGGCAGGTGAACTTGAGGATACTGCGGCGCAGCATCAGCCACTCGGCATGCAGCGTCAAACGGTCACCGGGCACGACCTGGCGCTTGAAACGGGCATTGTCCACGCCCACCAGCAGGTAGATGTAACCGTCCGCCGGGCGCTTGTTCTCGGTGACGAACCCGAGGATCCCGGCGGCCTGGGCCATCGCTTCAATGATCAGCACTCCGGGCATGATCGGTTCCTGCGGGAAATGGCCGTTGAAGAAAGGTTCGTTGATCGTGACGTTCTTGTACGCCTCGATGCGCTTGCCCGGCTCCACGTTCACCACCCGGTCCACCAGCAAAAACGGATAGCGGTGGGGCAAGTATTCCCGCACCTCGTTAATGTCCATCATGATATGTATTCCGAAAGCAAAAACCCCCTGTCGGGGGCGTGACATCCGATCGTCGCTGGGCCTGACGCGGCCTGGGATTCAGTCTTCGCTGCTCCCGCCCCGCGCCTTTTCCAGACGACGAACCCGCCGGGACAACTCGTCCAAGTGGCGAAAACGCGCCACATTACGGCGGTAACGGTCCTGTTTGTCCACGGGCAGCGCCGACCCGTAAGTGCCCGGTTCCGTGATCGAACGGGACACCAGGGACATGCCGAGAATCTGTACCTGGTCACAGATTTCCAGGTGACCCGAGATTCCCACCGCGCCGCCGATCATGCAGTAACTGCCAATACGGCTACTGCCGGCAATACCGACCTTGCCGGCCAGGGCGGAATGATCGCCGATCACCACGTTGTGGGCCACCTGAATCTGATTATCCAGGATCACCCCATTGCCGATCACGGTGTCCTCGATGGCCCCGCGATCAATAGTGGTGCCGGCGCCGATCTCCACGTCCGCGCCGATACGCACACCGCCCACCTGCGCTACCTTGGTCCAGCCCGCGCCATTGAAGGCAAAGCCGAACCCGTCCGCGCCGATCACGGCATGGGAGTGAATGGTAGTCCGCGGCCCGATGGTAACACCATGATAAATTGTAACATTCGGCCAGATACGGCCCTGCCCACCGATCCGGGTGCCGGCCCCGATGACGGAATTGGCCATCACCACGGTGCCTTCACCCAGCTCCACACCGGCGTCAATCACTACATTCGGGCCCAGCGATACCGACTCCGGTACTGTCGCGGAGGGGTCCACCACCGCGCTCGGGTGGATCCCGGCGGACACCGGCGGCGCGGTATCAAAGAAATGACTGGCCTTGGCAAACGCCAGGTACGGGTCCTTCACCACCAGAGCCGGCACCGGACAATGCTCCCGTTGCTCCGCGCTCAGCAGCACGGCGCCAGCGCTGGTGTTCTCCAGGAAGGCACGATAGCGGGAGTTGGCCAGAAAAGTGAGCTGCTGTGGGCCGGCCGCCCCGATGGTGCCGAGACCGCTGACTTCGGCGTCCGCCGGACCATGCAGTTCCGCATCCAGCTCCCGGGCGAGAAATTCCAGAGTAACCGTCATTGATTATTTCATGCGATTGAGTTGTTGGGTAACGTCCTTGGTGATGTCCGGCTCATCGCCCTTCAAGTACACCACCGCCTGGCCATTGAGGACCATGTCCAGATTACGCTTGTTGGCCACCGCTTCCACCGCCTCGCGCAGTTTCGGCTCCATCACATCCAGGATTTCCTGCTGGCCACGCCCCAGTTTCTTTTGCGCGGATTGACGCAGGTTCTGCACCTCGATCATCTTTTGCTGTCCCTGGGTTTGCAAGCGCTGGCGTTCGTCCTCACCCATGGTCATGCCTTCCTTGTCGAGGCGATTGCGCAGCCCTTCCACTTCCTTGCCCAGTTGCTCCAGCCGTGACTGGTCACCCTGCAATGATGATTCCAGTTTGCTGTAGCGGGTCTTGAATTCGTCGGCCTCCTGCAAGGCGCCGATCGGATCCACCACGCCAATCCGCATTTCCGCGCTGGCCAGCACCGGAAACAGCATCAGTACAACAAGCAAGCTCTTCTTCATAACCGCTCCTAACCCTTCCCTTCCCAATAACAACAAAGGCCCGGCGCCGCCGGGCCTGCCTCTATCCGATCTCTATCAGAACGTTTGCCCCAGAGAGAACTGGAACACTTCGGTATCGTCGCCGGACTCGTTGTTGATCGCCTTGGCCAGGTTGAAGCTGAGCGGACCGATGGCGGTGAGCCAGCTCAAACCGATACCCACCGATGCCCGCAGATCCTGGACAGCGAAATCAGCATCGATATCATCCCGTTTGGTCTCGAAAATATTACCCGCGTCGGCGAACAGGAAAGTCCGCACGCTGCGAGATTCCGCCGCGAACGGCGTCGGGAAGATCAATTCCACGCTGAGTTCGGTCAGCAGGTTACCCCCGATCGGATCGGGATCGGGATCCGTTTCGCCGCGTTGCGCGTAATACAGCGCATCGGACCGAGGACCCAGAGAGCGGGACTCATAGCCCCGGACCGAGCCGATACCACCGCCGTAGAACGCTTCGAAGAACGGCAGAACTTCGTTGTCGCCGTAGCCGTCACCATAGGCGATGGCACTGCGGGTACGCAGGGTCCAGCGGTTGGTGATGGGGAAATACTTCTCGCCGTCCCAGCTCAGTTTATAGAACAGGTAGTCGGAGCCCGGCACCGCCACTTCCAGATTCAAAGTGCTGGCCCAGCCACGGTCCGGCAGCACGCCCCGGTTAAGGGTGCTGGTGCGCAAGGTGGCGTTGGTCTTGATCTCGTCGAAGGTGCGGCCTTCTTCTTCCATGAAGCGGGCGATGTCCACGGCAATGAATTCGCCATCGGAAATCTTGGTGCGCTCCAGGCCACCGCCGAAGCTCAGGCGGGTGTATTCGGAAATCGGGTAGCCGAACGTCACCGAGCCACCGGCACGGTCCGCGGCATAGGAGGAGACCCGGGCCTCATCGAAATCAATCTTGGAGTAATACAGACTGAAGCCCCGGCTGACGCCGTCCAGGGTGTAGTACGGGTTGTAGTGAGAGAAGCTGTAGGCGTCACGAATATCACTGCGGCTGAGCGCGAAGGACACCCGGTTACCGGTACCCCGGAAGTTGTTCTGGCTGATGTTGGCGCCGAACACCACGCCGGAGGCGTCGGAATAACCGACATTGGCACCGATGGAACCGGACGGCTGCTCCTCCACCTTGTAGTTCACATCCACCAGATCATCGGAACCGGGCACCGGATCGGTGTCCGCCTGCACCGCGCTGAAGTAACCGAGGCGCTCCAGGCGTTGACGGGACAAGTCGATCAGCGCGGTATTGGCCGGCGCCTGCTCGAACTGGCGCATTTCCCGGCGCATCACTTCGTCGGAGGTTTTCTGGTTGCCGCTGTAGTTGATGCGGCGAACGTAAACCTTGCGCCCCGGCTCCACGTAAAACACCACGTCGACGGTGTTGTCGTCATCGTTGGTTGCCTGGTCGATACCACGCACCTCGGCGAAGGTATAGCCTTCGTTACCGAGGCGGCGTTTGATCAGATCACTGGTGTAAGTGACCTGCTGCTGGCTGAAGACCTGGCCCTTGTCCAGCACCACCAGCGAGCGCAGTTGCTCCTCATCCACCACCAGATCACCGGCCAGTTTGATACTGTTGACGGTGTACTGCTCGCCTTCGTTGACGTTGACGGTGAGCGCCACCTTTTCCCGATCCGGGGTCACCGCCACCTGGGTGGATTCAATGGAGAAGTTGATGTAACCGCGGTCCAGGTAGTACGACCGCAATTGCTCCAGATCGCCGGCCAGCCGTTCCCGGCTGTACTTGTCGTCACCCTTGATGAACGACCAGAAGTGAGATGACCGGAGGTTGAAGACCTTGAGCAGCTCATCGTCATCGAACACCGTATTGCCAACGATGTTGATGTCGTTGATGCGCGCGGATTTGCCTTCGTAGATATCGATTTTCAGCGCCACCCGGTTCCGCGGCAAAGGCGTCACCTCGGCGTTGATATCCGCGCCATAGCGGCCCTGGGCCACGTATTGCCGTTCCAGCTCGCCGGAAATGGCTTCCAGAGTGGACCGCTGGAACACTTCGCCCTCGGCCAGACCGGCTTCGGTCAGCCCCTTGCGCAGGGCATCCTCCTCGATCGACTTGTTACCGGACAGCTCGATGCGGGCAATGCTCGGCCGTTCGGAGACCATCACCACCAGATCGTCGCCGTCGCGCCCCAGTTGCACATCCTCGTAATTGCCGGTGGCGAACAGGGACTGCACCGACTGCACCACGCTTTGCCGGGTCACGGTGTCACCAGGCTGAATGGGCAAGGTGGCGTATACCCGCTCGACGGGAATGCGTTGCAGCCCCTCCACGCGAATATCCCTTACTTGAAACGGCACGGCTTCCTGGGCTTGTACCAGCGCGGGGCTCAGCGCCCCCAGAGTCAGCAGTACCCCGCCGAACAGGGTTTGGGTCGTTTCCCGGTATCTCATGAAAACTGTCGCACCAGATCGTTGTAGATGGCCAACAACATGAAACTCATCACCAGCGTCAACCCCACCCCTTGAGCGGTGGTCAGGAACCGCTCGGGCAGGCTGCGCCCGCGAATCATTTCGATGATGCCGAAAAGAATCCAACCGCCGTCCAACATCGGCACCGGCAGCAGGTTGATAATACCCAAGGTGATACTGAGATAGGCCAGCAGCATCAGGAAGCTGAGAATTCCCACCTCCGCGCTCTGGCCGGCCACCTGGGCAATGGTCACCGGCCCACCGAGACTATCCAGTGGCAAGTGACCAGTAAACAATTTGGCGATACTCGCCCACACCACGCCGGACTGGTCGGCCAGGCGACCGCCGGCGGCATCCAGCGCCGACAACGGATTATAGCGCTGTTCGACGATACCGCCGGGCAACACTCCGAGTTGACCGACCACGCGGTCCTCCACCGTCACCGGCTCGGGATGCAACGTCAGGGAATGCTCGCGGCCGTCGCGCAGCACGGTAGCCGGCAGAGCCTGCCCCGGATTTTCCTGCAGCTTCTGCCGCCAGGCACTCCAGCCCGGCACTGGCTGGCCGTCGGTGGTAAGCACCTGATCGCCGGTCCGCACGCCGGAGCGCTGGGCCCCGCTGCCCTCGGCGATCTCACCAATCACCACCGCCGGGCTCAGGCCCAATACCGGCAATGGCGATTGTTCCGGATCCCGGGACCAGGCGTTGATATCCAGTTGCCGGGTCCGCTCCTGGCCACGGCTGTCCCGCACCTGCACCGGTACCGGCTCGGCGTCACCCAGATGCAGCACCAGCCGCCCCATCACGTCCTGCCAGGTGTCGACCTTGCGACCACCAACGGTGAGCATGCGATCACCGGGCTCGAAGCCCGCCGCCGCCGCCGGCGAATCCACCGCCGGGTTGCCCAGCACCGGCGCATAGCCGCGCTCGCCGGCGGTCATCATCAGCAGCCAGTAGATCAGGAAAGCAAGAATGAAATTGAATATGGGGCCGGCGGCGTAGACGATCACGCGCTGCCAGGCGGGTTTGCCGGAGAACTCTTCATCCAGAGTGGCATCCTCCGGAATCTCGCTGTCCCGGCGATCCAGCGGCCTGACGAAGCCGCCCAGGGGAATCGCGCTGATCACCCAGTCGGTGCCGCGGCGATCGGTAAAACGGCACAGGCGCGGACCGAAGCCGACGGAAAACGTCAAAACCCGCACGCCAAAGGCGCGCATGGCAAGGAAATGTCCCCATTCATGGAAGGCAACGATGACCAGAATGACGACGACGAAAGCCAGAACCGTCAGCATCGATTGACCTCTGTACAAGCCATCAGCGGCGGCATTGCTGTCTGCCCATCGCGTTTCACACCTTCTCCTTCATCGGCCCAACGTCACTAATTGTTGCCGGGCCAGTTCCCGCGCGCGGCCGTCCAGGTCCATCACTTCATCCACATCGTCACAGCAACCGCCGGGCAAGGCGTCCAGAGTGTTCGCCACCACGCTACCGATATGCTGGAAACCCAGCCCGCCGTCAAGAAAAGCGGCCACCGCCACTTCATTGGCGGCGTTGAGCACGGCGGTGGCGGCGCCGCCCGCCTGCATCGCCTGCCGGGCCAGAGCCAGGCAGGGAAAGGCTTTCTCATCCGGCGGCAGGAAACGCAGCTCGGCAAGCTTGGCGAAATCCAGTGACGGCGCGCCGGAGGCGATCCGCTGTGGCCACGCCAGCGCGCAGGCGATCGGCGTGCGCATATCCGGTGTGCCCATTTGCGCCAGCACCGAGCCGTCCAGGTATTCGACCATGGAATGCACCACGCTTTGCGGGTGAATCACCACGTCCACCCGTTCGGGCGGCATATCGAACAACCAGCAGGCCTCAATGAATTCCAGGCCTTTGTTCATCAGCGTGGCGGAATCCACGGAAATCTTCGGCCCCATGTCCCAGTTGGGATGCCGCACTGCCTGCTCCGGCGTCACCGACGCCAGTTGCTCAGCGGACCAGCCCAGAAACGGACCGCCGGAGGCGGTCAGCAGCACTCTTCGCACGCCCTGGTCCACGCCGCCCCGGGGCAGACACTGGAAGATGGCATTATGCTCGGAATCCACCGGCAACAGCGTGGCACCGTGGCGCTTCACCGCCTCCATGAACAGCGCGCCGGTCACCACCAGGGTTTCCTTGTTCGCCAGCAGAATTTTCTTGCCGGCGCCGACCGCCGCCAGGGTCGGACGCACGCCAGCGGCGCCGACGATGGCGGCGACCACCGCGTCCACATCGTCCAGCCCGGCGACAGCGCACACACCCTGGTGCCCGGCCAGCACTTCGGTGTCAGACCCTGCCGCCTTGAGATGGTTCCGAAGCTCGCCGGCGGCCTGTTCGTCCGCCAGAGCGGCGTAACGCGGGCGCCAGCGCAGACACTGTTCCGCCAGTTCACGCCAGCGATGGCCCGCCGTCAGCGCCACCACTTCATAGCGTTCCGGGTGCAGGGCCAGCACCTCCAGGGTCTGGCAGCCGATGCTGCCGGTGGCACCGAGGACGGTAATACGCTCCTTCACAGCACGCCTCCTGGCAGGGAGAACCAGTTAAGGCCGGCCAGCGCCACCGGTAGAGCGGCGGTGACACTGTCGATACGGTCCAGCATACCGCCGTGGCCCGGCAATACCGAGCCACTGTCCTTGATACCGCGCTCGCGCTTGACCATGCTCTCGAACAGGTCACCCAGCACCGAGGCCAGCACGGTCATCAACGCGACGATCAACAGCGCCGGCAAGGTCGCCCGCAGCCAGCCTGTGGCGTACACCAGGGCCACCACGGCCAATGCCAGCAGAGCACCACCGACCAGCCCTTCCACCGTTTTGCCAGGACTGACCAGCGGCGCCAGCTTATGCCGTCCAAAGGCCCGGCCAGCGAAATAAGCGCCGGTATCGGCCGCCCACACCCACACCAGAATAAACAGCAGCGCCCAGGGGCCGGCCAGACCCAGCGCGCCATGATCCTGCAGCTCCACCACCGCGGCCCAGGACGGTATCAGCAGCAACCAGCCCACCACCACCATGATCGGTGTCCGGAACCACAGCCGGGCGTTACGCGGATAGCCGAGCACCATCACCAACGCCAGCAACCACCACAACGGCAGCGCGTTCAGCACCCAGGCCGGGCGACAGATCTCGACCGCCACCATCAGCAGCGCCAGGGACAGGCACCATAGCAGGCGGGCGCCCTGCCCCGGGCCACGCATCATGCCGGACCATTCCCAGCCACCGACGACGAAGAACACACCGGCGATCACCGCGAACGGCACCCGGCCGAGGCCAAAGACCGCGCCCAGCACGATCGGCAACAGAATCAGAGCGGTGATCACCCTCTGTTTCAGCATGAAGAGTCTCCATCGAGGCGATTGACTTCCTCACCGGAGCGCCCGAAGCGGCGCTGCCGGGAGGCGTAATCCGCCAGCGCCCGATCCAGCGCCTGGCCGTCAAAATCCGGCCACAGGGTTGGGGTGAAATAGAATTCACTGTAGGCGGCCTGCCACAACAGGAAGTTGCTCAGGCGTTGCTCGCCACCGGTGCGGATCAGCAGATCCGGCGGCGGCAGATCGGCCAGACTAATGTGACTGCCCAACTCGGCGTCGGTGATCTCCTCCACCGCCAGCTCACCGTCACGCACCCGTTGCGCCACACGGCGGGCGGCCTGGGTCAGATCCCATTGGCCACCATAATTGACCGCGATGGCCAGGGTCATGCCATCGTTATTGGCGGTCAACTGCTCGGCCTGGTCCATGCCCCGGCGTAAGCCGTCATTGAAGGCGGAGCGCTCGCCGATGAAGCGCAAGCGGATGCCGTTTTCATGCAATTCGGCGACCCTGGCCCCGAGAGCGTGAACGAACAGCGCCAGCAGATGCTGCACCTCGTCCTCGGGCCGGCGCCAGTTTTCGGAACTGAAAGCGAACAGCGTCACTACTTCGATACCGCGACGGGCGGCACGGCGAATCACTTCCCGCACCGTGGCTTCACCGGCCCGATGACCTTCGACGCCGGGCAAATCGCGCTGGCGGGCCCAACGGTTGTTGCCGTCCATGATGATGGCGACGTGGCGCGGCAAAGCCCCGGCGTGGGAATCCAGGTCCGGCGCCGAGGAAACCGGTCGGGTTTCTTCCATCAAGAACCTCCGGGTTGTCGTCCTTGCTTCTCTTGTTCACCAGGCAACGAACGGGCCTGATCCGTTTCGCCGTCCCGTACCACCCGAAACAACGCAGGCGCCGGTAACTGCCGGCGCCCGCACTGACGGCAATGGCCGCTTCAGGATCCCGGGATCCTCAAACGGTCATCAACTCCTCTTCCTTGGTCTTGAGCATCTTCTCCACTTCACCGACCATGCGGTCGGTAAGCTGCTGAATTTGCTCTTCGCCACGACGGGCTTCGTCCTCGGAGATTTCCTTCTCCTTGAGCAAATCCTTGAAGTCACCGTTGGCGTCGCGACGGATGTTGCGGATCGCCACTTTGGCATGCTCGGCCTCGCCGCGCACCACCTTCACCAGATCGCGACGGGTTTCCTCGGTCAGAGGAGGCAGCGGCAAACGAATCACGGTGCCGGCGGTGGAGGGATTCAGGCCCAGATCGGAAGCCATGATGGCTTTTTCCACATCCGGCACCAGACTCTTGTCGAACGGCGACACCAACAGGGTACGCCCCTCTTCCACGCTGATGTTGGCCAACTGGCTCAGCGGCGTGTCCGAGCCATAATAGGACACGTGGACAGTGTCCAGCAGACTGGGATGGGCGCGGCCGGTGCGCACTTTTTTCAGAGCCACGTCCAGAGACTCCAGGCTCTTCTTCATGCGTGATTCCGCGTCTTTCTTGATGTCCTCGATCACCTTTCGATTCCTCGCCTGTTCTTCACTGGGCTGCGCCGCCGTATCATGCGGTTTCGGAGCCCGCTTCCTGTACTTCGGACGCCACCAGGGTGCCTTCACTGCCCCCCAGCATCAGATTCAGCAACGCGCCCTGCTTGTTCATGTTGAACACACGCAACGGCATGTCATGGTCACGACACAGGCAAATGGCGGTCAGGTCCATCACGCCGAGCTTGCTGTCCAGCACCTGATCGAAGGTCAGGCGGTCGTATTTGCGTGCTTCGGGGTTCTTCACCGGATCGTCGTCGTAGACACCGTCCACCTTGGTGGCCTTGAGCACCACGTCGGCGCTGATTTCAATACCGCGCAGACAGGCGGCGGAATCCGTGGTGAAGAACGGGTTGCCAGTGCCGGCACAGAAGATCACCACCTCGCCGTTTTTCAGATAGCGGATGGCGTGCCGGTGATCATAATGCTCCACGATGCCGCTCATGGGAATGGCCGACATCAGCC
Source organism: Alloalcanivorax balearicus MACL04 (assembly GCF_025532145.1). Lineage (GTDB taxonomy): Bacteria > Pseudomonadota > Gammaproteobacteria > Pseudomonadales > Alcanivoracaceae > Alloalcanivorax > Alloalcanivorax balearicus. The sequence goes on along the minus strand of NZ_ARXS01000009.1, from coordinate 70,735 downwards.
GGGTGCGGATGTTGGAGCGCTCCAGCGCGTCGCGCATGGCCAGGCCGTTCATGACCGTGGCCAACATCCCCATGTGATCGCCCGCCACCCGGTCCAGGCCGGCTGTTTGCAGGGCGGCGCCGCGAAACAGGTTGCCGCCACCGATCACGATGCCGACCTGAACACCAATCCCCACCAACTGACCAATCTCCAGGGATAAGGTGTCCAGTACCCGGGGATCGATGCCGAACCCCTCATCACCCGCCAACGCCTCACCGCTCAGCTTGAGAAGGATGCGGTTGTAGCGCGGTGAACGCTCCTTGCTCTTGGCCATATCATGCTCTCCGCCACTCATGGAATATCCGCCATTTGCTAATCGTTCGGTCCGTGCGCCTGAAATGACCCGGCCCGCAAGCGTACCGCAGCCACAGGACTCTCGACACACTACCCGCCGCACGCGAGGATGCAACTGTTTAATCGCGCCGGCGAAGATTCGCTCACACGCTTGCCACGCCGTCTCCGCGGGGCCCGCGGACAACATGGCGCGCCCTCATGAAGAGAGAGCGGCCATCGGCGCCAAAGCCATCGGGCGCACCGGTTGGCACCCGGTTTCAATAGGCTGCTTGAAGCCTGTTCATGATCTTAAAAAAACGCCTTGCTGGGGAGCCCAACAAGGCGTTTTGGTGGCGCGGCGGCGTAAATATGCAGACTTTACGGCCGCCACCCCGGCACGCCATGCGGCGCGCAATTTAGCGTTTCGCCTGAGCCATCACTTCCGCGGCGAAATCCACTTCTTCCTTCTCGATGCCTTCGCCCACCACCAGGCGCTCGAAAGCCACCACCTCGGCACCGGCGCCTTTCACCAGGTTGCCAACGGAGGTGTTGGGATCCTTCACGAAGGGCTGATCCAGCAGGCTCACTTCCTTGAGGAATTTGTTGATGCGGCCGCCGACCATTTTCTCGACGATTTCCGCCGGCTTGCCTTCCATATCCGGCTGAGCGCGGATGATTTCACGCTCTTTGTCCAGCGTCTCGGCGGGCACCTGGTCGGACTTGACCACCATCGGCGCTACCGCGGCCACGTGCATGGCCACGTCTTTACCCAGCTCGGTATCGCCACCGGACAGGGAAACCAGCACGCCGATTTTGCCGCCGTGCACGTAGGAGGCGACCACGCCGCCTTCCACGTTCAGAGCCACGGCGCGACGCACCTGAATGTTCTCGCCAATTTTCTGCACCAGAGCCTGACGCGCTTCTTCCACGGAAGCACCATCTTCCAGCTTCAGTTCAGCGATCCCGGCGGCGTCGGTGACACCAGCCTGCAGAGCGGCCTGAGCCACTTTGTCGGCGAAACCAAGGAAGTTCTCGTCGCGGGCGACGAAGTCGGTTTCGGAGTTGATCTCAACCATCAGCGCGCGGGACTTGTCGTCGCTGGTAGCCACGACCACGGCGCCTTCCGCGGCGGTACGACCGGCTTTCTTGGCGGCTTTCGCCTGGCCGGATTTGCGCAGGTCATCAATGGCTTTTTCGATGTCCGCGTCCGCTTCCACCAGCGCCTTTTTGCATTCCATCATGCCCAGGCCGGTGCGCTCACGAAGCTCTTTCACCATTGCAGCAGTTACAGCAGCCATGCTTACCTCTTGAATCTTTTAACAGGGTGTTGAATCAGGTGGTACGGGCCGGAGTATGCCCCGGCCCGACGCGAATCAACCCTCGGCCTGGTCGGCTTCCGAGTCTTCCACTACCTCGACGAATTCGCTCTCGCCGCCGGCACCACTGTTTTTCGCGTATTCCTTGCCTTCCAGGATCGCGTCGGCGGCGGCCTGGACGTAGAGCTGAATAGCGCGAATGGCATCGTCGTTGCCCGGGATGACATAGTCGATATCATCCGGGTCGGAGTTGGTGTCCACCACCGCCACCACCGGAATACCCAGTTTGCGGGCTTCCTGAACGGCGATGTCTTCGTGGTCCACATCAATCACGAACAGCGCATCCGGCAGGCCGCCCATCTCCTTGATACCACCGATGGAGCGTTCCAGCTTCTCCATTTCCCGGTGACGCATCAGGGCTTCTTTCTTGGTCAGCTTGGCCAGGGTGCCGTCCTCGCTTTGCGCTTCCAGATCACGCAGGCGTTTGATGGACTGGCGGATGGTTTTCCAGTTGGTCAGCATGCCGCCGAGCCAACGGTGATCCACATAAGGCATGCCGCAACGAGTGGCTTCCTCGCGAATAGCCTTCTGGGCGGCGCGCTTGGTGCCAACGAACAGCACTTTGTTGTTGCTGGCGGCCAGTTTGTTCAGGAAGCCAATGGCTTCGTTGAACAGCGGCAGGGTGGATTCCAGGTTAACGATATGAATCTTGTTGCGGGCACCAAAGATGAACGGCTTCATCTTCGGGTTCCAGTAACGGGTCTGGTGGCCGAAGTGCACGCCGGCCTTCAGCATATCGCGCATGGTTACGCTAGACATAATGTAAACTCCAAGGGTTAGGCCTCCACGTCCCCTCATGACCCAACCTCCGGTCTCCCCTTCCCTAATAAATAGAGAGGAAGCGCCTGGAAGCACCCCGAGCCATGTGTCGGAACGTGTGTGTCGTTGTTTACCCGGCCGGAGCCCCCATTTCCCGGTATTGGGAAGGGTTGCCCGGTCCAAGGCTCCACTCCTCAGCGCCGAACGGTTACAATGCGGCACCGCCGACGAGTGAGAAAGCGGGCGCTTTATACCACGACCGCCCCCATCGAGGCAACGGAAAAGACCCGGCCGCTACCCGACCGGGTCCGTCCAAGTCTCTGAAAACACGGTATTTTTCCCTCGATCTCCAGGGTAGACACCGGGCTCGTTCTCGACCTTTACTGACTTCGGTCTTTATTTGCCGCGGCTCATTGACGACGACATCCTTTACCACGAACAGGTTCCTGGCATGAATGTAGTGATCAAAACCCCCGAACAAATCGCCAAAATGCGCGAAGCCGGCCGTCTGGCCGCCGAAGTCCTGGAAATGATTGGCGAGCACGTTCAGCCGGGGGTGACCACCGAGGAACTGGATCGTATCTGCCATGACCACATCGTCAACAAGCAGAAGGCCATCCCCGCCTGCCTGGGTTATGGTGGCGCGCCCGGCCGCATTCCTTTTCCGAAGTCCATCTGCACCTCGGTGAACCACGTGGTCTGCCACGGTATTCCCAATGAGAAAAAGGTGCTCAAGAGCGGTGATATCGTCAATATCGATGTCACCGTGATCAAGGACGGCTGGCATGGCGACACCAGCAAAATGTACTACGTGGGTGAGCCGTCGGTACTGTCCCGCCGCCTGGTGGAAACCACCCGCGAGTGCATGCTGACCGGTATCAGGATGGTCAGACCCGGAGTGCGTCTGGGCGACATCGGCCACCGCATCCAGAAACTGGCCGAGAGCGAGCGCTTCTCAGTGGTACGCGAATACTGCGGCCACGGCATCGGCGAGGGCTTCCACGAGGAGCCCCAGGTCCTGCACTACGGCAAAACCGGCACCGGCCTGGAGTTGGTCGAGGGCATGGTGTTCACCATCGAACCGATGATCAACGCCGGCAAGGCCTCCAACAAGGTGCTGCCGGACGGCTGGACCGTGGTCACCAAGGATCGCAAGCTGTCCGCCCAATGGGAGCATACCATCGCGGTCACCGCCGACGGCTACGAAGTGCTCACCGCACGCAATGAGGAACAGGACCTGTATTGATCCGTTCGTGTCATCGGTGGTTTGTGTAGAATGAGCGGACGGCACCGCCAGCCCGGTGGCTCGTCCAACCCGGAGGCCGGCCTTGCGCCGGCCCCTTCTTTTATGTGGCAGGTTCCAGCATGACGTTGACGCCCCCTCTGAGCCAGTCCGACCTTCTTGCACGCCTGCGCGGCACCGACCAACCGGGACAGACCGCCCGGGCTTACCTGGAGGAAGGACAGGCGCAGTTGGACGCCGCCTTTGACCAGACTCCGATCGAGGATCTGGTGCACAGCCGCGCCACCCTGGTGGACCGGGTCCTGATCGCCGCCTGGTCCCTGTTCGGCCTGGACCATCTGAGCGACGCCGCCCTGGTGGCCGTGGGCGGCTATGGCCGCGGCGAACTGCACCCCTATTCCGATGTGGACCTGATGGTGCTGTTCCGCCAGCGCCCGGACGAGCAGGCCTGCGGTTCCCTGGAAGGCTTTGTTGCCTTTCTTTGGGACATCGGCCTGGAAATCGGCCACAGCGTACGCTCCCTTGACGAGTGCGTGGCCCTGGCGGCCGAGGACATCACCGTCGCCACCAATATCATGGAGGCACGTACCCTGGCCGGCGATAACGCGGTCCTGACCGCCCTGGCCGAACGCACCGCCCCGGACCGGATGTGGCCGGCGGACCGCTTCTTCGCCGCCAAATGGGACGAGCAGACCGCCCGCCACGCCAAGCACAACGACACCGAATACAACCTGGAACCGGACCTCAAGAACGCCCCCGGCGGCCTGCGTGATTTTCAGATGATCTCCTGGGTGGCGCACCGGCATTTCGGCGCCGACAGCATCGACACCATGGTCGAAGCGGGCTTCATCACCCGCAAGGAACACGCGCTGCTGCAAAAATGGCTGGCCGAGCTGTGGCGCATCCGCTGGGCGCTACACACGCTCACCGGGCGCAATGAAAACCGGCTGCTGTTCGACCATCAACGGCAACTGGCGGACCGCCTTGGATACCGGGATTCCGACGCCAACCTGGCGGTGGAGCATTTCATGAAAGGGTTCTACCGGGTGGCGCTGGCCATGTCGGTGTTCAACGAAATGCTGCTGCAGTTGTTCGACGAAGCGATTCTGCGCTCCGGCACCCCGGAACTATCCACCCCGAAACAAAGACGCCCGCTCAACCGCCGCTTCCAGGCGCGCAACGATTACCTGGAAATCAGCGCTCCGGACGTGTTCCAGAAGCACCCTTCGGCGATGTTGGAAATGTTCGTGCTACTGGCCCAGAACCCGGACCTGAAAGGCATTCGTGCGGAGACTATTCGCGCGCTGATCGAAGCCCGGCCCACCATCGACGATCAGTTCCGCAACGATCCGGCCAACACCGCCCTGTTCATGCAGTTGCTGCGCAGCCCTCACTCGTTGTTCACCCAGTTGCGGCGGATGAAACGCTACGGGCTGCTCGGCAAATACCTGCCCGAGTTCGGCCGCATCATCGGCATGATGCAGTACGACCTGTTCCATATTTACACCGTCGATGCCCATACCCTGCTGGTGATCAAGAACATGCGCCGGCTGCGTTATGACGACATGCGCGAAACGTTCCCGCTGGCCAGCGAGGTGTTCTACCGCCTGCCGAAGCCGGAACTGCTGTATGTCGCCGGCCTCTACCACGACATCGCCAAGGGCCGCGGCGGTGATCACTCCGAACTGGGAGCCGAGGACGCCATTGCCTTTTGCCAGCGCCACGGCCTCAGCAACTGGGACGGCAAACTGGTGGCCTGGCTGGTGCGGAACCATCTGACCATGAGTGTCACCGCCCAGCGCAAGGACATTTCCGATCCGGACGTGGTGCACGAATTCGCCCGCGTGGTCGGCGACCTGGTGCATCTGGACTACCTTTACGTGCTCACCGTGGCGGACATCAATGCCACCAATCCGAGCCTGTGGAATTCCTGGCGCGCCTCGTTGTTGCGCCAGTTGTACGTGGAAACCAAGCGCGCCCTGCGCCGCGGCCTGAACAACCCGCTGGACAAACAGGATTGGGTCGACGAAACCCACGAAGCGGCGCTTAAAATGCTGATGGATCGCGATCAGGATCCGCAGGCGGTGGAAGCACTGTGGGCCAACATCGGCGATGAGTATTTTCTTCGCGAAACCCCCTGGGATATCGCCTGGCACACCGAGGCGCTGCTCGGCCGCCCCAATCCGGAAGATCCGCTGGTGCTGATCCGTGAGAACCAGATGGGCCAGGGGCAAACCGAAGGCGGCTCGCAAATCTTTATCTACACGCCCGATACCCAGAATCTGTTCGCCGCCACCGTTAACGCCCTCGACAGCCTGGGCCTGACCATCATGGACGCCCGCATCATCACCAGTGCCGACGGCTTCAGTCTGGATACCTACATCGTCCTGGACGAACATGGCACGCCGATCGGCGATGATTGGCCGCGTATCGAACACATTCGCCAGACCCTGACCGAGACGCTCAAACACCCGGAGAAGTTCGGCACCACGGTAAGCCGGCGCATGCCGCGCCGGCACAAGCATTTCGACGTGCCAACCCAGGTGGTGATCAGCAACGACATCGTCAACGATCGCACCGTGGTGGATATCCACACTCTGGACCGCCCCGGCCTGCTGGCCCACATCGGTCGCATTTTCGTGCAGTTCGAACTGCTGGTGCAGAACGCCCGCATCGCCACCCTGGGAGAACGGGTCGAGGATGTGTTCTTCGTCACCGACCTCAACGGTGATCCGGTGTCCGACCCGGAACTGTGCCAGCACCTGCAGGACACGCTCATGCAGGAACTGGACAAGCGCAATCAGAACGACACTTATTCCACCACTTTTTGATCAAGGAGCGCCGGCGCCTCATGAATCCGGATTTGGAGCAGCTGCATCCCTACCCTTTTGAAAAACTGGCGACGCTGTTCAACAACCTGCCCGCCTCGGACAAAGCCCCGGTGTCATTTTCCATCGGCGAACCACAACATCCGGCACCGGAATTCGTGCAGCAAGTGCTGCGCGAGAATACCGCTTTACTGTCCCGCTATCCGGCCACCAACGGCCTGCCGGAACTGCGCCAGGCCATCGCTGACTGGCTGGTGCGCCGCTTCAAACTGACCGCGGTGGATCATGACCGGCAGGTGATTCCGGTGAACGGCACCCGCGAAGCGCTGTTCGCCTTCACCCAGGCCCTGCTGGACCGGCAGCGCCGGCCATTGGTACTGATGCCCAATCCCTTCTATCAGATCTACGAAGGCGCCACGCTGCTCGGCGGTGGCGAGCCGGTGTACCTGCCGTGCACCAGCGCTTCCGGCTTGCAACCGGATTTTGACGCGGTCGGTGAAGACGTGTGGATCCGCACTCAATTGCTGTTCATCTGCACTCCGGGCAACCCCACTGGTGCCACCCTCTCCAAGGCACAGCTGAAAGCGTTGATCCAACTGGCTGACAAGTACGATTTTGTCATCGCCTCCGATGAGTGCTACTCGGAAATCTATCAGAATCAGGCGCCCGCCGGCCTGCTGCAGGCCTGCGCGGAAATGGGCCGCCACGACTACCGCCGCTGCGTGGTGTTTCACTCCCTGTCCAAACGCTCCAACCTGCCGGGGTTGCGTTCCGGCTTCGTCGCCGGCGATGGCGAAATCCTGCAACGGTTCCTGCGCTACCGCACCTACCACGGCTGCGCCATGCCGGTCCATCACCAGCTGGCCAGTATCGCCGCCTGGAACGATGAAACCCACGTGGAAGCCAACCGCGCCCTGTACGTGGAAAAATTCCGCGCGGTGCTGGACATTCTCGGTGACGAACTTAAGGTATCCGCCCCGGACGCGGGCTTTTACCTGTGGCCGCGCACACCCATCGACGACGAAAGTTTCGCCCGTCAATTGAAGGCGGAAGAGAACGTCACCGTGTTGCCCGGCCGCTATCTGTCTCGCACCGTGAACGGCCGCAACCCCGGTAATAACCGGGTGCGCATGGCGCTGGTGGCGGAGCTGGACCAGTGCGTGGAAGGCGCCGAGCGCATGCGCGCGCTGATCAAGCGTCTGTAACCGCCGGCATATGAACACAGCAAGGAGCTTACCGTGGCCACTACCCTTTACGGCATCAAGAACTGCGACACCATGAAGAAGGCCCGGGTCTGGCTGGACGACCAGGGCGTGGAGTACGTGTTTCACGATTACAAAAAGGAAGGCGTGCCGGAAGCGGAATTGCGCCGCTGGATCGATACCCTGGGTTGGGAAACCGTCATCAACCGTCGCGGCACCACCTGGCGTAAACTGGACCCGGCCGTGCGCGACAACATGGATGCCGAACAGGCCGTGCCCGTGGCGCTGGACAATCCATCCATTATTAAACGGCCGATCCTCCAGCACGGAGAGGCCCTGGTGGCCGGCTTCAACGCCGACCAATGGCAAGCCTTGTTCTAAAAGAGTTTTGTTTTAATTAGCGTCGGGCGCCCCGGTCTGACGTTCGACGCCAAAGGAGATTGTTATGAGCACGATTTTCGCCTTCGCCCTGGGTTGCGGTACCAAGAACCGCGATGACAACTGGCTGGAAGTGTTTTATCCGGATCCTTACCTGAATCCGGATCCCAAACTGATTGAGGTCGTGCGTGAGGAAGTGGGCTACCAAGGCGGCAATGCCGCCCTGGAACTGACCCATCGCCAGGTGCAACACCTGGCCCGGGAATGGCGTGAAGCCGGTTTCGAGCATGAGGCCAGCTACGCGGTGGCGTTCCAGGAATCCGAGCGACCGGTGGTGCTTACCATCCTGGAAACCGATGCCGAGCCGGCCTCCACCCCGGAAGCCTATCTGAAGCTGCACCTGCTCTCCCATCGCCTGGTGAAACCCCACGGCGTGGTACTCAGCGGCATCTTCCCGCTGCTGCCGAACGTGGCCTGGACCAACGAAGGCGCGGTGGATCTGGAAGAGCTGCCGGAGCGTCAACTGCTGGCCCGCCTCAACGGCAAGCTGCTGGAAGTGAACAGCGTTGACAAGTTCCCGAAAATGACCGACTACGTGGTCCCCACCGGCGTGCGCATAGCCGATACCGCCCGGGTCCGCCTCGGCGCCTATGTGGGCGAAGGCACCACCATCATGCACGAGGGCTTCATCAACTTTAACGCCGGCACCGAAGGCCCGGGCATGATCGAAGGCCGCATCTCCGCCGGCGTGTTCGTCGGCAAGGGCTCCGACATCGGCGGTGGAGCTTCCACCATGGGCACGCTGTCCGGCGGCGGCAACATCGTCATTTCCCTGGGCGAAGGCTGCCTGCTCGGCGCCAACGCCGGCACCGGCATCCCGCTGGGCGACCGTTGCACCATCGAAGCGGGCCTCTACATCACCTCCGGCACCAAGGTGGAAGTGCTGGACGAAAACGGCGACGTGGTCGATACCGTCAAGGCACGGGATCTGGCCGGCAAATCCGATCTGCTGTTCCGCCGTAACTCGGAAAGCGGCGCGGTGCAGTGCCGGACCAACAAGAGCGCCATCGCCCTGAACGAAGAACTGCACAAGCACAACTGACGCCCACACCGACACGGGAGCCCATGGTGAGCAAAACCCTCGACTACGCCCGGGAACTGATCCGCCGCCCTTCCGTTACGCCGGAAGACGAAGGGTGCCAGGACTGGATGATCGAAAAACTGGAAGCCCTGGGTTTCCAGTGCGAAACCCTGTGGTTCGAAGAGGTGCGCAATCTGTGGGCGCGGCGCGGCAACGGCGGCCCGCTGTTCGTCTTCGCCGGGCACACCGATGTGGTGCCCACCGGGGAACGCGAGGAATGGACCCATGATCCGTTCGCCCCCACTATCGACGGAGACTTGCTCTATGGTCGCGGCGCGGCGGACATGAAAGGCTCCATCGCGGCCATGCTGGCGGCGGTGGAGGATTTCGTCGCCGCCCACCCCGATCACCACGGCAGTATCGGTTTTCTGATCACCGCCGACGAAGAAGGGCCGTCGATGAACGGCACCGTCAAAGTGGTGGAGTATTTACAGGGACGCGACGAGGCCATCGATTACTGTCTGGTGGGCGAGCCCTCCTCCACCAACACCGTCGGCGATGTGATTAAAAACGGCCGGCGCGGCTCCCTCGGCGCCGTGCTCACGGTCAAAGGCATCCAGGGTCATGTGGCCTACCCCCACCTGGCCCGAAACCCGGTGCACCAGGCCACTCCCGCCCTGGCGGAACTGGCCGCCGAGGAATGGGACCAGGGCAACGACTTCTTCCCCGCCACCAGCTTCCAGATTTCCAACATTCAGGCCGGCACCGGCGCCACCAACGTGATTCCCGGCCATTGCCGGGTACTTTTCAATTTCCGTTTCTCCACCGAACTCACCGAAGCGATATTGCGCCAGCGCACCGAGGCGATTCTGGACAAACACGGCCTGGACTATGACTTGCAATGGACTCTGTCCGGGCAGCCGTTCCTCACCGATCGCGGTGCCCTGGTGGACGCCACCGTGGCGGCGATTCGCCAGGAAACCGGCCGCGATGCCGAGTTGTCCACCGCCGGCGGCACCAGCGACGGCCGCTTCATTGCCCCCACCGGCGCTCAGGTAGTGGAACTGGGACCGGTAAACGCCACCATCCACAAAGTGGACGAACACACCAGTATCAGCGAACTGGATACCCTCACCGGAATCTATCGACGGGTGCTGGAAAACCTTCTGGTGTGACTTATTAGGTCGCTACGAAGCCGCTGTGGGAAGCTTGCTTGCAAGCGAATGGGGTTACTTCGGACGTTGGCAATATTCGCTTGCAAGCAAGCTTCCCACAGCAGCCCTCATCCCCGGCGCCCCGGCCATGGCATGGCTTTCCCGATCGCTCCACTATTACCGCCAGTGATTCAATGTTGCCGCCGGAGCCGTAACCATGACCGTCGTGATCGACACCAACCCCGCCACCGGCAAAGCCGTAGCGGAACTTAATGAAACCGACCTCGCTACTCTGCCGGAACGTTTCGAGAAGGCGCGTCAGGCGCAGCGGATCTGGGCCGCCAAATCGTTCAAGGAACGCGCCGTCCACATCAAGCGCATGCGCAATTACATTCGCGACAACGCCGAGGAACTGGCGCGAGTGGTGAGCGAAAGCAACGGCAAAACCCTGGTCGACGCCCTGGCCACCGAAGTGCTGCCCTGCGCCCTGGCCTGCCAGTGGTACAGTCGCAACGCGGAGAAAGTCCTGGCGGCGAAACGCCGCCCCGGCGGCAGTCTGTTGTTCGCCAATAAACGCACCGAGATTCGCCGCCTGCCCCTGGGCGTGGTGGGCATTATCAGCCCCTGGAACTACCCGCTGTCGATTCCGTTCGGTGAAATCATCATGGGCCTGATGGCCGGTAACGCCGTGCTGTTGAAGGTGGCCGCCGCCACCCCGGCGGTGGGCCGCGCCATCGAGGGCATCGTCGAGGCCGGCCGGTTGCCGGACGGGTTGTTCCAGCACATCGTCGGCTCCGGCTCGGCAGTGGCCACCGCCTTCTTTGAAAATGGCGTGGACAAGCTTTTCTTCACCGGCAGCGTCAACGCCGGCAAGGTGCTGATGGCCCAGGCCGCGCAAACACTGACGCCGCTGTCGCTGGAGCTGGGCGGCAACGACCCGATGATCGTGCTGGCCGACGCCGACCTGGAGCGTGCCAGCAACGGCGCCGCCTGGGCCGGTTACCAGAACGCCGGGCAAAGCTGCGGGGGTGTCGAGCGCGTCTATGTGGAAGCTTCAGTGTACGATGACTTCGTCGAACTATTGGCGAAGAAAACCCGCGCCCTGCGCCATGGTCCCGGCAACGATAAAAGCATCCCGGTGGACATTGGCAGCCTCACCACAGAGGGCCAGAAACGCACGGTGGAACAACATCTGGAAGACGCCCTCGCCAAAGGCGCGCGTATCGAGGCCCAGTCACGACCGGTGGGCGAGGTGGAAAACGGCTATTTCCTGCCCGCCACCCTGCTCACCCAGGTCAGCGACAACATGCTGGTGATGCGTGAAGAAACCTTCGGCCCGATCATTGCCGTCACTGCTGTGGCCAACGCCGAGGAAGCCCTGGAAAAAGCCAACGACTCCAAATTGGCCCTGACCTCCTCGATCTGGACCCGCGACAACAAAAAAGGCCGCGCCCTCGCCGCCCGGCTGGAATCCGGCGTCACCACCCTCAATGACCACCTCTACAGTCATGGCCTGTCGGAAACCCCCTGGGGCGGCTGGAAGGAATCCGGCATCGGCCGCACCCACGGCCCGGAAGGCCTGGAGGAAATGACCCACGTCAAAGCGATCAACTGGGACTTACTCCCGGCCAAGCGTAACCTCTGGTGGTACCCCTTCGACCACGCCACCTACAAGGGCCTGCTCAACGCCCTGTACTTTGCTTTCCCCAAAAGCCCGCTGCAATGGCTCGGCGCCAGCCTGAAGCTGACTCCGTTCCTGGTCCGGAAAATGTTTGGGAAAAGCAGAGACTAGTTAATAAGTAACAAGTAACAGTGAATAGTGAAAAACACCGTTGCAGGGACGCATGAGGGGATTTGCAATGTGCACAAAACCTTTTCGGTGGCTCTTGTTTTCGTTGTTAACTATTCACTGTTCACTATTAACTGCTCTTATCATTCCCATATAACAATCAATAACCCACTGACCACGATCAATCCAATCCCGGCCCAGGTCCAGGGGTCGGGGAAGTCGCCGAAGATCAGCCAGCCCAGGGTGACCGCGGAGACCATTTCCATATAGCTCACCGGGGACAGGACCGGGGCGCTGGCGTATTCGAAGGCGCGGATGATGAGAAAGTGCGCCAGGGCGCCCACCGAGCCCATCAACAGCATCAGTCCCCAAGTGGCCGGGTCCGGCCAGCGCCAGACCATCGGGACGATTAAACTGAGCACCGCCAGGCCAAACACCGAGGTGTAAAACAGCGTCACCGAGGGACGGCCGCTGCCGGACAGGCGCCGGGTGGTGAGCTGGTACAGCCCGTAGGACACCCCCGCCCCCAATCCCAGCAATGAGGCCCAATGGAACTCGCCCCAGCCGGGACGGATCACCACCAGAGTGCCAAGGAAACCCACCGTCACCGCGATCCAACGGCGCGGGCCAGCGCTTTCGCCCAGGATCAGCGGCGCCAGAGCGGTACTGACCAGCGGCCCGAGAAACGCCAGAGCCAATGCATTGGCCAGCGGCAAAAAGGCAATGGCACCGAAATAACAAAGGGTGGTACTGAGCAGGAAAGCACTACGGATCACCTGCAGGCCGGCATGGCGCGGGATCAGCGCGGACAAGGGCAAGCGCCAAAGCAGCAGTGCGCCAAGCAGCAGGAAATGGAACAGATACCGGGCCCAGGTAACCTGAACCACGTGGTATTCGTCGCTGAGGTATTTGGCCAGGCTGTCCATCAACGGCAGGATGCCGACGCCGGCGGCCATCAGCAGGACACCGGTGAGGGCCCGTGGGGCCGGCGCCGGTGCGGGCGGCGGAGCCATGCCGACCTGCCCGCCCGTTTGCCGGTGGTTCAGAGCGCGCTCAGCCATTCCTGGCTGGGCGCGTACCACCAGGAGCCCGTGACCGGCCTGCTGTAATCCAGCAGACGATCGCGAACACCGTCGACCATGCCGTACATACGCCGTAGCAGGAACTCGAAACGTTCCCGCTCGCAGGTGAAGGCGATGAAGTAGGAACCGTGCTCGGTGGTGGTGCCATAGGGTACCGAGCGCCGCCAGATTTTCTGCGGCACACCATCATGGTCCACATCGGTGCGGCCAACGTGGGAGTTCTCCGGCATGTTCTCCTCATCGAACTCCACCGCGTCGGCCTTGGTACGGCCGAACACCTTTTCCTGTTCTTCCACCGGCAGGGCGTTGAAGCTTTCGAGTTTATGCACCCATTTCTGCGTGATCATCCAGCTGCCACCCGCCCCGGGCTGCCCTTCCGGAATCACCGCGGCGGCCAGAGCCTTGTCACCGGTGGGGTTGCCAATGCCATCGACGAAGCCGGACAGATCGCGCATATCGTGGTAAACGAAACCCTGAACCTCCAGTTGCAGAGCCAATACCTCACGCAACCGCCGCGACGCCGCCAGGGCGGTGTCAAACAGGTCACTGGGATTTTCCGCCTGGATCCAGATCAACAGATCCCCCTGCGTGGAAGGCGCCTTGCCTTCCAGGGAGAACGGCGGAAAGGTGAATGAGCGGGACAGCTTCCGCCACAGCCCGGGGCCGAACGCCATCAACAGCGGGGTGCTGGCCGGTGCCCGCGCCAGCACATCGCGCAAGGCCTGGCGCACCCCGTCCATGTCGGCGCCAGCGCCGAGGGCGAATTCCAGGAAAAGATGATGGGTATAGTGACGGTCAAACAGGCCGGCCTGGTGTTCGGACACGGGTTACTCCTTTAATACGGGGGTATCGCGAATCAGGATGATCGCGGATTGCGGGAAGAAATGCCATACGGACGGAGCGGTTAATCGGTCCCGGTAACGCTATGACCGTGGATACCGTTCGATTCCGCGCCAGTGTGAATCACCATGGTGGGCGCCATCGGTCCGCGTCCGGTAGAATCGACCTCTACCCGGATACCCAAGAGCTCGCTTTATGAGTCCATGGCTAGGCCTCGACCGACTGTTGTTTTTGCTGATCCGCGCCTTCATGCGGCTATGCACCCGCGCCACGGCACTGCCGGCGGATCCCGAAGAATTGCAACTGGACCCGAACAAACCGGTGGTCTATGTAATGCGAGATCGCTCCGTGGCAGACGCCGCAGTGGTGCATCAGGCCACTCGCAAGCAGAAGCTGAGTGCCGCCAATTCCTCCCTGAGTCTGGGCAAACAGCATCTGCGCCGCAGCTATTTCTACTTGTACAAACGCGGAGTGACGGGCACCCGGCAACGGGATGCCCTGGTGCCGCCGCGTCTGCGGAAACTGGTGCGTGCCCTGCACGACAACCCGGACCTGGATGTGCAATTAGTGCCGGTGTCGGTGTTCTGGGGACGCCAACCGGAAAAGGAAAATTCCCTGTGGCGGATTCTGTTCTCCGATACCTGGGCGCCACCGGGTTTTATCAAGAAGTTTCTTATCATTCTTACCCAGGGCCGCGATCTGTACCTGCAATTCAGCCCGCCGGTATCCCTGCGCGTGCTTGCCGACCAGTCCGATGATGTGGACCAGGTGGTGCGCAAGACATCCCGTGTTCTGCGGGTGCACTTCCGCCGCCAGCAGGAAGCGGCCATCGGCCCCGACCTGTCTCACCGGCGCACCCTGACCAATGACATCATTCAGTCTCCGGCGGTGCGCCAGGCGATCCAGGAAGAGATCGCCAGCAGCGAGGACAAGGAAGAGAAAGTCACCGCCCGGGCCCGAGGCTACGCGCTGGAAATCGCCGCCGACTATTCCCACACCGTGATCCGGGCGCTGGAGCTGTTTCTCAACTGGGTCTGGAACCGCCTTTACGATGGCATTCGCCTCTATAATCTGGACAATCTCACGCAGGTGGCGAGGGATCACGAAGTGATCTACGTGCCCTGCCACCGCAGCCACATCGACTATTTGCTGCTGTCCTTCGTGGTCTATCGCAATGGCCTGGTGCCACCGCATATCGCCGCCGGTATCAACCTGAACCTGCCGGTGGTGGGCACCATTCTGCGGCGCGGCGGTGCTTTCTTCATGCGTCGCAGTTTTCGTGACAATCCGCTCTACGCGGCGGTGTTTTATGAGTATTTGCACACCATCACCGCGCGCGGCTTTTCCATTGAATACTTTATCGAAGGCGGCCGCAGCCGCAGCGGCCGCATGCTGCAACCCCGCACCGGCATGCTGGCGATGACCCTGCGCAGCTTCCTGCGCGATGCGCGCAAACCCATCGCTTTCGTACCGGTCTATGTGGGCTATGAAAAGGTCATCGAAGGCGGTTCCTATATTGGCGAACTGCACGGCAAGAAAAAGAAAAAGGAATCGGTCTTTGGGCTGCTGAAATCCGTAAAAGTGCTGCGCAGCCACTTCGGCCAGGTGCATGTGAATTTCGGCGAACCGATCAAACTGGTGGACTTCCTCGATGACCACCGGGAAGGCTGGCGCGGCGAGACACTGGACGCCCAGGAGTCCCCGGATTGGTTCAAACAGACGGTCAACGCCCTGGGCCAGGAAGTGGCCACGCGCATCAACGCCGCCGCCGTGGCCAACCCGGTCAATCTGATCAGCCTGGCGCTGCTGGCAACGCCCAAACACACCATGGATCTGCAACAGCTGCGGCAGCAACTGCAGCTGTATATCACGCTGCTGAACGAAGCCCCTTACAGTGACACCGCCTGCCTGGCGGACACCGACGCCGATGCCCTGATCGACTACGGGCTCAAACACGAGTTTCTGTTGCGAGTATCCCACCCCCTCGGCGACGTGGTCACCACCGATCCGGCCACCGCGCTGCAAATGGCCTATGTGCGCAACAACAGCCTGCATTTGTTCGTCTTGCCGGGACTGATCTGCTCGTTGTTCTTCAATGCCCGCAGTCTGAATCAGAGCACGCTGCAGCGCATGGTCGCCCTGCTCTACCCGTTCTTCCGCAACGAGTATTTCCTGCACTGGCAGGAAGGCGACGAACTGACCGATGCGGTCAATCGCATCGTCGGCATGCTGGAAGCACACGGTCTGGTGGAACGTGACGGCGATTGCCTGCACGGCGCGCCGATTCACACCGTGGCATCGGACATGCTGGCCCATCTGGGTCAGACGGTGATGCCGTCCCTGGAGCGCTATTATCTGACCATCCGTCTGCTGGTGCAGTACGGCGGCGGTCGGCTCGAAGCGGAGCAACTGGCGGAGCTCGCCAGCCGCACCACGCAAAGACTGTCGCTGCTGTACGAATTCAATTCACCGGAGTTTTTCGACAAGGTGGTGTTACGCACTTTCATCCAGCAGTTGCTGGACACTGGGCTGGTGTGGAAGGACGAGGCCGGCATGCTGCAGTTCGGCGATCATCTGCGGGCCCTGGATGACGAAGCCCGCCGTATTCTCAGCACCGACGTCAGTCAGGCGATCCAGCGGGTGACGCGAGTCCCGGAGCTGGAACGAGCGCTGGCGGACGAGCCGCACAGCCAGACGTAGAGATTCGCTTGCAGGCAAGCTCCCACAGCGGCTTCGTAGCACAACTGTGGGAGCCAGCCTGCTGGCGAATCCCGCCGCACATTCACTTGCGGACAAGTCCTCACAGTGGCTCGTAGCATCTTCCGTGGAAAACCGCGTCACTTGCGGACGGAGGGTGAAGTGTAGACATCAAAGCGAACGGTCTTGCCCTCGAGACTGTGCGAGGCCGCCACCGCCGCCAGCGGCGGCGCCCGTCGCGGACGCTTGACCACCACCTTGCGCGCGTCCAGGCTCCGCGCCATGGCCAGCAACGCCTGCTCCTCGTCCTCATCCGGGTACCGACACAACTGCTGCAACCAGCGCAAATCCTGCTTTACCGCCGCGCTTTTGTCCCTGGGCGGAAACATGGGATCGAGAAACACCGCGTGGAACGGTCCTTCCAGAACAACCGTCAGATCCCGCGCGTCGGCAAGCGGCAGCAGAGTGAGATGGGACGCCAGCGGCGTGCCCGCCGCACGCGCCAACCCGTCCGCCAGCAAGGCATGCAGCACCGGCTCGCGCTCCACCATTAGTACCTGAAAGCCGGCTTGGGCCATCAACGCTGAATCGCGGCCAAGGCCAGCGGTGAGATCGCAGACCCGCGCCGGCTCGTTGACGACTTTCCCCAACGCCTTGATCAATCGCTCATGACGCACCCGGTCCGCGGCCAGACGGTACCCCTGGCGGCCACCGAGGAAATCCACGCACAAAGGCACCGCTTTTTGCGCCGGCGCCCACAAGGAAAGGCGGTCTTCGACACGCCCAAGCACCAGTTCAATGCCTTGCTCCCGGGCACTGGCCACATCCTCCACACGAGGGACACCCTTCAGGTCCGGGGCGCCGGGGAGACAGGCCAGAGGTATCAAGACAGCGCCGTTGCCGAATAAATAACGTAGAACAGCACACCGCCCAGCAACAGCCGGTAGATCATGAACGGCAGCATGCCAATGCGATCCAGCAAACGCAGGAAGAACACAATGGTCAGGTAGGCCACCACACCACTGACCACCACGCCCAGGATCAGGTGCAGCCAGTCCACCGGCACCGTGCTTTCCGCCAGATCCTTGGCCTTGAGCAGGCCGGCGCCAAGAATCACCGGTATCGACATCAGAAAGGAAAAGCGGGCCGCGTCTTCACGGCGAAAGCCCAGCGCCAACGCCGCGGTGATGGTAATGCCACTGCGCGAGGTGCCGGGGATCAGGGCCAGCGCCTGCGCCAAACCAATCAACAAGGCACTGCCCACGCCCATGGTCTCGGTACCGCGCCGACGCGCGCCGAGCACGTCCGCCAGCCACAGCAGCACGCCAAAGAACACCGTGGTCACCGCGATCACCATGGCCGAGCGCAATTCGTTCTCGATCAGATCCTTGGCCAGAAAACCGGCGGCCACCGCCGGTATTGTCGCCAGCCCCACCAGCAGGGTCAGACGCAACTCGCTGTTCATGGTGCTGGTGCGGATCCCCTTCAGGCTGCCACCGGTCATCGCCAACAGATCCCGGCGGTAATACACCACCACCGCCAGCAGGGTTCCCAGATGCACCGCCACGTCAAAAGCCAGCCCCTGGTCGGGCCAGCCGAACAGGGCCGAGGGCAGAATCAAATGAGCGGAGCTGGAGATGGGCAGGAATTCAGTAAGGCCCTGGATCAGGGCCAGGATAACGGCTTGAAAGGCATCCATTCGGCTCAGTCTTCCCGGGCGGTAAGTTGGTAACCGGACAAAAACTCCGGCGGCATACGGCGGGGTTTGCCCGAATCCAGCGCCACGCAGACCCAGCGGGTACGGCCACGCAGCAGCGTCAGCCCATCGGATTCACGGATGATTTGATAACGGCGGGTGATACTGATGCGCTCGTCGTTCTCCACGATCCAGGTGCCGACCAGCAGAGACTCCCCTTCAAACGCCGGCGCCAGATAATCCACTTCGGTACGACGCGCCACCATGCCACGGTTGAGCTGCTGGTATTTGTCCCAGCCCAGCCCCAGCGCCTGGGTGTGGTGCCAGGCGATCTGCTCCATGAAACGCAGATACTCGGTGTTGTTGACGTGGCCCATGACATCAATGGCCTGCTTCGGCACCACCACTTGCAGATGGTGCACATTCGGCAAATCCCACTCGATCATTACTTGCTCCCTATCTGAACCACCCGATCGCGCAAATAAACCGGCTGCGCCTGCTCGGCCGGCACGGTGCGACCTTCCCGTACCGCCGCCACCGCCAGACGAGCCACGGTGGCCGCGCGAGGCATCGCCTCGGCGTCCATCCCGGCCCAGGTCAGGCGGTCGCGCAGCGCGTCCTGATAAACCGTTCCGGAACCGGCCAGCAGCCAGTCGCCGCCATCCAGCACGGGAATCCGTTCCGGTGCGAACACCCCTTCATCACACAGTGCTTCCACCTTGTCACCGCCACAACGATAGGCGCCGAAATACACTTCCCCCATGCGGGCGTCGAACACCGCGACGATCCGTTGAAAGCGGGGATGGCGATCATGGGCGGCCAAGGCACAGGATGCCAGGGTGGAGACACCGACCACCGGCAAGTCCAGTGAAAAGGCCAGCCCCTGCACCACCGAGGTGGCGACGCGCACCCCGGTGAAGGAACCCGGGCCCTGACCAAACGCCAGCGCGTCCACCGAGGAGAGTTCGATGCCCGCTTCGACCAGGAGTTCCTCCACCATCGGCAATACTCGTTCGGTTTGCCGGCGCGCGCCGGGTTCGAACTTTTCCAATACGGCACCGTCCTGCCACAGCGCCACGGAGCAGGCGTCGGTGGCGGTTTCGATGGCGACAATACGGGTCATCGGCTGGCTACTCCCGAGAAGGTCGCGGAGCCGATCCGGCGGAACACGGTGCCGGGCACGGTCAGCGATTCCTGATGTAATCGAAAAAACGTTTCACCACCTCCAGCTTACGGGTGCGGGTCATGCCCGGCAGGCTGTCGATGAACATGCGCCCGTAGCCCTTGCTGAGCAGGCGCGGATCCGCCACCACCAGCAGGCCGGTGTCCTGCGGATCGCGGATCAAACGGCCGGCGCCCTGACGCAGGGCCAGCACCGCCTGGGGCAGTTGGTAATCACGAAAGGCGTTACCGCCGTTGCGATTGATGTACTCGATGCGGGCCGCCGCCACCGGATCACCCGGCGACGCGAACGGCAGCTTGTCGATTATGACACAGCTCAGCGCATCGCCTCGCACATCAATGCCTTCCCAGAAACTGCTGGTGCCAAGCAACACCGCATTGCCCAGACGCCGGAACTCGTCCAGCAGTTCCCGGCGACCGGCCTCGCCCTGCACCAGCAACGGATAGCTCAGGCGCTGGCGCAGAATACCGGCGGCTTCGCGCAACGCCCGATGGCTGGTGAACAGAAAAAAGGTCCGCCCCTCGGCCGCTTCGATCACCGGCACCATGGCTTCGGAGAGCGCCGCGGTATACCCCGGCGAGGACGGCGCCGGCAGGCCATCCGGAGCGTAAAACACCGCCTGACGTTTGAAATCGAACGGGCTTTCCAGACGCAGCGTCTCGGCCTCGTCCAGTCCCAGACGCTTCTGTAAATGCTCGAAACGGCCGGCCACGGACAGGGTGGCGGAGGTCAGCACCCAGGCACAGGGGTGCTGTTCCCGTTGAGCCCGGAGTTGCGCCGCCACCGACAACGGGGTGCCGTGCAGCACCGCGGTGCGACGAAACGTCTCGAACCAATAGACCCGGTTCGGCGCCTGCGCCTCCAACAGATTCTCCAGAGTACGCAGGTGCTCCCAGGCGCGTCGGGCACAGGCTTCCAATCCCCGGCTGGCCTTGGCGTGGGGTTTGAGAAAGGCTTCCAGTTCCGAGGTGGCCTCGCGCAGCGCCTGCCCCGCTTCCCGCACCGCCTCCAATTCCGCCACCTCGGACCAGGGCGCGCGGCGTTCCTGCTCACCGAGGCTGAGGCGGAAATCCTGACAGGCCTTGTCCAACGCGCTGATACGGCGGTTCAGCTCGCCCACATCAATGGCATTGCTGGACGCCTCCGACAAACTGTCCCGTCCCAGTTCCTGAAGCTGCCGGGTACTCAGCGAATCGCCAAAGAAATTGGCCGCCACCTCCGGCAACTGGTGCGCCTCGTCGAAAATCACCGTGTTGACACTGGGCAGCAGTTCGCTCACCCCTTCCCCGCGCAACGCCGCATTGGCGAAGAACAAGTGATGGTTGACCACCACCAGGTCCGCCTCCTGGGCCTCCCGCCGGGCGTTCATCAAGGGGCATTCGGAATGGCGCGGGCACTCCGCGCCCAGGCAGTTATCCGCGGTGCTGGTCACCCAGGGCCACACCGGCGCGTCTTCCGGCAACTGCTTCAACTCTGCGATATCACCTGAACGGGTACGGCCGGCCCAATGGGCGACGATCTGCAACTGCTCGGCGGTTTCCCGCGTCAGGAAACGGGCTTCTTCCTGGTGCAGTTCCAGGCGGTAGGGGCACAGATAGTTGGCGCGCCCCTTCAGCAGGGCCACTTTGCGCGGTACCGGCAGCGCCTTGAGCACCACCGGCAGATCCTTGAAGAACAACTGATCCTGGAGACTCTTGGTACCGGTGGAGACCAGCGTGGGACCGTCGCCGAGCAGCGCCGGCAGCAAATAAGCCAGGGTCTTGCCGGTGCCGGTTTCCGCCTCCACCAGCAAGGTGCCGTGGGAACGGATCGCCGCGTCCACCGCGTCGGCCATGCGCAACTGGGGCTCGCGGGGGCGATAGCCCTCCAGCAGGCGGCCCATATGGTCGGCATCATTAAGCAATTCGCTGGCGCGAGTCACGGCGTATCCTTGAACCGGTCAGGAAAGGTCGCCGGGGCATGCCGGCAACATCGGGTCGGGTGGCAGAGGATAGCGGATATCGCGGGGAGAGGCCAAAGGGAACGCCGGCATCTGGCGTGCCGCGTTCCCATAAAAAAACGCCCGGGCCACGAAGGCACCGGGCGTTTTGCTGAGAAGGCGGTGATCAGGCAGTGATGTCCTGAATCTGCTTCATCAGTTGCTTCTGATCGTCGGTGGGCTGGGCGGATTGCAGCGCCATCAGCTTGCTCATGTCACCTTCGATACGGATCTGGCCGCTCATGAAGCCCTGCATGCCGGCGGACTGGTCGCCTTCGATGAAAATGCGCTTGGCCAGATCGGGCGGCAGAATCAGAGTGGTGGGCGCTTCGTCGCGATGCCCTTCCTCGATCATACCGCCCACCAGGGACAACGCCTTCTCGCCACCGTCGCCGCTGACCGTAATGTTGATCACCAGATCGGCCAGAGCCGCCGGAGCGGACACGTCGCCGGCCGCATCCCGAATTTCCTTCACTTTCGCGAACCATTCGTCTGACAGGAATTCAACGCTCATTATGTTCTCCTCGCTCAAGGGATAGGGCTTCGAGACGCGCCTTTCCTTTTCAAACGGCCGTTCGAAACTTTCCCGTACCTTATAGAAAGGCTTGGGGGGTGGCAATAGCCGTACGCGGGTCCAAGAAGGCCAAAAAGGTCAATCCTCCGGCTCGGCCAACAAAGTCCGATATCGGCCGATGCACTCAATGTTCTCACGCGGGTAATCCGGCGCCAGATATGCCAGGGTCTCCGCCAGCACATGCGCCACCCGGGCACGGGCGTCGCCCTTGTCGTCATTGGGAATCAGATGCCAGGGAGCGTGCCCCGTATGCGTAGCGATCAGCGTTTCATTGACCCGTTCCAGATACTGGTCGCGGGACAACCAGTTCTCAATGTCAGCCGGCTCGAACTTCCAACGCTTGCGTGGCTTGTTGAGACGCTTGAGCAGACGCTTGCGCTGCTCCTCCGCCGAGGTGTTCAGCCACACCTTGATGATGCGGGTGCCTTCGCGGTGCAAATGATGCTCGAAATCGTTGATGGCCTGGTAGCGGCCAGGCCAGTCCGGCTCTTCCGGGACCTCGACCACCGGCCAGAGCCGCTCGGCCAGGACCGCCTCATAATGGCTGCGATTGAACGCCACCACCTGCCCCCGTGCCGGCAAACGCGGCCATACCCGCCAGAGAAAGTCATGGTTGAGTTCATCCCCCAGCGGCCGGCCGAAGGAATAGGCGCGGAACGCCGCGGGGTCCATGGCCCGCGCCAGAGTACGGATCAGGCTGTCCTTGCCGGCCGCATCCAGTCCCTGCACCACCAGCAACACCCCATAACGCTGGCAGGCATACAGCCGCCGCTGGTGCTCATGCAATCGTTCCCGGCTCTCTTCCAGTGGTGGTGGCGGTTCGCTGGCGAGGGTGGGCAGCTTGCGCACATCCAGGGTGCCGGCGGCGGGCCAGCCGTAGGGGTCGATTTCCATGCCGGGGTCTCCCATTGCGATACCCCGAGCATAGCGGTCCCGGCATGGCGTTGTCGTTACCAAGCATTAAGAGCGCTTATTTGTGGTTCATCGCGGTTTGGCATCTGCACTTTCCGGTTACCTCGAAGCGGAGCCGCGTTACGCCTTTGCGGGAACGCCGTGAAGCAGGGTCCCGCAAAGGCGTAACGCGGCTCCGCTTCGAGGTAACCGGAAAGTGCAGATGTTCTTTGGCCTTGGAGACATAAATTCGAAGGCAGCTACAACGCCGCTGTGGGAAGCTTGCTTGCAAGCGAATGGGCTTTCGGACCCCAAGATTCGCTTGCAAGCAAGCTTCCCACAGCCGCTTCGTAGCCCCTTCTGTGGCAGCGGTCGACGTTGTTGGAGCCCAAAGTGCCGCGGTTCACTCGAAGCGGGTCTGCACGGAGGCCCACATTCTCGTTATTCCGCGATGAACCTCATTTATCTCCACGATGCTTTACCCGACCCGGTGTTCTAAAGCGTCAGGCGTTCGGCGCCTTTACAGGTCGTAGCCACGTTCCTCGTGCAACGCCAGATCCAGACCCTGGGTCTCTTCGTCCGGCGTCACCCGCAGCGGCGAGAACAGCCCCACCAGCTTCAGAACGCCCCAGGTCACCACGGCGGTGTAGACGAAGGTCACCACCACGCCCAATGCCTGCACGCCCACTTGCTGCAACATGCCGTAGTCCGGCTTGGCGAAACCGAAGCCGGAGAACACCCCCAGCTCCGTGGACGCGAACACCCCGGCCAGCAGCGTGCCGAGTATGCCGCCGACACCGTGCACCGGGAACACATCCAGGGAATCGTCGATCCGCCATTTCTGTTTCACCACCAGCACCATATAGAAACACAGCACCCCGGCGCACAGACCGATCACCAGCGCCGCCCCCGGCCCGACGAAGCCGGAAGCCGGCGTGATGGTGCCGAGACCGGCCACCATGCCGGTGGCGATACCCAGCGCCGAGGGCTTGCCGAACTTCAGATACTCCATGGTCACCCAGGCCAGGGAACCGGCGGCGGCGGAAATATGGGTCACCAGCATGGCCATGGCGGCGTTGCCGTCGGCGGCCAGGGCGGAACCGCCGTTGAAACCGAACCAACCCACCCACAGCATGCCAGCGCCGGTCACCGTCATGGTCATGTTGTGTGGCGTCATCGCCTGCCCGGGCCAGCCTTTACGCCGGCCCATCACCAGCGCCGCCACCAGCGCCGCCACCCCGGCGGTGATGTGCACCACCGTGCCACCGGCGAAGTCGTACAATCCCAGCTCGGCCAGCCAGCCACCGCCCCACACCCAGTGGCACACCGGCACGTACACCAACAGCACCCACAGGCCGCTGAACGCCAACATGGCACCGAAGCGCATACGTTCGGCGAAGGCACCGACAATCAGCGCCGGAGTGATGATGGCGAAGGTCATCTGAAACAGTGCGTGCAGGCTCAACGGCACGGATCCGGACAGGCTCTCACGGGTCATGCCGGCGAAAAACGCCAGATCCAGACCGCCAATCCAGGCGTTGGCGGCGCCACCATCGGTGAACGCCAGGGAGTAGCCGGCCACCAGCCAGATCAGCGACACCAGACAGGCGATGGCGAAACACTGCATCAGCACCGACAGCACGTTCCGGCCGCGCACCAGGCCGCCATAGAACAGGCTCAACCCCGGCAAGGTCATGAACAACACCAAAGCGGTGGCGGTCAGGATCCAGGCGGTGTCCGCCTGGTTCAGGGTGTCGGCGGAAGCCACGCCTGGCAGCAGCAAAACCGCCAGCCATCCCAACCATCGCCGCGAAGAAATCAGAGATATGCCCATAGATCGAATTCCTGGTCCTCGAAGGCCGCCCGGGCGGCCGGTTGCACCAGCGGGAAGCAGCCCGCCCCAATTGCACCGGACAAGGGCATTCAAGAATCGGGCCAGGGAGGCATTGCCCGGAATTCGGGCATAGAAGGGCATAAGCACCGTTGCTGCGCACAATATCGGTGCCGGGACAAAGCATTTGGCACTGTTTTTGTGCACTTCCGGTGTTATCAATCAGTGCGGAAAGGTGGGTGGGATGGACCTCTGCTCCCCTGCCTGCCCGGCACCGGTGCAACGGGCCGGCATTCGCCTGCAAGCTGGCTCACACAGATCGGGCTACGCAGCCGCTGTGGGAAGCTTGCTTGCAAGCGAAGGGATTTGCTCGGACGGTTTGGACCATTCGCGGCCAAGGCCGCTTCCCACAGCGGCTTCACGGTGAGTCAGCTGTGGTCACGGACCTCAATTCGGGCACTGCCTGCGAGCCTTCCCTCAGTACAGGTAAGTAAACATCTTGCGGCGGTATTCGCTGGCCAGCGGATCGCCCTTGGGCAGGCAGTCGAACACCTGCAGCAGAGCTGCCCGGGCAACCCCTTCCTCATAGTCACGATGATCCCGCAACAAGGTCAGCAGCGCTTCCAGCCCTTCGCGGAACTGGCCGGCGGCGGCGGCCCGCAGCCCATAGGCATGCAGATCCTCCGGCTTGCCGTCGGCATGGATGCGTTCCGCCAGCGTCTTCAGGCTCTCGTTGCCGGCCGGCAGCTTGTCCAGCAAGGCAAAGCGGGCACGGAACGGGCGCAGTTCCTCCACGTCCTCGGCGATTTCCGCCAACACCGACTGCGCCTCGTCCTGGCGGCCTTCGCCGAGCAGGAATTCCACCAACAACGCACGGAAAGCGTGTTTGTCGGGCTGTTGCTGTAGCGTCTGCCGCAGGGCCTGCTCGGCCTGATCGCCGTGGCCGGCATCGATGGCCATGCGTATCTGCTCGAGAAACCCTTCTTCCTGTTCTTTCTCGGCGGCTTCCGGATCCAGCACCGGCGCCAGCCATTGGCGCAGAGCCCCTTCGCTCTGAGCCCCCTCCAATTCCGCCACCAACTGGCCCTGATAGACCAGTTTCAGGGACGGCAGGCTGCGTACACCAAACTGCGCGGCGATATTCTGCTGCTCATCGGCATTGACCTTGGCCAGGATCAGCTTGCCCTGATATTCAGCGGCCAGTTTTTCCAGGGTCGGTGCCATCTGCAGGCAGGGCTGGCACCAGGGTGCCCAGAAATCCACCAGTACCGGCGTCTGCCGGCTGGCTTCCAGCACCTGCTGAATATTCTGTTCGTTAACGTCAATGATCGAGGCGTTGTCTTGCACCGCAATGCTCCTGTCGGGGGTGTCGGGACCAGGGAGAGCGGCAATTGTACGTAATTCCGCGCGTCAACGACATCCGCACCCACCGCGCGGGATTCATCCGATAGTCACCGCGGCGACGTCAAATACGGTTAAAAGACCCCACGAACACAGGTATAAAGGTAGACTAAAGTCGTCCCCAAGTGTCGTCGCAGGGGAGCGCACACGGACGGGACAACACCGGATGCCACCGGTGCCATTCACGCTGGCAAAGGAGATGACCATGTTGAGTCTGCTGGCCTTGCTGATTCTGGCCGCCACTCTGATCACTGTTTTCTATTTACAACTGTCGCTGACCGTCGGCTCCATCACTTTCGTGGTGGCGTACCTGTTGTGCGGTGTGCTGTTCGCCGGCTGGTTGTTGAATCCTCTGCTGCTGATTCTGGTGGCGGCGGCCCTGGTGGTGCTCAACCACCCGGGACTGCGTCGCAAGCTGATCGTCCAGCCGGTGTTCAACAGCCTCGGCAAGGTAATGCCGCCGATCGGCGATACCGAGCGCGAAGCCATCGAAGCGGGCGCCACCTGGTTCGAGGCCGAGCTGTTCAGCGGCAAGCCGGACTGGGATGATTTTTCCAAGACCCGCTTCACCACCCTCAGCGAGGAGGAGCAGTCCTTCATCGACAACGAGGTGGAACAGCTCTGCGGCATGCTCAATGAATGGCAGATTTACCATGAGCTGCGCGACCTGCCCGAGGAGGTCTGGCAATTCCTCAAGGACAAGGGTTTCTTCGGCCTGATCATCCCCAAGGAGTACGGCGGCAAGGATTTCAGCCCCTACGCCCAGAGCCGGGTGATGAGCAAGATCGCCACCCGTTCACTGACCGCCGCCGTCACCGCCATGGTGCCCAACTCCCTCGGCCCGGGTGAACTGCTGGCCAAATACGGCACCGACGAACAGAAACAACGCTGGCTGCCGGATCTGGCCGCCGGCAAGGAAATCCCCTGCTTCGGTCTGACCGGGCCCGAGGTGGGGTCCGACGCCAGCAACCTGCCCGACCGCGGCGTGATCTGCACCCAGGAGGTGGATGGCGAGGAAGTGCTGGGCATGCGTCTGAGCTTCGCCAAGCGCTGGATCACCCTGGCGCCCATCGCCACCGTGGTGGGACTCGCCTTCAAACTGTATGACCCGGATCATCTGCTTGGCGACGAGGAAGAGCTGGGCATCACCTGCGCCCTGCTCCCCGCCAACACCCCCGGCGTGGAAATCGGCCGGCGCCATAACCCCGGCGGCTCGCCGTTCATGAACGGGCCGATCAACGGCACCGATGTATTCGTGCCTCTGGACGCCATCATCGGCGGCCCGGACATGGCCGGCAAGGGCTGGCGCATGCTGATCGAATGCCTGGGCGCCGGACGCGGCGTCTCCCTGCCGGCCCTGGCCACCGCCAGCGCCGAGATGGGCTACCAGACCGCCGGCGCCTTCGGCCGCATCCGCCGCCAGTTCAACACCGCCGTTGGGCAGTTCGAGGGGGTACAGGAAGCCTCCGCTGAAGTGGCCGGCCTCGCCTACACCCTGGAGGCCTACCGCCATCTGGTTACCCGGGGGCTGGAAGAAGGCACTATTTCGGTGGTCACCGCCATGGCCAAGTACCATTCCACCGAAATGATGCGCCGCCTGATCAACCGCGGCATGGACATCGCCAGCGGCCGCGCGGTGCAGGCCGGGCCACGCAACTTCATGGCACTGCCCTACCAGGCCATCCCCATCGCCATCACGGTGGAAGGCGCCAATATCCTGACCCGCTCGCTGATGATCTTCGGCCAGGGCGCGCTGCGCTGCCATCCTTTCCTCTACGACGAACTCAACGCCCTGCAGGACGAGGACAAGGAGCGCGGCCTGGAGGCCTTCGAGGCACTGTTCCTCAAGCACGCCGGTCACACCATCGGCAATATGTGCCGGGGCCTGGTCCATGCCCTGACCGGCGGCCGCCTGGCGGACATCCCCGCCAACGCGGACAGCTTCAGCACCCCCTGGTACCGTCTGATCAGCCGCTACAGCGCGGTGCTGGCCAGCACCTCCGACGCCGCTTTCGCATTGCTGGGCGGCGACCTCAAACGTCGCGAACTGCTCAGCGCGCGGCTCGGCGATGCCCACAGCCAATTGCTGATCGCCTGCGCCGTGCTCAAGTTCCATGGCACCCTGCCCCGGGACGAAGCTAACGACGCCCATGCCACCTATGCCCTGCATCACGCCCTGAGCCAGGCCCACGAAGCCTTGGAGGCGTTCTACCGCAACCTGGGCGTGTTCGGCATCGGCTGCCTGTTGAAAGGCTGGTTCTTCCCGCTCGGCCGCCCGGCCGGCGCCCACCGTCCCGGAGACGATCTGATCCGCACCGTTGGCGACCAGATCATGGAGCCCACCAGCGTGCGGGAATCCCTGGCCAGCTTCACCTACCGCTGTGATGACCCGGAAGACGCCATCGGCCGGGTGGAAAACACCTACCGCAAACTGCTGGAGGTGGAACCCGCCTACCTGGCCTTCCTCAAGGCCGACGGCAAAGGCGAGTTGGATGGCGAAACCCTGGAAGAACGCCTGCACGTGGCGGTGGCCAAGGGCGTGATTGCCGGCGACAAGGTGAACGAGCTGCTCGAGTACGACGCCCTGCGCTACGACTGCCTGCTCACCGACGCTTTCGACTTCGAACTCAAAGAGGTGAAAATGCACACCGAACGACCGGTGTGAGTCGCGGGCCGGGCGCCGGGGGACCGGCGTCCGGCAATGTCTTGCCAATCAGCCTCCCCAAAAACAGCAAATAAGATGTTATTTATCTAATTTACTATTTATTTAATGTTTTTTCATGATACAACAGCCAGTATGTTGTTTTCCGATAATCGGAGTACGTCATGCTGGAGATCACCCGGATACTGGAACAACGCCGCAAGTCCCTGGGGCTGACCCAAAAGGACATGTTGATGCGTATCGGCATGTCGCAACAGCAATATCAACGCATCGAATCCGGCGGGGATACTCGCGTCTCCACCCTGCTGCGTATCCTGGAAGGCATGGGACTGCAATTGCGTCTGGTGCCCGAGGAGCAAGTAGCCGAGGTCGACGCTCTGCTGAACGGCACCGGACGACTGGAGCGGAACATCTTGTCCGAGCCGGATGAAAGCCATTGGGACAAGATACTCAAGGATCTGGAGGACTAGCCGGTGTCTTCGGCCCTCAAACAACGGGAATCCGTGGAAGCCCTGTCACTGACCCTGCATGGCCAGCGTGTCGGCATCGTGTCCCACTATGCCGGCGGCAAGAATATTCTGGTGTTCGACCCCGCCTTTGCGGCCATGCCCGCGGCACCTGTCTTCACGCTGTCCCAGACTATCTCGAAGCCGGCTTTCCAACCCCGCATGGCCTCACAACGGCTGCCTCCGGTGCTGTCCAATCTGCTGCCCGAAGGCGCTCTGCGGGCCTGGATGAGCCAGGCCCTCAAGGTTCACACCGATAACGAATTCCCGTTGCTGGCGGCGGCAGGCACCAACCTGCCAGGGGCGCTCGTGGCGCAGCCTATCCCGGCGGGCGAAATCCCGAGTTGGGCTCTTAGCCAGAGGGATCGTATCGAACCGGTTCAAATCAATGTCCTGGCGCTTCAACAGAAGTTTTCCCTGGCCGGCGTGCAGATGAAATTCTCCGCCAGTCGCCAGGATGGACGGATGAACATCGCCTCCACGCAAGGGAAAGATGAGTGGATCATCAAGACACCCTCCACCGTACACCAGCACGTACCCGCCAACGAATACAGCGCCATGAAACTGGCGGAATACCTTGGTGTGACCATTCCACAAGTAGCCTTATTACCATTGGATCAAATAAGCGGACTACCTGATATTCCGCTGCCTGATGAATCCCTGGTCTACGCCATACAACGTTTTGACCGTTCCCCGCAGGGCCGGATTCACAGTGAGGATTTCGCTCAGGTTTTCGAACTGTATGCCCACGAAAAATATGGCCGGAGAAACTATGAGCAGATCGCCGCGACGATCTACCATTATGGCGGAGAAGGCCTGCCGGACACCCAACAGATGGCACGCCGCCTACTGGCCAATATCCTGCTCGCCAATGGCGACGCGCATATTAAAAACTGGACGCTCCACTACCCCGATCAGCGGACGGCGCGACTGGCGCCAGCCTACGACATTCTGACGACACTACCTTATATAAGAGGCGAGACGGATCTCGCCCTGAATATGGGCCGGGAGAGAAACTGGTATGCCTTGACCCTGGCGCATTTCCAACTGTGGGCGGAACGAGTGGGCGTACCCTGGCCGGCGGTTCGCGTGCATCTACTGGACGCCCGGGACCGCGCACGGGAACACTGGCCGACTCTGCTGACCGAGTTGCCAATGGCGCCGGAACACAAGCAACTCCTGCGTACGCATTGGCGGAATCTCGGCGATGATTTCCGTATTGTCTGAGAGATTCCATGGCGGTTTTTGTTTTTCGCCAGCAGCCCTCCCCAGATACACAAATGGTATAACTAAAACAGACGAACACTGTCGGCAATGGCTACCTGGAACCGCCATTCACCTTCGTGATCTCCAGATTGAATGGATCAATGCCCTGTAAACACCCGGCGTTTATACCGTACTTGCCGGGTAAAGAGCGGGGCTTGTGGTGTGTATAGATACCACACGTCCTGCAGAAATAATGCTCGGCCACTTTAGTGTTGAACTGATAGCAACCCAGACTGTTTTCGCCCTTTAAAAGCCGAAAATCAGTTTGCTCGGCATAAACCATTCTCGCCCCTTTTCTTGTGCAGATGGAGCAGTCACACATATAGGCCATGTCGAGGCTACACCTGACCTCGAATACCACTGATTGGCAATGACAGCTTCCCTGATACGTATTCATGATCTGGAGATAACCTTGGCAGTGGCTGCGCTGTTGAATTCCAATCTTGAGCTTATCGTCCTCTCCAAACACGGACAATCGAAGCGGCTGTGGGAAGCGGCCTTGGCTGCGAACGGTTGCAAGACGGATTCTCCCCCAATTTGCACGCACACCTAGGCGTCGATTCGCTGCTAAGGCCGCTTCCCACAGCGGCTTCGTAGCCAGGGTAGA
The DNA here is from genome assembly GCF_025532145.1 of Alloalcanivorax balearicus MACL04. Classification (GTDB taxonomy): domain Bacteria; phylum Pseudomonadota; class Gammaproteobacteria; order Pseudomonadales; family Alcanivoracaceae; genus Alloalcanivorax; species Alloalcanivorax balearicus. The sequence continues at coordinate 39,399 of NZ_ARXS01000009.1, read as the reverse complement.
TTCGGAGCGAGAGTCCGCGGAGTTCGTGGAGAGCCGGCGGTCAGCGTTCCAGGACCGTGCTTCTCCCGTGTCCTGGAACGCTGACCGCTGGCTCTCCCCCCTGGCAAGAGGCACCCCGCTCTGCCATCACCTGAATTCAGGCCTGCCTGGGCCACCGCGCAGGTGCTCGACGTCAAAAATCGCTCCCGGCGATTTTTTGCGGCTTGCCGTCCATGGCCGCCGCCCTCCGGGCCGTCGCGGGTGCGACGTCAAAAATCGCTCCCGGCGATTTTTTGATCGACGGGTCCCAACATTGGCAAATTTAACAATGACCGTGGGTCGCGCGTCTTTCGCCGCTTGTCGGTTTCGTCTACGCTTTGCCGGATATGTCGAGTGCCCCCAATGGCCGGCTCATTCGCCGGCCGCCTGGGGCCTTTGCCGCTTCCCGGCGGCCGCCTTCGACCCAATAAGCAGGTAAAAAGACCCAGTCAATGACAGTTTCCATCGAGGAAAAGGCAAGTTTCGAGTTCAAGGGCCGCATGCTGATGGCGACGGTCCTCTATCTCAAGGACCTGGACTCCCGTAGTCTGCATCAGCAAATCTCCCAACGGCTGGAAGACGCCGCCCAGTGGCTGCTGGACGCCCCGGTGGTGGTGGATGTGGCCCATCCGGAAGAGGCCTCCCAGGTGGAGCTGCTGACCGCCGTGGACACCCTGCGCGGGCTGGGCGTCAATCTGGTCGCCCTGGCCCGTCACCCGGAACTGGATGACCAGGTGGCCGCCATGCTCGGCCTGGGCAGCATCAATCTGGCCAACGGCCGCGATGTGGCCCGCAGTGAGCCGCCGGCGCGCACCGGCAACAGCAAGGCCGCCCCGGCCGCCGCCGCCGAGGACACCCTGGTAGTGGAGCAGCCGGTGCGTTCCGGGCAGCAGGTCTACGCCCGCGGCGATCTGATCGTGTTGGCGCCAGTAAGCACCGGCGCCGAGTTGCTGGCCGAAGGCAATATCCATATTTACAGCACGCTGCGCGGACGGGCTCTGGCCGGCGTGCGGGGCAATGAGGCGGCGCGGATCTTCTGTCAGGATCTGGACGCGGAACTGGTGTCCATCGCCGGCCATTACCGGGTCGCCGAGGATCTGCCGGACGCCTATCGACGCAAACCCGTGCAAATGAGCCTGGACGGCGATGCCATGAGCTTCGCCGATCTGATGGGCAAAAGTTGAGAACCCGTCGTTGCCGGTGCCCGGCAGCGGCTCGCACCTACGTCTGCAAGGACTTCGAGGAGAAGAGATCGTGACAAAAATCGTGGTCGTGACATCCGGCAAGGGAGGAGTGGGCAAGACCACCACCAGCGCCGCCCTGGCAACCGGTCTCGCCATGCGTGGCCATAAAACCACGGTAATCGATTTTGATGTGGGGCTGCGGAATCTGGACCTGATCATGGGTTGCGAGCGCCGCGTGGTTTACGACCTGGTCAACGTGATCAACGGTGACGCCAACCTCAAGCAGGGTCTGATCAAGGACAAACGGGTGGAAAACCTGTTCATCCTGCCCGCCTCCCAGACTCGCGACAAGGACGCTCTGAGCCAGGAAGGCGTGGAGAAAGTGCTCAACGGCCTGCGTGACATGGAAATGGAATACGTGATCTGCGACAGCCCGGCGGGGATCGAAAAAGGCGCTCTGATGGCCGCTTATTTCGCCGACGAAGCGATCGTGGTGACCAACCCCGAAGTGTCCAGTGTGCGCGACTCCGACCGCATCCTGGGGATTCTCTCCAGCAAGACCCGCAAGGCCGAACTGGGCGAAGGCGACATTCCCGCCCGGCTGCTGCTGACCCGCTACTCTCCGGAACGGGTGGAGCGCGGAGAAATGCTGTCCGTGGAGGACGTGCAGGAAATTCTCGCCGTGGACCTGCTCGGCGTGATTCCTGAATCCCAGGCCGTGCTCAACGCCAGTAACTCCGGCGCGCCGGTAATCCTGGATCTGGAATCCGATGCTGGTCTGGCTTACGCCGATGCCGTGGCGCGGTTCATTGGCGAGGAACGCCCCCACCGCTTCCTCACCGCCGCCAAAAAAGGATTGTTTGGACGACTGTTCGGAGGCTAAATCATGGGCATCTTCAGTTACTTGCTGCCTAAGAAGCAGAACACCGCCTCCACCGCCAAGGAGCGGCTGCAAATCATCGTTGCCCGCGAACGCAGCGGACGCGGCGGTCCCGACTACCTGCCACAACTGCAGGAAGAACTGCTGGCCGTGGTGCGCAAATACGTCCCGGTGAGCCCGGAGGCGGTGAATGTGCAAGTGGACCGGGAGTCCGGCTGTGAGGTTCTGGAACTGAACATCACCCTGCCGGAGGGCGAGGACGATTGATCGCCATCGCCGAACCTTGACACACTGTCCTTTTGCACAGTATCTTTGCGGTTCGGCGAGCCCCCTTCAGATTCCCTTCTGTGACCCCTTGAAGGCCTGATCGATCTCCAGGTTCCACGGATGGAACCGGGCTCCCGTTAAGGCAGGGAATAGTCAATAGGGAACAGTGAATAGTTCGCGAGAAAAGCGTGCGGGCTCTGAGAGTATGTGGCCCGCGCTTAAACGTGAGCCCTGTTTCCAGGCGCATTAAAACAAAGAGGCCGCACCCATCATTTGGGCGCGGCCTCTTTGCTTTCAGCTTCCAGCCGGCGCATCTCGCGCAGCTATTCACTGTTCCCTATTCACTATTCCCTGCTTCTCTCATCCCATATGCCACCCATGGCTGACCACCACGGACTGGCCGGTGAGCGCCGCCGAGGGGAAGGCCGCCAGGTGCAGGGCCAGTTCCGCCACGTCGTCCACGGTGGTGAATTGGCCGTCCACGGTGTTCTTGAGCATGACGTTGCGGATCACTTCATCCTCGGAGATGCCGAGTTCTTTCGCCTGCTCCGGGATCTGTTTATCCACCAGCGGCGTGCGCACGAAGCCGGGACAGATGATGTTGCTGCGCACACCGTGGGCAGCGCCCTCCTTCGCCACCGAGCGGCACAGGCCAAGCAGGGCGTGCTTGGCGGCCACATAGGGCGCTTTCAGCGGTGAGGCTTCCAGTGAATGCACCGACCCCATGTACAGCATGGTGCCACCACCGCTGGCGTACATGGCCCGCAGCGCCTCACGGGTGAGCAGAAAGGCGCCATCCAGATGCACCGCCATGACCTTGCGCCAATTGGCGAAGGACAACTGATCCAGCGGGTCGATGTGTTGAATGCCCGCGTTGGCGAACGCCACGTCCAGACCGCCCCAGGCCGTCACCACGGCGCTGACGCCGTCGCTGACCGCCGCTTCGTCGGTGACATCCATGGTCACCGCCATGGCCTCGCCGCCGGTGGCCCGAATCGCCGCCGCCGTTTCCCCGGCACTGTCACTGTCCAGGTCGGCCACCGCCACCCGCGCCCCTTCCCGGGCATAGCGCTCGGCGATGCCCCGGCCAATGCCGCGAGCGGCGCCGGTGATCAACGCCACCTTGCCGTGCAGACGTCCCGCTTGCTCTCCCATTCCGCTACTCTCCTGTCCTACTGCTTTCCGGTTCATGACACCACCGGGCCGTCCTTGCCCTTGTTGCCGCTTTCCTGCTCGCCGGCCGCCGTGGTGTCATCGCCGTTGCCCTGTTTCCGCGATGACGACCGCCCTGCCCACAACCGTAACTGACCGACGATGCCGGCGGGGAAAAAGTATACGCTGAGCACGAACAGCAGGCCGAACCACAGCAACCAGCGCTCCGGCCCCACCAGCTCCGCCAGCAGCGAGCCTGGCTCCAGACCGCCGCCCAGCCACTTGAGCACATCCTGCAGATAATTCTGCGCCAACAGGAACAATACCGCGCCCACCACCGAGCCATACAGTGTGCCCATGCCACCGATCACGCACATCAGCAGAATGAACACCATCAGCTCGAAATTAAGCGTGTTCTCCGGATTCACATAGCGGTTGATCAGCGCGAACAACACGCCGGCCAGCGTCGCCAGCAAAGCGGAGATGATCACCACCGCGGTGCGGTAAAACACGGTCCGGTAACCGAGCGCCTGGGCACGGAATTCATTCTCCCGAATCGCCTGCAGCACGCGCCCGAACGGAGAGTTCACCAAGCGCAGCAGGAACAGAAACACGCCAACAGTGACAAAGAAAGTAATGTAATACATCAGATCCCGGCCAGTGATGCGCGCCTTGAACACCGACTCCCGCCATACCTCACCAAGATTTCCCGGATCGGTGAACAACCCGGTCAGGAAAGTAGTGATACTGAAACCGCGCAGCTCACCATCAAAAGGTTTGAAGGCCGGGCCCAGTTCACGCGGCACCCGCACTCGCAGCCCATCCTCACCGCCGGTGATGTGATAAAGCTGCGTCACCAGACTGAGGAACGCGAACGCCACCGCCAGCGTCACCAGCGCGAAGAAGATCGCCTTCACCCGCAACGACAACAATCCCAATAACAATGCCAACAGCAGGCTGACCAGCAAGGAGGCGCCCAGACCGATAAAGATCGGAGCAAAGCCTTTACCCATGGCGTCCATGGTCATCGCCACGCCATAGGCGCCAATGCCGAAAAACATGGTATGGGCAAAGGACACAATGTGGGTGTATCCCAACATCAAATCGTAGGACGCCACCACGATCACGAACACGCAGATCATGCCCAGGGTGGAAAACGCCCGGGTGCCGGGGAACAGGAACGGCCCCAGCGCCAGACACAGGAACATCAACAGCAGCACCACGGTGAGCGGACGGCTGCGCGGATAATCTCCGGAAAGCAAGGTCTTCAGCATGTCTCTCTCCTCACACCTTGATGACCGGAATCAGGCCCTGGGGCCGCCACATCAGCACCGCCACCATCAGACCGACGGTGGCCACCGCCGCCAGCCGTGGCTCCAGATAACCGACATAGAGATTGATCAGGCCCACCAGCACGGCGCCGTAAAAACAGCCACGCACCGAACCCAGACCACCGAGAATGATCACCACGATCACCGAGATCATCAGTTCCTCACCCATGTGCGCGGTGATGATTTCCCGGTACATGGCCCACATGGCACCACCGATGCCAGCCAGGGCGGAACCCGCCACGAACACCGCCAGGAACAGCAGACGGATACGGTAGCCGTGCACTTCCACCATCTCCCGGTTTTCCACTCCGGCACGGATCAGAATGCCCAGGCGGGTACGGTCGATTACCCACAACATCAGCGCGTACACCCCCAGCCCCAGGATCACCGCCAGCAGGCGATATTTTTCCAGGGCGATGCCGCCAATAATGGGAATGGCATCGCTGATCAACAGCGCGCCGCGCAGCGCTTCCGGCCGCGGCACCGGGATCTCATTGGAGCCCCAGATCACCTGCAGCAGCTCCATGACGATGATGGAGCCCCCCACGGTCACCAGGATCTGCTTGAGGTGATCGCCATAAACCGGACGGATCACCAGCCGCTCGAACAACACGCCGAGCAGCCCCGCCACCACCAGCGCGAACAGCAGCGCCGGAATCACCGCCAGCAGATTGACCCACAGCGAGCCACTGGTGTAGTCGTTCAGCCACATGGTGAGCACGGTGGCGCCGGCGAAGGCGCCGAGGGAAATAAAGGAACCGTGGGCCAGATTCAATACGTTCATCAAGCCGAAGGTCAGGGTCATGCCGGAAGCCATCAGAAACAGCATGGCGCCCATGGCCAGGCCGCTCAAGGTGAGCACCGCCCAGGTGGAGGAAGGCATCAGAAACAGCGGGATCACCACCATGATCAGCAACAGGAACAGGTGCGGTTTGTCCTGCCGGAAGGCGCGCAGCCTCTCCCACCACGACCTGTTGCCGGTGTCGGCATCAAAAATATCTTGAGGAGCGGACATGCTCTGTTCTCCTTATTGGTGCGCGCCCAGGCCGAGGCCCAGCAGTTCATGCTGCAGGTCCTCGTCCCCGGCGAGTTCCGCCATGGTGCCCCGGTGCACGATATGTCCGTCACTCATCACCGCCACGGACTGGCCAAGGCGCCGGGAAAAATTGAAGTTCTGTTCCACCAGCAGGATCGATACTTGCTGCTGTTTGAGTTGTTCGAAAGCATCGGCCAGATCGTTGATAATGGCTGGTGCCAGCCCTTTGGTGGGTTCGTCCACCAGCAACAAATCACGCGGTTCGATCACTGCCCGGGCGATCGCCAGCATTTGTTTCTGCCCACCGGAAAGATTACCGGCGGCGCGATTCCAGAATTTTTTCAACGGTGGAAACACTTCAAAAATCCAGTCCAGGCGCTGCTCGTCCATGGCACCACTGACCGCCGCCAGGACCATGTTTTCCCGCACCGTGAGCTGACCAAAGATGCCCATGTTTTCCGGTACGAAAGCAATGCCGCCACGGGCGATGGCCGGCGTTGCCGTGCCGCCAATGTCACGTCCCTGAAAACGCACCTGCCCTTTGGTCAGGGTGGTCAGGCCCATGATGGTGCGCAGCGTGGTGCTTTTACCGGCACCGTTACGTCCCAGCAGTACGGTCAGCTCCCCCGCCGGCACATCCAGATCGACACCATGCAGAATGTGATATTGGTCGATGTCCGCGTAGACATCCCGCAGAGACAGAATCGGCTCGCTCATGCGCTCTCCTCCGCTTCCGCCGCCACACCCAGATAGGCTTCCTGCACGATCGGCGAGGCGATCACCTCGGTGGGCTCGCCATCCGCCACCAACTCACCGTTGTGCAACACCACGATGCGATCCGCCAGGGAGCGCACCACATCCATCTTGTGTTCCACCAGCAGCACTACTTTATCTTCACGCTGTTTGATCTGGGCGATCAGATCCAGGATCACCGGCACTTCGTCCACACTCATGCCGGCGGTGGGCTCATCGAACATGAACACGGTGGGCTCCAACGCCAGCATCAGAGCCACTTCCAGCTTGCGCTGGTCGCCGTGGGATAAATTGGCCACCGCGTCATCGGCGCGGTGCAGCATGTTGACCTGGCGCAGATACTCGGCGGCGCGGTCGGAGATATCACGGCGCTTCGACGCCATCTGCCAGAATACATGACCGATACGGTGACGCGACGCCACCGCCAGGCGCACGTTTTCCAGAGCGCTGAGATCGGGAAACAGATTGGTGAGCTGAAACGCGCGCCCCAACCCTTTGTCCGCCCGGGCGGCCACGCCCAGATCGGTGATGTCTTCGCCAAACAAATGGACACTGCCGGCGCTGGCCCGCAGTTGCCCTGAAATCAGATTGAACCAGGTGGTTTTACCCGCCCCGTTGGGACCGACGATGGCGGTCAGGGTGCCCGCCTGGAAGGCGCAGGACACCCGATTCACCGCCACGTGACCACCAAACTGGATGGTCAGGTCGCGGGTTTCGAGAACGGCGGTTGGTGACGCCATGACAACTTCCCCGTAGGCAAACTCAAACCGTGGAGACGAGGCTCCGCGAGCTCCGCGGACGGCGTGCCGGAACACGCCGCCCGCAGCTGATCAGCGCTGATTGCGCAGCGGAATCTTCATTTCGTCCATGGAGATTACCCGTACCAGCACCGGCACGCCGGCGGTGACGGTACGATCCGCGAACCAGTCGTCACGCTCTTGCGATTCGATACGGAAGTGGTACATGGCCTGCATCGCCTGATGATCTTCCGGGCGGAAGGTCATCTTGCCCTTGGGCGTGTCGAAGCTGAGTCCTTCCATGGCCTCGATCAGGTCCTCGCTGTCGGTGGACCCTTCGGTCTTGCGCAGCGCGGCGGTGATCGCCATGGCCTGGGCGAAGCCCTGGGCGGTGAAGAAATCCGGTGCCGCGTTGAAACGCTTGAAGTGTTCCTTCACGAACCAGTCGTTGATCTCGTTTTTCGGGGACTCGAAGTAATAGAAGCCGGCGCCTTCCATGCCGGGAAAGGCGGAATAGCCTGCCAGAGCGGCCAGAATGTTACCGCCGGTGGCCAGCTTGATGTCGTAACGTTCCGGATGCAGATCCTGAATACGGCCGAGCGGATTGGCACTGCCCGCCCAGATGGCGAAGATGTACTTGCCTTTGTCGCAACCATCAGGATCCTTCAACGCGGTGAACAAACGCTGAGCGGCGGCGGTGAAATCGGTGGTGTCCAGGGGCAGGTATTCCTCATGCACCACTTTGCCGCCGGCGGAGGTCATCGCTTCCTTGTAGGCGGCGACGCCATCGCGGCCAAAGGCGTAATCCTGGGCGATGGTGGCCACGCAGACACCGGGTTGCCCCAGCGCCACCGCGTTGGAGACCGCATCCTGTGAGGAATTGCGCCCCACCCGGAACACATAGCGGTTCCAGTCTTCACCGGTGATGGCGTCGGCGACCCCTTCCGGCATGATGATGCGCTCGTATTCCTCGGCGATCGGCAAGGTGGCCAGAGCCACGCCGGAGGCCACCGGCCCCACCACGATGCTGACATCATCCTCGGCATAGGCTTCCTCCACCAGGGAGCGGGCCCGGGCGGGGTCGTTCTGGGTGTCTTTATCGATGATCTCGATCTTGCGGCCGGCCACTTCCATGGTGCCGTCGGTGGCGTATTCAAAGCCCATGCGCATGCCGTCACCCAATTGCTTGGCGTAGGCGGAAAGCGGCCCGGAGAATCCGGTGACGTGGGCGATGCGGACACTGTCATCGGCTTGCGCGACAGCGGAAAACGACAGGGTACCCAGGGTGAACGCCGATACGGCGAGCAGACGCTGCTTCATGTTACCTCTCCCTTTCTATCTTCATCGTCTGCTCGGCAGCGCGATGAGTGGGCTTGTTGTTCGGTTGTTGTCATTGGGTCGAGAACCGTCCCGGCACGGCCGGACGGCGTGGCACCTCGCCTGGTCAAAACAGAGCGAACTGCATTGGTCACAATATGACAACTGAATCAGGTTTCTTCAAGCATCGAAATGGAGACAAATTTCATTATTTCGTCTACCAAGCGACTCCCAGCCCTCTCAGATAACCAATAAAACCCTATAAAACAGCCATCAAAAGCGATCATCAAGAAATCCTTCCAAGCACGGTTCAACTTGACACTGCATTGCTTCGGTCGTAATTTTTCTGACTACTGATTCAGTTTTCAAATAACAAAACAGGATTTGCCCATGAGTTCCGCCGCCAAGGACATCTCTCCCAGCGCCCCGAAAACCGCCCGTGGTGCCCGCACCCGTGCCCGGATTCTGAAAGCCGCCGAGGACACCTTTGGCACTCTTGGCTATCACCGCGCCGGCATCAGTGACATCACCCGCGCCGCCGGCGTCGCCCAGGGCACGCTGTATTGCTATTTCTCCGGCAAGGAGGAAATCCTGCGTGAACTGGTACGCGACATGGGACATAAAGTGCGGGCCCACCTGGCCGCCAGTGTGATCGGCGCCCGCGACCGGCTGCAGGCGGAGGAGCTGGGTCTGCGCGCCTTCCTCGAATACGTCAGCGCCAACCCTTCGCTGTATCGGGTCCTGCAGGAAGCGCAATTCGTCGATGAAGCGATCTTCCGCGAATATTACGAGGCGTTCGGCCGGGGCTACATGCGCATGCTGGCCGACGCCACCCGCAAGGGTGAAGTGCGGCCCGGCAATGATGAGATCCGGGTCTGGGCCTTGATGGGCCTGTCCAACTTTCTCGGCCTGCGCTTCGCCCTGTGGGACCAGGACCACTCCTTCGACGAGGTCGTCACCACCATATCCGATCTGTTCCGCAACGGGCTGGCCCTGGACGGCAAGGAGAAAGCATGAGCGAGTTGGTGCTTTATCAGAACCAGGACGGCCTGGTGCGGCTCACCCTCAACCGCCCGGAGCGGCATAACGCCCTGGTGCCGGAATTGCTGGATGCCCTCGCCGATGCCCTGGCCCGTGCCCATGGCGAAGCCCCCAGGGCATTGCTGCTGGACGCCAACGGCCGTTCCTTTTCCACCGGCGGTGACGTGGCCGGCTTCTATCACACGCCGCGAGAACAGCGCCGCGATTACGCCCACCACGTGGTGGGACGCCTCAACGACGTCATCCTGGCTCTGCTGACGCTGCCCTGCCCCACCGTGGTGGCGGTGCACGGCACCGTGACCGGTGGTTCCCTCGGTCTGGTACTGGGCTGCGACATCGCCGTGGCCGGACCGCGCGCCAACTTCGCGCCCTGGTACACCGTGGTGGGCTACAGCCCGGACGGCGGCTGGACCGCGCTGATGCCGGAGCGTATCGGCCGCGCCCGCGCCCTCGACATCCAGTTGCTCAACCGGCGAGTGAGCGCCGAGGAAGCGCACCGCATCGGTCTGGTACAGCACTTGGTGAACGAGGGCGAGGAGCTGGATCAGGCGCTCGCGCTGGCACGGCAGTTGTGCCGGGCGCAGCCGTCCAGCGTCCGTCACACCCTGGCACTGACGCGGCCAGATCCACACCGGGTGCGCGCCGCCCTGGATGACGAGCGCCAGCATTTTCTGGAACAGATCGACAGCGACGAAGCGGACAGCGGTATGGCCGCCTTCCTCGCCCGCTGATACAGAAACCGCAAAAAGCAGAACCGCCCTAGCAGTAAGAGCGAGCGAGCGAGTGAGCGAGCCTGTTCACGGTCTCTATCAGGGCATAACAACAACAATCGGGAGAACCCAAATGACCATAAACACCCTGCTATACCGGCTTGGCCAGGCCGCGCTGATCAGCGCCCTGCCCCTGTCGGCCAGCGCCTTCCAGACCTTCGCCGATGAAGATCGTTCGGCGGAGTTGAGCAGCGAGCCGGCGCACCAACGCTATCAATTCAATACCCCCACCACCGTTACTTACGACCGCGACACCGTCGCCCTGGGCGCCGCCCAGACCCGCGTTTACGTGGCGGACATGGGCGACTACAAGATCCGCGTGCTCAATCTCAACGGCGCCTCCATCGGTACCCTGGACGACGCCGACCAGACCCTGGCGGCGGATAGCCCGGCCAGCGCCGTTCCGGATATCCGCGCGCCGCTGGGCATCGCCTTTCTGTCGAAAAGCGAAGCGGATGACGATCGCCTGGCCGGTCTTTACGTCAATGATGTGGGCCGTCAGCAGGTGCATTTTTTCCGCACCGTTGCCGGCAACGCCGACAATTTTGAATACGTCACCTCCATCGGCCAGCCCGGTCACGGTGGCGGCGCCGATCTGTATTTGCCGCGCAACATGACGATCACCCCGCAGGGGTTCATCTACATCTCCGATGAATTCAACCATCGCATCAAGGCGTTCAGCATCGACCCGGACAACAACTATCAGGTCAACCTGATCCAGACCGTCGGCTGGCAGGACGGCAGCGGCCAGTACGTCGGCGCCGGGCCGATCCTGCGCGGCGTGGATAAAAACTACGGCACCGATTCCACCAACTACGACGACTACGCCGGCGAACCGGAAAAACGCGACGGCTTCCGCATTCCCCAGGGCATGACCTACTACCAGTCACCGGACAATGGCGCCACCTATCTTTACGTGGCCGACAACGGCAACAATCGCATCAAGATTTTCCGGGTCAATACCGCCACCGGCCAATTAACCCTGGACGACATGCTCGGGCGCATCCGCGATGACGACGGCAACGCCGATCACCTGAAACGCCCCCGTGGCGTGCGCACCGACCTGCAGGGCAACCTGTATGTGGCGGACACCTACAACGGCCGCATCCTGCGCTTCCCCAATCTGGCCGCCACTACCGATGCCAATCCGGTGAAGTACCGCAGTAGCGGCAGCGCCGACGCTCAGGCCACCTGGGTCTACGGCCATCTGGGCATTCATCAGGTGGAAATGCGCGCCCCCACCACCGCCGCCAATGAAGATGCCGCCTTCCAGTTACCCAACGATCTGGTGCCGGTGATCGATGCCAACGGCAATTTCCACCGCGAGGATATCTGGTCCTGGGGTTACTTTTTCAGTAACGCCCGCGTACATCTGGTCAGCGACAGCGGCAACAACCGCATCAAGAAATGCTGGACCAATTCCGCCGGCACCACCCTGCTGCGCTGTTCCGTTTCCGCTGGCGTCGGCGGTGAGAGCACCCACGAATTCTGGGGGCACCCGCGTACACTCGCCGGACAACTGCACTCCGCCAGCGGCATGGCGTGGCTCGGCAGCAAGAATCGCCTGCTGGTGAGCGATACGCCCAACACCCGCATCAACATGTACGATGGCAGCGGCAACTTCCTGGGCCGTTTCCCCGGTACCAACATCAGCTATGGGGTCACCGGCATCGCCACCTTCAACGACAGCAACCACGGCGAAATGGTGGCCGTTCTGGTGGGCGCCGACGCCACCCTGCCCTGGCCCTACACCGGTGACGCCAGCGTTCGTATTTACGACGCCGACGGCAACCTGGAAGAGCTGTTCAATCTGAGCTACCGCACCGGCGGCCTGTCAGCGCCGCGCATCGCCCTGACCTCCAGCAACATCAATTATCCGGTATCGATCTCGGTACGCGGCAGCGGCGACCAGCACGAACTGTATATCACCAGCTTCGCCAACTACGCCTGGCGTTTCGATTACGACAGCGGCAGCAGCACGCTGAACCGGATCTGGTACGCCGGCGGCGTCGACAGCAGCAAAGGCAGTGACCTGGGCGACAACTGGAGTCTCGGCCCGGCGTTTTTCGACCAGGGCGCGCCCGGCACCTTCGATCAGATCGGCGGCGTGCTGGCCTTGTCCGACCGCATCTACGTCACCGACCGGCGCAACCAGCGCATCCAGGCTCTGTCCCCGGCCAACGGCGGCCTGCTCGGGCAAGTGGGCGTCGGCGGCGGCACCTATGACCACCCGGAAGACCTGGAAGCGGACCGGCTGTTCCTCCCCGCCGGCCTGGCCTACGACGCGCAACAGGACAGCCTGCTGGTGGCCGATGGCTTCAACATGGTGGCGCGGGCCTGGGATAACCCGGACGACAGCACCCCGGACGGTAACGGCGTGATCCGCCCGAACTATCTGGGCCATTGGCTGGACCGCTCTCTGGGCAGCCGCCCCGGCGGCCTGTTCGACGCCGAACAGGTGGCCGTGGGTGACGGCTCGGTATTCGTGTTCTCACTGATCAGCAACCGTGTCACCCGCTTCAGTTGGTCGGAACTGAACCCGTAACAAAGGCGTGGGAACGGGACCCTGATCGCGAACGTCCGGGTCCCGTGCCCATGGAACAAGAAACCGGAGGCATCGATGGAAATGTTCGACCTGCTGGCCCAACGCGCCCGGGTAACCCCGGACCGGCTGGCACTGGAAGATCTGCACAACGGCGAACGCTACAACTACGCGCAGCTCAACGAACGGGCGGCGCGGCTGGCGGCGGCGGCCCGTCAGCATTGGGGGTTACGGGAAGGCGACCGGCTCGCCTGGCTCGGCCACAGCCGCGCGGAATTCTTCGCCATGCTGTACGGCTGCGCCAAGGCCGGCCTGATTCTGGTGCCGCTGAATTGGCGTCTGGCGGTGCCGGAGCTGGAAGTCCTGATGGCCGATTGCCAGCCCGGAGCCTTGATCTTCGGTGACGAACTGGCCGACGCGGCCCGCGCCCTGGGAGGCACCTTCACCGACCTGACGCTGGTGGCGCTGGATCAGCCGGTCGGCTCGGAGCGCCACTATCACCAGGATCTTCAACAGGTGGCCCCGGATCTCGGCGCGCACCCGGAAAAGAGTCCGGACACGCCCTGGTACCTGCTCTACACCTCCGGCACCACCGGCCGGCCCAAGGGCGTGGTGCAAACGTTTCGCATGATGCTGGCCAACTACCTGAACATCGGTCTGGCGGTGAATCTCACCGGCGAGGACGTGCTGCTCAACGTGCTGCCGCTGTTCCACACCGCCGGCATCAATCTCTATTCCAGCGCGGTGTTTTTTGTTGGCGGCGCCGTGCTGGTGGCGCGTAACTTCGAGCCGCAACAGGCACTCGAAATATTGGAACAGCGGGCGACGATTTTCTTTGGCGTGCCGGCGGTGTACCAGGCGCTGCTGGAGCAACCGGGATTCAGCGGCGAACGGCTGCGCCGGGTACGTTCCTGGGGTTGCGGCGGCGCCCCGCTGTCCCTGCCCGTGGCACAGAGCTATGTGGAGCACGGCATTCATGTGCGCACCGGCATGGGCATGACTGAAACCGGCCCCACCGTGTTTTTGCTCGATGAAGACAAAGTGATTGAAAAAATCGGCTCCGTGGGCCGCCCGCAATTGCTGACCGAAGTCCGCATCGTCGACCGTGACGGCCGTGACGTGCCCGATGGCGAAGCCGGCGAGCTGCTGATCCGTGGCCCCAACATCACTCCCGGTTACTGGAACCGGCCCGATGCCACCGCCGAGGCCATCGAAGCCGACGGCTGGCTGCACAGCGGCGACGTCGCCCGGCGCGACGACGACGGCTTCTATTACATCGTCGACCGCTGGAAAGACATGTACATCTCCGGCGGCGAAAACGTCTATCCCGCCGAAGTGGAAAAAGCACTTGAACAACATCCGGCCATCGCCGAGGTAGCGGTGGTGGGCATCGCCGACGAGCGCTGGGGCGAAGTGGGCAAGGCCTGCTATGTACTGCGCCCGGACAGCCGCGTCGACGAGGACACCTTGCGCGCCCACTGCCGTGAGCGGCTGGCCGGCTACAAGGTTCCCAAGGTTTTCCAGTGCCTGCCGGCACTGCCCCGTAACGCCCTGGGCAAAGTCACCAAACAGGAGCTGCGCAATGGCGCTGAATAAAGCACGGCTGGAGCAGGCCGTGACCTTGTCCCAACAGGACTTTGATGATTTCGCCGAGATCAGCGGCGATCACAATCCCATCCATGTGGATCCCCAGTACGCCTCGGTAACCCGCTTCGGCGCCACCGTTTCCCACGGCATGCTGTTGTTTTCCCATCTGCGCGCGCTGATCGCCCGGTCCTGGCCCGGCGCTACCCTGTCCATGCAGGAACTGATGTTCCCCGCCCCCGCCTACGCCGGCGAGGCATTGACGGTGATCGTCGAAGCGCAGCAACAGGACGCCTTATTCACCACCCGCGTGGTCAAGGCCGACGGCAGCATCTGCCTGGAAGGTCGCGCCCGCATTCACATCGCCGAGGAGAACACCCCGTGAGCGAGACCCTGACCCGTTTTCACGCCCTGAAGGTTGGCGATCAGGCCACTGTCTCCCGTCATTTCAGCGGCGGGGACCTGAGCCGCTGGTGCGCGCTGGTCAACTTCCCCGAGGCCCGGTGCGCCACCGTGCCGGAACCGCTCATCGCCGGCCTGTTTTCCTATTTGCTTGGCGAGGAGTTACCCGGCCACGGCACCAACTATCTCAAGCAAAGTCTGCACTTCGAACAGAACGCCGATGTGGGCGAAGCGCTCACCGCCAAGGTCACCGTGACCCGCCTGCGCGCCGACAAGGCACTGGTGAATCTGGCCACCGAATGCACCGGCGCCAATGGCCGGATGATCTGTTCCGGCGAAGCCCTGGTGCTGTTTCAATGTTGAAAGGAATGCTGAGCAAGACCCTTCACCCCGGTCTGTTGCCCTGGCTCACCCGACTCAACCATCTGATCGAAGAACAACGCCGCAAGGGCATCGAAGCCACCCCCGCCATGGTCCGCGACAGCCTGGCCGGGATGACCGAAACCCTGGTCACGCGTATCCCCGACATCGCCGGAGTGCGCGATCTGGTGGTGGATGCGGACGGACACGCCATCACGGTGCGCGCCTACGATCCGGCCCCGGGCCAGCGCAAGCCGGTGTGTTTGTTCTTTCACGGCGGCGGCCACATGGCCGGCAGTGTCCAGGTGTACGATCCGATCTGCCGCAAACTGGCCGAGGCCAGCGGTCACCTGCTGCTGTCGGTGGAATACCGGCTGACACCGGAGCACCCCTACCCGGCGGGTCTGGAGGACTGCCTGGCGGTGACACGCGGGCTCTATCCGCTGCTGTCCCGGGAAGGTTATCCGGTGCAACGGTCACTGACCCTGGCCGGGGACTCCGGCGGCGGCGCTTTGGCCGCCACGCTGTCCGTCCTGCTGCAGGACGATAAGGAACATCGCCCGCAACGCCAGGTACTGATCTACCCGAGTCTGGATTACACCCTGGATCAGCCTTCATTGCAGGAAAACAGCCACGGCTATTTGTTGGAAACACCGCGTATCGAATGGTATGTGGACCATTACTTCCAGCACGGCGAGGATCGGCGCGCCCATTCTCCGCTGTACATGCCCATGGGCACGGGCATGCCGGAGACCCTGATGATCACCGCCGGTCTGTGCCCGCTGCGCGATGAAGGCCTGCGCTACCTCGACCGGCTGAGTGAAGCCGGCATCCCTCATCAGCATGTGCATTTCCCGGACATGATTCACGCTTATCTGAATCTGGAGGATCTGGTGCCGGAGGCCTGCGCGGAAACTTACCGGTGTATCGGTGAATTCCTGGGGCGGGCCAGACGCCTGAAAAACACCCCGTCATCCCGGGCTTGACCCGTACGTCATCCCGGGCTTGACCCGGGATCTCCCTCTACAGGGCGCATGGCTTCGTAGAAGGAGATGCCGGATCAAGTCCGGCATGACGTTTCTCAGAGGCGCCTTAAGCGTCTGGCGTCAATCGCCCGACTCCATTGGTAAAACTTGTGAAAACATGACCGTTCCGACCGGTATGCATATTGACCGTTTGCCACGCCGATTTATGGTAGAGAAACCGGTTTGAAGAATGTCCAGGGACCATGACATGTCTTCTGCAGTACCCGCTCCATCCAGCCCTTTTGTTCACGGCCATCTGACGCAGGAAAGACAGGAACGCCGCGCCCGTAATCTGCTGCGCGGTGCCCGGCGGCATCACAGTCCGGCGGTGTTGCGGCTGGCCGCGCGCCGCCGTTCACAACGCCAGCCGTTCACACTGGCCGATGCCCGGCGAGCCATTGCCCGGGAGCAGGGTTTCCCGGATTGGGCGTCACAGAGCCACCACATTCGCGAGCTGGAACACAGCCAACCGCTCTACGGCCTCAGCCCCGATGGCGATGAAGCCACCCTGCATCTGTGCGGCGCCATGGACCTGACCCCGCGTCTGCGCGAGGCCGGCTTCGTCGGTGAAATACTGAGCCTGGCGGATCCATACAGCCTCGGCCCCCTGCGTAACGAACCGATACCGCTGTTCCGGCGGCGGCGCAGCCGTTTTCTGGCCAATCTGCGGCAACAGGACTGGCAACGGGTGGCGCGGGAACAGCAAGACATTCAAGACCGGCTGGCGGAAGCCGCGCGGGGCCGGCGGGTGGTATTGTGGTTCCAGCACGACAGCCAGGACCAACTGATTCTGGCCCGGCTGCTGCACCAGTTCAGCCATAATTCCAACGGCGGTCCGCTGCAATTGATCGCGGTGGAATCGGTGCCGGGAGTCAAGCGTTTCCGCTGCCTCACCCAACTGGCGCCCTTTGTCCTCAACTGGTTGTGGCAGCGACGGCGCACGGTCAGTGCCGCGCAGCTGTCGCTCGGCGAAGCGGCCTGGCGCGCGGTGACCGCCAATCATCCCGAAGCGCTTTACCACCTGTCCCGGCACACTACCTCGGCGCTGCCCATGCTCGGCCGGGCCCTGCGCCGTCACCTGCTGGAACTGCCGGATCCGGCCACCGGCCTGGGACTGAGCGAGCAATTGGCGGCGCAACTGGTGGCGGAACGCGGGCCGATTTCCATACGCGGGGTGTATAACGCCCTGCAAGAGGAACGCGAACCGCTCCCCTATTTGTCACCTCAAATGTTTCGCTGGGTATTGAAACCCCTGCTGGAAGGCGAGCGGGCGCTGCTGGAATATCACCGCACCCCCGGGCGCCCCTGGGATGAAGGCCTGCTGGATGTCACCCATGCCGGCCATGGCGTCCTCAGCGGCTACCGCAACTGGCTGGACAGCCGCCCGCCCATACGCTGGGTGGGCGGCATCCCCATCGACGGCACCCACGCCTGCTGGTGCATTGACAAGAGCAGTGGACAACCAAGACAGCGCTGAAAAAGCAATTAAGAGTGAACAGGGAATAGTTAACAGAGAAAAAAACCAAAACAGGCCTAGCCGCTGTGGGAGCTTGCCTGCAAGCGAATGGGGTTTGCTCGGGCGCTTGGCAATATTCGCTTGCAGGCAAGCTCCCACAGAAAGCGCATGGACCGCATTTTTTTGTTTTTCGCTTTAACTATTCACTGTTCCCTATTCACTCTTAACTGCCTTTTTTTCTTCTTTTCGAATGTGCTCCACCAACAGCTCCGCCACGGCGTCCGGTTGTTGCAGGTGCAGGAAGTGGCCGGCGTCGGCCAGGGTTTTGACGTGGAGGCCTTCCGGGAAGTCCCCGGGATAGATGGTGTGGTCCAACAGGCGCGGGCTCATGCAGCCGTCGCTTTCGCCCAGCAACACCTGGGTCGGAACCCGGGTCTCTCCCAACAGTGTTTTGCTGGCCTGACGCAGGTCCCGGCGCCAGAGCCGGGGCAAGTGCCGGTACCAGCCCAGGGCGGCGGACAAGACGCCGGGTTGGGCCAGCGTGTGCTTGGCCTGCTCCAGGTAGCGACCGGCTTCCCAACCCGGCGACCAGCGCCGCCACAGGGTGGCGACACCGTCCAGGTCGTTGCGGTTGAGCCAGGTCTCCGCCGCCAGCGGCAGTTGGAAAAACGGAATATAGGCACTCAATCCCAATTGTTCCGGCACCCGCAGCAGCGCCTGGGGCAAACGCTTCAAAGGCGGTATCGCCAGCGCGGAAAAAGAGCTGAAGGTTTCCGGGTAGCGGGCACAGGCCAGGTAGCCCAGCACCGCGCCCCAATCGTGGCCGACCAGATGCACACGCCCGCCCAGTTGATCGGTGAAGGCCATCAGATCCTCCAGCGCGGCGGTCAACGCATAGTCACCGCTGCCGGGCTGACAGGAAGGAGCATAGCCGCGTAATGCCGGGGCCACCGCGGTATAACCGGCGCGCGCCAGCCGCTGCATGATATCGGCCCAATTCTCATGGGTGTCCGGAAAGCCATGCAGCAACAATACCGGCTCGCCGTCACCGGTCAGCAGCGCCGGAAAGCGCAGATCGCCATTCACCAGTTCAACCTGTTTCACCGGGATACCTCGAAGTCCTCGTAACCCCTTGGGCTGCGTTCGGTTTGCGTCACATCGGTGACCCGCGCGCGGGTCGGGCCACGGCGCATCCAGGCCAGCAAGGCGCTGACCGCTTCCTCGCTACCCTCCAGCCAGGCCTCCACGCCTCCATCCTCGAGATTGCGGACCCAGCCCACCACGCCACACCGGCGGGCTTCATCACAGGTGCTGGCACGAAAAAGCACGCCCTGAACGCGGCCGCGCACCACCACTTGACGGGCAATCATGATCGTTCATCCTCTTTTCGATGACCGGCCCCCTCATCACTGAGGTCGGGATCGGGGCCGGTTTCCGACAACTGATTCTCGAACAGCGTTTCCAGGGGAAACGACAAGGGCTCACGCATGCCTTCGCGCGCCTGATCGCATCGTGCCTTGAGCACCGTTTCCCAGGGCTCCAGCCCCTGGGCATTGACGCTCAGTTGCTGCTCGCTGGTCCAGGGTAACATGGCGAGCAGCTCCGCCAGGGTCAACGAACGTAAATCTCCGCTCAGCATGTAACCGCCTTCATCGGTGCGGCGCATCAATCCACGATCCTCCAGCAGATTGCGGAATTCATCCCAATGGGTGACGCCGGCTTCCCGCAGTACGCGCTGCACCTCATTATGACGTAGCACTTCCCCGTTACGTTGCCGTGTCCACAGCACGCACAGCAATCGCAGCAGCGACTGGGTGCGCGGCACCCGGCGCCGAAACTCCTCGAACACCACCAGGCCGCGCACCAGCTCGGCGCCGGCGAGAACGATGATCCAGGAAATATAAATCCACAACAGAAACACCGGCACCATGGCGAAGGCACCATAGATGACCTGATAGCTGGGCACCTGCCGGATGAAGAACGCGAACCCGCCCTTGGCCAGTTCAAACGCCAAGGCCGCCAGCAAGGCACCGAGCATGCCCTGACGAATCGGTACCGAGGTGTTCGGCACCACGATATACAGCAACGAGAGTAAACCGGTGGTCATCACCACCGGCAAGGCGCGCAGCCAGAAACGATCGCCGCCCAGATACGCCACGGTATCGGTAACCAGGGAAACGGAAGTGAGATAGGAACTGATACCCAGGCCGGCGCCCAGCAGGATCGGGCCCAGCGACAACACCGCCCAGTACATCATCAGGCTGGTCAGCCCCTTGCGCGGCTTGCCGATACGCCAGATCCGGTTCAAGGACTGCTCTATGGTGCGCAACATCAACACCGAGGTCACCACCAGGAACAAGGCGCCCACAACGGTGAGGTTGGTGGCCTGCCGGGAGAAGCCTTCCAGGTGGCGAAGAATCTGGTCACCGGCGGACGGCACGAAATACTGAAACGCCCACTGACGAATCGCCAATCCCCGTTCATTGAGCGCCGGAATCGCCGATATCACGGTGAACATCACCGTCATCACCGGAACGATGGCGAACAAGGTGGTATAGGTGAGCGCCGCCGCCGATGACAGGCAGCCGTCCTCGACGAACTGGCGCCGCAGTAAGCGCAGAAACGCCACCAGCGACTGCATGCGCACACGAAAGGGAATCAGCGGTGTCTCGCCCTTGTCCGTCATCGGTTTTTTCCTGTTGTGCATCCGCTTATCGCGGTCCAGGCAGCTTCCCACAGACCTGACTAAGAAGCCGCTGTGGGAGCTTGCCTGCAAGCGAATTGTGCTTTCGGCCCCAACAGATTCGCTTGCAGGCAAGCTCCCACAGCGGCTCCGTGGCCATCTCACCGAGGCAGGTTGGCTATGGACAATGCATGATTCGCAGACCAAGCCCCAGCGTCATCAAAATCTGTGGAACACCAGTGGTCCCAGCCCACTTTTACAAAAAGGCCTGACGTCCGATCCTATCGTCGTGTCAGCCTCGTGCATCATCGGCGACATGGAATCTCCCACAAACGCCGCCCACTACCGTACAATCGGGGGCTTTCGCGTGCGCCGCCGATTACGGGGACGGCACCGCCCACTATTTCGCAAGGGGAGCGAGGCCATGGCCGACTACAGCATCTATCATAATCCGCGCTGTTCCAAATCCCGCCAGGCGCTGGCGCTGCTGGAAGAGAACGGCGTCGAGCCGAACGTGATAAAGTATCTGGACAACCCGCCGGATGCCAACACTCTGCGCGCTCTGGTCCGACAACTCGGACTGGCCCGCGCCCATGATCTGGTGCGCGTCAAGGAAGCGGAATACAAAGAAGCGGGGCTGCACCCGGAGGCCGATGACGACACCGTCATTGCCGCCCTGGTCCGCTACCCCAAGTTGCTGGAGCGGCCGGTGGTGGTCCACGGCAAACGCGCGGTCATCGGACGGCCGCCGGAAAAAGTGCTGGAGTTGATTGAATCGTGAGCACCTACATTCTGGTCCTGTACTACAGCCGCACCGGCGCGGTGGCGGAGTTGGCGCGCCAGGTCGCGCGGGGCGTGGAGAGTAGCGGCATGGAAGCGTGTCTGCGTACCGTGCCGCCGGTGTCCGCCGATCACCAGGCCTCGGCGCCGGCGGTACCGGACAGCGGCGCGCCTTATGTCACCCTTGAAGACCTGCGCGGTTGCGCCGGGCTGGCCCTGGGCTCGCCCACCCGCTTCGGCAATATGGCGGCACCGCTGAAGTATTTCATCGATCAGACCAGCGACCTGTGGATGTCCGGGGATTTGATCGGCAAACCCGCCGGCGTGTTCACCGCCTCCGCCAGCCAGCATGGCGGCCAGGAAAGCACTTTGTTGTCGATGATGCTGCCGCTGTTTCACCACGGCATGGTGCTGGCCGGGGTGCCCTACAGCGAGGCGGCCCTGACCCGCACCCGCGACGGCGGCACGCCCTACGGCCCAAGCCATGTGGCCGGCATCGACAACCGCACCCAGCCCAGTGACGACGAGATCACTCTGGCGCGGGCGCTGGGGCATCGCCTCGGCGGACTCGCCCGGGCACTGGAGCGGCGCCGATGATTCTGCTGTTGCGGCTCACCTATGCCCTGCTGCTGCTGATCGGTCTGGCCAATCAGTTCTGGCTGGGACCACCGGACGCCCCCTGGATGGCGGCGGTGATCATGGGGGTTGGCTTGTATTTGCCGTTGCTGCTGATGATGCCGGCGGTGATCAGCGCCGATAAGCGTGGGCTCACCTGGTTGTGTTTTCTGTTGCTGTTCTATTTTTGCGGCTACGTGATACAAGTGCTGGATCCGGCGCCGGTGCGCACCCTTGCCATCGTCAAGGTGAGCCTGACCACGGTGCTGTTCGTACTGGCCATGCAAGTGATCCGGGGTGGACGTGCTGATCGATGAACGTCTGCACATTGATACGCCGGAAGGCGCTCGGCTGACCTTGTCCCTGGCCGGGCCGCTACCCCGCGGCATGGCCTACGGCATCGATTTGATGATCCGAGGCCTGATTCTGATGGTGGTGGCCACGCCCCTGACGTTGCTGGGCCGTGGCGGCTCCGGTCTCTATTTATTGCTGTTGTTCCTGCTGGAATGGTTTTACCCGGTGCTGTTCGAGGTGTTCCGGCAGGGGCGCACGCCGGGCAAGGCGATGATGGGCCTGGCGGTGGTGCACGGCAACGGCGCTCCGGTGGGCTTGAGCGGCTCGCTGGTGCGCAATCTGCTACGCACCGCCGATCTGTTCCCGTTCGCCTACCTGACCGGCTTCGTGGTGATGCTGGTCTCCTCCCGCCAGCAACGGCTGGGCGATCTCGCCGCCGACACTCTGGTGATTCACGTGCCCGCGTCGCAAACCCGTCCCGCTCCCGGTGACAGCGGTGGAGAGCCGCCGGATTGGCCGTTGGACCGTGGCGACCAATTGGTGCTGCTGGCCTTTCATGACCGTGGCCCGCGGCTGTCCGAGGAGCGTCAACGGGAACTGGCCAGGCTGGCTTATCCGGAACTCAACGATGATGCCGCCCTGGCCCGGTTACGCCGGGTGGTCAATCACGTACTGGGGGCGGCATGAGACAAAGCCAGTTCGAACAGCGCTATCAGCCCCAGTGGCGTCGCCTTGAACAGGGTCTGGCGGCGCTGGAGAAGAAGCAGCGGCCCAAGAACGTGGATTTGTCGCGCTTCACCGACGACTACCAGGACCTGTGCCATCAGTTGGCGCTGTCGCGAGAAAGGGGCTACAGCCTGGTACTGCAGGACTACCTGAACGACCTGATGCTGCGTGCCCATCGCCAACTCTACCGTCACCGGGCGCCGTTGATGCCGAGGCTGGCGGCGTTCCTGCGCGGTGACTTCCCGCGCGCGGTGCGCGCCATGTGGCGCTGGCATCTGATCAGCGCCCTCGCCTTCCTGCTCTCCGCCGGTCTGGTCGCGGCCATGATCCTGCACGACCCGGAACTGGTGCATACCGTGGTGGACGGCAACGGCGTCAGCGATCTGGAAAACATGTACCACCCGGATCTGCGCGACAGCAGCGACCGCAACCGGGCCGACGATCTGATGATGTTCGGCTACTACATCTACAACAACGTCGGCATCGCCTTCCGCACCTTCGCCGGAGGCGTGTTGTTCGGCATCGGCTCCCTGGTGGTAATGCTGTTCAACGGCAGTTTCCTCGGCGCCGCCGCCGCCCACCTGACCCTGGTAGGCGCCGGGCAGCCGTTCTACACCTTCGTCATTGCCCATGGGGCGCCGGAGCTGACCGCCATCGTGCTGGCCGGCGGCGCCGGGCTGCGCCTGGGCTGGTCGTTGGTGGCGCCGGGTTCCTGGCGACGGGTGGACGCCTTACGCCGGGCGGCACGGGAAACCCTGCCGGTCATGTACGGCGTGTTCCTGCTGCTGGTGCTGGCGGCGATGATCGAGGCGTTCTGGTCCTCCCGGGAGCTGGACGCCCAGATCAAATACACCGTCGGCGGCATCAGCTGGGCCCTGCTTTACTTCTATTTGCTGTTCGCGGGGCGTCATGGATCTGAATAATCTGCGCGCCCGCCTGGCGCCCCGCTCTCCCTGGCAGGCCATGGATCTGGGTACCCGTTTCTACCGCCGCTGGTGGCGCCAGGTCACTCTGGTATGGCTGCTGTTCACGGCACTGCCCTACGCCCTGCTCAGCGCCCTGTCCATCGGCCTGGAAAGCCTCTGGCCGGTACTGGTGTTCTGGTGGTTGAAGCCGCTCTGGGAAAGACCGCTGCTGGCGTTTTTCAGCCATGCCTTGTTCGGTGACTACCCCAACGCCTGGACCCTGCTCAAGCGCTTCCCGGACTATGGCCTGAACGGACTGGTCGGGCAGTTGACCTGGCGCCGGCTGAGCCCGTTTCGGGGGCTGTTGACCGGCATCTGGCAGTTGGAAGGCTGCCGCGGCGCCCAGGCCTCGTCCCGCATCCAGGTGCTGCTGAGTCCGCCCGGGCAGCGGGCCGGCACGCTCATGGCGTTGATGGTGACCCTCGAGCAAGTGCTGCTCACCGGCCTGATGGTGCTGGTGCTGACGCTGGTGCCCTGGGACTTCAACATGGAGTTCAGTGTCTGGTTCAGCGAACAGAACTATTTGCATCAGGGGCTGGCGGCGCTGGCCTGGTATCTGACGCTGACCATCACCGAGCCGCTCTACGTGGCCGCCGCTTTTTCCCTCTATCTTAATCAGCGCACTTGGCTGGAAGGCTGGGATCTGCAACTGGGGCTGGACCGTATCGGCCGGCGCCGCCGGGCGCTCGGCGTCACCACCCTGGCGCTGCTGCTGATGCTTACCGTGATGCCCCATCCGGCGCCGGCGGCGGCGGCCGAACCGGAAGCCCCCAAGCAAGCGGCTATCGAACTACTGGCGGGCGAGCAGTTCATGCCGGTGGAAATTCGCGAGGAGCGCCAACTGCGCCCGTCCTTGCGCAGCGATGACAACGACAGTTGGTGGAACCACCTGCTTGACCAGGTGTTCAACAGTGACCACGCGGATCGCGACCGCGCCGGCAGTGACTGGCAACTGCCGGATCGGCTGGTCACGGTGCTCGCCAGTCTGGTGCTGGTGGCTCTGATCGTGTTCCTGCTGCTGGCCCTGTTCCGCAACCGCGGTGCCCTGAAAAGGGGACGTTCCAAATCCCTGGAGATGCCGGTGAGCGTGGCGGGTCTGGATACCCGCGCCGAGTCCTTGCCGGACGATCTGGGCAACGGCGTGGAGCAGGCGCTGGCCAGCAACGATGTGCGCGCCGCGCTGGCGCTGTTACTACGCCATGCCCTGGTGACCCTGTTTCAGAGCCACCCCACCCGGCTCACCCCCGGCGCCACCGAGCGAGATTGTCTGAATGCCTACCGCCATCTGCTTGGTGACGATGCCAGAGTGACGTATCTGGGCCAACTGATACAGCAATGGACGCGCATCGCCTGGGCCCATCAGCCGGTGACACCGGAACAGGCGCGCCAACTGCTGCTGCGCTGGCAACAAGTGAACAGCGCGGAGGCGGCATCATGAAGCGCTGGTGGCCCTATCTGGTGCTGGTGCTACTGGTGGCGCTGGTGGCGGGCTACTTCTTGGCCACGGTACCGGTGCAATACGCCGCGTCGGCCTCGCCGGACGCCAGCGTACGCAATAATCCGTACCGCGCCGCACAACAGCTGCTGGACCACTGGGGGCGGCCCAGCCGCCGCATCTTCAGCACCCGCGCCCTGTTTCCGTTGCCGGACACCGATACCACCCTGATCCTCGATGGCGACCGTGGCTCGCTGGGCTACGAGCGGCAATTGGATCTGCTCAACTGGGTTCACGACGGCGGCAATCTGATCATTGCCGCGCGCTACCTGCCGCCCTCCAGCGGCTGGTTCGCCGAGGAGGAAACGGAACAGGACGAAAGCGAGCAACAGCGCCGCGATCCGGACTCGCTGCTGTCTCTGTTCGGAGTGGAGGTCGAGGCCCTGCCCCGCGAGGACAGTGAAGAAGACCCGCTGGCGCTGCTGTTCGACCGCTTCCGGCCAATGGAAGACTGGTTTCTGGAGTATTGCCTCAGCGGCGACGCCTCCGAGGAACGGCTGCATCAATGCGAGGTCCTCACCTGTCAGGCACCGCAACACTGGCAACCGCCGGCGGCGACCCACAATCTGGGCGACCGCCCCCGGCTACTGCAAAGCGAGACGCCGATACGGCTGCTTTACACGCCCCTGCCGATCGACGATTCCACCGGCGAGCCGGACCAGGTACTGGAAGCTTCGGCCAGCAACGACACTGGCGAAACCCTGCTGCGTTTCCGGGTCGGCGGCGGCACCGTCACCGTGCTCACCGAACTGGGGCTGTGGGACAACCACCACTTGCACCACTTTGATCATGCCCGGCTGCTGGCCGAGCTGACCGTCCGGGGACCGGTATGGTTCGTACGCGGAATCGATATCCCGCCGCTGCCAATATGGCTGTGGGAGCGATTCTGGCCCCTCATTCTGGCGCTGATGCTGGCGCTGGCATTCTGGTTGTGGCGTCGGCTGCCGCGCCGCGGGCCCTTGTGGCGCGATCCGGCCCGGCAGCACACCGATTATCTCGGTCATTTACGGGCCATTGGCCATTTCCATTGGCGCACCGGCCAGAGCGACCGGCTGCTGGCATCCCTGCGCCAGCAGATCCAGCGCCGCATCGCCCTGCAACACGCGGACCCGGTCAAGGCCCTGGCGTTGACCGCCAAGCGTCTGGACATCCCCGAACACACGCTTTCCCAAGCCCTGGAGCAACCCCCCGCCGACCGCGCTCAATGCGTGGCCATGGTGGCGCTGTTGCAACAGGTCAGGCAGAGGATCAGGAGTCAACCATGAAAACCGCTGAAACCCTGGAACAGGCCACCGCCCTGGCCGCCGACATCGAGGCGCAACTGAACCGGGTGCTGATCGGGCAACCCGGAGTCACCCGCCAGGTGCTGATCGCCCTGATCACTGGCGGACACGTGCTGATCGAAGGCGTGCCGGGACTGGGCAAAACGCTGCTGGCACGGAGCCTGGCACGGGTGCTGAAACTCGACTTTCAGCGCATCCAGTTCACCCCGGATCTGATGCCCACCGACGTCACCGGCCATGCCATCTACGACGCCGGCAACGCCACCTTCCATATCCGCAAGGGGCCGGCCTTCACCAATCTGCTGCTGGCGGACGAGATCAACCGGGCGCCGGCCAAGACCCAGGCGGCCTTGCTGGAAGTGATGCAGGAGCGGCAGATCACCATCGAGGGCGAAAGCTTCAGTCTGGCGCCGCCGTTCGTGGTCCTGGCCACCCAGAACCCGCTGGACCAGGAAGGAACCTACCCGTTGCCGGAGGCGGAGCTGGACCGTTTTCTGTTCAAGATCCTGATCGACTACCCGGAACAGGAAGACGAGGCGCGGATGCTGCGCATGGTGCTGGACGGCACCCTGGCGGACAGTCTCGACGACGCCGGGCTCAGTGCCGTCACCGACAGCGCCGGCGTGCTCTCCTTGAGCCGCTGGGCGGAACAGGTGCTGCTGGACGACGCCATCCTCGATTACCTGCTGCGTCTGGCCCGCGCCACCCGCGATCACCCGGCCCTGGTTCAGGGAGCCAGTCCGCGTGCCAGTATTGCCCTGGCCCGGGCGGCGAAAAGCTACGCCCTGCTCGATGGCCGTGACTTCGTCATTCCCGATGACATCAAGGCGGTGGCGCCGCCGGTGCTGCGCCATCGCCTGCGCCTGGGCGTGGACGCGGAACTGGAAGGCCAGACCGTGGAGACGGTGCTGACCCATCTGCTCGAACAAGTGGAGGCCCCGCGTCAATGAGACCCGGGTCGCGCCTGCTTTTCCTGCTGCTGTGCTGGGCGGCGCTGGCCCTGCTGCCGGTGCTGGCGGCGGCCTTCGCCTCCGGATGGCGCGACAGCGCCCTGCTGATCTGGGTACTGGCCGGTCTGGCGCTGGCGTTATGGGCGGTGCTGGACGCCCGGCGCCTGAGCGCGCGCCCGGCCCCGGCCGCCGAACGCTCACTGCCCGCCGCCCTGTCGGTGGGGGTGCCGCAGACCATCACCCTGCGCCTGAGCGGCGGACAGCCCGGTGAGGTGTGGAATCTGGCCGATCATCACCCCGATGACGACAGTCACACCGGCCTGCCCAGGGAGGTGACCCTGGCGGCGGACATCACCGAGGTCCACTACCGTTACCGTCCCTCCCGGCGCGGCCCGGTGGCGTTCGGCGACATCGAAGTGTGGCTGCCGTCCCCGGCGCGTCTGTGGCAGGGCCGCCGCCGGGTGGCCGCCGCCCGCACCGTGCCGGTGTATCCGGACTTTTCCCCCATCGCCCGGGCCGCCCTGGCGGTGGATAAAAGCCAGCTGCGCTTCGGCAACCGCCAGCAGCCGCGCCGCGGCCAGGGCCTGGAATTCCACGAATTGCGCGAATACCAGCCCGGCGACAGCCCGCGCCGCATCGACTGGAAAGCCAGTGCCCGCCGCCGTCATTTGATCACCCGTCACTACCAGGATGAACAGAACCAGAGCCTGTGGGTGCTGCTCGATGCCGGGCGGCGAATGAAGCTGCCGGTGGGCGATCTGACCCTGTTCGACCATGGGCTCAACGCCACCTTGCTGCTGGCCTGGTCGGCGCTGCGGCAGGGCGACCGGGTGGGCAGCCTGCTGTTCTCCCGGGACACGCCACGCTGGCTGGCGCCGGTGCACGGGCCCAGCGGCATTCAAACCCTGCTGAAAGGCTTCTATGACGTTCATCCCCAGGAGCACGCCAGCGACTTCAGCCAGGCCGCCCGCTATTTCCACGGCCGCTGGCAACGCCGCTCCCTGGTGGTGCTGGTCAGCCGGCTGCACCCGGAGGACAGCGACGATCTGCTCGCTGCCGTCACGCTGCTGAGCCGGCGCCACCTGGTGATGGTGGCGGACATCCGCCTGCCCGAGCAGGAAGCCCTGCACCAGGCGCCAGTCCAGGACCTGGACGATGCCCTGCGGCTGGCGGCGGACGCCCAGGAACAGGAACACCGGAGAGCCCTGCACGTGCGCCTGCGCCGCGCCGGCGCCAACGTGGTCGCCGCCACCCCGGAACGCCTCGCCGAACGCCTGGGACAGACCTATCTGGCGTTGAAACGGGCGGGGAGACTGTGAAAAGCAGTTAATAAGGAACAATGAATAGTGAATAGTTTCGCGTGGCAGATCCTTCCACGCAGATAGTACAGAGGCCGCGTTCAAAGCCCTGCGCGACATTATCGTCATCAAGAAAACCATCCGCTTCACGGCTGCGGTCAGACGTTATCGATACTCAATCGTCCCCCGGCTACGCAATGTTTTTGATTTTCGCTGTTAACTATTCACTATTCACTGTTCCTTATTAACTGCCTTCATTCGACGCTTCCCCCGCAAATTGTTACCCTGGTTTTCTGGGTACGGATCATTTTTCTGACAAGCCGTTGAAAAAGCCGTGGCTGTTATTCTTCAGGATAAGGAATCTTGCATGGAACCTAATTCCCTCGAGGAACCTTCCGCAAAGGTCAAAATAAACCCCCCGGTTTTTTTCACATCCGTGATCATCATTGTTGGCCTGGTGCTGTTCTCGATCTTGTTTAAAACCGAGGCGGCCGAGTTCTTTTCAACAATGAAAACCGGTGTGCAACAATACGCCAGCTGGTTTTACATTCTCACCGTGGCGATTCTTTTGGCGCTGGTGGTGTTCGTGATCGTCAGCCGCTATGGCGATATCAAGCTGGGGCCGGATCACTCGGAACCGGACTACAGTTATGGCTCCTGGTTCGCCATGTTGTTTTCCGCCGGCATGGGCATCGGTTTGATGTTCTATGGCGTGGCCGAACCGGTATTGCATTACATGTCGCCCCCCATGGCCGAGCCCGGCTCCATCGACGCCGCCAAGGAAGCCATGCGCGTCACCTTCTTCCATTGGGGGCTGCACGCCTGGGCTATTTATGCCGTGGTGGCGATGATTCTGGCGTACTTCAGTTTCCGCCATGGTCTGCCGCTGACGTTGCGCTCCGCCCTTTACCCTCTGATCGGCAAAAAAATCTACGGACCGATCGGCCACATGGTGGACGTTTTCGCGGTGGTCGGTACCGTGTTCGGCGTGGCCACTTCACTTGGCCTCGGCGTGGAGCAGGTCAACGCCGGTCTCAATCATCTGTTCGGGCTACCCAAAACCGAATGGGTGCAAGTGGGACTGATCATCTCGATCACCGCCCTGGCCACGATCTCCGTGGTGACCGGCCTGGACGCCGGTATCCGGCGCCTCTCCGAATTGAACCTGGCACTGGCCTTCCTGCTGCTGATGTTCGTGCTGTTCCTGGGACCGACCCTGTTCCTGCTGAAAGCCTATGTGCAGAACCTGGGCGCCTATCTGTCCAATCTGGTGGACATGACGTTCAATCTGTACACCTATCAACCGGTAGAGAGCGACGGCAGCGGGCCGCAGGGCTGGCTCGGCGACTGGACCCTGTTCTACTGGGGTTGGTGGATCTCCTGGTCGCCGTTTGTGGGCATGTTCATCGCCCGCATTTCACGGGGCCGGTCGATCCGAGAGTTCGCCCTCGGCGTAATGCTGGTGCCGGCCGCTTTCACCTTGCTGTGGATGACGGTGTTCGGCGACTCCGGTATCCGGATGATCGCGGAAAACATCTTCCCCGCCCTGGGCACCGAAGTGCAGAAGGACGCGGCGGTAGCGTTGTTCCATTTCCTTGAACAGTTCCCCTGGTCCGGTGTGATTTCCTCGATCGCGGTGTTGATGGTGGTGGTGTTCTTCGTCACCTCCTCGGACTCCGGCTCCATGGTGGTGGACATGCTCGCCTCCGGCGGCCATGACGACACCCCGGTATGGCAACGGGTGTTCTGGGCCAGCTCCGAAGGGATCGTGGCCATCGCTCTGATGTTGGCCGGCGGCCTGAAGGCACTGCAATCCGCCACCATCGCTTTGGCGCTGCCATTCTCCCTGGTACTGCTGGTGGCCTGTGTCGGCCTGTTGCGTTCACTCAAGGTGGAGGGCATCCGCAAGCTCAGCTTCCAGGCCTCTCTGGCACCGCCGCCCGCTGTGCACATGGGCCACAGCACCCCCGCTGGCGGTTGGAAAGCCCGTCTGCGCGGCATGGTCCATTTCCCCGGCAAGGCGCGGGTTCTGCAATACGTGGCCGAGGTGGCCGCTCCGGCACTGCAATCGGTGGCCGAGGAACTGCGTGGCCATGGCCTCAAGGTCGAGGTCAACGAGAGCGACGAAGGAGATCGCGCCTATCTGACCGTGGACCTGGGACAGGAGATGGACTTCGTCTATGGCGTGCGGGTACGCGGCTACACCCGCCCCTCCATCAGCATGCGTCAGTTGGAGCACTCCAAGCGGAAAGCGGAAAGCGACCGCTACTATCGCGCTGATGTCTTCCTCAGCGAAGGCGGTCAGGACTACGATCTGATGGGCTTCACCCGCGAGCAGGTGATCGGCGACGTGCTCGACCAGTACGAGAAGCACATGCACTTCCTGCACATGATGCGGTGAGGCGGCGAATCGAGCGCTTCGATTA
This sequence comes from Alloalcanivorax balearicus MACL04, assembly GCF_025532145.1. Classification (GTDB taxonomy): domain Bacteria; phylum Pseudomonadota; class Gammaproteobacteria; order Pseudomonadales; family Alcanivoracaceae; genus Alloalcanivorax; species Alloalcanivorax balearicus. The sequence goes on along the minus strand of NZ_ARXS01000009.1, from coordinate 8,029 downwards.
AACCCTGGCACGAAGCCGCTGTGGGAGCTTGCCTGCAAGCGAATCTCGGGGCCTGATAGCACAATTCGCTTGCAGGCAAGCTCCCACAGCGGCTTCGTAGCCCGGGGTTTAGCAGCGAACAGCACGCAGACAGGCCATTCCACAACCGTGGGATGGCCTGTGACGTTTTTTATCTCGAAAAACCTTAATCCAACGGCCTGAGCAGACCGTCGTGCAGTTCATGGCGGGTGTGACAACGGCGGGCGAACTCCGGCGCGTGGGTCACCAGCAGGAAAGCCGTTCCCAACGTCTGATTGAGTTCCAGCATCAGATCCTGGACCTGAGCGGCGGTGCGCTCGTCCAGATTACCGGTGGGCTCATCCGCCATCACCAGCGCCGGGTCGGTCACCAGTGCCCGGGCGATCGCCACCCGCTGGCGCTCGCCGCCGCTGAGCATGGAGGGCTTGTGCTGGAGGCGCTCGCCCAAGCCCACCCGGGACAATATCCGTTCGGCCCGTTCAGAGGCGTGTTTGGGCAGCTCACCCCGAATCAGCAGCGGCATGGCCACATTCTCCAGAGCGGTAAACTCCGGCAGCAAATGATGGAACTGGTAGACGAAGCCGAGATAACGGTTCCGTATCTGCCCCAGCGCCCGCTCGTTCATCCCCGCCAGCGGCTGACCGCCGATGGTAACGCTGCCGCGGGTCGGGACATCCAGCCCGCCGAGCAGGTTCAACAAAGTGGACTTGCCGGAACCGGAGGCACCGATGATGGCCGCCATATCCCCGCGCCGTACATGCAACTCCACACCACTGAGCACCTGCAATTCGCCATGGCCTTCCTGATAGCTCTTGATCAGCCCACGGGCGTGCAGCACGGTATCATTCATAGCGCAATGCCTCCGCCGGATGGACCCGACTGGCGCGCCAGGACGGATACAAAGTGGCCGAGAAGCTGATCAGCAAGGCGATAGCGACGATGATGCCGACATCGCTCCACTGCAATTCGGACGGCAGGTAGTTGACGAAATAGGCGTCAAACAAATGGGTATTGAAAGTGCGCTCGATCCATTGCGCCAGAGTGCTGACGTTATCCGCCAGCAAAATCCCCAATGCCGTGCCCAGCAAGGTGCCGACCATGCCCACCACCGTGCCCTGCACCATGAAGATTCGCATGATCGCACCGGGGGACGCGCCCAGCGTGCGCATCACCGCGATATTGCCGCGCTTCTCGGTGACCAGCATCACCTGGCTGGAAATGATGTTGAAGGCGGCCACCGCGACGATGAAGCTGAGCAACAGCGTCATCATGGTTTTTTCCATCTTGATGGCCTGGAACAGGTTGCCGTGGGTACGGGTCCAGTCGCTGGTGTAGTAGCCGTAACCGAGACTCTGCTGCAGCTCCCAGCCCACCTGAGGGGCGGCGAACAAATCATTGAGCCGCAAATGCACCCCTTCCGCGGTGCCCGGTTGTCTCGCCAGGCGGGCGGCGTCTTCCACGTTGATGTAGGCGTAGAGTGAGTCCACCTCGGCGCGGGCGCGGAAAATGCCCACCACGGTGAACCGTTTGAAACGCGGCATCACGCCCGCCGGCGACACCGTCGCCTCGGGCAGCACCAGGGTGACTTTATCGCCCAGTTCCGCATCCAGCTTGCGGGCCACGCCGTAGCCCAGCACCACGCCGAAACTACCGGACCGCAGGGCATCGAAATCCCCTTCCCACATCATGTCACCGACGATCGACACCTGCCGTTCCGCCTCCGGCTCGATCCCGGAAATCAGAGCCCCGGCCACGTTACCGTCAAAGGTCAACATGCCTTCCAACTGCCGGAACGGGGCCACGGCCTCCACCCCTGGGTAGCCTTCGATCTGATCCGCCAGCTGCTGCCAGTCATTGACCGGCTCGCGGCCGTATACCGACAGGTGCGTCACCATGCCGAGGATGCGGGTCTGCAATTCCCGGTCAAAACCGTTCATCACCGACAGCACGGTGATCAATACCGCCACCCCCAACATCAGCCCCAGGGCCGAAATCAGCGTGATAACGGAAATAAAACTGTTGCGGGCCCGGGCACCGGTGTAACGCAGGCCGACATAGAGAGAGAATGGTCGAAACATGGCGCGCATTTAAGCACTATTGCCGATATGACGAAACTGCTTTCGGTTCCGTCCCCTGGTCGGATCACCTCAACTCGCTTTGTGACCAGTATCCTCGACCATGCAAATCACAATTGATTCAATGATCCACGTTTTTATTGATCCGGCGGCCTCTGTCGCCAGCCCGGATTCCTTTTATGTTGTTGGGGGACACACCATGATAAGAATCGTCGTGGCGCTGCTGGCGCTGGCGGGGAACGGCCTTGTGCAGGCCGGGGAGGCGCCACAGCGTGGCATGACCCAGACCCAGGTACGCGCGCAGTTCGGCGCTCCGGAGGAAACCAAGGGGCCGGTGGGCCAGCCACCGATCAGCCGCTGGGTCTATCCGGACTATACCGTGTACTTCGAGAATCAGGCGGTACTGCACAGCGTCACCCGGCCATTGAGCGAAGCAGCGGACATCGCCAAGCCGGCCGATCGCGATGGGGTCGACGACACCGAAGACATGGATTCCGGCGACGCCGCCGGCAACGCGGAATCCTCTCCCGCGCCCGTGGCTCCCACGCCCGCGCAGGACAGCAACACCCCGTCGACGGCACCGCGCGACAATACCGCCAGCAAGGCGGAGGACGGCGGTGACGACGGCCAATTCCGCTTCGACCCGGTCACCGGACGCATTGTCATAGACGACCGCCCGGCCACGGATCAGGGCGGCGACGCGGCACGCCAGTAAAACCGTCGATGCCCGGCATCGGGGCCAGTTGACGGCGCCTTCGGGCGATACCACAATCGCGGGCCATCCCTTTTTGGAACCCGACATCATGCGCCGCCTGCTTCCCGAATGGCATCCTCAATGGGGCGTACTCCTGGCCTGGCCGGACGCCGAGACCGACTGGGCCGGGCTGTTGGATGACGCCGAACAGAGCTTCACCGCCCTGATCGGCGCTATCCTCGGCCATGAAAACGTACTCCTGCTGTGTCGCGACACGGCGGTGGAAGCCCGCGCCCGGGAGTGTCTGGGCGCCGCCGGTGCCAACCTGGCGCGGCTGCGGGTGATGCACGCTGACTATGACGACACCTGGGCGCGGGATTTTGGTCCCATCGCGGTGGCCGACGACGGCGACTTGCGGCTGTTGGATTTCCGCTTCAACGGCTGGGGCGGCAAATTCCCGGCGGAGCGCGACAACGCCCTCAATCGCCGTCTGCCCTGGCGGGTTCCCGTGGAGGGTGTCGAGCTGGTTCTGGAAGGCGGCTCCATCGACACCGATGGCCAGGGCACGCTGCTCACCACCCGTCATTGCCTGGGCCACCCCAATCGTAATCCGGATCTGGACGACCAGGCCCTGGAAGCGGCGCTGCGTGAGCATCTCGGCGTGGAACGCATCTGGTGGCTGGAGCACGGCCATCTCGAAGGCGACGACACCGACGCCCACGTGGATACACTGGCCCGCTTCGTCAATCCCACCACCATCGCCTATGTGCAATGCCGGGACGAGAGCGACAGCCACTACCCCGCCCTGGCGGCCATGGAACGGGAACTGCAGGTGCTGGCCGAACAGAATGGTTTGACGCTGGCACCGTTGCCGATGGTGTCGTCACAGTACAATGACGACCGCGAGCGGTTACCCGCCACCTATGCCAACTTCCTGATCACCAACCAGGCCATCCTCATGCCGACCTATCAGTGCCCCACTGATGAAGCGGCGCTGGAAGCGCTGCAACAGGTGGCGGGCAGCCGGCCGGTGATCGGCATTCCCTGCCGCGCCCTGATCGAACAGGGCGGCAGCCTGCATTGCGTTACCATGCAATTACCGGAAGGCGTGCTGGAGGACTGACATGCGGATAGCCATCGTTCAACAAAGCAACGGCAACGACCTGGAAGCCAACCTGAACCGGTCCCTGGATCTGGTGCGTCAGGCCGCCGCCGAAGGGGCCGAACTGGTGCTGCTGCAGGAGCTGCACCGCAGCCTCTATTTCTGCCAGACCGAGGACACCTCGGTGTTCGACCTGGCCGAACCAATCCCCGGCCCCAGCACTGAACGGCTCGGCGCTCTGGCCCGGGAACTGAACATCGTCATCGTCGGCAGTCTGTTTGAAAAACGCGCCGCCGGCCTCTACCACAACACGGCGGTGGTGCTGGAGCGGGACGGCACCCTGGCGGGCATTTATCGCAAGATGCACATTCCCGACGACCCTGGCTTTTACGAGAAATTCTACTTCACCCCCGGCGATGCCACTTTCAATGACGGCCACTCCGGTTTCACGCCGATTCAGACCAGCGTCGGCAAGCTGGGCGTGCTGGTGTGCTGGGACCAGTGGTATCCGGAAGCGGCCCGGCTGATGGCACTGTCCGGCGCCGAGCTGCTGCTCTACCCCACCGCCATCGGCTGGGACCGCAACGACGACGACGCGGAGCAGCAGCGCCAACTGGACGCCTGGATCACCGTGCAGCGGGCCCATGGCGTCGCCAATGGTCTGCCGGTGCTGGTGGCCAACCGCACCGGATTCGAGACCAGCCCGCACGGTGACGATGGCATTCAGTTCTGGGGTAACAGCTTCGTCTGCGGTCCGCAGGGTGAATTCCTGGCCCGGGCCGGCAGCGACGAGGAGACCGTGCTGGTGGTCGACGTGGATACCCGCCGCAGCGAGGCGGTGCGACGCATCTGGCCGTACCTGCGCGACCGCCGCGTGGACGCCTACGGCGATCTCAGCAAACGCTACCGGGACTGAATAACGTCGCGATCCGGCAATCCGCCGACACCAGGCCGCTGTAGGAGCTTGCCTGCAAGCGAATTCTTCCACCGTCGGAGAATATATACGCTTGCAGGCAAGCTCCTACAGCGGCTAAAGAACAGTGTGCATGTTCCCCCTTCACGGCGAGGCGAAGCGCTCGGCGGCGTCTTCCTCGCTCAGCGGCGCCATTCGCCGTGGGCGATGAACGCTGGCGTATTCCATCACCGCTGTCACTGAATCGAACTGACCGAGACGACGCAACACACTCAACGTCGGAGTAGCGAACTGGCGCTCGCCGCCGCCATGGTATTCCAACGCCAGACGGGGATTGACCCAGCAGTGGTCGATGGTTTCCTGGCCATCATGGCGGGGCTGCTGGAACGGCGGCGCCTCGGCGACAAAGAAACGGGTATCGAAGCGGCGCGGCGGCCCCGGCGGAGTCACCCAATGGTCAAAATAGCCCAGACTTTCCAGCGCCACCCGCAAATCATGGCGCTGACATAAAGTGAGCCAGTCCAGTTCGCCGTTCATTATCGCGTCGCGGTCATCGGCCAATACCGGATGGTGTGGTTCTGGCCAGTCGGCGGCGGCGGGCCGAGCCAGCAACACACCGGCTTCCTCGAAACACTCACGAATCGCCGCCACCAGATAGCCCAGACCGCCCGCTTCCAGATTCAGCAATGTGTTGGCGGCGTCCTCATCGATGCCGTCCAGATGGGGCATCAGCGCCGGATCGGAATCGGCGCGATCCACCGCGCCACCGGGAAAAACATAGAAACCGGGCATGAACACCGCTTTGTGGGTGCGCTGCAGCATAAGTACTTCGAGGCCCTCACGGGCGTCCCGAAGCAGGGCCAGGGTGGCCGCGGGACGTGGTTGCATAGATCAGCTCGCTTGATTCTTCTTTCCCTTCACCATAGCCGGTCCTTGAGCGGAATGCGACGCTTGGCGATCGACTCCGTTCACTCCTCCTTCACCGGCTCGCATTCTATGTCGTAATTGGCCGGTCTGACCCGGCTGCCCGGCGTCACGCCGTGGCGGGCGAAAAAACCAGCATTCACTTCCAGAGCGCTTGAATAGCTGGCCCCCGGGCGGTACACGGGACAGGAGGAGGGCTCACTGTGGGTACAGGGTTCCATGGTGTGAATCGCCAGGATTTCACCGCTCGGGTCCAGGAAAGCAATATCCAGCGGAATGCGTGTATTGAACATCCAGAATCCATTAACCGCCGGCTGTGGCCGTTCAAACCGGAACAACATGCCTTTGAACTCACCCAGGTTATCCCTCTCCATCAGACCACGGGCCCGCTCTTCACCGGTATCCGCCAGTTCCACCAGTATCCTCTGCGGCACGCCGTCCACGCACAGCATGGTATGCCCCGGCGGCACTTCCACGGCCATCCCCGGAGACGCCATCACCGCCACCCCGGCCGCCAGCGACCCGACCGAAAACCATTGAAGGATAATCCTTGCTCTCACCGCGTTAATTCTCCCATGGTTATTAACGTGGCAACGCCTCATTGCCGGGTTCATTACTTATGTGCACAATTGTATTCAAAAAGTTGTTTTGTGATATAGTCAACTGAATTCGCTTTCCTGAGGTGTGCATCAAGGACTCCCCAGGCGGAGAAAGGCTTCTCCGTCGGCACACCTCCGCGCATAACAACAAACAAGTGCGGAACGAAGGATAAGAATGATGAAACGGACGCCAGACTTCAGCCTCTTTCTCGCCGTGGTGAAAGCCGGCACCCTGTCGGAAGCTTCCAGGGTTCTCGGTATGTCCGCGGCGGCGATCAGCAAGTATCTCACGCAACTGGAACAGCACATGAAGCTGCGCCTGCTGGCCCGCAGCGCCCGCGGCTTTCATCTTACCGAGCATGGTCGTGAACTGTTCGAAAGTCTCGATCACATGCTGCCGGAACTGACCCCGATTCTCGGTGAGCCGATGTCGCGGCTGGACCATCCCACCGGCACCCTGAAAGTGGTCTCCTCCATTGCGCTGGGGCGTCACCGGGTGGCGCCGTTGCTATCGGAATTCAGCGCCCGTTATCCGGAGGTGTCCATCCAGCTGCAACTGGGCGACGCACCGGAAGATCTGTTCCGCTCCGGCGTGGACGTGGTGATCTCCCCCGGTGAGCCCATCGATCAGTCGCTGGTGGCGCGCAGACTGATCACTCACCCGTGTTGCCTGTGCGCCGCGCCGGACTATCTGGCACGGCGGCCGGCACCTGCCCATCCCCGGGAACTGCATCAGCACGACTGTCTGATACTCGATTGCCACGGCGCCTTCCGCGATCGCTGGGTGCTGCGCGACCCTCGTGGCGGCACCCACACCATCAAGGTGGCGCCGCACAAGATCACCGATAACAGCGAACAGCTCAAGCAGTGGCTGCTGGACGGCCACGGACTGGCCTTGAAAAGCGAGTGGGACATCGCCGAACACTTACGTCGGGGTGAATTGGTCAAAGTCCTGCCCGATTACGAAATGCCCCGGCTCAGTTTCTATGTGATCTACGGTGGCCGCCAATTAATACCGGCGAAAACCCGGGCTTTCGTGCAGTTCATCGAGAATCAGCTGCGTCCCCGGGAAGATCCTGAACGCCTACGCGCCTGAGCGACTGTTTAACATACCCACGCCGCCCCGGTGACCCGACCCGGCTATCGGGGCGGTGATTATTTTTCATTCTTTTTTCTTTTCTTTATCCCTCCATAAGCGTAGCTTGAAGAGCAGAACCTTCGGTTAGAGACCGGAGGTGAGGCCCGAGGGATCGGGCGATACAGGTTGCAGCAAGACCCGACTGAACATGGCGCACGGGCGATACGGGAGCAGATGAGCTCCCACGCAGGTCCCGGAGTTTTTACCGACTCCCGAGCCGGCACTACCCCCGCCGGAGCAGTCTCGAAGGAACCCGGCCGGATCCACTGGAAACGGCAAGACGGTTCCGTTCGATGCCCCCATGCGCAGCCCATTACCGGCCTCCCAAAAGGAGGCCTCACAGGGAGGTTCATATCATGACTGACCGCTTGCTTTACAAACTACTGCTGGCATTCGCGCTGATCTACCTGCTCGGCGCCACCACCTCCACGCGTGCCCACGAACCCGACTCATCCCTTTCTTTGCCCTTCTCCCAAAGCGCTGTCGTCTTCTCTGCCTGACGCCAATCGGGGGCTCTGGCCCACCGCATAGCGGTGGGCTTTTTTATGGTTCATCGCGGTTTAGAG
>NZ_ARXS01000008.1 GCF_025532145.1 Alloalcanivorax balearicus MACL04 | reverse complement strand
TGCGGGGCACCATAGAATCTCCCACAGTGGCGTTGTAGCGGCCTCTGGAAGGCAACTCTGCGCGATGTTTGGGCGGCTCAGCTCTCCATCGCGGCCAGTTCATCCTCGAAGAAGAATTTCTCTTCGCCGAAGGCCGGTTCCAGATGGTTCAGCCAGGTGGCCTCGCCGTTGTATTTGGCGAAGAAAGGCCGTTGCACCCAGTCCGGGTTGCGGCCCTGGATGAAACGCAGCACGAACACCTTTTCGCCGTGGATCTCCGTTACCCCCTGGATCTCCACCTTGCCCGGATGGCTGGACATGCTCGGTCCGCGCGCGGTGCGGGCCAGGCCGGATACCTGTTTCATGGCGTCCCGGTAAATCCGCCAGGCTTTGGCCAGCGGCACTTCGAAATAGTGACGGGCTCCGGTGTCCCGTTCCACGAACATGTAGTAGGGCACCACGCCCAGCTCCACCTGGGTTTGCCACAGGCGTGCCCAGTCATCGGCGTTGTCGTTGATGTGCGCCAGCAGGGGCCCCTGGGCCCGGATCTGGGCACCGGTGGCACGAACCCGGCGGATCGCTTCCCGGGCGATGGACGGTTCCAGTTCCTTCCAGTGGTTATAGTGCGCCATCAGCGCCAGGTGCTTGCCGGCCGCCGTCACTTCCCGGAACAGGTCCAGCAGGTCGTTGGCGTCATTGTCGGAAACAAAACGGTATGGCCAGAACGTCAACGCCTTGGAGCCGATGCGGATGGTGCGCAGTTGTTCCAGTTCCAGCAGCGGTTCGATGTGGGCGCGCAGGTTCTTGGTCTTCATCACCAGCGGATCGCCGCCGGTGATCAGCACGTCGGTGATCTCCGGATGCGCCTGAATGTACTTCTTCAGTTGTCCCGCTTCCTTGGCCGCGATCTTGAGATCGTTGTCGCCGATGAACTGGGCCCAGCGGAAGCAGAAAGTACAGTAGCTGTGGCACACCTGACCCTGGCTGGGGAAGAACAGCACGGTTTCATCATACTTATGCTGCAGGCCATTGATGCGCTCGCCGTCCACTTCCGGAATATTGTGTTCCATCTGTCCGGCGGGGTGTGGATTGAGCGCCTCGCGGACTTCGGCGATGGCCTGGTTCAGGCTGTCCTTGTCGCCACTGCGCATGGCGTCCGCCACCCGTTCGAAGTGTTCCGGCGCTAGCATGTCCTTCTGCGGGAAAGTGAGCTGATAGATCGGGTCGTCGGGTACTTTGTCCCAATCAATCAGTTCCTCGATGACATACTCATTCACCCGGAAGGGCAGGACGCTGGCGACCACGTCCATGGCGAAACGGGCTTCCTCGTCCAGCCGCTGGAGCGGCTCGATCTTGTCCAACTGGCGGGCGGTATACACCTTGAAGCGACGGGGTTCGCCGAAGTCGGTGTCGTGATGCTCGCGCAGCGGTATCACGGTGTTGGTTTCTTGCATGCTTGTGTTCCTCATGCCGTGCCGACGCCGCAAACGCGTCGGTACACTGGTCAAGGGACCAGCAGGTTTCTGCTTTCAGAGTGACCGGCGCGGCCGATCCTGGAATTTGCCGATGATCGCAGGTACGGATGACCGGGCGATGATGGCACTTCAAATGGGTGGAAGATTCCGACCCGGTGCGCCTGTTGGACGCGGAGGGTGAAAAACGGACGACGATTGTAAGTTATTGAAAATAAAAGAGCAAAATCACGACTGCAAGCCCCGGGCCGGCCAATATGCTATGTTTCCCCGGGATTGCGGCCCCGGCACCGGGATGATCTAAGCGAGGCGATGACGTGAGCGACTTTCTACATACGGCTTTGCTGTGGCTGGAGCAGGCCTCCGCCTGGCTGGAGGCGTTCTGGCTGGCGATCGTCGCGCCGGTGGGCGTGGGGCTGGCGGTATGGGTGACCGTGCATGTGGCCCAGCACAAGCGGGATGCCCGGGCCGCCGCGGCCTGGACCGGCCTGGTCTGGCTGGTGCCGTTTCTGGGCGCTTTGTTGTATCTGTTGCTCGGGGTCAATCGTATCCAACGCCGTGCCCGGCAGCTTACCGGTGGCGGCATCGATACGCTGGAGAGCACGGAATCGGTCGCCGAGGACACGGTGCAGGCGCCGCAATTGCGCGTACTGTCGCGGCTGGTGGGGCGCCTGACGCGATTGCCGCTGACCGCCGGCAATCGCGTCACCATGCATGAGGCCCGCGAGGCCCTGCATTTGATGGCGCAGGCGGTGGATGAAGCACAACACAGCGTCTTCATGGCCACCTATATCTTCGGCAACGATGCGGCCGGCAAGCCGTTGGCGGAGGCGCTGACACGGGCCGCCGCCCGTGGTGTGCAGGTCAGAGTTTTGCTGGATGGCGTCGGGGCCTTGTATTCCCTGCCTTCGGTGACCTGGCGTTTGCGCAAGGGCGGAGTGCGGGTGGAGCGGTTCCTGCACTCGGTGGCGCCGTGGCGCATGCCTTACATGAACCTGCGCAATCACCGTAAACTGATGATCGTCGATCACACCCTGGGCTTTACCGGCGGCATGAACGTGCGTGCGGGCTATGTGCGGGAACCGGCTCGAACCCACGACCTGCATGCCCGTCTGGAAGGGCCGGTGGTGGGGCATCTGCTGCGCACCTTCGCGGCGGACTGGATGTTCACCTGCGGCGAGAAGCTGACGGCGGAATATCAGGGACAGCAGGCGCCGGGAACGGTGCGCGCCCGTGGCATCAGCGCCGGCCCGGACGCCGATTTCGATAAACGCCGCCTGACCCTGTTCGCCGCCATTGGCTCGGCGGAACGGGAGATCCGTATCGTCACGCCTTATTTCGTACCTGACCAGACCTTGATGGCGGCCCTGCAACTGGCGCTGCTGAAGGGCGTCAAGGTGGAACTGGTAGTGCCGCGCAAGAACAATCTGCGTCTGGTGCAGTGGGCCAGTATTCACGCGCTGAAATGGCTGGTGCGCGGTGGCGCGCATCTGTATCTTTCCGCTCCGCCGTTCGATCACAGCAAGGTGATGACCGTCGATGGCCATTGGGTACAGCTTGGCTCGGGGAACTGGGATGCGCGCAGTTTGCGGCTGAACTTCGAGTTCGATCTGGAATGCTACGATGGTCCCCTGGCGGAACAGGTCAACACTCTGATCGACGGCCGGATCGCCGGCGCCAGGCGCATGGACGATGCCGACTTCCAGGCCATGGCAGGCTGGCGCAATGTGCGCAATGCCCTGGCCCATATGCTGGAACCCTATCTCTGAGAGCACTGAGAGGAGCCCTCATGCGTCTGCCCCGGGATGCGGAACTGCCCGCCCATCTGGTTACCCTGATTCGTTTGCAATTCCTGCATGGTCTGCTGGTGGTGGCGGTGGCCACCGGGATCTGGCTGCCGGCGCCGGCGGTGGCGCACGGCTGGTTACCACTGGTGCCCTTGCTGGTGGCGATTTTCCTGTTGCTGCCCTCGGGATTGTATCTGGGGGCGGAGGTTCAAAGGGGAGAGGCAACGCTGACGCCGGCGGTATTGCTGTTGTGGTTGCTGGCCAGCGCCACGCCGTTCGTGCCGGCATTGATCGCCGCACTACTGATGATCGTCGCCGTGATGTTGTTGTTTCTGATGGAGAAGGTGGCCGCCATCCGCGAACACTGGCCGGAAGCCTGGTTACGGGGACGGCGGCAGCACATGCAGTTCCAGATGGTGTCTCTGGCCAGCGTGGTGTTCTGGCTTTTCAGCCGTGACAACCAGCTGTTGCTGAATCTGGGGTTGGGGGGCTGACCCCGGCCTGGTTATTTTTTCACCGGAGAGCCCGGTCCCAGCAGGGCCCAGAGAATCAGACCAAGCAGCGGCAGAATGACCACCAGCGCGATCCACAAGGCCTTTTGTGGTACCTCGGCGCCGGACTGCAGGATTTTCACGATGGCGAAAATATCCAGGATCAGAATGATGATGCTGAGTGCTTTCATGAGTGGATCCTTTCCTTGATCAGTTCTTGTTGACCCTAGAATCGCCTACCGTGATGCGTAAAGGCAACAAAGGTAAAACGTCATCCACGGAGGCGGGCTGTGGTCATGGCGAGGACAGAATCAAGGCCCCCAGCCGGGCGGCGAGAAACAGGCCGATACCGAATACGGTGTGATTGATCAGGCTGCGAAGACGGGCCTGATTCGGGTTCGGTGTTTTCGACGCCGCCACGCCAGCGCCCATGCCCGGCTGCAGAATCAACAGAGGCGCCGCCACGGACAACACACCGAACAGCAGCGCCGGCCATAAGGACGGTTCCCTGGCCCAGGATAACCCCGCCAGTGCCAGCAGCAGACCAGCGAAACCAATGCCTATGAGATAATGGGTAAGCCACCCCAGTGCGGTCTCGCCCGTGATCGCAGGGGCCTTGGCGATGCTGTCATGGATCCATCGACCGCGGCGCAGATGCCCCACCCAACGTCCCACCATCCCCCAGTTTGGCGCCGGAATACCCAGCAAACGCCGGGCGGCGAGAGCATAGCCATCCACTATCGCCGTGGCCCCGATCCCGATCAGCAGAGTGCGGATGACGAATTCGAAAATATCGGTCATGGCAGTGATTCCTGAATGATGAAAAAAGTATTCAATTGAATTATTGAATATTTGATGAGGCGATATGGAATGTCAATGGCTGACTCCCTGGATTCGCTGCCCAGGCAGCCTCCCACAGCAGCTTCGTCACTCCTTCTGTGGGAAGCTGCTTTAGCAGCGAATGGGCGTATGGGCTGGCACGGGGCGTTCAGGCCGGTACAATGCCGCCTTTCAATGCCCCGGTAGCTCAGTTGGGTGAGGGCGGGGCTTTCCGGCGCCCTGCGCCGGCCGTCCTCACGCCGCGCGGATACCGCCGCGTGGCCGGTGCCCGGAGGGTGAGTAAGCGCCTCCACAGAGAGTCTTGCTCCCCGCTACTGGCACTACCGCTTCAGGCCGGTACAATGCCGTTCTTCTGCCCCGGTAGCTCAGTTGGATAGAGCAAGCGCCTCCTAAGCGCTAGGTCGGACGTTCAAATCGTCTCCGGGGCGCCATTTCCCCCTCTTTCCTTGTCGAATTCGCCTTTGTCGTGGCTTTTGACGTAACGTTTTCCTTATCCGTGCGTCCATTACAGATAGAACAACGGACAGGAGCTGATCATGAGAGACAGTCGCGCGTTACTGGTACGCAGCGGCACCGATTTCCCCGCGCTACGTCGGCGGCGGACCACCATCTTGCAGGTGAATCTGGGCTATCGGTGCAATCTGAGCTGCGTGCATTGCCACGTGAACGCGGGCCCCACGCGCACGGAGATGATGTCCGCGGAGACCGCGGATCTGGTGATCGAGGTGCTGCGGCGGGGGCATATCGAGACCCTGGACCTGACCGGCGGCGCACCGGAGATGAGCCCTCACTTTCGTCGATTGGTCCGGGAAGCACGGGCGCTGGGAGTCACCGTGATCGACCGCTGCAATCTGACCATCCTGCTGGAACCGGGCTATGAGGATCTGCCGGCTTTCCTGGCGGAACAAGGCGTGCAGGTGGTGGCGTCCTTGCCCTGCTATCTGGAAGAGAACGTCAACAAGCAACGGGGCAAGGGGGTCTATGCAGCCAGTATCGAGGCGATTCGTCGACTCAATCGGGTGGGCTATGGCGGCGATTCCCTGATTCTGGACCTGGTGTACAACCCGGTGGGTGCGCACCTGCCGCCGCCGCAGGCCGGTTTGCAGGATGATTACAGGCGTGAACTGGCGGCCCGTTTCGATATCCACTTCAATCGCCTGCTGACCATCACCAACATGCCGATCAGCCGGTTCGGCGCGGTGTTACTGGCCCATCACCAGTTCGATGACTACATGCAACTGCTGCGCAGCAACCATAATCCGGCCAACCTGGACGACGTGATGTGCCGGAATACCCTGAGCGTGGATTATCAGGGCTACCTGTACGACTGCGATTTCAACCAGATGCTGGGCCTGGCTCAGGGGGGCGCCGGACGTCATCCGCATCTACGGGAAGTGTTACAGGGCGACAAGGACGGCGAACCGGTATACGTGGCGGACCATTGTTTTGGTTGCACCGCCGGTGCCGGCAGCAGCTGCGGTGGAGCGCTGGCGTGACGCGGCGTTTGAGCGTGGTGATTCCGGTGCTCAATGAAGCTCCTCGTTTGCGCCGGTTGCTGCCGAAGTTGCGACGCCATCTGTGGGATCAGGATGAGATCATCGTGGTGGACGGCGCCAGCACCGACGATACCGTGTCGGTGGCGGAGGAAGGCGCGGACAAGGTCCTGCACTGCGATCGTGGCCGGGCCCGGCAGATGAACTTCGGCGCTGAACGGGCCTGTGGTGATCTGCTCTGGTTCCTGCACGCTGACAGCGGCTTGCGCCGGGAGCAGCCGGCGGCATTGCGTTATCTGCCGGAGGGGCCGCTGTGGGGCCGGTTCGATGTCCGTCTCAAAGGCCGCCACCCGCTCTTCCCGATTATCGGCGGCGCCATGAATCTGCGCTCGCGCTGGACCGGCATTGCCACTGGCGATCAGGGGATCTTCGTGGACCGCCTTTTGTTTCTCGATGTGGGTGGCTTTCCATTACAGCCATTGATGGAGGACGTGGCGTTGAGTGCCTGCCTGCGTCGCCATGGCAAGCCGTTGTGTTTGCGCCCCAGGATGGTGGTGGACAGTCGCCGCTGGCAACAACACGGCGTGTTGCGGACCATATTGCTGATGTGGCGATTGCGCTGGCGCTATTGGCGCGGCGCCGACCCGGCTGAACTGCACCGAATCTACTATCGCGACCATGACGATGGTGAAGCCGCTCCAGAGCGGGAGGGCGGGCGTGCCCCGGGATAAGGGCGAGAGCACGTTGCTGTTGGTCTTCGCCAAGGCGCCGGAGCCGGGGCGGGTGAAAACCCGGTTGGCGGCTTCCTTGGGAGAGGCCGCTGCTCTGGCGGCCCATCAGGCGCTGCTGGAACGGACGCTGTGTTTGGCGGCGACGTTTCCCGGCCCGGCGGTGTTGATGCTGGACCGCGCCGAGGCCGCGACCGAGTGCCGGGCGCGAGAGCTCGGGCTGGACATCGACTACCAGCAAGGGGCGGATCTGGGCGAGCGCATGGAGCGGGCCATGGCCTGGGGGCTGGCGCGCGCGGATAGAGTGTTGCTGGTGGGCAGCGACTGTCCCGCGATGAGCCCCGACTATCTGCGGGAAGCCGCGGACACCTTACGGCAAGCGCCGGTGGTACTTGGTCCCAGCGAGGATGGCGGATTTGTCTTGCTGGGCGGCAGTGATGCCACGCTCTGGCGTCAGCCGCTGTTCCGCCATGTGGCGATGAGCACCGATCACACCTTGGCCGATACCCTGGCGGCGCTGTCCGCCCATTGTCAGCCACGACTATTGCCGATGCTCTGGGACGTGGATTATCCGAAGGATCTGGAGCGGGCCCGGCGTCTGGGCTTGCTGCCCTGAACCCTTTCTCTGGTCGTACCACCTTCATGGCCTCAACGTGCCCTTGCCGGGTGCGCCTGCCCGTTGATTTCTCATCCACTCCGTTGAAGTCTGTGCGATATTATGGCGCTGTTATTGGCGTCACGATCGTGTTGACGCGGGGCTCAGCTGGAGTGATTGATGAGCAGGCAGGAAGCGGTGGACCTGGCGGTTATCCAGGAACTGAAGGAAGTGATGGGGGCGGATTTTCCCCGCCTTGTAGTGTCGTTCGTCAAGGATGGCGAACAGCGTTTGCGCGCGATTCAGGATGGTCTGGTCGCCGCCGATGTGGAAGTGGTACGCCAGCAGGCACATAGCTTCAAGGGCAGTAGTGGCAACCTTGGTGCGGTACGGGTGTCGGCGTTGTGTCTGGAGATGGAAAGCGCGGCCCGCGACGGAGATCTGGCAGTGGCGGCATCCCTGTTCGAGCCGTTGAAGGAGGCTTTTGAATCGGTGTGTGTGCGGTTGAAGTCACTCTGACTCGTCGGACAAAAAAAACCCCTCTTCCAAAGGGGGGGGGTGGAAGAGGGGGGGGTTGTGAGCGCTATTTCTAGCGCCTTGGGGGGATACCTTTTCCGTTGGCTCGGCCTAATGCTCTAGCCAATCGAGATACTGTATATCCTACAGGGAGAGCCTTCCCCCTGCTGTAAAATGCGGTGAGAGAATGTAAAAACTTCCTAGCT
The DNA here is from genome assembly GCF_025532145.1 of Alloalcanivorax balearicus MACL04. Taxonomy (GTDB): domain Bacteria; phylum Pseudomonadota; class Gammaproteobacteria; order Pseudomonadales; family Alcanivoracaceae; genus Alloalcanivorax; species Alloalcanivorax balearicus. Next base: position 154,755 of record NZ_ARXS01000008.1, on the reverse strand, counting down.
TGTTCGGGTGCACCGTATCCGGGGTGCAAATGGCAGGCTCGTGAAGTGAGGATCAACCGCGATCTTGTAAGCCATAGCTTACAATGGTGTAAGCATTTTTACCAATGTTGTGTCCGCCATCTGCTCTTTCTTTCGACCTGAAAGTTCTTACCTCCCTGATCTAAAAGGGTTTTTTGTTTTTCTGAAGATAAGATCCATTTACTTTTTAAAGATCTTTAACCCTCGAGCGTCAGGGCGCTTGCTATAGTACTTCTCGTGCTCAGGGACATGAGCACAGGGAACTGCTAAGGATGGCGGACAAGGATGTCCAGGTGAGCGCAAATCGGGTAAGGACGACTCGACGCAAAAAGGGCGGCAGGATGCCGCCCTTCTCATTTTGTGGCCACCTTCCATGGCGATGCCAGTCCGCCGCTCAGGCGGTTGGCGGAAAGACGAGTCTTCGATCCGCCTTTCCCGCCCATCGAATTACCATTCCCGAATCAGCTTCTCGCGCTTGTTGGCCACGCCATCCCAATCCGCGGCGTCGTCAGGAGCGTCCTTCATCTCCGTGATATTCGGCCATTTCTCCGCCAATTCGGCATTGATTTCCAGGAATTCCTGCTGATCGTCGGGCAACTCGTCTTCCGAAAAGATCGCGTTCACGGGGCACTCCGGCTCGCACAGCGCACAGTCGATGCACTCATCCGGGTGAATCACCAGAAAATTCGGACCTTCATAAAAGCAGTCCACCGGACATACTTCCACACAGTCCGTGTGTTTACACTTGATGCAGTTTTCACCTACTACGAACGTCATTAGCCTGTCCTCGCCAGGTGTGTTCTCTTCCACGACCGGTCCGCTCGCTATAAAAGTCTAGCAGAGCACCGGTTTGGGGGTCTCGGGGCCGCGCTAGTCTAGCTTCAAGGTCCCGGGCAGGCAAACCGGCTTACCCGGTTAAGCTAAGCTCTTCAGCCGATAAAGCAGATCCAGCGCCTGGCGAGGTGTCAGGTGATCGGGATCGACTTCGGTGATGGCCTCCTTGAGCGGGTCCGGTGCCGCGAACAGCTCGCTTTGCATCGGCGCCACCGGGCGCGCGGGAGCGGGCGCCGGCGCGGGGGTGCCGGTTTCCAGCTCCTGCAGTTTCTCCGTGGCCCGCTGGATCACCGGCGCCGGCACCCCGGCCAGCTGTGCCACCTGCAGACCGTAACTGCGGCTGGCGGGCCCTTCCTGCACGCGGTGCAGGAACACGATGCGATTGTCGTGCTCGCTGGCGGTGAGGTGGGCGTTGTAGACCGTGTCCAGAGTTTCCGGCAACTGCGTCAACTCGAAATAATGGGTAGCAAACAGAGTGAAGGCGCGCAGCCGCGTGGCCAGATGCTCCGCCGCCGCCCAGGCCAGGCTGAGCCCGTCGAAGGTGCTGGTACCGCGACCGATCTCATCCATCAACACCAGACTTTCCGGTGTGGCGTTATTGAGGATGTTGGCGGTTTCCGACATTTCCACCATAAAGGTGGAGCGGCCGCCGGCCAGATCGTCGGAGGAGCCGATGCGGGTGAAGATCCGGTCCAGCGGCCCGATGCGGGCGCTGGCGGCGGGCACCGCGCTGCCGATGTGAGCGAGCAGGGCGATCAACGCGGTCTGACGCATATAGGTGGATTTACCGCCCATGTTCGGACCGGTGATGACGACCATGCGGCGGCGATCATCCAGGTGCAGACTGTTGGGTACGAACGCCTCTTCCAGCACCTGCTCCACCACCGGATGGCGGCCGTCGACGATTTCCAGTAGTGGTGTCTCCAGCAATTGCGGCCGCACCCAGCCGAGCGCCTCGGCGCGTTCGGCCAGTGTCGCCAGCACGTCCAGTTCGGCCACCGCCGAGGCGCACACCTGCAACGGACCCAGATGTGCCGCCACCGTTTCGATCAACTCCTCGTAGAGCCGTTTTTCCAGCGTCAGTGCCTTGCTGGACGCGGACAGTGCTTTGTCCTCGAAGGTCTTCAACTCCGGCGTAATGAAGCGCTCGGCGTTTTTCAGGGTCTGCCGGCGTTGATAGTCCACCGGCGCCTGCTCCGCCTCGCGGCGGGACAGCTCAATATAGTAGCCGTGGACCTTGTTGTACTTGACCCGCAGAGTGGCAAAGCCGGTGCGCTCGCGCTCGCGCTTTTCAATATCCACCAGCACCGCGCCGGCGTTCTCACTGATGGCGCGCAGCTCATCCAGATCCTCGCTGTAACCGGGGGCGATGACGCCACCGTCGCGGATCAGCATGGGCGGATTCTCGATCACGGCCCGAGTCAGCAATTCGCACTGTTCCGGGAACGCGCCCAGGCGCTCATGGGCTTCGGCGAAGGCGTTGGATTCCGGCAAGGCCGTGTGCAAGGCCGGCAGCGCTTCCAGGCTGGCGCGCAGGCGGGTCAGATCGCGGGGGCGGGCGGAGCGCAGCGCCACCCGGCCAAGGATCCGTTCCATATCACCAATCTGATCCAGTACCTGGCGCAGCGCCTCGAAACGCCAGCCGTCACGCAAGGCATCGATACGATCCTGACGGCCATTGAGCACGGCGCGATCACGCAATGGCTGATGCACCCAGCGCTTCAGCAGGCGCGCGCCCATGGCGGTGGTGGTGTTGTCCAGAACCCAGGCCAGGGAATGCTGTTCGCGGCCATCCAGCGTTTCGGTCAGTTCCAGATTGCGGCGGGTGGCGGCGTCCATGGCCACGCTGTCGTCGAACGACTCCACCGCCAGGCCAATGACATGGGGCAGGGCGCTGCGCTGGGTATCGCGGGCGTACTGCAACAGCGCGCCAGCGGCGGCCACCGCGGCGCCCGGCGGCTGCCCGAACCCGGACAGGTCCTGCACCTGGAACTGCTTGCACAACTGGCGCCGCGCCGCTTCCTCATCGAATTCCCACACCGGCCGGACCCGGCTGCCGGGGCGCTCCGTCAATGCCGCCGGGAAACCATGCGCTTCGCTCAGCAACAACTCCGCCGGCTGCCAGCGCTCCAGCAGCGCCTGCAACTGCTCCAGGCCTTCCACCTGGGTCACCACGAAACGGCCGGCGGCCACATCCAGCGCCGCCGCGCCCACGCGGGGGCCGTCCTCACACAAAGCGCAGAGCAGATTGTCGCGGCGCTCTTCCATCAAGGCTTCGTCACTCACCGTCCCCGGCGTGACGATGCGTACCACCTTGCGCTCCACCGGCCCCTTGCTGGTGGCCGGATCACCGATCTGCTCGCAGATCACCACCGACTCACCGAGCTTCACCAATCGCGCCAGATACCCTTCCGCCGCGTGATACGGAATCCCCGCCATCGGAATCGGCTTGCCCGCGCTTTGCCCGCGCTGGGTCAGTGTGATGTCCAGCAACCGGGCCGCCTTCTGCGCATCGCCGAAGAACAGCTCATAAAAATCCCCCATGCGGTAGAACACCAACTGGTCCGGGTGCTCGGCCTTGATGCCCAGGTACTGCTGCATCATCGGGGTGTGGCCGGATAGATCTTCCTTTGCCATATACGCGGTTTCGCCTGTTTTCTGGAGAATGTGGGCCGTGCCCCGGAAACGGGGCCCAAGTGGGGGAGAATAGCAAACCCTTGCGCATCGCTCTATTGAGTGGGTGGTGGGGTGCTCAGCGCTTGGCTACATCATCAGCCCGGCCAGCGCATAATAGCGGGTACCGCGCGATCAGGGTGGTCCGAATAAACAGTCATGCGGTTAGTCGGAAAGGCTCCCGCCGCCTGGGCGGGAGCCGTCATCCAAGGTTTGGGTTAGAGCCGGCAGTCTTTGCCAAAATTGGCTTCGATAATGGCCCGGTCAGCGGCATCGGTGATGCCGTCGTGATTCAGGTCATACCAGCTGGACAGGCCGCGAGCCGCTTCGGTGTCGGCCCAGTAGGTCCACTCGTCCAGGTCCGTTTGGTCCACCACCAGATCGTCGTTGCCGTCGCCGGGGCAGTCAGTGGCGGTGGCCAGCAGGCGGTCCAGTTGGTCACGCAGCACTGTCAGGTTGGCCGCTTGTTCATCGCTTAGATCGCCCTCGCCATTGGCCAGTAGATCCGCGTCGGCGCGATCCAGTTTTGGCGACGGAATGGCTTGATCGATTTGGTAGAATTCTTCGCTGTCCACCAGCGCATCCAGTGCGCAATCCTGTCGGCTTATTCGCACCAGTTTGTAGTGATCATTGCGCAGCGTCCGTTGATCCCGTGGGAAAATATCCACTGGATTCTCGCCTTGCGAAATCAGTTGATCGTTCACCGCGCAGCAGGAGTCGAAGCCGCCGTTACCGTGTTCATCCGGTCCGTACCAGACTCCTCCCTGGTCCGCACACACTTCTTCTTGGGGGAAGATCTGCACACACGTATTGGCGGCGGGGATGACGCAAGGCGGTGGCGGCGTGGCAGCGATATTGGTGCCCTGCTCGCTGAAGTTGTAGTCGCGAATGCCCGAGTGGCCCGGTTCTTCCAGGTAGGGGAGTACGGGCTGTGCATCCCGTGGCAGCCAAGCCGGTAGGGCACTATCTTCGATACCGGCGATTTCCCGGAACAGGCTGAACAGGTCGGTAGTGTTGATCAGGTGTTCAACGTCACGGTCGGGGTTGGCGACGATCGATTCCGGCCCAACCACGACCAGGGGCACCCAGACGCCGCTTTGGTACAGAGACCCTTTGGCGCGCAACGGGTCGAATGGCAGCTTCACTGAGGGCATATAAGTGCCATTGTCGCTTACCAGCACCACGACAGTGTTGCTATCCGGATTGTATTGCAGGCTACCGTCCTCCAGTCTTTTGGCGATATGGGTTTCCTCCAACAGTCGTCCGATTTCATGATCCACCGCTTCCAGCATGTGTTGAGCGACGATGCGCTGCTGGGCAAAGTCGCCGATGTCGCCGGTGACGGGCAATCCCACCTCCGCCAGACCGTCCGCCACGGGGGTGCCACAGCCGAGCAGACTTGGGGTGGCGTCGGGGTGGGGCAGCAGTGAGGCCGGCGGGGGTTGCAACGGTGCATGCAGGGCGGAAAAGCCCACGGTCATCATCCAGGGGGTATCAGAGTGAAACGACTGCTTTTCGGCGATCCAGTCGATGGCATATTGCGCTTCCAGGGTGAGGCGATACCCCCGGGCGCGGGCGTCGGGAGCGCGCAGGGTTTCATTGCCGCCATCTTCATGGTTGATTTTCCATTCGCCCGTGTAATAGCCGTTCTGGGCATTGAAATCGAGTTCGGCGCGCCGCTCCTCGCTGGCCGTCAGGGTGCCGGGATCAAGAATGCCGCCCAGTTCCAGGCAGGAGCGTCCGGGGGTTGCGTTATCCTGGCCGGGCAGGTCAATTGCTGGGTCCATGGGGATCCAGGCGTGCCCGCTGGGATGGTTGTCCGGCAGGTAGCAGACGCCGAAATCGGCGCCATTGTCACCATCGGCGGCGGTGGTGGGAACGAAGCCACATTGATAGGTCCCCTCTGGCGCCACGCCACCAGCGGTGGTGTCGATGGGGTAGGGGGCGCCATCCAGATACCCGGCAAAATAATCCCAACCCAGCTCGCGCATGGCGTCATCGTGCAGCGGATGGTTGTCCGGGTTCAGGTCGGAACCGGTCAGGTGCATCTTGCCCACCAAGGCGCTGACGTAGCCCTTCTCCTCACGCAGAAGTTTGGGAATCGTCAAGGCATAGGGAGAGGGCTGCGAGTTCGCCAGGTCGGTGCTGACGATGGCGTTGCGTACTCTGCTGCGGAACGGATACTGGCCGTTGAAAAAAGTAGCTCGGGTTGGTGAGCAGGTGGGCATGGACCAGGTATTGCGGAAGCGTACCCCGGCCTTGGCGAGGGCGGCGGGGGGCGCGCCGCCGTAACCGAATGCTTCGAACTGATCGACGCCGGCATCGTCCACGACGATGAACAGAATGTTGGGCGGTAGCGGATCGTCGGGTGACCCCTCTCCTCCAGTCGACTGCGAACTGGAGTCAGAACCGCAGCCGCCGAGGGCCAGCATGCCGGCGAACAGCAAGATGTATGATTTCATTATTGATCTCCCCAAGTGGGTATGGATTTTCTTGTCATTCCAGTCTGTAATCGCGCTGCCTGTACCACTGGGTCATCCGGGTTGAGGTCCCGCAGCTCGTTCAGCAGACGGTCACGTTCCTCTCCGGCCGGCAGGTAACTGATCAATCCAAGACGTAGCGGACGGTTGGCCGGGTGTTGCCGTACCTGATCCCGAAGTAGTTGGAGTGCGCGTTCCCGCTCTCCGGTGTCGTGCAATGCCACTGCCAGTACCCAGGCGTACTGGCTGTTGTCGGGGGCCAGCCGGTGGGCCCGTTGCAGAGCCTGGATGCCGGTGCGAAGCTGTCGCGCGCGGATCCGAGCCAGCCCCAGAGCGTGTTGCAGATTGGCATCGTCGGGGTAGGTGCGCGCCTGTTCCTGAAGTAGAGGCAAACCGGCGCCGGGAGTTTGTTGGTCAAGCCACTGACCCAAGGCAATGGCGGCGGGGGAGAAGGCCGGACTACGCTCCAGGGCGGCGCGCAGATGAGGCGCTACCTGTTCATCCCGGCCCGTGGCCTGATACAGGTTGGCGAGATTGAAGTGCGTTTCGGCATTGGCCAGCAGGGACAGCTGAAGCTGTTCGTATTCCTCGAACAGACTGGCGTCGAGCCGGCTGCCGAGCATCAGCATCTGCTCGGCGGCGCTCACACGCACCGCGCGCACCGGGTCGTCCAGCAGGGTCCGCAGGCGCGGCGTGAGCTGCTCCGGTGGCAACAGGGCAGTAGCGCTGTCGATAGCCGCCCGGCGCACATTCGGGTGGGGATGGTCGAGGGCTTCAAACAACTGTCGTTGCGCTGCCGCGGAAGGGTAGTTGGGCAGTTCCGCCACCAGAGCGGCCCGGCGCAGGGCAGGCAAATCGTCTCGCGCCAGTTGGGCCAGTAGCGCGCGGGCGGCGCCGGGGCGTCCTGCCCGCGCCTTGAACAGTGTCCGCGCATAGCCGCTATCGCGAGGTTGGTGGTCGGGATACCACCGGCGGAAGGTGGTTATCAGTTCGTCGTCCTTTTTATCCGCGTGGCAGTCCATGCAGGCGTCGCTGTGTCCGAGCGCCCGCGCTTGCACCGGGTCCGGTGAACTGAAGCTGTGATCGTGGCGCAGGTCGTTGCCCATGTAGACCTTGCCGGGCATATGGCAATTGCGGCACTGAGCACCGGGGGAGCCGGGAGCATGGTGATGGTGATCGGGATTGCCATAGTCGCCGGCCTGCAGGCCGCTTCCATCCAGACCGGGGCGGATGGTCTGACCCTCGGGGTTGTGGCACTGGGTGCAAACCGCGTTTCCGGGAGCACGCAATTGGCCGCTGTGAGGGTTGTGGCAATCGCTGCACTCCACCCCGGCCTGCTGCATTCGGCTTTGCATGAAGGATCCGTGCTCGAACACTTCATCGAGAATTTTGCCGTCCACTTGATAAAGATCCGCGCTTAACTGGCTGACCAGGTAATTGTCGTCCAGGCGCTCGCCGTACACCGGGTGGCCCAGTGGCGTGCGACGGCTGTGGCATTGGGCACAGGTTTCCAGCTGCCGGGTTCCCGGCGTCAGCGAGAGGGGAAAGCCCTTGTCGGCGGGGCCGGTGTCGGAATGCCGTTCCGGGCCCCGTGCCCAGGTCAGGTGTTCCGAGGCCGGGCCGTGGCAGGCCTGGCAACCAACACCGAGATCCCGCCAGTGGCTGTCGAAGTGGTCGCGTTTGGCATCGTAGCCGAGCTGGAAACCGCTGGTGTGGCATTCGATACAGTGGGTGTTGGCGTTCTGGGTTGGCTGTGTCCAATGCAGTGGATGATGCGCGTCCGTCGCCTCCGGGTAGAGTGGAAACCAGCGTTCCCGTTCTGTGTCCCAGGCCATGCCCAGCGCCTGGAGTTGGCCGTTTTCCATTTCCAGGAGGTATTGCTGCAAGGGCGCCCAGCCGAAGGTATAGGCCACGCGAAACTCATCCGGTGTGCCATCGGCACTGGTGGCCCGCACATGAAATTCGTCATTTTCACGGAAAAAGTGGAGGCTTTCGGTATCGTGGCGCGGCCGCGCATTGTCAAAATCGCCACGCACACTGTCTTCCGTTGGCGGCAACATGGCCAGTTGGTGATGCGAGCCTTGCCAGTCCTCGAACTGTGGCTGATGGCATTGCCGGCACTGGCTTTCATCCACCCAGTGCATCTCGGTGGTGGAGGTGTGGGTCTGGTGGGAAGGGTGCCTTATCAACCCAACCAGTACCCCAACCATAAGAAGCACGGGCAAGCCCAACCACAAGCGTGGCAAACGACGAGCTCCGGGCCTATCGTTGCTTCCCTCGCGACTGGTCATGGTGATCCCCCCTGTTCTGGAAAAGGGTGACAGGCCGAGAGGGAGATCCCTATACCCTGTTTATGGTAGTCGTACTGGCTTTGGCAGGGTGTCGCCGTTCCGGCGGCGGTCAGGTAAGTGTGGATGAGCCGGGCAGGTGTGGCGGCAACAGCAGAGTCAGTCGTGTGCCTTGATCCAGGGGGGCGATTTCAATAACGCCGCCAAGCTGACGGATGCGACGTCGCATATTGGGTAAACCGGAACCTGAACGGTTCGGGTTGCGGGGAATGGGGACGCCATCGTTTTCCACTTGAATACGTGCGGCGCCGTCTTCGGCCTGATCCCCCTTCACTTGAATGAAGGAAGCATGACCGTGCTTGATCGCGTTGGTGATCGCTTCTTGCAGGATGCGCAGGACATTCAGCGCTTGTGACGGCGTCACCCCCTGTATCTCCGGCAGTTGTGCCATGGACCATTCCAGCCGGACCCCAATGCGTTTGAGTTGCCGCTCCAGGCGCTCGCGCAAGCCTGCGAGAGCGACCGGCAATTCCCGGTCCTGAATATCCAGTGAGTGGATCACCAGACGCAGGTCGTCGAGGGCTTCGCGCGCGGCGCGCTCCACCAGCTCGGACTTTTCTCGTTCAGACAGTGCGATGATCGAGGCCAGGTGCCCTGACAGACCGTCGTGTAAGTCCGACGTCAGTCGACGGCGCTCTTCACTGAGGGCTCGCTGAGCGGTTTTCCGGCGCTCATCCTGGTGCAGACGCTCCAGCTCCCGTTCCTGCTCGTTGAGGCGTTGCGTCAAATAGGCATTGGCGCCGTCCAGCTGGTTCAGACTGACACCGAGACGGCGCATCAGAATCATGGCGATACCGATCATCAGAGCGGGCCGATAGTACACGGAGAGAAGCACCGGACCGTCCAGCCGGGTCGTGATCACCGCGTAGTCATGGAAGGCCGCGAGCACCGCCAGCAGCAACGGTAGCAACAGTAGCCAGGCCTCGCTCAGATGCCTGGTCACGGCGGCCCAGGCGGTGATGACCAGGCTGGCCAGCAGCCCCAGGATATTGAGCGGCGCATTCACCAGCTTCACCAACTGGGGAGCAGGAACAACACCGCTGAGCGCCAACACGATACACGCCACCGGTACCAGCACCGCCGCCAGCTTCAGCCAGCGCGGTGGCGGGATGCCCGCGATCAGCAACACGATGATCACCTGGATGGCGGCGGCGGAGGAGCCAAGCATGTGCAGGTAGGGCATCACGGCGAGCAACTGAGGCAACAGATCGCGCATCATGCCCAGATAGAGATACATAGAGGTCGTCAACAGCAGGAACAGCCAGCCGAATAGCGCCTCCCGGGGCCGGTACAACCACAGCACCGCCACCACCAGCGCGATGAGTATCTGGCCAGCGGGAATCATGAGACGCAAATATTCGAGCAGGAACACCTGACCGCGGTAGTAGCGGGAAAGCTCGTTCGCATTGCCGACATAGACAGTGGACAGATAGGAGGGGACCAGGCTCAGGGATTGAACGTGGATGTCGACCGCATTGTCGCCGGGGCGCAGCAAGCCTCTGGGTAAAGGAACCAGAGCCGCGACACCGGATGCCATGCCCATCAGGGTGGTGCGATGCTGAGTGTCGGCGATCTCTTCCCCCGCCAGTTCAATGATGGCGCGCTGACTGACCGTCGGGATAAACAGGTTCGGAGCGGCGTTCTCTTCGCTCTGAAAGACGAACCGGTAATGTTCCCAACTGCCTGAGGGCCGGCGCGCTTGCGGCAGGGTGACCGGCTTCCAGTTCCCCCCTTCCAAGCGCAGCACTTCGTTGACGGCACCCTTCTCGGGAGCGGGCATTTTCAGCCATAGAGGCACACTCGCCAGTGCCAGCAGCAGCCCCCACAACGCCCCCAACCCCAGCTTGCGTATCACAATCGAATCAGACCCCTTCTCGACGCTTCGTAGACGGCTTCCGACCGGTTATTGGCGGCCAGTTTGCGGTAAATGTTTTTAATATGCACTGGCACGGTCTGACGGGAAATACTCAGCCACTCGGCTAATTCGGCATAGGTGAACCCCTTGGCGATGCCGCGCAATATCTCGGTTTCTCGTGGTGTGAGCGGTGGCCCCGACGGGCTCGGGGGCGGAGCCGTCATGCGCCGTACCAGAATGCGGGCGATGGACGAGGAAATCGGCGATCCCCCGGCGCGCAGTTCCTCGATGGATTCCACCAGTTCAAAGGGATCCGCGTCCTTGAGCAGATAGCCCACGGCCCCGGCTTCGATGGCGGCGAGCACCGTTTCGTCATCGGCCAGCACCGAGATCACCATGGCATCGGCATTCGGATACAGTTTGCTCAGCAGGTGAATCGCCTCGATGCCATGGCCATCCGGCAGGTTCAGATCGGTCATCAATAAATCCACCGGCTGTTGCCTGAGCAGGGCCAGTGTCTCGTCCAGAGTGGCACAAGCCGCCACCAACTCGCCGCCGGGCCAGTCTTCGAGAATCCGCGCGAAACGTTCTCGCAGCGGGGTGTCATCTTCCAGCAGCAGCACCCGGACAGGGTCGGTCCGCTCCAGGTCAGGGCTGGCAGGGGTGTCGGTCATGGAAAGCCGCCTTGTTGAATGAGTCAATCATCGCAATTGGAACCCGCTAATCACTATACCCAATTCATGGTATGCCGGTGCCGGACTTTGGCCGGCTTTCCCTCTGTCTACCCTGTTTATGGTATTTGCCTGCCCGCCGGGAAACGGGATGCTGTGCTCAAATTGTATGTGGCGGAAAACGCATTTTGGGGCGCGCCGGTGGACTGGGCGTGTTGTATCAGTGGTGGGGGCCGCGTGGCCTTTTTGCATGCGGCAACTGGATTTCCTGGAGAGACCCGGATGAAGAACAATATTAAAACGGATCGTTTCGTGGGCCGCTGGCTCGGCCCCGTGTGCCTGAGCCTGGCCATGATTCAGCTTATCGGCTGCGGCGGAGACAGCCACTCATCGGCCGCGGAGGAACCGGCGGAACAAACCCCTCCCAATTTCGTGCTGGTGGTGGTGGACGACATCGGCATTGATCAGTGGGCTCAGTTTGGTTATGGCGGCTATACGCCGGCCGCGACGCCAAGCATCGACGCCATCGCCGAGCAGGGGGTGCGCTTTGACAATCTCTGGGCGATGCCGGCCTGTTCCAACGGGCGCGCCGCCTTGTTCACGGGCCGCTATCCGTTCCGCACCCAGGTTTATACCGCCCTGGGCAATAACGACCTGGCGAATTACATGGTCAATCCCAGCGAAACGACATTGCCCAAGCTGCTCAAGCCGGTTGGCTACAAGAGTGCGCTGTTCGGCAAATACCACCTGGGGATTCAGGCCAACAACCCCTACGGTTTGGGCATGGCGCGGGACGCCACGGGCTTCGACTATTTCGAGGGCTGGCTGGATGAGACCGGCGACCCGTCGTCCATCGACACCACCGCCGGTGGGGTGGGAGAGGACGGAGACTATACGTGTGGTTTCGTGCCCGACTTGCGCGTCGCCCCCCTGAAAGGCGCCAACAGCGGCGCCTGCTGGATGCCTGACGGCGCCTGTGAGGTGATGAACACCGTGGCCACCACGCCCCAGGCGCCGGGCCGGGTGTGCCGGGATCAGGGTGGTATTTTCGATCCGCGTGAGAGCTGCGGGGCTTCGGTCCCGGATTACATCGATTTCAACCGCCTGAGTGGCCACTATGTCTCGCCACTGGTGATCAATCATGAAAACGGCGAAGTGGAAGCGGTGCCGCCGACGGATCCGCGTGCCCGCACCTATCGGGGCAGTCAGTTGATCGACGCCGCCGCGGATTGGGTCGACCGGCAAGATCAGCCCTGGATGGTGGCGCTGAGCTTTGCCACCAATCACACGCCCTTGATGCAGCCACCCAGTGCGACGCTTCCGGATAGCCCGGATGCCGGAGGTCTTGACTGCGCTTCCCTGATTGACCAGCGCACCTTGTCCAATCTGATGGAAGAATCCCTGGACCATGAACTGGGGCGCTTCCTGGTCAATATCGGGGTGGCGACCTACGGTGATGAGGGGCAATTGGTCTACGACGGCGACAGCAACACCTACGTGATCCTGGTCAGCGACAACGGCAGCCTGGGCACCACGGTGAAAGTGCCCTTCGACGTGACCCGCGCCAAGTCCACCGCCTACCAAACCGGGGTCTGGAACCCTGGCCTGGTGGTCGGACCGGGTATTGCCGAGCCGGGCCGCGCAGTAGATGCCATGGTCAATATCGTCGACCTTTATCAACTTGTTGGGGAGTTGGCGGGGATTGCGGATGTCCACACCGAGGTATCGCGTCCTTTGGATTCCCAGCCGCTCAAACCTTATCTGGACAACCCCAGGCAAGCGCCGATCCGCACCAGTAATTACACGGAAATCGGCACTAATCACCACGCCAATGGCGGCATGAACAGCCCCTGCGTATTCAGTAACGGCTCCACCTGTAGTCAGATTACTCCGGATGCGGGCGTCTGCCACGACAACGGCGGCCTCTGGTTCGGCGAAAACCCGGACGACGCCAGCGCGCCGGCGCAGGGCTTTGGCAAATGCTGCGAACTGGCCACCTGGCAGCAACACACGGGTAAGACGGTAGTCGACAATATCTATCCCAAGGCCGCCTATGCAGTGCGCAATGAGCGCTTCAAGCTGGTGCGCAATGTCTATGACGATTACGACGAAACACTCTACGACGCGGACCTCTACGATCCGGCGAGCCCGGCGGCGAATACCGCCTGCGTGAACGACACTGTGGTCGATGAGCTCTATGTGATCGATCAGAACACCTCCGAACCCACCCTCGATACCGAGGAGCGCGACCTGCTGGCCGCTGGCGAGGCCGCACTCAACGAGGAGCAGGCCGGGAACTACCAGGTGTTGAGAACCGAACTGGCGGACCTGCTTGCTTCCAAGGCTTCCTGCACCGGTGATATCAATCTCGATGGCCAGGTTGATCAGGCCGATGTGGCGGAGTGGCAACGCTACAGGTCGCTGACCGACGGCTCCAGCTGGGCGGATATCAATCAGGATGGCGTGACCGACGATACCGACAAGCAACTGATCGAAGCCGCTTTCGGTACCTGCTTCAGGGGCTGACAGCCTGTTTGAACGGGGACAATGTATCCGAGGGGCGATGTACCTATTGCGTGAGAGATAGATGACATTGCCGATATACCCGGCTCGCTGGCCCTGGAAGCGGGAATACCCATGGTATTCCGCCCCAGGGCTGCGCCGATTATCCCTTCTGGCAGCGCATCATCGGCAGGAGGCTACACCTGCTCAAGCCCCAGATCGGCCAGTACTGTGGCCGCAAGTTTCCGCTGCTCGCTTGTCGGTTTCTGCTTCCAGTACAAACCCACCTGTCTGGCACCATTGTCCTGGCAAGTCACTTTCTCCAAGGTCTCGATGGAGGAGAGTGCGTGACTAACCTGATGCTCGGTGGCCATTTGCTTGAGTTTATAGCGAGCGATTTTCCCCACGGGAGTGAGTGGCATTTCCTCAAGGATAAAGGCGTGTTTTGGCCGGGCAGGCGGCTCGGCGATGCGCTCACCCGTATGCGCGATGAGTTCCTTGGGGCTGACCTGCGCTCCCGGTGTCAGCGCGACATACAAAACCGGGAGTTCACCCGCATAGGCATCGGGCATGGCGACCGCGGCGGCCTGAGCCACGGCCGGATGTTCCATGGCCACTTCTTCAATCAGTAGCGGGTCGATATTGTGTCCGCTACGGATGATGATTTCCTTGCTGCGGCCAACCAATCGCAGGTCGCCTTCCTCGGTGACTTCACCAAGATCCCCGGTGCTGATCCAGCCATCGGCCGGGCCGCCCTGAATACCGTCGTTGGTGCGGTAGCCGAGAAAGACATTCGGACCGGACACGAACACTTCACCGGTGTCGCCGGGTTGGAAGCTGCCGTTCGGGCCGCCAATCGCCACCTTCATCATGGGGATGGGCCTGCCGCCGAGGATCGGGTGATAACTTCCATCAGCGCTTTGAGCGGTGGTGATGCCGGCGGTTTCAGTCTGGCCATAAAGCTGGCACACCGGTTTGCCGCTGACTTCTTCCACCTTCCGCTTCAATTCGGCGGGCAGTGGTGAGCCGCCGGTTACGAACCCTCGTAATGTACTCAGTGTCGAGCCGGCACGTGGGCTGGATACCATCGCCGAGAGCATGGTCGGTACTCCGCCGACAAGGGTCGCCCGGGTCTCGTCCACCAAAGGCCAGAAGCGGCTGATGACTTCTGGATTGCGTAGGCCCAGGGCTGTAGGAAACATCAGCGTGACGCCGGCCGCGATGCCGGAAAGCAGCATGTCGACGGAACCGCCAACGTGAAACAGAGGCAGCCCGGTAAGAATGCGGTCGTTCTTCCGCCAGCCAAGCGCCGAGGCGGCCATGATAGCGCCGGCCGCCAGATTGCGCTGCGTCAGTTCGGCAAGTTTGGGGGCGCCGGTGGTGCCGCCAGTATGAACCAGCGCCGCCGGTGCCGCGGGAAAATCCTCAACAGGCGAATCAGTATTGCCGTCTGCAAGCAGCTGTGCCCAGGAAAACGAAGCTGAGGTCGGCTCGCCCAGAGCCACCTCGATCAGGTTGATCTCGCTATCCAGTAACTCGATGGCGGCGCCGACCCGCTCGTGGACGTCCAGGGCGGGGTGAGGGCCCATGACAATGATCTCTCTGGCCCGGGCCAGTTTGAACTGGGCGGCCATCGCTTCCGGAGACAGCAACAGATTCACCGGGAAGGCGACGCCCACGGTCAGGGCGGCAATCAGGCTGGATACCGCCTGAGGAACCAGTGGCAGCAGTATGGCGATGCCGTCATCCTGACTGACGCCTCGCGCTTTCAATGCTCGACAAAGGGTCTCTACTTCCTCGAGTAATTGACCATAAGTGAATGTCACGGGGTGCTGGTCGTTGGCATCGCGCAGATAGACCAGCGCCGGATGATCCGGACGCCGGGTAACGGTTCGGCGCAACAGTGCCAGCGGGCTGGGAGCCTGTTCAAGCAGTTTGGCGGCCTCAATGTCGTCATGAGGAATGGCCTGGCTCATCGATTCGTCTCCTGTTTCTTTATTTTCAAATGAGGATGGATTGCCAACCCGCCCGAACTGAGACGAAAAGAGCTTTCGGTGACGATGCTCAGGTTTCCAGTGATTTTTTGATCACTTCAACCCATAACGAAATCATTCGCCATCGGTATTCGGGCCGTTTTCTCAGGATGTCGGAAAAGGCCACGCCTCTGAGGAACTCCACGCTCAGATCCGCCAGAAGCTGATAATTTTCGTGCTTCTTCCAGCATTCAAGGAGCTTCCCGACCACCCGGTCCAGATCAAAGCGGGCAGCTTTTTCCGCCTGGTAGAGGGCGTCGCGTAATTCCTGATCGTTTCGTGAGATCGCCCACAGCTCCATTTCAGCCAGATACGAGGGACGGGCCATGTTGTCGCTCAATGCGATCAGCGCTTTTTCCACGTCCTCGGCCGGGTCCGAGCAGCTCAGAAAGGATTCATTGATCTGCTGCTCGTTCATCCGCACCAGCCTCTCGATGGTGGAGGCGAGTAATTCCGCTCTGCTCGGGAAGTGATAGAGCAGAGCCCCACGACTCACGTTCGCCCTTTTCTGAACCGCCACCGTTGTGGTTCTTGCCACGCCTTCGTCGATCAGCAATGCCACCGCCGCGTCGGTAATCCGATCCTTCAAGGAAGGGGAAGGCCGTGCTTTGGACGTTGAGCTCTTCATTGAGTTTGCACTCCGAAATCCAGGGTGATACTTTGCAGTCAGTCATGACTGACTGTCAAGAAGTCGAAAACCCCCTTATTGGAGAGAATCATGCTGGAATTGACAACCGTCCGGATTTCCCAGGATGAGAAAAACCCGAGAATCGCCAGGCTGCTCCTCAATCGTCCGGAGAAACTCAATGCCATCATCGATGAAACCGGTGACGATATTCGGCGCGCGGTAAGGTGGGCGGAAGACAATGACCAGGTCCACGTGATTGTCGTTGAAGGCGCCGGTAAGGGGTTTTGTGGCGGTTACGATCTGACCTACTACGCTGAATCACAAAGAGAGAATCCCTGTCAGCAGGAAGCTACTCCTTGGGATCCGATGGTCGACTACGCCCATATGAAGCGGAACACCGAGGATTTCATGAGCCTTTGGCGGTCCCGTAAACCCACGATTGCCAAGATTCATGGCGCCGCCGCCGCCGGCGGAAGCGATATCGCTCTGTGCTGCGATTTGATGATCATGGCCGAGAACGCACGTATCGGTTACATGCCGACCCGGGTTTGGGGATGTCCGACGACCGCCATGTGGACGTATCGGCTTGGGCCTGTCCGGGCCAAGCAGATGATGTTCACCGGGGATCTGATTTCCGGCAAGCAGGCTGGTGAATGGGGCCTGGCCAACTATGTGGTGCCGGAGGAGGAACTGGACGCCAAGACCATGGAAGTGGCGGGGCGCATTGCCGGGGTGCCAAGCAGCCATCTGAGCATGCACAAACTGGTGGTGAATCAGGTCATGCTGACCATGGGCCTGGAGCAGACCCAGATGCTGGCCACGGTGTTCGATGGCATCACCCGACACAATCCGGAAGGTCTCTGGTTCCGCCGTTATGCTCAGACCGAAGGGTTCAAGGCGGCCATCGAATGGCGTGACAGCGGCCGCGACATTCCTGAAGGCGATGAAGCGCGCCGCAAGATCGCCGAGCTGGAACAAAAGTTGAAGGAACTCAAGGGAGAGTGAGTCTCTCTGTCTGGCTGCTTCCCGGGTCCGACGAAGGGTGCGGCCAGGTCTGCATGGCATGGAGCCGGCTCACTGTTCTCTGAAAGGGCAAGATCAGATGCCCTTCCGTGTAGAGAGAATCCAGCGATACATCGGCGTGCACGTAGAGGGGGCAGCCACGGTCATAACATTCGTCCACCAGGGCGATCAACCGTCGGACGGCGTCGTCGTGCCTGGACAGGGCCGGCAGCGCCCGATCGCCGGCGGCGACCTGGCTGGCGGCGTCCTCGGTGCCGCGGGCGATACGAGACGCCCTCGGCGTGCCGCCCAGGGCCGGCACATGGCTGAGAAAAAGCGCCTGAAAATGGTCGCAAAGCGCCATGTAATCAGAACTGGATCGGGGTGTTTCACAGAGTTGAGCGAAGGTGGACCAGAGTGCGTGTTTCCCACGCCGGACCACCGGCAAGAGGCGCCGCTCTAATGTCCAGGGGGCGTCGGTAGCCGATTCTCCCGTTTCGAGATACTCCAGGAAAGCGCCTTCCAGCGGCTTGCGATCCATGACCCAGTATCGGGAAAAGGCGCCGCCATCGCGGAGCCGGTGGTCCTGCCCGCCGTCCACCCGGAGCACCTTGAGATGTTGCTGTAGTGCGCTGACAGCGGGGGCGAAGCGGTCATAGTTAAAACCATCCTGATACAGATGTTCCGGTGCGCAGTTGGACGTGATGATCAGCGTCAGTCCGGCGTCGATGAGCGTTTCAAATAGCGGCCCCAGCAGCATGGCGTCACCGATATCGCTGACGAACAGCTCGTCGAAGCAGAGCACGCGCAGTTCACCGGCCAGCTCCCTCGCCAAGTGGCGAAGCGGATCGCCGTGGCCAGTTAATTGGAACAAGCGTCGATGCACCCATTGCATGAAATGGTGGAAATGCTGGCGGCGGACCGGGACCGAAAGACTGTGATGAAACTGGTCCATGAGCCAGGTTTTGCCACGGCCCACCGGTCCCCAAAGATAGAGCCCGGCGGGGCGTTCGCCCCGTTTCAAAGCGTCAAAACACTGTTGCAGCGCGATCACGGCCTGTTCCTGGCCGGAGTCCATGGTGAAGCCATCCTTCAAGGCCTGGCGGTAGAGTGTCAGAGGGCCGGACTGGGGCATGGCGGTCACTGCCGAGGGTGGAAAGAGTTTGCTTGAGGTGAGCGGGAAATACGGTGTCGGCGGAACCACGGAAAGTCAAGCACCTGGCTGCGGCGGGGCGAACTTGATTTATGTTAAAGATGTACATAATATACCTCTTTATAAGATGTATTTTTAATGTACCTTAAGGAGGTGCCATGCTGTCAGCGGCCCAGATGGAGATCATCAAACAAACCGTTCCCGTGTTGGAGGACCATGGTGAGGTGCTGACGCGCCACTTTTATCAACGGATGTTCCGGGAAAACCCGGAGGTGCTGGCGTTCTTCAATCCGGCCCATCAGCATGCGGGAACCCAACAGCGCGCGCTGGCGGCCGCCATATGCGCCTACGCACGGAACATCGAAAACCCGGCCATGCTGGCGGGAGCGGTGGAACTGATCGCCCAGAAGCATGTCTCTCTGGGCATCCAGGCCGAGCATTATCCGATCGTGGGAGAGAACCTGCTGGCGTCGATCCGGGAAGTGTTGGGCGAAGCGGCCACGGATGAGATCATTGATGCGTGGGCGGCGGCTTACGGGGCATTGGCGGATCTCTTTATTCAACGCGAAGGTGAGATTTACCGCCACCAGACCGAGGTCCATGGCTGGCAAGGCTTCAAGCGGTTCGTCGTCCGGCAACGGGAAGCTGCCAGCGACAATATCGTTTCCTTGTATCTGGTCCCTGAAGACGGCCAACCTTTACAACCCCATCAGCCCGGTCAGTACGTGACGTTGCGTGTCACGCCTGAAAACGGTGTGCCGGTGATGCGCAACTATAGTTTGTCCAACCGGCCGGGCTCGGAGCACTACCGGATCAGCGTGAAGCGGGAGCTGGCCTGTGACGCCGGGGCCCCGGACGGTGTTTGCTCCAACTATTTGCATGACCGAATCGCGCAAGGCGATGTGGTGGAACTGGCGCCGCCCTGCGGTGAGTTTGTGTTGACCCCCGTCGCGGAGGCCGGCAAGCCGCTGGTCCTGATTGCCGGCGGTGTCGGTATCACGCCGATCCTGTCCATGCTCTATGCGGCTTTGGAGCAGCAGCCTGACCGGGAAGTGATCTTTATTCAGTGCGCCCTTAACGGAGCGGTGCGTCCGTTCGAGCGGGAACTGGCCACGCTGCGCGAGGAGTATCCCAATCTGACCGTCCATGTACGCTTCAGCGAGGCTACTGATGAGGACCGTATCCGGGCGCTTCATGACAGTGAGGGCCTGCTGGATTCCGCTCTGCTGGATCAACTGATCGGAGACCAGGACGCGGAATTCTACCTATGCGGCCCGGCGCCAATGCTGAAGCACGGTTGGCGGCTGCTGAAGCAGCGCGCCGTGGAGGACGCCGACATCCATTTCGAGTTCTTCGGACCCGCCGGGGACCTTGCCGCTTAGCGAGCCCGAAGGCCGCCGGTTGAGATCGGGGGCGGAAAGCGCGGAAAATAAACCTGTCCGTTGCAAGCGCCCCGCCGGATACTTAGGCTTGGCGGTCTGTTTCACCGGGAGATCCGAAAATGGCATTCAAGGTTTATGTGGACGGTCAGGAAGGCACCACCGGTTTGCGTCTGTTCGAGTACCTGGAAGGGCGCACGGACATCGAGTTGCTGCGCATTGACAGCGCGCTGCGCAAGGATCCGGACGAGCGCGCCCGGCTGCTGAACGCCGCTGACGTGGCCTTTCTGTGCCTGCCGGATGCCGCCTCGCGGGAAGCGGCGGCCATGGTGGATAACCCGGACACCTGCCTGATCGACGCCAGCACCGCGTTCCGGGTAGCCGACGACTGGGTCTATGGACTGCCGGAACTGGAAGCCGGGCAGCGTGACCGCATCCGTGCCAGCAAGCGCATCGCCAACGTGGGCTGCCACGCCAGTGCCTTTATTCTGGCGGTGCGGCCGCTGGTGGATGCGGGTCTGCTGCCCGCGGATTACCCGCTCAGCGCCACCTCCCTGACCGGCTACAGCGGCGGCGGCAAGAGCATGATCGCCGACTACGAAGCCGATAGCGAGGGCCGCCTGCGGGCGCCGCGCGCCTACGCCCTCGGCCTGGAGCACAAGCATCTGCCGGAAATGCAGCGCTACACCGGCCTGGCCCGGGCTCCGATCTTCGTCCCCACCGTGGGCCCCTTCCTCAAAGGGCTGGCGGTGACCGTGCCGCTGCAAATGTCCCACCTGAAACCGGGCACCGACGTTGGCCAGCTCTATGAGGCCTTGCGGCACCGGTACGCCGACGAGCCGTTCATCCGCGTCCACGCCCCGGACGATCCCGCCGGCCTCAACGGCGGTTTCTTCGACGTTCAGGGCAGTAACGACACCAACCGGGTGGATCTGTTCCTGTTCGGTAACGGCGAGCGCCAGTGCGTGATCGCGCGGCTGGATAACCTGGGCAAGGGCGCCGCCGGCGCCGCGGTGCAGAACATGAACGTCCATCTCGGCATTGACGAAACCACGGGACTTACCGCGGACTGAGCCACGCGTCCGGGCTCCAACAACGTCGACCGCTGGCACGGAAGGGGGTGGGAGCTGGCCTGCAAGCGAATCTTTGGGCCCGGAAGCCCATTCGCTTGCAGGCAAGCTCCCACAGCGGCGTTGTAGCAACCTCCGGATTTATGTCTCCAAGGCCATAAGAACACCTGTGCCTGCCGATTACCTCGAAGCGGAGCCGCGTTACGCCTTTGTGGGACCCTGCTTTACGGTGTTCCCGCAAAGGCGTAACGCGGCTCCGCTATCCCTGATGAAGGGTCATACCGTTTCCCTCTGAACCGCGATAAACCCGACAAAGGGGCCGGCCCGCTCAGAAGTCGTAACGCGCTTGCAAGGCGATGGAACGGCCTGGCTCCAACAGCGGACTCACGTCGAGGAACTCCTGACCATAGCTGGCCCGGTCCACGTAGTCCTCGTCATTGAGGTTGTCCACCGACAGACGCAGGGTCAGCGGCGGCACCGGCCGGTATTCCGCGTAGATGTCCACCACCGTGTAGCCCTGCTGCTTGGCGCCGCTGCTCTCCACGTCATCGTTGTCGAGGGCGATTTCCGCGCTGGCGCCCAGTTCCAGGGGCCAGCGCGGTACCGCGAACACGCCGCTGACGGTGATTAGCTCGCCCAGCGGCGCGGTGAAATAGTTGCCGTCATAAGAGGTGGCCGGGTCGCCGTCTTTCTCCGAATCGATGTTGGCGTATTTCACCGACACTTCGCCCAGACGTCCCATGTAGCCCACCGCCAGGTCGTAGCCATCAATGTCGAAATCCGCCACCGCGGCCGGGTCGCCGCTGTAGGACGGCACCCGGGCGTTGGCGATGGCGGTGCGGAAGCGATTGGCCTCGGCGAAGAAGCCGCCACGATGCAGGTGCAATCCGACGGTGCGGTTGTGGGCGCGCACCGGTTCCAGATTGGCGTAGTCCCAGGCGCCGTTGAGGATGTAGTTCTCGGCCAGGGCGGTGCCCGCCCAGACGTCGGTGTAGCCGGCGTTCAGTGACAGATGATCGTTGACGTGGAACTCGCCGAACACGTTGCTGCTGACGCCCTCGTCGTCGTGGTGGGAATCGTCGGTGCCGGTGAAGGTCTGGTCGTCGTAGCGGGCACCATAGGAGAGTTCCAGCCGTTCCCACAGATCCTGGCGAAACTGCACGAAGACCCCGGTATTGCGGGCGGCTTCCTCCAGGTCCGCGCTGCCGGCCTCGCGGAATATGGCACTGTCATCGTAATGATCGAGGCCAAAGGTGATATTGGCGAAGCGGGTGTGCGCCACGTTCTTGAGGGTGGCGGAGACGCTTTCGGTGATGCCGGTGTAGACCACCCGGGTATCCGGCGCGGACAGCGGCACTTCGCGGGTGTCCAGTTCGGTTTCGTTATGAGCCAGCGTCACCGCCGGGTTCCAGTAACCCTGGCCGGTGTCGCGCTGGTAATTGAAGACGGTATTGCGGCGGGTCAGATCGTAGACCCGGGAATCGGGCACCGGCCGGCCGCCGTCCAGACCGGCGAAGTTGGCCCGGTAGGGGCGGGCGGCATCGTCGTTGACCACTTCGTGACTGAGCTCGAAGCGGCCCGCTCCGGCATCCTCGTAGGCCACCTTGACCAGGCCGCTGATCAGTCCGGGGGCGGTGAAACGGGCGGTGTCGCCGTTGCCGTCTTCGTAGTCATTGCCGTCGGTATGCTTGATGTAACCCAGCCCCTCGAAGCCGCCGGCCCGGCCAAAGGCGGCGCCGGCAACGGACCGGGTATCGCCGTTGGAGGCATAACGGCCGTCCAGGAAAGCGCCGGCATTGTCGTCCGGCGCCAGCAGATCGGCCGCGTCCACGGTCTCGTAGGCGAGACTGCCGCCCAGTGCGCCGGGGCCGGCGTCGGCCGCCGCTACACCGGCAGAGGCGCGCGCGGCTTTGAGCAGGGACGGGTCGATCAGATTGGTGGCGTTGTGGTGGAACACCTTGTTGTTCTGCCGGGCGCCATCCACGGTGACCACCATGGCGGTTTCCTCGACACCGCGCACATAGACTTTCTGGTTCATGGCGATGGGGCCGCCCACCGCCACCGACGCTTCCTTCTTGAACAGATCCTTGATGTCCTGCGGACGCTGCGCCTCGATGGTTGCGCGGTCGTAGTCGAGGGTGCGCGGCCGCCCGCCCTGGTGAGTCGGCGCTGTGACCGTCACAGGGGCGAGCCGGGTGCTGGTGCTGGCGGCCTTGAGCGTATAGCTGCCGTCATCTTGACGTTCGGCCATCAGTCCGCTGCCGGCCAGGATGCGGTCGAGCGCCTCCTCGCGGCTGAAGCGGCCGCGCAGGCCGTCGCTGTGCTTGTCCGCCGTCAGCCGGAGGTCGCCGGCAATAAAGGTGCCGGAGCGTTCGGCGAAGCGCGTCAGTACCGTGTTCAGCGGACCGGGAGGAATGTCGTACTGCTGTTGCTCGCTGCCGGGCGGGATGGTTTGGGCGGTGGCGCTGGTGAACGGTACGCCGCCCAGACCCAGGGCCACGCCAAGGGCCAGGGCGCGCAGCCGGCGGCGCGTCGGTGCTGAATGTGACACGGTATCTCCTGTTGTCGTCGGTGCCCGACAGTGCGGGCTTACCGATATATCGAACAGGTCGGCTGAAAGCGGAAAATTATTTTTCTTCTGCCCGGAAGCTGGGGCCAGGGCCGATCTCCGTCCACCAGGGCAGAGGGCGTTGGATGCGGATCGGCAAGGCCGCCTCCAGCATGGTCAGCGCCCGTTCCGGTTGCGCCAGCGGATAGCCGCCGAAGACCCGCAGACCGGCCACCTCCGGCGCCACGTTGATGAAGCCGTGTTGGTAGTGCCCCAGTTCCTTCACCAGTTCGTCGAGGCGGATGTCGTCGGCCAGCAGGATGCCCCGATGCCAGGCCTCACGCGCCGGGTTCGCCCGGGCCGGTGTCTCGATGTCCGTTGCGGAAAAGCGGGTCTGAAAACCGGCTGGCAGTCGCGCCTGCTGATGGCCACGGGTGGTGATCGCCACCTCACCTGCGTAGACCGCAAGGAAAGTGCGCTCCTGTTCCAGACGGACGGTGAAGCGGGTGCCCAGCGGGCGGGTGACGCCCGCCGGTGTGGCCACTTCCAGTGGTCGCGGGTCGGGGCCGGTTTCCAGCAGGATCTCGCCGCGTAGTAATTGAAAGTGGCGTTGGGTCCCGGTCAGGTCGGTGTTCAGCGCGGTGTCCGTGTTCAACCACACCCGGGTGCCGTCCGCCAGTTCCAGGGCGCGGATCTCGCCGACGCCGGTGCGGTGGCTGGCCCGCCAGGCGGCGATCCGCTCACCGGCGCCGGTGACCTGCCAGCCGGACCAACCGAGGCCGCCGCTGGCAAGCAGCAGCGCCAATCCCTTGACTATGCCACGACGTCGCAGCCGGTCATGGCGTGCGCGCTCCAGAGTGGCTTCGGTGTGATGTGGATGGTCGCCGGTGGCGGCTTCGAAGCGCTGCTCCACCTGTTCCACCAGGCGCCAGCCCTGTTGATGGTCCGGGTGCCGGGCCAGCCATTGCCGCCAGCGCTCGGTGTCCGCCTCCGAGGCCTGGCCGGAACGCAGTAGCGCGAACCAGTCGGCGGCGTCGCTGAGAATGCGGGGATTGAGCGGCGCGGAGGGTGTCACGAGTGGGGCTCCGGGGCGCCATCCAAGCGTGCTTGCAAACGCAGACAGGCGAGCATCGCCCGCGACAGATGGTTGCGCACGGTACGGTCGGTGATGCCCAGACGTTGAGCGATTTGCTTGCCGTTCAGGCCGTGCACCATGGACAGCACGAAAGTGCGCGCCACCATCGGCGGCAGCCGTTTCAACATGCCGTCCACCGCCACCAGCGCTTCCAGGGCGGCGGCGCTTTGCTCGGCGGATGGCGCCTCGGCCTGCGGATGGTGGGCCAGGGTGTCCAGCCAGGCCCGTTCGATTTCCCGGCGGCGCCACAGATCCACGCACAACCCCCGGGCCATGCGGCTCAGATAAGGGCGGGCGCTGCCATGATCCAGCGGTCGCGGCCGCGTCAGCAGACGCAGGAAGGCATCGTGGGCCAGGTCGGCGGCATCGTCGGCATCGCCCAAGCGGCGCTGCAGCACGCGGTGCAACCAGCCGTGATATTCACTGTACAAGGCGTGGACCGTAAGGGGGTCCCGTGTGGCGCCGGACATTTGCCGCCCCCGACATTTTTATAAGGTTAGGGATGACGGCGAGTCTATGTGAGAATGGATATCATTACAATGGTGTCCGGGGGGAGGACAGAACCGGGAGGAAGCCTTCCTGATCCAGAAAACGCTGGTGGTCGCGGAGGGCGGGCAGCAGTTGCTGGTCCGCGTAGGGGCAGCCGGTGTTGCCGGGATCGTTCTGACGTCCCTTGCCTGCCTGTTCGGCGCCATGGCCCTGGCCATCCTCCAGCGCCAGGAGCATGGGCTCATAGCCCGGGCGCCAGGCCGCCAGTTGCGGCAGGCTGTGTCGCAGCGCGGCGAGAATACCCAGGCCGGCGAAATCCAGATCGCCCCAGAAGAACGCGGGCAAGGTGTTACTGAGCCAGCGCGCCTGGAAATCAGCGCCGTCGCTGCCGGGCAGAAAGGCGAAACGGGTGTGGGGGCTGGTGAGGCGCTGAGCGCTGGCGCGGAAACCGCCGCTGTAGAGCAAGGCGTGGCCGGCGGGCGCCTGTTCCACCAGACGCAGGAAGCTGTCCTGGTTTTCCACGATCAGTAAGCGGTCGAAACCGGCCGGCGCCCAGGCGGTGAGCAGTAAAGGACGTGGCCGGAGGCGTTGGGCGCGCTCGCCGAACAGGCGGGCGAGCAGGTCCTGGCGGCCATCGAGAAACTTGGAGTCGCCGCGAAAGCAGCGGGCGGAGAGTTCACGCAAGGTGGGGTCGCTGTCCAGCCAATTAGCGGCAAGGACGAAGTGGCCGACCATGTCTTCCGGTGATTCACCCGCCAGTGTCGGTTGGGCATCGAGGAGAGCCGCGCCGCCATCCTGGAAATGCACTTCATGGCCGCTCAGAGCGTTCTGCCAGGCTCGTCTCCGTGGATCCACGCGGGGACGATCGAGCCAGTCGCGCAGTAGTGCCTCGCAGATTGGATCAAGACGCAGCTGGGCGTTCTCGTAGTGTTCCTGAAAAGGATCCAGCCGGGAGTCGTAATGGATGCTGAAGACCCGGTATTCCTGTGCCAGCCGTTCCACCAACTGCCAGCGATAGCGGGTGTCCTCGCTGAAGCGGAACAATTCCGGCACCGTGGTTTTTTTGACCCGCCGGGTGATGGCCTGGGTGCGTGGGCGCTCCAGCCGGTCCAGGAACCAGCTCAGTAACCGCCGCAGCCAGGGCTCCTCCTCCAGCCAGGGCGGCGCGCTCATGGCATTCCTTCCATCACGAGAGCCCTTCTATCATGAGAGTCCTTCTCATCACGAAATCCCTTCCATGAAGTCCAGCGCGCCTTGCTGGCGGATCACGCGCCGGTGTTGATCCCACAGCTCGGCGATGCGTTCCTGGTTGAGTTGCTGGCGGTCCACCAGCACGCGGGTATTGAGTTCGCCCACCGGCACCGGGCTTGGCACCTTGCTGAACACGAACTGGTTGCTGACCAGATCCAGGAAGGGGCCGGCCTTGCTGGTGGGCATGATGAAGATCAGTTGCAGGCCCAGGGTTTCGGTGAGGTAACGGATCACCTGGCGCGAGCGGGTTTCGTCCATGTGCATGAACGCCTCGTCGACGATCACCATGCGCAGGTGGCTGTCGCCTTCGTTGAAGCGGAACGCGCTGGTGATGGCGGCGGCGCGGATAATGTAGGCGGGCGTTTCCAATTGGCCGCCCGAACCGGTGCCGTACTGGCTGAGACGGATCGGCGCCTTGCCTTCCGGGTGTTTGAGGATGTCGTAGCGGCGATAGCGCCGGTAGTCGCTGATCCGCTCCAGCTCGCGCAGCGCCTGCTGTTCGTCGCCGTCCAACAGCAACGCGAGCAGCCGGTCGCGCACGGCCGTGGCCTTGTCGGAGAGGGTGCTCTCGAACAGGCTGGCGCCGTCGCCCAGGTTGGGAATCTCGGTGACTTCGCGGAAGAAGTCCCAGTATTCCTTGTATTCTTGCACCCACTCCCAGTCGAAGGAGAACCGTTCCCGGTCGGCGCCGAAGTAATGGTGTTCCAACTCCTTGTTCAGATTCTTGAGAGTACGCTCGCCGTCCTTGATGGCTTGCTGGATCTGGTTGCACAAATCACTGACGAAAGTGGTGTTGAAGGTGTCGCGCAGGCCGCCCAGCTGTTCCAGTTTGCTCAGCAGGACATTGTTGCGCAGCCGGTTGTGCAGGTTGTCCAGCTGCTGATGCAGGTGGTGCACGTGGCCGAAGAACGGGGCGCTGTGCAGCTCCTCGGCGGTTTCGATAAGGATCTGATCCGCCGGCTGGGCCTGCTGATTGTAGTCACCGACAAGCCGTTCCAGGGTGACGGCGTTGCTGTTCAGGGTGTTGAGCAGGGCCCGCTCCTCGCTGCCGAAATCGATGTCGTCCTGGGCGGCTTGCAAGCGCCGGTCCATGGCTTCGATACGGGGCAGTACATCCAGATCCGGCCAGTAGCGGGTACAGGCGTGCAGGTGCGTCTCGGCGTCTTCCTGGTCCTGCTGCAGTTGCTCACTTTGATCGGCAAGGGCGCTGATGGCACGTTCGCAGGCGTGTTGCTGCTCGCCGAGCTTGCCGTTTTCCTCCTTCAATTCGCCCTGCCGTTGGGTCAGCTGCTTGTGCCGTTGACGGGCGTTCTGCTGTTGCCGTTCCAGCTCTTCATGGTCACTGAGGTCGAGATTGGCCAGGGCCTGTTCGGTGTCGGACAGCTGGCGCTGGCATTGCAGCAGGTGAGTGACGGTGGCCACCCAGTCCAGCGGCTTGAACTCGAGCACCTGCTGCTGCAATTGCCGCACCGCCTGATAGTCGTCGCTGGCGTGGCGGTAGCTTTCCTGTACGTCCATCAGGGCGTTGCGCTGCGCATACAGGTTGCGCTCGCGGGCGGTCTCGCCGAACACCAACTGGCTGTCGTCCAGATCGCAGCGGAACAGTGCGTAGTTGCCGGAGCCGAGACCGTCGCTGGTAATGCCGCGCCGGGTGCGGCGAAGGGTTTCGGCGTCGTCCACTCGTACCACATTGCCGTAGGACGCCTTCAGATAATGCTCCGCCGTGCGATGAGAAAAACGCAGCACATGGAAGATGGACTCCGCCGGCAGGGCGGCTTTCTCCGCGTCCCGCCGCGCCTGCTCGCCCTGAATCACCCGGGCCTTGTTGCGCTGGCGGCCGGCCAATCGGCGTACCACGCGGATCGCTTCCGCTTCGTAATCCGGCTCCACCAGAATGCCGAAGCGGGCGCCGCCCAGGTAACCCTCGATGGCCATTTGCCATTCCGGGTCTTGCACTTCCACGTGATCGCAGAGCACACGAGGGTCGGCCTGGGGGCACTGCTCGCGGATCGCCTGTAGTGCTTCCTCCACGTCACGGGGATAGTTCACCCGTTTCGATTCCAGCGTGCTGATGCGGTGCTGAATCTGCTTTTGCTGTTCGTCCAGTTTTTCCAGAGACTGTGCTCTTTGCGTCACCAGACGGTCCAGCCGCTGCGCCAGGGAGAGGCTTTCCCGGTCGGAGGCGGTTTCCGCCTGTCCGTGCAATTGCTCCGCCAAATAGTTGTGCAACTGCTGCTCGGCGCGGGCCTGTTCCAGACCGCTTTCCAGCGGTGACAAATCGATCCAGTCCCGCGCCAGCATCTGATTCAGGTCCGGTATCGGGCGCTGCTCCAGGGCCAGCAGCTCCTTGCTGGTGGCGCGCCAGCCCTTGCTGGCGAACAGCGGCAGTTCCAGCTCGATGCTGTGACGGTTGAGCAGATCACGCAGATTGCGCAATGCGGTGAAGTTGCGGCTGCGCTGCTGATCCTGCTCCAGCAGGGGGCGGGTGCCTTGTTGCAACTGTTGGGTCAGGCTTTCCTGCCGCGCCTGCAGTTGCTGTTTATCGCGCAGCGCGGGGATGCCTTGTATGCGTGCTTCCAGCCCCACCAGTTCGTCGTGGGCCTGCTCCAGGCGCTGTTCCACCTGTTCCGCTTCTTCGCGCAACGCCTGTTGTTGCTGGCGGAGTTGGGACTGTTCCTCTTTTTTCTCCAGATACTGGCGCTGGTTGCGGCGGTAACGTTGCGCGGCGGCGCCGTAGGCGAGGGCGGTGCGCTCCAGCCAGGTCTCCTGATACTGCCCCGCCAGGCCACGGGCCTGCTCCAGATAGTCCACGCTGGCGCGCAGTTGCCGGGCCTCCTGCTCCATGCCATGGATAGTGCGCAGCATGTCGCGGATACGACGTAGCGTGTCGCCCATGTCCTGGGCTTCCAGCACTTCGCCGGCGACGAACTGATCGATGGAGTCCACCGGTTTGTAGGCCATGAAACGGGCGAAGGTGCGGGCGGCGTTCTTGGCTTCCTGCTGGGACACCGCGTCGCGGCGGCCGCGCAGGGCGCCGTACAGCCGGGCCAGATAAGCGCCTTTCTTCTCGTAGGTTTCCACGTTCTTTTTGCCGAACGTCCGGCGCAGCGCATTGGGCAGCTCGGTGATTTCCATCACCTGACGCTCGGCGCCCTCGCCGTGCACGAAGTGCGACAGGCTCAGCATCTCGCCAGGCACGATCATCAACAGCAGTTCATTTTGCCGCGCCTGGGCGGTAACGCCGGCGCGGTCCAGATGCGCGCGCACGCCAATCACCGCCGTGAACGGCTCGGCGGTCTCGCCCTTGGTGGGATGAAACACGCCGGCCAGGTAACCGTCGCTGTCATAGGGGCGGGCGAAGGCGCCGTCGTCGCAGCCGAGAATATAGGAGGCCAGAGTACGCACCTGCTTGCCGCCCCGGCCGCGCTGGGTGGTTTCGTCCTGGCCCGGGTTGTAATTGAACAGATTGTCGTGGGCGGCGGTCATCAGCGTCTGCAGGGCGTCGGCGGCGGTGGTCTTGCCGGAGCCGTTACCGCCGGAGAACAGATTGATGGGGCCGTATTCCAGCTCTTCGGCGGGCAGGTTGCCCCAATTGACGGTGATGGAACGTTTCAAAAACATGGGCGGCTCGGATCAACAAAGGCGAACGTGAAATAACCGATCATGATGGCAGCTCTTCCGATGAAGGGGCTTCGGTGTCCGGCCCGTCGCCGGTGAGCTGGCTGAGTACCGCGTCGGTGACCAGGCTGGTGATGTCCGGACGGATGGTCAGCCAGGTCTCGGCGTCTTCCAGACCGTCGTCGCTGGCGGTGCGGATCAGCCGTAACTGACGCAGCCGGCGGAACAGGGCGCGCCGTTCGGTGAGCGCTTCCGGCAGCGGCCGGCCAAGCAGATTCTTGCTGGCCAGATTGAACGCTTCCAGCGGCAGCATCACCTGGCCGTGTTCGTCGATCTGACCTTCGCGCAACGCTTTGTCGTACTCCGCGCGCAACACCAGAATGGCGGCCACTTCCTGTTGGCTCAGACGCTCGCGCAGGCCCTGGTTGAAGCCGTCCTCGCTGTCGGCCAGGCCGGGCACCTCGGCGCCGGGCGGGAACAACCTCAGCGAATGGAAGCGCCGTTCGTGCAGCAGGCGAATGCGCAGCACGCTCAGGTAATCCTCCACCAGATCGGCCACTTGCAGGTAGCGATCGTAGAGCTCCGTTTCTTTCTTGCTTTCGTCGCGGCACAGCACGCCCCGGTCCAGCAGCCGGATCATCAGTTCGGAGAACTGATCCGGGCCGACGCCGCGGGCCTCCAGAGCCTCGGCCAAAGCGTCACGTATCGTCATCGTGTTCCAGTTCCAGCAGAAAACCATCACGGCGGGCGAAGTAGCGTTCGCCGACGATGGGGTCGGTGGGTTCGATGCGCAGCCGGAAACCGCTGGCCCGATGGTCGGCGCTGCCCAGCTCGATCACATGGCTGAGCGCCAGCAGATCGGTGGCGTTGTTCACCGGCAGGTCGCGGTTGTCGATGCGGCGGCTGGCGCCCAGAGCCTGGCGCAGATAGTCGCGCAGACCTTCGCCATGGATGCTGAACGCCTTCTCCAGCAGCTGTTGAATCGCCAGGTCGCGCAGGGTAGCCGGGTCTGGCGCGTCCAACTGCGTCATGCGGCTTTGCACCTGCCGTTTCTCCCGCTGCTCGCGCAGCCGGTTCTGGGCCGGATCCACCAGCCCCAGACGCAAATGGGCCATGGCTTGCCCGGCGGCCTCCAGGCGCTTGGCGGCGGTGGCGTCGTCCAACTCGGACAGCTCCCGGCACAGGCCGACAATATCGCTGTGCTGTTGGCTGTGCAGATAGCTGAGCTGGCGGATAATAATGTCCGCCCGCCGGGTAAAGCCCTGCAAGGTCCGGCGCAGGGCCGGCAGCATGATCTCGGCGGCGCTGCGCATGCGGGTTTCGATGCTGTCCAGCAACTGCCACAACACCGAGCCCTCCGGGTTGATCACCAGATCCGGCGCCAGCCGCCGCAGCTCCAGCTCCGCGTTACGCTTCCACGCCTTGGGCTTGCGGCGAATGCGCTCGATGGTGTTCTGGATGCGATCGCGGTGTTTTTCCACGCTGTCGGCGGACATGCGGATCGCCACGTCCGGCTGGAAGCGCTTCTCCATGAACTCGAAGAACTGGTCGCTGGCCTGCTGCACCAGTTGCTGGGCCTCCACTTCCTTGACCAGCTCCCGCTTGCGCTCTTCCAACTCGGCGATGATGTCGGTGAAATCAGCGATGATGCGCTCGGAATGCTCGTGGGCGTCGAGCAGATCATAGACCTCGCCGCGATCCAGAAACGCGGCCAGGGCATTGAGCGTATTGCGGGTATTGCGATGGCGGGTGCGGATGCCGCGGCCGTCCACCTCCGCCAGGGTCTGGGTGAACAGG
This sequence comes from Alloalcanivorax balearicus MACL04, assembly GCF_025532145.1. Lineage (GTDB taxonomy): Bacteria > Pseudomonadota > Gammaproteobacteria > Pseudomonadales > Alcanivoracaceae > Alloalcanivorax > Alloalcanivorax balearicus. The sequence continues at coordinate 123,271 of NZ_ARXS01000008.1, read as the reverse complement.
CGCCCGGTGCGGCTGAACGGATAGGTGGACTGAAACGACGCCTCGTCCTTGTCCCGCTTCAGCCAGCCGTGCTCCACCAGCGTATTGAGAATCCAGGCGGCCTGCTCCCGGTTGTTGCGGAAGCGGCCGCCGTCCTCATCGCCGCCCTCCAGCAAGGGCGCCCGCTCCAGCGCCTCGCTGAACACATCCAGCACCTGCTCGCGCTTGAGCGACTCGCCGTAATCGGCCTGGGCGCTGTACAGACGCTCGTGCAACAGCCGCAGACACTCCGCCACCTGCTCGCGGTACTTGCCGGTCAGCGGCTTGAAGAATTGGTGGCGGTCTTCGGTGAAAAACATGGCGTCAGCTAAAGGGTTGAAATAATGAGTTGAAATAAGGGCCGATGATACCGGCAATCGGCGGCGGCTGCTTGCTGGCCTGCCCGCATATTCAGAGCTATGTTGGCATCTTCGGGCGGATGCGCAAACCGGGGTTAAGGGGCAGGATAGGGGCTATGGACAAGCAGATCGAGATTTATCAGACCGGGGAGGGGCGGACCCGCATTGAGGTGCGGGTGGGGAGCGATACGGTTTGGTTGACTCAGGCGCAAATCGCGGAGCTGTTCGAGGTGAGTCCCCAGAACATCACGATGCATCTCAGGAATATCTATAAGGAACAAGAGCTTGCGGAGGGACCAACCTGTAAGGATTTCTTACAGGTTCAGATTGAGGGGAAACGGCGGGTCAAAAGGCAGCGGAAGCATTACAACCTGGACGCCATCATCTCAGTGGGGTACCGGGTGAATTCCCACCGCGCCACCCTGTTCCGCATCTGGGCCACCCAGCGCCTGAAAGAGTACCTGGTGCAGGGCTACAGCATTAATCGAGCCCGCTTCGACAAGAACGCCTCCGAACTGGAGCAGGCCCTGACCCTGATAAAGAAAGCCGCGCAAAGCCCGGAACTGAGCGGGGAGGCCGGCCGTGGCCTGGTGGACATCGTCTCCCGCTACACCCAGACCTTCCTTTGGCTGCAACGCTACGACGAGGGACTGCTGGAAGAACCGGCCGGGGAACGGGGCGGCCAGCTACCGGACGAAGCCGAAGCGATGCGTTCATTGGGCAGCCTCAAAGCCCAGTTGATGGAACGGGGAGAAGCCACGGAACTGTTCGCCAGACCCCGGGGCGATGGCCTGGGCGCCATCCTGGGGAACCTGGACCAAACCGTCTTCGGCGACCCGGCCTACCCAACGGTGGAAAGCAAAGCAGCGCACCTGCTGTATTTCATCGTCAAAAACCACCCGTTCGCCGACGGCAACAAACGCAGCGGCGCCTTCCTGTTCGTGGACTTCCTGCATCGCAACCGGCGCCTGTTCAATCCCCAGGGCGACCCGGTGATCAACGACACCGGCTTGGCGGCTCTGGCGCTGCTGGTAGCGGAGTCCGACCCGAAACAGAAGGACACCCTAATCCGACTCATCATGAACATGCTTAGTCAGGGGTAGGTCGCTCGGCCTCTCGCAATTCGGCAATAACTTCAACTCGAAGCCGCTGTGGGAGCCCAGCTTGCTGGCGAATGGCTCATACCTATCTATCCAAGTGTAGTGAGTGCGAATATCGAGTGATTTGAAAATTATTGATGGTGGATATATGTCCAGTATTCTGGATAGGATACGAAGTGACGACTTCCCTTGAATTGATAGAAAAAGTAACCATAATGGTTGATCCTGGATCCGGCGATGAGCAAACGAAGCAAATCCCAGCCTATGCGTTGGAGCGTATTCGTGAGCTGGCACGGGGCAGTAAGGTCATATACGCCAGCCATCGCGTGGAGCTGGATATCGTGGACAACCTGTGCATGAGCCAGGAGGAGGTGTGTCGATGTCTTGCGTCATTGGAGTCTTCCCATTTCCGGCATTCCAAGTTGTATCCGAATCAGCGCAAGTGGATGGATGTCTATTGCCCAACGTGGGCCGTGAATGGTCAGGTTCATGATCTCTACATCAAGTTGATGTTAAGCAGGAATGTAATGACGGTGACGCTTTGCTCGTTTCACTGGCAACGTTAGAGGTTCACCAGCAAAGAGGGACATGATGAAATCAACGGACGCTATTCGCACCTGCCCGATGTGTGAGGAAGGCCAGCTTGAGCCGCGTACCCATACGGTCATGATCCGTTCTAATGACCGGCCGCTGGCCGTGGAAGGAATGGAGTATTGTGCATGCCCCGTATGTGGCGCTGATCCGGTACTGGTGGACCAAATCGCTCGTAACGAGCGTCGTGTCGCCGATGCCAAGCGTGCCGAAATGGGCATGTTGACGAGCGACGAAATACGTTCGGTGCGGAAGATGTTGGGGGTTACTCAGAAGCAGGCGTCGGAGTTGTTGGGCGGCGGCGCAAATGGCTTTTCCAAGTACGAGCGCGGAGCGGTATTGCAAAGCGTGGCCATGGACACACTGCTGAAATTACTGGCTCTGCGTCCAGATCTTGTCGGATTGGTCGGGCGCCTAAAAGGACGTTCCCTGGAAGAGTGTTACTTACAGTACGACTGGGCGGAGGTAACTCGATCCACCATTCGCGTCTCTGCGGTCGATGAAATACCTTCTGCCATTCAACGCCTGCCTCATCAGGAGAGTGAGTGGAGCGGTGCCGCCTGATGCCACAGGATAATGAAGCGCTCATCGTCCAAGCGACGGCAGGATTGGAACTGCAGGATATTACCCTGGTTCGTAGCCAATATGACCGTCCATCCATGGTGTTGGAAGGTGCGCAGTTGGTTCAGCAGCAAAAGCGTGCCGTTCGTTTCGTTGTGGATGGACATGAAAGAGAGGGGCAGCCGCTCCTGCGTGTGCGTGTCGATCTGGGTGTTCGACTGGTGAATAAGAATGACCCTGGTGCTGTGTTCTTGATCATTGAAGCGGACTATATCGTCGATTACCGCATCAAAAGTGACCTCCAGGAGGAAGCCCTGAAAGCATTCGCCGAGTTCAATGCGGTGCACAACGTCTGGCCCTTCTGGCGCCAGCATGTTTTTGACGTGGTGGACAAAGGTCGACTACCGCGTATAGAAGTGCCTTTCTTCGCTGGCCTGAAGCTGTAAGGGCACCGTCTTACTGCTTCCGTGGGAGCCCAGCTTGCTGGCGAATGAAATTACCCTCTACCTCCACCTCAGCCACCATCCCCCCACAACCAAGCCGCCACCGCCTCCCGATTCCCCAACGCAATCTGCTGCGCCTCCGGCGCCCGATTATCGGCCACATCCAAATGCAGCAGCTGCACCACGTAATTCACCAACGCGGCACGGCAGGGAATCAGCAAACGGCCGTCTTCCATGGCGTAATCCCGGGCGATCATCGCCTGCTGACGGGTGTCCAGACGCGGGTCCGGCATCACTTCTAGCGTCAGCCGGGTCTGCCAGGCCTCGTCCTCGTCAGCCCCCTGCCACCCCTCGGTAACCGGCTCCGGATCATCCTCGATCCGGCTCAGCACGAAATCCCGGTACGCGGAGTTCTTCTCGCACCAGGCGCGCACATGCCAGCGCAGCCCACTGTGCACCACCGTATGCGGCTGAATCACCCGCTCCTCCGGCACCGGATTACGCAGCGACGCATAACGAATCTCCACCCGCAGCCCTTCCCGGCAAGCCTGCAGAATAGGGCGCAACACCGCCGGGCGCAGATCCCGCCGGGGCGGCAACAACACCTCCGTGTTCAGCTCCCGCACGTCCAGCGCCTCGAAGGCGCAGCTCAAATCCTCCCGGGCGTGCATCATCTGCAAATACTCATCCGCCACCCCGCGCGTAAACCGGGGCGTGAAGTCAGGGGAGGGCTTGTAACCCTTCAAGGAACGGTCATAAACCAGATTCTCCGGCGCGTGCTCGGACAAATACTGATTGATGTCCTTGCTGGCCTGCTGCCGCCCGATCCCGAACGCCCGCTGCAAATGATTGGTGGTCAATCGTCCCTCCCAAAGAGCGATCACCTCGATCAACCGATACCGCAGCAACAAATCCCAACGCAGAGGCCACTTCCCCGCGTTCTGTCCAGTAGTGCGCGCCATCCTCCCACCTCCCCAAAGTGCGCCAAAAAGCGATATAACCCAAAAGACGACATGTTCATGTAGCCAGTATTGGCATGACAATAATAAAGTCATAGGTTGATTGTCCAGAGAGCGATGTCGCTTTGGTATCAAGGGGGATAGCCGTGGGAGCACGAGGAAGTAATAAGAAAGTGGGAGCTGCCGGACTGGCTCAGACCAATGTATGTGATAAAGTTCACACTCGTACAACGAAAAGCCCCGCGCCAGAAAGGCGCCGCCGGGCCGCGATTGGGGACGGCATGGCAAGAAGGGACAGCAACATGGAAAGCCGACACCACAACCTGAAAACCCGACAACGCCGGGAGCGCCATGGCTACCCGGACAATTTGTCCCTGCGTGTCCACCGGGCCCTGAGCTGGCTCGACCGCGCCGAGCAGGAAGCCGACCCGGACAGCCGCTTCATTTTCCTGTGGATCGCCTTCAACGCCGCCTACGCCACCGAAATTGACGACCGGCACGGGCTCAACGAGCAAACCACCTTCAACGGCTTCCTGCAGAAACTCTGGGACCTGGACAGCCAAAAGCGCCTGGACGAACTGGTATGGAGCGCCTACTCCGGTGCCATCCGCGTCCTCCTGGACAACCCCTACGTCTTCCGCTGCTTCTGGGAACACCAAAAAGGCAACCTGACGGAAGACCACTGGAAGCAGAGCTTCGAGCGCGCCAAGAAAGCCGCCAACGCCGCCCTGGCCAAACAGAATACCCCCACCGTCCTCGCCATCGTCTTCAGCCGCATCTACACCCTGCGCAACCAGATCATCCACGGCGGCGCCACTTGGGGTGGCAGCGTCAACCGCGAACAAATCCGCGACTGCGTCGCCATCCTCAATGACCTGGTGCCGACGGTGATCGAGATCATGATGGATAATCCGGGGGCGTTGTGGGGGGAGGCGAGTTATCCCGTGGTCTGAGCGATGGAAAACAAGTGCTACTATTCCCCTTTGGGGATGGATCTGAACAGGAACCCTTATGGCCAGTTCCCTTAATCAAACACCGGAACAGCGGGCTCGGGATCGGATTGACCGCAAGCTGATCGCCGCGGGCTGGGTGGTTCAGGACAAGACGGCAATCAACCTCAATGCGGGGCCGGGGGTTGCCGTACGCGAATATCAGACCGACGTTGGTCCAGCGGACTATGTGTTGTTCGTAGAGCGCCAGGCCGTGGGGGTGATCGAAGCCAAGCCCGAAGATTGGGGCCACAAGATCACCACGGTGGAGGACCAGGCGGACGGGTACGCGAACGCCAAGCTTAAATGGATCAAGAACGAGGAGCCCCTGCCGTTCGTCTACCAGAGCACGGGCACCATCACCCGGTTCACCAACGGGCGTGACCCGGCCCCACGTTCGCGGGAAATCTTCCACTTCCCCCGCCCGGAAGAACTGGCCCGCTGGCGCGAGCGCCTGAATGATAACCAGGGCACCTTGCGTGAACGCCTGAGAAAGCTGCCGCCACTCAATACCGCCGGCCTGCGCGACTGCCAGATCACCGCCATTACCAACCTGGAAGACTCCTTCAAACAGGACAGGCCCCGAGCTCTGGTGCAAATGGCCACGGGGTCCGGCAAAACCTATACTGCTATCACCGCCGCCTACCGTCTGCTCAAATACGCCAAGGCCAAGCGGATCCTGTTTCTGGTGGACACCAAGAACCTGGGCGAACAGGCCGAACAGGAGTTCATGGCTTACCTGCCCAATGACGACAACCGCAAATTCACCGAGCTGTATACCGTGCAGCGGTTGAAGTCCTCCTATGTCGCCAGCGACAGCCAGGTCTGTATCAGCACCATCCAGCGTATGTACTCCCTGCTCAAGGGTGAAGAGCTGGACGAAGCCACCGAAGAGGACAACCCGGCGGAAAAGAAAGGCCTGAAGAAAGAGCCTCTGCCGGTGGTCTACAACGACAAAATTCCGCCGGAATTCTTTGACTTCATCATTATCGACGAATGCCACCGTTCCATCTATAACCTGTGGCGGCAGGTGATCGAATACTTCGATGCCTACCTGATCGGCCTCACCGCCACCCCGGACAAGCGCACCTACGGCTTCTTCAGAAAAAACGTGGTCAGTGAATACGACCATGAGAAAGCCGTGGCGGATGGCGTCAATGTCGGCAACGAGGTCTATTTGATCGAAACAAAGAAAACCAAAAGCGGCGGTGTGATCGAGGCCAGACAGCAAATAGAAAAGCGTGAACGTCTGACGCGCCAGCATCGCTGGGAAACCCAAGACGAGGACGAAGCCTACAGCGCCAAACAATTGGACCGCGATATCGTCAACCCAGACCAGATTCGCACGGTGATCCGCACCTTCAGAGACAAGCTGCCGGATATTTTCCCTGGAAGGCAAGAAGTGCCCAAAACCTTGATCTTCGCCAAAACCGACAGTCACGCCGACGACATTATCCAGACTGTGCGCGAAGAGTTTGGCGAGAGCAACGCCTTCTGTAAGAAGATCACTCACAATGCGGACGACCCCAAATCGGTGCTTAACCAGTTCCGCAACGACTACTACCCGCGTATCGCCGTCACCGTGGACATGATTGCTACCGGCACCGATGTGCGTCCACTGGAATGCCTGCTGTTCATGCGCGACGTGAAAAGCAAGAACTACTTTGAGCAGATGAAGGGGCGCGGTACCCGTACTCTGGATGCCGATGGCCTGAAAAAAGTCACTCCCTCCGCCAACAGCGCCAAGACCCATTACGTCATCGTCGACGCCATCGGCGTTACCCAATCCCTGAAAACCGCCAGCCAACCCTTGATTACCAAACCCGGCGTCTCCCTGAAGGAACTGGCCATGGGCGTGATGATGGGCGCCGCCCGCGATGAAGACAGCGTAAGCTCACTGGCAGGCCGCCTCGCCCGGCTCGACAAGCAATTGAACGACAAAGACCGCGCCCGCATCGCCGAAAAAGCCGACGGGACGCCGCTTACCCTGATCGTGGGCGAACTCCTCAACGCCATCAACCCGGATGTGGTGGAACGGAAAGCCTGTGAAATTGCTCAGGTGCCCGCAAGCAGCAACCCTGGTGATGATGCCAGGGGCAAGGCTCGCGACCAACTGGTCGGAGAAGCCGCCAAAGTCTTCAACGGTGAACTGATCGAACTCATCGACACCATTCGCCGTGAAAAAGAGCAAACCATCGTCCATGAAGATCTGGACGAACTGAATCACGCGGGCTGGGCCGGTGACAAAACCGAAAACGCCAAACAGATGGTGCAGGACTTCGCCGAGTACATGGACGAACACCGCGACGAGATCGAGGCCCTGACCATCTACTACAGCCAACCGGCCCGTCGCAGTGAAGTCACCTACGATATGATCAAAACGCTACTGGAAGCCCTGCAACAAGACAGACCCAAGCTGGCTCCGCTGCGTGTCTGGCAGGCCTACGCTCACCTGGAGAATTATCAAGGTGATAGCCCGATCAGCGACCTCACCGCACTGGTCGCTCTGATTCGCCGTGTCACCAATATAGACCAAACCCTGACGCCCTTCGCCGCAACCGTAAAGGAAAATTTCAAACGCTGGATCTTCCAGCGCCACAGCGGCGCCGGCGAAAAATTCAACGAGGAACAAATGACCTGGCTCACCCTGATCCGCGATCACATCACCAGCTCCTTCCATCTGGAGCGCGATGACCTGGAAATGGCGCCCTTCGACAGCAAGGGCGGGCTGGGGCGCATGTATCAGTTGTTTGGGGAGCAGATGGATGGGGTGATTGAGGAATTAAATCGGGAGTTGGTAGCGTGAGTGCTGAATTGGTAATGGAATCATCCAATACTTGGGCGATAGAGACTCTGCACTCACTAACTGCTGAGTTAGGGCTCTTCAAGGATGGCGATTGGGTTGAAAGCAAAGACCAAGACCCCAATGGCGAGGTTCGACTTATTCAGTTGGCCGATATAGGCGATGGGCAGTTTATCGACAAGTCCTCAAGGTTTCTGACAAAAGACAAGGCAAAGGAGCTCAGGTGTACTTTTCTTAAAAAAGGCGATTTGTTGATCGCTAGAATGCCTGGCCCATTAGGAAGAGCTTGCATCTTCCCGCTAGAGGGCGAACATAAATACGTAACAGTCGTAGATATATGTATCGTAAGAGCTAACCCAAAAAAGGTAGATACAAAGTATCTAATGTATCTCCTTAACAGTCCTGATATCAGGGAGAAAATTGAATCACTCAAATCCGGGTCAACTAGGAAGCGAATATCTAGAGGGAACCTGTCAATCATTGAGCTTCCGATTGCTTCGCTGGAAGAGCAAAAGGATATTGTAGCCAAAATCGAAACCCTATTCTCCGAACTCGACAAAGGCATCGAGTCCCTGAAAACCGCCCGGCAACAACTCAAAGCCTACCGCCAGGCCGTCCTCAAACACGCCTTCGAAGGCAAACTCACTGAACAATGGCGCCAACAAAACCCCGGCAAACTGGAAACCTCCGAACATCATCATGGGGGTGAAATTTCCGGAGAAGAATTGGCCAATCTTCCTCGGATTCCAGCAGAATGGAAATATGCTCGACTGGGGGATTATATATTGGGAATTGAAGCTGGAAAGAGCTTCAAGTGCGATGAGCGCGAACCTTCGGCAGAAGAAATAGGAGTAGCAAAAGTAAGCGCTGTAACGTGGGGTGAATACGATGAATCAGAGAGCAAAACCTGTATGGATCCTAGTAAGGTAAACGAGAACTATTTCATCAACAAAGGGGACTTCCTACTCAGCCGGGCGAATACTATAGAGCTCGTAGGAGCTTGTGTCGTCGCTAAGAATGTGACGAAGAGAGTAATGCTCAGTGATAAAACCTTGAGGATAACGTTTTCCTGCCTGCTATCAGGATACTTCCTCTACTGGCTTCGGAGCCCAAAAGGGCGCGATGAAATTATGCATCGCTCCACAGGAAATCAGGAATCCATGAGAAACATTGGGCAAAGTCGTATTAAGAGCATTGTTTTTCCTCTTTGTAGTGCCAAAGAAGCGGAAGAAATCGTCAGAGTAGTTGAGCAGCAGGAAGCTCAGATACAGAAGTTGGACGAAGAAGTAGCCTGCGAGCTAGTTCGTGCCGAAACCGTACGCCAATCCATCCTGGGAAAAGCTTTTTCCGGAAGTCTAATTATTTAAAAAAAGGAATTACCATGAGCCTGCATACCAATTTAAAAGGGCGCTTACGTAATACGTCTTTGCCCAAAAGCCATGGTTTATTGCCTGCATTTGAAGCAGTGGTTAACTCGATCCAAGCTATTGAAGAGAAAGGAGACAAAACTCCCGGAAAGGTTGTTCTGAAAATCAATCGAGATACGCAGGGCAGCTTGGATCTGGATGCCAAGGCGTTACCGCCTATCGTTGGCTTCACTATTACGGATAATGGCTGCGGTTTCGATGAGGATAACCTCAAGTCTTTTGAAACGCTCGATTCCGACCACAAAATCGACAAGGGGTGCCGTGGTGTGGGCCGCCTGTTGTGGTTAAAGGTGTTTGACTTGGTCGAGGTGGAAAGCCATTTCTTCGATACAAATGGTAACCTTAAAAAGCGAGCCTTTAGATTCGATTCCAAACTTGGGGTGCATGCGGACAAGGTAAGCGAGGCTGTTGCTCAAAAAGCAGGAACCACTATTAAACTGGTTGGCTTTGATAACAGCTTTCGAGAGAAAGTGCCAACCAGGATGCTTTCCATTGCTAACCAGTTGTTAGAGCATGTTCTTTGGTATTTTGTGCGCAACGAGGGCGCTCCAGAAATACAGATCGAAGATATGGGAGAGAGTATCGACCTATATGCGCTCTATGATCAGTACATGCATGCCAGTGCTTACCACGAAGCAATCACCATCCGTGATCAGACTTTCGAGCTGACCCATATCAAGTTCCGTGCTTCCGTTAACAAAAAGCACCAATTGGCGCTTTGTGCGGCGAACCGGCTTGTAAAAGATGAGCCTATACAAGGGAAGATTTCCGGCCTGTATGGAAAAATTTCCGATCAATCTGGCGAGTTTACCTATACCTGCTATGTGTCTTCCAATTACCTTAATGAACATGTGCGTAGCGAGCGGACAGCTTTCGATATTGCTGAGAATGTTGAGGATATGTTTGATGAAATATCCTTTAAAGAAATTCGAGAGGCAGTTCTTGATCGAACGAAGGAGTATCTTGAAGATGTGCTTTTCGAGAATGTTTCGGCTGGAAGAAAGCGTGTAGAGGATTTTATTAGCAACCATGCTCCACGCTATCGCCCTATTGCTAGTTATGTCCCTGAAGAGATGCTGATCGTTGACCCAGAAAAATCCGATAAAGAATTGGAGCTTCATTTGCATGCCCAATGGTATGAAGTTGAACGCCAGTTGGTGAGTGAAGGTCACGACATTATGCTGCCTCAAAATGAGGAGCATCTAGAGGAATATAGAGAGAGGTTGAATGCCTACTTGCTAAAAGCAGAAGACCTAAAAAAATCTGATCTTGCTAATTACGTCTCTCACCGAAAAGTCATCATTGACTTGCTAAAAAGATCCATAGAAAGACTGGATAATGGCGCGTATGCCCGTGAAGATATGATCCACGAGCTCATCATGCCGATGCGAAAAGATTCCAGCGAAGTTTTTCTGGATTCTTGTAACTTATGGCTGATTGATGAGCGCTTGGCCTTCCATAACTATCTGGCATCCGATAAAACCATCAATGCCATGCCTATCACCGGCAACGAGTCTACGAAAGAGCCAGACTTGCTTAGCTTGAGAGTCTTCGATAACCCTCTTCTTGTAAACGATCAAGCTAGCTTTCCTCTTGCTGCGATTACGGTTGTTGAGATAAAGCGACCAATGCGTAACGACATGCGAGAAGGGGAAGATAAAGATCCCATCGACCAAGCTCTGAGCTACGTTGAAAGAATTCGCGAAGGGCAAGCCAAGACTAAGTCGGGCCTCCTTATCCCAAGAAATCAAGATATACCAGCGTACTGCTATGTGGTTTGCGATCTCACTTCCACAATGATTAAGCGCTGTAAAAACTTCAGTTTGACAATGACAGCCGATGGAATGGGATTTTTCGGGTATAATCCCAATTACAAGGCTTATATAGAGGTCATTAGTTTCAATCAACTTGTAAAGGCTGCAAAAGAACGTAATCGAGCATTTTTTGATGCATTGGGGCTGCCAGCTTCATGACCCCCAAACTCCCCATCAACCTCGACTCCCTGCTCCACCACCGCACCATAGAAAGCGAACGGGTGGAATGCAAGGCGGGCTGGAACCCGGAAGCGGTGTTGCACAGCATCTGCGCCTTCGCCAATGATTTTCACAATCTGGGCGGTGGCTACGTGGTGGTGGGTGTAGAGGAGCAGGATGGTCAGCCCCTCATTTCGCAAGAAGGGTCGTCCGTGGGTTTGCAGCCAGAGCAGATCGATGGAATCCAGAAGGAACTGCTGAACCTGGGCAATGCGGCGATTCAGCCGCCTTATCATCCGTTGACCGCCACTTATGAAGTCCAGGGCAAGCTGATTCTGGTGCTGTGGGTGCCGGGCGGGGAAACCCGGCCTTACAAGGCCAGAACCCGCTTGGGGGATAAGAAGGCGGATTGGGCGTATTACCTGCGTAAGCACACCAGTACGGTGCGCGCCAAAGGGGCGGATGAGCGGGAGTTGTTGTCGCTGGCTGCGACGGTGCCGTTTGATGACCGTTACCGGCAAGGGGCCAGCCTTACGGATTTATCGGCTCACCTTATGCGTGAGTTCCTGCAGGAGATCGGCAGTGAGCTGGCGGCTGAGGCCGCAGTTCTGGATGCCGAGGCGCTGGGGCGGCGGATGAATGTGGTCGGCGGTCCGGCGGAGATGGCGTTCCCCAAGAATGTTGGACTGCTGTTTTTTAACGAGCATCCGGAGCAGTTCTTCCCGGCCACCCAGATTGACGTGGTGTATTTCCCCGATGGGCCGGGCGGGGACCGTTTCGAGGAAAAGGAGTTTCGTGGCCCGTTGGGGCGCATTACCCGTGATGCGGTGGATTACATCGCCCGCAATTACCTGAAAGAAACCGTTGTCAAACACCCGGACCGGCCCCAGGCCGAGCGTTTCTGGAACTATCCTCTGGCGGCCATTGAAGAGGCGGTGGTGAATGCGGTATACCACCGCTCCTATGAAATCCGCGAACCGATAGAGGTGCGTATCACCCCTGAGGAATTGGTGGTGTTAAGCTTTCCCGGCCCGGATAGATCGATTCGCATGGAGGACTTGCGGGCAGGCCGCGCCGTCAGCCGCCGCTACCGCAACCGCCGTGTTGGCGAGTTTCTGAAGGAACTGGACCTCACCGAGGGCCGCTCCACCGGTATCCCCAAGATTCTGCGAGTGATGCAGGCGAACGGATCGCCTGTGCCCGTCTTCGAAACGGACGAGGAGCGCAGTTCGTTTCTGATTCGCTTGCCGGTGCATGAAGGGTTTGCCGGGGAAGGCATCCAGAAAGTAACCGAACAAGTAACCGAACAAGTAACCGAACAAGTAAGGCGTCTGCTGACCGCTCTGGAGGCCGCGCCCCTGGGTACCAAAGACCTGTTGGGCATCCTGAAGCTGAGCCACCGGCCAACCTTTATACAAAATTATCTGCAACCTGCGCTGGAGGTGGGACTGGTGGAAATGACCCAGCCCGATTCCCCACGCAGCCCCACTCAGAAATACCGATTAACCGACAAGGGCAGGCAGTGGCTTGCCCGCGAGCAGTAAGGACCCTGAATGAGCCCCGCGAGTGCCCCGATCATTTCCAAAGTCTGGAGTTTCTGTACCACCTTGCGCGACGACGGCGTCGGGTACGGCGACTATTTGGAGCAGCTCACCTATCTGATCTTCCTGAAGATGGCGGATGAGTACGCCAAGCCGCCCTATAACCGAGAGGTGGGTATTCCGAAGAAGTATTCATGGACAACCCTGAAGAACAAAAAGGGCGCTGAGCTGGAAGTGCATTATGTCGAGCTTCTGATGGCATTGGGCAAGAAGAAAGGGTTGCTGGGGCAGGTATTCACCAAGGCGCAGAACAAGATACAGGACCCGGCCAAGCTGGCACGGCTGATCGAGATGATTGACAGCGTGCAGTGGGTGGTGATGGGAGCCGATATCAAAGGTGATATCTACGAAGGCCTGCTGGAGCGCAATGCGGAGGATACTAAGTCCGGCGCCGGGCAGTACTTCACGCCCCGTGCCTTGATTAAAACCATGGTGGAGTGTGTGCGTCCGGAGCCGGGCAAGACCATTGCCGATCCGGCCTGCGGTACCGGCGGCTTCTTTCTGGCGGCTTATGATTTCCTGGTGCAGAGCCACAAGCTGGACAAGAAGCAGAAAGCCTTTCTCAAACACGACACCTTTGCCGGAAATGAGATTGTCGCCAATACCCGTCGTCTATGCCTGATGAACATGTTCTTGCATAACATCGGCGAAATCGACGGCGAAGGCGCGGTTTCGCCCAACGATGCTCTGGTGGCCGCTCCATCCAGTACGGTGGACTATGTGCTGGCCAACCCGCCTTTCGGCAAGAAGAGCTCCATGAGCTTTACCAATGAGGAGGGTGAGCAGGAGACCGACGACCTCACCTATAACCGTCAGGATTTCTGGGCTACCACTTCAAACAAACAGCTCAACTTCGTACAGCATATTCGCTCCATGCTGAAAACCACCGGCAGGGCCGCGGTGGTAGTGCCGGACAATGTGCTATTCGAGGGTGGCGCTGGCGAAACCATTCGCCGTAAGTTGCTGGAAACCACGGACCTGCACACGATTCTGCGCTTGCCGACGGGTATCTTCTATGCCCAGGGGGTGAAAGCAAACGTATTGTTCTTCGATAACCGCGAAGCCAGCCCCAAGCCCTGGACCAGAGAGGTCTGGTACTACGATTACCGGACTAATATCCACCACACGTTGAAGAAGAAACCATTACGCTTCGAGGACCTGGCAGAGTTTATCGAGTGCTACAACCCAAAAAATCCCCGAAAGCGGAAAGCCACCTGGGATGCCGAGAGCAACCCCGAAGGGCGCTGGCGATCATTTACCTATGAAGAGCTGATTGCGCGTGATAAAACCAGTCTGGACGTGTTCTGGCTGAAGGATAAAAGCCTTACCGACCTGGATAACCTGCCCGAACCGGATGAGCTGGCGGAGGAAATTATCGAAAATCTCGAAGCCGGTCTGGCGAGTTTTCGTGCGGTGTTGAGTGAGCTCAAGTGATGGTGTTGTGGACTTTGGGGAAGATTTATGAGTGATATCAAGCTCTTCACTATCACCAACGGGAACGCCGCCGAGCTGCCAGGCAAAGCCGCGTCTCTGGAAAAGCACCTCCAGCAGCATGTGGAAGCCAACATGGATGCTTTGCTGGGGGTGCGCTTTCTAGCCACGGAATACGCTACCGGCAAGACTCATAAGGGGCGCATCGACTCCCTGGGGCTGGATGAAAGCGGCTGCCCGGTGATTGTGGAGTACAAGCGCCACAGCAATGAGAATGTGATTAATCAGGGGTTGTTCTATCTGGACTGGTTGCTGGATCACCAGGCGGAGTTCCGGTGGCTTGTGATGGAGAGGTTGGGGAAAGAGGCTTCCGAGACCATTGAGTGGGGTGGTACACGGTTGATTTGTATCGCGTCTGATTTCAATAAGTACGATGAGCATGCAGTCCAGCAGATTAATCGTAATATTGAGTTAATGCGGTATCGCTACTTTGGTGACGGCTTGCTACTGCTGGAGCTGGTCAATGCTCAAACTGCCAGTCAGGTAGCGAACAGTGCTTCCTCTCAACCCCCATCCAGTGCCGCGCGAGCCGGCTCGGGAAAGGATAAAACGCAGTCAGAGCGATTGGCGGAAGCTCCTTCTGATCTGAAGACACTGTTTGACACCGTGTGTGGCTATGCGGAACAGCTCGGGGATGAGGTTCAGCGAAAGGAGTTGAAGCTGTATACGGTGTTCAAACGAATCCGGAACTTTATGTCCGTGGTGATCATGCCGGGCAAGGCGGATCCGAAATTGCTGATTTATCTGAAGCTGCCGGGTGATCTGGCTGAGGAAGGTTTCAGCCGCGATGTCAGCCGGATTGGCCACTGGGGGACAGGGAACCTTGAGTTGACGGTGCGTAGTCCCGGGGATTGGTTGAAAGCAAAAGCTCTGGTGGAGCAGAGCTATCAGGAGAGTTGAGTCCTCGAACTGGACCTGTCTGGACAAGAGGTATTCAGTGGAGAGTAGGGTGCGGCACTTGCCATAAGTTTGTCATTTTGATGCTGGATATTCGCCTTTGGGGACCACCGGAGCGAACACCATCAATCACGCATCGTATCAGCATTTCATTGCGCGATTTTCGGGCAATCTTGCACGGATCGCTCGTCAAACCCGAGGAGAGCATACTGCTGAAGACATCCAGGGTGAGATCTGGATAACCGCCTACGATTTGCAGGAGAAAAAGGGCATTGAGGTCAACTTCAATGATCCGGAACATCAGCAGTTGATCCTCTCTTTCACCTATCAACGCTTGGTTGTCTATACGGAAAAGCGTCTGCGTTATGCCTCCAGTCTCGATCATGGTGCCTCTGAGGACGATACCTTTGGGCCATTGGATCGAGTCGCTGATGAGGCGGAAGGTGATCCGCTCGATCATCTACATAGGGAGGAGCAAGAGGCGAGAGATCAAGAGGCGCTGGTTGCTCAAGGAATGTCCGTGGCGGCGGCTTGGTTGCTGGTATGGGATCGGTGCGGCAGGCGTATGGTGCATGTGGCCCGCTTTCTCAGAATATCCCGATCACACGCTTATCGTTGTTATGACAAGGTACAAAATCTGGTCAGACTACAAACTGTCCTTGGACTGGGCATGGAAGGAGAAGCCTATCGCCAGGTCGCACCTTGGCGGCCTTTCCGTCTTTATCGAGAGCCTGAGCAGCTGTGGTTTGATTTTGATCCCAAGCTGGAGCTTGATTGAGTCCGGTACTACAGTACGGCGATAGTCTGGTGGCTGCGGCTACCTGTCCTTGATCTTCAATGCCTATCCCAATAACCCGAAACCATCAAAGTATCCCTTGTGATCCACCTCCACTGCACCAAAAAACTCATCGCCAAGCTGCCGTTGGACAAGAACGGCCTGCTGAAGGATCCGCAGCGTGATCAGCCTGTCTTGCACGAGGTCAGTGAAGCCAATCCGTTGGATCATTGGCATGCGAATCTGGTTCTGTTGCAGGGGCGTCAGTGTTTGATGTTTGTGCATGACGCTACCCGTTTCCCTTTGTTTATTCCGGCGGTGAAGAAGGCGGATTTTGCCGGGTTGGATGGGTTGTTCGCCGATACTTTGATCCGTGTGCTGGGCAAGGCGGGGGCGACGGAGGCTCAGTTGGATCGGGCGTGGCATTGGTTAGGGCCTTTGATGTGTGACGGCGAATCGGATCGGTCTGTGCAGGGTTCTTCCACTGAGTATGGGAAGATGATTCGGTTCGGGTTGTTGGACGGTGGGGCGGCGGTGGTGGATCTGGCGCCTTACAGTACTTCCGTTTGGTTGGCGGATCGGCCTATGGGGATGAAAGGACGGAAGGGTTATATTCGGCCGATCAAGGAGATGTTGGGCTTGTTGGGGGAAAGATGATTTGTCTGGCGGCATCGTTGTGGTGGGCAACGGTGCCGCCGTGGTTAGGGAGAAAACAGAAGATTCGCCAGCAGGGCTGGCTCCCACAGCGGCTTCGAATCGGAAGTCGTGCGGTGCGTAGGTAAACGGTGGTGCTTCAGAACCGCCAATCCACCTTCCCCCAGAACGTCCGTCCCGGTTCGTTGATGCGTGTGTCCGCGGGGAAGCCGAAGCCGGCGTTGCCGGCCAGGTTGAGGTGCTCGGCGTAGGCTTTGTCGAACAGGTTGTCGACGCCGGCGCTGACGGTGAACTGGTGGTTGATGCGGTAGGCGGTGTTGAGGGAGAAGACGCCGAAGCCGTTGCTGTCGCCGAGGTCGCGGCCGACCACGTTGCCTTTGTTGTTGGCGGTGCGGTGTTGGGCGGCGACCAGCCGCCAGAGGGCGCCGGCGCTCCAGTTGCCTTGTTCGTAGGTGGTGGTGAAGCGGGCTTCCAGCGGCGGCATTTGCGGCAGCGGTTCGCTGTCGTCGCGGTTGCGGCCCCAGGCGTAGGCGAGGGTGGCGTCGCCGCTGAGGTTGTCGGTGAAGCGGTAGCGAGCGCCGAGTTCGGCGCCGGCGATGTGGGCGTCGATGTTATCGGCGTCGGTGCTGTAGCCCATCATGCCGCTTTGGTAGGTGAACAGGATGTAGTCGTTGATCTGGCCGACGTAGGCGGAGGTCCAGGCTTCCAGGTTGCCGTTGCGGTATTGGCTGCCGATGTCGAGCTGGGTGGTTTTTTCCGGTTCGATGGCGTCGAAGGCGTTGACCGATCCGGCCGGGCCTTCACCTGGGGAGAACAGTTCCCAATAGTCAGGGAAGCGTTGCACGTGGCCGATGCCCACGTAGTAGTTGGTGTTCTGGTTCAGGTCCGCTTCATAGCGCAGGAAGCCGCTGGGCAGGGTGTCGCCGCGAGTATCGCCGGCGGTGGCGCTGTCGGCGGCGTCGCGGAAGTCGCGCACTTCGTTGCGGTCCAGGCGGGCGCCGGCGACGATGCGGCCGTTGTCGGTGACGGCATGGGTGACTTCGGTGAAGGCACCGTACTGGTGGAAGTCCGCGTCTTTGTCCCAGGCTTCGCCGCGATAGGCGTCCACGCCCATGGCGCTGCGTTTTCGGTGTTCGCTGGATTGGGCGTCGACGCCGGCCAGCGCTTCCCAGCCGTGACCGCGCCAGGTGAGTTTGAAGCGCCCGCCGAGGGTGCGACGGTCCACGTTGGAGGCCATGGGGCCCGCCATCATGCCGGTGCCGGACGGGGTGCGCAGGCTATAGTTGTCCATCACGTGGTCGGCGTAGTTGTAGTAGACGCGGCCGTCGATCTGATCGAGCACGGCACCCAGATTACGGAATTCAAAGCGCATCCCCAGGCTTTCCCGTTTGAACTGGCTGCCGTCCATGCCACGGCCGGCGTAGCGGGCTTCGCCGTCGCCCTTGCCGGCACTCAGTTCGATGACGCTGTCGGCGTTGGGCGTCCAGCCGAGCACTACGTCGCTGTTCCATTTCTTCCAGCGTGAGGGCACGCGGTCGCCGTTGCCGTCCTTATAGTCGTCGGCGTGGGCGTTGTTGCCGGAGAGGCGCAGGTAGCCCAGCGGGTTGCCGAGGGTGGCGTCGATGCGCTGGTCGTTGCGGCCATGGGAGCCCAGCAGCCATTGGGCGTCCACCAGGGCGTCCGCTTCGCTGAAGTATTGCGGGTCACGCTCGAACAGCACGGTGCCGGCGGAGGCGCCGGGGCCCCACTGCACGCTCTGCGGGCCTTTGATCACGGTGAGTTTGTCGTAGTTTTCCGGGGCGATGTAGGAGCTGGGGGCGTCCATGCGGTTGGGGCAGGCGCCGATCATCTGGCCGCCGTCCACCAGCAGATTCAGGCGCGAACCAAACTGGCCGCGCAGTACCGGGTCGCCGTTGCTGCCGCCGCTACGGATGGCGGAGAAACCGGGGATGGTTTTCAGATAATCGGTGGCGTCGCTGGCCGGTACCGGCTGGCGCGGCTGTTTGGGGTTGGCCTCGATCACCGGTCCGGAACTGGGTGCCACGCCGGTGACCACCACCGGGGCCAGCAGGGCCGGGGGTTGTTCGTCCTCGGCCAGCGCCGGAGCGGAGAAAGGAAGCAGCCCGCCGAGCAGAGCCGGGCCCCAAAGGCTCCGTCGTTGAATCAGGCGTAATGCAGAGACAGAAGAAGAGAAAGAAGAGAGAAAAGGCGTCGTCATGATCCCATCCAAGAAGTCAGTACCCAGCGCTCCGTCGACCGCCAAGCACGGCGGTAAAGTCGGCGCAGAGGCTAGCATCGAGGGGAGAGGGACTCACTGCGGTGTTTTGCCGCGCTGTTGAACTGGCGCTGTATTTGCATCGTTTCTTGTCGCGGTCTATTCGCCAGCAAGCTGGCTTCCCACAGCGGCTAAAGAATGACGGCCTGTATTCGCAGCAAGCTGGCGTGCCAGCGAATGGCGAGATGGTCATAGAACATCAGGAGGGCAGGGTATGAGGAAAAACCCCGTGGTCGGCGTGCGCCGGCAGCGTGCTTTGCCGTTCCGGCCGTTCTGGCAACGCACCGCTTTTGCTCACCAGTTGTTCTGATTCGCTCCGAAATCGCGCTTTTGCTTTTTCCTTTTCCGCGTTTTCGGAGTGACGAATGACAACCTTATTGATCGACCGTATCGACTACCTGGCAACCTTCGATGATCAGCGCCACGAGTGGCGCGATGCCGCCATGCTGATCCGTGACAACCAGATTCTGTGGGCCGGGCCGCGCACGGAGAAACCAGACCTTCCGGTGAACGAGACCCTGGACCTGAGCGGTCATGTGGTGATGCCGGGGATGGTGAACACGCACCACCACATGTATCAGAACTTCACCCGGGTGATGGCTCAGGACGACTCGCTGTTCCCCTGGCTCAATACGCTTTACCCGATCTGGGCGCGACTGGACGACGAGGCGATCTACCTCAGCAGCAAGGTGGCCATGGCGGAACTGTTGCTCTCAGGCTGCACCACCGCCGCCGACCATCTTTATATGTTGCCCAACGGCGCCCGCCTGGACAGTCAGATCCAGGCCGCCGGGGAGATGGGCATCCGCTTCCACGCCGCCCGGGGCGCCATGTCTCGGGGGCAGAGCCAGGGTGGTTTGCCGCCGGACAATTGTGTGGAGAAGGAAGACCACATTCTGTGTGACGCGGAACGTCTGATCCGCCGTTACCACGATGCCGGCCGCCATTCGATGCTGCGCCTGGTGCTGGCGCCGTGCTCGCCGTTCTCGGTGACACCGGAACTGATGCGGGACGCCGCGCAGTTGGCCCGGCGCCACCAGGGCGTGCGTCTGCATTGCCACCTGGCCGAGGAACTGGATGAGGAGGACTACTGCCTGGCCCAGTACGGCATGCGTTCGGTGGCGTTCGCGGCGTCGGTGGAATGGCTCGGTGAGGATGTATGGTTCGCCCACGGCATCTTCCTCGACGACGAGGAGATCGCGCTGCTGGCCCGCACCGGCACCGGTATCGCCCACTGCCCCAGCGCCAACATGCGCTGCGGGCAGGGCATCGCCAAGGTGCGCCAGTTGCTGGACGCCGGGGTGCCGGTGGGGCTGGGGGTGGACGGTTCCGCCTCCAACGATTCCAGTAATCTGTTCCTGGAGGCGCGCATGGCGATGATGCTGCAGCGGGTGGCGCCGGCCCGTTACCGTTCGGAAGCGCCGGGCGGGCGGGGCGGCTTCGGTGGTGATCCCGGGGCGCTATCGGCGCGGGAGGCGCTGATCCTGGCCACCCGTGGCGGCGCCCGCTTGCTGGGCCGGGATGACATCGGCCATCTGGCACCGGGGATGAGCGCGGACTGGGTGGCGGTGGATATGAATCACCTGTCCTTCGCCGGCGCGCAGCGGGACCCGCTGGCGGCGCTGGTAATGTGCGGGCCCTTTCTGGCCAGTCAGGTCATGGTCAATGGCCGGATGCGGGTTCGGGATGGCCAGCTGCTTGGCACGGAACCCGCGGCGCTGATACGGGAACACGCCCGGGTCATGACGCGTCTGTATCAGTGACGCCTCTGTATCGGTAGAGGGAGCAGCGGGGCTACGGCTGTTTCGACGCCCAGATCGCCAGCTTATGCTGGATCGACTGCTGAGAAACCTGATCCTCCGGCAGCGGCTGGATGACCTTGTCATGAACCAGCAGGCGGTAAATGTACTCCAGCTTCAGTGCCGCCGAATCGGTGGGCTCGAACTCGACCACGCCCCGCTTCTCGCCGTACTCCATGCCGAGTGCGATGGCTTTCTTGACCCATTCCTTCTCATTCTTGAGCTTTTTCATGATGACTCCGAAGGCCAGGGGCTACTTACGGCCCAGAGTAACAAAGCCGATGGAAGGATGCCCTTTGTTTCCCTTCGGTTTCGGGGCGTCAGTCCGTGAACCGGTGGCCGGTTTGCTGGATCACCGGTGGGCAGCGTCGGTAAAGTCCGCCATCATGGATGGCGTTTTTTTTGATCTTCTCTGAACATCAGGAGTCACCATGACCATACCCGAGCAGGTCACTGCATTGGCCGACACCCTGCGCGAACGGGGCCTGCGCGTGGCCACCGCCGAGTCCTGCACCGGCGGCGGCATCGCCCGCGAAATGACGGAGCTGGCCGGATCCTCGGACTGGTTCGAATGCGGCTTCGTCACTTACTCCAACGAGGCCAAGCAGAGCATGCTGGGTGTCTCGGAAGCGATTCTGGCCAGCGCCGGCGCGGTCAGCGAACAGACCGTCCTGGCCATGGCCCGGGGCGCGTTGGGGCGTTCCCGGGCGGATCTGGCGGTGGCGGTGAGCGGCGTGGCGGGGCCCGGCGGCGGCAGCGCCGATAAGCCGGTGGGCACGGTGTGGATCGCCTGGGCACAGCAGCCGGACTGGGCCCGCGCTGAGCGATTCCTCTTCGACGGTGATCGTGGGCAGGTCCGGCATGCTACCATCGCGGCCGCCCTGGAAGGGCTGCTGGCCCGCCTCGAATAAGGGGGGTTGCAGTGGCGCGGGACAGTGTCCATAATGCTGTCCTTATAGACAGTGCTGATCAAAGGGTCAGGCCGAAGGACGCTCGCCGGCCAACGATCAGCACGCTCTTGCCAGGGCACAGGCCGGTCAGCGGCGAGCCACGGCGTCATTAAGGAATAAACGGAATCCAGGAATAAACGGACAGGGGTCATTCAATGAGCGATAAAGGTAAAGCACTTTCCGCGGCGCTGTCGCAGATCGAGCGACAGTTCGGCAAAGGTTCAGTGATGCGCATGGGCGACCGCAAACGCGAGCGCATGCCCTCCATCTCCACCGGATCCCTGGGCCTGGATATCGCCCTGGGCATTGGTGGTCTGCCCAAGGGCCGGATCGTGGAAATCTACGGTCCGGAATCCTCTGGTAAGACCACGCTGACTCTGAGCGTCATCGCCCAGGCGCAAAAAAAAGGCGCCACCTGCGCCTTCGTCGACGCCGAGCACGCGCTCGACCCGGATTACGCCGAGAAGCTGGGCGTCAACGTGGACGACCTGATCGTGTCCCAGCCGGACACTGGTGAGCAGGCGCTGGAAATCACCGACATGCTGGTGCGCTCCGGCGCGGTGGACGTGGTGATCGTGGACTCCGTGGCGGCTCTGGTGCCCAAGGCGGAGATCGAAGGCGAGATGGGGGACACCCATGTGGGCCTGCAGGCCCGCCTGATGAGCCAGGCGCTGCGCAAGATCACCGGTAACGTGAAGAACGCCAACTGTCTGGTGGTGTTCATCAACCAGATCCGCATGAAGATCGGGGTGATGTTTGGCAACCCGGAAACCACCACCGGCGGTAACGCGCTCAAGTTCTACTCCTCCGTGCGTCTGGACATCCGCCGTATCGGCGCGGTGAAGCAGGGCGACGAGGTGACCGGTAACGAAACCCGGGTCAAGGTGGTGAAGAACAAGGTGTCGCCGCCGTTCAGGCAGGCCGAGTTCCAGATCCTCTACGGCCAGGGCATCAACCAGCTTGGTGAGGTACTGGACCTGGGCGTACAGCAGGGACTGGTGGACAAATCCGGTGCCTGGTACGCCTACCAGGGCAACAAGATCGGCCAGGGCAAGCAGAATGCCTGTGAATACCTGGCCGAGCATCCGGAAGTGGCGGGCGCCATCGAGCGGGAAATCCGGGCACGCCTGCTGGGTACACCTGCGGAAGAGAGCGCTGAAAATGTGGCCCAGCCAGAGTCCACGGAAGAATAAAGGCGGCGACCCGACCCCCGCCGATGCCGCCCAGGGGCGCCAGCATGCGGTCAGCTTGCTGGCGCGCCGGGACCACTCCCGCCACGAACTGCGCGCCAAGCTGACGCGCAAGTTCGGTGCGGCGCCTTGGCTGGACGAAGTGCTGGCGTGGTGCGAGGAGCAAGGTTTCCTGGATGACCGGCGTTTCGCCGGTTTTTTTGTCCGTTCAAGAATCGAACGGGGGCAGGGGCCGCTGCGCATTCGCGCCGAACTGCAACAGAAAGGGGTGGGGGAGGCGCTGGTTACCGAGGCGCTGAGTGAAGCCGAGAGCGATTGGTTCGCCCATGCCACCGAGGTCCTGGGCCGACGTTTCCGGCATCCGCCGGCGGACCAGAAGGAAAAAGCCAAACAGCTGCGTTTTCTGCAGGGCCGCGGCTTCGATGCCGAGCAAAGCTTCCATGCCCTGGATCAGCAACGTGAGCAGGACTGAGCCAAAGCCCCCACCTTGAAGACCTGAATTCAGCGGTCGCTACAACGCCGCTGTGGCAGCTTGCTGGCCGGGATTCGCCAGCAGGCTGGCTCCCACGGAGGGAACTACAACGCCACTGTGGGAGCTTGTCCGGGCGGCGGGCCGCTGCAAGCGAATTTTTTTAGCTCTTGTGCCCTCCTCAATTCGCTTGCAGGCAAGCTCCCACAGCGGCACAGCGGCTTCGTAGTTCCCCCTCTCTGTGAGAAGCGAGCTTGCTCGCGAATAGCCTGTTGCGTGCAAGCGCCCCGCCTCGTCAACAGGCATAATACCCGCTCCTGTTTTCTGCCCTGGACGTCCGCCCCATGGAATATCTTGGCGACCCCTGGCTGGTGGCGGCCCTGCTTGGCTCGGGGGTGATCGCCGGCTTTATCAATACCCTGGCCGGCGGTGGCGGCCTGTTGATTCTGCCGCTGCTGATGCTCAGTGGCATGGGCCCGGCCCTGGCCAACGGCACCATGCGGGTGGCGGTACTGATTCAGTGCGTGGAAGGTGTGCGCCAGTTCCACCGGCACGGCTCGGTGCCGTTCAAGGTCCTGCCCGGCATCCTCATTCCCACCCTGAGCGGTGCTTTGATCGGTGCGGTGGCCGCCTCCTTCCTGCCCACGACCATTCTCAAACCGGTGTTGCTGACCACCCTGGTGGTAATGGCGGTGATCATGGTGGTGCGTCCCTCCACGTTGATGCCGGAGGAGGGCGAAACGCCCAAGGCGTTGGCCAGTACCCCCGCCGCCTGGCTGGGCCTGTTCCTGACCGGCGCTTACGGCGGGTTTGCCCAGGCCGGCGTCGGGTTCCTGGCCATCGCCGTGCTGGCCGGCCAGTTACGCTATGACCTGCGCCGCACCAACGCGCTGAAACTGGCCATGACCGCCAGCTTCACCATCCTCGCTCTGGTGGTGTTCGTCTGGCGCGGCCAGGTGGCCTGGCTGCCGGGTCTGGTGGTGGGGCTGGGCACTTTATTGGGAGTGCGGCTGGCGGTGGGCTTCGCTCACCGGGTCTCCGGCGGCTGGCTCAAGGGGCTGCTGCTGATCATGGTGCTGGTGACCTGTTCCGCCGCTTTCCTCAAGGGTTGATCGGCCACGCCTATCGGTGTTCGTGACCCATCGCAACCGGTCGATGACGACGCTATACTTGCCGGTCACCCCCAATCCAGCAATGACGTGTTCCTTATATGAAGAGCGCTGAGATTCGCCAGGCCTTTCTTGATTACTTCGCCAGCCAGGGCCATACGGTCGTGCCGTCTTCCTCCCTGGTGCCGGAGAACGATCCCACCCTGCTGTTCACCAACGCCGGGATGAACCAGTTCAAGGACGTGTTCCTGGGCCGTGAAAAGCGGGATTACACCCGTGCCACCAGCTCGCAACGCTGCGTGCGTGCCGGCGGCAAACACAACGACCTGGAAAACGTGGGCTACACCGCCCGCCACCACACCTTCTTCGAGATGCTGGGGAATTTCAGCTTCGGCGACTACTTCAAGCGCGAGGCGATCCGCTTTGCCTGGGAATTCCTCACCGGCACCCTGGGGCTGCCGGAAGAGCGCTTGTGGGTGACGGTGCATGTCTCCGACGACGAAGCCGCCGACATCTGGCTCAAGGAAATGGGCGTCAGCGCGGAGCGCTTCTCCCGCCTGGACGAGGACAATTTCTGGCAAATGGGCGATACCGGTCCTTGCGGTCCCTGCTCGGAAATCTTCTACGATCACGGCGAGGACGTTCCCGGTGGCCCGCCGGGCTCCGAGAACGATGACCTGGATCGCTACATCGAGATCTGGAATCTGGTGTTCATGCAATACGATCGCCAGCCGGACGGTGAGCTCCAGCCGCTGCCCAAACCCAGCGTGGATACCGGTATGGGGCTGGAGCGCATCGCCGCGGTGATGCAGGGCGTCCACTCCAACTATGAAATCGATCTGTTCCAGGCCCTGCTGAAAGCCGCCGCCGAAGCCACCGGTTGCCAGAATCTGGAAGAGAAGTCTCTGCGGGTGATCGCCGACCACATCCGCTCCGCCAGCTTCTTGATCTGCGATGGTGTGATTCCCTCCAACGAGGGGCGCGGTTATGTGCTGCGCCGCATCATCCGCCGGGCACTGCGCCATGGCCACAAGCTGGGGCAGGACAAGCCATTCTTCTCCACCCTGGTGAAAGCGCTGGTGGCACAGATGGGCCAGGCCTACCCGGAGCTGGTGCGCGAGCAGGCACGCATCGAAAAAGCACTGCTCACCGAGGAAGAACAGTTCGCCCGTACGCTCAACGCGGGCATGAAGGTGCTGGAAAACGCCATTGCCAGCCTGCAAGGCAGCGAGCTGCCCGGCGATGTGGTGTTCGCGCTGTACGACACCCATGGCTTCCCGCCGGATCTGACCGCCGACGTGGCCCGCGAGCGCGGCCTGACCGTGGACATGGCCGGTTTTGAAAAGGAAATGGAAGCGCAACGGGCCCTGGCCCGGGGCACCGGCGCCTTCGCCAACGATTACAGTGACCGCCTCACCATCGAGTCGGTGACCGGTTTTTCCGGTTACGAAAAGCTGGCGGATCAGGACGAGATCGTCGGTCTCTACAAGGACGGTGACGCTGTGGACAGCCTCAATGCCGGCGACGAAGGCATGGTGGTGCTGGCGCGCACGCCGTTTTACGCCGAATCCGGCGGCCAGGTGGGCGACACCGGCCTGCTGGTCAAGGACGACAACCGCTTCGCCGTGGCGGATACCAAAAAGCGCCAGTCCGCCCATGTGCATCTGGGCACGCTGGAAGCCGGCACCCTGAAGGTGGGTGACAAGGTCGATGCCTACGTGGACGTCGAGCGCCGCAACGACATCATGCGCAACCACTCCGCCACTCACCTGATGCACGCCGCGCTGCGTCAGGTGCTGGGCGGGCATGTGCAGCAGAAAGGCTCGCTGGTGGCGCCGGATTACCTGCGCTTCGATTTCTCCCATGGCGAGGCGCTGAGCGCCGAACAGCGCGAGCAGATCGAGACCATCGTCAACCGCCAGATTCTGGCGAACACGGCGGTGTCCACGGAGCTGATGGACATCGACGCCGCCCGCGAGGCCGGTGCCATGGCCCTGTTCGGCGAGAAATACGACGACCAGGTGCGGGTGCTGACCATGGGCCGCGATGGCTTCTCCAAGGAGCTTTGCGGCGGCACCCACGTGAGCCGTACCGGCGACATCGGTCTGTTCAAGATCACCCTGGAAACCTCCGCCGCCGCCGGCGTGCGCCGTATCGAAGCGGTCACCGGGGAAGGGGCTCTGGCGCTGGTGCGTCAGCATGAAGCGGCGCTGGCGGAGATTGCCGGCACCCTCAAGAGCAGCCCGGAACTGGCCGCTGAGCGGGTGGGTGCCCAGGCTCGTCGCGTGCGCGAGCTGGAGAAGGAGCTGGAACGCCTGAAGCAGAAACTGGCTTCCGGTGCCGGCGGTGATCTGACCGCCGACGCCCGCGAGGTGGCCGGGGTGAAAGTGCTGGCCACCCAGGTGGACGGCGCCGACGCCAAGACCTTGCGAGTGACCATGGACAAGGTGAAGGACAAACTCGGTTCGGCGGTGATCCTGCTGGCGGCGGTGGAAGGCGACAAAGTGGCGCTGGTGGCTGGCGTCACCAAGGACCTCACCGACCGCTTCAAGGCCGGCGATCTGATGCGCCTGGTGGCCGGTCAACTGGACGGTCGCGGTGGCGGCCGGCCGGACATGGCCCAGGGCGGCGGCAACGACGTGGCGGCGCTGCCGAAAGCGCTGGCCGGCGTTTACGACTGGGTGGCGGAGCAGGCCTGAACCCGCGGTGCTTCGGCGGGAAAAATCGGCCTCACATGATAACCGGGCGCGGAAATGTTACCCTTACGCGCCCTTTTTTGCGGAACAACGTCATATATGGCCCTAATTGTTCAGAAATACGGCGGCACCTCCGTGGGGTCCGTCGAACGCATCCAGGCCGTCGCCGAACGGGTGGCGCGCTTTCACCAGCAGGGTGATCAGGTGGTGGTGGTGGTTTCCGCCATGAGCGGCGAAACCAACCGTTTGATCGAGCTGGCCAACGGCATCAGCGGCACCCCGTCTCCGCGGGAAATGGACGTGCTGGTGTCCACCGGTGAGCAGGTCACCATCGCGCTGCTGTCCATGGCCCTGCATGGCCGTGGTATCGATGCCCGCTCCTACACCGGCTGGCAGGTGCCGATCCGCACCGATCACAGCCACTCCAAGGCGCGTATCGAGGACATCGACGACCAGAAAATGAGCGCCGACCTGAAGGCCGGGCGCGTGGTCGTGGTGGCCGGGTTCCAGGGGATCAACGACGACGGCCACATCACCACCCTTGGCCGGGGTGGTTCCGACACCACGGCGGTGGCCCTGGCGGCTGCCCTGAAGGCCGATGAGTGTCAGATCTATACCGACGTGGACGGGGTTTACACCACGGATCCCCGGGTGGTGGACAGTGCCCGCCGCCTGGACAAGATCACCTTCGAGGAAATGCTGGAAATGGCCAGCCTCGGCTCCAAGGTGCTGCAGATCCGTTCGGTGGAGTTTGCCGGCAAATACAATGTGCCGCTGCGTGTACTGTCCAGTTTTCAGGAGGGTCCGGGCACCCTCATTACCGTCGACGACGAGGTGGATATGGAAAAGCCGGTAATTTCTGGCATTGCTTTTACCCGTGATGAAGCCAAGATCACCGTGCGCGGTGCCCCCGACACCCCGGGTATCGCCGCCAAGATTCTCGGCCCGGTAAGCGACGCCAATATCGAAGTGGACATGATCGTGCAGAACGTAGGGGCCGACGGCGCCACCGACTTCACGTTCACCGTGCACCGCAACGACTTCAACAAGGCCAAGGACGCGCTGCAGAAATCGGCGTCGGAGCTGGGCAACCCGGAAATCATCGGTGACGACAAGATCGCCAAGATCTCCCTGGTGGGTGTGGGCATGCGCTCCCACGCCGGCGTGGCCAGCAAGATGTTTGAAACCCTGGCCCAGGAAGGGGTTAATATCACTATGATCTCCACTTCGGAAATCAAGATTTCCGTGGTGGTGGCCGAAAAGTACCTGGAGCTGGCGGTTCGCGCACTGCACCAGGCCTTCGAGCTGGATCAGCCCGCCGCCTGACAAGACATTCGTATTGGCATGCGGCATACTACCCGCCTCGCACACGGGGCGGGTACCGGCTTCCCGATAGTGGAACGCTCAAGGATGACGGGTGGCTCGTATCCAGTGTGCAAAACCGCGCTCACTGAACAATATATGGATTCGAGGAGGGAACTCCCATGCTTATTCTGACCCGCCGCGTCGGCGAGACGCTCATGGTCGGCGACGATGTCACCGTCACCGTCCTGGGTGTAAAAGGTAACCAGGTACGTATTGGTGTTAACGCGCCCAAAGAGGTGGCGGTGCACCGTGAGGAAATTTATCAGCGTATCCAGCACGAAAAAGGTACTGATGGCGAGTCTGCCTGATTTTTGAGCTGTATTTTTTGCTCAAACTGGTATGATGCGCGGCGATGTCACGGATCGCCGTAAAGAAGTAAGCAACAAGCGATCGACCGTGTTCCGGAGAGGTGGGTGAGTGGCTGAAACCAGTTCCCTGCTAAGGAACCATATGGGTAACCGTATCGCGGGTTCGAATCCCGCCCTCTCCGCCATACAAACAAAAGCGCCCCGCTCCGCGGGGCGTTTTTGTTTGTATCGGTGACCGGTAGCGGAAAGAACCCGCCGGTTCGACCAGCCGCGCTTGCGCGCAACACTCCGCCACACTGACACCTCCATTCGCTGGCAAGCCCGCTCCCACAGACAAAGCTACGAAGCCGCTGTGGGAGCGGGCTTGCCAGCGATCAGCCTGTAGGCGGACCGTCCCAAAGCCGTGGGACTGGCATGCCGCCACAAAGCTTGATTGCGCCAACGCTCACAGTGAATCCGATTACTGCCGACTCTGCCAGCCCGCCACTGCTCTGGCGACTCTGGGGCCTATCGACAGCACGATCAACAGGCGCAGGAACTGCGAAGCCAGTATCAGCGGCAGAACCACGTCGGCGTCCCTGGCGATAATAATGATGGTTTCGATGCCGCCCGGGCTCAGCGCCAGATAGGCGGTCAGCAAGTCGATGCCCGGGACCGTGCGCGCCAGCAGCAGCGCCATCAGGCCGCACATGAGAATGACCACCGCCGTCGCCGACAACATGATCGGTAACAGTTTAAGACAGTGCTTGATCGCGCCACGAGTGAACGTCAGTCCCACGTACCAGCCGGTCATGGCGAAAGCGGGAATGAAGATGAATGACGGAACCTCGATCGTGACCAGACCGGCTCCCTGCAAGGCGGTACCGCCGAAAGCGGGGATGAGCAGTGCCAGAGTGCCGTTGCCGGTCAGTTTGCTGGTGGCATAGCCGCACAGTGCCAGCGCCAGACCGGCGAGGATGGGCGGATAATCCGTGGGCAGAGACCAGGTCAACCGGAGCGGGCCCGCCGCTGATGCGCCGCCATCATGCATCTGATCAAGTAGCGCCGCCATGGCGATGGAGGCGACGGAAACCAGCACGATTCGTGAGTACTGCATCATCGCGACGACGCGCGGATCGGAATGGTGGGTGTCGGCGAGCAGGACCATGGCGGAGGCCGCCCCGGGGAAGAGCCCCCAGATGGCGGTGGTGTTGGGCAACCAGCGACGCCGCGCGATGACAACACTGATGACCACGATAATGGCCATGGTGGTGAGGTTGATGGTTGTCAGCAGCAACCAGTGGTCCATGTAGACGGCCAGCAGCTTCGGTGTGATAAAGGCGGCGATCAGACACCCCATGACACTTTGCGCGCCGAGCGAGAAGTTCCTGTGCAGACGAAGGCCGCTTCCGCCCAGGGCAACGACTACCGCCGCGATCATCGGCCCAAGCATGAAAGCCGCCGGCAGTTGCAGCTGGCGCATCAAGGTGGCGGCTCCTACCGACAGCAGGATAAGCAGGAGCCATGAGAGACGTTTTCGAGTGCTGCTTGTTGTCATTATCGATTCCCGCTTGCGCTTCGCCCACGATCAATCGTCATTGAAAGGCTTGTCTGGATCTCTGCTGCCGGGCGGTCCGGGCGGTTGGATGTCGTCGCAGTTCGAAGTGGGGGGCTGTCCATCGAGTCGAGCGCGCGCGAAAGCGAAGGCGTCATTGAGCGAGCCGTGCATCGCGCCGTCATGGCCCAGCCCCTGGTAAACATGCCAGGTGACTTTATTGCCGGCGGCGCACAGTGCCGCCGCCACGGCATGTTGTCTGGCCGGAGGGATGGTTTCATCGGCCTGGCCGGTGGCAATCAGTAGCGGGAAGGGAATCGTCGTCGCCGGCATATCGGTGGTGGGCACGCGCAGAGTGGCGAGCCGCTCGGGGCTGATGTCGAGAAGATCGAGAGGCGAGGTGATCTTCAACTCTCGTGCCTTGATGGCGATGTCACGCGTGCAGCTCCGACGGGCAACGTCGAGAAGCTCAAGGCCTGGAGGGGAGAGGATGTCCTCTATGCCGGGGCCATCCTCTCGCAGACCACCGGTGGCGAACGCAAGAAACATGGTCATGGACTGGCGTGGTGGTACCTCGATGGGGCCATCGGGGAAGGTGCTGTTCGGACCGGTTACAACCGCGCCGAGGATATCCAGGTCCGGGGCGTAGTTTGCCGCCAGTGTCGCCGCTCCCAGCGCCGCGCCTCCGCCCTGGGATTGCCCCGCCAGGATGGCGCGGTTGTCAATCCGGCCTGGCCTGGCCGCGCGGGCGGCGCGGATTGAATCCAGCACGGAAGTTCCTTCCGCCCGCCAGACTGAATAGGGGTGAGGACCGGGGCCGCCCAGGCCCTGATAGTCGGTGGCGACGACGGCGAAGCCCCGCTTCAGCCAGCGGTTGAGGTACGCCGCGTCACGATCCCTGAAGCCAGTCCAGGAAGGGGCGCAGACGTCGGCGATACCGAGCGTTCCATGGCCCCAGGCCAGAATGGGCCATCCCCCTGCGGGCACGGATCCAACCGGAAGGAACAGGGTCCCGCTGACGGGAATCGCGCCGGAATGCCAACGTTGGTCCGTTGAGCTATAGAGAAGGCGGATGGCTTCCGAGGCCGCTGGCATGGTCTTCTGCGGCGGCAGAGTCTGGCTCCGCAGTACCGCACCGGGAGATTGAGGCATCTCGTTGCGCCAGCGATAAAACGGGGAGAGGTCCATATCCCCCGAAGACGGACCGACCGGTAACTCGCCGGCGCTCAACAGGTTGGATGAAATCGCTACGATGGCCCCAAGGCAGATTCGCATAAGGGCTGGTGACGGTTTAAAGGTTTGAAAAATAGGCATTGAGAGTTCGCTTCTCTGAATCGGGGCCGAGGGCACCAGGTCAAACAGCAAGTCGGTGGAACATATATCATTGACTGAATCAAATAAATCTGTACGAACTTTATCAATATAAGGATTGCTGGCCTTACGCCGAGCGTGTCGTCGAGATTGCTGGCGAAAGTAAGGTGTAAAAGCGGTTTTTTTTGTTTTGGGTGTCGGGTTTTGTCGGCGCTGCGGCGTCTCGATCTGTTATTTAAGTAGAATAAAGAATTATCAATAGTTGATAAAAATAGTACACATTTACACATAATTTGTGTGTGTATATGCTCCCGCCTTCAGTCGTCCTCCCTTGCCCTCTGGTTTGAGATGAAGGGGTAAGGGACAAGATAGTGATGGACTTTGGAACCGCTATGTTTTGGAGCCGCCATGTTTGAAGACGCCAAGGAGCCGAGAACCCTCTACGACAAGCACATCGACTCACACACCATTCGTGAACTGGATGAGCATGGGCATGTGCTGCTCTACATTGATCGCCAGGTCGCCAATGAGTACACCAGCCCCCAGGCGTTCAGCGGACTCCGGGAGGCGGGGCGGAAGGTGCGTCGGCCCTCTGCCACCCTGGGGGTGGTGGACCATGTGAACCCCACCTCGCCGTCGCGTACCGCTGCAGTGGCCGATGCCGGAGGTGCTCGTCAGGTGTCGTATTTCGGCCAGAACTGCGCGGAGTTCGGTATTGAATTGTTCGATATCCTCGACGGCCGTCAGGGGATTGAACATGTGGTCGCGCCTGAGCAAGGTTTTATTCTGCCGGGTATGGTGATCGCGGCCGGTGACAGTCACACCACGACTTATGGCGCGCTGGGGGCTTTCGGCTTTGGCATTGGCACGTCGGAGATCGAGCATCTGCTGGCTACCCAGACCCTGGTCTACAAAAAACTCAAGGCCATGCGGGTGGTGGTGGACGGTGCTCTGGCCCCGGCCGTTACTTCCAAGGATGTCATCATGGCGTTGATCGGGCGGATAGGCGCGTCCGGTGCGTCCGGCTACGCCATCGAGTTTTGCGGCTCCGCCATCGACGCCATGTCGGTGGAAGCGCGGATGACCATCTGCAATATGGCCGTCGAGGCCGGGGCCAGAGGGGCCTTCATGGCGCCTGACGACAAGGTCTACGCGTACCTGGCGGATAAGCCCCGGGCGCCGAAGGGCGAGATGTGGACGCGGGCTTTGGCCCAATGGCGTGAGCTGTATAGCGATCCCGGCGCCCATTTTGACCGGGTGGTGACTCTGGACGCCGCGGAGCTCGGGCCGATGGTGACCTGGGGAACAAGCCCGGACCAGGTCGTGAGCATAGACGGAAGCGTTCCAGATCCGCAAAAGGAGCCTGACCTTCTCAAGCGCGGGGATATGCAGCGGGCTCTTCGCTATATGGCGCTGGAGCCGGGAACACGTCTGGACACGATCCCCATCACGCATGCCTTCATCGGTTCCTGTACCAATTCGCGTATCGAGGATCTGCGCTCCGCCGCCAGGGTGCTGCGAGGCCGTGCGGTGGCGGGTCATGTGCGGGCAATGATCGTTCCGGGTTCGACCCTGGTCAAACGGCAGGCGGAAGAGGAAGGGTTGGCGCAACAGTTTATCGACGCGGGGTTCGAGTGGCGGCAATCCGGTTGCTCGATGTGCCTTGCCATGAATGATGACGTGCTCGCTCCCGGCGACCGGTGTGCCTCGAGCACTAACCGTAACTTCGAGGGAAGGCAGGGGGCGGGCGCTCGCACCCATTTGATGAGCCCGGCGATGGTGGCCGCGGCTGCCATCGCCGGGCGGCTCGCCGACGTCAGAGAAGAAGATCGCGCGGATCTGGAGGATTAATGGAACCGTTTACCAATGTCAGGGGCGTGGCCGCGCCGATGCTCTCCGCCAACATCGATACCGATGTCATCATGCCAAAGCAGTTTCTGAAGGGGATCGACCGTTCGGGGCTCGACAGCGGGGTATTTCACGATCTGCGCTTTCTTCCCGACGGACGGAAGAATCCCGATTTCGTGTTGAACCGGGCGCCATGGTGTGACGCGAAGTTTCTTGTCGTGGGTCCCAATTTTGGTTGCGGTTCGAGTCGTGAGCATGCGGTCTGGGGGCTCAGGCAGCTTGGTATCCGGGCGCTTATCGGAAGCAGTTTCGCCGGCATCTTCTTTGATAACTGCAAGCGCAATGGGGTGTTGCTGATCGAGTTGACGCAAGAACAGGTTGGCGACGTGGGCAAGGCGGTGTCCGAAGAAAGCACGGCGCTGATTGAGATTGATCTGCCCGCGCAGAAAATCTCCCTCGCCGACGGAGCCACGCTTGGCTTCGCCATCGATGACCTGCGAAAGGACGCTTTGGTGTCGGGGCTCGATGCGATTGGTGGCACGCTCAAACTGAGTGACGAGATCGAGCAGTTCGAGCGGAGGCATTTCGCCGCTCATCCCTGGCTGTCATAGGGCGCCGGGCCGCGAGACCCGGCGGTGCCGGGGTTACAGGGGAAGCTGGCCGATATAGTTCGCCCGCTGCCGGGACAGAGGCAGTTGACATTGTTCGCTGGCATGAGCGATCCAGCCAATGGTGCGGGCAATGCCCGCCAACGCCAACTCCTCGCCCACCAGGTTGCATTTGCGCCCCACGAAACTGGCCAGCAAGACAAACTCCGGCGGCTTGCGAACCAGTTCGTTCGCCACTTCGACGGCCTTCAGAAGATTCCGGAACTCCGGGTCGGATTCAAACAGGGCGGTCAGGGCGGTCATCAGATTATCGACCCGCGGGTCCTCGACTCTGTGCGTGGAATGATTGAAGCCAGGAATTTCCCCGTTCTGGCTGAAGTGTTGCAACAGTGGGGGCGTGGGATCCTTCGCCGTGCATATCTCGGTAAGCAGCCGGTTGGCGGCCTGGTGCCGGCTGTAGGCGGTTCTTCTGCCCTGATAGGTGGTAAGCCCTGCAATGGCCGCGTAGTAGGGCGTCACGCCAGTACGCGCCGCAGCTCTGACACTGTAGGTGCAATGATCGAACTCGTGATCGATGAACAGGACCAGCAGGCGCCTGATCAAATCCTCATAGGCGGAATCAAGTCCCAGTTCCTGCGTCAGGAACCGGTGCAGCGGCCTGGTATCGGGCCTGCCGTGGCCGGCGATAAGAGACGCCAGGATGCGCACTACATCGGCACCGGTCCTGGCGTAAGCATCGGGCGACAGGTCGAAGGATCGGGGATTTTCCCGTTCAACCAATGGAAAGAGCGCAATGGCTTTTTCCGACACGGTCATATCACGATACAGGTCAAGCAGCGCTTTGGTGCCTTCCGGCATTACCGGGAGAGAATCCGAAAATGCCCCTTCTGATTGCCAAATAAGTTCCGCGGCTTCTTCGACAGAGGCCGAGTCAGCCAGCTCGGTGGCGCTCACGCCACGGTAATAGACGCCGTTGTCGGTTAGCAGGGTGATGGCGCTGCTTTGGCTGCCCAGGTCAAGCGCGGGTTGCCCGGCTATCTTGGTCCGGCGCTCGCCGCTGGACAGCCTTTCGATGTCGGCGGCCCAGTAGCGCCGCTTGCGCGACCCTTCGACTTTCACCGAGCGAATGCCTTTGCGGCTTACGTACGCGTACAGGGTAGGCAGGCTGACGCCGAGCATGTCGGCGGCTTCCTCGGCGCTCAGGTACAGATGATCATCACTCACGGGAGTTCGTCCTGGTCGTTCACGGGACATTGCTTTCTCTTTGATGTTCAAGACAAGCACAGCTATGCCGATTACAGCACACATGAATGATAAATGTAAATATAGATTGAAAAAATCAAGATTTACATGCTTTTTATCAATGTGTACGGTTTTGCCCTGATCGCCGTACGGGCGGCTTGTGTAATTCAGAAAATAAGAAGGAAAGTGGTATGGCTTGGATTGGTTTCGGCATGGTCATCACCTTCATGACGTTGATCATGACCAGGCGGCTGTCCGCCGTGGTGGCTCTTATTCTTGTTCCGGTGGCTTTTGGATTGCTCGCCGGTCTGGGCAGCGACATGGGTGGCATGATCATGGAAGGGATGCGGCAAGTCGCGCCCATCGCGATCATGTTGGTGTTCGCGATACTTCTGTTCTCGATTATGTACGACGCCGGACTGTTCGAGCCGCTGGTCAAATCGATCACGCGTTTCGCCGGTCATGATCCTCTGCGGATAGCACTGGCCACCGCCTTTCTGGGAGCGGCGACGTCCCTGGATGGGGACGGCACCAGCACCGTGCTGATCGTGGTGACGGCCTTTCTGCCGGTTTACCTCCGTATCGGAATGAACCCACTGATCATTGCGTTGCTGATCCTGCTGACCAACACAATGATCAACATCATCCCCTGGGGCGGGCCCACCGCCCGGGTGGCCAGCGCTCTGAACCTGGATGTAATGGAGGTTTTCTGGGGCCTGATCCCGGCGGCTTTGATCGGCCTTGTTTATGCCACGGGTATGGCTTGGTGGCTGGGTCTGAGGGAACGCAAACGACTGGGTTGGGAGCCGGGAAAGGACATGCTGATGTCGGAGACGGGAGTCAGAGTGCCGGAAATCGACCGTAGCCATCAGCGTCCGAAACTGGTCTGGATCAACCTCTTTTTGATGCTGGGAATGGCCGCGGCCATGGGCACCGGGCTGGCGCCGCTACCGGTGGTCATGGTGGTCACCTTTGCTCTGGCCCTGCTGATCAATTACCCGCGGCTGTCGCAACAGAAGGAGCGTATCGCGGCGCATGCGGAAAACGCGGTCACGGTGGCGACGCTCATCTTCTCCGCGGGGGTCTTTACCGGAATCCTGACCGGCTCGGGCATGGTGGACGCCATGTCGGAGTCCTTTGTTGGCATCATCCCTGACGCCGCCGGCGAATATATGGCATTGATTACCGCCTTTGCCTCGCTGCCTTTCACCTTCTTCGTATCCAACGACGCCTACTTCTTCGGCATCGTCCCGATTCTGGCGGCCGCCGGGGCGGAGTATGGCGTGGATCCGATTCACATCGCCCGTGCCTCGATGCTGGGGCAGCCGGTGCATGCACTGAGCCCGCTGATCGCCGCGATCTACGTGATAGGCGGGCTGCTTAATAAAGAGGTCGGCGAGCTGCAAAGGTTCTCGCTGTTACCGGCCATTGTGTCGTCGCTGATTTTTATCGCCGGGGCGTTCATTACGGGCGCCATTCACTAAGTTCGATAAAGAAAAAAAGTTCGGCGCCCGCGTAAGCGCGGGCGCGCGGGACCCCTTGCGTCAAAAAATAAATATAAGTGGGTGAATAACATGAAATTAAAACAAGCAATTGTATCGGCATTGGTGCTGGGTGTTCCGACCCAGACCCTCGCGGTCAGCATTAATGATTACGACAGAACGGGAAACGAAGGTGAGTTCAATGTCTATATGCGGGCGGTCCACATCGACACCCGGATCGAAAACGATCTGATGGACGATCTGTTCGGCGGCATCCCCATCGGCGAACGATTGGGGGGTACGGCACTGGGTGTGGTCGCCGACTACAAGTCGAGGTACTGGCTGAACAGCATCGGCTTTGATGCTTCTGTTTACGGCGTGGCAAAGCTGGATGCCCGCCCGGAAGACCGGGATCTGTTTGATGATACCTCGGGCGAGAGTGAGAGCTTCGGCAAGCTGGGCCAGGTGAATTTAAAGTTTCTTCACGGCGGTGAGAACTGGGTTGGCGCGTTCCAGGTTGGCAGGGGCCGATTTGATGCCGGCACCGTGGTGACCAAGGACACCAGGGCGGTGCCAAGCAGTTATCAGGGCGCGCGGGGGCAAATGCGTATCGAAGGTCTGGACATCGGTCCGCTGCCGGGCGTGCTCAGTTTTGATGCCGCGTACATTAATCGCACTTCACCGCGCGACCGGGAGGACTTCGAGAAAATCCTCAGCGAGAGCGGGGAAGAGATCAAGGATATCCGCACCTTTGGCGTTGAGTATGACGCCAGGCTGTTCGCCTTGAAGTTCGCCAGAGGCGTGGCCGAGGACTTCAACCAGAACACCGCCTATGGATTAACGCTGCGCGCGCCTA
Organism: Alloalcanivorax balearicus MACL04; assembly: GCF_025532145.1. Classification (GTDB taxonomy): domain Bacteria; phylum Pseudomonadota; class Gammaproteobacteria; order Pseudomonadales; family Alcanivoracaceae; genus Alloalcanivorax; species Alloalcanivorax balearicus. Next base: position 85,589 of record NZ_ARXS01000008.1, on the reverse strand, counting down.
TTGGCGAAAGCGGCGGCGCCCTCCTGGAAACCCAGTACTACGATTTTCGCCGGGAAGGCGCGGCCTGGGATCGTGACTGGGAAAACGGCGACGCCGCTTATGACGACAAGGCGAACTGGCTGAATATAAATCTGGGGCTGGAGCTTGGGCGCTGGGGTTGGGGCATTTCCTATTCCGATGCGGAAGCGGAGCTAAGCAATGGCATGTTGGGTTACGCGTACTTCGACCATGGACAGAACGCCGACGGTTTGATGGATGCCTGGACGAGATCAGGAAACGACTTCAATAACGACGGGGAAGAGGCCTGGCAGATCGGCGGTAAGTACAAGTTCGATGGCTATTCCCTGGCCGGCATACCGCTGGATGGCTTCAACGCCATGGTCCTGTTCAAACGCGGCAAGTTCGACGCTACCAATCCACTTTCCGGAGTGAATACAGAGGTTCAGGAAAGCCAGATGGAGTATCGGTTGAACTACCGGTTTGATGAGCCGGAGCACAAAGGCCTCGCCGTTGGGCTTATATATACACGTTATTGGATCGACGAGGACTTCGTCGCGTTGGTGTCGGCGCAGCCGGACAACGTGCTCAACGGGGAGGAGGTCAGGGTGTATATCGATTATGCGTTTTGAGGCTGCAAGCGATCAGGGCAATGAAAGGCAATTTTGAACGGTGGATTTCAAATGGTAGGTGAAAAGAAGTCGGTGGTGGTAACGCAGAAGTTCTTCGACGAGGCGACGATCAGCTATTTGGAACAGCATGGCTTTTCGGTAACCGTGGCGAACTTCGCGGATGGCAAGACGGATGCTTCGGTGACGGAGGCAGAGTTGATCTCGATTCTGTCCGAGGCGGATGCCTGGATCGTCGGGCACGCCAAGGTGACCTTGAGTCTGCTTCGGTCACTGCCCCGGCTTCGGGTCATTGCCCGCAGAGGTGTGGGTTACGAGAAGGTGGATCTGGAAGCCGCGTCGGCGACGGGAAAGGTGGTGACTATCGCCGCCGGCGGCAACGAGGAGAGTGTGGCGGACCGCACTCTGGCCTTGATGCTTGCGGCGGCGCACCGGCTGCGGGAGTCCCAGCAACAGCTTATAGATGGCCCCGGCTCCATTCTGCTCGGCAATGATCTTTATGCCAGGACGGTGGGCATCGTCGGGCTGGGCCGCATTGCCCGAAATGTGGTGAGGCGACTGAAGGCATTCGATGCCACCGTTCTGGTGACCACGCCCCGACCTGATCCCGACTATGGGGCGGCCATGGGAGTTGAGTACGTGGATCTGGAGACGCTACTGCGGCGCAGTGATTTCGTCTCGATCCATGCGCCGTTCAAACCCGAGACGAAGCATCTTATCGACGCCGGTCGACTGGCGCTGATGGAAAGCGATTCCTTTTTGATCAACACAGCACGTGGAGGTCTGGTGGATGACCAGGCCCTGCTGGCGGCCCTGAAAAGCGGGCGGATTGCTGGTGCCGGACTGGATGTGTTCGAAAGTGAGGCGGACCCCGATCTGGCCGGGGTCACTCGGGAGCTGGTACGTCTTCCCAACGTCGTCGCTACTCCGCACTCCGGGGCGTCGACGCACGAAGGGCTGCGACGTACCAACGCGGTAGCGGCCCGGTGCGTGATTTCCGTGCTTGATGGGCAGGAGCCGCCGCCGGGATGCCTGATTGTGGGTGATGCCGGTTTACGGCCCGCCAACGGATAAGCGGAAAGTCGTTGGGAGCCGGGCTCCTTGCGCTTGGGAATTTATCACGAGATTGAGAGGACGCTTTTATGAAACAGGATTTGGAAGACGGCATTAAGGTCATCGTACCTTGCGGATCCCTGGGGGCCGGTGTGCGCGAGGAGGAGATCGCGCGTGGGTTGGAATTGGGTGCCCAAGCCATCGCAACGGACGCCGGTTCGACGGACAGTGGCGCGGCTTATCTGGCGCAGGGCAAGTCCAAGAATAATCGTGGAGCGGTAAAACGCGATTTAAAGATAATGATGAAAGCTCAGGCCACCAGCGGCGTGCCCATCATTGTCGGCACCTCCGGGCAGGCCGGCGGTGATCTCAACCTGGCCTGGACCCGCGACATCGTGCTCGAGGTGGCGCGGGAACTGGCTGTTTCGCCCAGAATCGCGATGATTCATTGCGAGCAGGACAAAGCGACGATTAAGCGACTGAACGCCGAAGGCCGTATCACTCCGCTTGCCCCTTCCCAGGATCTGGATGACGCGACGGTGGACGCCTGTGAGCATATCGTCGCGGTCCTGGGGGTGGAGCCCTTCGTTGCCGCCCTGGAAGACGGGGCGGATATTATCCTGGCCGGCCGGGCCACCGATACCGCTGTCATCGCCTCTTTTCCCATCTGGAAAGGCGCGCCCTGGGGGCCCTCGTGGCACGCTGGAAAGATTGCCGAATGCGGTGCGCAGTGCGCTGAAAACACCACCGGAGGGGCAGGAGTGCTGCTCTCCATCGACGCCGAAGGCTTTGAAGTGGAGCCCCTGGCCCCTGGCAATCGGTGTACGCCAAACAGTGTTTCCGGACATATGCTGTACGAAAACAGCGATCCCTTTCGTCTGACGGAACCCGGTGGCGTTCTTGATGTGACCACCGCCGAGTACGTGTCTCTCAATGATCAGACTGTCAGAGTGATCGGATCACGCTGGGAGCCCCAGCCCTACACCATGAAACTGGAAGGCGCCGCGGCAGGACCGTATCAGACCATTATGCTGGTGGGCATACAGGACCCGGACGTACTGGCGGACATCGATGGTTTCCACGATCGCTTGCTGGCGGCACTTTATGAACGCACCCGTCAAAGCATTCCCGAGGAAGAGCTGGGTGAGTTCCATATCTCCCTTCGTATGTACGGCTGGAACGCGGTAACCGGCGTCAAGCCCTTGGCCGGAACCGCCACGCCGCCGGAAGTGGGTGTGCTGTTTGTCGCGACCGCGGCCAATCAGGAGCTGGCCAATACCATTGCCCACGCCTGCAATCCGTATTTCTTCCATTATCCAAGCATCATGGGAAAAGAGTTGCCGTCATATGGTTTCGCTTTTTCTCCGGCGGATATACCGCGCGGCCGGATCTACGAGTTCAAGCTGAATCACGTCGTGCGGCTGGACGACCCGTTTGAGCTGGTGACGACTGAATGGTTGGATCTTTCCCAAGAGAATGGCAGTAAGGAGAAGGAATATGCCTAAGCTAGGCGAAGTGTGTCGTTATATCAGGTCGAAACAGGCAGGGCCTTTCTGGATTACCTTCGATATCTTCTTCGACGGCCGCGAGAACTTTGATCGCTATCACGAGAGTCCGGAGCTCTCCGTCGAGGCGTTCGCCCGGCTGTACGGCGCGGATCCGGCGTATGTGAAGCGTATACCCGTTCCACAACTCAATATGATCAAAATCTCCTACCCCAGGCCAACACCGCAAGGTGGATTGGTTGAGCGAGATATGCACGCCGGCCAGCAGTATGTCCGGCTGCTGAACGTGCCGATCAGCTAGCTCCTGTCAGGCCCTTGTGCACAGGGTGTTCATAAGGGTCTTCGCTTAGCCGGTCAGGGCAAATGCCAATCTGGATCTGTAACAAGGGTGGGAGATCCTGGCCCACTGAATTTTTATTGCTATTTGGGAGAGCAGGATGGCTGCTATGACGATGGCCAGGAGTATCGCGAAGTACGCGTACGAATTTCCGGTCGATGGGATGCCTGATGATCTGAAGACGATTGTGCGCAATCGCTTCCTGGATAGTCTCGCGTGCATATTGGGCGCGTACGGCGCCGCGCCGGTCAGGGCCAGCGTCGCTTACGCTTCGTCGATTCCCGGTGGTACCGCGAGTATCTTTGGCACGACATTGAAAACAACACCTGAATGCGCCGCCTTCGCCAACGGCGTGATGGTGCGCTTTCTGGATTATAACGATGGCTATATGGGGCTCGAGCCGGGGCACCCCAGTGACAACATCCCCGCTTGTCTGGCCATTGTCCAGGCCGAAAACGCCGGTGGGGATGAGTTGATCGCCGCCATTGTGTTGGCGTACGAGATTCAGATGCGGTTTCAGGATGCCGCCAGCCTGAACAAGCAGGGCTGGGATCATGTGAATTACGTCAACATCTCGGCGGCGGTGGCGGCCGCCAAGCTGATGAAGCTCAGCGAGGCGCAAATCGAGCAGGCGATCAATATTTCGCTGAGCGGTCATTTGGCGATGCGGCAGGTGCGTTCCGGCACTTTGTCGGACTGGAAGGGCTGCTCCGCGGCAAATGCCGCGCGTAACGCCCTTTTCTCCGCGCAACTGGCCCGGCACGGCATGACCGGCCCTGCGCCGATCTTCGAGGGACGGATGGGGTTTCAGAATCAGGTCACCGGTGAGTTCTTTCTCGATCCGGCGGATTTCGGGTCGGTGGCTGGCGGAGACCTTGCCATCCGGCGCTCTCTGACAAAGACGTTTCCCACCAACGGGGAACTGCACACGGCGGTGTGGGCGGGAATCGAGTTGCGTAACCGGATCGGCGAGGTGTCTGATATCCAGTCGATACGAATCGAGACCTCCGCGTTCAACAAGCGCGTATTGGCGGATGGCGCTGACAAATGGCGGCCGCGAACACGGGAGACCGCCGACCACAGTTTGCCCTACAACGTGGCCCGGGCACTGATCGACGGGGACATATCCATTGAGTCTTATTCTCCGGAGAACATCACCGATCCGGTTGCGATCGCGCTTATGGACAAGACCACCGTTGTTGTTGATCCGGAGCTGACGGCACTTTTCCCGAAGCACTTGGCCAACCGGGTCACGGTGACGTTGAAATCCGGTGAGAGTCTGGTCAGTGAGGTGATCAGCGGGCCGGGCTCCGTTGAAACGCCGATGACGCAGGCCCAGTTTGAAGCGAAGTTCCGCAAGATGGCCGTACCGCACCTGAGCGAAGGGGCGCAAGAAAGTGTGCTGGACTTTGTCTCGAAGCTTGACCAACAGTCCGGATACGACTCCCTTTTTGCCGCCATGGCGGGAGCGGCCGGCTGACCCTGCATGCGGATTTGCACGGGCTGCCGGCGGCCCGATTCCCCGGCAGCCGCTCAGGTCGGGTAGTCGAGCAGGCATCCAACCCGGTGACCCTCCAGAACAGAAGGGTCGAAGCAGACAATGTTGTTGTCCCGGCGCCAGCCGCAGGGGTAAAAGCCCGCATGGTAGACCCGGAACAGCGCTTCAAGCACCGGTTCGCCGTCCAGGCCCAGGCAATGCCGTGCCGCCGACACCTGCTTGAGTTGTTCCACGGCGTCGTAGAGCAGGGTGGTGACGAAGTTTTCGAACTCGGTCTGGGTTTTCCTGAGACGGCGTTTGACCAGGGTCATCCGGATCGGCTCCCAGTGTTCCCAGAATGGGGCGACGGCTTCCTCAATATCCCTGCTGATGGCGGCGTAGGCGTCGGTGCAATAGAAAGGGGAAACCGCATTGGCCTGCACGTCCTGCCAGATACGGTACTCCGGCGGTAACTCCTGCGAGTTCTCCAGCAGCATGGCCCGGTCCAGATCGGTGAGGACCTCCGTGCCGTCGGGCAGGGCTTCCCGGTGGGAGGCGGAGAACAGCCGCTCCGAAAAGGGGAGCCGGACCGGCTCCAGTACCAAGGACAAGTCATAATCAGACAAGAGGCCTCTCCCAAATCACGGTAATGGTTTAAGCCTGGCGTTCACCCAGCGTCCGGCCCTGGAACCGGATCAGCAACTGCTCCAGTGAGTCCGCACTGACTCTCAGCTCCGAGGCCATCATCACGCCCATGTCCACTTCGAACACGGCAGGCTCCTGGTCGCGCAGCAGCAGCGCCATGCCGCCGCTGTCATCTCCGATCATCAGGTAGCCCGGCAGATACTCCGCCACCTCATAATCGCGATTGCGTTCCGCGATGCTGTCCGCGTCCAGCAGCACCAGGTTGCCTCCGGTGTACAGGCCATCGCTGAGCCGGAGAAAGGCTGCATAGTCCGGATGCAGCGGCCGGCCCAGTCCGGCTTCGGCCCCGGCAAGGGCTTCCGGGGAGGCCGGCGGCTCCAGCCGGTAATGTTGCTCCAGGTTTGCTCTGTTCAGCATGGTCGCTACCGTTCAGTTGTCGCTGATCAGCCAGGGCCGGCATTCGTCCCGATTCATAAGTACGATTTGTTGCGCCTCCGGCGGGCGAGGGCGCGTTTGCTCCAATCGCAGCCACTGTAGCAGGTAGCCGACCAGCGCCGCCCGGGTGGGCAGGGCCAGTTCGCCGTTATCCATGCCGTAGTCCGCGGCGATCAGCGCTTGTCGTGCCGGATCCAGACGAGGGTCCGGTGCCAGCCGCACGGTGATGACCGTCTGCCAGGCGTGGTCTTGCCGTGCGTCCCGGTCGGCCGGGGTGAGCAGACGGGCGCCGTCGCTGATGCGGCTCAATACGAAATCGCGATACTCCCGGTTTTTCTCACACCAGCCGCGAACGTGCCAGCGATAGCCCGAGAACACCACGGTATGAGGGTGGATTACCCGGGGCTCCGGCTCGGGATGAGCCAGCGAGGCGTAGTCGATTTCCAGCCGCAGCCGCTCCCGGCAGGCTTGGATCAGTGGCCGCAGCACCTCCGGGCGGAGCCCCCGGTTCGGCACCGGCAGCATCTCGATATTCAGTTCCCTGACTGTCAATTGCTCGAAGGCGCCGGCCAGGTCTTCGCGGGTCCGGACCATTTGCAGGTACTCGTCGGCGGCTCCCAGGGTAAAGCGCGGGGTGAATCCGGGGCCGGGGCGGTAGCCCTTGAGAGAGCGGTCGTAGACCAGATTGTCCGGTGCATACTGCTTCAGGTACAGGTTGATGTCCTTGCTGGCCTGCTGGCGGCCGATGCCGAAGGCGCGCATCAGGTGATTGGTGGTGAGGCGGCCCTCCCAAAGGGCGATGATCTCGATCAAACGGTAACGCAGCAGCAAATCCCAGCGTAACGGCCAGTCGCCGGCGCTCTTGCGGGGGGAACGGGACATTTCCCATGGGCTCCAAAAAACGACGTGTTCATGTAGTCAGTGTTGGTATGACCACACTGAATACATATTATGGTCTCCTTGCCCGGCAGGGCGCTGGAACAGGTCACGAATCCAGACCGTCGTGAATCGGTTCACCGCGCTTCCGGGCCAGGAAGAAGAACAGGGATGGAATAAAGAAAGGAATGTCCGCGCCGCCTTTGGGACGCGTCGCCGGGGTAACTATCCGTTGGGGAAGGATAGAGGGTGAGCGAGATGGGGATCTTCGCTTTGGGGGCATCGATACCATCGATGACCGGTCATCGGGGGGAATCTTCGTGCCATCCACCTGCGGTGGAGGGTCCTTCAGTGCAAAGGTGCATTCGGGTGGGCATGACCTTTCGTGGTTGTGACATGGCGCCGGCCATGTCCATCGTCGCCCAGAGGTAATGCCATGGCCCAGCGTTTGCGCCACACCCTAGTCCTGGAACCCGGTTTCGGGCCGCCGTCCCCCTATGCCTGGAGCGGACTGCCGGAATCACCGGAGACCACGGAACGGGTTGCCCACCGTCTTGGCCTGCATGGCGAAGGCGGCTTGCTGGTGCCCGACCGGGGCTATGGCCATCGCCTCAAGTCCGTGCTGAGCCGGCGTTCCCTGGTGCGGCGCGGCCTCCGCCATGGCGAGCTGGAGATCTTGTCGCGGGTGGCGGCGCTGCTGGTCAACGAACATACCGGCAACATCCAGGTGCTGGACCGGGAGCAGCGTCCGCTGGACCCTCAGGCGTTGATGCTGCTGTTACGGGTGGACCCGGACGGGGTTCGTCAATCGGTGGATGAGCAGATCCAGCAGCACCAGCAACGACTGGAAGGGTTGGTGACCTTGCACCATTGCACTCCCGCCCCCGGAGAGCAGCCGCTGCTTTCTCCAATGGCGCCGGAGGAACCGGAGCCGGCCACGTTGCCGTTCCGGGCCGGGCTTTGGGAGCGGTTCCTGGCGCTCTGGTCGGCGCGCCGAAGGGCTTGTCTGACAAGTCGGCGGCGGCAGTGGCGGGAACAGCAACAGCAGGTGCGGCTGGCCTGGTTGCAGCGCCTGCATCGGCACGCCGGCCAGTTCGAGCGGCTCAGGCGGCTGTATCAGGCGGCCCGGCAGGGGCAGCGTCAGGCCCTGGAAGGCGTGCTGGCCCATCGGTTGTCCATGGTGCCCTGGCCGCGGGTGACTCAGGTGGCGTTCCAGCTCAGTGATGATCTGCGCGGCCTGACCCTGGAAGTGGATGTGCCGGATCCGGCGCTGTTCCCCTATACCAAATTGCGTCCGCACCCGCGGGGCGCCGGGGTGTTGGTGACCTGGCTGTCCGACGGCGCCCGGCGGCGTCTGCATCGCGAGCATGCTCACGCCACCGGGGTGCGCTTGATCGGTGAAGCGCTGGCGGTGATTCCGCAGGTGCATTGGCTGGTGCTCTCCGCCCATGGCCGGGGCCGTGCCGGTGATCCGGTGCGCGGCCACTATCTCTACAGCGTTCGAGTGGAGCGTGGCGGCTGGCACGGGCTGGTGTTCGAAGAGTTTTCCTGCCACCCGCCGGAGCGCATTTTGTCCGGCTTCGAGTATCGGCAAACCCTGGATGGCCAGGGCAACTGGCGGCCGGTACAGCCCTTTTCCACCCAGCCCCCCGAAGCACTTTAACCCCCGTTGACAATATCGCTACATTCCTGCGCCGGCTGACGTAGTACAACCGTACCAGATACCCACATGAAAATGAGGGGTAAGGATCCAGAACAACAATATTCAGGGGATCGGCTTATGTGCGAGCGAGGAATCGGTTGGCTGTCATTGTGTTTGCTGTTGGGCGTGCTGGCGGGCTGCGGTGGTTCGGGCGGCTCGGACTCTGGTGGCGATAATCCTGGTGGCGAGAACCCGGGAGGTGAAGTGCCGGATCCGCAAGGCCAGGGCCGGGTGTTCACGGTAGCGCCGGGCGAGGACGCCACCCAGAGTATGGTGGACGCCATGATTCAGCTGAAACCGAAGGACGTGCTGCAATTCGAATGTGGTTTCTTCGAGCTGGATCAGGGGCTGCTGATTCAGGCCACGGAAGACGTCACCATCCAGGGCTGCGGCAAGGATAAAACCGTGCTGTCATTCCGCGACAGCGTCAATGTCACCGGCCTGGAAGCACTTAACGTGCGTGGCATCACGGTGAAGGACCTGACCATTCTCGATTCCCCCGGTGACGCCTTTAAACTCAAGAGCGTGAAATGGGGCACCCTGAGCAAAGTGCGCGCGATCTGGTCCGGCGGCGGCGAGCCCATCACCGCCGCCAATTACAGTGGGCGCCTGCACGTGGCCTGCACCGCGCCGCCACTCAACGAGGGCGACCCGGCGCCGGATTACATGCCCAGTTCCAGCAGCGGCCGCTATGGTATTTACCCGGTGGAATCGGAATACATTCTGGTGGAAGACTCGGAATCCATTGGTGCCTCCGATGCCGGCATTTACGTGGGGCAGACCGACACCACTATTATTCGTAACAGCCGCGCTGCCTATAACGTCATGGGTTTCGAAATCGAGAACGTGCGCGGCGGTGAATACGACAACAACATCGCCGAGTGCAATACCGGCGGCTTCCTCATCTATGATCTGGAGAACATCACCCGCTACGGCGACACCTCGGTGATGGTCAACAACGTGGCCCGCAACAACAACACCTACAACTTTGCCCACAGCGGCCTGGTATCCATGGTGCCGCGCGGGGTCGGGTTCATTACCCTGGGCTATGACAATATCGAGGTCTACGACAACGTCTTCGAGGATCACAGCACCGCGGCCATCCTCTACATCAGCTATGAACTGATCGACGGTCCAGGGCAAACCGCCGACAAGAAACTGGACCCCTATACCGAAGGGCTGCACATCCACGACAATGTTATCCGCAACTCCGGTTACAGCCTGCCACCGCCGGATCTGGAGGCGGCCGCGAACGGTGACATCCAGACCCTGCTGCCGATGATGATCGGCCTGAAAAATTTGCCCACCATCAATGATCCTTCCGAGTTGCTCGGCAGTCTGGACAATCTGTTTAATCTCGGCCGCGGCGCGCACATCATCTGGGATGGTTTACTCGATGACCTGGACGCGGACTGCCCCTATCCGGTGGACGCCAACGGTGACCCGGTGCCCGCCGATGACAACGGCAAGCCGATCCACACCAACCAGCATCCCAATCCGTCCTGCCACTACAACGCCTATAAGTTCGACGATCAGGGGCAGCGAAAACTGCCGCAGTGGGGCTCGTGCATTCATGACAACCAATTCGATGAAGACAGCGTGCCGTACCTGAATTTCCACGGTACCGATGGGCTCGAAGTGGTGATGGCTCTGGCCGAGCAGGATCTGTCTCTCCTTGATCCCGCTGAACTGCTGGAGGTCATCCAGGGCCTGTTGAATCTGCCCAGCGATCGCAAGCTGGAAGATCACGACTGCCAGGCCCGTTTCGGCAAGCTGCTGGCGCCGCTGCCGAGGGTGACGATTCCGCCGTTCGAACCCAGCGGCGAGCACGATCCGGCGGTGTCCGAGGAATACGTGAAATTCCTGTGCGAAGCGGAAACCGCCCAGGACGCCATCAATCGTCCGGCCCTGGCGGTGGATTGTCCGCGCCTGGATCAGTACAACCTGTTCGCCGATCCGGAAAATCCGCGCAGCCTGCCCCATGAAGGCGGCGTGCCCTTTGTCCTCAACACCAAGCTGTTTTCCGACTATGCCACCAAGTACCGGGTGGCGTTTATTCCGCCCGGGGAACAGGCGGTGTATCAGGACGGTCAGGACGGCGCCAACCCGAACGGCGCCGTTGAGTTCCCGTTGGGGACGGTATTGGCGAAAACCTTCGCCTTCACCGACGAGGAGCAGGGTACCGAACAACTGGTGGAAACCCGCCTGCTGATTAAACGGGAAAACAGCAGTGGTAATGCTTACTGGGCTGGCTTGCCGTACCTCTGGGATGACGATGGCGTGGCCCGGCTGGCCATGGGCGGCGGCGCCCGGGCGGTGAGCTGGCATTACCGTGACGTGGACAGTGGCGCGGTGATCAGTGGCGACACCGAGCGCTACAATATTCCCAATGCCAACCAGTGCATCACCTGCCACGGCAATGACGATCAGGCCACCGGCAGTCCGCCGATCGGTCCCAAGCCGCGTAACCTGAATCTGGCCTACCGGCCGGAAAGCACCTTCATGGGGGAGCAGGGACAAGGCGGCTTCCCGCGCGTGAATCAATTGCAGTACTGGGTGGAACAGGGCCTGCTGGCCGGCGCGCCGCAATTGCAGATCGATAGCCGTGGCGTGGCCACCAACGTGCCTCGTTTGCCGCATTGGAACGTGGCCGGTGACGGCGGCGAAGCGGCCCATTCCCCGGCGGATATCGAGCAGCGGCTGCGGGCCTATATGGAGGTCAATTGCCAGCACTGCCACAACGACAAGGGCGCCGCTTCCAACACGGGCTACTATCTGGACCACTTCCGCGACGTGGATGCCGGCTACGGTATTTGCAAGAAGCCCACCGCCACCGGCGGCGGCTCCTGCGGCCGGCAGCATGTCGTGGTGCCCGGTAACAGCGAGGCCTCCATCGTCACCTGCCGGATGGAAGCGGAACACGATCCGCAACGTATGATGCCGCCGATAGCGCGCAGCGTGGCGGATGACGAGGCGGTGGCCCTGCTGCGCCAATGGATCGATACCGTGGTGGACGACAGCTATACCAATGCGGGGGCCTGTCAGTAGAGCATCACTGTTTGCCAGGGGAGGAGAGCCGGCGGGCAACCTTCCAGGACACGGGAGAAGCACGGTCCTGGAAGGCTGCCCGCCGGCTCTCCACGAGTTCTGAAAGGGCCGGTTTCCAATCAAGCTCGAGCTACGCAGCCGCTGTCGTCGTCCCAGAACCGTGGGACAGCGGTGGTCAGGGGATAAAAATATCCTCGATCTTCAAAGCAAAAACACTGGCGATGGCGAAGGCGAGCGGCAGGCTGGGATCGTAGCGCCCGTTTTCAATGGCGTTGACGGTTTGCCGTGACACTGACAGCGCCTTGGCCAGATCGGCCTGGCTCCAGCCGCGTTCGAGGCGATACGATTTAAGGTGGTTTTTCACGCGTATTTCCGGCTGACGACACCCAGACTGATGACCCAGAATGCGGCCATCATCGGCCAGACCGCGAAGATTGGAAGAGCCGGCATTCCCGCGTCCTGGGCGAAACCCCAGGTGAAGGTCGCCAAGGCAGTGGCCATGAATGACAAGGCAATCGCTTCGAGCTGAATCCGTCGTTGTAACTCGTCAAGGCCCAGGATGGTTGTCACCACGGTTCGTGCCACCACCAGAGCACCGACCATCGGCAGCAGGTGCAAAGCCAGCTTCAAGGTTCCCGAGGGTTCAAGCCAGGCGGTTATTGCCTGGGCGGCGAACAGCAAGGCAACGTATAGGAGTAAGCCGAGAGACAGCTTGACGTAGTAATGCTTCATGATTAATTCCCTCGTTCCGATGTAAAGTGTACTTTACAGCGCTGTAAGGTGATGTCAAGGAAGCTTTACATGGCGGGATGGCGCTACCGATGAAATGGAAGCGCAATGCAGTCAGGGGCGTGGCATCGCCGACGTATACGGTTACCGTTCCGTCACATTGAGTCTTTATCCTTCCTTTTTCCTGGACTTTGAGTAAGGGGAAAGAATGAAATGGCTCGATGACATGACGGTGAAGCGCAGCTGGGACTGGGTGCTGCTTGGCTTCAGCGTGATGATTCTGGTGCTTGGTGGGGTGAGCCTGTACGCCTCCCATTTCAGCCGCCAGGCATTCGGTACCCTGGAGCAGATTCATGTCCGCCAGACCAGCGCCCTGAACCGCACCTACATCGATCTGCTGCAGGCCCAGGTGGCCATGGACCGGGCGGCGGAGCTGATCCGCGTGCCGTCCTTTGATGAACCGGAGCCGGTGATCGACGAGGCCGAGTCCTTGATGAAGGACGCTCGCCAGGCGTTCCAGCGCTTTTTGGAAATCCCCCCGCAACCGCAACAGCGGGAGGCCATCGATGCGTTGTCCGAGCAGTTGTACGCGTTGCTCAATGTTGGCCTGAGTCTGCAATTGACGGTGCTCAAGGAAGGGGATTTCGCCAGTTACCGCTCCGGTCGCGGTCGGGTCAGCGACATGAATTACGCTTTCGCCACCGGCGCGGACGCTTTTCTGGAAGCTTCGGAAGAAAGCGCCCGGCGTCTCACCGAAGGTTTCGAAGGACTGGTGCGACAGGGCGTGGCGGTTCTGGCGGTGACTGTGGCGGCGGCGCTGCTGCTGGTTTTGCTGGTGCGCTGGGGCGTGACAGTAAACGTGATCCGGCCGCTGCAGCGTTTGCTGACGCATTTCGAGCGCATTGCCGAAGGGGATTTGTCCGCCCGTCTGGAGCGGCGCGGCAACAGCGAAATTGGTCAGCTCTACGCCGGTCTGGGCGCGCTGCAATCGGGATTGGCCAACATCGTGGGGCGGGTGCGCAAAAGCTGCGAGACGCTGCACCGGGGCAGCGCCGGTATTGCCAACGGCACCGGCAATCTGTCCTCCCGCTTCGAGCAACTGGCCACGTCATTGGAAGAGACCGCCTCCAGCATGGAACAGCTTACCGCCACGGTGCAGCGCAATGAGGACCACGCCCGTCAGGGGCATGGCCTGGTCCGCGATGCGCACCGGGTGGCTTCGGAGGGTAGCGAGGTGATGGGCGCGGCGGTGGATCGCATGGAGCGTTTGCGCGCCGCCGCCGGGCAGATCGCCGAAACCACCAGCGCGATCCAGGGGATTGCCTTGCAGACCAGTATTCTGGCGCTCAACGCCTCGGTGGAGGCGGCCCGGGCCGGGGAAGAGGGCAGCGGTTTCGCGGTGGTGGCCAAGGAGGTGCGGGATCTGGCGCGGCGCAGCGCGACTCTGGCCAAGGACATCGAAACCCGTATGGAGCAAGCCCTGGTGGAAGTGGACGACGGTGTGGCTCTGGTGGGCAAAGCGGGCGGCACCATGGAGCACATCGTCGAGGCGGTGACCCGGGTCACCACCATCATGGACGACGTGGCCGTGGCGTCCACCGAACAGGCCCGGGGGATCGAGCAGATTGGCGAAGCGGTGGTGCGGATGGATCAGGTCACCCAGCAGAACGTTTCGGTGGTGGCCCGCGCCGCCGACCACGCGGACCATCTGCGCCGCCAGGCGGATGAGCTGATGGCGGCGGTGGCGTCCTTCACCCTGGCGTCCGACGGCCCGGTGTCACCCCCGGGCGAGCTGGAGCAACCGCGCCTCGGTGTCCGCCCAGCCGAGGCAGGCATCGGTGATGGAAACGCCGTAGCGTAGCGATCCAGACAGGGGCTGGTTTCCGCCGTTGAGGTGGCTTTCCAGCATCACCCCGACCACCGTGCTGTCACCCTGGCGCCGCTGGCGCAGCACCTCTTCCAGCACCAGCGGCTGCCGGGCCGGGTCCTTGCCGCTGTTGGCATGGCTGCAATCGACCACCAGGCGTGGATTGAGGCCGGCGCTTTCCAGGGCGTCACGGGCGGCCAGCACCTGCTCTTCCCGATAGTTGGGGCCCTGATGACCGCCGCGCAGCACCAGGTGCGTGTCGGCATTGCCTGGTGTTTGCACCAGGGCCGGATGGCCGTGATCGTCCAGTCCCAGGTGGGTGTGGCCGTGGGCGGCGGCGGCGATGGCGTCGCGGGCCACGGTGACGGTGCCGTCGGTACCGTTCTTGAAGCCCACCGGCAGCGGCAGGCCGCTGACCATTTCCCGGTGGATTTGTGATTCGGTGGTGCGCGCGCCAATCGCTGCCCAGGCCAGTAGATCGCTCAGGTAGGAGGCGGCCAGCGGGTTCAACAACTCGGTGGCCAGCGGCAGACCGAGCCGCGCCAGGTCGCGCAGCAGCTCCCGGGACAGACGCAGCCCCGTGGCCAGGTCGTGGCGGCCATCCAGGTGCGGATCGTAGAGCAATCCTTTCCATCCCACCGTGGTGCGTGGCTTCTCCACGTAAGCGCGCATGACCAGCAGCAACGAATCGCTCACCTGCTCGGCAAGGCCGGCCAGCCGCTGGCCGTATTCGAGGGCGGATTCGGGGTCGTGCAGGGAACAGGGGCCGGTGATTACCAGCAGGCGATCGTCTTCGCCGTTGAGGATGGCGCGGACCGCCTGGCGTTGCTGGCGGATGCGAGCCTGCAACCCGGTTTCCAGTGGCAGCGCCTCACGTAGGGCGACAGGGCTGGGCAGACGTTGGTGGCGGGTTTCCTGGTCCTGGGCTTCGCCGGTTTCGGCCAGGGTGGCGACGGAGGCGTTCATAATCCTTTCCTTGAGCAATCAGGCGCCAATCATCGGCGCAAGGGTGTCGATGGTGGTGTCGAGTCGTGGCGGCGGCCGGCGGTCAGGCTAGCGCCGCTAAATCGCCAGTAGCAAAACAGCGCGAAGTTACGGTAATAGCGATTCATGGCGTCTCTCCATCCTATTCTCAGTAAAAAAATCCGTGAAAAATGTTATGCCCGAAAATGAAAAACCCCCGGTTGGGAAGCCAACCGGGGGTTCAGGGGTTTGGCAGGCGTCCCGGATCCGGGCGCCTGGGCGGGTGGGCTCAGGCGCTCGAGCGGCTAAACCAATACCCGTAAAAGTAACCGGCACACGCCATCGCCACCGGGGTACCGGCGGTGAGCAAAGCGTTGTCAGGGCGTGCGATGGTCATTGAAATCTCCAAAACAATGGACGAAGACTAACCCAGCCTTGGCGGGGCCGCAATCCCCGGGGGGATTCGCCCCGGGGACCGGTCGTGGCTCAGGTATTCATTCAGGCGTTGGATTCCGCTGGCTCCAGGGCGGGGGCGCGGGAGCCGAACAGCACCCCGGAGACCACCTGCCAGGCCACCGACAGGGCACCGATGATGAACACCACATCGCCGAAGGTGCGCACCCAGCGCAGCGTTTGCAGCAGGTCCTGTTGCATGAACGCCTCGCTGCGGGCGTACCACATGCCTTCGCTGACACTGGCGTGGAACTGGATCAGGCCCACCGGCAGCAGACTGGTGGTGATCATCAGCACCAGACCGACATTGAGCAGCCAGAAGCCATTGCGCATCAGGCGGTCACTGAATTGCAGCCGTGGCCGGATGTAACGAAGCACCAGCAGCGTGAAGCCCAGAGCCAGGAAGCCGTAAACACCGAACAGAGCGGCATGGGCGTGCACCGGCGTGGTGTTCAGACCCTGAATGTAGTACAGGGAGATCGGCGGGTTGATCATGAAGCCGAACACCCCGGCGCCGAGCATGTTCCAGAACGCCACCGCAACGAAACAGGCCAATGGCCACTTCATCTGATCCATCCAGGGAGCCCGCTCGCGCAGCTTACTGTGTTCCCAGGCCTCGTAGCCGAGTACCACCAGCGGAACCACTTCCAGGGCACTGAACGTCGCCCCCACCGCCATCACCGGAGTCGTGGTCCCGGAGAAATACAAGTGATGGAAAGTGCCGGGCACGCCGCCGAGCAAGAACAGGGACGCGGAGGCCAGGCTGGCGCCGGTGGCGACGGTGCGGGATACCAGCCCCAGGTTGTAGAAAATGAAGGCCAGGGCGGTGGTGGCGAACACTTCGAAGAAGCCTTCCACCCACAGATGCACGATCCACCAGCGCCAGTACTCCATGATGGAAAGGTGAGTGCGCTCGCCGTAGAAGAAGCCGGCGCCGTAGAACAGACCGATGGCGGTCACCGAGGCGGTGAGCAGCACCAGCAGATGTTTGTCGCCGGGTTTGCGCAGGGCCGGGCCGATACCGCGCAACATCAACACCAGCCAGAAAGCGACGCCGGTGAATTTGCCGATCTGCCACAGACGGCCCAGATCCACGTACTCATAGCCCTGATGACCGAGCCAGAAGTTCAGGTTCTCCGGCATGATCTGGGCGATGGCGAGGTAGTTGCCGACGAAGGAACCGACCACCACCACCACCAGTGCCCAGAACAGAATATCGACGCCGAGCTTCTGGAACTTCGGATCCTTGCCGCCGTTGATGATCGGCGCCAGGAACAGACCGGCGGCGAGGAAGCCGGTGGCGATCCAGAACAGAGCGCTCTGGATATGCCAGGTGCGCAGCAGTGAATAGGGGAAATACTGGGACAGTTCGAAGCCATAGAAGTGCTGGCCCTCCACCGTATAGTGGGCAACCGCGCCGCCGACGAACACCTGGAAGACGAACAGGGCCACCACCAGGAACAGGTATTTTCCCAAGGCTCTCTGCGACGGCGTCAGGGAGACCAGGCTGAGCGGATCGCGGGCGGGGGCCGGCGGTTCGTCTTCGTCATGGCGGCGCAGGAAAGCCCAACCCAGGATCAGGAAGCCAACGCCGGCGATCAGCAGAATCACGCTGACGATGGACCAGATGATGTTTTCGGCGGTGGGGACATTGTCGATCAACGACTCGTGTGGCCAGTTGTTGGTGTAGGTGGCCTCCCCGTCGGGGCGCTCGGTGGCCGCCGCCCAGGCGGTCCAGAAGAAGAACTGGGTGAGTGCCTGCCGGCGGCTTTCACTGGGCAAGGTGTCTTCCTTCATGGCGTAGCTTTGCCGCGTGCCGCGCAGTTCCGGCGCGTCGCCGAACAGCCGCGAATAATAGTCCGCGGTCAACGCCATGGCTTCGGCGCGCCGGTTGCTGACCGTCAGAGTGCCGTCACTCTGCTGGAAAGTGTTGGTGCGATAAGCGTCGCGCAACGCCCGTTGCAGCATCGCCTGATGTTCGCTGTCCAGGGTGTCATAGGATTGGCCGTAACGTTCCCGGGCGGTCAGTTCCAGCCAGTGGATCAACTCCCGGTGCAGCCAGTCGGCGGTCCAGTCCGGCGCCTGATAGGCGCCGTGTCCCCAGATCGACCCCAGTTGCATGCCGCCCACGGATTGCCAGGCGGTTTGGCCGTCGAGAATGTCGTCCCGGGTCATCAGTACGGTGCCGTCCTCGGTCACCACCCGATCCGGGATCGGCGGCGCCTTGCGGTAGACCTCGGTACCGAAGTAGCCGAGCAACGCGAACGTGACCGCCAGAACGGCGATCAGCGTCCACCAGAGTTTGCGGTAGTGGGCCATGGTCGGGTCCTCCTGTTGATCCATGGGCATGGGGTTGGCGAACAAGCCTTAAAGGTGCATATAAAATATATCTTTAAAGATGCATTCACAATACATGTTAAAGAGAATTTTCTGTATTCAATGGGCATGGCCTTCCACGAAGCAGGAGAAGCAGCAGGGTCAGATAGGCGAGACTCCAGCAAAGAGCTGCCGCCGGCAGCAGCCACGCTGGCGCCGTCGCCGCGCTCCAACGGGTCACCGTGGCGGTGCTCAGCAACATCATCACCGCCGTGATCGGGCGACGCGGCGGAACCCAGCCGCGATGGCGCGGCCCGGCTTGCCGGGCCATGACCCCGCAGGAGAGAGAGCCAAGGGCGCCCACGGTGATGCCGTGCAGCGGCGTGGTGATGGCATCGCCGTTGATCAAGGCAATGCCCATTCCACTGAGCCCCAGCGCCAGCCAGCCGTAGCCCTGGCCGAGCAACCACAGGTCCGGCCGGGGCACCGACCACGGACGCCAGCGCCATAGGCGCACCAGCAACAGAGCGCCGAGGGCGCTCAGCAGTAATCCGGTGAGTACGGGGTAGCGCCAGGCGCTACCCCAGGCCAGTCCGAAGATGATCAGCAACAGGCCTTCCAGGCGTGGCTGCACCCGCGCCCGCAACACTTCTCCCCGTTGCTGCCAGGCTGCCGCGGCCAAAGGCGCGATGATGCGTCCGCCCATGTAGGCGAGCAGCGCGGCGAGGGTAATTACGGCGGGAAGACGCGGCCAGGGAGGCGGCAGCCACCACACCAGAAGAGGTGTCAGGCACAACCAGGGAACCAGACCCAGGCCGGCCCGATTGCGCCATTTTCTGGCGTGACGCAGACGGGGCAGCAGCAGTGCGGTCAGCAGCACGCCGGTCAACAGATCCCAGCCAGACAGCGTAAACGGCGCGTCGGCAAACAGTCGTTGCCAGCGGCCCAGGCCCCAGAGCAGCGTCAGCCCCCATAGCCGTGCTGGCGGCTGCGGGCCGAGCAGATAGCCGGCGATCAACATCGGCGCCAGTCCGAACAGCATCTCCATACCATGACCGGCACCGAGCAGGCCGGGGGGAGCGCCATTGAGGTAAGCCCAGGTGGAGAGCGGCACCATCACCGCGGCCTCGACGCAGGCGAGAGGAAAGAACAACCGGGAAGACGACAGCCGGTATGGTGAGGACGGGGAAAGAGTGGACATGGACTGGTATTTCCTTTAAAGATGCATTTAAAATACATCTAAAGTCGCGCTGTCACCCACTGTCATGCCGGTGGTATCGAGGAACCTTGTCATGGATCAAACATTGCGATCACCAAGACGGTCATGGGCGGTGTTGTTCGCTTTCCCGTTTCGTATTTTCTTCCTCTCCACCGGCCTGGCCGCCGTTCTGTTGCTGCCGCTGTGGCTGTGGTGGTTGCTCGGCGGCGGCGGGCCGGCGATGTCGGCGTTGCTATGGCATCAACACGAGATGACGGTGGGTCTGCTTAACGCGGCCATCGCCGGCTTCCTGCTTACCGCGGTGTGCAATTGGACCGGCACCGCGCCGGTGTCGGGGCGCGCGTTGCTGGTTTTGTGGGGGCTGTGGCTGTCGGCCCGTCTCGGATTGTTGTTGGGTGACGCTTGGCAACTGCTGGCGGTGTTGCTGGATCTGGCTTTTCTGCCCGTGGTGGCGACGCTCGTCGCAAGGCGCGTATGGTCCGCGCGCCAAGCGCGCCAAGCGCCCCTGATCGGGGTGCTGCTCGCCCTGTGGGGATTGGACGTGGCGTTTCATTGGAGCGGGGATCCCCGTTTTCTGCATGGGTTGGTGCTGTTGGGCGCATTGTTGATCCTGATGGTGGGCGGCCGCATTACCCCGGCTTTCACCGCCAACTGGCTGCGTCTGCACGGCGACGATCCGGAACGAGTCCGCCGTCGTCCGGCGCTGGATATTGCGGGTCTGGTCTGCGGGTTGGCCGTGGTGGTGTTGGAATTGACCGCGTGGCGGGGGCTGGCGGTGGCTCTGGTGGGGCTGCTGGCGGCACTGGTCGCTGCCATCCGGCTGGCAGGCTGGGCCGGTTGGCGGGTCCGGCGCGAGCCGCTGTTATGGATTCTGCACCTGGGGCATCTTTGGGTAGTGCTGGGATTCGGGCTCTGGGCGGCGGCCAAAGCTGGCTTGCCGGTGGCCCCCACGGCCTGGGTGCACGCCTTGGGCGCCGGAGCCATCGGCACCATGATGCTGGGCGTGATTACCCGTGTCGCCATGGGGCATACCGGACGCCCCATGCGTTTGTTGCCGGGCATGCGTTGGGGGTTCCTGGCGATACTGGCGGCCGGTCTGGTCCGGGTGCTGGCCGGGCTCGGCGTGATGCCCTGGTTGCCGGGGCTATGGCTGGCGGCGTCGTTGTGGCTGCTGGCCTGGTTGCTGTTCCTGTGGCTTTATACCCCGGTGCTGGCGGCGCCGAGGGCGGACGGGCGACCGGGCTGATGCGGATTACCCGCTATACCGACTATGCTCTGCGTGTGCTGATTCAACTGGCGCTGCAGCCGCGACGTCTGACCATCGCCGACATGGCCAGGGCCTACGGCATTTCCCGCCACCATCTGACCAAAGTGGTACATCAACTGCAGCGCCTGGGTTATGTGGAAACCCAGCGTGGACAAACCGGCGGTGTCCGTCTGGCCCGCCCGGCGGTGGATATCCGGGTAGGTAAGGTGGTGCGGGATATGGAGCCGGACCTGGCTCTGGTGGAATGCTTCCATGGCGAGGACCGCTGCGCGATCACGCCATACTGTCAGCTGCGGGTGGTGTTCGAGCAGGGGCTGAGGCTGTTTCTGGAAACGCTGGACGACTATACCCTGGAAGACCTGGTCCGTGGTGAGCGTCGGCAACTGATTCGGATTCTGGAACCGCCATCCTTTGGTTGACGGGCCGGCTCAGGCGCTCCGTTCGGTGACGGTGGGCAGGAGCCGTTTGTGCAGCGCCCGCCGCGGTTCGATGAGATCGGCCAGAGTGTAGCCATCAAGGACGTGCAGGAACGCGTTCAAGGCTTCGTTGAGGGCTCCGCGTAGCACGCAATTGGGGGTAAGGACACAGGCATTCTGGTCCCCGAAGCACTCCACCAGACTCATGTTGGCCTCGGTGTAGCGAATCACCTCGCCCACATTGATGTCTTCGGGGTGATGAGCCAGGCGCAGGCCGCCGTTCTTGCCACGCAGGGTTTCCACGTAGCCCAGTTGTCCGAGCTGATGCACTACCTTGACGATATGGTTGCGGGAAATGCCGTAGCTTTCCGAAATGGCACTGATGGTGCTCAGCGCCTCTCCCCGCAGGCCAAGATAGATCAGTACACGTAAGGAGTAGTCACTGTATTGGGTCAGCTTCATGGTCCCGCTTCCAAACGATGAACAATGGATTAGCCGGCAGTATAACGGAGTCTCGCAATGATGTTGGATTACCTGTTGATCAAGCACCTGCACATGACCTTGGCGGCGTTGAGTCTGGGGTTGTTCGTGCTGCGTGCCGGCTGGTCGGTGGCCGGATCGCCGATGCTGCGGCGGCGCTGGGTGCGTATCACCCCCCATATAGTGGACACGCTGTTGCTGACCTTCGGGGTCACGCTGATGATTCTACTGCGCGCCTGGCCTCACCAGACGCCCTGGCTGGCGGCCAAGCTGCTGGCTCTTCTGGTTTATATCGGCCTGGGCACCATGGCGATAAAGCGGGGAACCACGCCCGCGCGAAGGGCCGGGTACGCGCTGGCGGCGGTGTTGGTATTTCTCTATATGGTGGGGGTGGCGGTTAGGCATCACCCTGGATCCTGGCTGACATGAGAGGTCGATGAATACAACAATGAAGTTGACCTGGAACGATGGTCTAAAAAGTGTTTTTGACGAAAATAGTTTTATTATGATTGGTTGAAAAGACCGAAAAAAAAGCTGCCAAAGCCAATGAGGGAATTTTTGTTTTTTGAACCATCCCCTTTTTTTTGAATAAAAGTCTGGCTTTTACCTTTTGTTACTTGAGCTTCCCGTCGCCTGATTTAATGTGCCCTCATCTGGGACGTATCGCGTCTCCAGTCCGTTAGATCGCACGAGGAGCGAAATATGAAGAAGCACTGGATGTTGGTACTGGCTTCCACGGCGGCCCTGAGCAGCCAAGTGGCCGTGGCGGATCTGTCCGCCGGCGTGAATGCCGCGGTGAAAGCGGATGCCGATGCCAAAGCCGCCGAGAAAGCTCTGCGTGACAAGCGCGACGCCGCCAAGGACAAGGCCGAGGCTACCGTCGAAAAGGCCAAAGCCGAGAAAGAGGCCGCTGTGGAAGACGTCAAGGCCAGGAAAGAGGCGGCGATGGGTGCCGCCGAAGCACAGAAAGAAGCCGCCAAGAATCGCATGGAAGACAGCAAAGCCGAAGCCAATCGCGAGGAAGCTCTGAAGAAGGCCGAGGCCGCCCGGGAGAACGCCTCCGTGAAGGCGGAAGCCAACGCTAGCGCCAGCGTGAAAGCGGAAGAGAAAGGCAAGCCCTGGTACAAATTCTGGGATTGATAGCACCGCCGCCGATAAATGACGACCGGCCGCCGTCCTAGGCGGCCTTTTTGTGCCCACCGTCCGTGGTGTGCCGTCCTCCGGACCGTCACTCTGGTGATGTGATAAATCGCCCCCGGAGATTTTTTGGGCCTTGCCTTATTACACCAATGGGCTATGGTCATGACTTCCATTGGTACTGAATCCTGATTAGCTCAACGCGATGACTCTCTTCTTTCGTTTTACCTCTCTGACCTTTCCGGTCTAAGCCGGACGGCCTCTGGCTGTTCCGGCATCCCTCGTTTTATTCGATAACTGTCTGTCGTTAAGCGACATTTCCATGATGACGTGGAGGCACGCTAATGAAGCCTGTTCGTGGTTCATGGCTGGAAAGGCGATTCGTACCCATGGTTCGCAAATATGCGGTGAGAAATCCTTGCTGCTTCCCTCCCGGGCCCGGCGAGATCAGTGCCGTGCTCGGCAAGCTGGAAGCACTGAATCATGCCGGTGGAGAGCCTCGGGCTTCCGTTGGCACAATCGTGCGGATGGAGGATCTGCTCAGCGGTGAGCAGGGTTTCTTTCAATTGGTATGGCCGGATGACGCCGCACCCGAGCAAGACCGTCTTTCGATTCTATCGCCATTGGGCGCCGCTCTACTGGGCGCCCGTTGTGGTGATGAAGTGACGGTGACCCTGTTCGGATGCCGCTGTGATTTTCGGGTTCTGGCCCTGCAGGAGGCGCGACCTCCGGAGGGTAGTGCCGTGCCATCCTGAGCGCGCCGCGCGGGATACCGCGAATCACTGAGCCCCGCCAGGGGCCCTGTGACCCACCTCCCGTCATGGGCGGCGCGGCGGGAGGCGTCTCGTCCACCATGGGTGAAATCATGAGTAAAGAGAAACCCAAAAAGAAGGCACGGAAGTCCCTCAAGGAAAAACGCCGCGACAAGCGGGAGAGCCGTTAAAGGAAGCGTGACGGGGCCATTGCGGCCCCGTTCTTCCGGCTCGTGTGGTACAGGATGAAACCCATTGGGGCGCGGGGGTCGGGAAATTGAGTTACATCATAATCCGCGCAGGCACTTCTTGGTTCAATGAAGCCTGGGCCGGACCATTATGCCGGCGGATCGTCAACCATAATCAAAGAAGAGAGGGCGATGTCAGCAATCATTGACGTGTTGGCGAAGGCGGCGCTGTTCTCGACCCTGGACGAAGGCGCTCTGGGAACGTTGTGCGAGGAAGGCCGGACGATAAACCTGGACTGTCGCGGGCATCTGTTCGAAGTGGGTGAGAGGGCCAATGCCTACTACCTGATGACGAGCGGTGTCATGCGCTTGTATCGGCCCGGTCTGGACGGCGAGGACAAGGTGTTTCAGGTGGTTGGTGAGGGGGACCTGGTGGCGGAAACCGCCATGTTCGCCGAGCCCTGCATCTATCCTCTGTCGGCCGAGGCGGAAAGCGCTTGTACGTTGATCCGCTTGCCACGCCATGGATTGCTGAGTCTGGTCCGGGCGCAACCGGATTTTGCCCTGCGATTGCTGGGGGAAATGTCCCACCGGCTTTATCAGGCGGTAAACCGCTTGGATCAACTCACGGTGACCAATGCCGGCCAAAGAGTGGTGATGTATTTGTTGGAGCTGACCGAGTGGCGCAGGGAGCACTGGGTGGTGCTGCCGGTAAGCGCCAAGGTTCTGGCGCGACAGCTGAATGTAACACCGGAAACGCTGTCGCGTCTGCTCACCCGTTTTCGCCAGAGCGGTTTGATCAGCGGGCGCGGACGCAAGTGGGCCATTGTTGATCCTCCGGAGTTGTGCCGGGCCGCTAATCTGCCGTTACCGGACGCCCAGTGCCATTGCGCCGGCTCGCAGTTCTTTCGCTGTTGTAATTTCAGCCACCGATCCTGTTCATAAGGCGGGTCCCTTAGTGGTCCAGGGTATGGATCAGGGTGACGACCTGATCGACCACCTGCTCAATATCCTCTTCACCGTAACGCCGCCCGCGTCTTTTTCTCAGTCCGTTCTGATAAAGACGAACGTGGTGGTCCGGCCGTACATCCGCGCGTTTGAGGCAATGTTCGGCGCAGTGCATCTGGCAGCCGTCGATGGCGATGATCACCCGCCCGGAACGGGCCTTGCGCACCAGGCCGGGCACGCCGCCGCCGACGCCGGCGATACAGGACATTTCGGCGTGCCCGGCGTGGTCCAGACGCACCGCCACTTCGTTGGCGAGCTGAGCCACGTCGGAGCAGCCGGAACAGGAATACAACAAGGGCGGTTTGCGTGAACGCTGGCCGGTCATGAATCCTCCTCGAGGTGGAATCCGCGAACGCCGATATCGTTCTCCAGCGCCAGCAGATACTGATGCAAGGCGCGGCGGCTGGCTTGTTCGAGCAGCTCGTGACGCACGCGTTCATTGACTTGTTCAAAGGGCAGGGCGCGCGCCGGCCGCAACGCGTTGATGTGTACCAGATGCCAACCGTACCGGCTGGCCAGCGGCCTCCCGTGCAGCCCTGCCGGCAGGCGCGCCAGCACCCGGTCCAGCTCGGCGACGGTCTGTCCCGGCCCCAGCCAGCCGAGTTCGCCGCCCTGGTCCCGGGAGGGGCAATCGGAGTAGCGCTGGGCCAGTTCCGTGAACCGATGCTCTGACGCATCCAATTGGCGCAGCAGTTTCTGTCCCAGACGATATTGCCGATCCCGGGCTCGGGCGTCGTCCGGGGCGGCGGCCAGAAGGATGTGTTGTAGATGCCAGCCCGGAGGGGTTTGGAAGCGCTCCGGGTGGTTGTGGTAATAACGCCGACAATCGGCCGGGTGCGGCTCCGGGACCTGTAGGTCCTGCTCCAGCAGGGCGCTGATGCAGGCTTCTTCATCGGTCGGATCCAACCCGCATTGCGCCGCTCGTTGCAACAGCAACTGGCGGATCACCAGGGCCCTGGCCGCCTGTCGCCGGGCCCGATCAAGGTCGCCAGCGGGATGGTGCTGGGTTTCCCGGGCGATCTCGCTCTCTTCGATGAGGGCCTCGCCAACCTGAATCACGCCGCCGCCGGGGCGTTCCACCATATCGATGCGTTGCATGGCTCAGGCCCGCCTGCGGACGATTTGATAGCGACGGAAAAGATAGCCCAGCGGCAGGCTCCAGACGTGCACCAGGCGGCTGAACGGAAACACCAGGAAAATGGTCAGGCCGATGAAAATGTGCACCTTGTAGATCCAGCCCACGCCTTCCAGGTAAGCGGCGGCGCCGCCCTGGAAAAAGGCGATGGCCTGGGCCCAGTGCGCCAGCTGCAGCATCAGACCGCCGTCCAGATGCCCCAGGGCCGGGCCGATGGTGGCCAGTCCGAGGGTGACCTGTACCACCAGAAGAGCGATGATGAAAGTATCCATGGCACTGGAACTGGCCCGCACGCGTGGGTTGAACAGGCGTCGCCAAAGCAACATGACACCGCCGATAAAACAGAGCACGCCGGCGATGCCGCCCACCAGGATCGCCATGATCTGTTTGGCCCCCGCGCTGATAATCCAGGCGTAGGCCCAGTGTGGCGTCAGCAATCCCACCAGGTGGCCGAAGAAAATCACCAGGATACCTATGTGGAAACAGTTGCTGGCCAGCCGCATGTGCCGCGACGACAGCATCTGGCTGGAGCCGGTTTTCCAGGTGTACTGGCCATGATCGAAGCGGATCAGGCTACCCACCAGAAAGACGCTGACGGCGACATAGGGATAGATGCCGAACAACAATATGTGCAGATGATGCGACAAGGATTCCATCAGCTCACTCCTTGGCGCGACCGCTGGCGGCCGCCGCTGTGGGTGGGACGAAACGGACCGGTTGCTCCTCGGCCCGTTGCCGTTGCCGGGTCCGGTGACGGCCTTGGGCGGATTGCAATTGACAGTCCTGATCGGATTCGGCGGAGAACCGCACGGCTTCCTCTTCCCACACCGCGTCCAGGGCCTGGGGAGTGTGGTCCGGTGCTTCCCGGGATACCTCGGGCCGATGCGCCTGGATTTCCGATTCCGCGCCGATCAGAGCCAGCAAAGCGGTGACGGCCAGGGCCTGGGGCGCCTCCCGGCTCTCCAACCGTGCCGCCAGCCGGGCGAGAATGGCGCGGACTTCACCGAGCCAGCGGCCGATTTCCGCTTCCCGGCGGGTGGACAGAAACTCCAGAAACAGGGGCAGATAATCGGGTAATTCCCGCGCTTCCAACTGAAAGCCGGCCTGCCGGTAGTGATCAAGCAAATCCACCATGGCCTGGCCCCGGTCCCGGGATTCACCATGGACATGCTCGAACAGTAGCAGCGAAGTAGCGCGGCCACGGTCGAACAGGGCCACGTATTCGGCCTGCAGATCCAGCAAATCGGCGGCGCCAATCCGTTCGCACCATTGGCCAAGCCGGTCCCGCATCGACAGGGTCCAGCGTCGTTCCGCGTTCAGGGCGTCGACCAGCTCCGGTGTCGCCTGTTGCAAAGTAGCTTCGGGATACTCCAGCAGGCGGGCGAGGGCGCGCAGGCTCCGTTGGGTGATCTCAGTCATGACGGGTCTCCTGCTGATCCGGTTCGAAACGCCGCGGTTTTACCAGGGTGGCGGTCTGCTTGCGCCCGCCGAACAGACTGACCTCGTCGTCGCCGCCCTGGCAACCATTGCCGAAGGTGAAGCCGCAGCCGCCGCGTTCCGGAAACGCCTCGCGAGCCTGTTCGCGATGGCTGGTGGGGATGACGAAACGGTCCTCGTAGTTGGCGATGGCCAGATAGCGGTACATTTCCATGACCTGGGCTTCGCTGAGACCCACCTGGTCGAGTACGGTGGTATCGGTTTCGCCATCCACCTGTTTGCCGCGCATATACACGCGCATGGCCAGCAATCGTTTCAACGCCAGCACCACCGGTTCTTCCTCGCCGGCGGTGAGCATATTGGCCAGATACTTAACCGGGATGCGCAGGGATTCGATCCTCGGCAGCACACCGTCGAATTCCAGATCGCCCGCCTCGGCGGCGGACTGGATCGGCGACAGTGGCGGCACATACCAAACCATGGGCAGGGTGCGATACTCCGGGTGCAGCGGCAGCGCCAGCTGCCAGTCCACCGCCAGCTTGTACACCGGCGAGGCCTGGGCGGCGGCGATCACGTTATCGGGAATGCCATCGGCGCGGGCCTGTTCGATAACGTCCGGGTCATGGGGATCGAGAAAGATGTCCCGTTGACGGTGGTACAGATCCCGCTCATCCGGGCTTTCCGCCACTTCCTTGATACGGTCCGCGTCGTACAGCAGCACGCCCAGATAGCGGATCCGTCCGACGCAGGTTTCCGAACACACGGTGGGCTCTCCGGCCTCGATACGCGGGAAACAGAAAATGCATTTTTCCGATTTTCCGCTTTTCCAGTTGTAATAGATTTTCTTGTACGGACAGCCGGACACACACATGCGCCAGCCCCGGCATTTGTCCTGGTCGATCAGGACGATGCCGTCCTCCTCCCGCTTATAGATGGCGCCGCTGGGACAGGAAGCCACGCAGGTCGGGTTGAGACAGTGTTCGCACAGACGCGGCAAATACATCATGAAGGTGTTTTCAAACTGCCCGTAGATGTCCGCTTGTATCTGATCGAAGTTGCTGTCCTTGCGGCGCCGGGCGAACTCGGTGCCGAGAATCTCCTCCCAGTTGGGGCCCCATTCGATTTTCTTCATGCGCTCGCCGGAAATCAGCGAGCGCGGCCGCGCCACCGGTTGATGCTTGCCAGGCTTGGCCTGGTGGAGATGCTCATAGTCGAAGTCGAAAGGCTCGTAGTAATCGTCGATTTCCGGCAGGTCCGGATTGGCGAACAGATTGGCCAGCACCCGCCACTTGCCTCCGATGCGTGGTTCGATGCGGCCGTCCTTGCGACGCAGCCAGCCACCTTTCCATTTGTTCTGGTTCTCCCATTCCTTGGGGTAGCCAATGCCGGGCTTGGTTTCCACGTTGTTGAACCAGGCGTATTCCACGCCCTCGCGGCTGGTCCAGACGTTCTTGCAGGTCACCGAGCAGGTGTGGCAGCCAATGCACTTGTCCAGATTGAGAACCATGCCGACCTGGGATCGAATAGTCATTTCGCGGCCTCCTGAACGAAGTCCTGGCCTTCACCGTCCAGCCAGTCAATGTGTTTCATGCGCCGGACCATGACGAACTCGTCACGGTTGGAGCCGACGGTGCCGTAGTAGTTGAACCCATAGGCGAGCTGCGCGTAGCCGCCAATCATGTGGGTGGGTTTGGGGCAGACCCGGGTCACCGAGTTGTGGATGCCACCCCGGGTACCGGTGATTTCCGAGCCCGGCACATGCACGTTGCGCTCCTGGGCGTGGTACATCATCACCATGCCCTCTTTCACCCGCTGGCTGACCACGGCCCGGGCGGCGATGGCGCCGTTGGCGTTGTACAGCTCGATCCAGTCGTTGTCGGCCACGCCCAGATCAGCGGCATCGGATTCCGACAGCCACACCACTGGTCCGCCCCGGTTCAGCGTCAGCATCAGCAGGTTGTCACTGTAGGTGGAATGAATACCCCACTTTTGGTGCGGCGTGAGGAAGTTCAGCGCCTTGCTGGGATAGCCGTTGTCCGCCGGTGGCGTGACGCTGCTGGCGGCGCGGGTGTCGATGGGCGGCCGGTACACCAGCAGGCTTTCGCCGAAGGCGCGCATCCAGGGGTGGTCCTGATAAAGCTGCTGACGACCGCTCACCGTGCGCCAGGGAATCAGTTCGTGCACGTTGGTGTAGCCGGCGTTGTAGGACACATGTTCGTCTTCCAGGCCGGACCAGGTCGGGCTGGAAATGATCTTGCGCGGTTGGGCGACGATATCGCGAAAACGGATTTTTTCCTCTTCCTTGGGATGGGCAAGGTGGCTGTGATCGCGGCCGGTGAATCGGGACAGCGCCTCCCAGGCCTTGACCGCCACCTGACCGTTGGTTTCCGGTGCCAGGCTGAGGATCACCTCGGCGGCGTCAATGGCGGTTTCGATGCAGGGTCTATCCTTGGCCGGGCCCGCTGTCTTGCGACGGTTAAGCTGGCCGAGAAAAGCCACTTCCTTATCCGTGTTCCAACTGATGCCCTTACCGCCATTGCCGAGTTTCTCCAGTGCCGGGCCCAGAGCGGTAAAGCGTTCGTAGGTGGCCGGGTAATCGCGTTGCACCTCGATCAGCGAGGGCATGGTTTTCCCCGGCACCGGCTCGCATTCGTCTTTTTTCCAATCCTTCACCTGCGGCTGCGCCAGCTCCGCCGGAGAGTCGTGCTGCAGCGGCAGGGTGACCAGATCGGTTTCCTCGCCCAGATGGCCCTCGCACACTTGGGAAAAGGCTTTGGCGATGCCTTTATAGATATCCCAGTCGCTGCGTGACTCCCAGGCCGGATCGGTGGCGGCGGTGAGCGGATGGATGAACGGATGCATGTCCGAGGTGTTGAGATCGTCTTTCTCATACCAGGTGGCGGTGGGCAGCACCACGTCGGAGTACAGGCAGGTGGTGGACATGCGGAAATCCAGCGTCACCAACAGATCGAGTTTGCCCTCCGGTGCGTCGTCGTGCCAGGTCACTTCCCGGGGGCGTTCACCGCCGTCGCCAAGGTCCTTGCCCTGAATGCCATGGCGGGTACCGAGCAGGTACTTGAGCATGTATTCATGGCCTTTGCCGGAGCTGCCGAGAAGATTGGAGCGCCACACGAACAGATTGCGTGGAAAATTTTGCGGATCGTCGGGATCCTCGGCGGCGAATTTCAGCGCACCGGATTTCAGTTGAGATACCGCGTAATCCGCGGTGTTTTGCCCGGCCTGCCGCGCGGCTTGAGCCAGACGCAGCGGATTGGTGTTCAATTGCGGCGCGGAAGGCAGCCAGCCCATGCGTTCGGCGCGCACATTGAAATCGATCAGACTGCCATCGTAGTCCTCCACTTTCGCCAACGGCGAGAGCAGGCTCCTCACGTCCAGTTTTTCGTAACGCCATTGGGAAGAGTGGGCGTAGAAAAAAGAGGTGCCGTTCATGTGGCGCGGCGGCCGGGACCAGTCCAGGCCGAAGGCCAGAGGCAGCCAGCCGGTTTGCGGCCTCAGCTTTTCCTGACCCACGTAATGAGCCCAGCCGCCGCCGCTTTGTCCGACGCAGCCGCACATCACCAGCAGATTGATCAGGCCCCGGTAGTTCATGTCCATGTGATACCAGTGGTTCATGCCGGCGCCGACGATGATCATGGATCGGCCGCGTGTCCTGTCGGCATTGCTGGCGAACTCCCGGGCGATGCGAATGCACTGGTCCGCTGGTACACCGGTGATGTTCTCCTGCCAGGCGGGGGTATAGGGTTTGACTTGCCGGTAATCGGTGGCGCCTTGATCCTCGCCGAGCCCCCGATCGATACCGTAGTTGGCGCAGAGCAAATCAAACACCGTTACCGCCAGAATCTCGCCGCCATCAGCACCGGTGAACACTTTCACCGGCAGGCTGTGGGTGAGGGTGTCGTCGCCGCCATTTTCCACATGAGGAAAGTGTTCGTGGGGAATGCCGCCGAAATAAGGGAAGGCGACCTTTTCCACCCGGTCGTGATCGCCGGCCAGGCTGAGGCGGGGTTGGATGTCCTGGCCATCGGCGTCAACCGGTTCCAGATTCCATTTGCCCTGTTCGCCCCAGCGGAAGCCAATGGAGCCGCGCGGTACCGCCAGCCGTTCCCCGTTCTCATCCCAGACCAGTGTTTTCCAGTCCGGATTATTGTCCTGGCCCAGATTGTTGGCGAAGTGGCTGGCGCGCAGTTGTCGGCCGGGCACATAGCGGCCATCGTCGCGGCGTTCCAGTTCCACCAAACAGGGCAGGTCGGTATAGCGGCGCACGTAGTCGGTGAAGTAGGTGCTGGGGGAATCCAGGTGAAACTCCTTGAGGATCACATGGCCCATCGCCAAAGCGAGGGCGGCGTCGGTGCCCTGCCTGGCGCTCACCCACTCATCGGAGAGCTTGGCCACCTCCGCGTAGTCCGGCGTGATCGCCACGGTCTTGGTGCCCTTGTAACGCACCTCGGTGAAGAAATGGGCATCGGGGGTACGTGTTTGCGGCACGTTGGAACCCCAAGCAATGATGTAGCCACTGTTGTACCAGTCCGCGGATTCCGGCACATCGGTTTGTTCACCCCAGGTCTGCGGCGAGGCGGGCGGCAGGTCGCAGTACCAATCGTAGAAGCTCAGACAAACACCACCAATAAGGGACAGGTAACGTGCGCCGGCGGCGTAGGACACCATGGACATGGCCGGGATGGGCGAGAAGCCGATGATGCGATCCGGCCCGTACTGCTTGGCGGTGTAGATGTTGGCGGCCGCGATCAGCGTATTCAACTCATCCCAGCCGGCGCGCACGAAACCGCCCATGCCCCGGTTTTTCTTGTATTGGGCGGTCTTGGCCGGATCCTCGACCAGGCTGGCCCAGGCGTCCACCGGATCGGTGTGCTGGCCCAGTGCCTCGCGCCACAGCCGCCACAGGGATTGCCGCACCAGTGGATACTTGAGCCGGTTGGCGCTGTACAGATACCAGGAATAGCTGGCGCCACGGGGGCAGCCCCGGGGCTCGTGGTTGGGCAGGTCCGGGCGGGTACGGGGGTAATCGGTTTGCTGGGTTTCCCAGGTCACCAGGCCGTTCTTTACGTAGATCTTCCAACTGCAGGAGCCGGTGCAGTTCACCCCATGGGTGGATCGCACGATCCTGTCGTGTTGCCAGCGGGCCCGATACCCGTCTTCCCAGTCCCGGTTTTCGTCGCGGGTCTCACCATGGTGATCGGAAAATTCGGTTGGATTCTTTCCGAGATACCTCAGGCGGTCCAGAAAGTGGCTCATGGTGTTGCTCCTAACAGGGAATCACCGCTTTTTTGCGGGTGTAATAGAACCAGGTCAGTCCCAGACACAGGACGTAGAACAGCAGAAATCCGTACAGCGCCGGTTCGGCGCCGCCGGTGAGATCCAGGGCCGTGCCGAAGGCCTTGGGAATAAAAAAGGCACCGTAGGCGGCGATGGCGGAGGTAAAGCCGACCACGGCGGCGGCTTCGCGGTCGCTTTCCAGTTGCTGTTGCCGGACATCCTGGTCCGGCATCAGCCGGGCCACTTCATGACGGAAGATGGCCGGCACCATTTGAAAGGTGCTGGAGTTGCCCACCCCGGAGACCAGGAACAGCCAGAGGAAACAGACGAAGAAGCCGACGAAGGCGCCAGGTTGATCGCGATGGTCGAGGAACCAGAGTAATCCGATCACCCCGGCGATCATGCCGACGAACACCCAGAAGGTAACGCGGCCTCCGCCAAGCCGGTCCGCCACGCCACCGGAGAAGGCACGGCTCAGCGCTCCGAGAAGCGGACCGAGGAACGCCAGCTTGAGAGCGTCCACTTCGGGGAACAAATGGGAGCTGAGCAGCGGAAAGGCGGCGGCGAAACCGATAAAGCTGCCAAAGGTGCCGGTGTACAGCACGCACATCAGCCAGTTGTGCTTGCGCCGGAAAATCACCGCCTGATCCTGGAATGAGGACTTGGCGCTGGCGATATCGTTCATGCCGAACCAGGCGGCCACGGTGGCGGCAATAATGAACGGCACCCAGACGAAGCCCGCGTTCTGCAGCCATAAGCGCTCGCCGTCGGCGGTCGTTTGCGGATCGCCGACCACGAAGGCAAAGACGCCGGTGGTAATCACCAGCGGTACCAGGAACTGCATCAGGCTCACGCCCAGGTTACCGAGGCCCGCGTTGAGTCCCATGGCGGCGCCCTTTTCCTTTTTCGGAAAGAAAAAGGAAATGTTCGCCATGCTGGAAGCGAAGTTGCCGCCGCCGAAACCGCACAGCAAAGCCAGTACCAGCATCACCAGATAAGGGGTGTCCGGATTGCGCACCGCGAAGCCGATCCACAGCGCCGGCAGTAACAGCGACGCGGTGGAAAAAGCGGTCCAGCGACGGCCGCCGAAGATCGGCACCATGAAGCTGTAGAACACTCGCAGAGTGGCGCCGGAGAGACCCGGTAACGCCGCCAGCCAGAACAGCTGGTTGGCGCTGTAGTCGAAGCCCACTTGCGGCAGCCGTGCCACCACCACCGACCATACCATCCAGACAGAAAAGGCCAGCACCAGATTGGGAATGGAAATCCACAAGTTGCGGCGGGCGACGGCGCGGCCCTGATGTTCCCAGAAATCGGTGTCCTCCGGCCGCCAGTCCTGCAGTACCAATTTGCTCGGGGTGGACAGTTCCGGCAGGTCGCCGGTTTCGCGTTGCTCCGTCCATTCCACCCGGTTGGCCTTGATGATGGCGTAATGCATCCACGCCAGCGCTCCCGCCACCAGCACGAACAGCAGCATGAAACAGCTTTGCCAGATGCCCACCACGTCATTGAGCATGCCGAAGGTCAGCGGCAGGAAGAAGCCGCCAAGGCCGCCGACCATGCCCACCACACCACCCACGGCGCCCACGTGTTCGGGGTAGTAGGTAGGGATGTGTTTGAAGACCGCCGCCTTGCCCAGGGACATAAAAAAGCCCAGCACCATGATCAGCAGCACGAAGGGCGGCAGGCCCATGATCAGAGAGAAACGCAGCTCGCCGTCGATGCCCTGAATACGGTATTCGGTGGGAGGGTAACTGAGCAGGAAAGTGCAAACCAGGCAGGCGATGAAGGTCCAGTACATCACGCGCCGCGCGCCGTACCGGTCGGAGAGCCAGCCGCCGAGAATGCGGAACAGGGAGCCGGGCAGGGTGAACAAAAGGGTGATCAGGCCGGCGGTGGTGAGACTCACCCCGTAGACCCTCATCAGGTAGTGGGGCAGCCACAGGGCCAGGGCAACGAAGGCGCCGAATACGAAAAAGTAATAGAGCGAGAAGCGCCACACTCGAAGGTCGGCCATGGGCGCCAGCCGCTGACTCAAGGTGAGAGACGGCGTCGGATGACGCGGATCCCGCGCGAACACCAGGAAGCCAAGGCCCATCAACGCCAGCACCAGTGCGTACACCTGGGTGGTGCCCTGCCAGCCGAGGGCGACCAGCAGTAAAGGCGCGGCGAAGTTGGTCAGCGAGGAGCCCATGTTGCCGGCGCCGAAAACGCCCAGGGCGATGCCCTGACGGTCACCGCCAAACCAGCGGGAAACGTAGGCGGTGCCCACGGCGAAGGCGCCGCCGGCCAGCCCCAGCCCCAACGCCGCCAACAGCAGCATCGAGTAACTGTGGGCCAGGGTCAGAAGGTAGACGCAACTGGAGCTGACCAGCAGCAGGATGCCCATGACCAGACGCCCGCCGAAGCGGTCGGTGAGAATGCCGAGAACCGGTCGGCTGATCGAGCCGGTGAGCACCGGTGTCGCGATCAGCAAGCCCAGTTCGGTATCCGACAGATTCAGTTCTTTACTGAGAGGGATGCCGATAATGGACAACAGCGTCCAGACGGCGAAGCACAGAGTGAACGCCAGGGTGGAAAGGAACAATGCCTGCCCCGAGCCGGGGTGTGAGACCGGTTCCGTTGATGCCACGGTGCCTCCTTGAGGTATGGGCCGTCCGTGTGTGGCAATCTGTCAGAAATACCTATCAGACGTATTGATCAGGGTCAACGTGTCTCCGACGAATGGCAGGGAGCATGGGTATTCCTGTCATGACAGTCTGGAGACTGCTCAATGCGTTTTCCCTTAACGCCGTTCGGGCCACCGTCGCCGCTGGCGGTATTTCGCCATATCGATGCTCATGCTCCGTTGTTGCTGAAGCGTCCCTTTCTGGAACCGCTGATGAACCGTCTGTTGGCGGAGCCGTTGGCGGCGGGGGAATTCGAACCCTTGCAGGGACGCCACCTGACCCTTGATCTGGCCGATGGCGCGCCGCGTTTTACCGTGACGCTGCAAGCAAACCGTCTGCGGTTAAGCGAACGCCCTGGCGAGGCGTGCATTCGTGGCGGCTGGCGTGAATTTTTGCAGCTCCTTGGCAGGGAACAGGACCCGGACACTTTGTTTTTCCAGCGCCGTTTGTTGGTGGAAGGGGACACCGAATTGGGGTTGTGGGTGAAGAACCTGCTCGATGGCCTGGACCAGGGCGGCTGGCCGGAACCGGTGCGGGAGGGCTTGCGGCTGTTGGCGCGGGGGCTTTGCTGAAGCGGATAAATACCCGCTGCAGGTTCCCGCAGAGGGGCCGCGAAGCCGCTGTAGGAGCTTGCCTGCAAGCGAATCTGTTGGGGTTGAAAGCACAATTCGCTTGCAGCGGCCCGCCGCCCGGACCAAGCTCCTACAGTGCTCTTGTGGCGACCTTTGAATTCACATCCCCATTGTCAACGCACGCTGAGCGTTTCAAATAATGGCCGCAGCCGTTCCGCCAGGCCGGGCAGAGGATTGGCTATCGGCGACGGCTGTTGATAGGACGGTGACAGGCATTGTTGTGGTCGCGCCCATTGCAGAGCGTAGTGGCGCACTCCTTTAGCGGCCAGCCAGCGTGCCAGCCGTTCCAAGGCGGCCTCATCGAAATCGCGCCAGTGCACGGTAGTGCGGCACTCCAAAGCGAGATCGGCGGCCAGCAACTGATCCAGACTGTCGCACAGTTGTCGCCACTGACGGCCGCGCCCGGTGATACGATCGATTTGGGCCGCATCCCCTTTCACGTCCAGGCCCACCCAATCCAAATCCGGTATCAGTGTGCTCAGACGTCGGGGGTAACTGCCGGCGGTGTGCAGACCGATGCCGAACCCTCGCTCACGGGCTCGCTGTATCGCCAGTAACAGCTGCGGATGCCGGGTGGGTTCGCCACCACTGAACACCACCGCCTCCAACAGACCTCGTCGTGTTTCAAGAAAGGATTCGACCTCGCGCCACTCCCGCATCTGGCCCCGCCGGGGCGGGATCATGTGCGGGTTATGGCAATAGCCGCAACGCAGCGGGCAACCTTGAAGGAAGACCACGCACGCCAACCGGCCCGGATAGTCCAGTGTGGTCAGCGGTGTCAGCCCCGCCACCGGCAGGGCCGGACCGGAACCGACATCAGTCATCCAGCCGAGCCTGCCGCTCACAAAAATGACGGCGCTGGCGATGTTCGGATTTTTTACCCGGATTGAACTGGCTGACCGGTCGGTGATACCCCATCACCCGGGTCCAGACTTCGCAGCGCTGGCGTTGTTCTTCGGGCAGAGTGTCACGGGGATTCAGGGAAGCAGTGGAGAGAGAAGCGTTCATGGTGTGTCTCCTTTTTGCGATGGAATAAAAACCAATGTGAAAGTGTCAGGCCACGTGGGTGTCTTTCACCGTTGTTTGTTGGGCCAGCAGCGCGTCGTCGCAGCGCGGGCAGAATTCGTGTTCTCCAGCCAGGTAGCCGTGCACCGGACAAATGGAAAAGGTCGGCGTCACGGTTATGTAAGGCAGTCGGAACCGGGACAGGGCGGTGCGTACCAACTGGCGGCAGGCGCGGGAGCTGGAAAGCCGTTCGCGCATGTACAGATGCAGCACGGTGCCGCCGGTATAGCGGGTTTGCAGCGGGTCTTGATGAATCAGCGCCGCGAACGGATCCTCGGTATGGCCCACCGGCAACTGACTGGAGTTGGTGTAATAGGGAGCCTCGGGGGTGCCGGCCTGGAGAATGTCGGGATAGCGGCGGGCGTCCTCCTTGGCGAAGCGGTAGGTGGTGCCTTCCGCCGGGGTGGCCTCCAGGTTGTACAGATGGCCGGTCTCTTCCTGGAAACCACGCATGCGTTCGCGTACGTGTTCCAGCAGACGCAAGGCCAGGTCACGACCCTGCTCGGTGGCGATATCCTGGCGATCATGGGTGAAATTACGCACCATCTCGTTGAGACCGTTCACGCCCAGTGTGGAGAAATGATTGCGCAAGGTGCCCAGATAGCGCCGGGTGTAGGGATAAAGACCGGCGTCCATCCAGCGTTGGATGCAGTCGCGTTTGATTTCCAGACTGTCGCGGCCCAGTTCCAGCAGACGATCCAATTCCCGGTA
Organism: Alloalcanivorax balearicus MACL04; assembly: GCF_025532145.1. GTDB lineage: Bacteria > Pseudomonadota > Gammaproteobacteria > Pseudomonadales > Alcanivoracaceae > Alloalcanivorax > Alloalcanivorax balearicus. Next base: position 48,146 of record NZ_ARXS01000008.1, on the reverse strand, counting down.
GAGGCCGCTTTCGTCGCCGGCGAAGCGGTGCCCCAGCCGCGCGCAATTGATGGTCACCACGCCCACGGAGCCGGTCTGCTCGGCACTGCCGAACAAGCCATTGCCGCGCTTGAGCAGCTCGCGGACATCCAACTGCAAGCGGCAACACATGGACCGCACCATATGCGGCTGCAGGTCGGAATTGAGGAAGTTCTGAAAGTAGGGCAGGCCATATTTGGCGGTCAGCGCGAACAGCCGCTCCGTGTTGGGCGCGTCCCAATCGAAATCCTCGGTGATGTTGTAGGTGGGAATCGGGAAGGTGAAAACCCGGCCGCGTTGATCGCCGGCTTCCATCACTTCCAGATAGGCGCGGTTGATCAGATCCATCTCTGCTTGCAGCTCGCCGTAGGTGAACGGCTGCTCCTCGCCGGCGATCACCGGTACCTGTTCGCGCAGATCCTCCGGGCAGGTCCAGTCGAAGGTCAGATTGGTGAACGGCGTCTGGCTGCCCCAACGGGACGGCACATTGAGGTTGTAGATGAATTCCTGGAGTGCTTGCCGTATCGCCGGGTAGTCCAGGTTGTCACGGCGCACATAGGGGGCCAGATAGGTGTCGAAGGAACTGAAGGCCTGGGCGCCGGCCCATTCGTTTTGCAGTGTGCCAAGGAAGTTGACCATCTGGCCAAGCGCGCTGGAGAGATGTTTGGGCGGGCCGCTTTCGGCGCGGTCGGTGACGCCGTTGAACCCTTCCATCAACAGGCTGCGCAGGGACCAGCCGGCACAGTAGCCGCTCAGCATATCCAGATCATGCAGGTGCAGATCGCCTTCCCGATGGGCGCTGCCGATCTCTGGTGGGTAAACCTGATCGAGCCAGTAGTTGGCGATCAGCTTGCCGGAGATGTTGAGAATCAGCCCGCCCAGGGAGTAGCCCTGATTGGCGTTGGCGTGCACGCGCCAGTCGGCGCGACTGAGGTATTCCTCGACGGTGGTGCTCACCGTCACCGTGCTGTCCGGGCGGGGTGTGGTCATGACACTGTTTCCATATTTAGTGTGTTTTGTTTGTGTTGGCACAATATATGGTGGTCAGCGTAAAGGTGAGGCCGAGAGAAAGGGCTGATCTGGGTCAAGGAAAGGGAGAGTGGGAGGGACCAGCTTTTCATCTTGCCGGCGTCCTATCGCCGCTCCATCCCGGGAGCACCGTGCCAGTAGCCGTCGCAGCGCGCTTCGTCCACCAGGGCAAGCGGGTCCCGGTTATCCGGCTGGCCCCGGCGCACTTGATCAAAAGCCGCCACTATGTCGGCCATGGGCTCGTCGGCCACCACCAGGCGCGCGCTGCTTATCCCCATTTCAGCCATCACCGGCAGTTCCCGGCGCAGGTCCTGGGGCCAGGCGGAGAGGGTCTGGATGCCATTGAGAGTGAACAGTCTTCGACCATCCTGACTGAACAGAGGCAGCCCCTGAGGATCGTCCCGGCAAACAAACTGGCAGCGGTCCTTGGCATGGCCCCGCCGCCGGGCGGTGAAGCAACGGGCCGACCAGGCCAGCGCCAGATGCCCATAGGCGTGTACCTCGCACGGCAGAGCCAGATCCTGTTCCCGCAGTGCTGTCAGCAAAGCGGTGAGCGCCTGCCGGGACAGCTCCAGTGGCGCGTGCCAGCGCTGCATACCGGAACCGGCCAGCAAACGGATGGCTTCCACGTTGTAGAGGTTGAGGGGGGCGCCGCCGATAAAGGGGAGCCTCGCTTCACTCAGCAACTGCACGGCGCTCATGTCATTGGCTTCCACCGGCAGTTCGCCGTTATCGCACAGTCGGCGCAGCGCGCGCAGATCGGCGCCGGCCTCGATCAGGGTCTGCGAGGCCAGCACCACGGTCTTGCCCTGCGCGCGCAGTTCCCGGGCCAGCCCGAGCCAGTGATCCAGTTTCATGTCCCGCCGCCGCCCGCACACGGTCTCACCCAGATAGATCCGTTCCACCGGCCAGTCCGCCGCGTGCTCATAGAAGGTCTCGTAGTCCCGTTGGTGCCAATAAAACGGCACCGGTCCCAGGGCCAGTTCCAGCATGCCGATGCCTCCTATTTCCAGCGGCGCTCGTAGGCGCCCAGAGTGGTGGTGGTGCCTTCGGACAGGTTGCTCAGAGTGCGTTGCCAGGCCGGCTCCGATTGGAACTTGGACGGCGTCCGGGAGAGACGGTCCAACGCCTGGCGCCACACCCGGGTGACCTCCCGCACGTAGGCGGGACTGCGTTGCCGGCCTTCGATCTTCACCGCGGCGATGCCGAGAGCTTGCAGTTCCGGCAGCAGCTCCAGCGTGTTCAGGCTGGTGGGTTCCTCGATGGCGTGATAGAGCTCGTCATCGACCCGGAAGCGGCCCTTGCACAGGGTCGGATAACCGGCCTGCTCGCCGGGACCGTAACGATCGATGAGCACGCCGTTGAGGCGCGAACTGAGACCGCCGTCCTGCTCTTCCCAGCGCACGTGGGCGGCGGGTGAGCAGGCGCCGTGGGTATTGGGGGATTCACCGGTGAGATAAGAGGAAAGATAACAGCGTCCTTCCACCATGATGCACAGGCTGCCAAAGCCGAACACCTCCAGGGCTACCGGAGAAGCCGCGGCCAGTTGTTTTACCTGATCCAGTGACAGCACCCGGGGCAGCACCGCGCGGCGAATGTCGAAATGGCGATGATAGAAGTGCAAGGCCTCGGCGCTGGTGGCGGAGCCCTGCACGGACAAATGTCGGGGCAGGTCCGGGTGGCGGCGGGCGGCATACTCGAGCAGGCCCAGGTCCGCCAGAATCAAGGCGTCCACGCCGAGATCCGCGGCCTGATCCACGGCCCGGGTCCAGAGCGGCCAGCCGTCGTTTTGCGGATAGGTGTTGATGGCGCAGAACACCCGGCAGCCTTGCCGGTGGGCGTAGTCGATACCTTCCCGGGCCCGTTCCGGGGTGAAGTTGAGACCGGCGAAGCGACGCGCGTTGGTGATGTCCTTGAAACCCATGTAAACCGCGTTGGCGCCTTCGTCCACCGCGGTTTTCAGTGCCGGCAGATTGCCGGCGGGGCAGACCAGTTCCGGGGAACCGTTCATGTCTCCTCCCATGCCAGATACTTTGGCCGGTCAGGGTAAAGCCGCCGGGCCTCACCGGGCTGACCTGGGTCAAGGGAAGGCCGGACGTCAGACGTCGAGAACCAATTGACTCTCCATGCGCCCAGCATGGCGCCGGTCATGGGTGACCATGATTAGAACCCGGTCGTTCAAGGTGGAATGCAGCGTGTCGAACAGAGCGTCGGCGGTGGCCGGTTCCAGACCGGTGAACGGCTCGTCCAGCAGGATCACCGGACTGTCCCGCAGCAGCACCCGGGCCAGTGATAACCGCCGCCCCTGTCCGCCGGAGAGATGCATGCCGTTGGCGCCAATCCAATGATCGAGACCGCCGCGTTGCCGCACCAGATCCGCCAGCCGGGCCTGTTCCAGCACTTGCCAGAGGCGCTCGTCGTTGGCGTCCGGTCTGGCCAGGCGCAAGTTATCCCTCAGGGTACCGGTGAACAGCTGCTGTTGCTGTAACAGCAGGGCGAAACATTGGCGCCAGGCATCGCCGTCCGCCCGTGCCTGGCTGACACCGCCGAAACGGATCTCGCCGGCACTGATCCGTTGCAGGCCCATCAGGCAATGCAGCAGGGTGGATTTACCACTGCCGCTTGGGCCGACGATGGCCAGCGGGGCGCCGGCTCGCGCTTGCAGATCAAGACCGCTGAACAAGGCCGGCTGCCCAGGCCAGGCGAAACTCAGTCCGGAGACCTTCAAATCGCCGTCGGCCTGGGGAATCTCGCTGCCACTGGCGGCCGGCGGCGGGATCGGCGTGCCGGTCAGGGCGTCCAGGCGTGTCACGGTGGCCCGGGTGTCCGGCCAGCCCTGCCAGGCCTGGGCCAGGGGCAGGGTCACTTCGGCGGCGGCCAGCACCAGTAGCATCAGGGCCAGCGCCACCGGCGCGTCGATCATCTCCTGCCGCACCGGCGTGATCAGTATCAGCAGCATCGCCACCGCCAGCCATTGCATCAGACTCTGAATCAGGGTCTGGGTGATGGCGTGCCGCAAGGCCAGCCGATGTTCGAGCCCGGCCAGATCGGCCAGGCGGCGGCGCCACTGCTCGAGTAATGACGGCCGCAGGCCATAGGCAAGCACATCGGGCAGTCCGTTGAGGGTTTGCACCAAATCCCCACGAAGCTGTTCGCGTTGCCAGGCCCGCTGTTCCAATGGTTCGGCGGAAACTTTCGACAAGTGCCGCAGCAGCAGGAACATCACGATAAATCCCGCCAGCATGGCCAGGGCCGCCACCGGTCCGGCGATCCAGAATCCGGCGAGCAGCAATACCACGGCGGTGGCGGCGGCCACCAGGGCGGGCTGCCCCTGTCCGAGCCAGGCGTTCTCCAAACGTTCCACATCGCCCAGCAGGCGCTCCAGCAAATGGCCGCTGCTCAGTGACGACAAGGGCCCGGGTATGCGCGGCAGAATCGCCGCGAACAATTGCGTGCGCAGGCGCTGCATCACATGGAAGGTGGCGTCATGGCTGACCAGCCGCTCGAAATAGCGGGACACGGTGCGGCCCACCGCCAGGGCGCGAATGCCGGCGCTGGGAACCAGCAGGTTGAACGCCACCGCCGGGCCACCGGCGGCCAGTCCGGCCAGCGCCGCGGCGCTGATGAACCAGCCGGACAACCCCAGTAGCGCCATGGCGGCGAGGACAGTAATCAGTGCCAGTAACCCGGCATTGCGGAGTCGCGCGCCTTCCCCTTTGAATTGATGACGAAGCCAGGTGATGCGATCAGCCATGGGCCTGCCCTTCCATGGACACGGGTGAGGGGCCCAGCCACAGGCTCTGGTCGGCCAGGGTGGCGAGCGCCGGGGAATGGGTGGCGATCACCAAGGTGCGTTGTCCCTTGCGGGCGCGCAGCGCCGCGATGATGCGTTGTTCCAGTGTTTCATCCAGCTCCGCGGTGGGCTCGTCGAGCAGCAGCAGCGGTGCCGGACTCAGCAGTGCCCGGGCCAAAGCCAACCGGCGTCCCTGGCCGCCGGAAAGGCCGCCGCCGTTCTCGTCCAGCGCGGTATCCAGCCCGGCGGGTAAGTGGTTCAGGCCGCATTCGGCCAATACTTGATGTAAGGCCGCGTCATCGGCATCCGGGGCGGCCAGGCGCAAATTGTCCGCCACCGTGCCGTGGATGAACCACGGATGCTGCCCGGCCCAGGCCAGATTGCCGGTCGCCTGCGCCAGCAGTGGCGCCGGCCGGCCGTTATGACCTATCTCGCCGGTGTCCGGCGCCAGCAGACCGGCGATCAGTTTCAACAGGGTGCTCTTGCCGGTGCCGCTGTCGCCTCTGAGTACCAGGCACGCTCCGGCTGTTACGGTCAGAGAGCAGTCGTGCAGCAGAGTTTCCTCGCTGCCAGGGTAACGGAACGACACTTGGTCGAGGGTCAGAGTGGTAGCGGTGGCGGAGACGTTAGCGGGGGCGGAGGTGGTGTCACCTTCCTCGAGCAGGGGGGCCAGGGCTTCGGCGGCGGCGTGGGCGGCGGCGCGGTCATGATAGCCGGCCGCCAGCTGACGCAACGGCTGATAGAACTCCGGCGCCAGCAGCAGTAGCCAAAGCCCGGTGGCGAAATCAAGCCGGGGACCGGGGCCAATGGCGATCAAATTGAGCAGGTGCAAACCCACATACAAGGCCACCAGGGCCACCGATAACGCCGCGAACAGCTCCAGCACGGCGGAAGTAAGAAAAGCGATCCGCAGTACTTTCATGGTGTGTTTGCGATATTCGCCGTTGACGGTATCCACCGCCTGTTGCTCCGCCGCTTCACGGGCGAAGGCCCGCAGCGTCAGTACGCCGCGCAGACGATCGAGAAAATAGCCACCGAGAAAGCGCAAACTTTCCAACTGTCGATCCGCCGCCCGCTGCGCGCCACTGCCCACCAGCATCATGAAGACCGGGATCAAAGGCGCGGTGCACAGGAAGATCACGCCAACGATCCAGTCCACGCTGAACGCGGCCAGTAAAAACAGCACCGTGGCTAAGCTGGCCACTCGCCGTTGCACCGCGAAACCGGCGTGATAGCGACCCACCGCGCCGGCTTGTTCCAGCAGAGCGGTGCTGGCTTCCCCGGCCGTCAAAGTACCGCCTGCACCGCGCAACAATGCCTCCGCCACGGCGTTGCGTACCGCCTGGCCGATATCGGCGGCGGCGCCGGCACTGAATCGGGCGCGGGCGGCTCCGGCCAGGGCCCGCAACGCCAGCGTCAGCAATAGCAGGGAGGCGGGCAGCCATAAAGAGGGCTCGCTGTTGAGCAGACCAGCGGCGAGCCAGGCCAGCAGTCCCGCCTGAACGATCGCCAGCGGCGTATCCGCCAGCGCGCTCAGATACAGCCAACGCACCATGATTCTGGCGTGACGTCGTTGCGCATCCAGCCAGAGCCGCGGGCTGGTTGGGGGCTCCGCGGACGATGCGGGAGAATCTTGATGTAAATCAATAGGCATGCCGGTTTTCAACTCTTCTCTGGACCGCCGACGTGAACAGGGGCAGGGCCGGTGCTATGCTGAACTCAGTTTCACCAGCGCGAACGACGATGGGGATTAATGGTAGACCCGATTGCTCAGGCTTTCACCCGCAGTCCGTGATCGCTTGGATGAAAGTCAACGGGCAGTTTTTTATGGCCATCGTCCATGGTGGCCACCCCGCGGGCCGCTGCGGAGCAACGTTAAAAATTGCTCCCGGCAATTTGTAATCTTGAATCGTTTCTTTATCGACACGGAAACGTTTCTCCCGTCGTATACGCGCATCGGTAAAAGAGGGCCACGGAGGGTCTTCCGCAAGGAGCAGCGAGTGGTCAACGTCTCCCAAGGTGGAGCGGGTCGAGTGAGTTCGATCCGGTTGACGAGCCGCTAATGTGTATTCAGGGGAGAAACGCAGATGATCGACGCTACTCTGGTTGAGTTGTCGCGGGCGCAGTTTGCCCTGACGGCAATGTACCATTTCCTTTTCGTACCTTTGACTCTGGGACTGTCCTTCATGATCGCCATCATGGAGAGCGTCTATGTCATGACCGGACGCACCATCTGGCGTGACATGACCAAGTTCTGGGGGTTGCTGTTCGGCATCAACTTCGCCATGGGCGTGGCTACCGGTATCGTCATGGAGTTCCAGTTCGGTACCAACTGGGCCTACTACAGCCATTATGTCGGTGACGTGTTCGGCGCGCCTTTGGCGATCGAAGGTCTGATGGCGTTTTTCCTTGAGGCCACGCTGGTTGGTCTGTTCTTTTTCGGCTGGGACAAGCTGGGCAAGGTCCAGCATCTGGCGGTGACCTGGCTGGTGGCCTTGGGGTCGAATCTGTCGGCGTTGTGGATTCTGATCGCCAATGGCTGGATGCAGAATCCGGTGGGCTCCTTTTTCAATCCCGACACCATGCGCATGGAAGTGACGGATTTCGCCGCGGTGATTTTCAATCCAGTGGCGCAGGCCAAGTTCGTCCATACGGTGGCCGCCGGCTACGTCACCGGCGCTGTGTTCGTATTGGCGATCAGTGCCTACTACCTGCTGCGTGGCCGTTACAAGGCGCTGGCCAAGCGGTCCTTCACGGTAGCCGCCTCTTTCGGTCTGGCGGCGGCACTGTCGGTGGTGGTGCTCGGCGACGAGTCAGGCTACGCCATTACCGATAACCAGAAAATGAAACTGGCGATGATCGAGGGAATGTGGCACACGGAAGAGGCGCCGGCGTCCTTCACCCTGTTCGGTATTCCGGATCGTGAGGCCCAGGAAACTCACTACGAGTTGCAGATTCCCTGGGTCATGGGGCTGATCGCCACGCGCAGCTTCAGCAAGGAAATACCCGGCATCATGGAGCTGGCGGCGCTCTCGGAGATGCACATCCGTGACGGTCTGCTGGCCTACGACGCGCTGGAAACCCTGAAGGTCGACGAGGCCAATCCCGAAGCCAGGGAGGCCTTTCTACGGAACCAGCAATATCTGGGCTATGCGTTGCTGTTGAAGAAGTACGTGGATGACCCCCGTGAAGCCAGTGATCAGCAGATCGTTATGGCGGTACAGGATTCGCTGCCCAATGTCTTCGCGCTGTTCTGGTCGTTCCGTTTCATGGTGGCCATTGGGTTCTACATGATCGCCTTGTTCGGCCTGGCGTTCTATCTGGTGTCACTGCGTCGCCGGGTGCCACGCTGGTTCCTGAGAGTGTCGTTCTACACCTTGCCGCTGCCCTGGATCGCCGCGGAACTGGGCTGGCTGGTGGCGGAGTACGGCCGGCAGCCCTGGGTTATCGAAGGCGTGTTGCCTACTTTTCTTGGCGTCAGTTCCATCGGCATCAGTGACATTCTCATTTCCCTGGGCGGCTTCATGATTTTGTACACGGTGCTGGCGGTGATCGAGGTCCGCCTGATGCTCAAGTACATCCGCCAGGGGCCGGAAGAGGACAGCGGTGACGATCCCGCCAAACTGGATGCCGGCCTGTCACCGGCCTTTGCCAAGTCCAAGGACTGAGGGAGGAAACGCCATGATATTCGATTATGAAATGTTGCGTTTGATCTGGTGGGCCTTGCTCGGTGTCCTGCTGGTGGCCTTTGCCGTCACCGATGGCTTCGACATGGGCGTGGCGGCGCTATTGCCGGCGGTGGCCCGAAGCGACGGCCAGCGCCGTCAGGTGATCAATACCGTGGGACCGGTGTGGGAAGGCAATCAGGTCTGGTTCATTCTCGGCGGCGGTGCCATTTTCGCCGCCTGGCCGGCGCTTTACGCGGTCAGCTTCTCCGGATTCTATCTGGCCATGTTCCTGATTCTGTCGGCACTGATTATCCGGCCGGTGGCATTCAAATTCCGCTCCAAGCGTGACGAGCCGGCCTGGCGCGCACGCTGGGACGCGGCGCTGTGCTTCAGCGGTGTGGTGCCGGCGCTGATATTCGGAGTGGCGGTGGGCAATGTGCTGCAAGGCGTGCCGTTTCATTTCGACAGCAGTCTGCGGCCTTTCTATACCGGTTCTTTCTTTGCGCTGTTGAATCCGTTTGCTTTGCTATGTGGTCTGGTCTCGCTGGCGATGCTGATGCTTCACGGCGCCACCTGGCTGCAGATCAAGGCGGATGGTGAACCGGCCGAGCGCGCCCGCAAATACGGCATGATCGCCGCCGTCGTCGTGATCGTACTGTTCGCCATTGGTGGCTTCTGGGTCAGCAACATGGACGGCTACCGGATCGTCACGGCAATGGATCCGCAAGGGCCGAGCAATCCGCTGCGCAAGGAAGTGGTGTCGGAAGCCGGTATGTGGCTGAACAATTACCGTACTCAGCCGCTTCTCTGGCTGGTGCCCCTGGCTGGCTTCGCCGGTGCCGTGCTGGCGTTGATGGGATTGTTCTGGCGTGTGGGCGCTTTGAGTTTTCTCGGCTCCAAGCTCTCGGTGGCCGCCATCATCACCACGGTGGGGGTGTCCATGTTCCCGATGATTCTGCCGAGCAGCACCGATCCGGGCCACAGCCTGACCGTCTGGGACAGCTCCTCCAGTCATTACACCCTGGGCGTGATGCTGTTCGCCACGGTGGTGTTCCTGCCCATCATCCTGCTGTACACCGCCTGGGTGTATAAGGTGCTGTGGGGCAAGGTGAGCGAAAGCGACGTCAACAAGGACATGTACTGAGGAAACGAATATGTGGTACTTCAGCTGGATTCTCGGCGTGGGCCTGGCTTGTGCTTTCGCCATCCTCAACGCCATGTGGTTCGAACTGTCCGAGGTGGACGAACAGGCCCGTGAGGCCGAAGACGAGGGGTGATTGAGGGTAGGCGTAGGGCGGTCCTGCAAGTTACGGGGCCGCTTGCTTGCATGGCTGCGTCGCTAAAATCGCTCTCCACGGAAAACCACGAAGCCACTGTGGGAGCTTGCCTGCAAGCGAATGAAGTTCGCTCGGGCGTTGAGCAACATTGGCTTGCAAGCAAGCTCCCACAGCAGCTTCGTAGTTCCCTGAGAGAAGGCGGGTCTGTGTATTGGGGAAAGCGGGAAAGCAAAAGTGCCGCCGCCGGACCCCCCAGCGACCGGACGGAGCGCGAACCAGGGGACGGGGAGCGGCGACGGCAGAGTCAGGCTACCGGTTCACCGTTTCCACGGTCTTGACCTGGGTCAAGGGAATACCGGTTAGCGCGATGGGCTGTTTTTCAGACGGGCTTCCAGATAGTTTTTCAACGCCAAGGCGTTGTTGTGCTCGGTATCGCGGGCGGCGTAAAGAAGCGTCAGAGGGCGGCCGGCACAAGTCTTGAGCAGAGCCTCGACCGGTTCCGGATTGGCTTCCAGCTCTTCATGATAACGGCACTGAAATTCTTCCCAGCGTTGTGGGTCGTGGCCGAACCATTTGCGCAACGCGGTGGAAGGGGCCAACTGTCGAAACCAGTGATCGGCGGCCACGTGATCTTTCTTCATGCCCCGCGGCCAGGCGCGATCGACTAGCGCGCGATAGCCGTCGCTGTCGTCCCGGGCGTCGTAGACGCGTTTGCATTGAATGCGAGAGGGCAGTTGCATGATGGAACCCCGATGACCTCAATGAGCCGTGGCGGTGGCCGCGCCGCCCAGGCGTGCCAGCGTCTCCATCGCTTCCTCGATGATGCGGTTCAGACGTTGCTCCGCCGTTAGCATTTGATGAATCTGTCCACAGGACTGACCGGCGTACAAAGCCATGTCATCCAATTCTCCACGGGCATCCGCCAGCGGTGAATCCGTGGAGAACAGATAAACCGGCTGGCCGTCCTGTTCTCCGATGATCTCGGAAATATTGGCCTGCCGCAAATCGTCGTATTCCCCTCGGGTTACGCGATTGCGCAATACTCGCACTGGGGCCGGCTCATGCCAGTTGCGGGTGAAATCACGGCAATGAACGGTATCGCCGGCGCCGGCCTGAATCAGCCGTTGTTGGTGGTGAGGGTGGGCGTTGGCTTCCTCGGTGGCAAGGAAGGCGCTGCCGATGCTAGCGCCCTGAGCCCCCAAAGCCAGAGCCGCTACCAGTGAGCGGCCATTGGCGATGCCGCCGGACGCCACCACGGGAACCGGGCAGACAGGAACGAGTTCGGCCAGCAGGCTCAGGGTGCCGATATGACCGCGAACATGACCACCGGCCTCCCAGCCCTGGGCGATGATGATCTCGGCGCCGGCGTCGATGGCCAGTTCCGCGTCCCAGGTGCTGCCGACCTGATGGATGACACGAATGCCTTCGCTGACCAGGTGCCGCACCAGGGCGGTGTCCACGTCCCAGAAAAGCACCACGAACGGCACCTGAAGGGTCACACAGATTTGCACCTGCTGACGAAGCAGGGCGCGCTCGGTGGCCGCGGGAATCAGATTGACCGCGAACGGCTTGTCGGTGAGTTGTCGCAGCGCCTGGATTTCATTGCGGATCCGTTCCACCGGCTCGCGCACCATGCCGAGCACACCAAAGCCGCCGGCCCGGCACACCGCCGCCGCCAATCGGTGGCGAGCGACGCCACCCATGCCGGCCAGCAGGATGGGGAAGGTGCAGCCCAAATGATCACAAAGCGGGGTGCGCAGTGCCGGTGGCGGTGTTACCACTGCCATATTTGATCGACCTGTTCGTACAGCTCCACCAGTCCGGCCCGGCTTACCAGTTCAACTCCGGCTTGCAGAGGAAGGCCGGCGAGCCCGCGTTCTTCCAGATCCTCGCGCACCGCGTACACGGGCACGCCGCTTTCGGTGAGATTGGTGAGGTCGCGAACCAGTTCCGCCGGTTGGCTTTGTTTCCAGGTGCCCAGGACCAGGGGTGGTTGGCGCTGATTCAGCACCGCGTAATGCACGCCATGGCCACTGAGCAGCACCTGCAGATCGCCACCCGCGCCGCGCATGGATTGGGTCAGCCAGAGAATGGTGTCGTCTTGTTCCTCCACCGTGGTGCGGAAGGCTTGATCGATAACCTGCAGTACTTTCATGGCGCTTACCTCGTGCCGATGGTCAGGGTGTTGAAGGCGTCGCTGGCGTAGCGCCACAGGTCCGGTGGTCCGCCCCGGCCGCAACCGTCGATGACGTCATTGACGCCGCGCTCGTCCACGCACAGGCCGCAGTTGATCCATTCGAAACCCAGCTCTTTGGCGGCGGCTTTTTCCTGCAGAGCACGGATCCATTCGCGGGTCAGCGGATGATCTTCTTCCGCCGCGTCACGGCCGTGTACCGCGTTGCCATGAGGGGCTTGCCGGGCGAAGGCCAGGGCCACGGCACCCTCGTAAGCGAAGACGCGCACCGAAGCGCCACGTTCCAGAGCCGCGTCGAGTAAGCGAAAGAAGGTGACGGTCCGCTCGCTTTCAAAAGGCGGATCCATGAAGGCGAAGGTCAGGGTTTTCAGGTCGCTCATGGGGACTCCTAGTTCCAGATCACTTTGCTGCCGGCCAGCAGGGCATCGACGGCGTCGCCGACGTCGCCCACGGTGACTTCGGCTTTCAAATCGGACGCTTCGATTTCCCGCTGCTTCAGTGAGAAGCCGTCGGCGCTGACAGTGACACCGCCGCCGAGCAGTGCGTCGAAGACCTCGCTGCGGGCGCCTAACCGGGCCGGCGCCACACCGTTTTGCACCAGCAGGACATGCACCCGGTGGCCAGCATCGCGGAGTTGCCTGGCCAATTGGTATTGCGCCGCGCAGCGGACCTCGGTAAACGGGTCCTGGCTTTGGATGAACAGATAGTCGGACATGGACGTCTCCAGGATCAGGAAGAAAGGGAAGTCAGCGGACGTTCTTCCAGCAGCTGCTTGCGCAGCAGGAAGTCACCGAAATGTTCGCCGTCACGGCGTTGGCCGGCATAGCGTTCGAGCATGGGCGCGAGCAACGCGAGGAAGCGTTCTTCGTCCACGTTGCCGGCGTACAGTTGCGCCAGCCGGTCACCGTGAAAGCTGCCGCCCAGATACAGGTTGTACAGTCCGGGGGCTCGGCCGGTGAGGGCAATCTCGGCCAGATAGGGCCGGGCGCAGCCGTTGGGGCAGCCGGTCAGACGCAGGGTGATGGGTTTCTCGCGCAGCCCATACTGCCCTTTGAGCCGCTGAAACCGTTCCAGCAATTCGGGCAAATAGCGCTCCGCCTCGGCCATGGCCAGACCGCAGGTGGGCAATGCCACACAACTGAGGGTATGAGCCGCCTGGGCATCCGGGGTGAGGCGCCAGTCCAGCCCCAGGTCCTCGAGGCGCCAACGTACCTGTTCGAGTTCGTGTTCCTCGATGTGGGTCAACTGCAGATTCTGGTTGGTAGTCAGCCGCAGGCGGCCGCCGTACTGTTGCAGAAAACCGCCCAGTTGCGTGCGCAGGGCATCGTCCACGCGACCGCTTTCCACATAAAGGGTGGCGTGCCAAAGACCATCGTCGCCCTGTTGCCAGCCGAGTCGGTCGCCGTTGTGTTCGAAGTGGATGCCGCGGGCCGGCTCCAGCGGGCGACCACGACGGCGTTCCAATTCTTCCAGGAACCAGGGCAGGCCGAGACGGTCGAGGGTGTACTTGAAACGGGCCCGGTGGCGATCCCGCCGATCACCGAAGTCGCGTTGGATGCCCATTACCAGTTCGGCGAAAGCGGGCGCTTCATCGGCGTCGATAAAGCCGATTTCCTCCGCCAGACGGGGATAGCTGTCCTCGCGATTGTCCAACTGGCCCATGCCGCCGCCGACACAGACGTTGAAGCCGATCAGATCGCCGTTGTCCACCACCGCGATATAGCCCAGATCCTGGCCATAGATGTCGACGTCGTTCACCGGCGGCAGCACGAACCCCACCTTGAACTTGCGCGGCAGATACAACTCGCCGTAGACCGGCTCCTCGTCGTCGCGGACCGGCGTCGGTTGCCGGTACCAGATGTCCGCATAGGCGCCGGTTTTCGGAATCAGACGATCGCTGGTGATTTGCGCCAGTTTCTGTAGCCGCTCATGAGCCTGGGACAAGTACGGATTGGCGCCGCACACCACGCCGCGACTGTCGTCGCCGCAGGCGGCGATGGTGTCCAGCCCCAATGGGAGCAGCCCCTGGATCAACGGGCGCAGATGCGGTTTGCGCACACCATGCAATTGAAGGGTGCCACGGGTGGTGATGCGCAGACCCCGTTCGGCGTAAAGACGGGAAAGACAGTCCAGGCCCAGCCATTGGTGTTTGTCCAGCACGCCGCCGGGGATGCGCAGCCGCACCATGAACTGGTAGGCCGGTTCCAGGCGGCGCTGGCGGCGATCAGCGCGGCGGTCGCGGTCGTCCTGCTGATAGATGCCGTGAAACTTCATCAGCAGAGGGTCCTCGCCCGGCACCGCGCCGGTGAGCAGGTCGTCGAGCCCCTCGGAGATAGTGCCGCGAAGGTGACGGCTGCGGGCCTTCAGTTGTTCGTTCTCGTTCAGTCGTTCCAGCGGCTGACGGAGATCGGGGTGGGGATCGCTCATCACGCTCTCCTCAATACAGGTTGCGGTGCAGGCGCTTTTCCCGGCCCAGTTGTTTCCAGGCGCCGTCTCCCTGGCGCTGGTCCAGGGCGGTTTTCAGTCCGCTCTCAAGGTCGCTCAATCGACCCTTGTCGCCGCACAGGTAGAGGTGTGCGCCCCGGTCGATCCAGGTGCCCAGGCGATCGATCTGGTCGAGCAATGGGGTGATCAGGCCGGCGCCGGGCTGGTCTTGATAAAACACGGTATCCACCCGTTCCAGCACACCGTCGGCGCGGGCCTGCTGAATATCCAGTTGATAAAGAAAGTCGTCCTCGAAGCGCTGTTCGGCGAACACCAGCCAGCAGGGCGGACGTTGGGATTGTTGCGACAAGGCTTGCAGGAAGGCGCGATAGGGGGCGATGCCGGTACCCTCGGCGATCAGGATCAGCGGCGCGTCGTCGTCCGGCAGCCGAAAGCGCGCATTGCGGTGCGGATACAGACGGACCGGGTCGCCGGGCTGTAGGTCCAACAGGTATCGGGAGGCGATGCCCTGCTCATGCCGCTTCCGGAAAGGATAGTGGAAGGCCTTGACGGTAAGATGCAGCTCGTCGTCCAGCACCGCCAGACTGTTGGCCACGTCGTACAGACGCGGCTGCAGTGGCCGCAGGGCTTCCACCAGGGCTTGTGCCGGCGGGCGCGCCGGATACTGGTGGAGCAGGTCGAGCAGTTGATGGTCTCGCAGAAACGCCCGCTGCCGACGGCTCTCCGCCTGACACAGTTCGAGCAGGGCCGGAGCCTGGCTTTGCTCCGCCCAGAAAGCAAGAAAGCCGGTGCCGGCGATGGTCAGATCCCGCGTCTGACGCAGCGCTTGCACCAGGGGCTGAGCGTCATCGTTCACGGTCACCGGTTGCTCGCCGGACAGCTCGCAGGCGTCCAGCACCGCCGCCACCAGCTCCGGCGGGTTGTCGGCCAGAATGCCGACGGCATCGCCGGGGAACAGGTCCGGAATCGCCTGATCCAGGGCCAGTTCCAGATGGTGTATTGGCTGGGCGCGATCCGCGGCGCTCAGATTCTGGTTGACCAGTACCTCCACCGTTAGTGGATGGTGTTTGTCGTAGCTGGGAGGGCTGGAGGTGGGTGCCCGGGCCGGACCCTGTGCAGTGCCCGTGGTGTTGGCTTTGGGCAGTTTTTCCAACAGGCGGGCGATCCAGTCCCGGGCCGGCTGTTCAAAATCCACGTCACAGTCCTGCCGGGCGATCAGCCGTTCACCACCGAGGGCCTCCAGACGCTGGTCGAACTCCTGGCCGGTGACACAGAAGCGTTCGTAGCTGCTGTCGCCCAGGGCCAGTACGGCGAATTTCAGGTTCGCCAGTTGCGGTGCACCGTCACCCATCAGGCCCTGATAAAAGTCCTGGATGGGTTCCGGCGGATCGCCGTCGCCATGGGTGGCGGTGATGATCACCAGATGATCCCGGCGCGCCAGCTGTCGGGGGCGCAGACGGGCTAGATCGACCACTTCCGTGGCGATGCCGGCGTCACCGCAGTGCTCGCTCAAGGTCCGCGCCAGATGCCGGCAGTTGTCGGTTTCCGTGCCGTAACCGATCAGTACCGGCTGGGTGCCTTCCGTTCCGGCAACGGCGGCCGGCGCGCTGCTGGCGGCAGCGAGATAGCCGCTCAACCACCAGCGTTGCCGCTCATCCAGGGTCTCCAGCCATTGCCGGAGCTGGCTCCATTGAGGGTCGGAAAAAGGGGGCGGTGTGGCTTGCGCCGTCATTTCCGGCTCCGTGTTTCAACATCAGGCCGACAGTATGAGTGTGTGTTTTGAATACGAATAATGAAATAGAATGCGGTTTAACTTTAAAGAAATTGATATAAGTCATGGATATCGATCTGGCCCGCACCTTTCTGGAGATCGTTCGCACTGGCAGTTTCATGGCCGCCGCCGAACGGTTGCACATCACCCAGACCACGGTGACCGCCCGCATTCATAACCTGGAAGGTCAACTGGGCTGCCGCCTGTTCGTGCGCAACCGGGCCGGTGCGCGGTTGACCTCCCATGGTGAGCGGTTCACCACCCATGCTAGCCAACTGGTGCGTACCTGGGAGGCGGCGCGGCGCGAGTTGCCGTTGCCGGAAGGGGCCGAGGACATGTTGGTACTCGGTGGCGAGACCAGCCTGTGGAATCCGCTGTTGCTGAACTGGGTAACGCGGTTACGGGAACAGCATCCGACCGTCGCCACCCGCGCCGAAGTGCATGACAGTGAAGCATTGCAGGAACGTTTGGAGAGAGGGGTACTGGACGCCGCGCTGGTGCACCGGCCAGCGTACTGGCCGGGATTGCAGGTGGAACAACTGCTGGAAGAAAAATTGATCCTGGTGCGGGCGGTCCGCACCGGGGAGCCCTATGTCTATGTGGACTGGGGCGCGGATTTTCGCAAGCAACACGACGTCGCTTTGCCGGAGCGGGCGCGCTCGCCGGTGTCCGCCAATTTCGGACCGCTGGCGATTCAGTTTCTGTTGCAGCAGGGCGGCAGCGGTTATTTCCGTACCCGCGTGGCCGAGCCGCATCTGCGCGAAGGCACCTTGGAACGGGTTGCCGATGCACCGGAATTCACCTATCCGGTGTACCTGGCCTACGCCCGGGGGAAACACAGCCCGCTGCTGGACCAAGCCTTTCGGGTGTTGCGGACGGTGGCGGGGGAAAGCGCTGAGTGGTCAGCGTAACCGCAACGGATCCACCAGCCCCGCCGCCACCGCCATGCCGACCAGATCGGGCAGGCGTTCGGCGCCCATGCGCTTCATTACCCGTGAGCGATACAGATCCACGGTTTTGACGCTGACATTTAACTGCGCGGCGATCTCCCGATTGGTATAGCCCTTGACCAGTGGCAGCAGCACATCCCGTTCCCGCGGGGTGAGCGTGTCCAGCTTATCATCCACCTGCTGACGGCCGGTTTCTTGCTGATATTCTTTTCGCTCACTGTTGAGTGCCTGTTGCACGCTGTCGAGCAGTAACTGCTCGTTATAAGGCTTTTCGATGAAATCCACCGCACCGGCCTTGAACGCCCGCACCACGATGGGAACGTCGGCGTGGCCGCTGACGAAGATGATCGGATAATCCAGGCCGCGTTCCTTCATCGCTTGCTGGACGTGCAGGCCACCCAGAGTCGGCATGCGCACATCCAGTAGCACACAGGCGTTTTCCCCTGTCGCGCAAGCGTCGAGAAAGTCACCGCCGTTGGTGAACGGGCGGGCATCAAGGCCAACCGATTCCAGCAGCCAGGCGGTGGATTCCAGCATGCCGGGGTCGTCGTCCACCACATAGACGATTTGTGCGCCGGTGGTCATGGGGTCTCCTCGTTATGGGCCAGCGGCAGCCGGCAGTACATTTCCAGTCCTTGCTCGCACGAGCGGGCATTCAGCTCACCGCCGAGCCCCTCGATGACCGAGCGGCTCATCGACAATCCCAGGCCAAGGCCGTCGGGTTTACTGGTATAGAACGGTGTGAACATATGCTTGAGCGTCTCCGGGTCGGCACCGGGGCCTTGATCGAGGACTCGGATCACCAGGAAATTGTCCGGCGCGCGCTGGGTGGCGACGGTGATTTCGGAGGGGTGCTCCCGCCAGCGTTCGCGGTTGGCGTCGAGCGCGTTACGCAGCAAATTCACCAGCACCTGTTCCAGCAGGATACGGTCGGCGTACAGTGGTGGCAGGTCCTTGGCAAACTGCCTGGCGATGGTAATACGATGACTCTCCGCTTCCCAGGCGCAAAGGTGAATGGCCTGACTCGCCACCGTGTTGATATCGAGCGCCTCCAGGCGGCGCTGGCCTTTGCGCAGAAAGGCGCGCAGCCGCCGGATCACCTCCGAGGCATGGTGGGCGTGTTCGCTGATCCGGCCCAGCCCCTGGGCGACCTTGTCAATTTTGGGCGCCAGATCGGAAGCCGTATCCAGTTTCGCCGGATCACCGTGGTGGGGCGGTTCAAGTGCGCGCAGATGGCGCAGGCTGGCGGCGGCGTAATTGCTGATTGCCGCCAGCGGCTGGTTGATTTCATG
Source organism: Alloalcanivorax balearicus MACL04 (assembly GCF_025532145.1). Lineage (GTDB taxonomy): Bacteria > Pseudomonadota > Gammaproteobacteria > Pseudomonadales > Alcanivoracaceae > Alloalcanivorax > Alloalcanivorax balearicus. The sequence goes on along the minus strand of NZ_ARXS01000008.1, from coordinate 29,709 downwards.
GGCGATGCCGGAGGCCAGTTCGCCCATGGCGATCAGCCGGCTGCTTTGCGCCAGTTCATTCTGGTGGCGGCGCTGTTGCGCTTCGCGCAAAGCCCTTTCGGTCATGTCCCGGGCGACCAGGGAATAGTACTGGTCGTTGCCGGCGCCGCGGTGGGCCAGCAGTACCAGGGACACCGGAAAGAATTCGCCGGAGTCGCCGGCGCGCAGTTGCGCCTCGCTGGTCCACACCCCTTGTTCCCGAGCGCTGTTCCAGCCATGTTCGCGTAGCCGCCGGATATCCTCGGCGGCGAACAATTCGGCCAGATCCGGCAACGGATCCGGGCCGATGGCGAGAGCCTCGCGGGCGGCGCGGTTGGCGTAGGTGAGGCGCTCGTCGAGCCCGACGAACAGCACCAGGTCGGTATTCGCTTCCACGACTTCGGCCAGACGGCGGCGATTCTCTTCCGCCCGGACCCGGGCGGTGATGTCGCGTGTGACACTGACCACTTCCACCACCGCGCCGGTATAGGTTTCACGGATGGCGTGGCTGGCGGTCTCGAACCACAGATAGTGGCCGCGCCGATGACGGATCTGATAGGTCATGGTGTGATAACCCAGTTCCTCCAGCGCCGCCTTGGCCTGTTGTTGTAACCGTTCGCGGTCCTGCTCATGAAACAGCGCCTGCACCGCCGTGCCGCGCAATTGTTCCGGCCAATAGCCCAACAAACCCCAGGAGGCTGGTGAGGCGTCAAGGAACACGCCGTCGGGCGTGTGCCGCGAGATCAAATCGGTGGTGTTCTCGGTGATCAGACGGTACAAGCGCCGGGCACGGTTGCCGGCCTTTTCGTTTCGCAACTGATCGGTAGCGTCACGGCCACGGGCCAGGATCCGCTGGCCGGGCGGGTCGGGGATAAAGTTCCACAACAGGATGCGATCGCCGAGCCGCGCCTCCACGTCGACGATGGCGCGGCCCTGGGACAGACAAGCGGCGGCCAGGGCCTGGTGGTTGATTGGCAAGCAGCTGTCGGCGTCGATGCGGTGCTCGCCGAGCAATTGTTGCAGTGCGTGGTTGGTATCGACGGGACGGCCCCGGGTATCGAGCACCGCCGCCGGTTGAGGGTCGTTGCTGAGCAGTGCAAAAGCCCCTTCCCGGTGAGTCAATGGACAGGCCAGTTGATTGAGCATGGCGGCCAGCCAGGGCAGCCACTGGCTGCCGCACTGCGGTGACAACTCCAGCAACAACAGGCCTTGGCTGTGGTCGTCCAGCGCCAGTGGCAGGATCGCGCCATGGTGCAGGGCGGCGCGACGGACCCGGCCGGCGAGCCAGCAGGGCAGAGCGCGTAATTCACTCAGCGATAGCACCGTCTCACCTGCCAGGCGCTGGTGCAAGGTGTGATCCGAAGCCTGAAACGGGTCGCCGGGGCCCGGCGGCAGGCCGGCCTGGCCGTCGGCGTGATCGTAGACGCCGGCGTCCTCCTGCCAGAACAGGTAGAAGGCGCGCCGCACTTCCGGGGTGCTGGCCATCATCCGGCATAAACCGGCGGCCCGTTGAGAACGGGGCATACGGTCCTGCTGCAATCGCAGCCAATCGCGCATCAACAGGGGAAAGGCGTCGTCCTGGTCCATTATGGGCTCATTCAAGAGATATGGTAAATATACTATAAGACTCTAGTTTTATTTCCATATTTGTTCTTTATGGTCTATAAATGCGCCCTGGGTTGCGGGCTAATGCTGGTAACTCTACCCGAAGAATACCGCGAACAACTACGGGACGGTCATTATGTCCATTTATGAGCAGGGCCTTTCGCCCACCGAAGTCAATCATGTTCCCCTGACCCCGCTGAGCTTTATTGAGCGTACCGCGGCGGTTTACCCCGACTATCCGTCAGTGATTCACGGTGATATCCGGCGCACCTGGCGGGAAACCTACCGGCGCTGCCGGCGGCTTGCTTCAGCCCTGGCGGGTCGTGGTATCGGCAAGGGCGATACCGTGGCCGCGATGTTGCCGAACATCCCGGCAATGCTGGAAGCCCATTTCGGCGTGCCGATGATCGGCGCCGTTCTCAATACGCTCAATGTCCGTCTGGACGCCGACGCCATCGCCTACATGCTGCGTCATGGTGAGGCCAAGGTTCTGATCGTGGATCGCGAATTCCACCAGGTGATCGGTGACGCCGTGGCCAAACTGGAGACGCCGCCACTGCTGATTGATGTGGATGATCCCGAATACGGTGAAGGTGAACCGGTCAGCGAGCTGGATTACGAGGCTTTCCTTGCAGAGGGTGATCCGGAGTTCCAGTGGCAATGGCCGGACAACGAGTGGAATGCGATTTCTCTCAACTACACCTCCGGCACCACCGGCGATCCCAAGGGCGTGGTCTACCACCACCGCGGCGCCTATCTGAATTCCCTGGGCAACCAGGCCACTTGGTCCATGGGGTTGCACCCGGTGTATCTGTGGACGCTGCCCATGTTCCACTGTAACGGCTGGTGTTATCCCTGGACCATCACCGCCCAGGCCGGCGTGCATGTGTGTCTGCGCCGGGTCGACCCGCAACGTATTCTGACACTGATCCGCCAACATCAGGTCTCTCATCTTTGTGGCGCCCCGGTGGTGTTGAACGCTCTGATCAATATGCCGGACGAGGCCAAGGCCGCCATTGATCATCCGGTCAACGCCATGACCGCTGGCGCGGCGCCACCGGCCAAGGTGATCGGCGCGGTGGAGGAAATGGGGATCAACGTCACCCATGTGTATGGGCTGACCGAAGTCTATGGGCCGGTCACCGTCTGTGCCTGGCACGGCCACTGGGATGAGCTGCCATTGGAGGAGCGGGCGACAATCAAGTCCCGCCAGGGTGTGCGTTACCCGACCCTGGAAGGCGTGATGGTGGCGGATCCCAAAAGCCTGCGGCCGGTGCCCAAGGACGGCGAAACCATTGGTGAAATCTTCATGCGCGGCAATACCGTGATGAAGGGCTACCTGAAAAACGAAGCCGCTACCCGCGAAGCCTTCGAGGGTGGCTGGTTCCATACCGGTGATCTGGCGGTGTGGCATGCGGACGGTTACGTGGAGATCAAGGACCGTCTCAAGGACATCATCATTTCCGGCGGCGAGAACATTTCCACCATCGAGGTGGAGAATACGCTGTACCGTCACCCCTCCGTGCTGGAAGCGGCGGTGGTGGCGCGTCCCGATGAAAAATGGGGTGAGACGCCTTGCGCCTTCGTCACCCTCAAGGCCGGGCAGGAGCACGCCGCTGTTACCGAGACGGATGTGATCGGCTTCTGCCGTGAACACCTTGCCGGATTCAAAGTACCCAAAACCGTGGTGTTCCAGGATCTGCCGAAGACTTCCACCGGCAAGATCCAGAAGTATGTTCTGCGGGAGTGGGCGAGAAACCTGTAGCTTTTGCCTCGCTCCGGCGCACTCAGCAAGCCGCCGGGGCGAGGTTTTTTTGAGTAAGGCCCGATAGCCGGGGCCCGCCCGGCGTTTCCGGTAGCAAGCTTTCCGACAACAACAATGACCCTGCCGGCGCTCGCCGGTCGAGGAGAACGACAATGCAAATGTATCAACGCAAAGACGGCGAGCAGCAACCGTGCTGGCCGTTGGGGCCCTTCCGAATCCGCTTACCGTTCGTTCATTACCGCTGGGAAATGGCGGAAATGATTCAGGCGCTGATCATGTTCGTGGTCAGTCTGGCGATGATCCCGCTGCTGCAGAAACACCTGGGCTTGCCTTATGACGTGGCACTGGCCTATGTGGTGATTTGTGGCATCGGCTTCATGTTGCCGGCGCTGCTGGGCGTGCCGCTGGTGCCGGGTTGGATCACCCCGGCGATACCGGTGGTGGTGTTGTATCTCGGCCAGTTCGAACCGGGGCCCGAGGCGATCCAGGGCCTGTTCGCGCTGCAGTTTCTGGTGTTTCTGATTTTCCTGATTCTCGGCCTCACCCGCCTGGGCAGCGCGCTGGTGCGCATCATTCCCAACTCGATGAAAGCGGGGATCATCATCGGCGCGGGTATCGCCGCCATCACCGGGGAAATTAGCGAGGGCGGCCGGGTCGCCAATACGCCGGTCTCCCTGGTCATCGGCGGACTGATCTGTCTTTATTTCATGTTCTCGGCTTCGTTCCAGGAGTACGTGAAGCAGTTTCCGCTGGCGCGCAAGATCGTCAACTACGGCATGGTGCCGGGTATGCTGGTGGCCATCGGGGTAGGTATCGCGGTGGGTGAGTACAAGATGCCGGAGCTGCAATGGGGGATTACCCGCCCGGCCTTTGCTCAGCTCTGGCAGTATCTGCCGTTCGCTCATGGATTACCGGACGCCAAGGTGTTCCTGTACGCGGTGCCCACGGCGGTGATCGCTTACGTGATCGCTTTTGGCGATATCATCGTCGGGCAATCGCTGATGCAGCGGGCGGATGAATTACGCAGTGACGAAGTGATCGAAATTGATCTGGACCGTGTTCATCTGGTGACCGCCATCCGCAACGCGCTGCATGCTTTCTTCGCTCCCTATCCGGGGCTGGCCGGGCCGCTGTGGACGGCGGTGGGGGCCACCATGGCCGAGCGCTATAAATATGGCCGGGACGCCATGGATTCGATCTACAGCGGTGCCGGGACTTTCTGGATCGCCGGCTTCCTGGCGCTGTTCATGCTGCCGCTGGTCAGTTTTTTCCAGCCGGTACTACCGATCGCCTTGTCGCTGACGCTGATTCTGACCGGCTATATCTGCCTGATGGTAGGTTTCGAGCAGCTCAACAACAACCTGGAGCGGGGCATCGCCGGCACCATGGGCGTGGTGCTGGCGGTCTATGGCGCTGGTTGGGGGTTGGCGGCCGGGGTCATTCTCTACCTGGCGTTGGAGCGGCCGCGTTTGCTGGGCGGCTGGAAGCAGGCCGGCGCCGCCGAGTGAGCAGGCCGGGACGCGCCGCCCCGATCAAGCTATCATGCGAGGCCAATTTTCATCATTCCGCCGGGCCCGGCCCGGCGTGACCGGGAGAGAGATTATGCAAGACGTGGTCATCGTCGCCGCCACCCGCACCGCCGTCGGTGCTTTCCAGGGGTCCCTGGCCAATCTGCCCGCCACCGCCCTGGGGGAAGCGGTGGTGCGCAAACTGCTGGCGGATACCGGAGTGGCAGCGGATCAAATCAGCGAAGTGATTCTCGGCCAGGTGCTCACCGCCGGTGCCGGCCAGAACCCGGCGCGTCAGACCGCGATCAACGCTGGCCTGCCGCAGCAGGTGCCGGCGCTCACCATCAACAAGGTATGCGGCTCCGGCCTCAAGGCGGTGCACCTGGGCAGCCAGGCAATCCGCTGCGGGGAAGCTGATATCATCATCGCCGGCGGCCAGGAAAACATGAGCCTGGCGCCTTATGTGCTGCCCAAGGCCCGCACCGGTCTGCGTATGGGGCACGCCTCGCTGGTGGATTCGATGATCCAGGACGGCCTGTGGGATGCCTTCAACGACTACCACATGGGCATCACCGCCGAGAATCTGGCGGAGAAATACGGCGTTACCCGGGAGGAGCAGGACGCCTTCGCCGCCGCCAGCCAGGCCAAGGCGCTGGCCGCCATCGAAAGCGGCCGCTTCAAGGACGAGATCACGCCGGTAACGATTCCCCAGCGCAAGGGCGACCCGAAGATATTCGACACCGACGAGCAACCGCGCGCCGGCACCACCGCCGAGAGCCTGGCCGGCCTGCGTCCGGCGTTCAAGAAGGATGGCACGGTGACCGCCGGTAATGCCTCCACGCTGAATGATGGTGGTGCCGCGGTGATGTTGATGAGCGAAGCCCGCGCCAGGGAACTGGGGCTGCCGATCCTCGCGCGTCTGGCCGGGCAGGCCAGTGCCGGTGTGGATCCGGCGATCATGGGCATCGCGCCGGTGTCCGCCACCCGCCGCTGCCTGGAACGGGCCGGCTGGACCCTGGATCAGGTGGATCTGATCGAAGCCAACGAAGCGTTCGCCGCCCAGGCGCTGTCCGTGGGCAAGGAACTGGAGTGGGACGCGGAGAAGGTCAACGTGAACGGTGGCGCCATCGCTCTGGGCCACCCGATCGGTGCGTCCGGCTGCCGAATCCTGGTCACTCTGCTGCATGAAATGCAGCGCCGTGACGTCAAACGCGGTCTCGCCACGCTGTGCATCGGTGGCGGTCAGGGCGTAGCTCTGGCGGTGGAACGCTGATCGAACCGAGTGCGGTGGCGGCTAATCGGCTACCGCACTCGACGCAAGAAATAATCGTCATTTCTTCTTTTTACGCTAGCAAGCCCCTCGACTCCCTCCTCGCCCCGGTTCAATGTTTTTTATATCCACAAAGCAAACCGGGGACGAGGGCTCAATCATGGGGGATTGGCCTATACGTTCCCTTCTGACATAGACTCATCCTGGACTCCCAATACCTGTAACAGGAGATTCATGGATACCCCGGACCGGCAACTTCGCTGTTTCGTTCACATCGCGGAACTCAAGTCACTTTCCAAAGCCGCTGAAGAACTGAATCGAACGCAGTCATGGATCAGTAAGGAACTGGCGGCGCTGGAGACGGGCCTGGGAAAGTCCCTGTTCACTCGAACCGGCCGTGGAGTGGTGCTGACCGAAGCTGGCGAGAAGCTGTACGAAGTTCTCAAGCTGTCTTATCAACAAATCGATCAGGCCGTGGATGCCATTCGCCAAGAGCACGGCATCACGCGGGGCACCGTGCGCCTGGCAACGGTGCATACGCTGAGCTATTACTTCATGTCGGATGTGGTGGCGAGCTTTGTTAGCAAACATCCCAGCGTCAATTTGTCACTGCTGGGGCGGAGCTCACCCGAAGTCGTGGAGCTGGTGGAAAGCGGAAAAGCGGATTTGGGCTTCGTCTACGACTCCGCTGTGGCGTCCCGTTCCTTGAACTCCCAACCCTTATTCGATGATGACATGTGCCTGATCACCCATCAGGAATCTGCCCTCGGTGTTGATGGCAGTATCGATCTGAATGATGTGGATCTCAGGCTTGTTGGCTTCCCGTCACATTATGCACTTCGGCGTATGCTGCAAAGTGGGGGACTGAAACCGATATATGTGGCGGAGGCGGAGACTATTGACGCTATGTTGAAGCTGGTTTCGTCGGACGTCGGTGCTTGCATTCTTCCCGGGCGTATTCCGGATGCGCTGCTTGCTGATTACCAGCTTCGAAAAGTCCGGATAGTCAATCCTTTGCTACGCCGGAAGGTCGTAGCTATCAGTCCGGGAAAACGATCATCCTTGCCTTTGGCGGAGGACCTTCTGCAATGTGCGTTACGCATATGCAGGCAATTGACATAAATCATGGAATAGCTGGTATGACTCTCACTCCATGGCTCTGAAAATATAGCCCTCCGATACTGACTCCTGATTATCAATGTACAAAGGAGTCAGCATGAATTCCTCCCTTAGAGAAAAATCCTATTTCGATCAGCGAGCGACGCAGGAGATGGAGAAGCATCTTCATGGCGTTGAGCGCGATGTTCGGGAAACCATGGCCTATGCCTGCCGCATCCTGGCGATGACCGAGCAAGAAGCCGGTCTGGCAGGGCAGATAAGCGTTCGCTCGCGGCGTCCTGGTGCTTATTGGACACTCCGGTTCGGGCTTGGTTTCGATGAGGCGACTCCTGATGATTTTATTGAGGTCGATCGCGATCTACATACCTTAACGGGAGAGGGGATGGCTAATCCCGCCACCAGATTCCATCTTTGGGTCTATGACGCGCGGCCGGACGTCAACGCCATCATTCATACTCATTCACCCTGGGCGTCGGCCCTTGCCGCGGCGCGGCAGCCGTTGGTGATTTCGCAGATGGATATGACGCCTCTGCACGATGATTGTGCCTTCCTGGCGGACTGGCCTGGGGTGCCTATCGCTGATCAGGAAGGAGTGATCATTTCCGAAGCTATCCAGGACAAGAAGGCGATTATCCTGGCTCATCACGGCTACTTAACGGCCGGCGTATCCTGTGAAGAAGCGACCTACCTATCCGTTTATCTGGAGCGCGCTGCCCGAATGCAGATCCGGGCGCGTGTATTCGGACCGCTAACTCCTGTGGACGACGAGCTTGCCCGGGAAGCCCACGATTACCTTCTCAAACCGTCGATCGTTAACGCCACCTTCAACTACTGGGCTCGACAGACACACGGCATTCCTCCATTGCCGACGAAATGAGCCTGGCTCTCCTCTGAAAACAACAAAAACGCATAAAGGAAACTAAAATGACTACGCATACGCCCGCGGCGGCGCGCTCTCGCCGCCAATACATCACCGCCGGACTGGCCAGCATGATGGGGACGACCATCGAATGGTACGATTTCTTCCTCTATGGCACCGCCGCGGCTTTAATATTCAATAAGATATTCTTTCCTGAGTTTGACCCCCTCACCGGGACCCTGGCCGCGTTCGCCACCTACTCAGTGGGGTTCTTTGCCCGCCCTCTCGGTGGCTTGATATTCGGCCATTTTGGTGATCGGGTCGGACGCAAATCCATGTTGCTCATTACACTATTTCTGATGGGGATCCCAACTATTCTTATCGGTCTGATTCCCACCTATGAAGATATAGGTTATTGGGCCGCAATCCTGTTGGTTCTGATGCGCTTCCTGCAAGGCATTGCCGTGGGGGGCGAATGGGGCGGTGCTGTACTAATGGCGGTGGAATCGGCGCCTCAGGGCAAGAAAGGCTTCTTTGGCAGCTTACCTCAAGCCGGGGTCGCTCCCGGCCTGATCCTGTCGTCGTTCGCCATGGGGTTAGTTGCCACTTTGCCGGAAAGCGACATGTTGAGCTGGGGGTGGAGGTTGCCATTTCTGGCTAGCGTCGTACTGCTTTTGATTGGTTGGTTCATCAGGGTGAAGGTGGCCGAATCACCGGATTTTGAGAAGATGGAAGAGAGGGGGAACAAGGTCGACGTACCCGCATTGAGAGTTCTGCGGTGCCACCCAAAGGAAGTGCTCGTGGTGATAGGAGGGCGCTTGGCCGAAGTCACATGGTTCTACACAGTGGTTACCTTTGCGCTTACCTATGCTACCGGTACGCTTGGACTGGATCGTGGCATTATGTTGGATGCTACTATCTGGGGCGCCTTCGCGGCCCTGATATTCATACCGTTATTCGGGATGCTGGGGGATCGGATAGGCTACAAATGGATTTTCATGGGAGGCTCTATCGGGATAGCGCTGTTTTCACCGGTGTTTTTCTCTCTGCTGCAAACTCTGGATGTAACGTACATCACCCTGGCTGTAGTGATTGCAATTGGTGGTGTGTATTCATCACTGTATGGCCCCGAGGGTGGGTTGTTCTCCGCTCAATTTCCGCCGGAAGTGCGCTACAGCGGCATCTCCATTGCCGTTCAGGTGTCGGGGGCCATTGGCGGTGGGCTGGCACCCATCGTGGCCACCTCGTTGCTCGGCCTCGGTAATGGCGACCCTCGTTATATTGTTTGGTATCTGAGCATACTCGGAGCCATTGCCGTGGTCTGCTCATTCCTGATGCACGGCCCAAAGCGGTTCGCCATGCCGGATCGTATAACGGAAGGGGTGGGTGTATGAAAGTCGCGATAATTGATTACTACTTTTGGATGAACTCGGACTGGGCCTACCTTGGTGCGGATCGTCTGGAAGCTCTGGCGGAGCGATGGAATATTAGGGTGCGATACAGGCCGGTCGATCTGCCCGACGTCTATTCCAGAACAGGGGGGCAGCAGCTGAGTGATCGGTCACCTGAGCGGCAGGCTTATCGCGTACTGGAGTTAAAGCGATGGTGTCGTAAATTGGGAATATCGATTAATACGCAACCCGCTTTCATGTGCCCGAATGCGGATCTGGCTTCTTGCATCGTCATTGCCGCTGATCGTCAGGGACTCCCGGTAGGAGCATTGTATAAGTCGATTCTCCATGCCCAGTGGTGTCAAGACAGGGATATCTCTTCGGAGCGGACATTACTCGATATCTTGCGAGAGAGGGGGGTGGATGGTGATCGTCTGATCTCTCTCGCCAAACAAGACGATATCGTGGATCTTTATCGTCGCTATACTGATGAAGCAGTGGCCGCCGGTGTGTTCGGCTCTCCGTCTTATGTTTTTCAGGGTGAACTTTTTTGGGGGCAGGATCGACTGGAGATGCTGGAAGGCGCCATACAACGGACAACAAGGCTGGCTGACAGCTAAACAGACAGAAACAAAGACCCGCTTGGGCGTTGTCCTGCCGATGCTTCAAATGGAATACGATGGCGATATAGCCACCGTATTCCGCTGTCGAGGGGTTCGATGCTCGTTCAATCGGACCGCTTCAACGGGTCATGCCCTTATAGGCCTGATAACGCGATCCCTCTTCGTACTCTTTCACCCGCTCTTGAGCCAGGGCCTTGAAGCCGTCCGGCTCCCAGGTGTATTCCTTGCGGCCGTCGTCGCGGGGGATGCTCAGCGTTACCGGCTTGCCGGCGATCAGCGACGCGCTGATATCGTGAGCGGCGTCCACGCCCTTGAACGAATAATGGGTGTGGCCCTCCAGGCAATTTTCCGAGGAGGGGAATTCCTGGCCGTTCACCTGCATCAGACGGGACGGATCCGGGGCGCTCAGGGTCATGGTCTTGCCGTCGCTCTGACCACAGCTTGCCGCCGGCGCATCGAATACGCCGAGGAACTGTTCGGTGCTGCCGATGATGGTTTCGAAGGTGAACACCATTTGCATCTCGCCGTCGGTGGACAACGCCGCCACGGACAGGCGGTTGTCTTCCTCGGCCTGGGCCACGGTTTTCCAGGTGGTGCCTTCGGCCTTGCCCAGGGGATACAGATCCCCGGCCAGGGCGGAGGGGCTGAACAGGGGGAGGGCGATCAGGGGGACGAGTACGCGTTTTTGCACGGGGGCTCTCCTTTGCGCGTCAAAAACGCGCAAGTTTAGGCAGCGCGTGCGGCGTCTTCAAAGGCACCCTCTGGAACGGTGACCTGAGTCTCAAATGAGTGGCATCGTATCCGGTGTCAGCTTACCCGCCGTTGTTGGCCTGCCCAGAACGGTTTGCGCAGCTCGTATTTGAGGATCTTGCCGGCGCCGGACATGGGCAGGGCATCGCGGAACTCGATGCTCTTGGGGCATTTGTAGCCGGCGATCAGGTCACGGCAGTGAGCGTCGATGCGCTGCTCGTCCAGTTGCTGACCGGGGGCCGTTACCACCACCGCATGCACGCGCTCACCCCAGCGTTCATCGGGTACACCGATCACCGCGCATTGGGCGACCTCCGGCATTTTCAGTAAGGCGTTTTCCACTTCCGCGGAATAGACGTTCTCGCCGCCGGTGACGATCATGTCCTTGATCCGGTCGACTACGTAGATAAAGCCGTCCTCGTCCATGTAGCCGCCATCGCCGGTGTGCATCCAGCCGTTGCGCAGGGCCTCGGCGGTCTGTTCCGGCTTGTTCCAGTAGCCTTCCATGACCATGGGGCCGCGCGCGATGATTTCGCCCACCTGGCCCGGCGGCACGTCGTTATCGTTTTCGTCGACGATGCGGACTTCCGCGTTGGGCAGCGGATAGCCGGCGGACTTCAGTTTGCCGGCGCGGCGTCCCTCGGCGGTGTGGTGCCAGCCGCTGAGGATCGAAATCACCGGCGACAGCTCGGTCATGCCGTAGCTTTGCGAGAACTCCGCGCCGGGCAGGACTTCCATGGCCCGCAGCAGCAGCGCCTCGTCCATGGGGGAGGCGCCGTAGCGAAGGTATTTCAGCGCTGAAAGATCGTGCCGGGAGAAGTCCGGGTGATCCAGCAGCATGCGCAGCATGGTCGGCACCAGAAAGGTTTCTTCCACGCCTTCCCGCTCGATGGTGTCCAGCACCACCGCCGGATCGAATCCCGGCAGAATCACATGGGTGCCCTGGCGCACCGCGATCTGCACCACCGAGGCCATGCCGGCCACATGAAACAACGGCGAGGAGTACAGCGCCACCGGATGACGGCTGCGTTGCACCGCCGCCATCTGACCCAGGGTGCCGGAGTACAAATTGCGATGGCTGAGCATCACCCCTTTGGGCGCACCGGTGGTGCCGCCGGTATATAGAATGGCGGCCAACTGTTGGTGACTGGCGATCTGGTCGTCCAGTTCGGGCGCGTCGGCGATCCAGCTTTCGTAGCCGGTGAGATCCGCCGGTGCGTCGTCGTCCAGATAGATCACTTCTTCCAGAGCCTCGGACAACTCTCCCAATCGCGGCACCATGTGAATAAAGTTACGGTCCACCAGCAGCACCCGGGTGCCGCAGTCATCCAGAGAGTAGGCGATCTCCCTCGGGCTCCAGCGGATGTTCACCGGGTTGATCACCGCGCCGCGCCACCAGCAGCCGTAAATGCTTTCCAGGTAACGGTCCGAGCCCAGGGCGAGAATACCGACGCGGTCGCCGGGTGCCACGCCGAGTCCCTGCAGGGCTCCGGCCATCCGGGCCACCCGCGGGACCCACTCGGCGTAGCTGTGACGCCGGCCGTCGCAAACGGTGGCGGTGCGCTCAGGGCATTGTTGCAAGGCCTTGTGCAGGGATTGCGTGAGGTACATGAGAGATTTTCTCCAGGAACCGTTACATGAGGTTGGGCAGGAAGGTGACCAGATCCGGGAACAGGATCAGGATGGCGACGGTGATGACATCGAGGACGATGAACCAGGTCACTCCGTGGAAGATCTGGCCGAGGCTGACGGAGCGGCCCACCACACCTTTGATGATGAAGCAGTTGATCCCCACCGGCGGTGTGATCATGCCGATTTCCAGATACTTGATCATGATGATGCCGAACCAGATCAGGTCGTATTCCAGCCCCTTGATGATCGGGATCACCACCGGCAGCGTCAGCAGCATGATCTCGATGGAACCCATGAAGGTGCCCAGGAACACATAGAGCACGGTCAGCGACAGCAGGATCACCACCGGTGGCACATCCAGGTTGCCGGCCCAGGAGGTCAACTCCGAGGCGATGCCGGTGAGGGCGGTGAAAGAGGTTACCATGTAGGCGCCGATCACCGCGGCGAACAACATGGACGTGGTCTTCAGGGTTTCGTTCAGGGCGCTGCGGGTTTTTTCTCCGTCCAGGCGGCGAGTGACGATACACATCAGGAACGCCACCGCGGCGCCCACCGCGCCGGCTTCCGAAGGTGTGAAAATACCGCTGTAGAGACCGATCACGATCAGCGCGATCAGCGCCAGCATGTTCCAGCTTTTCTTCAGCGCCGCCATCTTCTCGGCCATATCGACCTTCGGCACTGGCGGCGCCAGTGCCGGATTCATTTTGCTGCGAAGCATGACGAAACCGACATAAATACCGAGGGACAGAATGCCGGGAATGATGCCGGCGATGAACAGCTTGGCGATGGACTGATCGGTGAATACCGCGTACAGGATCATCAGAATGCTGGGCGGAATCAGCGAGCCAAGGGTGCCGGAAGCGGCCACCACGCCGGTGGCGAGGCGCTTGTCGTAGCCGTGCTTGAGCATTTCCGGAATCGCCATGCGGCCCATGGCGGCGGCGGTGGCGAGGCTCGATCCGCTGATCGCGGCGAACAGCGCGCAGCCCACCGAGGAGGCCACGGCCAGGCCGCCGGGGACCCGCGCCAGCCACAGCCGGGCGGTCTGATAGATATCACGGGTGAAACCGGCTTCGGTGGCCAGATAGCCCATCAACAGAAACATGGGAATGGTGGTGAAGGTGTATTCCGCGGTGGAGGAATAGGGCAGATCCGACAGGAACTGATTGGCGGTGCTCAAACCGCGCGCCAGATCGAACTCGCCGGTGCGTACCGCCATGACCAGTACCAGGCCGACATAACCGGTACTGACCAGAACCACGGCAATGGGAATACGCAGCAATAACAGGGCCACCATTACCACGGTGACCACAATGCCGATCGTAACCGGATCCATTGGATCTCCTGTTGTTATCGTTCTTGAAGGGGCGATGCGCCCGAAATATTCAGAGGGCCTGTGCTATCCCGATAATCAACAGTCAGGCGTCCTCGGATTCGCGCAAAGTGCGTTCCACCTCGGACTCCGGCGGCTCGCGGGTCCAGGGCATCAGCAGTTGAATCAACATGCGCACGCACCACCAGATCAGGCCCAATGGAATCAAGGCGCGCACCGGCCACTCCGGTAACCCCAGCGTGCTGGCATAGGCGATTTCTCCCCACTCATAGGATTCCCAGGCCTTGCCGGCGCTGAGCCAGGCCATCCAGGCGAACATGACGATGCCGATGATCAGCCCGAGTGAGACCAGGGTTTCCTGTAGCCAATGGGGCAGATGATCGGTGAGCACGGTGACTTCGATATGGGCTCGAATGGACTGGACGTAGCTTAGTGGCACGAACACGATCGCCACCATCAGCATTTCCGAAAGCAACAGATCATCGGGGACCGGGCTGCGGAAAAAACTCCGCCCCACCACCGACACAAAAGTGATGCCGACCATGGCGGCGAGCAGGGCCTGGGATAGCCATACCAGGACCTGATCCACCCGGTCCATCACACGAACGGGCCACGGCATTCGAGACATGGATCAGTTCCCGGCGACTTTTTCGGATTGCCAGGGGTAGCCGTTATCCGCCACTTCTTTCTGCACCACGCGCAACTCGTTCTGGAAGCTCTCGAAGACTTCCAGGGCACGGGGGTCACGCTTCGCCAGTTTTTCCGCGTAGGCGCGTTCGACCGGTTCCAGGGCGGCTTGCCAGGCTTTTTGCTGTTCCTGGGTGAGGATATGGAATTCGGTGGGGAATTCCTTATTGGTACGCATCATCTCACGCGCATCCTCGGCTTCCTGGAGACCGGCGCGGGCCATGCGGATGCGGTACTCATCGTTCAACTCGGCAAACACCTGCTGTTGTTCCGGCGTCAGGCTGTTCCAGGTATCCAGATTCATGTTGACCACCACCATGGACTGGCCGATACCGGTTTCCACCGCGTACTTCGCCACTTCGTGGTGTTTGTAGGGAGGCATCAGATAGGTGTAGGTCTGGGCGCCGTTGATGGTGCCGCGATCCATGGCGGAATAGATATCGGCGAATGCCACCTGCACCGGTGTCACGTTCCAATTGGCCTGCTTGGCCGCCTGTACCGCTCTCGGTGTCATGCGGACCTTGTCGCCGTCGAAGTCATCCGGCGTCAGATAGGGACGGCTGGTGCTGGCGTTGACGCGGGGGCCGCTGGAGTAAGCGATCAGATGCACCATGTTGTTTTTCTTCAGTTCCTCGGCCATGGCTGGGGTTTTTTCCAGCACACGGTGCCAGGCTTCATTGGCGATGTAATTGTCACCGGAGCCGATTTCGGTCTGCGACAGCGTCCACAGCGGGAAGCGGGATTCCACGTATTCCGGGTTCATCGGCGAAATATCAGCGAGTCCGGAGCCGAGCGCCTGAGCGGAGTCATGGTATTTGACCAGGCTTTGCAGCCAGTGGACTTCGATTTCGATTTCGCCGTTGGTGCGTTCCTTGACCTCATTGGTCCACCAGCGCAGCACCTCGTTGCTGGGGCGGTCGGTGGGAGGCGCGGGGGTGGCGTAATGGAGCGTACGGGTGTCCGCGCCGGCCAGAGCACTGGTGAGGGAGAAAGTGATGGCCGCGCCCGCGACCATCAGATGTTTTTTCAGCGACATTGGTAGGGCCTCCGCTATTACTATTCTTATTTAATGGGTCGATCCATTACATTCGAGGCAGGGGCGGCCAGCGGGCCACCCTATTCGAATTTCAGTCTGTCGGTCCCCCGGTTGGGCAACAATGACCTATCGCGACAAAAGATTTGGCGTAAAGCGCCAGCGGGTTCAGCGTTCCGCCACCTTATCCCGTTCCCAGGGGTAGCCGCTTTCCTTTACTTCCGCCGCCACTTCCCCGAGACGCTCCTGAAAACGCTCGAACACCGATATCGCCTGGGGGGCGCGCTTGCCGGTTTTTTCCGCGTAGGCGCGTTCTACCGGCAGATAACCGGTTTCCCATTGGGCCTGTTGTCGGGCATCGAGAATGTGGTATTCGGTGGGGAATTCGCGGTTGCTCCGAATCATCTCCCGCGCCTGTTTCAACTCTTCCAGGCCGGCTTCCGCCATCCGCACTTCCAGTTCCCGGTTCACTTCCTCGAACACCTTTTGTTGCTCCGGGGTCAGGCTGTTCCAGGTGTCCAGGTTCATTGCTTCCAGGATCATGGCTTGGCCGTTACCGGTTTCGACGATGTGCTTGGCGACTTCGTGGTGTTTGAACAGCGGCACCAGATAGGCGGCGGACTGAGCGCCGTTGATGGTGCCGCGATCCATGGCGGAGTAAATGTCGGTGAAGGTCAGATTGATCGGTGTCACCTCCCAGTCCGCCTGCTGCGCCGCCTGCACGCTGCGCGGCGTGAGCCGCACACGGTCACCGTCGAAGTCTTCCGGTGTCAGATAGGGCCGGGTATTGCTGATCAGCACCCGTGGTCCGGTGGAGTACACCGCCATGAACGCCATGTTGTTGCGCTGCAGTTCTTCCTGGAGAGCGGGCGTGTTCGCCATCATCCGCCGCCACGCCTCGGCGGCGATATAGTGATCCCCCGGACCCACCTCGGTTTGTGACAGCGCCCAGAGCGGAAAACGGGCGGCGGTGTAATCCGGTGTCATCCCGGCGATATCCGCCAGGCCGGAGCTGACCGCCTGGGCGGTATCCGCGTATTTCACCAGACTCTGCATCCAGTGGATTTCGATTTCGATCTCGCCGTTGGTACGAGCCTTGATCTGTTCGGCCCACCAATGCCGGGCCCGATTGTTGGGGCGATCGGTGGGCGCCACGGCGGTGGCGTAATGCAGGGTCCTCGGCTCGGCCTGGACCGACGGGGAAAGACACCACAGCGACAATGTGGAAAGAACGCACAAAACACGAACAAAAGGCGTCATGGCATGGCCTCCGGTATTGTTATTGTTCCGATCATCCCGGCGGTGTTCCGGCGACGAACAGAGCGTGTGGAGCGGCGGACGGCGAGGTTCCCCACTGCAGGCCTGATTCCAGTCTGAAGGGGCGGGGCGCCGCCACAATGGCCGGCTCCGACAAAGCCATTGGCGAAAACGATCAAGGCCGGTACGGTATGATTTTGGCCAACCAGGAGCGTAGGCCGTGGATACCTCCAGGGAACCTGGGATTTATACCCCTTTGAATCAATTGAAACCGGTGGCCGACTCGGTCTGGGTGGTGGATGGCCCGATGATCCGCTTCGGGCCGCCGGGTATGAAGATGCCGTTTCCCACACGCATGACGCTGGTGCGTTCGGCCGACGGCGGATTGTTCGTGCATTCCCCCACCGCCTTGACCGAGCCGCTACGGCGGCAGGTATTGGCGTTGGGCGAGCCGCGCTGGTTGATCGGTCCCAATCGCATTCACTACTGGTGGCTGCCGCGGTGGCAGGCCGCTTTCCCCGCGGCTCGCACGTTCGTGGCGCCGGGGGTGCGGGAGAGGGCCGGGGAGCGCATCGACTTTCCCGTGGAAATACTGGATCGCGGCGGGCCCTGGCCCTGGGATGATCTGCTGCGGACCTTGCCGGTGACCAGCCGCTACATGACCGAGGTGGTGTTCTTCCATCCACACAGCCGTACTTTGATTCTCACCGACCTGGTGGAGAATTTCGAAGCCTCCCGCCTGGCGCCGGCCCACCGCTGGCTGGCCCGTCTGGGCGGTGTACTGGACCCGGACGGCCAAATGCCCCGGGATATGCGCCTCACCTTTCTCGGGCGTCGATCCGCGTTGCGTGAGGCGGTGCGAACGTTGCTTGGCTGGGAGCCGGAACGGGTGATTCTGGCGCACGGTCGCTGGTACCGGGAAAAAGGCGAGGAAGAATTGCGCCGGGCATTTCGCTGGCTGTTGTAAGAGAGCATGGGGTTGTGATTTATATTGATTTTGTTATGTTATAACAAATTGGCGCAACGCCATGGAAAACCGGTTCTTCAGGGCAAGCTCCGGCGGTTTTTCGTATCATGGCACTTTTCCCGGACCCGACTGTTTTCCTATGACCGATACTCTGACACTTTGCCGCCCCGATGATTGGCATCTGCATTTTCGTGACGGAGCCATCCTGGCCGAAACCGTGCCGGTGACCGCGCGGGTGTTCCGCCGCGCCATCGTCATGCCCAACCTGACCCCACCGGTCACCACCGTGGCCCAGGCCGAGGCCTATCGTCAGCGCATCGTGCCCCACATTCCCGCCGGCGTGGAGTTCGAACCGCTGATGGTGCTTTACCTCACCGACCAGACGCCGGTGGAAGAGGTGGAAAGGGCGGCCGCCAGCGGTTTTGTGCATGCTTTCAAACTGTACCCCGCCGGCGCCACCACCAACTCGGATAGTGGCGTTACCGATCCGTCGCGGATCGCCCATCTCTATGAGGCAATGGAGAAGCACGATGTGCCGTTGCTGGTGCACGGTGAGGTGACCGAGGCGGAGATCGATGTGTTCGATCGCGAAAAGGTCTTCATCGACCGTTATCTCACCGACATTCGCCGCCGCTTCCCGGCCCTGCGTATCGTCTTCGAACACGTCACCACCGGCGAAGCGGTGGATTTCGTCAAGGAATCCGGCGACGCCACCGCCGCCACCGTGACGCCGCAGCATCTGATGATGAACCGCAACGATCTGCTAGTGGGAGGCGTGCGTCCGCACAACTATTGTCTGCCGGTGCTCAAGCGCCGGACCCATCAGGAACGTATTCAACAAGCGGTGCTGGAAGGGCATCCGCGCTTCTTTCTCGGTACCGATTCCGCGCCGCACGCCCGTGACAAGAAAGAAGCCGCCTGCGGTTGCGCCGGCTGTTATTCGGCGCGGGCGGCCTTGCCGTTGTACGCCACTTTCCTGGAGCGCCACGGCGCGCTGGACAAGCTGGAAGGTTTCGCCAGCCATTTCGGCGCGGATTTTTATCGTCTGCCGCGCAATCCGGACACCGTCACGTTGCGGAGGGATCCCTGGGCGGTGCCGCAACAAGTGCGGGCCGCGGGAGAGGAGCTGGTGCCGTTCCTGGCCGGTGAAACGCTGCCCTGGTCGGTGGCGCCGTGACCCTTTTGCCGGTGGTGGTGCTGACCGGATTTCTTGGCAGCGGCAAAACCACGGTGCTGAATCACTGGCTGTCCAGACGCGATGATCTGGCGGTGATCATCAATGAACTGGGGCAGGTGGGCATCGACCAGGCGCTGGTGGGTGAGACATCTGTGCCGGTGAGTCTGCTGGCCGGTGGCTGCGTCTGCTGCACGGTGCAGGGGTCGTTGCGCACTACCTTGCGCAACCTGTTCATGGCCCGGGCCGCCGGCGACGTGCCGCGCTTTTCCACGGTACTGGTGGAAACCACCGGCGCCGCCGATCCCTTCGGCGTCACCTCGGTGTTGGAACAGGACCCGTGGCTGCGGCGCCATTTCCAGCTGCGATCGGTGATCACCACGGTGGACGCGCGATCCGGCATGGCGGGGTTGAGCCGGCATCCCGAGGTGATTGAGCAGGTGCGTGCCGCCGATGTGCTTTTGTTAACCAAGGCGGATCAGGTGGAAGCGGAACAACGCGGGCCGCTGGAAGTCGCCCTGGCGGAGTTGAACCCCGCCGCCGAACGGCGGTGGAGCGAGCAGGGGCGGGTAGAACCGGCGTTGCTGGATCGCGGCTTCCCACGCCGTTGCCGGGTCACCGGGCAATTGAGCGCGGTGGCCGACCCCGCCGTCCCGCCGCTGGCTGCGGCATCGCTGGCAAGCCGGCACCGGTTCCACGCCGCAGATCTGCGCTGGCGCGGCGCGGTGGACTATTTCGCGCTGCAGTCCTTGTGGGCGGACCTGCTGGAGCAGTGTGGACCGCGTTTGGTGCGGCTCAAGGCGCTGGTGGCTGTCGATAAACTGGACGGACCTTTGCTGGTCCAAGGTGTGGGTGGCCAGCCGCTGGAGATGTCGCCGCTGCCATCGTGGCCCGGTGATGATGACGACAGCCGGCTGGTGCTGATTACCGATGGCGACGACCCGGCCTTTCCCGGCCAGTGTCTGGCGACGTTCCGCACGGCTCTGGACCGCATACGGCACTGATATTCCGCATTTGAAGAGGAGCACCACCATGCGACGGTTGGCGATAGCGATGGCGTTGAGCACTTCGGCGGGGTTGGCCCAGGCGGCGGGCCCCCATGTGCACGGACAAGGCAATCTGGACCTGGCCATGGCCGGCGGCACGCTGCTGGTGGAACTGTCGCTGCCGGCGGCGGACGTGGTGGGTTTTGAACATGCTCCCCGGGACGACGATCAGAAGGCGCTGGTGAAAGACGCCCTGGCCCGGCTGGGCAAGGGCTCCAATGTCCTGGAACCAGCGCCCGCCGCCGCCTGCAAGGTAACTCGCGAGAGCGTGCACAGTGGTCTCTCCGATTCCGAAGCCGAAGAGCATGATCATGGAGAAGAAAGCCATGATCATGACGCCGACCACGACCACGGTGGCCATGCCGACTTCGAAGCGCGCTATCGCTGGCACTGCGATCACCCGGACAAACTGGCGTGGATCGATGTGCCGTTGCTGGAATTCCTTAACGGCGTCACGCTCAAGGTGCAACTGGTCACCGACCAGGGCGCCCGCGCCGACAGCCTGAAGGCGCCCCACACCCGGTTGTCCATGGACGTGCAATGAAGGGAGTGCAATTGAGGGAAGTGCAATGAGCACCGAAGTGTTGCGCTGCCAGGACCTGTGTTTCGGCTGGCGTGATAGCCCGGTACTGATGCTGGAATCACTTTGCGTGGCCGCCGGGGAGAGAGTGTTTCTGGGTGGCCCCAGCGGTTCCGGCAAATCCTCGTTACTGGCCCTGATCGCCGGTTTGGTGCTGCCGCAAGAGGGCTGCATAACCGTGGCCGGACAGGATCTGGCGAGCCTGTCCGCCGCCGGTCGCGATCGCTGGCGCGCGCGTCACCTGGGCATCATCTTCCAGCAGTTCAATCTGGTGCCGTACCTGAGCGGCCTGGACAACGTGCTGTTGGCCGCCGCGCTCTCCGGCATCGGCCGCGCGTCCGGCAAGGAACGCGCCCTGGCCCTGGCGGAGCGCCTGGAACTGTCTGAAGTGCTGCTGGCCCGGAAAGCCATAGAGCTGTCGGTGGGTCAGCAGCAACGGGTGGCGGCGGTGCGAGCGATGATCGCCGAGCCGGCGCTGCTGATCGCCGACGAGCCCACCTCGGCGCTGGATGACCGCCGCCGTGACCACTTCATGACTTTGTTGCTGCGTGAGAGCGAGCGGCAGAACAGCGCGGTGTTGTTCGTCAGTCACGATCAACGGCTGGCGGCGCATTTCGACCGGCATCTTGATTTGCCCACCCTCAACGGAGCGGCGCCATGCTCTGGCGATTGACCCTGCGCAGCCTCTGGCACCGCCGCGCCACCCTGGTTCTGGTGGTACTGGCCATCGCTTTGAGCACCGCTTTGCTGGCGGGGGTGGAGCGGGTCCGCCAGGAAACCCGTGATCGTTTCACCAGCACCGTTTCCGGAGTGGATCTGATCGTCGGCAAACCCAGCGGCGCTCTGAATCTGTTGCTCTATAGCGTGTTCCGCCTGGGCGAGCCGGTGGCGAACCTGGACTGGGAAAGCGTCGAGGCGATCACCGAGCGGCCGGAAGTGGCCTGGGTGGTGCCCATTTCCCTCGGTGACAATCTGCGTGGTTTTCCGGTGGTGGGGACCACCACCGATTACTTCCGTTACTACCGTTATGGCCGGGGCGAGACGCTGCGTTTCAGCGCTGGAGAGCCGTTCGATGATGTGTTCGACGCGGTGCTGGGCGCCGGGGTGGCGGCGCGGTTGGGACTGAAGGTGGGCGACGAGGTGGTGTTGGGACACGGCACTGGCACGGTATCGGTGCGGCGTCATGACACCATGCCGTTCAAGGTCCGCGGTGTGCTCGCCGCCACCGGTACGCCGGTGGACCAGTCGGTGCATATCTCCCTGGCGGCGATGAGCGCGATCCACCTGGATTGGGTGGCGGGCACACCGCTGCCGGGCCGCCACACCAGCCCGGATCAGGCCCGCTCCCGCGATCTGCAGCCGGATTCGGTGACGTCGTTGCTGGTGGGGCTGAATTCCCGGGTCGCGGTGTTCCAGATGCAACGCTGGATCAATACGCGGGCGCCGGAGCCGCTGCAGGCGGTGATTCCCGGCGTCGCCCTGGGCCAGATGTGGCGCATGCTGGGAATGGTGGAACAGGCGCTAAGGGTGATTTCGGTGGCGGTGCTCGGCGTCGCCCTGCTGGTGATGCTCAGCGCCTTGCTCACTGCCCTCAACGAGCGGCGACGGGAAATGGCGATTCTCCGGGCCCTGGGCGCGCGGCCCTGGCAGATCGGACTATTGATGGTGGGGGAGAGCGCTTTGCTGTCCCTGGTCGGCGTGGTGGCGGGGGTGCTGCTGTTGCAAGGCGTGGCCGCGTTGGCGATGCCGATACTGAGCGAGCGCCTGGGCATGGCGCTGAGTCTGTGGCGGCCGGCGCCACTGGAGGCGCTGTGGTTGCTGGTGGTGCTGGTTAGCGGCACCCTGGTGGGATTGATTCCGGCCTGGCGGGCCTACCGTCACACCCTCAGTGACGGGCTCACGCCACGCTATTAGAGAGGTCGAGAGAGTATGAGATTCGCTTTGGTGGTGGTGTTGGCGATGCTGACGCTGACGGCGCGGGCGGCGCCGGTGACACTGGAATGGGACCATCTGATACCGGAAGACTGGAACCCGGAAAAGGAAGTCAACGAACTGGCCGAGCGTATCAACCGCACCGAGGACGAGGACCCCGAGGCGATGTCGATCATGGACGACATCCAGGCGCTGTGGAACAGCGCGCCGTTGCAACAAAGCCTGGACGACAAGGACATTCGGCTGACTGGCTTTGGCGTGCCGCTGGAGGGCGACGCCGACCATGTGCGCGAATTTCTGCTGGTGCCGTATTTCGGCGCCTGCATCCATGCGCCGCCGCCGCCGCGCAATCAGATCATCCTGGTCCGCGCCAGCGGCAAGGGCGTGCCGCTGGATGCCATCATGGGCGCCTTGCAGGTTACCGGCACACTCAAGGTGACGCCGGAAGAAACCGAGTACGGCCAGGCCGGCTACAGCATGAAAGCCAGCGATGTGAAGATTATCTCCGAGCCGTTGTATTAGGCGCCAGTGCCACACGTCGATTCGCTGCCCAGGCAGCTTCCCACAAGGGGTTCTACGGAGCCGCTGTGGGAAGCTGCCTGGGCAGCGAATAACGGTTGCGTCAAACGCTCCCTCTCCGCAAAACAATGTCTAACGTGTAGGAGCGGCCAGACGGTCGCGATATGCTGTCGGCTGATCTGAAATGATGGAGTCAGCCATGCCGCAACACATGGACAACGCCGAGCAGGCGGTGGACCGGGTTCTTGAGCTCACCGGCGGCGAGGTGCGCCTGGGACTGCCGCTGGGTCTGGGTAAACCCAATCGCTTCGTGAATGCCTTGTACCAGCGGGTGAAGGCCGATCCGTCCCTGTCCCTGGAAATTTATACTGCTCTGTCCCTGGGGCGGCCCGGTGCCGGCAGTGATTTGGAGCGGCGTTTTCTCGAACCGTTCGCCGACCGCGTGTTTGCTGATTACGAGGAACTGGATTATCTGCACGCGGTGCGCAAGGACGCCTTGCCGGAGAACATCCGTGTGTTCGAGTTCTTTTTCCAGCCCGGCAGCCTGCTGAACAGCACGGATGCCCAACGGCATTACATCAGCGTCAACTACACCCACGCCGCCCGTGACATCAATGCCCGGGGCGTCAATGTGGTGGCGCAACTGCTGGCCACGCGAGAACGTGATGGGCGGCGCCAATACAGCTTTTCCTGCAACCCGGAGGTGACTCTGGAATTGCTGCCCATGCTCAAGGCGCGCCGCGACGCCGGCGAAACCATCGTCGCGGTGGGGCAGGTGCACCATGATTTGCCGTTCATGGAGAACGATGCGTCCCTGGGTCGCTGGTTGCCGGAGATGGACATTCTGTTGGATGACGAGCAGGCGCAGACCCGTTTGTTTTCCACCCCGAACATGCCGGTCAGCCACCAGGACCATTTCATCGGTTTGCATGCCAGCACCCTGGTTCGTGACGGTGGCACTTTGCAGATCGGTATCGGCGCCCTCGGCGATGCCCTGGTGCATCACACCCTGCGCCGTCAACATCACAACGATGAATACCGTGCCCTGCTGGGGCAGTTGCCGATGTCCGACAGCCAGTGGCAACTGATCGAACGTGAGGGCGGGGTGGGGCCGTTTCAGCAGGGGCTTTACGGCTGCAGCGAAATGATGACCCATGGGCTGCTGACCCTGATTGATGACGGCATCATCCGCCGTGCGGTGTATGACTGGCCGGCGCTGCAACGGCGGGTGCTGGCGGATGCGGCGCTGACGCCGACTCTGGCGTTGCTGGATGATTTGCGTGAAAGCGGTGATCTGCCGGCGCGCCTCGGCGCCGACGATCTGAGCCGGTTGCGCCACTACGGCATTGTCCAGGAAGCACTGACGCTGCGGGACGGCGGCGATAACCTGTCGCTGCCCAACGGCGTGGTGGTCCCCAATGATCTTGAAGAACGTGCCACTCGCGAGGCGCTCAAGGCGGTACTGGGACGCGGGCTGCTTGGCGGCACCGTCATGCACGGCGGTTTCTTCCTGGGGCCGCGGGCGTTCTACCAGCGTTTGCGCGAACTGGACGACGACACCCGCGCGGCCATCAACATGACGCGGGTGAACTACATCAACGACCTGTTCGGCGAGGAGGCCATCTGCCGTTTGCAGCGGCGCGATGCCCGTTTCATCAACAGCGCTTTTTCCATCACCCTGCTGGGCGCGGCGGTGGCGGACCAATTGGACGATGGCCGCGTACTCAGCGGTGTCGGCGGTCAATACAACTTCGTTGCCCAGGCCCACGAACTGGCCGGTGCCCGTTCCATTCTGATGGTACGGGCCTGGCGTGAACGTGGCGGTGAGGCGCAATCCAATGTGGTGTTCTCCTACCCGCACAACACCATTCCGCGGCATCTGCGCGATATTGTGGTGACCGAATACGGGGTCGCCGATTTGCGCGGGCGCAGTGACGAGGAAGTGGTGATGGCGACGCTCAATATCACCGACAGCCGCTTTCAGGCGCAGCTGCTGGAACAGGCCCAGGAAGCGGGCAAGTTGCGGCGGGATTACCAAATTCCGGAACCGCACCGCCACAATACCCCGGAAGCACTGGAGCGCCTGGCGGCCCGGGCCGGTGCCGGGGCTCTGCCGTCGTTTCCGCTGGGCAGTGATTTCACCAGTACCGAACAGCGGGTTCTGGAAGCGCTGACCTGGCTCAAGGCCAAGGTCAGCCAGAAGGAATACCTCAAACTGGGCCGCAAGGCGCTGTTCCAGGATCACCACGCGGAACGCTACGGCGAGGAACTGGCGCGGATGGGACTGGCCGACCCGGACAGTCTGCGCGAGCGACTCTATCAGCGTCTTCTGCTGACAGCGCTGGAGGCGGCGAAGCCTCGCTAGAGTTGACAGTTGCTAGTGGACGGTTGACAGCGAGAAAAGACAATAACCAGATCTTTAGCCGCTGTGGGAGCTTGCCTGCAAGCGAATATCGCTAAACGCCTGGGCGTGCCCCATTCGCTTGCAGGCAAAGCTCCCACAGAAAACTGCC
Organism: Alloalcanivorax balearicus MACL04; assembly: GCF_025532145.1. Lineage (GTDB taxonomy): Bacteria > Pseudomonadota > Gammaproteobacteria > Pseudomonadales > Alcanivoracaceae > Alloalcanivorax > Alloalcanivorax balearicus. Next base: position 4,128 of record NZ_ARXS01000008.1, on the reverse strand, counting down.
TCAGCGGCTGTCGCCGCCGTTGTTGTCTTCGCTGTCCTTCTCCTTGCCCGTCCGGCCCCGTCCGCGGACAGCCCCCGCCAGAACGGAATGCGGCGGGTCACCGCCACCATTTCATCCACGGTATCGCCGATGCCGGAGAGCCGGTCCACGGTGTCGCGCAGTCCCACCAGTTGGTCGACGTGCTCGGAGATCTTGAACACCACCATGTAGAACTCGAGCAGGGCACGCAGTGCCGAGGCCATGAACAGGAACCCCAGCGGCGCGCCGATGAACAGGAAGAACAGGCCGCGCCAGGTGGAGGTCATGAACGCTTCCACGGTGAGATACAGCAGCCCCAGAGCAATGGCGGTGAGCGCCACGCCGTACACGCCGGGAATCACCTGGATGATCATGTAACGGTCGAAGCGAAAGCTCACCAGTTCCTTCCAGTACTGCACCATCCAGAACAGGCCCCGGCGCAGCTTTTCATTGAACGGATCCTGAGCCGGCGGAGTGGTAGCACCGGCTTCGGGTGTGCTGTCTTCGTTATGCGGATCTACCATTTGGCGTATTGCTCCTCGACAAAGCCGGGCTGGCCGGATAGGGACAGGGTGGTGCCATCGGGCAGCCTGAGCTCGCCGTGGAACACCCCGAAAAGTTGATGGAAGTTGCTGGCGAACAGTCCCAGATTGAGGCGCTCGCGGTGTTCGCCGCGCGGCTCGAAAGACAGCTGCAGACGGCCGCAGCGGCTGCGCATCCGCCACGGAGCCATGAGGTCGTCCCGCTGATACTCGAAGCTGACGCCATCGAGCTTGATCAGACGACCGTCCAGCCACAGGCAGTTTTCATTGACGCTGGTTTCGTTGACGCCGCAGGACACGTTCAGGCCCACCCGGTGACCGTCGATGCAGGCGGAAAAACAGGCCCAGTTCCAGAAGGTTTCCCGCCGCATGTAACCGGCGGAAAAATCGTGGTGGCCACCGACATTAGCCAGATCCGCCAGTGACCATTCGCGACCGCGCCAGCGCAGTCTGCCGCGCAGACCGACACCGGCCACTTTGTTGGCGTAGACCCAGCCGTTGACACCGGTGCGGGTGCACAGGGACATGGGCTGGTAGCCTTCCGGCTCTTCCAGCACCACATCCAGTTCCAGCCCGGCGCCGCGCACGGTCAGGGATTTCTCCCGGGTGCTGCCGTCGGCGAGGTAACCCAGGACGATGTCGGTGCCGCCACGGCGGAAGCGGCTTTCGCCGTTCACCGGCGAGTCCGACATACACAGACCGCGCCCCAGTGGAGCCCGCCAGGTGTGTTCTTCCAGGGTGCCGGTGGCGGGTTCGTAAATATAGAGAAAAGCCACGCCCAGATAAGCGGTGTCCGCCAGGGCACAGCCGATCAGCAGATCGTCGCTGATCACGCCGAGATACTGGAACTGCTTGTAATGGAAATGACGGGCCCGGCGCGAGGCGGGCGACCCCATCGGCGTTCGGTAATCGCAGGCACGGCCGTTGATGGTGGTGACGGAATCGGGGAACAGGCCGAGCCGGACCTGTCCCCGCGGCCCGACCAGCGGTTCAGGCAGGGGATCGAAGTTCATTAAAAGGCCAAGAGTCCGGCACCAGAAAGCCCGGTGCGTTGTTGTCGGTGCGAATCATCACCACGGATTGTTTGCGCTGAACATAGTCTTGCAGCTCGGCGGGGGCAACTGGCGAGGTAAAATTGTCCGACAACAGTTCGGGAATGGCCCAAAAGGCCCGGGGTATCGGGCGGGCCGGGGAGTTCCAGTGCCCGGCCCGGCACCAGAAGCCACTTTGATGCCCATGAGCGGCCTGTGCCGGTGACGGACAGGGTGGCGCCGGGTAGAACAAGCGCCCGCGAGTCAGCGCCTGCCGATGGTCGATGGGGGCGATCGGAGGTTCCGCCGCGCTCACGTCCAGGCTGCGGGGTAGCTGGTGCTGAAACAGGTGTTCGGCTTTGCTTTGCAGGGTGTCGCGTGGATTGGGGCCCGGCCATTGGCCGTCGTGGCCGAGAAAGAATTTCAGCGCCAGCTCCCAGTGCAGGCACCGACCGCTGCCATGGTCGAACAGCACCATGTCCAGCTCTCCCAGAGTGCGTCCCTGTCGGCGCAGAGGGACGTTGCGCGCCAGCAGTTCAAGGCGCTGACTATGGGCGAGCAGGGCAGCCACCAGGGCTTCGAACCAATGGCCGAGACGACCTTGCACGGGAGGGGCGCCCGCCGCCGCGGCCCGATGCGGCCAGTCAGGGTCCTCGGTCAGGCATTGCTCCAGCAGAACACCGGCATCCTGGTCGGCGCCCGCTGGTGTGGCGAAGAGAGGCGGGGCTTCGATCAGCCATTGAAACAGGCGGATCGCCGGTGGCCCCTCGAACGGGATGGAGGGATCAGTGTTGATGGTTCAGTGTGTCCTCCAGGACTTCCCGAACTTCTTCGGCCCAGGCCAGCCAGGCCTCCTGGTCGAGAATGCCCCGGCGCAGGGTCAGATGTTGAAAGCGGCTGTTGCCTTCACTTTGTCGCTCCAGCTTTCTGGCTTCGGCTTCGAAGTTGGCGAGTCGCTCCTTGCGTTGCTGGACCAGCTGATCCAGCTCGCCAAGCAGGGTTTCCGGGTCGGCCAGGGCGCCCCCGGCGACTTTCACCATGAAGGCGTCCCGGACCCGGGCCGGCGCGGCCGGGCGGCGCAACCATCGCACCAGTTCCTGTCGCCCCTCATCGGTAATGCGGTATAGCTTCTTGTCTGGCTTTCCGTCCTGGGGCACATGGCGGTAATGCACCATGTTCTGTTCGTTCAATTTCCCCAGTTCCAGATAGATCTGCTGGTGGGTGGCGTTCCACACCAGGCCGATGCTGTTGGCGAACTCCCGCGCGAGGTCGTAGCCGCTGGCTTCTTCGTCTTGTAACAGGACAAGAATGGCATGGCGCAATGACACGGCTGGCTCCTCGTTTTCGTTTATCGGTCTCTCTACTGCGATAGTAGAGAGCGAAATTGTGCCTGCGCAATCCGTTGTATAAGCAGTTTTGTAAAAACTTAGTGAGGTTATATCCCAGCCTGATACCTAGGTAATACTTTGTTATGAAAGCGTTTTATTGATGAGTACAACGGATACATTCAGTGACGCCATGTGCACAAAAAGGAGGAATAAACAAGGAAGCGGGGCACAAAATCAGAACGTCATCTGCATGCCACAATAATAGTGCACGGAATGGAGCAACTGCTGGCGCTCCAATTTGGGGATGACCTTGCCGATAACGCCAAAGCTGGCGCGGCGAGTGGTATCGATACCAACGGCGGCTACTTTACGCAAAATGGGGCCAAAATGAAGCAGGGCCACCGGTTTTTCGAAGTACCAGTCCAGAGCGACCTCGGTCATTTCACGCAAATAGGCGACCAAAGCGTCGCGGGCCTCGGCCTCCCTGCCTTCATTCGCCAGCCGCCGTGCCTGGCGGCCTTTTTCCGCCAACGCCTCGTCGATGGGGAAAGCGACGTACCAGGTGCCGCCGTCCTCCGATTGGAAACGGATGTCATCCATATAGCGGGCGGCGGCCTGATTTTGCTCCAGATCCATCTTTCTGGCACTGCGGCCCACCACCAGGCCGGTAGCTTTGGCTATGGTGTCGCAGGCCATGCGGATCAGGCGGGTCTGCCCGCTGCCAAGACCGGCCATCGCCGCCGGTTTGAGGAAAAAAGTCCCCAACGCCTCCTCGACGAAGGTCTTCATGATTGTTTCCACGGTTTCAGGCTCCGCTTTCCGCGCGCCCTCGTTCATGCGGCGAATAAAGCCGTCGGTGGTCCGGTGGAGGGTTTCGCTGGAGGGAAAGGCCACGTAGGTCTTTGTTGTCATCGTTTGCTTCCGGTCTTCAATGAACAAGGACAGAATTAGCATGTTAGCGGTTCCCGACCGGGGTGGGCACGGCTGCGGCGTCGTCACACCGGGGCCGGATCGGCAAACGGCGGGCGGATCGGCTCTTTCTTTTGCCCGGCGAATGCCGGATGATGCGCCTCCCAAGAGCCTGTTCATGATCTTTACGCCACCGCGTTGCTGCTGGAAAAGCCGCCAGGCGGCGTCGCGGACTGCAGGCTTTGGTGGGGCCAAAGTCAAAGGCCGGGGCGTCGTCTGGCGGCTTTTCCAGCGCAACCC
>NZ_ARXS01000077.1 GCF_025532145.1 Alloalcanivorax balearicus MACL04 | reverse complement strand
TCGTGGAAGTCGCGGATGCCGGGGGCGTGTCACCCGCCGCTCGCAGGCTCGGCCTCTCCAAATCCATCGTCAGCCGGCGGCTGTTGCGGCTTGAAGCGGAACTGGGCGTCCAGCTCCTGGCACGCACCACCCGCGGCGCCGCGCTCACCGAAGCGGGGATAACTTTCCGGGACTATGCGGCGCGCGTTTGCGCCGAGATCGACATGGCCAAGGAAACGCTCCTACCCACCGGTGACCTTCGCGGACGCTTGCGGGTGGCTGTGCCGCTGTCTTTCGGTCCAACGCACTTCGCTCCTGTACTCGCAGAAATGGCGCGGCGACACCCACAGCTTCATATTCACACCAGCTACAGCGACCGCTTCGTTGATCTGATCTCGGAAGGATACGACTGCGCGATCCGGGTGGGCTATCTGCAGGACTCGGACCTCATCGCAAGACGGGTCGGCCCGATCTACGGCAAGCTCGTTGCCAGCCCGGACTACATCAAGGCGCATGGCGCGCCCGAGACCCCTGACGATCTCCTCTCCCATCAGGCCCTCATGCAGGGCACCGAGGCCTGGCAACTCATGG
>NZ_ARXS01000076.1 GCF_025532145.1 Alloalcanivorax balearicus MACL04 | reverse complement strand
TGGAGCCCGCCCCCAAAGGCGTACCGGGTGCTGCAGAGCCTGCTGCGTCGCCGGGCCGCCTTGGTTAAGGCCCGCACGGCATTACGTCAGAGCCTGAGCGGAGAACCGGAGCTCAAGGCCCCGCTACAGACCTTGATTGCCGAAATGGACCGGATTGACACTCTGATCCAGAAACGGCTCAAGAGCGCGGTGAGCGCCGCCGGCTTACAGACTCAGGTGCAACGCTGCGACGCGATCGACGGGGTCGGCGAGATCACCGCCACCGCCTTGGTCATGGCCTTCCTGAGAGGAGACTTCACCAATAGCGATGCCTTCGTTGCCTTCCTGGGGTTGGATGTCCGGGTCCGTGACTCCGGCAAACTCACCGGCAAGCGTAAGCTGACCAAACAAGGAGATACGGAGGTCAGGCGACTGCTGCACTGTGCCGCCATGAGTGCGTCTCGACACCCGGTCTGGCGCGCCTTCTATCAGCGCTATCGGGACCGGGGACTGCACACCACGCAAGCCTTGGTGATCCTGGCCCGGAAGATCGCTCGCACCGCCTTCGCCCTGATGAAGCAGCAACAAGAATATTGCCCCGCAAAGCTCTTTTAAGGG
>NZ_ARXS01000075.1 GCF_025532145.1 Alloalcanivorax balearicus MACL04 | reverse complement strand
GGTGGAGCCTTGTTCCACACCCCGTTCAATACCTCGTTCAATGCCTTGTGCGAGGCCTTGTTCCAGGCCTTCCCTCAGACCCACCTGATGGTGCATGTCCTTCCATTCCTGAGCACTGTTGCGCGTCATTTCCTGGATCTCCTGTAAGTCGAGCAATTGTGGGATCGTTACACCCGGCATCCATTGGGGAAGCCGGCGGCGCAGCCATGCCACGAAGCTGTGCCGCAGACCCGCCAGTTCCGGTGGACGTAACCAGTCTATCAAATCATTAAGAACCTCGGGTACTTCGGCAAAGGTGCGATGTTGTTCCAACCGGAACAGAGCGGCGACCAGGTTGCGCATGGACGCCAGTTGGTCCAGATCAAAAGCGCCTTGGTCCAGAAGTAAAAAGGCCTGCTCTGGCTGAAGACCGGCAAACTCCGCGGGGCCAGGCAGGATCAGGTTCCTGACGTGGATGGGAGCCCGCCATCGGGGTTCTCCGTTATACAGTACGACGGGCAAGATAAAGGGCATTTTCTGGTGGTTATCTTCAAGCCTCTTGCGGCGAATCAGGTCTTGATATAAAAGGCCCGTGTAGGTATGAACCCGTACCGGCATGAACCGGTCCACACTGGATTGGAACTCCAACAACAGATAAAGATGAATCCAATCCCGCCCCCAGCGAATCCGC
>NZ_ARXS01000074.1 GCF_025532145.1 Alloalcanivorax balearicus MACL04 | reverse complement strand
TTGATTCAATGGGGAATGCTTAAGAAACCCAGCCCACATCAAACCGAACTTGAGATGGTGACACTCGACAGTTTGGTCCCCAGCGATCATTTGCTTCGTAAGATCGATGCCGTGATCGATTTCAGTTTTATCCATGCGCGCGTGGCCGATTTGTACTGCGCGAACAATGGCCGTCCCGCCCTTGATCCGGTGATGATGTTTAAGGCGCTGTTCATTGGCTATCTGTTTGGCGTGCGCTCGGAGCGCCAGCTTGTGCGCGAGATTGAGGTCAATGTCGCCTATCGCTGGTTTTTGCAACTCAAGCTGACCGACAAGGTCTTTGATGCCTCGACCCTGTCGCAGAACCGGCGGCGTCGATATCATGATGCCAGTGTTGCGCAGGATATTTTTGACGAGATCGTCGAGCAGGCGATCAGGCACGGGCTGGTGGATGGTAAGGTTCTCTATACCGACAGCACGCATTTGAAGGCCGATGCCAACAAGAACAAATGGGACCGCGAAGTGGTTGCCAAATCGCGCGCGGCCTATTGGGATGATCTGGATCTGGCGATTGAGGAAGACCGGGCGGCTCATGCGAAAAAGCCGCTCAAAGCCAAGGAACGCCAGCCGGTTGAGAAAGAAACCAAGATCAGCCGAACCGATCCCGACAGCGGATATATGGTGCGCGACGGCAAGCCCAAGGGCTTTTTCTATCTCGATCACCGCAC
>NZ_ARXS01000073.1 GCF_025532145.1 Alloalcanivorax balearicus MACL04 | reverse complement strand
GGGAACACATCCGCCGTTACATGGAGGAGGGCGGTCCGCCACTGCAGCCAGGTGATCAGTTGCGTAAGGTCAACCATGACAAACTACCGGAATTTCCGCCTGAAGTGGTCGAGGCCGCCGGCGGGCCGGCGCTGACAGAAGCGGAGTTGCTCCAATGGACACGACCGCAGCAGTAAGGGGCTGACCGAACCATGCCCGTGGACGATAAAGAACGTGGCATTCTGATTCCGGAATGGCGCAAAGAGGAGCCAGAGCTGACGTTTACAGAAGCTCAGCGCAAACGGAAGTTGTATGCACGAAAACTACCGTTGAGGGTTATGCCCTTTGATAAGGGCCAATCAGTTCACCTTCACCCAAGAGCCTTCCAAACACTCCTGCGAATCCATTCAGAAGGCATAGAAGTGGGAACTTCTATGGGGGAGGGGGTGGCTAAATACTTGGGGTTTGGTGGAGGGATTATTTGCTGTTTGGCAATTTTTTTTCTTGTCCACCCCCTGCTTGCCACAGATATTGACTGGTTCTATTCTTTTATTTTTTGTGTCTCTATTTCGTTTTTCCTTCTTGGTGTTGTCTTTATTCGTCGAGCTTTTTTTAGTCCCTCTGATCATCCGACCTTATTCAATCGCAAGACCCGGCAGGTACATGTTATCCCGCTGAAGCCACTTAACTTCCTGAAATTCTGGGAAAAGGGTAAGCCGGGTAAGATGAAGACCTACTCCTGGGATAATGTTACCGTACGAA
>NZ_ARXS01000072.1 GCF_025532145.1 Alloalcanivorax balearicus MACL04 | reverse complement strand
TTCCGCCAGGGGGACATCGACCAGCCAGTAGTCATCGGCCAACTCTACAACGGCGAAGTGAAGCCGCCGTTCGGCGTCGCCCGGGAAGACGGCACCAACCACGCCGGCACCGTCAGTGGCCTGCAAACCCGGGAGCACGACGGCCAGGGCGACCACAGCCCGACCCTGCAGCGTCTGCTGCTGGACGACACCCCGAAACAGGTGAGCGTGCGGCTGGAAACCAGCCTGGCCCGCAGCGGCCTGGGGCTGGGCTATCTGGTGGATTACAGCGTCACCCCGGGACCCACCCGGCGTGGCGCCCTGCGCGGCCAGGGCTGGGAACTGGCCACCCAGGCCTGGACCACCGTGCGCGCCGGCCGTGGATTGCTGATATCGGCCAGCGCCAAGGCCAAGGGCCAGGGCACCCAGATGGAAATGAACGAAGCGGTGGCCCAGCTCAAAGGCGCGGAGCGCACCGCCCAGGCCCTGCATGACGCCGCCACCGCCGCCGGCGCACCGGGCCTGGCCGGCAACGCCGCGCAAACCGCCTTCCGTGAAGCCCTGGACCCGCAAGTCGACGGCCGCTACACCGCTCCGGTGGCGGGCCAGTCGCCGTTCAAACCGAAGCCCGGCAGCCGTGAAGACAGCGACCAGCCGGTGGAAACCTTCGCCGATCCGAAACTGGTATTGGAAAGCCCGGACCACATCGTCCTCAACAGCGACAAAAGCGCCGCCGCCATGGCCGGCGAGCACCTGCACATCACCACCCAGAGCGACGGCCACATCAGCGCTGGCGATAACCTCGCCCTGGCCAGCGGTGGCAGCGCCGGCCTCTACAGCCACAAAGGCCCGCT
>NZ_ARXS01000071.1 GCF_025532145.1 Alloalcanivorax balearicus MACL04 | reverse complement strand
GCTTCTTCGTCCCGAAGATTCCGTACTGGTTCTGATCGACCACCAGCCTTACCAGCTCGCCAACCTGAACAGTCACGAACCGCAGATGGTGGTGAACAACGCGACGGGCCTGGCCAAGGTGGCCAAGGCTTTCGGTGTACCCACTATCCTGACCAGCGTGATCGCGGATCGGGGCGGTGTCATTTTTCCGCAGATCACCGACGTGTTTCCCGACCAGGAAGTGATCGATCGGACGCTCATTAATACCTGGCAGGACAAGACGGTGGTGGACGCGGTCAAGGCCACCGGCCGCAAGCAACTGATTATTGCCGGCCTGTGGACTGAAGTCTGTGTGGCGATGCCGGCGATTCAGGCTCTCGGTGAGGGTTGGGACGTCACGGTGGTGACCGATGCTTCCGGCGGCGTTTCCGTGGAGGCCCATGAGGTGGCTATCCAGCGCATGATCGCCGCCGGCGCCAACATGATGACCTGGCTGGCGGTGGCGTCTGAATGGCAGCGTGATTGGGCGCGGACTGAGCATGTCGCCGAGTTGTCGGAGTTGATTGTAAAGCATGCCGGTGGCAGCGGTATCGCGCTTCTGTGGGAGCAACAGCTTCTCAACACGCCAGTGCCGAGCGCCGCCGGCTGATTCGCATCACGCGACCAGGAGGACGTCTCCATGGCGACCATCACTTCTCGGGACGATACCCGCATTTTCTACAAGGACTGGGGACCGAAAAACGCTCAGCCCATCGTCTTCCACCACGGTTGGCCGCTGTCGTCGGACGACTGGGACAACCAGATGCTGTTCTTTCTCTCGCAGGGTTACCGCGTCGTCGCGTTCGACCGGCGTGGGCACGGCCGTTCCGACCAGACCGACACCGGCAACGACATGG
>NZ_ARXS01000070.1 GCF_025532145.1 Alloalcanivorax balearicus MACL04 | reverse complement strand
GCTTCTTCGTCCCGAAGATTCCGTACTGGTTTTGATCGACCACCAGCCTTACCAGCTCGCGAACCTGAACAGCCACGACCCACAAGCTGTGGTCAACAGCACGACCGCGCTGGCCAAGCTGGCGAAAGCCTTCAATGTTCCGACCATTCTCACCAGTGTGATCGCGGCGCGCGGAGGGTTTCTCTTCAAGCAGATCACCGACGTATTTCCGGATCAGGACGTCATTGATCGCACCTGGGTGAACACCTGGCAGGACGAGAATGTGGTGAATCGGGTCAAGGAGACCGGCCGCAAGCAGCTGATCATCGCCGGCCTGTGGACCGAGGTCTGTGTCGCAATGCCTGTCATCCAGGCCGCCGGCGAAGGCTGGGACGTGACCGTGGTCACCGACGCGTCGGGCGGGATTTCGAAGGAGTCTCACGAAGTGGCCATCCAGCGAATGATCGCGGCCGGCGCGAACGTGATGACCGTGATGGCGCTCGCTGGCGAATGGCAACGCGATTGGGCGCGCACCGGGCATGTCGAGGAGCTGACCGAGATTCTCATCCAGCATTTCAGCGGCAGCGGCATCGCCTATCTTTGGGAGCAGCAACTGCTCAACACGCCGGTGCCGAGCGACGCCGGCTGATCCGAACCACGCGACCAAGAGGACGTCTCCATGGCGACCATCACCGCTCAGGACGGTACCCGCATCTTCTACAAGGACTGGGGGCCGAAAGACGCCCAGCCCATTGTCTTCCACCACGGCTGGCCGTTGTCATCGGACGACTGGGACAACCAGATGCTGTTCTTCCTCTCGCAGGGTTACCGCGTCGTCGCCTTCGATCGGCGCGGGCACGGTCGCTCCGACCAGACCGACACCGGCAACGACATGG
>NZ_ARXS01000007.1 GCF_025532145.1 Alloalcanivorax balearicus MACL04 | reverse complement strand
AAAAATGAACTCCGGCGCGGCGGCGTAAAGACTATGAACAGGCTCTTATCCAGCCGGGTATGGCCCAGGTCGGTCTTGTCGGTCAGCAGTCGTAAATTCGGGGTGCGCATGGTCGCTCCGTTGGTGATGATTAACGTGGCATCATGCTAACAACGCCTCTTCGCCAACGGGTTCGGATTCCCCATGACCAGGAAAGTACCATCGAAGCCCCTGCCCCAACCGCATAAGCGGCCCTCCCAGGCGCGCGCTGTGTTCACCGTGCAGGCCCTTTACGACGGCTTTGTTCGGATTTGGCGCCGCGACGGACCGGCCGCCGCCACCACCCGCGCCATTGCCGAAGAGAGCGGCTACGCAGTGGGGACGCTGTACGACTATTTCCCCAACCGCACCGCGCTGTTATCCGGTTACGTGCGCCATTGCATGGATGTACTTTGCCAGCGGCTGAGCGAGGAGGACGCTGCTCTGGACCGGCATTGCTGGGAGGAGCGTCTGCGGCGAGCGGTATCACTGACGCTGGACGAGGACGGGCAAGCGCCCTACTTCGATCGGGATATGTTGATGATGGAGGGGAAAATTGCCGCCGCCACCCACCACCAGCGTGCCTTCCGGCAGCTGGTGGACACCTGGGGCGCGCTGGTGGCGGGCTGGCCGGACCGGCCCGGACCGGCGGTGACCGCCGACACTCTGGAAACCCTGGTCCTGGCCCTTTGGGGCGCGCGGCGCTATACGCTGTTGCTGGACACCGACACGCCCCCGATCCCGCAACAGGTGGATCGGCTGGCCGTCATGGCCCGGGCTCTGCTGACCTCCTGAGCGAACACCGAGGTCAGGACGGATCCTCCCCCGCGGCCTGGCGTTTGGCGTAGTCCTCCATGCGTTTCATCTGGTCCCTGGCGCGTTCCAGGGAGGCGGAGGCGCCGTCACAGGAGGTTACCGTGTCCAGACAGTCCACGCATTGCACCAGGTCGTTGGCGGCCATGCTCAAATGCACCTTGAAAGCCAGGGTTTGCAACGCGGCGGCCTCGCCGCGCAGGTTACGGGCCTGCTCCGGCAAGTCGGGGAAATCCGCCTTGCAGGCCTTTTGCGCCTCGGCGGTTTTGCTATCGGGGTATTTTTCGTGCAACTCGCGGCCAGTCTGTTCCAGCGCGGCAATGCGCGTCATCAGACTGTCGATGACTTTGCGCTCGGCGTCGTCGGGCAATTGCGCGAAAGCAGGCACACAGGCGACCACCGCCAGCAGGCCGATGATCCAGGTTTTACCATTCATCTTATTATCTCCTTTTGTTTTTAGGCGGCACTCGGGATTGCCACCTTTTATTAGGGTCCGGGCTCAGCCCGGCGGCCAGTTGAACGGACGTCCCCCCATGACATGAACGTGCAGATGGAACACCGCCTGACTGGCACTGGCGCCATTATTCACGTTGACGCGGAAGTCCTCCAGCCCCTCCCGGGCGGCGACCTGGTTGCCGACCAGCAACAGGTGCCCAAGCAACGCCTGATCTTCCTCGGTGGCGTCGGAGAGCTTGGGGATGGGTTTCTTGGGAATCACCAGGAAATGCACCGGGGCCTGAGGATTGATATCCCGGAACGCCAGGCATTGCTCATCCTCATAGATGATGTCCGCCGGGATCTCCCGGTCGATGATCTTGGAAAACAGGGTCTCGCTCATCTTTCAACGGTATCCAATGGCTTTACAGGGTTTTCGCGCCGCCGGCACCGGGCATCCGCGTACGGGTGTTTTACCGACGGGCAGAGCCAACCATAGAACAACAGGGCGGCACACGCCAGACAGCCGGTCACCGCTGGCCACCGCTTGCGTTTACCACCACCACCGGGCAGGATGCGCGCCACATCGCCGGGACGTGGTGCCGTTCACATCCCGTCCAATTCATCGCCACCGATCGCCTTCGGTGGGGTGAGCCAGACCGCCCGGGCCGCGTATACTATCGCCCTGGCATCGCCGGCGGCGATGATATCCGTGAACTCTGTTTTGCTGATCGGAACGATATGGCCACTCTGTTCGTAGACAATCTGACCGTACTGGATTTCTCCTACCTGCACCCCAAGCGGGGCATGATCGGGGAGTCCTGGATCGTGGACCTGGAACTGTCCGGTGATCTGGACGGCCAGGGCATGGTGTTTGATTTCGGCCAGGTCAAACGGCAGCTCAAGCGCCTGATCGATGATCAGGTCGACCATCGTCTGCTGTTCCCCGGTGCCCATGAGGCGCTGAGCCTGAATCAGCGCGAAGATCAGCAACTCAGTCTCACCTGGCAGTATCGTGCCGGGGAAATTCGTCTGCTGGCGCCCACCGAGAGCCTGTTGGAAATCTCCAGCACCGAGGTGTCCAAAGCCTCCGTCACCCTGTTCCTGATGGAGCTGCTGGAGCCGTCCCTGCCGGCCAACGTCAATGAAGCGCGCATCCTGCTCCGTGAGGAGGATACCGGTACCGCGCCTTTCTACCATTACTCCCATGGTCTGAAGAAGCACGACGGTAACTGTCAGCGCATCGCCCACGGCCACCGTTCCACCATTCAGATCTTCGAGAACGGTCGCCGCAGTCGTTACTGGGAAAAGCTGTGGGCGGACCGCTGGGAAGACATCTACATCGGCACCCGGGAAGATCTGGAAGGGACCTACTTCGTCGAGGAAGTCCCCCATCACCGGTTCCGCTACGACGCGCCCCAGGGTCACTTCGAACTGGTGATCCCGGAAGACCATTGCTATCTGATCGATACCGACACCACGGTGGAATACCTGGCCGACCACATCGCCCGGCAACTGGCCGAGGAGGCCCCCGGCAAGCACTTCCGCGTCCGCGCCTTCGAGGGCGTCGGCAAGGGGGCGATAGCTGAAGGGCAGTTAACAGTTAAGGGTGAATAGTTAATAGCGAAAAACAGAGGGTTGCGATAGTGCAAAGGTGATTTGTGTATGCAAGCCTGGCGCTCTGATCTGTGTCTTTAAAGACAAAGAGGCCGCATCCTGGTTGAGGGCGCGGCCTCTTTGCTTTCTGAGCCTGCCGGCGTCTTCCGCGTCGCTATTAACTATTCACCCTTAACTATTAACTGCCTTTTCACGGGTCCTCCGCCAATATCCGCTCCGCCTCCTCCTGGATCAGTTTGCGCAGCCAGCGGTGGGCGGCGTTGTGGTGCAGCAGGGGGGACCAGGCCATTTTCAGTTCGAACTCGGGAATGTCGAACGGCGGTGATTTGATCACCAGGCGGGGATTTTGCGCCTGCATGCGCGCCACCCGGGACGGCAGAGTCGCCACCAGGTCGTTGTTCATGGCCAGCAGGGCGGGCATTTGATAGTGGCGGGTGAAGATACTGATCTTGCGGGTCCGCCCCATTTGCTGCAAAGCGTGATCGATCCAGCCCAGCCCGCCCAGTTTTTCCGGGTTCATGCCAAAGCCCACGCCAAAACCGGTCTTGGACACCCAGATATGCTGGGCGGACAGGTAGCTGTCCAGATCGAAATGCTTGGCGATCGGGTTATCCCGGTTGAGCAGACAGGAGAAGGCGTCCTTCCACAGGGTGACCTGGTAGAAGGATCCCGGGATTTCATTGAACCGGTTGACCGCCATGTCCACCCGGCCCTGTTCCATATCCGGATAACTGACATCCGACGGCGTCAGGAAGTCCAGAACCACATGGGGCGCCTCTTCACGCAGACGGCGCACGATGTGCGGCACCAGCGTGCCCTCGGCGTAATCGCTGGTCATGATACGAAAAACCCGACGGCTTTCTTCCGGACGGAACACTTCCTCCGGATTGAACAGAGATTCCGCCTGTGCCATCAACTGGCGTACCAGGGGTTGCAGTTCCAGGGCCCGGTCGGTGGCGGTCATGCCCTCGCTGGTACGAATCAGCAGCGGATCATTGAACATCTGCCGCAGCCGTTTGAGGCTGTTGCTCATGGCTGGCTGGGTAATGCCCAGTTGTTCCGCCGCCCGGGTCACGTTTTTCTCCCGCAGCAACACATCCAGGTACTTCAATAAATTCAGATCGGCGCCGGCGACATTCATGGCGGTGTGCTCTCTCTCCTGACAAGGCGATCATAACAGAGGCCGCGACGCTACCCCGCATGCTCTTTCGCACCCGGGATTGACCCGGATCAAGGCCGATTAATAGCACCGTGCCATCATCGCGTCATGTTTAAAAAGTGCGTAAGGTAACCGTTTTCTCGGGGCATATGACAGACACTATGAAGCAGGACGAGACCACGCGGGCCGAGAAGTTCGTGGTTCGTTTCCCTCCCGGCATGCGTGATCGCATTGCCCAGGCCGCCCGCCACGGTCACCGAAGCATGAATGCGGAGATCGTGGCCCGGTTGCAGCGCAGCATGGTTGAATGGCCCGGAGATCTGCCAAGATCCGAAGGCTGCGTTCCCCAGGGGCTGGAGGAAGGGTTACTACTGGATTGCTTTCGCCGCCTGCCTGCGGAAAAGCGCCAGGCCCTTTTGGCTTTGCTCATCTAGTTGGCCTTGCTGATACAGTTCGCTTTACTGATATATAGTTGCGGGATATCCGCCGCGTCAGGCGCTATGCTGGGAGCCTGAATGAATCTTCGGGGACAACGGTCCCCGAACTGGCAGTAAGGACCCAAGGTGACCCACGACCCGCAACGGACGAGCACGCTTCCGTCCGGCAGTGACATACGGCTGCCCTGGCATTTGCGTCTTCCGGCACCGCTGGAACGCGAATTTGTTGACTATTTCCGCAGTAACGTGGCCCGCATCACCCCCTGGGCCACCATCACACTGGTTTCCATTCTGGCCCTGGCGGTGATTCTGGAACTGACCGTGGAGCCGGATCTGGTCGTCCTCACTTGGCGCCCGCGTTTGTTCTGCATCATGCTGGCGGTGGCCACCGCGGTGGTCGCCCATCGCCCGGATTTGCGCCGCTGGCTGCATCCAATGATTATCCTGCTGGCGTTCGCGGTGGCGATCACCGGGATGTGGATGGGCCTGTCCATCGATCACCCGCAAGCCTTCTTGCTGTTCCTGCAAACTCCCCTGGCGATCCTGGTGCTCGGCGTACTGCTGCGTGTGCCGTTCCTGGCCTCCTCCCTGAGCACTTCAGCGATATTGGCACTCCAGGCCCTCTGCACCCTCGCCCCCAATACCCTGCCGCTGTCCCAGGCGTTGACGCTGCTGTTGTTCTCCCTGGCAACCGGCACCATGAGCTTGTTTGGCCAATATATTTATGAACGCCTGCTGCGCAGCCACTTTCTGTCCGAGCACGTGCTTTATCAGCATCGGGCGGAGTTGCATTCGGCCAACCGGGTGCTCGAGAGCCAGGCCACCGGGGACGGCCTGACGGGCTGCCTGAACCGGCGCGGCATGGAGTCCCGCCTCAATGACGCTTTGCATGGCCGTAGCCGGCATACCATCGATAACGTCACCGTGGTGCTGTTCGACATCGATTTCTTCAAGCAATACAACGATACCTACGGCCATCTGGCCGGCGACGAATGCCTCAAGTCCGTGGCCGGCATTCCCCGGGCCATGGCCCAGGGCGACGCCGACTTCGTCGCCCGTTACGGCGGCGAGGAATTCCTGGTGGCGCTGGCCAACACCAGCCTCAAGGACGCCCTGGTGTTCGCCGAACGGATGCGCACACGGATCGAGCAGCTGGGCCTGCCCCACGCCGGATCAAGGATCAGCCAGGTGGTCACCATCAGCGTCGGCGTGGCCAGTTCGCTGCCCGGAGAAAAAGATGTCCTCGCCCTGATCAAACGAGCCGACGAGGCGCTCTACCAGGCCAAAGGCGCGGGCCGCAATTGCGTGGCGTTCATGGATGAGCTGCAGCGGGTGCAGGCGCTGTGAGGGGCAGGGAATAGTTAATAGTGAATAGTTAACAGCGAAAAAAAGCACATTGCAGTACTGCAAAGGCTGTTTGCGTACCCGCAACTTCGGTTTATGTTAAAGGACAATCAGGCCCTGCCCAAGCGATGGCGCGGCCTCCTCGTTTCCCGATTCCCCGGCCTATTGCGCGCAACTGTTAACTATTCACTATTAACTATTCCCTGCTTTTCAGCGGTATTTGCTCACTTCCTCCACATCCCGCTGTTCCGGGTCCAGGGCCTCGAGGGCGTATTGGCGCCAGACGTCGGCGTCGAGGAACAGGCGGTAGAGGTCCGGGTCCAGGTGCTGGTCGTCGCGCATCTGGCGCATGATCGCCAGCGCTTCCGACAGCTTCAGCGGTGGTTTATAGGGCCGTTCCCGGGAGGTCAGCGCCTCGAAGATATCGGCGATGGCCATGATCCGCGCCGGGATCGACATTTGTTCGCGGGTCAGGCCGCGGGGGAAGCCGGTGCCGTCCATGCGTTCGTGGTGACCGCCGGCGTATTCCGGTACCCGCCGCAGCTTGCGCGGAAACGGCAGCGATTCCAGCATCGCCAGGGTCACGTCCATGTGCCCGTTGATGACCGCCCGCTCGTCCTCGGTAAGCGTGCCTTTGGGGATACACAGATTGCTCACCTCGTCGTCGCTCAACAGCGGCTGTAACCGCCCTTGCGCATCAGTCCAGGTACGCAGGGCCATTGCCCGGACCCGTTCCTGGTCCTCCCGGGCCATGGTTTCACCGCCCAGGTTGACCCGCTGTAACAGCGCCAGATCCGCTTCCAGCCCCGCCAGCGCCCGCTCTCTTTCCATCGCCAGCTCCGCGGTCCGCTCCGGTTCCGTCCGTTCGCGCTCGACGAAGTCCGCCAGTAATTCCGCCCGCAGCACCGCGAAACGAGCGGCGACCATGTCAATGCGGTCATGCAGGGCCTGCAGTTTGGTGGATTTCTCCAGCACCGAGTCCGGTGTCGCCAGCTTGCCGCAGTCGTGCAGCCAGGCCGCCACTCTCAGCTCGTACCAACCGTCCTCGTCCAGATCGAAGTCGGCGAAGGTGCCATGATCCTGGCAGGCGGCCCGGGCCAATAATTCGGTCAGCAGGGGCACCCGCTGGCAATGGGCACTGGTGTGCGGGCTCTTGGCGTCGATGGCCTGGGCGATGACTTTGACGAAGGCGTCCAGCAGGTCCTTCATCTCCGCCACCACCAGCAGATTATTCAAAGCGATGCCGGCGTAGCCCGCCAAGGCCTCCGCCACCACGCGCTGGCGCCGGGAGAACGCCAGCCTGTGGCCCTGGTCATCACGGGCATTGATCAGCTGCACCACACCGACCACCTCACCATCATGGTTGGGCAGCGGCACCAGCAATTGTGCGGACACCTCCGTGACCAGATCCGGTACCCACAGCGCCCGGTCCTCTTCCGCCAGCCCCTGTCCCGACGCCAGCAGCAGGGTTTCGCCTTCTTTCGCCACCCGCGCCACCGGACACCCTGATCGCGCCAGAGGCACTTCGACCCCGTCCGTCACGCCGCTGCCACCTTCTCCCTGCCGAATCATGCAGACCAGGCGTTCATCACCGCCATCGCCCCGATACAGCCAGAGCGCGCCGGCCTCCGCGCGGCACAGGGCGCGCGCCTCGGCGACGATGGTTTGCGCCAGCGTGGCCACGTCTCTTTGCTCATTGATACGCCGTGCCACCCGCAGCAGCGGCATCAGCTGATCTCCGATCCTGTGCAGTTGGGGCATGCCGTTTCCTCGTCGTTATTCGCCCAGAGCCTGTTCTTGCTCTTTACGCCGCCGCGCCGGAGTTCATTTTGTCGTCAGGTCGTGATTTCGGTTGTGCGGTGTAGTCATTCTACATAAACAAGCGTAATCGCGAGCTGGCGGCAAAAGGAGCCCGGCCCTTCGGGTTGCGCTGGAAAAGCCGCCTGAGGACGCTGTAGCCTTTGCCTTTGGCCCCACCAAAGCCTTCAGTCCCCAACGCCCTCAGGCGGCTTTTCCAGCAGCAACGCGGTGGCGTAAAGAGCAAGAACAGGCTCTCAACCCACGTCATAAGGCCGCTGTCATGGCTTGGCGCTTGAAGCCACCGCGGCGATTGCCTACCATCCGTCGGTTCCGGGACGCAAACCCGTGCCCCCGCACCGGGCCTGCTTTCCACATCTGCCTGCTTCATTTGCTTTGGATTCCGTGTCACCCATGAGTGTGAGCTATCGACTGCCCGACGGGGCAACCCTGGAGTTTGATCAACCGGCCTCCGCCCTGGAGATCGCCGGGCGGATCAGCAAGAAACTCGCCAAACAGGCGCTGGCGGTGAAGGCCAACGGCCATCTCACCGACGTCTATCTGCCCCTCACCGACGGCACGGAAGTGGAAATCATCACCCGCGACCATGAGGACGCTCTGGAGCTGATCCGTCACGATGCCGCCCATGTCATGGCCGAAGCCGTGCAGGAGCTGTTTGCGGAAACCCAGGTCACCATCGGGCCAACCATCGAGAACGGCTTTTATTACGACTTTCACCGGGAGACCGCGTTCACCCCGGAAGACCTGGTCGCCATCGAAAAGCGCATGCAGGAGATCGTGCGGCGCAATGAGGAGATCCGCCGCGAGGTTTGGGACCGGGACGAGGCGATCCGCTTCTTCCTGGATCAGGGCGAGGAATTCAAGGCGGAGATCATTCGTGATCTACCCGAGGGTGAGGAAGTCTCGCTGTATCGCCAAGGCGAGTTCATCGACCTGTGCCGGGGCCCGCATTTGCCCTCCACCAGCAAGCTCGGCGACGGCTTCAAGCTGATGAAAGTGGCCGGCGCCTACTGGCGCGGCAATGCCGACAACGCCCAGTTGCAGCGGATCTACGGCACCGCCTGGCGCGACAAGAAAGAGCTCAACGCCTATCTCAAACAGTTGGAAGAGGCGGAAAAGCGCGACCACCGCAAACTGGCCCGGGAAATGGACCTGTTCCATATCCAGCAGGAAGCCGTGGGCAGCATGTTCTGGCACCCGCGCGGCTGGCGCCTGCGCAAGAACCTGGAAAACTACATTCGCGCCAAGATGGAGAAGTACGACTACTCCGAGGTGTCCACCCCGCAGATGATGGACCGCGTGCTTTGGGAACAGTCCGGACACTGGGACAAAT
Source organism: Alloalcanivorax balearicus MACL04 (assembly GCF_025532145.1). Lineage (GTDB taxonomy): Bacteria > Pseudomonadota > Gammaproteobacteria > Pseudomonadales > Alcanivoracaceae > Alloalcanivorax > Alloalcanivorax balearicus. The sequence continues at coordinate 175,866 of NZ_ARXS01000007.1, read as the reverse complement.
ACAGCGACGACATGTTCACCGTCTGCACCCATGATCACCGGGAAATGGCGATCAAGCCGATGAACTGCCCCGGCCACGTGCAGATCTTCAACCAGGGCATCAAGAGCTACCGGGACCTGCCGATCCGCATGGGCGAATTCACCGCTCTGTTCCGTAACGAGGCCCATGGTGCCTTGCACGGTCTGATGCGGGCGCGTTCCTTCAGTCAGGACGACGCCCACATCTTCTGTACCGAGGGCCAGATCAACGAGGAAACCGCCGCCTTCATCACCATGTTGCGCGAGGTTTACCAGGATTTCGGTTTCGACAGCTTCCGCATCAAGTTCTCCGACCGGCCGGACAACCGCGCCGGTTCCGATGAAACCTGGGACCGCGCCGAGGGCGCTCTGCGCGAGGCGGTGGAATCCCTGGGCCTGGAGTGCGAACTGAATCCCGGCGAAGGTGCCTTCTACGGCCCGAAACTGGAGTTCGTACTGCGTGACGCCATCGGTCGTGACTGGCAGTGCGGCACCCTGCAGGTGGACTTCGTGTTGCCCGAACGTCTGGATGCCGAATACGTGGCCGAGGACGGCAGCCGCCAGCGTCCGGTGATGCTGCACCGGGCGGTGCTGGGGTCGCTGGAACGCTTCCTGGGCATTCTGATCGAGTCCACCGCCGGACATCTGCCATTATGGATGGCGCCGGTGCCGGTGGTGGTGGCCACCATTACCAACGCGGTGGATGACTACGCCGCCGGGGTGGTCGAGCAGCTCAAGGCGCGCGGCATTCCGGCGGAGCTGGATACCCGCAACGAGAAGATCGGCTTCAAGGTGCGCGAGCATTCCCGCGCCAAGGTGCCGGTGATCTGGGTGGTCGGCGAGAAGGAAGCCGAGCAGAATCAGGTGGCGGTACGCCGTCTGGGCTCCCAGGCCACGGATACCATGGATCTGGACGAGGCGGTGGAACAACTGCATCGGGACACCCGGGCGCCGATCTGAACGGGTCGGACGTCCGACCCCAAGAGGTCTCATGTTCAAAGCCAACGAACAACAGCCGGAAGGTTTCAGCGTTGCCCTCTCCGAAGCGCTGGATAATCTGGCCTTCAACGACCAGGGCCTGGTGCCGGTGATCGCCCAGCAGCACGACAGTGGCGAAGTGCTGATGTTCGCCTGGATGAACCGGGAGGCGATCGAGGAAACCGTGCGCACCGGCCGGGTCTGCTACTACTCCCGTTCCCGCGGCAAGCTGTGGCGCAAGGGCGAAAGCTCCGGGCAAGTGCAGTATCTCAAGGAACTGCGGCTGGACTGCGACGGCGATGTCCTGCTGGCCAAAGTGGAGCAGACCGGGCCGGCCTGTCATACCGGCCGCCGCGCCTGCTTTTACTGGAAAGTGGAGGGCGATCGGGTGGTGATCGACCGCGCCCCGATCATCGATCCCAACGAGCTATATAACTGAGCCATGCTGAAACTGCACAACACCCTGACCGGCCGCAAGGACGATTTCATCCCGCTGGACCCGAACCGCATTACCCTCTATGTGTGCGGGCCCACGGTGTACAACTACGTCCACATCGGCAACGCCCGTCCGGTGGTGGTGTTCGATGTGCTCTACCGGCTGCTGCGGAGGCTCTACCCCCAGGTGGTGTACGCCCGCAACATCACCGATATCGACGACAAGATCATCAAGGCGGCGGCGGATAACGGCGAGGAAATCGGCGCCCTCACCGCCCGTTTCACCACAGCCTTCGAAGAAGATATGGGGCGGCTCAACGCCCTGCCTCCCACCGTGGTGCCCAAGGCCACCGATCACATCGGTGACATGCTCACCATGATCGAAACGCTGATCACCAAGGGGCATGCCTACCAGGCCGATGGCCATGTGCTGTTCGCGGTGGAATCCATGCCCGATTACGGCAAGCTCTCCGGGCGCAACCTGGAAGACATGCTCGCCGGCGCGCGGGTGGAAGTGGCGGACTATAAGCGCCACCCCGGCGACTTCGTGCTGTGGAAACCGTCCAGTGATGACCAGCCCGGCTGGGATTCGCCCTGGGGACGCGGCCGGCCGGGCTGGCACATCGAATGCTCGGCGATGATTCACAAGCATCTCGGCGATGTCATCGATATTCATGGCGGCGGGCAGGATCTGATCTTCCCCCACCACGAGAACGAGATCGCCCAGGGCTGCTGCGCCCATGGCACCGAGTATGTGCGCTACTGGATGCACAACGGCTACATCAACATCGATGGCGAGAAGATGTCCAAATCCCTGGGCAATTTCCGCCTGGTCCGCGAGCTGTTGAAGGAATACCCCGGCGAGGTGCTGCGTTTCGCGCTGCTCTCCAGCCACTACCGTTCGCCGCTGAACTTCTCCGCCGAGGTGCTGGATCAGGCCGGCAAGAGCCTGGACGGCCTTTACTACGCCCTGCTGGGACGCGGCGAACAGGTCGAGCCCGATACCGGCTACCGTCTGCCGGAGGATCACCCGGTGCTGCTGGCTCTGCGCGACGATCTCAATACCGCCGAGGCGATCAGCGCCCTGCACGCGGTGGCCGCGAAGCTGAACAAGGCGGATCTGCCGGAAAAACCGGTACTCAAAGCGGAACTGCTGGCCGGCGCCGGACTGTTGGGCTTACTGGAATCCGATCCGGTGGCCTGGTTCCAGAACCAGGGCAGCGCCGATGACGGCCTCGCCAACGACGAGATCGACGCCCTGGTGGCGGAACGGACCGCGGCGAAGAAAGCCCGCGATTTCGCCCGCGCCGACCAGATCCGCGACCAGCTCAAGGACGCCGGCATCCAACTGGAGGATACCCGCGAGGGTACCCGCTGGAGCCGGGACTAGGAGCTTACACGCAGCACGCCGGCACGCTATTCACTGCTAAAGTCGGGGGACTACGAAGCCGCTGTAGGAGCTTGCCTGCAAGCGAATGGGTGCCTCTCTCAGGCCTTCGGGATATTCGCTTGCAGGCAAGCTCCTACAGCGGCCTTGTAGTCTGGTTTGGGGAGCGACCCGCAACGGATGACAGACAAATGTCATCTTCCTCGGGTATGCTGGCCGGATTCTGATTGGGAGTCGCCACCGTGAAACGGGTTCTACTGGCCAGCCTGCGTTTCTACCAGGGCTATTTAAGCCCCTGGCTGGGCAACCAGTGCCGTTTCTATCCCACTTGCTCCGAGTACGCGCGTCAGGCGGTGGAACACCATGGCGCCTTACGCGGCAGCGCCCTGGCGGCGCGCCGTCTGTGCAAATGTCATCCCTGGCATCCCGGTGGTTTTGATCCGGTACCAGGCCAGCCGCACCCGCTGCAGGGCGACGCTCAGCATGATGGTCCCCAGCAAAACGGCTTCCAGAGCAACGGCCCCAAGGCTAACGGAGAGGACCATGTGTCCCCGTAGCGCCAGGGCCTTCCCGGTTCGTCTCCTGCTACTCTCCCTGCTGCTGATCGCCGGTCAGTGGCAGATGGCCTGGCACACCACCGAGCATTTGCCGACCGCCACGTCCCAGGCCGGCGACATTCCCGACGATGGCGGCACCTCCGCCGCCCCCCATTGCCAGCACTGCGCGCCGGTACAGATTGCCGTGCCGCCCGCCACGCTGGTTCAGCATAACCCCGCGGCGGAGCCATTCTGGCGCCCGCTGGCGCAAGACCGTGGCCATACCCAGGCCGGTCTGCGCGCCTACCTTTCCCGCGCCCCACCTCTGTCCACCTGACCTCCAATTTCGCAGCCGCCTCAAGCGGTTCGGGTTTCGATGGCGCTTTTGTTATGATATAACATTCGCAGCTTGCCAAGGCATGCTCCGCGTGCCTGTTCGATAGAGGAAAAGAGTCCATGAGACGCAAAGCTTTACCCCTGCCGCTGGCCCTGGGGCTGATGGCCGGTGCCACCCTGGCCGCCCTGCCAGCCTCGGCGCAACAGAACGACAACACTGATGATCAAGCGTCCCATCAGCTGGATGCGGTCCAGGTGTCCGCGCTGCCTTTTGACGAGGACGCCGCCAGCGGCGCCTCATCGTTCGGCTTGCTGGAGGACAGTCTGCTGTTCCAACGCAGCAACGCCACCCTCGGCAACACGCTGGAAGGATTGCCAGGGGTTCATTCCGACACCTTTGGCGGTGGCTCCAGCCGCCCGGTGATCCGGGGCCAGGGGGCGCCACGGGTAAGTGTGCTCTCCGATGGCGCCCGCCTGTTCGACGCCTCCGATATCTCCCCGGACCACGCCACCACGGTGGAGCCCATGCTCGCCCGCAAGGTGGAGGTACTGCGCGGCCCGGCCACCCTGCTCTATGGCGGCGGCGCCATCGGCGGCGTGGTCAACGTCCTGGACGACAAGATTCCCACCCGCATGCCGGACCGTCCGGTGGAGGGCTTCGTTGCCGTCCGTGGTAATACGGTGGCCAACGAGAAGGCCGGTGCCGCCGGCATCACCGCCCGCGCCGGCGACCATTTCGCGGTGCACGTGGAAGGCTCCCGGCGCCGCGCCGACGACTATGAGGTGAATGGCTTCACCGTGCCCGACATCGATGGCACCTACGCCGATAGCGACAATGTCAGTGTCGGCGCTTCCTGGATCGGCGAGCGCGGCTACCTGGGCATGGCGTATTCCTACCGCAGCGACATCTACGGCCTGCCCGGCCACAGCCACGAATTCGAGGGCTGCGGGGCCGATGGCGATCAATTGTCCTGTGATGGGGATGGTCATGACCATGATCACGACCACGGTGAAGGCGCGCACGCACCGCCTTACGTGGACCTGGACGCCCGCCGCATTGATCTGCGCGGTGAATACCGGCAGCCGCTGCCCGGCATCGAAAAGGTCAAGGTGCGCTCCAGCCACACCGATTATCGCCATCATGAAATCGAGGGCGGCGAAGTGGGCACCACCTTCCGCCACAAGGGCTATGAAACCCGGGTGGAGGCGGAGCACGCGCCGATTGGCGGCTGGCATGGCGTGGTCGGTTTCCAGTACGCCGACCACCAGTTCAACACCCAGGGCACCGAAGCCCTGATGCCAAAGACCGACACCGAAACCCTCGGGGTATTCGCGGTGGAACACTACCGCTTCTCCGAACAGTGGCATCTGGAAGTAGGCGCGCGTCACGAGCATCAGCGTCTGGACCCGGTGGAGGATCCGCTGGACCGGCCTTCCTACAGCGACTCCGCCAATTCATTGTCGGCGGCGCTGACCTGGGCGTTTCTGCCGGACTATAACGTGTCGCTGTCCGCCACCCGCGCCCAGCGCATGCCCCATGCCCAGGAGATGTACGCCCGGGGGGTTCACCTAGCCACCAACACCTATGAGTGCGGCCTGGTGTCCAGCAGCTACACCTGCGGTGCGCCGGGTGACGATTCCGCCATTCATAAGGAAACCTCGCGCAACATCGGCCTGAATCTGCGCAAGGTTCGCGGTGATCTGACCTTCGATGTCGGTCTGTTCCATAACCAGGTGGACAACTACATCTACGCCCGCACCCTGGATCAGATCGAGGAATTCCGCCTGATCAAGTACACCCAGGACGACGTGGAGTTCACCGGCGCCGAAGCCGAGATGCGCTATCAATGGACACCGCGTTGGTCCACCACGGTATTCGGCGACATTGTCAAAGCCCAGTTCAGTCGCGGCGGCAACGAGCTGCCACGGATTCCGGCGAAACGTTTGGGCGGCCGCGTCAACACCTACTGGCGGGCGTTCGACGGCGAGCTGGAGTTCTACCGGATGTTCCCGCAGAACGACATCGCCGGCTACGAAAGCCGCACTCCGGGCTACGACATGCTCAACGCCACCCTCAGCTACACCCTGGAAGGGGCCCAGCGCTACAGCGTTTATCTGCGCGGCAGCAACCTGCTGGGCGAGGAAGTGTGGAATCACACCTCCTTCCTGGCCCGCACCGTGCCGGAGCCAGGCCGCAATCTGACCGTCGGCATGCGCATGGAATTCTGAGACCGGCCGGGCCCTTTGAGGGTCCGGTGCGATCCATTACTGAAACGCTATAACGTCATAAAACCGTAACGAATTCAGGAACGACACATGAACAGCTCATTGCACTCCGCCCTGCCCCGCCTCGGCGCCTTGACCCTGGCCCTGCTGCTGGCCGCCTGTAACAACGACACCGGCAGCACCACCCTGCCTGGCGGCGACGATGATCACGACCATGACCACGAGGAGACGGCCGGCCGTCTGGTCTTCACTCAGGCCGCGGGCAATAACTCCCGCGTTTACGTTTACGATCTGGAACAACAGGCCACTATCGCCGATTTCGCTCTGACCTATCCGGCTACCGCACTGCACGCCAGCCCCGGCGGCCGCTACGCGGTGATCATGCAACGTGACAACGATCAGGTGCAGATTCTGGATGGCGGTATCTGGCGGCACGAAGACCATGTCGACACCGGCACTCCCGGGCTCAGCGCCTTGACACTGCTTGGCGTTAAGCCCACCCATTACCGTGGCAACGACGGGCTCGGCACGGTGTTTTTCGACGGCGACGCCGCCACCGGCTCCCAGTTCCAGCTATTCAGTGACAGCAGCCTGGAAAGTGACGACGTCATCGCCTCTCACACTCTTGAGCAAGCGCACCATGGCATCGCCGAACCGCGCGGCGAGTGGGTACTGAGCAGCAATGTCAGCAGTGGAGCAAGCGGCGCCGACGGCATCGCGCTGTATCACCTGCACGGCGATCACTTCCATGCCGAGGGCACCCTGGCCACCGCGTGCCCGGGACTCCACGGCGGCGCCTCCAATACCACCTATTCCGTATTCGGTTGCGAGGACGGTGCGCTGGTGGCGGAGCTGCACGGCGACCACTTCCACGATCACAAGGTCACCGCACCGGAGCGTCTGGCGACGATCCTGGGCAGTCCCGATCTGGCCGATTTCGCCGCCCTCTCCTACCCCGGCTATAACCTCTACCGGATTGCCCCGGATGCCACCGAAGCCGAGCAGGTGGCGTGGCGCGAGAACACCGCCGCCGACGCCAAACCGCTCGCCTACGGTCTGGACCCGCACGGGGAGCACCTGGTGCTGCTCGACGATTCCGGCATTCTGCATGTGATCGATACCGCCGAGTGGCACCACCATGGGCAGATCACCGTATTGGACCAGGTCCCGGCCGACGGTGCCCCGGCACCGGCTTTGGCCTTCAGCGGCGACGGCCACGAGGTGTTCGTCTCCGACCCGCGGGCCCAGGCCATCCATCGCGTGGAACTGGAGTCCCTGACCGTGACCGCTGAGGTGGCGGATCTCGGCTTCGCTCCGTTGGGACTGGCCTGGACCGGTGCCGCCGAAGACCATGACGAGCACGACGGAGAGGAAGAAGGCGAGCACGATCACGAGCATTAAACGGTAAGCGGGCTGTTCCGCAACTGGATCAGCCTGCTCATACACAACACCCTGGCAAGCGCCCACAGCGACTCCGTGGCGCAAACTGTGGGAGCCAGCTTGCTGGCGAATACGACCTTCGGCGTTGGCACATTCGCTTGCAGGCAAGCTCCTACAGCGACTACGTAGTGATCTCTGAATAACAGATAACAAATGGGAGGAGCGTGTCGCAACCCGCCGACCTTTCTTACGCAGCAAACTTCATTACAATGACGGCACTCTATCGTGGTTGTGATGAAAGGACTGTTGTAATGAAGAAAACATGGCTTTTGGCCGTCGGCCTGGCCCTGCCCATGATCGCCAACGCCAGCGGCTTCGCCGGGCTGGACTACGTGAGCAGCAAGGTGGAACCGGATCGCGGCGGCAGCGCCAAACCCTCGGTGCTGCAGTTCAAGCTGGGCACCTGGATCAACCGCACCGAAACCCTGGGCGGGGAAGTACGCATTGGTCTGGGGCTGGATGACGACAGTCTGGGCAACGGCACCAAGGTGGAAATCGACCGCCAGTACGGCGCTTATTTTCGCGGGCAGTTCCCCAACTCCATGCCGATCCGCCCCTATGGCCTGATAGGCGTCACCCGGGTGGAAACCACCCATGACTATCGCGCCGGCGGCTCCAGCAGCAAGAATTACAGCGACCTTTCCCTCGGTCTGGGCGTGGACTTCACCGTCAGCCCCAAGGTGTTTCTGAGTGTGGAGTATCTGCGCGCCGTGGACAGCAGTGGCGACGAGGTGAACAACCTGGCGTTCGGCGTCAACGGCCGGTTCTGAACGACATACCGGATAACCAAGCAACGTCATGCCGGACTTGATCCGGCATCTCCCTCTACCAAGCGGTGTGCCCTCCAGAGGGAGATCCCGGGTCAGGCCCGGTGACGTACGGGTCAGGCCCGGGATGACGGCGTGCTTTTCACCAGTGGCTCACGAGCCGCGTTTCTTGTCAGAAAATCAGCGTCAGGGAATCGGCAGGTAGCCGCCTTCCACTTCCTTGGTGACAATCGCCACCGCATTGTGAGCGTGCAGGCTTTCCAGGTGATTCACCCGCAGCCAGAAGTCGCGATAGCAGGGTTGAGGATCCAGCGCATGCTTGAGACGACGTGCCGCGTCTTCACAGAACATCAGATTCTGGCCATTCAACAGCGCGAATTCCTGCTCATCAATACGCTTGACCGCCGTCTGCACCGGCGTCTTCAGCGCCTCTTCGATGGAGTCGATCAGCGCCGTGATCGGGAAGGATTCAGCAGCCTTATCGAGCAGCACCCGCACCTGCGCGATACTGCGCTGGCTATGGGGAGTGGCACGAATGCCTTCCTCGGTACCGAGCCACTCGAACACCTCGTCCACATCCACTTTGCCGGACTGAAAATCCTCGCGGAATTTCTCCTGGATCAACTGTCGGGCCAGCGCCGCGGAACAGGGGCAGGTGGAAGAGTACGGCACTTCCACGTACATCTCGGTGCACAGCCCTTCTTCACCCAGTGACGCCTTGATGCTCACGGTATAGCTCTTCCAGCCGGCGTAACTGCTCTTGAGCGCCGGGCGGCGCATGGAATATTCGAAATCGAACTGCACGAAACCACGGGTACTGAGCCCCTCATGGGTTTCCAGGAAATTGCCGAGCAGCTGTTCGATGGAAGCCGGGCTTACTGAATGATCCCCGAAGGTTTCTTCCAGCATCAAATACAGGCGCGACATGTGGATGCCCTTGGCATCCGGATTAGCCAGATTGACGTAGGCCTGAATGGAGGTGCTCACCGGGCGCTCGCCGACCCGGGTATCACTGACCCGTGCGGGCAAGTGAATTTCACTCATGCCGACCCAATCGAGGGTGCCGCCGATATGGTCGACCATGGAGTTGGATGCCACATCAGGCATCGCCTTGGTGTTGTCCGCACCGCTTTCGCGCTTCATGGAAATCTCCGATAAGGACGGAACGCGGGATGGCGCTAATCGGATGCCGGGACACAGAATGGCGCCCAACGAATCAGCACTGATGGCAATCCGACTGTCATCGTCCAATCATTCAGGGGCGCAGAGTGTAGCAGAAACCTTCAGCCAAATAGACCTATTGCTGTTGTGGAAATAGCCGTGAAAAGCCCTGATTACGGGCCCATGGCCGCACCGGCGCACGGTGGATTACGACACCGATTGGCACCTGAACAGTTATCTCATTGAAATATAAAGGGAAAAATACAGACCTTATGTTGGCCGGAGTACCGGCTCCGGCCCGACCAACAGCTTTCACTCATGGCATCGACAGCATCGACCTATGGGTCGAAAGGCTCCTCACCGCCGACCACCGCCTGGAACCGGGGCAGGTCCCGCAACGGCTGGAACATTTCCTCCGCCCGGGCATGCTGGCGCAGCGCGTCCGACTGATTCACCGCCTGCTCCAGATCACGCAGGGCGTTATCGGTTTCGCCCAGTCCGGCCCAGGCGCAGGCACGCTGGTAGAGCGCATGGGAGTTTTCTTCATCCACCTCGAGCACCCGGTCACACAGACTCAGCGCCCAACGCTGCTCACCCAGTTCCAACGCGGCATCGGCCTTCCACGCCAGCGCTTCCGGGTCGTCCGGGCGCAGTTCCAGGATGCGGTCGTACAGCTCGATTTTTTCCTTATAGCTGGGCTCTTTGGAGGCCTTCAGCCACAGGCTGTGGATCTCGTTGGTGCGCTCGATTTCCTCCTGATTCTCGGCGATGGTGAGGGACTTCTTGCGCAACTCCTTCTCCAGGTCCGCCAGCCGTGATTCGTACTCCACGGTCAAACGGGACATTTCCTTCTCCGCGTAAACACGGACGTTGTCCTTGAGATCCCGGATCGTGGACCAGCCCACCAGCGCCAGAATCGAAGCGGCGCCGGCGATCAGGTAAAAGAAGTAAGTCACCGTGTTGGTGGCGTAGCCCATGGCCTTGTCCGCCACTTCCAGTTCCCGGTCGGTGACCTGCTTGGTCATCTCGTTGCGGTATTCCATCATGTCCTGACGGAGGGAACGCAATTCGCCGAGAATCCAGTTTTCACGGAACTGGGAAATCACCGGCCCCTTTTCAATCTCGCTTTGCGCCTCAGGCCGAGGCGTGCTCCGTGAGTCTTCCGGAGCCTGTGAGGTTTGGGCCTGGACCGCCAGCGGCAACATCAGACAACCGATCAACACACCCACTTTTCCGCCAACACGGCTGAGCCGCTGAAGCAGCGCTTTGCGGAACACGATTCACCTCTTCCTCTTGCTGATTATTGCCCCTGGGAACCTTCCAATGGGCGACGTTCACCCAAACCGGTGAGGTGCCCCATGGCAAACACCAGCCAGGCAGCGACCATCGCCGGGAAAACCTCCGACATGGTCGCATTAAGCCCCGCCAGGCGCCAGCCAACCGCCACCACAGTCGCGGCGACGACCATACTCACCGCCACCGGCTCACCGGGACGGCCACCCAGCGCATAAACCACCAGCAGACTGCCAAACGAAGCACCGAGAATCCCCCAGGCGAACAACACCAGATCAAATACATTCTCGTTGGCGAACAGAGCGATCCCCAGGGATGCCACCACCACCAGCAGAGTGATGACACGGGCGGTCCCGTAACCGTGCCAACGGCTCGGCATCAGGTCCCGGGACAGACAGGCACTGCAGCTGAGAATCAGAGAATCCACGGTGGAGATGGTGGCCGCGAACAGCCCCGCCAGCACCAGCCCGGTGGCCACATCCGGCAACAGTTCCTGGGCCATTACCGGCAATGCCAATTCCGCGTCCAGCTTGCCGGCGTTCATCACCAGCGACGGGTCAACAACGCCTTGATCCATCAACAACCGGGCCATCATCCCGACGCCCACCGCCAGCGTGTAAAAGGCGATGAACCAGGCGTAGTAATAGCAACGGGCCCGGCGCACCGAACGGGGGTTCGCCACCGCCATGAAGCGCACCATGACATGGGGCTGACCGATCACCGCGGCACCGGCGAACGTCCAGCCCACCAGAAACAGCACCGGCCCTTGCCACCCCAGCGCCAGGCTCGCCTCGGAAAAGAAACGGAAGAAGTGATCGGAGACGCCATGCAACCCGGTCCACGCCGCCTCCCAGCCACCCACCATATGCACCGCGGTCCACAGCATCACCGTCATGGCCACGATCATCACCACCGATTGCGCCGCATCGGTCCAGATCGAAGCACGCAACCCGCCGGAAAAGCCATAGAACAACACCATCACCGCGCCAATGATCGCGCCGGTACGGGTATCCCAGTCGAACAGGGCATGCAGCGCCTTGCCACCGGCCTTGAACTGAGCCGCCGCATAAACCCCCAGCAACACCACGGCGATAACCGCCGCCACCGTCTTCAATACTTTGAATTCCGTACCATTCCAGTTGGCCAGCAGTTCCGGAAAAGTAAGGCTGTCCCGCTTCTCCGCGGTCTCACGGATACGGCGGGCCACCAGGGTGGAGGCCATCCAGTCGCCCAGAATCCAACCCACCATCATGGTGAACGCCGGCAAACCCGTGGCGTAGGTGTAGCCGATCACACCGATGAACATGAAACCTGAATTATTGGTGGCGACAGCGGAAAGTCCGGTCAGGGACGGTGCCACGCCGGAGCCGGCGAGCAGGTAATCGGCCTGGCTTCGGGAACGCACCAGCACCGAAGCGAAACCGATCAGAAGAAACAACAACATGAAGCCAATGAAGCTCGCCAGAACCATCAGGCGCCTCCCCGAACAGCCAATTACTTTGACATCTAAATATTATATCTCTAAACTAGCCTACCACTTTGAGCCACGGAGGTCCCGGCCTTGCCGCCTGGTTAGCCGCAAAAACCCCTTTCAACTCGAAATTGCGTTTTTCTTTTTTCAGTCATATTGATTCGCTATCAAGGCAATAAACGGACATGGCCAGACACGACGAAGTGTTGATCGCGTTACGACAGATTATTCGCGCCACCGATTTGTACTCCCGGAAGTTGAGCAAGGTCGCCGGTCTTACCGCGCCTCAACTGCTGGTATTGCAGGCGATCGAACCCCATGGGGAATTGACCATGGGCGATATCGCCAATGAGGTATCAGTGAGCCAGGCCACGGTCACCACCATTCTTGACCGCCTGGAGAAACGGGGGCTGATCGAACGCAAACGTGGCGAACAGGACAAACGCCGCGTTTACGCCTCGCTCACCGGCGAGGGCGTCGCTATTCTAGAGCGAGCCCCCACCCCTCTTCAGGAGGAGTTCATGGCCCGTTTCGAGCAGCTTCAGGACTGGGAGCAGACGTTGATTCTCAGTTCACTGCAACGGGTCGCCGCGATGATGAACGCGGGCGACATCGACGCTTCACCGGTACTGGATCTGGGCGCCATCGATCGCGCTCAGCCGGTAACCGAGGAACGCCGGAGCCGCCATCGCACCCATTCCCAAACCGACCAGAAGTGACACCATGCCTGCAGACGACACGACCGACAAAGAACACCAGGACGACGACCTGACCCTGCGCAAGCCGGAAAGCCAGGACGGCCCCCGGGTGCATCAGTTGATCGCGGAGTGCAAACCCCTGGATGAGAACTCCGTCTACTGCAACCTGCTGCAATGCACCCATTTCGCCGATACCTCGGTGGCGGCGGAGCTGGATGGCGACCTGGTCGGCTTCATCTCCGGCTACCTTCCGCCCAAGCAACAGGACACCCTGTTCGTATGGCAAGTAGCGGTGCATGAGAAAGCGCGGGGCCGGGGTCTGGCCAAGCGTATGCTGGCCGCCCTGCTGGAGCGCGACGAAGCCACGGATGTGCGCTACATCGAAACCACCATCACCCCGGACAATGAAGCTTCCTGGGGCATGTTCCGCAGCTTCGCCTACGAGCGCCGCATGCCCACCGAGGAATTCATCCTGTTCGATTCGCGCCTGCATTTCGCCGGCCAGCACCAGGATGAGCATTTGTTGCGCATCGGCCCGTTCAATCGGGACGACGCCTGAAAACGAATTCAGAGAGGACGACGGAACCATGGATACCGACATTTTTGAAAGCCACGAATCGGAAGTAATGAGCTATGCCCGCAGCTTCCCGGTGGTCTTCGACCAGGCCAAGGGCAGCTACCTGTACGACGAAACCGGTGCGGAGTACATCGACTTTCTGGCGGGGGCCGGCACCCTCAACTACGGCCACAACAACCCGATCCTGAAAGAAAAGCTGCTCGAATACGTCCAGCGCGACGGCATCGTCCATGGCCTGGACATGCACACCGCCGCCAAACGGGAATTCATGGACACCTTCTATGAGGTGATCCTCAAACCCCGCGACATGGACCATGTCATGCAGTTCACCGGTCCCACCGGCACCAACGCGGTGGAAGCGGCACTGAAAATCGCCCGCAACATCAAGGGCCGTCACAATATCATCGCGTTCACCAATGGCTTCCATGGCGTCACCCTGGGCGCCCTGGCCGCCACCGGGAACAGCCACCACCGTGGCGTGGCCGGCGTTACCCTGGGCGGCGTCAACCGCATGCCCTACGACGGCTATCTGGGCGACGCCTTCGATACCACCGAGTACCTGGACAAGGTGCTGGGCGATTCTTCCAGTGGCGTGGACTTCCCCGCCGCCGTGATCGTGGAAACCGTACAGGGCGAGGGCGGCATCAACGCAGCCAGCTTCGAATGGCTGCGCAATCTGGAAAAGGTGTGCCGCAAACACGACATGCTGCTGATCCTGGACGACATCCAGGCCGGCTGCGGCCGTACCGGCAGCTTCTTCAGCTTCGACGAAGTGGGTATCAACCCGGACATCATCACTTTGTCCAAGTCTCTCAGCGGCTATGGCCTGCCGTTCGCCATGGTGTTGCTGAAACCGGAACTGGACCAGTGGAAACCCGGCGAGCACAACGGCACGTTCCGGGGCCACAACCTGGCGTTTGTGACCGCCACCGCCGCTCTGAATCACTACTGGCGCGACGACAAGTTCGCCCAGGAAGTTCAGAAGAAAGCCGACATCATCACCGAGCGTTTCCGCGATATCGCCCGCAGTTACGATGATCATTGGTTCTACTTGAACGGGCGCGGCATGATGCAAGGCCTGGTCTGCCGCGACGGCGAGCTGGCCGAGGAAATCACCAAGGCCTGCTTCAAACGCAAACTGGTGATCGAGACCTCCGGCGCCGACGGCCAGGTGATCAAAACCCTGTGCCCGCTGATCATCAGCGAGGAAGATCTGAACCGCGCCATGGAGATTCTCAAGGACAGCGTGACCGAGGTCATGACCGACCGGGTCAAGCGCGGTGAAGCACACTCCGTAGGCTGATCCCACTCGTGCTCCCCCGCCCGGGGGAGCACCTTTCTCCCCTGCCATACTCTGGAGCTACTTTAATGATCGTACGTACTCTGGCGGAAGCCGAGAAAACCGAACGCCGCGTGGTCGCGGAAAATGGTAACTGGCAGTCCGTGCGGCTGTCCCTGAAGGAAGACGGCATGGGCCACTCCTTCAACATCACCACCATCTTCAAGGGCACCAAGACCCACATCAAATACGCCAACCACTGGGAATCGGTGTATGTGATGTCCGGCAAGGGCAAAATCGAGATGGTCGAGAGCGGTGACGTCCACGAGCTGACCCCCGGCACCATCTACTTGCTCGACCAACACGACGAGCACTACCTGTATGGTGGCGAAAACGAAGACATGGTCGTGGCCTGCGCTTTCACGCCGCCCTTGAGCGGCAAGGAAGTCCACGACGAAAACGGTGTTTACCCCGCCGACCTGGACTGACTTTCCTTCCGGCCCCACCCCGGCGCGCGGTTCCGCGCGCCAATCATGGCATTGCCCCTCGCCATGCGTATAATCGGGGCATGACCCGGATACTGATCGCCGACGACCACCCCCTGTTTCGCGCCGCGTTGCGCCAGGCGGTGGCAAGCAGTTTTGCTGATGCCCGTATTATTGAAGCGGATTCCCTGGCGGCGCTGGAGCGCCTGGGCCAGGACGAGGCCGTGTTCGATCTGATCCTGCTGGATCTGCACATGCCGGGCACGCACGGCTTTTCCGGTCTCGTCTATCTGCGTGATATCTATCAGCGGGTGCCCCTGGCGGTGATTTCCGCCAACGAAGAGGTCGCTGTGATTCAACGGGCTTTGCATTTCGGCGCCGACGGCTTCATTCCCAAATCCGCCTCGGTGGACGCCATGACCGAAGCGCTGGAAAGAATCATGAACGGCGAACGCTGGGTACCGGAAAAAGCCCGCGGCCCCCGCCCTCCGGACCTCGCCGACTACACCGCCATGCGCGAGCGCATCACCAGCCTGACGCCGCAACAATTCCGGGTCATGGGCATGTTGCTGGAAGGCATGCAGAACAAAGTGATCGCTTACGAACTGGATGTCTCCGAAGCCACGGTCAAGGCGCACATGACCGCTATCTTCCGTAAACTCGGTGTCCGCAACCGGACCCAGGCGGTGCTGGCGCTCAAGGATCTGGCCATCGAGCCTCCCGGCGATCTCTGATTCACAACGCCCGCAGCACCGCCAGCAAGGCATCCTGATTGACTGGCTTCTGCAGAAACTGCACGCCCATCTCTTCCGCCATGGTGCGGATCTCCGGGCGCCGGTCAGCGGTAATCAAGACCGCCGGCACCACATCGTCCCAGTAGCCGTCCAGCGCCTCGATCACCTGAAAACCGGTCTCGCCATGGTCCAGTTGATAATCCACCACCAGTAAATCCGGCGCCGGCTGATTTTTTGCCTTTTCTATCGCCTCGCCCACGGAACCGGCCACCACCGGCTCACACCCCAGTGCACGGAATAACGCTTCCAGACTGGCCAGCAAGGCGGCGTCATTATCGACGCAGAACACCCGCATGCCCTGAATATCCCTCTGCGGCTCCTCGATGACATCCACCGGCGTGGCCAGCGGTGTTTGCGACCGGATTCGTGGCACCGAGACGCTGAACACGGTGCCCTTGTCCGGCCAGGAACGCACCGTCAATGGATGTTCCAGCAACCGGCAAATACGGTCGGCGATCGCCAACCCCAACCCCAGCCCCTTCACCTGTCGGCGCCCCTGCTGCGGCAAGCGCAGAAATTCCCGGAACACCTGGGTCAGTTGATCCTCGGGAATACCCGGCCCGGTATCCCAGATCTCGATACGGACCCAGTCGCCATCGCGGCGGCAGCCGAACAACACCTTGCCACGATCGGTATAACGCACCGCATTGGACAGCAAATTCTGCAGCACCCGTCGCAACAGGGTGGGATCGGTACGTACCTCCACGTCCGCCGCCACCAGGTGCAGGCTCAGCGCCTGATCCCTCGCCAACACGCCGAACTCCTGTCCCAACTGCAGCATCAGGGGCCGCAAACTCACCGGTGCCGGATGGGACGGCATGGTGCCAGTGTCCAGCCGGCTGATTTCCAGCAATGCGGAGATGATTTGTTCCGCCGCCTGCAGCGAGCTGTCGATATGCCCCAGCACCTCTGTTTCGTAGGCAAAATCCTCTTCCTTGCGGCTCAGCCGCTGTCCCAGGGAAGAAACAAACAAGTGCGCCGCGTTGAGTGGCTGCATCAGGTCATGGCCGGCGGCGGCCAGGAAGCGGGTCTTGCCTTCATTGGCCTGCTCCAGCTTGGCATTCAATTCCGATAGCCGGCGGGTCCGTTCGGACACCATCTGCTCCAGGTTTTCATTGATCTGCCGCAACGCAATTTCGTCACGCTTACGTTCGGTCACATCCATGTAGGTACTGACGAAACCACCCCCTTCCATGGGGTTGCCGCGCACTTCCACCACCACGCCATTGGGCAATTCCCGCTCGAAGCGGTGAGCATGGCCCTCACGCAGCAACTGCACCCTTTTATTGACGTCCTCCTCCAGATCGCCGCCATCGTAGAAACCACGCCCGGCGTTATAGCGATACACCTCCCCGATCGGCCTGCCGAGACGAATCAAACCCTCCGGGTACTCGAACATGCGCACATAGGCCTGATTCCAAGCCACCACGTTAAGGTCACGGTCCACCACGCAAATACCCTGACTGATGGTCTCGATAGTGGTGCGCAGCAGTTGATGATTGAACTGAATCAGCTGGGACGCTTCGTCCATGATCCGCACCATTTCATCATGGCGCACATTCTGCTTGCTAAGCAGGGAGCCCATCACGATACGCGCGGTGGACGCCCCCATGGCCCCGGCCAGCAATCGCTCCACATAGCGAACCAGATGCAACGGTGCCGGCAACTGCAGATCCGCCGGCACCTGACGCCGCTCCAGATAATCGAAGAACAATGTCCGCGCGCGCGGGTGCCCCAGTCCCCTCTCACAGACCTGCAGCAATTCCGCCGTGGAGATCAGCGGATGGCCCATCTTCTCCCGCCACCAATCGGTGGGGGTATCGACAAACCGGGTGGCCTGGGTTTCATCCAGCGCCTCACGGAAAGCGCGCCGGGAAAAATAGATATAGGCGGCCAGATTCAGACTGAGACTCCAGAACACGCCATGGGTCAACGGATCCAGCCCTTCGATACCAAACAAGGCGTGGGGCCGCAGCACACCAAGACCGATCAGCCCATGGAGATTGAGCCAGTCCACCGCCGAATCCGGCAGCATCAACGGCAACAACAGGCAGTACAGCCAGAGCATGAAGCCCGCGATCATGCCAATAAAGGCACCCGTGCGGTGCCCTTTGTGCCAGTACAGCCCCCCCAGCAGCGCCGGCGCGAACTGTGCCACGGCGGCGAAGGAAATCAGTCCCAGGTGAGCCAGCCCCTGAATGCGGTCAATGATGGTGTGGAACAGAAACGCCAGAACCAGCAAAAGAACAATACTGAGGCGCCGAAGAAAACGCAGCTGCCCGCTCAGATCGGACAGTTCTTCCTTGCCCTGGATCCGGTATTGCACCCAGGCCGGCAGCAGAATTTCGTTGGTCAACATGATCGCCAGAGCGATGGTGGAGACAATCACCATGCCGGTGGCGGCGGCGATACCGCCGATAAAGGACACCAACAACAGCCCATGATTGCCAGTGGCCATGGGCAACGACAACATAAACATGTCTTCCTTGGTGCCTGGCGGCAACATCTGCAACCCCGCCGCCACGATCGGCAGCACGAACACCGCGAACAGCAGGAGATACAACGGCAACACCCAGCGACTGCTGCGCAGATGACGGAGATCGTTGTTCTCCACCACCCCCACGTGGAACTGCCGGGGCAGACAAATGATGGCCAGCATCGACAGCAGTAACGCGGTGACGAACCCTTGGGAAAACAGGGTCGGCTCGAACAGATCACGAACGGCGACGTCGGCGGTGACCCGATTCCACAGATCGAAAGGGCCACTGTAGATACCGAATAGACAGAACAGTCCGATAATGACGAAGGACACCAGCTTGACGAAGGATTCGAAACTGACCGCCAGCATCAGTCCGGACTGGTGCTCGGTGGCGTCGATGTGACGGGTACCGAATAACAAGGTGAACAACGCCATCAGTGCCGTGACCACCAAGGCCGTATCCAGGGGCGGCGACACCTCCGCTCCCAGCACGTGCTCGAACGACAAGGTCACCGCCTTCAACTGCAAAGCGATGTAGGGCAAGACGCCGATGATGGCCACCAGCGTGACCAGCACCGCCAACTGGCGCGACTTGCCGTAACGGGCGGCCAGAAAGTCGGCGATGGAAGTAATGTGGTGCTGCTTGCCCACCGACACCAGCTTGTAGACCAGCGCGGCGCCGAACAGCACGGTGATGATGGGGCCCAGGTAAATAGGCAAGTAGGTCCAGCCACGCTGGGCGGCCTCCCCCACGGCGCCATAAAACGTCCATGAGGTGCAGTACACTCCCAGGGCCAGACTGTAGCTCCAGGGATTGTTCACCACCCGCAGGCCACGCCGCTCGGCACGATCCCCCCACCAGGCGATGACAAAC
This sequence comes from Alloalcanivorax balearicus MACL04, assembly GCF_025532145.1. Classification (GTDB taxonomy): domain Bacteria; phylum Pseudomonadota; class Gammaproteobacteria; order Pseudomonadales; family Alcanivoracaceae; genus Alloalcanivorax; species Alloalcanivorax balearicus. Next base: position 156,633 of record NZ_ARXS01000007.1, on the reverse strand, counting down.
AGAATCAGAACATACAGCAGCGCCAGGCCGCCCAACTGCCACAGAGAAACCACCTTGCCTCCGAACCGCGATACCGGAAGATGCCCGGGGCGGGCCTATCCTCCGCCAGGCATCACCACAGCATCAAGGCCCGCGCGAAGCGAATCACCACCGCCAGCAATAATAACAATACACCCGCCCGCTGCGCCTTGAACTCCGCCACTGACAGCGCCATACCGCGGGCCCAGAAACGGGCCACGCCACGCCAATCTCCGGTGCGATGCCAATAGTGCGCATAGGCACCCAGGACGATCAACAGGCCCAGGGTCAACAATGTGGTTTCCAAATACACCATGGTTTACCGCTCCTTACCAGCGCCGCTCAGCCCTTTTCCACCAGCCGGGTGTACATCAGCGCGGCCGTGGTGGCATCACCACGAGCGCTATGCCGGCCCATCACCGGAACCCCCAGATCCGCCGCCACCTGCTCAAAACGCAGATCCGCCACCTGCTCGGGCTGGCGATGACGCAGACGTTTCTGATAGAGACTGCTCAATTCGATACGGCGATTGGGCAGTTCAAAGCCGAACAAGGCTTTCGTATAACGATTAAGAATGGCCATATCGAAGCTCAGACACCAGCCTACCAGAGGCCGGTTATCAATAAAGGCGAGCAACTCTTCCAGTACCCGGCGGACATCGCCGCCTTCACGTAAATCCACCGGCCGCAAACGATGAATGCGAATCGACGTGGCATCCAGAGAGGCCGGCGCCTGAACATGCAGATTCAACGCAGCGCCCGCCCTCACTCGCCCGTGACTGATGGGCACCGCCGCCACCGACACCAGTTCCGCGCGGCGAACATCCAGTCCAGTGGTTTCGCAATCAATCGCCACCAGCTCATCCGAATCCGTCGGCAACTCAAACAGATGAGAGAAGGGCCCGTCGCCGTGCCGGTGGCGTTGCCAGATGCGCTTCAAGGTATGCATGATTCGCTACTCCGGATTCAGTGCTCAAGATTCAGTACTCAAGATTCAGTACTCAAGATGGAAACGCCGACTCAGACTCTTCTTGAAATCGTTGACCACATGTAAAGCGTCGCGCAGCATATCCCGCTCCAGGGACGACAAACCGGCGACACTGATCTGATTGCCGGAATCCAATGCGGCTCCGGGTTCGGACATGAATTTGATCTGCTGCCGCAGCCGCAGCTCCGAGAACACCGCCAGCGCTCCACCAAGATCATCGGCCACTTCCGCCTCCAGATGACCGGCATCAACCAGACGTGCCATTCTGCCCAAGGTGCTGGTTTCCCGTATGCGATAACGCACACTCAGCGCCCGCACTCCATGAATCAATGGAAAAACACCCCCCTTCTTGATATCCAGGGTCTGGTCACGGGTTTTGAGCGTACCGAACAAAGTCAGCGGCGTGGCGAAATGCAGAACGGGACGGGCAAACCGGGACAACAGAATTTCATCGTGGCTGCAGTGCTCGAACAGCAAGTCCCGCAAACGTTCCACCAAACGCACCTGCCCCGCCACCGGATGAGTATCGGCCAGAATCGCCAACCGCATCATCGCGGCGTCATCGCCTTGTCCCACCCAACGCCGGATACGCCGGCGCCAATCAGTCAACGTACCCACCCACTCCGGATTCGACACCATAATGCCGCCGGGGCAGCGGGGGTAGCCCAGGCGCACCAGCGTGTCGGTGAAAGCACGGGAAAGATCGCGCAGATCCGGCCAGTTCAGGCCCTCTTCCAGAATCAGGCCGTTATCCTGATCGGTTTTCAGTATCTGCTCGCCGCGCCCTTCGCTGCCAAACACCATAAGACAACACTGCATCGCCCGTGTCCGGGGCATCAGAAACTCAAAGGCACGGGCAATAATACGGCCGTTGAGCGCCGCCATCAGCTCCATGGCGAAGCGCATGCGCACGCCCTGAGCCATCAGCGCCTGCACCAGCTCCGGCAGACGGGCGCTGGCCAATACCAGGGCATCCATATCCTCCGCCCGTTCCACTTCCAGGCCCACTACATAGGAGCGGCTGGAAAAGAAACTGAGTACATCCGGCAATTCCACCACGCCCAAAGCTCGGCCCTCCGCCATCACCACCACCCGGGTCACCTGGTGCCGGGTCATGCGCACCAGAGCGGCGAACAAAAATTCATCCAGATCAACGGTTACCAGAGAAAACGATGCCAAGCCCACCGCCGGGCTTCGCGGAGTCAGCCCCTCCTCCACCAGGCCACGCAGCAAATCGGTTTTGGTGATCACCCCGACCCGGCCACTGGCTTCCAGTAACAAGCTATCGACACCATGCCGGGTCAACTCCGTGGCCGCGTCGCCGATAGTGCCATCCGCGGGCAGCAATACCGGCTCACGCATGCACTCACTAACCCGAGCCAACATGAAGCCGGCCAGGGTGACACCGCCTTCACGCCGCTCCGCCAGCAACTGGCTCTTGGCCGCCAGTCTCGCCTGAAAGTAATCCGCGAAGGCGGGTTCTTCGTTGCACAGAGCCTGAAACAGCTCCGCCGGAATCAAATAGCAAAGCGCTTCTTCCTCCACCTTGAACCGATAACGGCTGGTGCCGTTGAAGACGGTGATGGCGCCGAACAGATCATCATCGGTATAGACGGCAATCCGCGCGGACGTCTCCGGAGCACGGGGGTCCAGTTCCACCACCACACCTTTGTGAACCACATAGACATAGTCGGTAGCGTCACCGGCGTCGAGAATCACGGTACCGGCGGCCAGAAACGTCATTTCCACCGCCTGGCCCAAACGCTTACGACCCTGTTCACCCAACAGGGAAAACGGCAACTGCTCGAAATTCAGGTCCACCTTTGCCCTGCCCTGTTTATGAAAAGAAGGGGCGAGGCGCACTGCGCCCCGCCCCCCATTATCGTTCCTGATTCTGTGATCAGTGTTGTGCCGCCGCACCCGCGCCACGAGGCACTCGAATATCCTCGACAATATGCTGGATGTGCTCCGGCGGTGCCTGGGTAACCCGGGATACCGCGAACGCCACCACAAAGTTGAGGATCATGCCGACGGTGCCGATCCCTTCCGGAGAGACACCGAACAACCAGTTATCGGCTGTATTCAGTTCCGGTGAGATGAACTTGAAGTAGACGATATAGGCAAAAGTGAAGGCCAGCCCCACCAGCATGCCGGCAATCGCCCCCTCCTTGTTCATGCGTCGATAGAAGATACCCATCAGAATCACCGGGAAGAAACTGGCCGCCGCCAACCCGAAGGCAAAGGCCACCACCTGGGCGACGAAACCCGGTGGATTAATGCCGAAGTAGCCGGCGATAATAATGGCGACGACGGCCGCGAGCCGCGCCGCCAGCAGTTCCTGCTTCTCGGTGATCCCGGGTACCAGCGTTTTCTTCAAAAGGTCATGAGAAATGGCCGACGATATCACCAGCAACAACCCGGCCGCCGTCGACAAGGCCGCGGCCACGCCGCCGGCCGCCACCAGGGCGATCACCCAGGCCGGCAAGTTACCGATTTCCGGGTTGGCCAGAACGATAATGTCACGGTCGATGTAAACCTCCGAGGCATTATCGGTGGGGGTATTGGTCAGCACGCGTTCCCCCTGTGCACCGGAGGCCTCCTCGCGGGAGCCGGAGAAAGTCGGCTTGCCTTGGAAGGGGTCGCCCGCGGCCATCTGCACACGGCCATCGTTATTCTTGTCCATCCAGCCGATCAGACCGGAGTTCTCCCAGTTGTAGAACCAGCCGGGCAACTCCTTGTATTCGGTTCCATTCACGGTTTCGATCAGATTAGTGCGCGCGAAGGCACCCACCGCCGGAGCAGAGGTGTACAGCAGGGCGATGAAAAACAGGGCCCAGCCGGCACTGATCCGGGCATCGCGCACACGCGGCACGGTGAAGAAACGCACGATAACGTGAGGCAGACCCGCGGTCCCGCACATCAGGGCGGCGGTGATGAAGAACACATCGATGGTGGATTTGCTGCCGTCGGTATAAGCGCCGAAACCAAGATCCTGAACCACCTGATCCAGACGCTCCAGCAGATAAACGCCAGTATCGTTACCGGAGGCATCCAACACGGTGGCGCCAAAGCCGGTTTGCGGCAGTACGTGCCCGGTCATCATGATGGACAGGAACACCGCCGGCACCAGGAAGGCGAAAATCAGCACGCAGTACTGTGCGACCTGAGTGTAGGTAATGCCTTTCATGCCGCCCAGCACGGCGTAGAAGAACACGATGGCCATGCCGATGACCACGCCGATGTTCACATCCACTTCCAGGAAGCGGGCGAACACGATGCCAACACCACGCATCTGCCCGGCTACATAGGTGAACGATACGAATATCACACAGATCACCGCCACCGTCCGGGCAACGTTGGAGTAGTAACGGTCACCGATGAAATCAGGTACGGTGAACTTGCCGAACTTGCGCAGGTAAGGCGCCAGAAGCATCGCCAGGAGGACATAACCGCCGGTCCACCCCATCAGGTATACGGAAGCGTCGTAACCGGAGTAGGCAATAATCCCGGCCATGGAAATAAAGGACGCGGCGGACATCCAGTCCGCCGCCGTGGCGGCACCATTGGCCACCGGGGAGACACCGCCGCCGGCCACGTAGAACTCCTTGGTGGAACCGGCCCGCGACCAGATGGCAATACCGATATAGAGCGCGAACGACGCGCCCACGAAAATATATGTCAGAAGCTGGACATCCATACTCTTATCCTCATTGTTATCGAGCTGGTTTACTGCTCGTCCACGTCGAATTTCTTATCCAGTTTGTTCATGGAATGGGCATACATGGTGATCAGTATCAGGAACACATAGATCGATCCCTGTTGCGCAAACCAGAAGCCGAGTTTGAAGCCGAAGAACTGGATGGCATTCAGTTGATCCACGAGCAGGATGCCGAAGCCGTAAGAAACAACAAACCAGACAACGAGATAGGAGAAGATCAATCTCAGGTTGGCGGCCCAATAGTCGCGGGCGTTTTTTTCTCTCATTAGTTAACCCCTTTCCCAGTGACGATGACTGCACTGACAGCGGCACCGCCAGCCCGGCTTTCATCGCACAGGCACGGACGGTCCGCATCTAAGAGCCTGTTCATGATCTATACGCCGCCGCGTTGCTGCTGGAAAAGCCGCCAGAGGGCGTTGGGGACTGCAGGCTCTGGTGGGCCAAAGTCAAAGGCCACAGCGTCCTCTGGCGGCTTTTCCAGCGCAACCCGAAGGGCCGGGTCCCTTTTGCCGCCAGACCGCGATTACGCTTGTTTATGTAGAACGACTACACCGCACAATCGAAATCACGCCCTGACGACACTTTCCACCAGGAGAGAAGGGAACTCCGGCGCGGTGGCGTAGAGATCATGAACAGGCTCTAAGATAAGAGACTAAACAAAGCCGGATGGCGCGACAGTATGACTTTAGTCGAAGGGCGGAGCCGGCGGCGCTAGTCGCCGGCGTCCGCATAGGCGGGAAAGTTCAACGTGAACGTGGAGCCCTGACGCACCACGCTCCGGCACTGGATCTCGCCATTGTGTTTGTCTATCACCGTCTTCACGAAGGCCAATCCCAAACCCAGGCCGGTGGCCATATTGTCGGCATCGAAACGGCGATAGCTTTCAAACAGATAGGGAATGTCGTGACTGGCGATGCCGATCCCCTGATCGCTGACCTGGCAAATGATCCGGTCACCGCTTTGTAGAACCGACAACGTCACCACGCTTCGGGGCGGGCTGTATTTGATCGCGTTCTCGAGCAGATTGAACACCGCCCGTACCAGGAACCCCTGATCTCCCCAAATCGGCCCGCCGTCATCGTCAAGGTTGTCGCTTTCCAAACGGATGCCTTTGGCCTGGGCCAAGGGCCAGGCCCGGTCCAGTGCATCCATGGCGATATTGGCCAGCAGCACCTCCCGGAAATCCAGCGCGCCAAACTCCACCTTGGCCAATTGCATGAAGTCCTCGATCATGTCCAGGGCGGATCGTACCTGGCGCTCCAGGCGCGCATGAAATTCCTGAGCCGGCAACGCCGCGGTACCGTTCTGCATATCGAGCAGGGCCAACATGCTGGCCTGCGGCGCCTTCATGTCGTGGGACAGAAACCGCAACATGTGCGCCCGCTGTTCCGCCGCGCGGCGTTCGCCGGTCATATCCACCAGGCTGATCAACCAGCCGGCATCCAGCGTAATCGCCGTCCACAGCGGCGCGACTTCAATACGATAGTGATTTCCCCAACGATCAAAAAAAGCCTGACCATGCCAGTGACGCACATCGGCGAAGCGCCCTCCCTCGGAGAGGAATACCGGCACGGCATCCGCCGGCACCACCGTCAGCAACGCATCCCGCAACTTCCAGCTCTCCACTCCCGCGGGATTACCCACCAGCCAGCGCGCCTTGCGATTGGCCGCCTTCACCTTGGCTTCGCCATCCACCAGGAAAGTCACCACTGGTAAGGAATCCAGCACGTCAGTGACGAACCGGCGAGAAGCACGCAACTGCTGCACACCGGCTTCCAGGGCCATGACGCGGCGATGCAGTGTACTGCCCCAACGCATACCGGAGGAGCCTCCGGCCTCCGGCACCATGTTCGGCTCGCTGCTCAGTGACTCGATCTCGGTGCTGAACCAGCGCAGGATCACGCTCTGGCTACGCCATTGCCACAACAGATAGAACAGCACCAGCCCCATTAAAGACGCCGCCGGAGGCCACCAGATTCCCAACCGCAAAGCCAGCGCGCACGCCGCCATGGTCAGTGCCACCATCAACGCCATCAGAGCATGGACATAGCGCATACGCGACACCAGCAAGGCGATCATCAATGCCAGCACCGGCACCATGGACAGCAATATTCGCGTGGCTTTATCCAACTCGGTAATGACATAGCCATCCATCAAAGCGTTCAGCAGGTTGGCCTGGATTTCCACGCCGGCCATGGTACCCATCCGGCCCGATACCGGTACCGCATAGCGATCCCCCAGACCGGAGGCGGTGGCGCCGACCAGCACGATCCGGCCCCTCAGCAGTTCGTCCGGGACCTCGCCCAGCAGCACACTGCTGTAGGACACTCGGGGAAACACTCCGGGCGGCCCCCGAAACGGCACCCGAACCAGGTGGTCCCGATGCCAGGAAGGCGTGTTGTGAATCGATTGGATTTCCTCACCCGGCATGGCCATCCCCGCGGCCAGGCCCTGGCCCACGAGAGCATCGAACAGCGCCCAGGTAAGATGCGGCACCACCTGGTCGATGACGCCCTCGCACAAATACAGACGTCGCACCTTGCCGTCCATATCCGCCTCCACATTAATGTGGCCTATGCCGGCGGCATTATCGGCGATGTCCGGCAATGGCGGATAAACCACGGGAGGCGCCCCCGGTGTCGCCATGGGAGCGCGCGCCAATGGCACATAAACATTGCCGGCACGGGCCATGGCTTCGCCCAGGCGCCGGTCCGCCCTGCCGTCGTCTTCCGCCTCCAGAAAAAGAATATCCATCATCACGGCCTGCACACCGGCCTCATGCAAGCGGTCCACCAACGCCGCGTGCACCAATCGGCTCCAGGGCCAGCGCCCTATCTCCCGAAGGCTGCGGTCATCCACGGCGACAATGAGGATGTCGTCGTTCACCGGCTGGTCCGACCAAGCGATCAAGCGGTCATAGACCGACGCGTTGAGTTGTACGAAGTCACGGCTCGCCAACCAGCCAGTAGCGGCCAGGGCGATCAGGAGCAACAGGCCCCATTGAAAAAACAGGCGGCGAAATAACGCCTCGCTGGTCAGTATGGACATCGGGACAGCTTGCTTAAAAGGAGAATCGAAAAACGAGAGGGCCTAACGATGAGCACCCACCCCGCGCAGGAAAAACACATGATGCGCTTCGCGCCCTTCAATGCCATTGGCATCGACGGCCGACAAGCGGACATGGTACGCCCCCGCGGGCACGTCCTCGACTTTGAACTCACCATCATCCGACACCGCTTCACGTACCAGCTCGATGAAATCGCTGTCCCTGGACATCTGCAGCCGGTATTGGATAGCTCCCGGCAACGGCTCGACCCTGGCATGCAGGACACCGCCGGCGCCACGCCAGTCGGGCAGCAAGGTGGGCGCGGGCAACAGCGCCACTCTGGTCAGCCGGCCGCGGCTGTCCAGACGCCCCCCCTCACCTTCACGCACCCGGCCTTGAGGCCGCCCATCATGGCTGATCGCCACTGCCCCGCGCAGCACACTGGTGGTAGCGCCGCCAGCCTGTTCACGCACACGAAAATGGGTGCCACGCACACCGATGATACCTACCGGGGTTTCCACCTGGTAATGCTCCTCACCAGGGCGGGGGGTGACCTTGGATTCCACCGCGCCACGTTCCAGGCGGACGCGAACAATACCCTGCTCACGCTCTTTGATGAACCGGATCCGGCTGCTGGATGGCAAAACCACCTGGGAGCCGTCCTCCAGACGCAGGGATACAAAAGCGAAAGGACCGGTAACCACCGACTGACCTGCACCCAGTTGCATGCCGGTCAGCAGAGGCCGCCGATTTCCATCGACGTCCTCGGCCCAGACCTCACCTTCCAAGTGAAGCACATCGATACCCAAAGGACTGTTCTCCTCCAGTATCAGCTTGGTGTCGGGTTGCAAGTGGTAGGGGTCGGAAAGGTGGTTGAGGTCACGCACACGGCGCCAGGCCCGGGCATCCCCAAGATAGGCTTCGGCGATGTCCCAAAGCGTATCGCCGGGACGAACGATGTAGTATCTCGGCGAAGGCGGTGACTCCGCGGCAGTCCGTGGCTCCGTGGCAGTCTGCGGTTGCGCGGCAGCCATAGTGCCAGCGAACAGCAGTCCGCCGAACAAGCCGCCGATCACCCCATGTCTTATGCCCACCGTCCGTGGCGGCCATCCTCCGGGCCGCCGCTGAAGCGACATTGAAAATTGCCCCCGGCATTTTTTTTTCACGCCTTGCATGGTCCACCCTCTTCAGCAGGCCCTGTCCTCGGGCCGAGTCGGCGCGTTCCCTCGCTGTTGGCGTTGGAGTCAGTTGTATTCGATGGTGAATGTAGCGATCGCCCGGGTTTCACCGCCGTTGACGATGGGAGCGGTCTGGTAATAACGGGCCTTCAGCGGCAGTTGGAATTGATGGTCCCCAGGCGTCACCGTACCCAGTTCGACACGCTCGCCGTTGGCGATGGGCGAGGAAGTACGGTTGTCCAGCAGCTGGATGCCCACGCCACTGGCGGCTTCGGTGCCACCATCGATCTTGATTACTCCGGCGGCGCCACTGGGATCCGGGGTGTACCCGAAAGACAGCTTCACCGTGTCCTGGCCATTGCTGGGGCCGACACAGGACAATCCCACCTGGAACTCCTTCTCCGTATTGGTACTGCCAACGCCGGAAAAAACGGAACGGGACACCGTGCCGAAGTCCACGGCGATATTGCGGGACCCCATATCCACCTCGCAGGCGGAAGAGACGATGGTGATCGCGCTGGCGTCCAGGTACGAGGTGAGGATCGGAGTCCCTGAGCCAGACCCATCCGCGTAGTAAGTTGTGTACTGGCCGGGAGCCAGCGTGCCTGACCCGGTTTGATTAGCGATCTTGATAATTTCTACGCGAAAATACCCTTCGGACAACCTGCCCCTTGAGCTGTTAAGACGCAAATCATGCGGATATACCACGGTCTGGCTAAGGCCTGCGATGCGCCGTGAAAGACGAATCCCGATACCATCCACCTGGGTCGTATAGATATTCGGATCATAGCTGCTGGGATTACCAATCAAGGTCCGCCCACGCATATATCCGCCCCCCCCATAACAGCGCACCGCATCTTCTCTGGCGCCAATGGGGAACTCTTGCATCGCCAGAACCGTACCGACCGGCACATTCGGTGTAATCGTCACCTGCCCCATTCGCATATTGATATTCTGGACACTGGTTTCGACATAACAGGCCGCTCTGGCCGAAATGGACACCATCGACAATACCAGGACCACAATCGAAGCAACGAACCAATTAGGTATGGACACTTTATTCACAACGGGCCTCCAGATGATGGTAGGCGCGGGCCGCGCTTGCGTCCTGATCGGACTCCGGCACGCGATAGTCGATGTCACAGCTCTGGTTCGCTTCCTCGCCCCACTTGACGCTCAGACGGCCGCTCTCTTTTTCCGTACGCAGATAGACCCGGCCGCTCTGGCCCACCAGCCCCACCGGCTGACCGGCCTCGTCGTACACTTCGGCGCCGAATGGAACCGGTTCACCATCCGGTCCTTTAGCCTTGATCAGCAGCGCCTGACCGCTGACGGTATCGAAGGTGAGCTTGGCCACGGCCCCGGCGTAGGGCGCCACTTGCTGGCTGCTGGTCTTCAGTTCCACTTCGGTGGACATGTCGTTGGGATCCAGCGTCACCGAGTTCAAGCGGTAAGGCGAAACGTACGGCACCACCGCGTAGCCGCGTTTATCGATGCGCACACCGGACATGTTGGTCACGCGAGCCCCAGCGGCCGCCGGCGCTTCCACCAACACCATGGTTTCACCGCGCTGAGGCGTCAGCGTCACGCCGCCGCTGTGCGCCACCATGCTGCCGCTGACACCGGCCCCCATCTGCGTAAAGTTGTCGTTATGGCTGTAAGAGGCCCGCAGCGTGGCATAGGGCGCCCGGTATTCACCGCTGAGTTCACCGGTGGCGCCGCTTTGATCCTGGTGGCTGACCGCCACGTTATAAGTCATGTTGCCGTCCACGCCGGTACTGCCGGAGACACCCAGACGGCTGCTCTCGTAGGCGCTGTCACGCATGGTTCCGGAGCCGATCAGGCTGGCGTTGCCGGCCACGTTGTCCAGCGGCACCGAGAAGTTGAAGTTGTACTGGGTGTCGTCGTAGCCAAATTCGTCCTCGGTCTTCAGCGCCGAGAAACCGTAGTGGAAGGGCCCGTAGTTGTTGTTGTACCCCACTTGGTATTGCGTGGTTTCCCCTTCGCTTTTCCAGTAATCGCGAACGGAGCCGGTGAAGTACATCGCCCCCCAACCAGCCCCCAGGGTCTGATTCACGGTGAGCTGGAATTCACTGCGCTGACGACGCACCGCATCGAAGCCCAACTGACGATCTTCGTAATCGTGGGCGATGATGGCGTCACGCAACCCCAGGTAACCGGAGGTGGAATAGCGGTAGGCCGCCACCGTCACATTGGTACCGGTATCGGGCATGAATTTGCTGTAGCCCAGCTTGTAGCTCTGACCATTGCGATCGCCATAGCGATCGAACCCGGTACGGGCGTGGGTGACGTCGGCGGAGAAGGCACCAACGGGCGTCCCCACCGCGACACCGGCCAGCCAGGCCTGATAGTCATCACTGAACGTGGCGCCGGTATAACCGGTCAGCCGGTTGGTCAGGCCCTTTTGATAGGTGGCCTGCATCAGCCAGGGATCATCGTCCAGGCTGGTTTCGCGTACCTTGCCGGCGGTGGCGCTGTAACGGGAGATGCCCGGACGCAACATCTGCGGCACGGAGGCAAAGGGCAGGCTGAAGCGGCGGATACGACCATCCGCTTCGGTAACGGTGACCTCCAGGTCGCCGCCATAACCGGTGGGGTAGAGATCATCGATAACAAACGGCCCCGGCGGCACCGTGGCCTGGTAAATCACCTGACCGTTCTGGCGTACTTCCACGATCGCGTTGCTTTCCGCCACGCCACGAACGGTGGGCGCATAGCCGCGCAGCGAATCCGGCAGCATGCGATCATCGGACGCCAGACGGGCACCGCGGAATCCCATCGAATCGAACAGGTTACCTTCAGTGTAGGCGTCGCCCACTGTGACCATGCCGCGGATCGACGGAATCGGCCTGCGCAGATAGGTGGCGGTGTTCTGCCAGTCAGTGCCCTGCCCATCACGGCGTGACACATTGGAATCATGCCGCAATTGCCAGGCACCGATGTTGATGCCGCTGTTGAGCATCAAGTAGGCATTGTCGTAGGTGCTGTCATTACCGCCGTAATGGGTTTCGGTACGCAGCGCGTTGAAGTTGTAACTCAGGAAGCCGGCATTGATACCCGGATCCCAGAACGCCGGATCCACATAGCCACGTGCGCTGCGGCGCATATTGGCTTGCGGGATACTGATATCCAGACGCATGTTGCTGCTGTCGAAACGGGCCTGGGCGCCCGGCAACCAGCCTTCCAGGGAGCGGCACTCATCGCTCAGCGCGTCACCGACTCCCTCAATGGTGCTGACGTCCACGCCATAGCCGGACAGCATGCTCAGGGTAAAACAGGTGTGCGCGTTGATTTCGCCGGGGGCGGCGCGAAAGGCCAACTCATTACGGCCTTTCCAGGAGCCGTTGACGTAGACATCCAGATAGTAGTCGCCCGCCAGTGTCGGGTTACCCTGGGCGTAACGGGAAACATCCATATCCTTGGCGGCACCGCGAAGGAAATCACTATTGAAGGAGGCCGCCGCCACCTGAGTCTCGGTTTGAGCCAGCACGGCCGGCGTCCAAGTCAGCAGAGCCAGGCCACCAAGCAGTTGGGCAGCGGCACTCCGACCGGTAATCCGGCGCGACACAACGCACTTTTGATTCATGAGACACCCCGCGTCCATTTTTTTTGTTCAGGCGTTTTTCTATCAACGGCCCACCGGCACATCCCGGGCCACCCGACCACCGAAGTCATTGATGGTGGTCATGCGCACCTGGCCAATCGCGGCCGGCGCATTAGCGGGCAAGGGGAATTCCAGGCTGCTACCGGGGGCGATCATGCCCTCGTCCACGGGCACCGGTATCAGCGCGCTTTCTCCACGGAGAATTTCCAGACGGCTGACGGTGATGTGGTAAGGCGTGGGGTTTTTTGCTTTGAGTACCGCTTGCCCGCCGGAACGGGACAGGTACCACTGCAGTTTTTCCGGAGCGTCGTTGGCTTTACCGCTCAACCCCTTGGGCCGGTAAAACAACTTGATGCGCGAGCGAACCGCCAACTGCAGGAAATTCTGGGGGATCCCCTCTTCGGCCTTCGGCGCCGGCGGAATGTCGAGCACATTCAGCCAATACACGGACTCACGGTCTTCCTGCGGCGTCTTGCCACCGGTAAAGGAAATTCGAAGAACCTGACCGCTGCCGGCTTCCACGCGGGAAATCGGCGGCAGTACGATGAAAGGCACATCGCTTTGTTCCGGAGCGGCGTCGGCGTCGCCGGCGTCGATCCATACTTGCACCAGGGCCGGGTTTTCGCCGTCGTTGGTCAGTTGCACCGAGACTTCACGATCGCCACCGGGATAAATCACCCGGGTACCGCCGATCACCACGGCGGCCTGTGAGGCAACGCCCGTGACCAGCAAGGCGAATGACAACAAACAAAGGGAAAAGCGCTTCATAGCCACCACCCGAAACCTGGAAGAACAGACAAGAAGGTATCCGGGGCCGGCAAGCCGGCCCGCGGAAACCATGGGGATTACTGATAGATAATGGTGTACTGAACGCTGGTGGAGACGTCGCCGGCGCCGGTGGCGGCGGTGGCGTAGTACTCGGCGTAGTAGTTCAGGTCAGCGCCGTCACCTTCGTTGGCAACCGTTACCCATTGGGAGTTGGTTTGCGCACCGTTGGCACCAGCGGCCAGCACCGGCAGGACGAGGTTGTTCTCACCCAGCAGCTGGATTTGAACGTTGGTGGCACCATTGCTGGCGGCGTCGATCTGGTTATTCAGACGACCGGTGTTGAAGTCCACGGTGGGACCCGGTTCGAAGTAGGTCGCCACTTGCCCAGCGGAGCAGTTGGACAGGTTGATGGCGAAAGGCGTACGACCAGCAACTTCACCGGCAGCGGCCAGCGTCTGAGCCGACACGGTCGGCAGGGTCACGGTGAAGTCGGTGCCACCCGGGGTGGTGATTTCACAGGTTTGGTCGGTGATTTTACCGTTGAAAGTAATGGTGCCGTCCGCGGCGAGAGCGGAACCAGCGCCGGCCAAGCCGAAAACTGCCAGAGCAATAGCGGTTTTATTCATTTTCATAACAGATGCATCCCATCCTGATAACGTATTTTGGGACCGGCACGCCTGTTCGGGAGCCGTTCCGCGGCCTTGCGGCCTACCACCCTGGGACTTTGCCCGGCGGGTTCAGTACCAAGCGCCATCAAGAAATGCGATTATGTGACGTGGTCGGTAGACTGCGGGGCGGGAGAATGGGTTGGGAGCAACAAACAAACAACAGTCCGAAACCATTGTTCATATTCTGTTGACAGTTGTTTTATATTTATCACGGAATATACGATTAAATACTTACAATTGAAAAACAATTTAATGCTTTAACATCAGACTCTTTCTTTCCATTTATTTAAATAAGCATAAAATGCATTAACAATTTTTGCCTTATCGTGGATGACTTTATCGATTCACCGTCCTAACATTCCGCCCGGGCGAAGCCGCCCCGGACACGCCTGATCCCGCCCTGTTGCAAAGTGCGCCAGAGGGCGTGGATGCAAAACATTAATAAAAATAACGCTTTGATCCCCCGCTGCGGCCCGGGTCGGATAACAATTCGTACAGGCGTGCCCGAAAATTTCGTCGGCGCCAGGGAAACATGACTCCATATAACAATGCACCGTGTCACTTGAGAGGGAACAGGGACCATGCATATCGCCATACTGGATGACGAGCCTGCTGTACTGGCCCAAGTCAGTCAGGCCCTGACTGGTCCATGGGGGCGCCATAAAATCACACTGAAGATTTCCACCTTTTCCAGTTGCAAGGAATTGATCCAGGCGACAAAACGCCACACCTTCGACCTGGCCATTCTCGACTGGGAGTTACCGGACGGCAGTGGACTGGAAGTTCTGACCTGGTTCACTTCGTACCTGGAATCACCCCCTCCGGTGATCATGCTCACCGTGCGCAACAGCGAACAGGACGTGGTCGAGGCCCTGACAGGTGGCGCCGAGGATTTCATCAACAAGCCGTTCCGGGCGCGGGAGCTGAAAGCACGGGCTATCGCCGTGCTACGCCGCCGCAATGGCCCCTTGAGTGTGGAGAAAGGACGAGAAGAAGACCCCAGCCACGGCAACATCGTGTTCGATGTGAATCGTCAGACCCTTCACCGAGAGGGTCAGCCGGTCAAGCTGACACACCAGGAATACCGGCTGGCCTTCCTGCTATTCAGCAATCTTGGCCGCCCATTGGCCCGAGCGTATCTGTACGAGTATGTCTGGGGTAAAGACGAGCAGTTCTCGTCACGCACACTGGATGTACATATCTATCGTGTCCGCCGCAAGCTGGGGCTGACCCCGGAACACGGCTGGCAGCTCAATGCTGTCTACGGCTATGGTTATCGCCTGCAGGAAGCCGACCCCTCCGCCGCTTAGCGCCTGTCAGCCCTGGGACAGTGGCAAGCCGCTGCCTTCCCACTCCGTGTACACCAGCACCGCCCCGCCCGTCGTCAGCGCCCGCTCGAACGCGTCACGCACCGCCGGCCGGGCCTGGTGCAACTGCCCTTCGATGAGAACCCCATCCCGGGCGACGAGAACCTCGACCCACCCATGTTCCCTGGCCACCCGTTCCATGCGCGAATAATCGTGGTACCCACAGAGGCGGTATTGGCGGGAGAACACCATCAGCGGCTGCCAGGCCCCCACCCAGTTCTCTTGCGTCTCCTCACCAACAGCGAGAGCACAACCAATGAACACATGGATCTCGTAGGTGGAATTGGCGCCCACCATCGCTCTGCCCCTCTCTTATTATTGTTTGCTGTCGGCCGGGCCGACTTTCCTATCCAAAGGGAACGGCGGAGGGAAATAAACCGCCCGAAATAAGGGGACAGAAAAAAAGCCTGGAATGACCCGAATGAACCGGCCTCTGCGGTCCAGAGAAGAGGGAATTGAGGTGAGACGAGCGGGGAGAAAGAGCCCCCGCCGGTACCGCAAGCGAGACGCCATAGGGAAAGGAGATCAGAGGAAGAAGCGGCTTGCGGCGGCCAGCGGGCATTTCACTATAGGCGCCCCATCGGAGCCTCGGAAGCCCCCTGTTAGACCTATTTGGAATCAATGACGCCTGCTCATTCCCGGCCCCGATCAGGGCTTTTCAGCGCGTCGCCAACTGCTTTGAATTTAAAGGAAAAAGCACTTCTCCCACCAAAGCCCGAGCGGCCTCTTGAGGATGACCTGAAAGCGCGGGATAGTGATTGCCACGGGATCTCGTGAAAGCGTTCCATACGCCCTAATTCGCTTATCAACCACCACCGGGGAACATCATGACAACCTACCAGGGCCGCTGTCTTTGCGGGCAGGTCCACTTCCGGATCTCCGGCCCGTTCAAGCAGTTTCATCTTTGTCATTGCAGCCGCTGCCGGCACGCCACCGGAAGTGCTCACGCCTCCAACCTCTTTATCGGCAATGACCAGATCGAATGGCTGGCCGGCGAAGAGCGGATACAACGTTTTGACTTGCCGGAGGCGCAGCGCTTCGCGCGCGCATTCTGCCGCCACTGCGGCACGCCGGTGCCGCATCAAAGCCGGGACGGCAACGGCTTCATCGTCCCCGCCGGCAGCCTGGATCAGGCTCCGGACCGGCGGCCAGACGACCACATTCATTTCGACAGCCGCGCCCCCTGGTATGACGGCACCCTGCAAGCCCCCCGATTCTCCGCGGCACCGGGCTCACCACCACCAATTGACCCGGCCTGACACCTCCGTTAACGTTGCGCCGCCCACGGAGGAAAACGATGGCCAAGCAAGTCCCGCAATTGGAAGAATCCCTGGATAATCTGGAAGCCCTGGTGGAACGCATGGAATCCGGCGAGATGACTCTGGAAGAGTCGCTGGGCGCTTTCGAGGAAGGGGTAAAACTCACCCGCCAGTGCCAACAGGCGCTGTCCCGGGCCGAACAGAAAGTACAGATCCTCCTGGAACAGGACCCGGACGCCGAACCGGCCCCCTTCGAGGCCCCCGATGGCCAGTGACAATCTGGGCCTGGGGTCTTTCGCCGACGACGCCCGTACCCGCCTGGAACAGGCGCTGCGCCGCTATTTGCCGGAACCCGCCACCAGCGATGCGCCGCGCCTCGCCGAGGCCATGCGCTACGCAGCCCTGGCCGGCGGCAAGCGGATCCGTCCACTGCTGGTCTATGCCGCCTGCCAGTTGAGCGGAGGTACACCGGAACAGGCCGATGCCCCCGCCACCGCGGTGGAACTGATCCACGCTTATTCGCTGGTACACGATGATCTGCCAGCCATGGACGACGACGACCTGCGCCGTGGCCAACCTACCTGCCATCGAGCCTTCGACGAGGCCACCGCGATTCTCGCTGGCGACACCCTGCTCACGCTAGCATTCGAGCTGCTTGGCGACGCCGGCGATTACCCCGCCGCCACCCGGGTCGGCATGGTACGCACCCTGGCCGGGGCCGCCGGAGCCGCCGGCATGGCAGCGGGCCAGATGCAGGACATGGAGGCCGAGGGCCGCTTGCAGCAGGTCAGCGCCCTGGAACGCATGCACTATCTGAAAACCGGCCGTTTGATCACCGCCAGCCTGCACCTGGGATATCTGGCGGCGAACCGCCCGGACCCGGCCCTGGAGCAGGCTCTGCTGGCCTTCGGCGACGCCATCGGCCTGGCGTTTCAGATTCAGGACGACATCCTTGATGTCACCGTGGATACCGCGCAGTTGGGCAAACCCAGTGGCTCGGATGAAAAACAGGGTAAAAGCACCTTCCCCGCCCTGATCGGTCTGGAGGCCAGCCGCGAACGGGCCCAAACCCTTTGCCAGCAGGCCCGCGGGCACTTGCAGGGTCATGGTGAAGCGGCCCGTCCGTTACTCGATCTGGCCGACTACATCATCCGCCGCGGTCACTGACGGGGTCGCCTCAACCCCGCTATAATGACGTTTTTCCGCACCCGCGGCCTTGACCGGCCACTGGCGGCGGAACATCGCAGCTCCGTTCAGAGGCAGTTATGCCAAAGACCTTTACCGACATCCCGCTCACCCGCCCGGCCACGCCGCTGCTGGACAGCATCAACGCACCGGCGGATTTGCGCCGGCTGGCACCACACCGGCTCGAGCAACTGGTGGATGAATTGCGTGCCTACCTGTTGTTCGCGGTGGGCCGCAGCGGTGGCCACTTCGGCGCCGGCCTCGGCGTGGTGGAGCTGACCGTGGCACTGCACTATCTGTTCGATACGCCCCATGATCGTCTGGTCTGGGACGTCGGCCATCAGTGTTATCCGCACAAGATCCTCACCGGCCGGCGGGAGGCACTGACCTCCATTCGCCAACAACATGGACTGTCCGGCTTTCCCAAGCGTAGCGAGTCCCCCTACGACACCTTCGGCGTGGGGCACTCGTCCACCTCGGTCAGCGCGGCGCTGGGCATGGCTCTGGGCGCCCGTCAGGGGGACAAGGACCGGCGTACCGTGGCGGTGATCGGCGATGGCGCCATGACCGCCGGTCAAGCGTTCGAGGCCCTCAGCCACGCCGCGCACACCCGCGCCAACCTGCTGGTCATCCTCAACGACAACACCATGTCCATCGGCCACAACGTGGGCGGTCTGGCCAACTATTTCGCACGCATCTGGGCCTCCAAGACCTATATCGCGCTGCGCGAAGGCGGCAAGAAGGTGCTGTCGGCAATGCCGGCGGCCTGGGATTTCGTGCGTCGCACCGAGGAGAGCATGAAGAACATGGTGAGCCCGGACATGCTGTTCGAGGCCATCGGTTTCAATTACATCGGTCCCATCGACGGCCACGACCTGGACGAGCTCACCGCCACCCTGGAGAACATGCGCGACCTGGAAGGGCCGCAGCTTCTGCACGTGTACACCACCAAGGGCAAGGGCTTCGCTCCCGCCGAGGCGGACCCGGTGGGCTACCACGCGCTCAACAAGATCGAACCCAAAGCCAAGGTGGAAGTAGCCAAACCGGCCAAGGCCAAGGGCCCGAAGTATCAGGACGTGTTTGGCCAGTGGCTGTGCGACATGGCCGAGCGCGATCCGCGCGTGGTGGGGATTACCCCGGCCATGTGTGAAGGCTCGGGCATGGTGGCGTTCCGTGACCGTTTCCCGGACCGCTATCACGACGTGGCGATCTGCGAACAACACGCGGTGACGTTGGGCGCCGGTCTCGCCTGCGAAGGTCAGAAGCCGGTGGTGGCGATCTATTCCACCTTCCTGCAACGGGGCTACGACCAGTTGATCCACGATGTCGCCCTGCAAGAGCTGGATGTGACCTTCGGCCTGGATCGCGCCGGCATCGTCGGTGAGGACGGCGCCACCCATGGCGGCGTTTTCGATCTGGCCTACCTGCGCACCGTGCCCAATATGGTGATCGCCGCGCCCAGCGATGAAAATGAATGCCGGCAACTGCTCTACACCGCCTGGCTGCACCAGGGGCCGGCGGCGGTCCGCTATCCACGCGGCACCGGCCCCGGCGCCGTCATTGAAGACACCATGACACCGCTGCCGCTGGGCAAGAGCCGGGTGCTGCGGGAAGGCAAGGGACCGGTGGCGATTCTGTCCTTCGGCGCTTTGGGCGAAGCCGCCCGGGAGGCCGGCGAGGCCCTGGACGCCACCGTTCTTGATATGCGCTGGGTCAAGCCACTGGACCGCGACGCGATCCTTGAGGCCGCCGCCAGCCATACGTTGCTGGTCACCTTGGAAGATCATCAACGCATGGGCGGCGCCGGTTCGGCGGTTAACGAGCTGCTGATGGACGAAGGCGTGGTGATGCCGGTGCTGAATCTGGCGTTACCGGATGAATTCGTCCACCACGGCAAGCGGGAAGCGTTGCTGGCCGACCATGGCCTGGATGCCGCCGGGGTCGAGCGCCGGATTCGGGACCGCTTGCAACGGCTGGACGCGGCCCTGCCCAATCGGGCGTAAGCGCGGCATTCGCTGCCAAGGCAGCTTCCCACAGAAGGGGCCACGGAGCCGCTGCAGGAGCTTGCCTGCAAGCGAGCATCCCAATGCCAGCGACCGTATTCGCCAGCAGGCTGGCTCCCACAGTTTGCCCCACAAACGGTCACCGCAAAGGGGAACACCGCTGCCATACGGCGCGAAACAACCACAGCACCGCCAGCGCCATCACCCCGGCGAACAGATCATCCGCGACAATACCCCAACCGCCGGGCAAAGCGTGATCCGCCCAGCCCACCGGCCCGGCCTTGATCACATCGAAGAGACGGAACACTACAAACCCGGCGGTCCCCCACCACCAGCGCCGGGGCAGACCGGCCAGCGCCAGCCACAGGCCGGCCCATTCGTCCCAGACCACGGCCGACGGATCATGCAGCCCCAACTGACCGCTGGTACTGCCGCAGATCCACACTCCGGCCAGGCTCAACGCCAATACCAACAGCAAGTACCAGGGCATCGGCAAACGCGCCAGCCACCACCACAATAGCAACGCCAATGCGCTGCCGACGGTGCCCGGGGCCACTGGCGACAGCCCCGAGCCGAAACCGAAAGCAAACCAATGGACCGGATTGGTGATATCCATCTAGATATCCATACCGCTAAAAATGACGCCAGCCGCCGGGTTCCGCATCGCTCACTCGCCCATCGGGATAATGCAATCGCACCCCCGGGACATCGGTGATCCGGCCGATAGCCCGGGCCCCTGCCGGGACCGCGACACCGGCCGGCCAGGTAAACAACAGCCCATAATCATCGCCGCCGGACAGCTGCAGCGCCCAGCGGTCTTCCGCCTCCAGCGCTGCCAGTTCGTCGTTTACCGGCAGGTCCGCCAGCACCAGCTCCGCCCCCAGATCACCGCTGGCGCTCAGAATATGCCCCAGATCCTGCAACAGACCGTCGGACAGATCGAGAGCGGCGCCGGCACGCCCCATCAGGGCCGCGCCCCACTCCAGCGCGGGGCGCGGGCGGGCAAAATGCCGCGCACTTTGCGAATCACGAATACCGGCCTGCCAGTGACGCAGCCCCAGCCCGCCCAGCCCGGGCACGCCGGTCACCGCCAGGGTTTGGCCCGGCCGCGCGCCATCGCGGCGCAACGCGCGCCCCGGCAATACCGAGCCGGTGGCTTGAATGGCAATGTTCAAGGGCCCCCGGGTCACGTCACCTCCCACCAGAGAGATGCCGACCTGATCGGCCAGCTCGAACAAGCCGGCGCTGAAATCGCGTAACCAGTCCGGATCGGCTTCCGGCAAGGTCAGGGACAACAGAAACCAGCGGGGCGTGGCCCCCATGGCGGCGAGATCCGACAGGTTCACCGCCAGGCAGCGGTAGCCGATATCGGCGGCGGGCATATCCTCGGGAAAATGACGGCCGGCGACACTGGTGTCCAGCGTCATCACCAGTTGCTCACCAGTCGGGGGCGACAGCAGGGCGGCGTCATCGCCGGGGCCGAGGACCACGTCCTCGCCCTGGCGATGATGAAAGTAGCGGCGGATGAGAGCGAACTCGTCCATGCCGACTCCTGTTCATGAACGAAAGATCAGGAAAGCAGCGTCAGGAGGGCGGCTGATCGTCAGGCGCGGCACCGCCGGGCCGGGTTTCCGCCGCGCGCGCCCGGCGGGCCAGCTTGTCCAGAACCCCATTGACGTACTTGAAGGAATCATCGGCACCGAACACCTTGGCCAGCTCGATACCTTCGTTGATCACCACCCGATAAGGCACGTCCAGGCGTTCCCGCAGTTCGAAGGCGCCAATCCGCAGGATCACCTTCTCCACCTGGGACAACTCTTCCACCCGACGGTCCAGAAAGGGCCTCAGCGATTCGTCCAGATCAGAGACCCGGGCAGGCACGCCGTGGAGCAGATCATGAAAATAGCTTCGATCGACCTTGCTCATGTCGTTCTGGGCCAGAAACTGAGCCTCGATATCGCTCAGCGTGGTCCCCGCCAGTTGCCATTGATACAACGCCTGCAAGGCGTAACGCCGGGCTTTGCGGCGGGCAGCGGGGGTGGAGGACGAAGCGGGAGTGGTCATTAAAGGGCCTTGAACAGAGAAACCATTTCCAGGGCGGACAGGGCAGCTTCCGCGCCTTTGTTGCCCGCCTTGGTACCACTGCGCTCGATGGCCTGTTCGATGCTGTCCACGGTAAGGACGCCGAACGCCACCGGCACACCGGTGCTGTTTTGTACCGCGGCGATGCCTTTGGCGGCTTCACCAGCGACGTACTCGAAATGCGCGGTACCACCGCGAATCACCGCGCCGAGGGCGATGACGGCATCGTAATCCCGCTTCTCCAGCACTTTCTTCACCGCCACCGGCAACTCCCAGGCCCCCGGCACGCGAATGATTTCAATATCGGCGCGTTCCACGCCATGCCGCACCAAAGTGTCCACGGCGCCGGCCAGCAGCGCTTCCACCACGAAGCTGTTGAAACGCGCCACCACCAGGGCATAACGGCCGCCCACATTGCTCAAAGTGCCTTCAAAGGTTTTGATGTCTTGCATGATTCCATCCTGCTAATCCCACCGCACCAGGTAACGCCGGTGCTTACGGTGGTGTCTACTGATGGCCAGACGCTGGACGCCCGACGCCTGACGCTTTTGCGGTTCAGCGTCTCGCGTCCGGCGCCTCGCGTCCAGCGTCTACTGTTCCGCGTCCACGTATTCCACGATCTCCAGGCCGAAGCCGGACAGCGCGTTGAACTTCATTGGCGAACTGAGCAGGCGCATTTTACGCACCCCCAGCGCGGTGAGAATCTGCGAGCCGGTGCCGATGTTGCGGTAGGCCCGGGACTGCCCCTTCGGCTGCGTGGCGGTGCCGTCGAAAAACGCCTCGATCCGATTCAGGGTCGGCGCCGCCGACTCGTCGTCCTGACCAAGAAGGATCACCACCCCGCACTCCGCCCGGGACACGGCATCCAGCACCCGGTGCATGTTCCAGCCGGTACGGCCGTCGATCTTGGCGCTCATCAGATCCCGCAGCGGGTCCACCTGATGCACCCTGACCGTCACTTCCCGGTCCTCGGTGATCTCGCCTTTCACCAGCGCCACGTGTACGTGCCCGTCCACCGTGTCGCGGAACGCCACCAGGCGGAAGTCGCCGTACCAGGTCGCCAGCGGGTGCTCACTGACCTGTTCCACGGTCTGTTCATTGAGGGCGCGGTACTGGATCAGGTCAGCAATGGTGCCGATCTTGAGGCCATGCTCCTGGGCGAACGCCTCCAGATCCGGCCGCCGGGCCATGGAGCCGTCTTCGTTCATCACTTCGCAGATCACCCCCGCCGGCTCGCACCCCGCCATCATCGCCAGATCACAGGAGGCCTCGGTGTGACCGGCACGGCGCAACACGCCGCCGGGCTCGGCCATCAGCGGGAAGATATGCCCGGGCTGGACGATATCGGACGCCTTGGCATCGCGGGCGGCGGCGGCCTGCACGGTGCGCGCCCGGTCAGCGGCGGAAATACCGGTGGTAACGCCTTCACGGGCCTCGATGGAGACGGTGAACTTGGTGCCGAAACCACTGCCGTTGGCGCGCACCATGAGCGGCAGATCAAGTTGCTCGCAGCGCTCCTTGGACATGGGCATGCAAATCAGCCCGCGCCCGTATTTCGCCATGAAGTTGATCGCCTCGGCGGTCACGTGCTCGGCCGCCATCACCAGGTCGCCTTCGTTTTCCCGGTCTTCATCGTCCATCAGGATCACCATTCGGCCCTGACGGATATCCTCGATCAGTTCTTCAACGCTGTTGAGCTGCATAAAAATTCGCCTTCAAGCTGACACGCAACACGCTTACACGCGAATCCAGGAGGGCGCGTGCATACGGGGAGAACCAGTGTTACTTCACAAATCCATGTTCCGCCAGCATCGCCATGGTGATGCCGCCGGAACCGGGCTCCGCCGCCCGTTCGCCGAGCAGCAACCGCTCCAGGTAACGGGCAATGATATCAACTTCCAGATTCACTGGCGTGCCCGCTTTCCAGTCCTGAATGGTGGTCACGTCCTGGGTGTGGGGAATGATGTTGAGAGAGAACACCCGGCCATCCACCTCGTTGACGGTGAGGCTGATGCCATCCACGGTAATCGAGCCTTTCTTGGCGATATAACGGGCCAATTCCACCGGCGCTTCGATGTCGATGCGCACGGATCGGGCATCGGGGGTCAGGGACACCACCTTGCCGAGACCATCCACATGACCGCTGACCAGATGACCGCCCATGCGTGTGGACGGGGTCATCGCCTTCTCCAGATTGACCCGGCTGCCCGCCTTGAGCTGCCGCAGCGAGGTCAGCGCCAGGGTCTCACCGGAGACGTCGGCGGAAAAGGTGTCGCCGCCGGCCAGCTCGGTCACGGTCAGACATACGCCATTGACGGCGATGGAGTCGCCCAACCGCACATCGGCAAAATCCAGGTCGGCGCTCTGGATGCGCAGGGTCACGTCACCGTTGCTGGGAATCAGGGCGTCGATATGGCCCTGGGCCTCGATAATGCCTGTAAACATGGTGGTACCTCTGAATGATCCGGGCGGACAGGGACAGACCGCCGCGAAGGCGTAGAGCCCCGAAACAGGCTCTCAGGCGCGGCAAATGATAAACGTCCAGGGGGCTGGAGCCAAATCCGGCGCGCTCAACGCCGTCCGGGATAACCTTCGGCATAGCTGGGCAGATCATCGTTGATCTCCCACCAGTTGGCCTTGGAGGCGGTGAAAAAGTGCCAGGCCGGGCGCACATCCAGCGGCTCGTTGATCAGACCGGCGCGGATCCGCACCACATCCGGCAGATCGGCACGCCGGCTGAACAGCGGCGAACCACAGTGACCGCAGAACACCCGCTCCTTGCCCGGAGTGGACTCAAAGCCCTTCAACAGCGCCTCTCCGGCGTCCAGGTGAAAAGCACTGATGGAAACCGGAATATTGGTGGCGAAGGGCGTGCCCTGAGCGTGCCGGCATTGAGAACAATGGCAGACCTGCACCGGAGCCAGTTCCCCCTCAATGCGAAACCGCACTCCGCCGCATAAACATTGTCCCGTGTACATTGCCGTTCCTCATCTGGTGGCCGTTGCTGGTAATCGCCAGCTACAAGGCCGCTGTGGGAACTTGCCTGCAAGCGAATTGGTTCCGGCCCAAGAATTCGCTTGCAGGCAAGTTCCCACAGCGGCTTCGTAGCAACCCATGGAGATCTATTTCCAAGGCCGGCGCCAGTGTTACCGCGCTCCGCTCACAACACAAGGAGAGGATACAAGAACATCGGGACCTTCTCTCTTAGTCAGGCGCAGGCCGGCACCGGCTCCCGGATTCGCCGCAGCTCATCCACCAGGGCATCCACCCGGGACAGCGCATCGGCGATGGACGCCTCCAGGCGCTCGCCGCCCTCCTCCTGGTGCTCAATGGCGATCTCGTGGAAACGTTCGATGCCAATGAATTCCAGCGCGGTGCGAATGCTCGCTTCCAGATGGTTCACATGTGCCAGCGGTCCACCGGGATTCATGCCGAAGCCACCCCGCGAGGACAGAATCACCGCATGGCGGGGCCGGTCGGCAAGCAGCGGAGTGAACGGGTCTTCCAGATTCGACGGGTCAAAATCCACGGTACGCCCGACCCGCACAATATTGTCGATCCAGGCCTTGAAGGCGGCGGGATAGCTGAAGTTATACATGGGCACACCCAGCACCAGAATGTCCGCATCCAGTACTTCCTGAACCAGGGCATCGCTTTCCGTCAGCACCTCCCGCATCCAGGGCTGATGACGGTCCGGAGCGGTAAACGCGGCCTGGATCCACTCCACCGTGGTCAGCGCCGGCGGTCGGGCGCCGATATCCCGGCGCATCACCGCATCTCCGGGCCGCTGGTGACGCCATTGGGAGACGAAATGGTCGGTCAGTCGACGGGTATGGGAGCCGTGCTCGTCGGTCCCTGAACGGCCGGGACGGGGGCTGGCATCGAGATGCAATAAAGCGGTCATGGTCCTGCTCCTTTATGAATGAGGTTAATTCAATCGCTGTTGACATGAACCCCATAAAGCCAGAGCCTGATAACCGCGACAAACGACGTTTTTTTGTCGATTCCGGAAAATAAAATTCATCCATATAGGCAACATCCATGAGTGCCCGACGCCTGCCCCCGCTGTCCGCCCTGCGCGCCTTCGAAGCGACCGCACGCCTGCGCAGCGCCAAAAAAGCCGCCGAGGAGCTGTCGGTAACGCCCACGGCGATCAGCCACCAACTGCGGCAGCTGGAAGAGCATCTGGGCGTCCCCCTGTTTATACGCCGCCCACGGCAACTGACTCTCACCGCCCAGGGGCAGGCGCTGCGGGCGGTATGCACCGACGCCTTCGACGCCATCGATGACGTGGCGTCACGACTGAGACAGACACCTCAGCGACAAAGCGTCACCCTGTCCACCATTCCGTCGGTGGCGGCGCGCTGGCTGCTGCCCAATGTCTGTTATCTGAGAGAAGAACAACCCGACCTGAATCTGAGCCTTCAGGTGACTTATGACGTACTGCCACTGGACGGCATCGCCGCCGACATGGCAATCCGCTATGGCCACGGCCCGTGGCCCGGACTGGAATCGGAAAAGCTGTTCGATAACGTCTTCGTTCCCGCCTGCAGCCCGGCGCTGGGCATCAGCCAGCACAGCGACCTGCATCACCACACTCTGCTGCATTACCAACCCGCCACCGCTTCCGGAGCGGCGCTGGGCTGGCCCGCCTGGCAAAAACTGGCCAGGGTAACGGGGTTGGATATCGATGCCGGCCTGGCACTCTCGGACGACACCCACATCGTCAGCGCCGCCCTGGACGGTCAGGGTATAGCGCTGATGAGCCGGGAGTTGATTCGGGATGAACTGCGCAGCGGCCGCCTGGTGCAACCGTTTGGACCGGAACTGCTGGCGCAGCCATTCCACCTGGTCTATCCAAAGGAACGGCTACGGGAGCAGGGTATCGCCGCGGTGCGGGACTGGGTGATGGGACTGGTTAGATGAAGCACCGAGCGCGGACAAGTCACGGTTCGGGCCGCGATTAGCCGCGCTCTATTTCGGGCGCCGATCAAACACATGCTTGGCCTTGCCTTCGGAACGCGCCAGCGAGCCGGTATCGGCCACCTCCACCTTGGTGCTGATACCGATGTGGGTTTTCACCCGCTGCTGCAGCGCCCTGGCCACATCCGCCGCTTCGGCGGAGGACTCCGGTTTGCGCTCGACCCGCACCGTCACACAGTCCAGATTACCTTCCTTTTCCACATGAATTTCATAGTGCGGAGCCAAATCCTCGATCTTGAGAATCTGCTCCTCCACCTGGGTGGGGAAAACATTCACGCCACGGATAATCAGCATATCGTCGCTGCGGCCGGTGATTTTATCGATGCGTCGCATGGGGCGGGCCTGGCCGGGCAGCAGCCGGGTCAGATCGCGGGTCCGGTAACGCACGATAGGCAGCGCCTCCTTGGTCAGGGAGGTGAAAACCAGTTCACCGTATTCGCCGTCCGGCACCACTTCTCCGGTTTCCGGATTGATGATTTCCGGATAGAAGTGGTCTTCCCAGATGGTCGGGCCGTCCTTGGTTTCGATGCATTCCATGCCCACGCCCGGCCCCATTACTTCGGACAAGCCGTAGATGTCCAACGCACTGATACCGAGGCGGCTTTCCAACTCCTCGCGCATGGTCTGGGTCCACGGCTCGGCGCCGAAGATACCCAGTCGCAGGCTGGACTCGCACGGATTCATGCCCTGCCGTTCCATTTCGTCCGCGATGTTGAGCATGTAGGACGGTGTCACCATGATGATGTCCGGCTCGAAATCGCGGATCAGCTGCACTTGCTTTTCGGTCTGGCCGCCGGACATGGGAATCACCGTGCAACCAAGACGCTCGGCACCGTAATGGGCGCCCAAACCGCCGGTGAAAAGACCATAGCCGTAGGCCACGTGCACCTTATCGCCGGCATGGCCTCCGGCGGCACGAATGGAACGCGCCATCACATCCGCCCAGTTATTGATATCGTTCTGAGTATAGGCCACCACCGTGGGCTTTCCGGTGGTGCCGCTGGAAGCGTGCACCCGCACTACTTCCCGCATTGGCGTGGCGAGCATGCCGAACGGATAATTGTCGCGCAGATCCGATTTGGTGGTGAACGGGAAATGACGCAGGTCGTCCAGCGATTTCAGATCGTAAGGATGAACACCGGCGTCATCGAACGCCTTCCGATAAAACGCCACATTGTTGTAGGCATGCGTGAGGCTCCAACGCAGACGCTCCACTTGCAGTTGCTTGAGCTCATCCACGCTGACCCGCTCCACCGGATCGAAACGATTCTCCAGGTTGAATGGCATGTTCATGCTCCGCCTCTCGTTATTCTGTCGTTGAGTCTGTCCGCGTTGCTTTCTGTTCGTTTAAAGCCGCTCGATCACCACGGCAATGCCCTGCCCCACGCCGATACACATGGTGCACAGCGCATAGCGGCCCTGACGCCGCTCCAGCTCGCACAAAGCGGTGGTGATAAGACGGGCGCCGCTCATGCCCAGCGGGTGCCCCAACGCGATGGCACCGCCGTTGGGATTCACGTGTTCGGCGTCGTCCGGCAACCCCAGTTCCCGCAGCACCGCCAGAGACTGTGACGCGAACGCCTCGTTCAATTCGATGATATCCATATCGACCAGATTCAGGCCGGTCTGAGCCAATACCTTGCGAGTCGCCGGCGCCGGGCCGATACCCATGATGCGCGGTTCCACGCCGGCGGTGGCCATACCCACCACCCGGGCACGGGGCTTCAGGTTCCAACGGCGCGCCGCCACTTCATTGCCCAGCAACAGAGCACAGGCGCCGTCGTTGACACCAGAGGCATTGCCGGCGGTGACCGTGCCGCCTTCCTTGCGGAACGGCGTTCCCAGCCTGGCCAGTGCTTCCGCCGTGGTATCCGGACGCGGATGCTCATCTTCGCTGACGATCAGTGGATCGGCTTTGCGGCGCGGCACGCTCACCGACACGATCTCGGCGTCGAACACGCCAGCGGTCATGGCACGGCCGGCTCTCTGCTGGCTGCGCAGGGCAAAAGCGTCCTGATCCTCACGGCCGATTTTGAATTGCTCCGCCACGTTCTCGGCGGTTTCCGGCATCGAATCGACGCCGTACTGTTCTTTCATCAGCGTGTTGACGAAACGCCAGCCGATGGTGGTGTCGAATATTTCCGCCTTGCGGGAGAACGGCTGCTCCGCCTTGCCCATCACGAACGGCGCCCGGGACATGGACTCCACCCCGCCGGCCAACATCAAATTACCTTCTCCGCATCGCAGAGCGCGGGCGGCGGTACCCACCGCGTCCATCCCGGAACCGCAAAGACGGTTCAGCGTCACGCCCGGCACACTTACCGGCAGACCGGCCAGCAACGCGCTCATTCGCGCCACGTTGCGATTGTCCTCGCCGGCCTGATTGGCACAGCCATAGAACACATCGTCCAGCTGCGCCCAATCCAGATCCGGATGGCGCGCCATCAACGCCTTCATGGGCACCGCCCCGAGATCATCGGCGCGCACCGTCGCCAAAGCGCCGCCGAAGCGCCCCACCGGGGTGCGCACGGCATCAAAAATCAGCGCTTCATTCATGCCTGACTCTCCTCATCGTGAATCACCGGCCCGCGAACGCGATAGGATTTGCCGCGAAACAGGGCCACCAACTGGCCGTCAGCGCCAGTGACACGCACGTCGTAAACACCGGTTCGCCCTTTACGGGTCAACTCCCGCGCTTCCGCGGTAAGCACATCACCAGGCAATCCCGGCGACACATACTCAATGGAACAACCGGAAGCCACGGTGGCTTCGTTATAGGTGTTACAGGCAAAGGCGAAGGCGGAATCCGCCAGGGCGAAAATAAAGCCTCCATGACAGGAGCCGTGCCCCTGGATCATGTCATCACGCACCGGCATGCACAGTACGGCGCATCCCGGAGAAACCGTTTTCAGCGTCATGCCCAGTTCGCGGGTAGCGGTATCCCGCTGGTACATGGACTCGGCACAACGGCGGGCCAAAGCAACACTGTCCAGCGCCGCGGCGGCGGTATTCGGATCGGCCATGCAAATCTCCAAACGGGGGGACAGCCTCAGCGGCCTTTGAATTGAGGTGCGCGCTTTTCCATGAACGCGGCGACGCCTTCGCGGTAATCCTCGGTACGGCCCGCTTCACGCTGCAGGTCCCGCTCCACGTCGAGCTGCGTATCCAGATCGTTGTCACAGCTTTGGTTCAATGCCTGTTTGATCAAGGCAAGCCCCCGAGTCGGCTGAGTGGCCAGATGGCGAGCCAGGTCCGTGGCGGTGGAACGCAGCGCGTCGTCATCCACGCACTGCCAGATCAAACCCCAGGCGGCGGCCTGCTCGGCGCTCAGCTTGTCACCCAACATGGACAGCCCCTTTGCGCGGGCCATACCCACCAGGCGCGGCAGTTGCCAGGTGCCACCGGAGTCCGGCACCAGACCGATCTTGCAGAAGGCTTGAGTGAAACTGGCGGAGCGGGCGGCGATAACCAGGTCGCAGGCCAGGGCGATGTTGGCGCCGGCACCGGCGGCAACACCATTGACCGCCGCGATCACCGGCATCGGCAAACGCTGCAGGGTGCGAATCAATGGGTTGTAGTAGGTTTCGATGGAAGAACCCAGGTCCGGCGCTTCGGCACCGGGCACCACACTCCTGTCGGACAGATCCTGGCCGGCACAGAAGCCGCGCCCGTTACCCGTGATCAGCAGGGCTCGTACGCTGTCGTCCCGCTCCACCACGGACAGGGCTTCCCGCACTTCCTGATGCATCTGCTCATTGAAACTGTTCAGACGTTCCGGACGGTTCAGTGCCAGGGTGGCGACACCGCCTTCCAGATCAAACTCAATGGTGGCGAACTCCATAATCCGGTCCTGCCCTTTTCTTGGTATCGATGATCAGACCTGCCGGACAGTGACCCGCCGAGCAGTTCCGACGCCAAACTATGGTTGGAAAGCATAGCCCAGACATGACACAAGTCAACACGATAAATCGATATTTATGTATCGAATTAGGGAGGCAAAACAAGAACAGGATCCGTAATAAGGCGTTTTTTTCTTTTAATTTCAGCAGGATAAACTCAAAACACAGCCCCCTCCCTTTGTGTTACCGAAATTCCCAAAAGAAAACTCAATAAGGAATCAGCGTGGCCCGGGAAGCCCGCTGTAGGAGCTTGCCGGCAAGCGAATGTCCTCGGCCCGAAAGCACAATTCGCTTGCAGGCAAGCTCCTACAGCGGCCTTGTAGCCAGCAGCGTTTTAGTCAATCCAGCCCGCCAAAACGCTGATAGAAACCATCCCCCGGCTCAGGCAACGGCCCCTCCGCGGTTTCCGTGCGTTCGCTCATCCAGGCTTCCGCGCCACGGTAGGTGAGGCGGTAGAGATTACGGCAAAGCTGGCGTGCGGCGCGGCCTTCCCAATCCGAAGGCAACAGCTCTTCCGGTAATAGCGGATCACGCAACAACAGTTTGCGATACTCGTGAATCAATAACGTCCGCGCCAGAAAACATTCCATCGGCGGTGGCGTCTCCAGCTTGCTCATTTCCTGCCAGAGCGGACGAAACTGATCAAGAAATTCCCGGTACCCTTCCGAGAGCTGCTCCAGATTCCAGGCGTCTCTCACCTGCAAACGCAACGGCCGCGAGGCGAAACTGTCCTGGGCCCGGGTTTCGAAGATGATGGTGTCTTCCAGCGCGTTCTGTTCCTGGAGAGTCGCGTTCAGCTCGGCCCGATCCACCATTGGATGAGCCACCATGCCCGGCGTCAAACCGCCAAACCCCATCCATTCCAGTTCCTGCCGCACATCGCGGCGAGCGTCCGGATCCAGCTGGTTGAGGATGACCAGCGTCCAGGCGCCGTCCCAGGTCGGCTGCACACCGGAATAAACGCGCTTGAAAGCCTTCTCGAAACGGCGGCGGCCGGCGGCGGTGAGTCCATAGTAACTGCGGCGCCCTACTTTCTCCGCAATAAGCCAGCCCTCCCGGGTCAAACGGAACACCGAGGTGCGCACCAGACGCTGATTGATGCCCATGGGTTCGAGCAGATCGATCAGGCTGCCCAACCACACCGCGCCGCCCCTGGGTACGATGGCGTCACCGAACAGGGTAATGATCAGAGAACCGGTACGCAGCGGCCGGCGCTGCTGAAAACGTTCGATCAAGCGTTCCAATTGCTCGCATTGCAAATCCACTGGGCGATCTTCCTATCTCCGAGCCCTTTGCAGGGCGTCCAAATCAGCGTGATACCGGCCTTTCCGGCGGCGCGACATGCTACCAAACCCGCCTGTCCGGAGACATAAAAGGCCAATGAATAGCACCATAAAACAGGCACTTGGGCTAATATAGCAACCTTTGTGACACATTAAATTTGATCTTGACTTAAAATTCGTATCGCTTTATACCTGAAAAAACGAGGACGCTGATGAGACGTCCCGCGCCACCGGACTCCGACCAGGCGCATAAAAACAAAAGTCCCTCCGGGGGCATACGCAGATAGGTGTGATAATGAAAACAATGCTGAAGAACCTGGCCGTGGGCGCCGTGGCGGCGCTGGGTCTGGCCTCCTTGTCCCCGGTCGCGAAGGCGGAAGACCCCATTCGCATCGGATCCTTCCTCTCCGTCACCGGCCCGGCCGCGTTTCTCGGCGACCCGGAACTGAAAACCCTGGAACTGTATGTACACCAACTGAACGAAAACGGCGGCCTGCTGGGCCGTGAAGTCCAGTTGGTTCATTATGACGACTCCGGTGACGCCTCCAAAGCCCGCACCTTCGTTACCCGGCTGCTGCGGCAAGACAAGGTCGATCTCATCATCGGTGGCAGCACCACCGGCGCCACCATGGCGGCGGTGCCGGTGATCGAACAGGCGCGGGTGCCGTTCATCTCTCTGGCCGGCGCGGAAACCATCTCCACCCCGGTGAAGAAATGGGTGTTCAAGATGCCGCAATCCGATCGTCAGGCCGCCCGCCGCGTACTCACCGACATGAAGGAACGCGGTCTCACCCGGATCGGTCTGATCTCCGGCACCGGCGGCTTCGGCGCCTCCGGACGTAACGTGACCCTGGAGGAAGCCAAAGCCATGGGGATCGAGGTGGTGGCCGACGAGACCTATAACCCGAAGGATACCGACGTCACCGCTCAGCTCACTCGCATCCGCAATACCGATGGCGTGCAGGCGGTACTCAACTTCGACTTTGGTCAGGGCCCGGCCATCGTCACCAAGAACTACAAGCAACTGGGCATCGAACTGCCCTTTTACCAATCCCACGGCGTCGCTTCCGACAGCTTCCTGAAACTGGCAGGCGATGCCGCCAATGATCTGCGTCTGCCCGCCACCGCCTTGCTGGTGGCCGACACCATCCCCGACAGCGATCCTCAGCATGGCGTGGTCACCGGCTACAAAAAGGCCTATGAGGACCGTTACAACAGTTCGGTGTCGACCTTTGGCGGCTACGCTTACGACGGCTTCCAACTGGCCGTGCAAGCGATCAAACAGGCCGGCTCCACCGATCCGGCGAAAGTGCGCGACGCTCTGGAAAGCATCCGGGGTTATGTCGGAGTCACCGGCACTTACAACCTGAGCGCCAAGGATCACATGGGGCTGTCCTATGATTCCTTCCGCATTCTGGAAGTGAAGGACGGCCACTGGACGCTGGTGGAGTAATCCACCCGCCGGGCGCCATGGACGGCACCCTGGATGCTTGCTCTCACCGCCCTCTTTCCAGGCAGGACCGAACATGTTCAGCGAGTTTTTTCAGTTCACGTTCTCGGGGATCACCCTGGGTGCCATTTATGCCTTGGTGGCGCTGGGTTTCACCCTGATCTACAACGCCAGTCATGTGATCAATTTCGCCCAGGGCGAATTCCTGATGATCGGTGGCATGGGTACGGTGGTACTGGTGGGAGCCGGCCTGCCGTTGCCGGCGGCCATGGTGGGCGCTCTGGTGCTGGCCACGGTGGCGGGCATTTTACTGCACCGCCTGGCCATCGCTCCGGCGCGGGACGCCGACGTGGTGACGTTGATCATCATCACCATCGGCGCTTCGATCTTCCTGCGGGGGCTGGCTCAGTTTTTCTGGGGCAAGGAGTATCATGCCCTGCCCCGCTTCAGTGCCACCGAGTCCCTTTCCATCGGCGGTGCCACCCTGTTGACGCAAAGCCTATGGATCCTGGGTATCGCCGTGGTGCTGGTGGTGGCATTAGCGGTGTTCTTCAGCCGCAGCAAACTGGGCAAAGCAATTCTCGCCACCTCCATGAACAAGGACGCCGCCCGGCTGGCCGGCATCAAGACCCAGGTCATCCTGGGTGTGGCCTTTGGTATTTCCGCACTGCTCGGCGCCGCCGCTGGCCTGATCGTCACCCCGATCACTTTCACCGCCTATGACGTCGGCATCATGCTGGGGCTGAAAGGCTTCGTCGCCGCCGCCATCGGTGGCCTGGGCAGTAGCACCGGCGCGGTGGTCGGCGGTCTGTTATTGGGCTTGAGCGAAGCCTATACCGCCGGCTATATCTCCTCCGATTACAAGGACGCGGTGCCGTTCGTGATCATCCTCGCCATCTTGTTTTTCCTGCCCAACGGTTTGTTCGGCAGCCGGGCCGCGGAGCGGGTGTGATGAAGGGAGCGGGCACGATGAAGAAAAACATTCTGATGTCCCCATACGGGGGCTTGCTACTGCTGACGCTGATCCTGGCACTGATGCCACTGGCGGTCAGTAACGATTTCCACTATGACCTGCTGACCAAGATCTGCCTCACCGCCACCGTGGCAGTGGGGTTGAATCTGCTGGTGGGTTACGCCGGCCAGGTAAGCCTCGGCCATGCCGCGTTTTATGGCGCCGGCGCCTACGCCAGCGCCATTCTCACCAGCCAGTACAATCTGAGCCCGATGGTGGCCCTGCTCAGTGCCGCCGCCGGCGTCGGCGTACTGGCCTGGCTGGTGGGACGGCCAATCCTGCATCTGAAAGGCCACTACCTTTCCATGGCCACCCTGGGCCTGGGCGTGATCGCCGCCATCGTACTCAACAACGAAGAGCAACTCACCGGTGGCCCGGACGGCATCGGTCTGCCGCCGCTGTCCCTGTTCGGCCATGAGTTGAGTGTGTTTGGCGAGTACCAGTTCGCCGGCCTGACGTTGACCGGAGTGGAACTGTGGTATCTACTCGCCGCGGCGGTCTTGGTGGTAGCGGTACTGCTGGCGCTGAATATCATCGACTCTCCGCTGGGCCGGGCCTTGCGCGCCCTGCACGGCTCGGAAATCGCCGCCCAAGTAGCCGGCGTGGACACCGCGAAGTACAAGCTTCGGGTGTTCGTCATATCCGCCGTCTACGCCAGCGTCGCCGGCAGCCTGTATGGCCACTACAGTGGCTTCATCACCCCTACCGTGGCCTCTTTCGAGCACTCCATCGAACTGATCACCATCGTCGTACTTGGCGGAATGGCTTCCACTTTCGGTGTCATCATTGGTGCCGCGATCCTGGTGCTCATCCCCCAGTTTCTCACCGACTTCCAGGAGCTGGAGATGGTGGTGTTCGGCGCCATTCTTATGGCGGTGATGATTTTTCTGCCCCGGGGTCTGCTGCCCAGCGTACTCCAGCGATTGCAGCGAGGTGCCCAATGAGCGCTCTGCTTTCCGTCACTAATCTGAGCAAGGAATTCGGCGGCGTGCACGCCATCGAGGCTCTGTCCTTCGATGTGCAGCGTGGCCATGTGCATTCAATCATCGGCCCCAACGGCGCTGGCAAAACCACGCTGTTTAATCTGGTGACCGGCCTGTACCAGCCCAGCGCCGGCACGGTTACCCTGGGGGGCCGCGACATCACTGGCCGGGCACCCCACAAGCTCTGCGAAATGGGTATGGCGCGGACGTTTCAAAATCTGCAAATCTGCATGAATATGAGCGCCTTGGAAAACGTCATGCTCGGCCGCCATCGCCATCTCGGTAGCGGCGCCCTGGCCGCCATGCTCAAACTGCCAGGGCTGAGAAAGGCGGACCGGGACTGTCGCGAACACTGCCGGGAGCTGATGGCCTTCGTGGGTTGCGGTGATTATCAGGATCACGCCGCTTCCGCCATGCCCTACGGCGCGCTCAAACGCCTTGAAATCGCCCGCGCCCTGGCGGCGGAACCGGACATTCTGCTGCTGGACGAACCCGCCGCCGGTCTCAACGCCACCGAAACCGACGCCTTGAGATCGGTGATTCAGAAGATCGCCGGAAAAGGCATCACCGTGGTGCTGGTGGAACACGACATGAAACTGGTGATGAAGGTATCCGACCACCTGCTGGTCATCAGCTATGGCCGCAAACTGGCGGAAGGTACTCCGGAGGAAATTCGCGAGCACCCCGAGGTGATCGCCGCTTACCTGGGTGGTGGTACACGCGAGCCTCGGACACAGGAGGTTCCGGCATGACCAGCGCCGTGCCCTTCGCTCCCCCTCCCGAGCCGACACCTTTACTGTCACTCAACAACATTACCAGCGCCTACGGTCGAATCGAGGTGCTTCACGAGCTGGCATTGACCATCGCCCCGGGGGAAACCGTGGCCTTGGTGGGTGCCAACGGTGCCGGCAAGAGCACCTTGCTGCGGGTGATCTCCGGTCTGCAACCCGCTGGCGGCGAGATCCGCTTCGATGGTGGCAGTCTGTCACGCAGTGATGCCGCTGATCGCGTTCGTCGCGGTATCGTGCAAGTACCGGAAGGCCGCCAGGTGTTCTCCGGCTTGTCGGTGGAAGACAATCTTATGCTGGGCGCTTACACCCGCAACGACAAAGTCGCCATCGCCGAGGATCTGGAAAAGCAATATCAACGCTTTCCCATCCTCAAGGACAAGCGGCGCCAAACCGCCGGCACGCTGTCCGGGGGCCAACAGCAAATGCTGGCCATGGGCCGGGCCCTGATGGGGCGGCCACGGTTGTTGCTTCTGGACGAACCGAGCATGGGCCTGGCGCCGCTGATCATCGAGCAGGTCTTCGGCATCGTGCGCGAGTTGAAAGCGGAGGGCATTACCCAGTTCGTGGTCGAGCAGAACGCCGCCGAAGCGCTGGCGGTGGCCGACCGCGGCTATGTCCTGGAAACCGGGCGTATCGTCGCCAGCGGAAAAGGTTCCGCACTGCTGGATAACGACAGCGTCAAGGCCGCTTACTTGGGCGGGTAGGTTTTCCGGGTGGATAGTTTTTTCGAGCAGGCGCCGTGCTGGCAGGCACGGCGCTTTTTTTGTTCATCGCGGTTTAGTGGGAACCGTCCTAACCCTCCATCAGGGACAGCGTAACACTGCCCCGCTTCGAGGCGGATGGAAAACATGGTGTTCTTCTGGCCTTGAGACACAAATTCGGCGGCTGCTACAACGCCGCTGTGGGAGCTTGCTTGCAAGCGAATTGAGGGCCCGGAAGTCCATTCGCTTGCAGGCAAGCTCCCACAGAGGCTTCGGAGTCCTTCCGGGACCCCGATGGAGACACTCATGCCCGTCATTCCACGATGAATCTTTTTTTGCTCGCTCCCCACTACCAGTTCAGAACGATCTTGCCGATCATATCCTTCGCGGGAATCATGCCCAGGTAGCGGCTATCGTGGCTGTTGTCGCGGTTATCGCCCATAACGAAGAAGTGCCCATCCGGAACAACATAATCGAATCGACGTCCCGGCCCGTCCGTCATTGAATACCGCACCGAATAGCGCTGTTCGTTGAGCTTTTCCGTGGCTTGTTCGCCATCGTTCCCGAATACGGTGGGCAGCGGCTCGCCATTAAGGACCAGTTGTTTGTTCTCATACTGGATATGATCTCCAGGCAGGCCAATAACTCGCATCACGAACAACTGCCCCAGCATCTGCGGCGGACGGAACACGAATAACTCTCCTCGACGTGGCGGCGTGCGTTCAGTCACTTCAGTTTCGTGCAGAGTCAGACCGAAAGCACCGTAGACCCCGTACCCCCAGCGCTGCATCACCGCGTAACCGCCCGGTCGCAGCGTCGGCGCCATGGAGGAAGACGGAATCCGGAACAGGTCGAACAGAAACGCTCTCGTGGTGAAGACAACCAGAACGAAGGCCAGCGGCAAGCTGAGCGTACCCCACCAGGTGTTGAACCAGCGTCGCCGGCCATCGAAACGAACGCGCCGCGCAAGAATAAACGCCTGCACCGCGGCGGCGGCGGACACCAGCAGGCCAAGACCAGAAGGGGCGCCTCGGCCCGCCAGCGTCAGATCCGCCCAACCGGCCGCCAGCATCACCAAAAAATACACCAGCACCCACCGCCAGCGTGACAGATAAACAAACGCCAACGGCGGCACCAATACGCCAATCACGGCGGCAAACCAGCGGTTCGGCATGATCCTTCCTTTATCAAAAGTACCTTGAAAATACGGCGGCCTGCCATCGAGGGCCGATCACCAATCATCGCTACCGGGGTAAACGCCAGTGCAATACAGTGGACAGTGTCAGCGCATAGAGATCACGGCCATCCGGGGAGAATGCCAGCGCCAGTACGGATACGTTGGACGGCACTTTGAGCGCCACCGGTGTGCGTCCTGTACGCGCTTCTCGAAGCTGCACCTGGTTGGCCACCGCCATGGCCAGCCAACGCCCTTCCGGCGACGCCGCGGCAGCCCTGATCTGATCCCGTCCATCGAGCACCGCGGAATACAGATACTCCCCTTTTTCCGTATCGAATACATGCATGCCCGCCACTCGCTCACTCTCCGGTGCTGGGCGCAACTGGAAACCACTGGTCACCCATCGGCCCTGGGAAGATCCCACCGCCGTCCAGGACGAGAGATGATGACGCAAATCCGGACTTGGTGGCGCCCCTTCATGCGGGAAAACGCCATAGCGTTGCGGTGCCTGAATCACTTTTCGTACCCGGCCATTGGCGGGGTTCAGCTCCGTCACCCCGTAGAGATCCTCTACCCACAAGGCATCGCCAGCCCAGCGCACCGGTCGCAGCGGCTGCGAAAATAAAGCCGCGCGCGGCACTTCGACAGCGTTGTAATGCCAGCGCCCGCCTTCTTCACGCTGATACCGATAAATCCGGTCCACCCGATAGCTGTACAAGCGAGGACGCCCCTGAGCATCCAGTTGCCAACGTGGAACGTTGCCCGGGCCGGGCAGACTTGACGGCGTTGCCAAAGTCACCGCCTGCGGCGCTTTCTCATTTCCGCGATAGCGGAATAATGTCCCGTCGCCCCCGTTCAGCGGACGCCCCCAGAACCACAACGTATCGGCGCTCTCGTCCAGCAGTATCGGGTCCGCCCCGTCCAGCCCCTGCCACAAGACCGATAGCGAAGCCTCTTCCGGTTGCAGTCGCCAAACCTCGGCAATCCACTGGCGCTCACCATCGACCTGAGCCGGCCGCTCCACGCCGATGGCCAGACTGCCATCGGACATCACCTGCAACGTCCGAGGGTCCAGCGGATCGTCACTGGTCAGAGTGTAAATTTCGGGGATCACCTCACTGCCAGCTTTCTCAGCCTGCTGAAGTCGTGGCGCAGGAGGCTCTGGTGGTGCCTTCACCGGCGCTTGCCAACGCGCCGGATCCTCACTGATTTGCCAGTCGCTATCAGAAAGATGTTCTTCCAGTGCGCTCATTACCGCCTGAAACAGCTCTGCGGGCACCAGCGACTGAGAGAGCGTGGTGGGCACACCATCCGCCACCAGGAGCTTTCGGTGCGTCGGATTGGGAAAGGATTGACGACGGTGGATATCGATCATCGTCGCCGGGGACCCCAGCAGCGGCTCGGCATCAAATACCGTCACCGTTTGCTTCACGTGATATTGCTTGCGCCACCCTTGCGCCCATTCACGGGAAGATTCCGCTCGGGAATACAAGGACTTCATCCAGGGCAGGGTAAGCAGCCTCTTTGGCGAAACATCCAACCGGGCCAGGGCCTGGCTTCTGCGCCAGTCCCGCTCTTCCGGCATCAAAGCTCCGTCACGCACCGCCGCGTCCAGATCCGGTTCATCGCCACCGCGCGCCAGCGTGTCCCGCCACTGCGGATGCCGGGATAACATCACTCGCCGCCAAGGCTCATCCAGCGTGAACAAGGGTAAGGGTGTCTCCACCAAGGTAACTTTACCCACCAGCGCCTCGGATACCACTGGCCACACCTGCTCATAAGAAGCCCTTACCAGAAGACAAGCACGTTCCGCCCCCATCGCATGTTGCTCCCCCAGCACCACCACGGGGATACGCAAGGCATCGGGCGTATGACGGTGCACGCCGTCTTCAACTACCCGCCAGTCGCTCCCCTCGGATTCTGGAAACGCTTCCATGGCTTCCTCCCCTTGGGCAAGCGATGCCAATAAGACCACCACCAGGGCCACAGCCAGGTTTCCGATGTTTTGATCAAGCATGGCCCGTCCCGATCAATGCAAATGAACCGGCAGTGGCGGCCGACCCGGTCGCTGCCAGCGCCCGACCAAATCCCCATCATCGGTCCACTGAAAAGTAAAGATCTCGGTGGTTTCGCCATCAGCACGGCGGGTCAGAACCACGGCGCCGTCCCGGCTCGCTTCCTGGTGCAATCGTATCGGTACCTTGTATTTATCGTAGGCGTACCAGGCCGGGCCGGACCAGGCCCCCAGAACCAGCGTTACAGAGAAACGGCCATCGATTTCTCCCATGAAGACGCCATGGGGGCCTGGCCGCGGCAACGGACAGTCGGCTCGTTTCTCTACCAACAAACAGTGACCGTATTCACTCAGCCAGGGCGTCAATGCTTCATAGTCGAACCGGCTTTCCTCATCGCCGAGATCATTTAATGCCCGAACCGCATGGGGAAAGCCGCAGCCCCGGATCATCACCAAGGCATCGGCGCGCAACTGCCACTCCCTCTCATCGTACAAGCCGGCCCGGACGTTCTCGCGGCACTCCCGGTAAAGATCAGCCTGGATCTCCGCCTCCTGCTGATCCAGGCCGTTCGGCTGGTCGGCCTGCAAAAAAGCGTCGATATCATGAATCTGCATCGCGTCGACCCGATCCTGCAGTTTCCTCGCACCGGCTTCGGTGAACAATGTTGCCAGGAACAACGGCTGACCGGTCTGCGTTTCAAATTGATAACTTTGGGAAAAGGAAGAAGGGTAAGCGCCGGTGTATTCCCCATTGAAAACGATGGAGAGAAATCCGGCGGCATTGGTCACCACCTGGTAGTCGAGAGATGTCACCCCCGTCCATTGTCCTTCCTTCGGCCAGACCGCATCAAAAGGCGTCTGGCCGGGGCCGCCGGGAAAGTGCTCCAGCAAGCTCACCTGAAGCCAGGTATTGATACGTTGCGCTGCCTCCCCTTCTCCCTGCACCAGAGGGAAACGGAACTTGGCGTAATCACCCAAGGTCGCGTGTTCCGCGGACAATTCGTCGACGGCGACCTGAGCCCAGGCCGTTGGCGCCGTGCTCGACAAAACGACCAACACGGCATAGCAAATACCCCTGATCACTACTCTATCTCCATGCCGGTTATCCATCCGGTTATCCTCGCCACTTCCAGCTCTTTTGAGTCCTTGGGCTTATGCAGTACCACCGAGATCAGATAAACCGTGCCCTCCTTGGTGTCTTCCGTGGTCAGCACACCATGCCCCTGGTACTTTCCGGTCGCCTCCAGGGTGACGGCCCTGCCACTCCCCATGATACGAATCCGGTAATTCTCGACCGGCGGGACCAGCCCCTTCAATGAGCCGTAGACCTCCTCCAGATTGACCACAAATTCTCGACGCTTTTTCCTGGGAAAATAATTGGAGACGAAGAGCTCCTCGTTGCTCGCCGCCAGCTCATCAACGAACCCCTTGCCATCGCCGCTATTAAGAAGGTTCCGAAGTTCACTGAATCTGGCTACCGTTGCCTGTTCCAGCTCTTCCCGATCCCAGAGACTCAGATCCTCCGATGAGCGCCACCCTTCAAGCGTGTAGGGCACCTCGGCATTGAAATGCCAGGTTTGTTCGACAAAGGGAAGGTTATGGTCGACGGGAGCGAAGGCCAGGGCGCGCAGCTTTTTGAATTCGTCGGTCCGTTTGTCCACCATATAAAGCGTGGGTGGCCGATCCCCCGCTTCGGTAAGAGCAAGAATATCCCGGGGCCGCAACTGGCCGCCGTTGTAGTCATCCGGCGCCCACACCCTGAGTGTGACGGATTGCTCTCCACTCTCAAGAATATAGTCGTTGAGAGTCTCCGGACCCGGCCCCGCCTGGGTGCCGCCAGCCACGATCACATCGTTGACCCGCAGCTCAAAGGGAAATGGAATGTCGTAATCGACGAAATAGGCGATCTGTTCGCTATCCAGCACCTCCTCTCCAGATTTGGCGTGAACGACACCCATGCCCAAACAACAGACCGCCACCGTTGCGAACAAAAGAAATGTTTGAAGGTGTCGCCAATGAATATTAAATCGAGGAGAAATAGAACCCAAACCCATCATCGCATCCTGTGCTGGAAGATTATCCGAGATCCAGCCCCAACCTTAGCATGTCCTTATGCTGGATCCCCATTTCCATCACCGGTTCATCATAATGATCGAGAAAGAAATCACGAATCACGCCTTCCACCCGAAACCCCTGGCGCTGATAGAATGCCAGCTGATAACCAAAGGTACCGGTACCCAGCTCGATACGCCGTACACCTTCGGCCCTGCACAATTCGATCACATGGCGCAGCAGGGTCGAGCCCACTCCTTGCCCCTGCGCTTCGGGGGATACGGCGATATTGAATAATTCCAACGCGCCGTCATCGATGGTGTTGAGAACACAAATACCTACCGTAGTGCCCTCATCCTTGGCAGCAATGCACCGGGCACCTCGCAGATAAGTACGTACATTTTGTTCCGATGGATCAGCGATCAACAAGAGTGGCATCGGCACAAAGTCGGGATCCAGGGAAAGGAAGGTCATCATGCTTTCAGGGCCTCCGCAAAAGAGCACCTCATTGTATTTAATCCTTAACGAAATCACACTTTACGACGCCCTCCCAACTGCCATATGCCAAGGATGTCGTGCCCCCTTTTTCACAGGCGACCGCCATATCCCGTCCACAAAACGGCCACCAGACTGTCATCACCAGCTTCTAGGATGCGCATCGACTTGCCTTTCCTTTATTCGAATCGGAGTTGAATCGTGGCTATTTCCAGACCTCTTCCGGCCCTCGTTTTGGCCGGCTTCGCTCTATTTCTAGCCGGCTGTGGTAGTGATAGTGACAACGACAACCCGGCATCGGGGACCAAACCACTGCGGTTGCAGGTGCTGCACACCAATGATCATCACTCCTATTTCGAGGGACAGAGCTACGACCTGAGCCTGGACTACGACTCAGCCCTGGTCGGTGCTGAAACCGTACGTGTTGACCTCGGCGGCTTTCCACGCATCGCCACCGCTATAGATGAGTACCGCGACGATCACACCCTGGTCCTCAACAGCGGCGAGTTGAACGGCACCCTCTACTTCAGCCTGTTCAAGGGCGAGGTGGATTTCAAAGTGTTCAATGCTATCGGCCTGGACGCCTACGAGTTGGGCAATCATGAGTTCGACGAGGGTGAAGCGCATCTTGCCGAGCTGCTGAAGACGGTCAATTTCCCGGTGATCGCCGGCAATGTTCACCCCACTGCGGACAGCCCGCTGTTTGGTTCCGATATCGCGCCCTACGTTGTCAAGGAGATCGACGGCGAGAAAGTGGCGATCATCGGCGTTCTCAAGGTGGAGAAGACACAGGAATCCTCCCTGGTCACCGACGCCGTGGAATTCGACGACGAAATCACCTCGGTACGCGAACACATCTACGCTCTGAAAGACGAAGGCATCAACAAATTCATCGTAC
The DNA here is from genome assembly GCF_025532145.1 of Alloalcanivorax balearicus MACL04. Classification (GTDB taxonomy): domain Bacteria; phylum Pseudomonadota; class Gammaproteobacteria; order Pseudomonadales; family Alcanivoracaceae; genus Alloalcanivorax; species Alloalcanivorax balearicus. The sequence continues at coordinate 112,991 of NZ_ARXS01000007.1, read as the reverse complement.
TCAGCCATCTGGGCTACGACTTCGATCAGGAACTGGCCGCCAGCGTCCGTGATATCGACCTGATCGTCGGCGGTGACACCCACGACATTCTCGACGCCACCGGCGAGTTCGAAGCCCTGGGGCTGGATGTGGATGGCGACTACCCCACGGTAGTGAACAACCCGGACGGGCAGCCGGTTTATATCGTTCAGGCTTGGGAGTACGCCAAAGGGCTGGGCAAACTGGAAGTCAACTTCGACGCCGATGGGGTTATCACCGACATCAGCGGAAATGTGGAACTCCTGGTCGGCAAGGATTATCAAGTGAAGGATGCCAGCGACGCCTGGGTGGCGGCCAGCAGCGAACAGGCGATGCAAATCAATAGCGTGATCGACGGACTGGCCACGGTGCGGGTCGCGGAGGAATCTCAGGCCATTCTCGACATTCTCACACCATACAAGGCGGAGATGGAGAGCTTCAAACAGGAAACCCTGGGACAAGTGGCCCAGTATATGCCGTTCGAGCGTATCCCCACGCCGTTCCCTGCCGGTGCAACGCCCACAGGCAGCTATGCCGCCCAGGTAGTAGCCGACGCCTTCCTCACTTACCTGCCGAAGGCCGATGTGGCGATCCAGAATGCCGGCGGTGTGCGCGCCCCGCTCGAGGACGGGGAATTCACCGTGGCGGACGCCTACAATATCCTGCCGTTCTCCAACACCGTGGTCACCATCGATATGACCGGCGCGGACATCGTCAAAGTGCTCAACGAAGCACTCGACTACGCCCAGGGTATCTCTGCCTCCACCGGTGCCTTCCCCTATTCCGCCAACCTGCGCTACGACGTGGTGCTCGGTGCGCCGGCCGGCACCGGCATTCAGAACGTGGAAGTAAGGGATGAAAGCGGAACCTGGGCCCCCATCGACAACGGCGCTGTCTATTCCGTGGCCACCAACTCTTTCACCGGGCTCGGTAAGGACGGCTACGACACTTTCGGTGAAGTGCAAGAGGCCAACCCGGAGGCCTTCGAGAATTCCGACGTGGCCTATGTGGTGCCACTTCTGGAGTACTTTCGGGAGGAACTGCCGGGCAACACATTGCCGGCGCTGGATCCGGACCTTTACTGCCTGAAGTCCGTAACCCAGCAATAAGCATCAAACCCGGAGCCGAGTGCCAGCTGCCCGGCTCCGTCGTTCAGGACAGATACCCGTAGGCTTCCGCCTGAGCCGACAGCCAGAACAGCAGGCCGACCCCGGCAGCCAGCCCCAGCGCCACGAACACCAGAAAGCTCACCCGCTCACCCGGCGTCATATGCCGCACGCCTTCCAACGTACCGGGCCGCACCAGGATGTAAAACAGCCCCATCCCCGCCAGGAAAGGTCCACCGATGGTCTTCCACCAGGAATAGGACACCACGGACGCGCCGGCGGCAAGCGCCTGCAACGTATCGCGAACGTAATAGACGCTCCACCCCAGCCCGAGTGCCAAAAACACCAGCCCGACGATCAAAGCCCCTTTTTTCGGATCCGGCGTCTTCGCCTGAACCGGTGCTTCCGGCACGTGACGGGCCGGATCCTGGGCGATTTCCATGGCCCGTTGATGAGCTTTCTGGCGACTACGATGGCGAACCAGGGAGACAATACCCGAGAGCAGCATCAATCCTCCCATCGCCAGCATGCCGAGCACCACGCCCTGATCGCCGAAACGCTGATACAACCAACCGGTACGCTCTTCCGCCGTGGCCGGCTCGCCCCAATGCACCAAGGCAAACACCATGAACGCTATACCAAAAACAGACAGGATCAGGGATCGGGCTACCGCCAACATGAGATTACACCGAGGAGTCCAAAAAAGAGGGGCTCAACCTACCCAGCCATGATAGCCGGGTCAATGACTCACATCGCCAGGGTCCAATCCAACAGAGCGTCGATGGGACCTTTGTCCCATTTTCTTGATCAATGGTGCTCTTCTCCACCGAAAGCACCCCGTGCCGTCTTTCAATACTAGCGGGCAACCACTCAGCACAAGTTAACCCCTCCATGTTGCGGGACTATCAGAAAAGGCAGCGCCTCCCTCGGGATACCCAGGAAGGGTGCGCATAGGCCCAATACTGCCCAGGAGCCCCCATGTCACGGCTGTTCAGCAATACGGAACTGGAAGACATTGCCCAACCTCCGGAAGCTCATGCTATTGAGGCATTGCGACGCGGTGACCTTGCCGAGGTCCGAGTACGCCTTAAAGAAATGGCGCGTGGTCATGCTGGCCTGGACGCGTTGTCCTGCCATGCCCTGGCCCGCAAAGCGGGAAAGTTGCGACAGGATTTTGGCGAGCAACGGGCCCTTGAAGCACTACGGGAGATTGGCACGCAGTTGATGGCCACCTGGATCGAGCAGTGGCGTCAGGGTGATGCTCAGGGAGCCATTCAGGATCTGGTGGCCGTATTCCGCCACCAGGTCGGCGCCGGGTTGATTCCTATAAAGGAAGAGGCCGATACGGTAACACTGGAACTCGCCCCCTGCGGTAGTGGAGGACGGCTCGACCGCCAGGGCCTGCCCGAACGTCACCCTCAGGCCTACGGTGATTGGGGTGACGGCATCAACAGCCTCTGTCAGGCCTGCAAGGCCAACCAGGCGGCGCTCAACGACGCGCTGGGCGAACCAGTGTGGACCAGTGAAAAGGGGTCCGACGGACATTGCACGCTGCGTTTTTCCAAGGGCGCCCAATGTGGGCAAACCCTGTTCTCCGATGAGCAACGGGTATCCATAACACGAACCCGCATCCGCCAGGCCGAAGACAAACTGGATCAGGGCGACACCGACATAGAAGCCCTGCTTGATGGGCAACGTAAGGAATGGATGCCTTGGCATGACTTCGGCGTGGTCTGGCTGGCGCATTTCTACGCCGTCGCGTTGGAACTCGGTGGCGCCGACTACCTCGATGAAATGTTGGCGGAAACCTATGAGCCGGCCTTCGTCGCTGGCTTCCCCGCCTACGCCGCCCTCGACGACGAAGCTCTCGCCCGAGAGATCGCCCGCACCTGGAACTACCACTGCGCCGACTTCCAACTCAGCGAAGAAGACGATCGCTTTGTCTTTACGCTGGACCCCTGCGGCAGCGGTGGACGCCTGTTCCGGGGCACGGTGTGGCGGGACATGTTCCAGTATGGCCGACCTTTGTCGCCCATCATGTCCGATCCGCACCGAATCAATTTCCTGCGCGAGGACGCTCCCTCCTATTGCACTCACTGCGCGGCCTCCAACCGGGCTCAGTTAAGCCGTCTGTCCGACGCCAAGGTGCCGCTCTTCTTCGTTATCGACGGCCATGCTCAACAGCGTCCCGGCATGCCCTGCCGCACCTATGTCTATAAGCATAAGGCACGCAGAGCCGACGTGGATCCCGCGCTACTGCGGCAGGTTGGTCTGACCCCGCCCTCCTCGGCGAAAACAAGGAATCCGTCATGAACCACTCCAGTGACCGCCGCGGCGTGGCGTTGGTGACCGGCACCAGCGGCGGCATCGGCGGGGCCATCGCCCTGCACCTGGCCCGACAGGGTTGGGACCTGGCGCTATTCGACCAAACGGCACCACCGCCGGCACTGCTCGATAAACTTGATGAACACGGCACCCACATCCATGCGGTTACCGCTGATCTGTGCGACGAAGCCGCCATCCCTGGCGCGGTGGAGCAATGCCTGGAACGTCTTGGTCCCGTGGATTGCCTGGTCAATAACGCCGGCCTCACCGCCCAGATTGCGCCGTTGGAGAAAATTACATCCGACGCCTGGCAGAAGGAACTGACGGTAAATCTGTCCGCGCCACTGCGGCTGATCCAGGCGGTCATTCCGTCCATGAGGCAACGGCAATGGGGCCGAATCGTCAATATTTCGTCCATGGCCGCACGGGGAGGTCTCTATCAGCAGACCGGCTACGCCGCCACCAAAACCGGCCTGCTGGGACTAACCCGCAACGTGGCACTGGAGTGCGCCCGCGACGGCATTACCTGCAACGCGATACTGCCCGGTCTGGTGGAAACCCCCGCCGTGCGCAACATGCCGCCACTGATCATGAACGATACCGTTTCGCTGGTCCCCGCCCGCCGCCTCGGCAAACCAGACGAAATCGCCGCTCTGGCGGGCTTTCTGTGCAGTAACGAAGCCGGTTTTATCAACGGCGCCGAAATCGATATCGACGGCGGAGCACGTCTTTGTCCCGTTGTATTGGGCAGCCAGCGGGCTATCGCCGAACGTCACGCCCTGGCATCGGGAGGCATAAGTCCGTCCGATGCGTAAGCGGATACGGTTCTCTCCGCAACCACTGCATAACCGGTTAAACACACGCTCACCATCCACCAGCAATCAGTCCTATAAGAACAAGGAGATGACGATCATGTTGACCTTCAAACACGCCCTGCTCACCGTGATGACCAGCATCCTGCTCGGCCTCGGCGCAGCACCCTCCAATGTCGAAGCCCGTGAGCTCCGCTACGCCATCGGGCAACCCCCGAAAGCCCTGCCCGTGGTCGCCGGTCAGGCCTTCGCCAAAGCCGTGGGTGACTACACCGAGGGCGATCTCACCGTTAAGGTTTACGCTCTGTCACTGTTGAGCATGGCGGAAACCTCCGCCGGCCTTCGTGACGGCATCGCCGATGTGGGCTTTGTCCTGACCCCCTATTTCCCGGCTGAATATCCGCACAACAACATGCTGACCGAAGCGTCCATGATCCTGCAGTTGCTGGAAGAGGATGTTACCGGCCGCGAAGGTATGGCTTTCATTCCCGCGCTGTCCGAGTACATCTTTCAACACTGCGAGGAATGCCTGGAAGAGTTCAAGGCGCAAAATCAGGTGTTTACCGGCTTGGTCGGCGGCTCGTCTTATGGCCTGGTCTGTAACACTCCGATTACCAACCAGGCCGATATGGCCGGTAAACGATTCCGGGTAGGCGCCGCCAACTGGTCCCGCTGGGTCAAGGAGATGGGCGGTACGCCCATCACCATGTCCGCCAATGAGATGCTGGAAGCGCTCAGTCAGGGCGTAGTGGATTGCATCGTGCTCTCCACACCTGAAATCGACAATTTTGGTCTTGCCGAAGCGGTGACCGATATCTCCATGGGGGCTCCCGGCGGCATCTTCAGTACCGCCGGGCAAAACGTCAACCGCCAGGTCTGGCAAAAGCTGAGCGATGATCAGCGGGGAGCCATATTACGCGCCGCCGCCGTCCCCGCCGCCATGGTGCCTTACAGCTATCACGAAAGGGAGAAGGAGATCCTCGACCGATTGCGGAAGAAAGGCATCAAGGTACATGATCTCGACCCTTCTCTTCTGGTCAAATCCGAGGCGTTCATCGCGCAGGACATAGACACCATTTCCGAGTACTACGCGGAGAAACATGGCGTAAAAAATGGTGCCAAGATGCTCAAGGATTTCCGCGCCATTCTGGAAAAATGGGTTGGGCTGACACAGGGAGTGGATTCCCTGGAGCAGTATCAGGAGCTCTACTGGAACGAGGTGTTTTCAAAAGTGGATCCATCCACTTATGGCATGAAATAAGCACAAGCCGCGTGAGATAAAGGAGAAAAACAGTGGAAAAGGTTCAGTCAAATAGCATAAGCGGCACCGAACTTCTGGCGCGGCTGGAGGCGTTCATGCGCGATGAAGTGTCCCCCGTGGAGCACCTCTATAAAGAACAGAGCCAGGGAGAAAACCGCTACCGCACGCCCCAAATCGTTCAGGATCTGAAAACCAAAGCCAAGACCGCGGGGTTATGGAACCTGTTCCTGCCTGGAGAACACGGCGCTGGGCTGAGCAATCTCGAATACGCCCCTCTCGCCGAATGTATGGGCCGGGTGCTTTGGGCCTCCGAAGTATTCAACTGCTCGGCACCAGACACCGGCAACATGGAGGTACTTTCCATGTACGGTTCCGAGGAACAGAAACGGGAATGGCTGACACCGCTTCTCAATGGCGAAATCCGTTCCGGTTTCTCGATGACCGAACCGGAAGTGGCCTCTTCCGATGCCACCAACATTCGTTGCGAGATCCGTCGTAACGGCGACCACTATGTCATCAATGGGCGAAAATGGTTCACCTCCGGCGCCATGAACGAGGATTGCAGGATTCTGATCGTCATGGGCAAGACCGACCCCGATGCCGAAGTGCATAAGCAGCAATCCATGATTCTCGTTCCCAAGGACACCCCGGGGCTGCATATCGTTCGGGATCTCACTGTTTTCGGCTATGACGATGCTCCGGTGGGCCACCCCGAGATCATTTATGACAACGTCCGGGTTCCCGCAAGCAATCTGATTCTGGGCGAGGGCCGCGGCTTCGAAGTCGCCCAGGGGCGTCTCGGCCCCGGCCGGATCCACCACTGCATGCGATTGATCGGTTGCGCCCAGCGGGCCCTGGAAATGATGTGTAAAAGGGCGAATTCGCGCTCCGCGTTTGGGCAGCTTCTGGCCGACCACGGCTCGGTACGCGAAGACATTGGCCGTTCCTTCACCGAGATCGAACAGGCCCGACTGCTCACACTACGGGCAGCGGAAAAAATGGATCAGGTGGGCAACAAATCGGCCCGGGATTTGATTGCCGCCGCCAAGATCGCGGTACCGAGCATGGCGTGCACCGTCATTGATCGCGCCATCCAGATCCACGGCGGCATGGGGGTCACCCAGGATACCTTCCTCGCCGAAGCCTACGTCTATGCCCGCTTCATGCGTATGGGCGACGGGCCGGATCAAGTGCATTTGAATCAGCTGGGCCGCACTCTGCTCAAACGCTACGCGGTCTAACGGACGGGATATGGAGACCAATATGAAAAGCGCCCCGCCGCTGAACCTTACCCGGCTAGGAAGCTGGCTTGAACGGCACGTCACCGGCTTTCATAATTTGCGCGAGGCCCAACCAATAATCGGGGGAAACTCCAATCCGATCTGGAAGCTCCAGGCCGATAGCGGCGCTTATGTTCTACGCACCCAGCCAGCCGGAGAGCTTCTGCAATCCGCCCATGCACTGGATCGCGAATACCGTGTCATTTCGGCACTGCAGAACGGTGCTATTCCAGTCGCGCCCGTTCATGTTCTATGCGATGACCCCGACGTCATCGGCGTCCAGTTCTATTTGATGGATTTTCTCGAAGGAAGCGTGTTCCGGGATCCTGCGCTGCCCGGAAAATCAAACGCCGAACGCGCCGCCGTTTTCGATGCCGCCATCGATATGCTCGGCCGGATCCATAGTGTTGAGGTGAAGGCCGTCGGACTTGCCGATTTTGGCCGTCAAGGCAACTACTTCGAACGACAGTTGTATCGCTGGTCAAAACAGGTCGCGACGGCACTTCCCGATGGCGACCCCACACTGGATGCTCTGATCGACAAACTGCAGCGGCTTCTACCCCAAAACAGCCCGAGCACCGTTCTTCTGCACGGTGATTCACGGCTGGACAATCTGATGTTCTCCGGCGAGAACCGGATCCTCGCCGTGCTGGACTGGGAGCTATCGACGCTGGGCGACCCATTGGCGGACCTCGGCCAGTTTCTCGCCGTCCTGGATCTGCCTCCGGATTATTTATTACCCGGATTGCGAGGGCTGGATCGCGCCGCTCTCGGAATTCCTTCCGAAGCGTCGATGATCTCCCGTTATTTCGAGGCAACCCATCACCCTTATACCGACCTGAGGTTCTATAAGGCTTTCGCACTTTTCCGGCAGGCGGCCATGTCCGCCGGCCTGCGGCGGCGCGCGCTGCTCGGCACCGCGGTCTCGGACCAAGCGCTGGCCTTCGGTAACAGTCTGGACGTGTTCGCCCGTCTCGGCCTTGAGACACTAAGCGGCCGCTAATCCGTGAACGGCGGCCCGGGCATGACACCCGGCGAACGCCGTCATACTGAACTCAGTGCTGGGGCAACGCCATTTAACGGTATGTCACCCAGTCGCGGCCCAGTACTTCAAGATGCGTAACATCGTTGAAGCCGCTGAAAATCAGCTGTTCACCTTTGCTTATCAAGCGGGTCACCGACGCATTGTAGATCGGATTGTGGAGACGCAGAACATGCTCATCCGGCAGATCCAGCAACGTCTGGGTAATCGCGGCGATCACCCCACCCGATGTCACCACCATGGCGCTCTGGCCGGCACCGAGCCGCTTCGCGACCCTTAAAGCTGCCTGCAGAACACGGCTACGAAAGTCGGTCCAGCGGGTCCCTTCGCCGCGACCATGACCTGCCACCCAGGACACGAAGGCCTGCTCAAAAAGACGCTGAAATTCCCGCCTGGGGTGTTCTTGTTTCGACACATGTTCCGCCAGCGACGCATGACTCGAGAACTGCGGGAACGCCGGTACGAACATATCTTCGTGGCGATACTCATCGAAGTCCCCATCTTTCTCCAACGATGTCGACCATTGTGCCGCCACCGCGGCATACCGAGCCGTCTCGCTCTGACGCTTCAGATTGCCGGACACAATGATGTCGGGTGAAATACCCCGGCGCTGTAGAGCCAGTCCGGTTTCACCGGCTTGCGCCACCCCGAGCTCCGAAAGCTTGTCGTAATCTCCATCCAGCAAGCTCGCCTGTCCATGGCGAACCATGAAAATACGTCCCATGAAATACACTGCCCCTATTGCGGCGATTCCGCCCGTTTAATGAGGTTATTCTTTGTCATACACGGATGAGAAGAATTTTCGCATCCCGCGGACCCAGCGGTCCGTATCCTGGGCCCGGCGCACCATCTGCTCACGGACCGCCTTATGGGGCAGTATCAGAAAGCGATCTTCCAGCACCCCATCAATGGCCACCTGCGCCACCTGGTCCGGGCTGAGCAGCCCTTCGCCCATGGCGTCCTGTCGGGCCGCGCTTTCAGCGCGAAACAGCGGCGTATCCACGCCGCCGGGGCACAGGCAACTGACGCCGATCCCCTGATCCCCGTAGGTTATGGAAAGCCACTCGGCGAAGGCCACCGCTGCGTGTTTGGTTACCGCGTAGGGCGCATCAAACTGGGACAGCAACCCCGCCGCCGAGGCCACGTTGAGGAAGTACCCTGATCCTCTTTCCAGCATGCCGGGCAGCAGCCGTTTCGCGCATTCCACATGCGCCATTACGTTTACCTGCCAGATCCGAAGCCACTCCTGCTCGAAAATATCGACGCCACCGCGCACGGTAATGCCCGCATTGGAACAAAACAGATCCACCGGCCCGTCCTGCTCGGCCATCTCGATCAAACGCGCCATCGACACCGGGGATCCCACATCGACCTGACAAGCCCGCCCGTTGATTTCGTCCGCCACGGCCATGGCGGCGGATTCGTCCCGGTCCGCAACGACAACGCTGGCAGCCCCATGCCGGGCGAAGGCTCGGGCCAACGCCCGACCGATACCGCTGCCTCCCCCGGTGACAATGATATTGGCGCCACTGATTCTCATTGAATTCTCCCGCTCCGATTACGATAAGAACGCCGCAACGGCGCCCTACATCAAAGCCACGGACAAGCCGCCGTCTACCACCAGGCTGGCTCCGGTTACGAACGCCGAGGCCGGAGATGTCAGGTAGAGGGCTGCATAGCCGATCTCCTCGGGCCGGCCAAGACGGGGCAGGCACATCGTCCGATACATTTTACCCCTGTCCTCGTCGCTGTACTTTTCCGCCAGCTGAGTCTCGAACAAACCGGGCAGTATCGTGTTCACGCGGATACCGTCCTCGCCGTACTCCAGGGCAAAGGAACGGCTCATACCGATCAGGGCTGTTTTCAATGTCGAGTAAAGCGCCAACCCTTTGTCCGGATGTAACGCCGCCACCGAGGCCACGTTGATGATGCTGCCGCCATTTTTCATCTTCATCAGACGGGTGGCGGCCACGGACATATACCAGTACCCCTGAAGATCCACCTCTACTGTCTTTCGGAACAAGCCCGGATCAGTGTCTTCAATCGAGCGCAAAGGACTCAGTACCGCATTGTTGACTAGAATATCCAAACCGCCATGAACATCACCGAGATGGGCTTCCATGGTGTCGATCTCTTCCAGTTTGCCTATGTGGCAGGGATGCGCTTCCGCGCTCAGACCTTCTTCCTTGAGTGCCTTCACCACCGACTGGCATTCATCGGGTTTGCGGCTGCTGATCACCACATGGGCTCCGGCCCCGGCCAACACCTTGGCGGTCGCCAGGCCGAGCCCCTTGGTGGACCCGGTAATCAGTGCCACTTTGCCGTCCAGACGAAACATTCGAGAAGGATCCGTCACGCTCTTCCTCCTGTATCAAGCCACCGCCCGGATAGCGGTAACCGGGATCAGATTAGCATTACAGCCAATCAGCAAACTTGTGCCGAGCGGTCAGCGTCTCGACTCAAGTTGCTGATGGGAGGACCTGTCATGCTCAGGGGGGATTGCTTGGCGCCAAAGCGCAAAAGAAGGTACCTTGCGCAGAATATAGAAGAGGACCTCAACCCATGCCCAAGAAGGAAGACCTCGCCCGCCTTACGCCAGCGGAGAGCAAACCGGATCCACACAGCGCGTCCATGGCTATCGTCCGTGATGTTATCCGGGGGCTTTATGAAGGCCGCTACGTTCCCGGCCAGCGGTTGGTGGAACCGGATCTGGTGAAGCACTATGGGGTGGGCAGAAGCACCGTTCGCGAGGCCCTCAAACAATTGACCGCGGACGGCATCGTCGTCTCCTACGCATTCCGTGGCGCGCGTATCCGCGAACTGACCCGCCGCGAGGCCTCCAATCTGTTCGCTATTACCGAAGTGATGCTGGGCCTGGTCGCCCGACAGGCCGCCGCCAACATGGACAGCAAGGAAAAAAAGGAGCGACTTGAAACGCATTTCCAGGCGATCGCCAATCATTCTGAAGGCGACGGTCATTTCGCGTTTTTGCAGCACCGCAACCGCTATTTTCGAGCCCTGGTCGATATCGGTGAGAACGAAGAGATACTCCGCATTCTGCCGCGCCTTCAAGTGCATTTGATCAGGAACCGCTCTATTCTGGCGCCCGCCGAAAGAGTCCGGGGATACCGCGGTATTACCCGCGCCGTTCTTCGCGGCGACGCCGAGAAAGCCGAAAAAATCACCCGTCATTACATTGCCCGGATCGCGTCATCCACCCTACCTTTTTTTCCGGAGTAATCCGACTCAATGCGCCTCGCTCACCAGGCAGGGCAGGATGAAACGGACGTAGAGGCGGAGACGATCTTCAGATCCCGGGAGCCCAGCCGGATGGAGCGTGGCTTCAGACCGAAAGTTTTACGGATCGAATGGCTGAAGTGACTGGAATCAGGGTAACCCAGATCAAATGCCAGGTCGGTCAAACTGCCAGTGCGGTTGGCATGGTAGAGAAAGGCGCGCGCCCGCTTCCACATTCGATGATTACGAAACGATGTTCCCGTTTCCTCTTTGAACAAGTGCAGAAAGCGCGACGCTGACAACCCGATACCACGTGCGTATTCGGCGGCCGACAGCTCATTTCGCCACGCCTCTGTAATGAAGTCATCCAGCGCAGCCTCAATACGAGGATCCAGAACCCGGCCGTCGATGCTGTACCCCATGACCAAGTGATCAAACCTTTGCGGGCTCAACGATTCCGCATCGGGCACAGCCCGCAACCGATGGGGCGCCTGCCGAATCCGGGTCACCAGATCGTTATGCTCTCCGGGGCGGTTTAAACGCTCCATCACTTTCGACAGGGCACCGGCCGACACATGCTCGGGTTCGATTAGAATGTTGATAATCTTGCCGCACGAAGACATCACTTGATGGGGGCAATAAGGCGGAAGCAACGCCAGCGCTCTGTCCTCCCAGGGCTGGTTGCCAACCTTAAGCTGAAAGCCACCTTCAGGGGCCACATAGAGACTGGCCGCCCCCATTCGGCGAGCGCGCATTCGGCGCCCCACCAGGCCGAGATAGAACACCCTGTCCTGGGTGACGAACATGATTTTTTCTTCATCGATGTTGTTCTGCATATCTGCGTCCCCACCATCGAGAAACTCAGGAACGGGCCGGACCTGGCCACACTGAGATGACTTCACGTTTTTTTCGGACTTTGAAAATTAGGCTCCGCTCTTAATATTGTCAACCTTTTCGTCTGACGATTTTAAAAATGAAACATACCCTTGCGACGCCAGCCCCACCGGGGTATTGCGTGATCGCAAAGCCGAAATCACGCTCTTACGCCCATGCGACCGCTCACGGGACTCAACTGGCAAGGAAATTCAGCTTGGATCAAGGGCACCCGGCGAGGAGTGCCCCTTGCTCAGAAACGCGGCTCCGTCACCACCTCGGTGCGCACCGAATTGGCAATGAAGCACTCCTCATGGGCCAGATGATGCAGTTTTTCGATCTGCTCCGGCGAAGGCCGGCGATCGCCGGAGAACACCACCCGGGGACGCAATGTCACCCGGGCCACCGCCAACTTGCCAGCCCCATTCTCCGCCATCACACCGACAGCCTCGTCGATGTAGCGATCCACCACATAGCGCCGCTTGGCGGCGATGCCCAGGAACACCAGCATGTGACAACTGGACAACGCCGCCACGAACGCCTCCTCCGGATCCACGTTCTCGGCCACCGAATACGGCAACGGCACGATGTGCGGCGACGCCGATGCCGGCACCGTCACCCCGCCGTCGAACATCCATTCATGGGCGCGGCTGTAATGGTTATCGCTGAAGGCTTCCCGGTCCTGGCGGCGCCATTGAATGGTGGCGCTGTATTCGGCCATCTCTCCTCCTGACGGGATTATGGATACTCGCTTTGACCCTGCACTGTATTACTCGACACACTCGAACGACGATGCCGACATCGGGTCACCACCGTCCACATAACGGGGCCACGCCGGATAGTCGCATAGCGGCCGGGTGCGGCCCGGTGCGCCGATCAGGTCCATGGTGACCTGATTTTCAGGCTCCACATCCTGCTCCACCCAGTTTTCCAGGGCGGTCAGGGAATCCCAGGTGGCGTGGAAATGCGAGCTGGCGCCGTGGCCGAATCCCGGGATTTCGTAATAGCGCACAAAGGAATCCACCTTTTCCTGCCCCATCTGCTCCAACAGCCGCTGGTAGTAGATTTCCGTGGCCCGGGAGCTGACCAGCACATCCGACAGCCCATGCGCCAGCAACAGCTTGCCACCCCGGTCGGCGAAGGCCGAGATATCGGTGCCGGAATTAAGCATACCGCTCAGTTCGCTGATCCGTTCCGCGTACTGCTGCTCTGGGTTGATCGGGTCCAACTCAAAGGAATTGAAATCCGCGTCACCCGCCACCGAATACTTCACCCACTGATCCACCAGCACGCTCAGGTAAGGCGCGTTGCGGGGCATATCCGGCTGCACCGGCTGCGCGGTTCCCAATGCGAGAAAGACCACCGTGGGCTGCACCGGCGTATCGATGGTGGTGATGCCAAGATCCGCGCCCCAGACGTTGCTGCCGGGATAGCCGGTTTCGCCGCTGGCCAGCGGAAAATTGAAGTCGACGCCGTCATTCATGGCGTTCAACGCCTCAATCTGAGCGTCGGACAGGCAATGGTCGCCGTCGTCGGCGCCACCCGGACAACGCAGATCATTGCCACCCACCATCGCGGTCGCCGGATCAAAGGTCTCGTTGCATTGACGCTGGTCACTGATCAGGCCGTCCTCGACCCCATCCAACGCATCGCAGGCTTCCAGGGAAGCATCGAGTAATGTCTGGCGTTCGCCAGAATCCGGGTAAGCACCGGGTTCCGCCAGAGCCCGGCTGAGGTATTGCCCGGCAAGCAGCGCGGCCACGTTGTTCCAGGCCGGATACCAGGCGATGGCGCCATCCCAATCGTCCGGCCAGCGCTGGATGTTGGTCAGCGCCTCACGGCCACCGGTGGAGCCGCCGGCAAAATAGCTTTGGGTTGGTTCGCTGGCGTAGCGCTTCTCGATCACAAAGATAGCCGCATCACGGGTTTTCTTCAGCGCCTCGCCGGAAAAGTTGCGCACCGCCTCGTCATTCAAACCCCAGCGACCATCTTGGGAACCGTACTCATTGGCCTGGTGCCCGGAATCGCTGGCGAAGGTGGCGTAGCCCCGGCCCAGCGGCGTCGGCTGATCCGGTGCCCCCTGGGATATATCGCCGGTGATCGCCGGAATAGAGCCATTGAAACCGCCACCGCCAAACATCAGCACTTTCGAATTCCACTCGGTGGGCAACGCCACCTTGAATTGAATGTCCGGCGCTTGCGGATCCACCGGCGCAATGCGCCCCGACACCAGGCAATGCTCCGGCACCGCCGCCGCGCCAGCACCGCTGGCCTCGACCACTTCCGCCGCCGTTACCTCACCGCCGGAGGTGGATAATTCCATGGCGTCGGCCGGAATCGCCAAGCCGACCAGCTGATCACAGGACATCGGCCGTTGCGCGTGTGAATCACTACCGTCACCCCCGCAGCTCACAAGAGCGACGGTGGAGATCCCGAATAGCGCCATACCCAGCCTTGTCAGGCCGTTTCTTGTTTTCATGCTGCTCTCCCGGTTTTGTCATTATTTGATGGGTGATACTTGTGTTGTTTACTCCCCCTCGCATGGCCAATTCGATGATGCTGCCGGACAGCAAGCCACGAACAGGGTGTCTGGGGATCATAGGTCTTTTTCGTCGCATGTTCACTCAAACGCCGCAGGCACCGGGCGAGGCCCCGGCTATCCTCGTATTCCGGCGACGATTCTCGCGGTGTCCTTCGAGGGAGGCTGGCCAAATACCCGGGCATACTCGCGGCTGAACTGAGTGGGGCTCTCATAGCCCACTTCGTGGGCGGCGGCGGTGACGCTGTAGCCGGCGGCCACCAACAGCGTGCGCGCCTGAAGCAAGCGTAACTGCTTCTGATACTGTAACGGGCTGAGTGTGGTCACCGCTTTGAAATGACGATGGAACGCGGACACACTCATGGCCGCTTCCTTGGCCAGGTCTTCCATGCGCAAAGGCCGGGCGTAATCCCGGCGCAAACGTTGAATCACCCGATTCATCCGCGCCAGAGCGGTGTCCGGCGTGGCGATATCCCGCAGCATCCAGCCCATCGGCCCTTGCAGCACACGATAGAGGATTTCGCGCTCGTAGGCGGGCGCCAGCGCGGGGATATCATCAGGCCGCGTCATCAGTCGCAGTAACCGCACCCAGGCATCCAGCAACTCCGGCGTCACCGCCGCCACCGAAAAGCCGGTCTCCTGGCCATCCCGCCCGGCAGAATCGGGCAGATCCGAAAGCAGCCCCTCGAGGATCCGCGAATCCAGGGTCAGACTCACGGCCAGATAAGGTTCGCCGGTCGGCGCCGGGCGTACCACCCCCGCCGCGGGGAGGTCTACCGACATGACAAAATAAGTGGCCGGATCGTAGTGCAAGGTTTTCCCGCCCACAGTCATCGACTTACTGCCCTGCAAAACCAGATTGATCATCGGATCGTACACAGCGGCCAGCTGGTGCTCGGGAATGGCGCCCTGGACCATCGCCACCCGAGGGATACCGGTCTCGGTGCGGCGATTTTGTGCATGGGCGGTCAGTGCCCGGAGTTCGTTCAGAGCTTCTTTCATGACTTCATTGGACGCCAGAGACGGGAGCGGCACAAACCGAAAAGCAGAAACAGGCAGGTTTCCGGCAGGAACGGATGGGCCCGTTCTTCGCCACCGTCCTATCTTGCAGGCACGTAATGGCAAGCACGATATAAAAGGAGCCTGCAATGAGCACCGTAATGATCACCGGCGGCAGCCGCGGCATCGGCGCCGCCACCGCCCGGGTAGCCACAGCGGGAGTGGCGCCCTACGCCACTTTCAAGGGCGGCCGGGAAGTGCCGACCCGCTATATGGCCAAGGAATTCGGTGAGCATCGGATCCAGGTCAACGCCCAGTCCATTGAGGTGGCCGGCGGCTACATCATCTGATCTCATACGCGACAAAACAGGAGCAATCCGATGCTGGATCATGTCTTTTTATCGGTCAGCGACCTTGATCGATCCATCGCTTTCTACACCCGGGCGCTGGCGCCCCTGGGCATCGTCAATCGGCACGACTACGACGGCCAGGACGGCCCTTCGGGGCACCCGGACCTGAAAGGCTTTGGCGCCAATGGCCGCATGTTCTTCTGGCTGCGCCAAGGCTCCGTCGATGCCCGCGCGGCACACATCGGTTTCGTCGCTGACAGCCAGGAAGCGGTGGATACCGCCTACGCCGAAGCGATGGCCGCCGGCGCCACCGACAACGGCGCACCGGGTGCCCGGCTGCACTACGACCCGCGCTATTACGCCGCCAATGTCCTCGACCCGGACGGCTACAGCCTGGAGTTCGTCTACAAAAGCTGGCAACACTGAGCCCTGGAGCGTGCGAAGGAAATCGAATGACCTCTGCAGGATACCAGGGTCAAGCCACCACTAATGGGCGCGCCTGATCCAACTTAGCCGCCAAAACCTCAACTATGTCACAGGGAATGTTTCTCGTTGGCGGGTCAGTAAAAACACATAAAAGTAAAAAATTGCACATTACATTGTCTTCGCCCGCATATGCCACGCGAACACCGAGAGGATCAAAAAAAACCGCCCCGTGAGGGGCGGCAAGTCATCAGTCTTGGGAAAAAGCTGACCGGAATCAGCCTTTGACATCCCCTTTCTTCTTCGCCACCAGCGTCAAAATGTCATAGCTGGCAACCAGTTCGTCGTTCTGGTTGGTGACCTGCACGTCCCAGACCACCACGCCTTGCGGCGTGCCGTCGGGGCCGGCTTTGCCTTGGTCGATTTTGCGTTTGCAGGTGAGGCGGGCGCGGATGGTGTCGCCGGCGCCGACGGGGTTGATGAAGCGCAGGATGTCGAGGCCGTAGTTGGCGAGGACCGGGCCCGGTGCCGGGGAGACGAACAGGCCGGCGGCGGCGGAGAGGAGGAAGTAGCCGTGGGCGATGCGTTTGCCGAACTGGGAGTCCTTCGCCGCGATTTCGTCGAAGTGCATGTAGAAGTGGTCGCCGGAGAGGCAGCCGAAGTTGACGATGTCGGCTTCGGTGACGGTGCGGCGGTGGGTGAGCAGGGATTCGCCGATGGCGAGGTCGTCGAAGTGGCGGCGGAAGGGGTGCACTTCAGTTTCGAGCATCTCGGCACCGCGCACGTATTCGCCGGTGACAGCGGCGAGCATGGACGGAGAGCCCTGAATGGCGGTGCGCTGGAGGTAGTGGTGTACGGCGCGGATGCCACCGAGTTCTTCACCGCCGCCGGCGCGGCCAGGGCCGCCGTGTTTGAGCATGGGCAGGGGCGCGCCGTGGCCGGTGGATTCTTTGGCGGATTCGGCGTTGAGCACCTGCAGGCGGCCGTGGCGAGCGGCAAGCACGGGGATGGCGCGAGCGGCGTTCCGCGGGTCCTTGGTGGCGAAGGTGGTGACCAGGCTGCCTTTGCCTTTGTCGGCCAGGGCAATGGCTTCATCGAGATCGCCGTAGCCCATGAGGGTGCTGACCGGGCCGAAAGCTTCGATGTCGTGGGCGCCACCGTCAGCGTGGGGGTCGGTGCTGCGCAGCAGGCGCGGACCGAAGAAGGCGCCTTTGTCGGTGCCTTGGCCGACAGGCCGCGGGTCACCGTTGCCGCCAAAAATACATTCGCTGGTGTTGAGCAGCTCGTTGACGGCGGCGGCCACATCTTCTTTCTGGTCCAGGGAGGCGAGCGCGCCCATGCGCACACCTTCTTCGTCCGGGTCGCCGAGGGTGATTTTTTCCAGGCGCTGGATCAGGCGTTCGGCGAAGGCGTCTATATGCTGCTCGGGCACCAGGATGCGGCGGATGGCGGTGCATTTCTGGCCGGCTTTGACGGTCATTTCGCGGACCACTTCCTTGGCCAGCAACTCGAATTCCTCGTCGTCCGGGGTGACGTCGGGGGCGAGGATGGCACCATTGAGAGAATCTGCTTCCGCATTGAAGGGAATGGAGCGGTTAATGATGTTCGGGTGCGCGCGCAGTTTGCGGGCGGTGCTGGCCGAGCCGGTGAAGGTGACCATGTCCTGTTCGTCGAGCTGGTCGAGCAGATCCCCGGTGCCACCGATGACCAGTTGCAGAGCGCCGTCCGGCAGCGCGCCGGAGTCCTGCATCAGGCGCACGCAGGCTTCGGTGAGGTAACTGGTGGCGGTGGCCGGTTTGACGATGCAGGGCATGCCGGCGAGGAAGTTGCCGGCGAATTTTTCCAGCATGCCCCAGACCGGGAAGTTGAAGGCGTTGATGTGCACGGCCACACCCCGGCGTGGCACCAGAATGTGGGTACCGGCAAAGTGGTTGTTCTTGCCGAGGGGCATCACCGGACCTTCATGGAGGACATTCCCGGAGGGCAGTTCCTTGCGTCCCATGCTGGCGTAGGCGAACAGGGTGCCGAAGCCGCCGTCGATGTCGAAGGCGTTGTCGCCTTTGGTAGCGCCGGTATGGCGCGAGAGTGCGTAGAGTTCTTTTTTGTGCTCTTGCAGGTAAAGCGCCATGGCCTTGAGACGGGCGGCCCGTTGCTGGAAGTCCAGCTTGAGCAACTCTTTGACGCCGGTGGTGCGGCCGTAGTGCACGGCGGCGGCGAAGTCCGGGGTATCGCCGTGGGTGTGGGCAACGATTTCGCCGTTGATGGCGCTGGCCAGGGGTTTGGCGGCCTGGCTGCCGAACCATTGGCCGGCGAGGTAGCTTTGGAGAACGGTCATGGCGTGGCTCCTGTTTTAATCGGTTGGATGTTCGCGGCCTCGGCCGCTCATTCGCTGGCAAGACCTGCTCCCAAAAACAGAGTTCCTTGGCTCTCTTGTGGGAGCGGGCTCTGCCAGCGATGCCTTATGGCTGATCGAAGTCGAGGACTACCTTGTCGGTGATCGGGTAGCTCTGGCAGGAGAGCACGTAGCCGGCGGCGACTTCGTAGTCCTCCAGAGCAAAGTTGTTGTCCATTTCCACTTCGCCTTGCACCACCTTGCAACGGCAGGTGGAGCAGACGCCGGCCTTGCAGGAGAACGGCAGGTCCGCGCCCTGCTCGTTGGCGGCATCAAGGATGTTCTTGGAGTCACGGGGCAATTCAACGCGCACTTCGCGGCCGTCGGCGATGATGGTGACTTCCGTCCTGGCCTCGTGCGCGGAAACCTCTTCCGGACGCCGATGGGGACGTTGCGTCTGCCCTTCCACACCGAACAATTCAAAATGCACCCGGCTTTTTTCCAGACCATTGGCGACAAGACGATTACGCACGGTTTCGGTCATGGATTGCGGGCCGCAGAGAAAGGCGGCGTGCAGCTTCGGGGTGTCGAGCCAGCGGGAGAAGATGGCGTCACACTTATCCGCGTCGAGGCGACCATTGTAGAGATCCACGTCCTGTTGCTCGCGACTGAACAGATAAATGATGTTCAGGCGGCCGAGGTAGGCATTTTTCAGGTCGCTGAGCGCTTCCCGGAACAGGGTTGAGTTGCTGGAGCGATTGCCATAAAGCAGCGTGAAGCGGCTTTTCGGTTCGGTTTCCAGGGTGGATTTGATGATCGACAGAATCGGCGTGATGCCGCTGCCGGCGGCCACCGCCAGGTACTCGGCTTCCCGCTCCGGGTCCAGGTCGATGTAGAAGTGGCCACTGGGCGGCATGACCTCCAGAGTGTCGCCTTCCTTCAGTTCGCCGTTGGCGAAGCCGGAGAAACGGCCGCCGGGTACTTTTTTCACCGCCACACGCAGGTCTCTGTCGTTGACACCGGTGCAGATCGAGTAAGAACGACGCACTTCCTCGCCGTCCATATGGGTACGAACGATCAGGTGCTGGCCCTGGGTGAAACGGAACGCGTCGGCCAGTTCCGACGGGATATCGAAAGCGATGGACACCGCCTCCCGGGTTTCCGGTCGCACTTCGCGGATTTTTAATGAATGAAATTGGTTCATGTCAGGCGCTCTTCTTTTTAAAGGCACTTGAAGTAGTCGAACGGCTCCAGGCAGTCACGGCAGCGGTAAAGCGCCTTGCACGCGGTGGAGCCGAATTCGCTGAGTTGTTCGGTGCGAGCGCTGCCGCAATGCGGGCAGGCCGCCGGGCCCGGATCACGCAATGTCTCGCGGGCCTGCCCTTTCGGCGGTGGCGCGATGCCATAGGCCTTGAGCGCTTCGCGGCCCTGGTCGGTGATCCAGTCCGTGGTCCAGGCCGGCGCCAGCACTCGCTCGATTCGCGGGCTGTGAAAACCAAAGTGCTCCAGCGCGTCTCTGACATCGCGCTCGATCACCTCGGTGGCCGGGCAGCCGGAGTAGGTGGGCGAGACTTGCACGTGCAAGTGGCCTTCTTGCCACGCCACCGCGCGGATCATGCCGAGATCGACGACGCTGACCACCGGCACTTCCGGGTCCATTACCTCCGCCAGACAGTCCCAGGCGCGCTCGAGATCCGCCTCACCCAGGGGCGTTCCGGTGAACGCAGCCCGCTCACGGAAGATCAACTCACCAGGTTGCATCGGGGTACGCCCGTTGCAGGTACTGCATCTCGGCCAGCAAAAAGCCAAGGTGCTCCGTGTGCTTGCCGTTCTTGCCGTCCATGTAGAAGTGGCGCGCCGGTTCCGGCTGCTCCAGGCCGGCTTCGCTGAACACCCGAGCCACCTCAGTGCGCCAGGCATCGCCCACGTTGCCGGCGCCGATGCCCGCTTCAGCGAGTTGATCTTCAAGGGCGTCGGTGTCGGTGAGTTCATAGGTGAAGCGCCACAGGTTTTGCACCGCATCGGTGAGACGGCGATAGCTTTCCTCGGTGCCCTGCCCCAGCCGCAGCATCCATTCGGTGGAACGGCGGCGGTGGTAGGTGGCTTCCTTGAGGGCCTTGGCGGCGACCGCGGCGATGCGTTCGTCACTGGATTCGGTGAGCCGGGAGAGTACCTGGTGATGCCAGATGTCGAACAGGAACTGCTTGGCGGTGGTGACGGCGTAATCACCGCGCGGTTGCTCCGCGATCAGCAGATTGCGGTATTCCCGTTCATTGCGGCGGAACGCCAGATGATCGGCATCGCGGCCGTCGTCGAGCAGTTCGGCGGCGTAGTCGTACCAGTTGCGCGCCTGACCGAGCAGATCAAGGCCCACGTTCATCATCGCCACTTCTTCTTCCAGCGCCGGGGCGTTGCCGCACCATTCGCAGAGCCGCTGCGCCAATACCATATCGGTGTCGGCCAGGCGTAACAGGTATTCGGCCAGCGCGTTCCGGGTGTCGGAGAAAGCCTTTGTCATGGTCGCGCTCCTCACATCTGATCCACTTCAGGGGGCAGCTTGTAGAAGCTGGCGTGGCGGTAGACCTTGTCGTCGGTCGGGTCGAAGAAGGGCTCTTTCTCGTCGCCGGCGCTGGCGGTGATCTGCTCGGCGGGTACCACCCAGAGACTCACGCCTTCACTTCGGCGGGTGTACAGCTCACGAGCATTTTCCAACGCCATTTGGGCGTCAGCGGCGTGCACGCTGCCCACGTGTTTGTGATTGAGGCCGTGCTTGCTGCGCACGAAAACTTCGTAGAGGGTCCAGTCAGCCATGTTCGTCTCGATGGGTTGATTCAGTTCAGGCGGCGCTTTTCGCTTTCTGTTTCTGCTTCCGGGCATAAGCCACGGCGGCGTCGCGCACCCACTGGCCTTCGTCGATGGCGCTTTTGCGCTGTTGAATGCGCTCGACACCGCATGGGCTGTGGCCCTTGAGTACGTCGAAGAATTCCTGCCACTGGATTTCGCCGAAGTCGTAGTGGCCGGTTTCCTCGTTCCATTTCAGATCCGGGTCCGGCGCGGTGCAGCCAAGGAACTCCAGTTGCGGCACGGTCTGGTCAAGAAAGCGCTGACGCAGTTCGTCATTGCCGTGGCGTTTGATTTTCCAGGCCATGGATTGGGCGGAGTTCGGCGAGTTGGCGTCGGAGGGACCGAACATCATCAGCGACGGCCACCAGAAACGATTGATGGCGTCCTGGACCATGGCTTTCTGCTCGTCGGTGCCCTCGCGCATCATGGTCAGCAGGATTTCGTAGCCCTGGCGCTGGTGGAAACTCTCTTCCTTGCACACGCGGATCATGGCGCGGGCATAGGGTCCGTAGGAGCAACGTTGCAGCGGCACCTGGTTGACGATGGCGGCGCCGTCCACCAGCCAGCCGATGGCGCCCATGTCAGCCCAGGTCAGCGTCGGATAGGTGAAGATGGAGGAGAACTTCACCTCGCCACGGTGCAGCTTTTCGATTTCCTCGTCACGGTCGGCGCCGAGGGTCTCCATGGCGCTGTACAGGTACAGACCGTGGCCGGCCTCGTCCTGGATCTTCGCCATCAACTGCAATTTGCGCTTCAAGGTCGGCGCCCGGGTCAGCCAGTTGCCTTCCGGCAGCATGCCGACGATCTCGGAATGCGCATGCTGCGAGATCTGCCGGATCAGCGTCTTGCGGTAGCCTTCGGGCATCCAGTTCTTCGGCTCGATGCGCACTTCCGCATCCACCTTCTCCTGGAAGTGCCTCTCTTCCGGACTCATCTCCTCCAGGTTTTTCAGGCGCTTGGCGCCGGTATCCACCTGCTGTGCGTACATGAGGTTCTCCCTGCTCCGTCGTGGCGGTGGTGCCACCCATGGATGCAGTATCATATGACACATAAATTTATGTCAAGAATCAGTTTATGTGTCATGTTTTACAGGAAAACTCACTTATTATGCTATCCATTATTTTTATTCTTATAAATCATGTAGTTATGATATATTATCTGCAAAAAAACCAACTCTCCGCATGAACACCCAGGCCTCATCCACCTCTCAATCCGATACAGCATCGCCAACAACAAAGAACCAAACCATGGACTCTTTGGCGGTATCATCATTACCACCGTCCACAGTGACTTTTTTCACGCACAGCAAAGCGCCGGCCGGGCATCCGGACCGGCGCATATCAATCCGGGAAGGAGGAGGGAGTCAGCCAGTGGGCAACGTCGGGAACCGCTGAGGTTAGATTTATCTGAGATACGACAAAAACGCTGCGGGCAGGGCGTGAGCAGGAACAGAGATGGGGCTGAGCTCCAGATCGTTGGCTGTCGCGGTTCCCATATCCGTGACATAGAAGAAGCCCCTCAGTCGCAGCGCGACCTGGCTTTTCGCGTATTCACAACGAGCACGGGCAAAGGGCTCGCCGCGGGTCAAATCCAAGGTCATCTCGAACAACAAATGATTGTTTTCTGGATCCGGCTTGCCGGATATCACGATGCCGCCGGGCTGAGACGCCTGGCGCTCGATATTCCCGCAAACAGTGTCGTCGGTCACCGTTTTCTCGTCGTCGCGCCCAACAGCCCGCCCCCATCTCGTTTGCGCCGCATTCAGCAGGGTCCAGTCGAGATAGAGAATTGTCTTTTCGTGTGCCTCCTGCAACAAGGCACCAAGCTGCCGTTTGCCCTCCGGCGACGCGACATCCACTATCGCCTTCTGCGCGCTCCAAACAAATCCACTCGACGCTTTCACCGATTCCGATGCGACCGTGGCAGGAGCAGCCGAAGCCACGACAGCCAACAAACCGGCGAAACAAGCCAACGCCCTTTCCCAGGTCCGGGGGTGGGCCCGCGATGCATGCTTGCTCATACTCCCTCCCACCACTTTTTTCGACAGTTCGGAACATCGCAAAACCGTAGCCATTACTTACCTGGCCGGGCCGACCGTGGCGCTCTGCCCCACTATCTTATGATAAGTCGCTAAACGCCCCTGCATTCAAATCAGAATAAATCGCCCTGAGGATCGTCCAACAACCAACGCATGCCCGGATATGGCCTCCCCCTCAGCGCTCTCAAACGGGATGCCAGATCACCGCAATGAAACTCCAGCTTATGGCCGTCGGGATCGAGGAAATAAAGGGAGTCGCCTTCGCTGCGGTTGTCTTTCCAGAGAGGGATGCCGTAGTGATTCAGCCGGTTGGCCTTTTCCTGGAACGCCGCTTCGGGAAGGGAAAAGGCAATATGGGAGTATTCCGCTAAAGGGTCTTCTCGGGTCTGGCTGTCCAGGGACAGACAAATCCAGTTGTCACCGATGCGAAGGTAAGCACCGCCATCCCAGCGTACGATGGCGGTCATGCCGACAATATCAGTGTAGAACATCAGGGAGCGGTCCAGGTCGGAGACCGAGAATGTTATGTGATTCACCCCTTGTCCGCCGGCTTCATGCATACATCAGCTCCAGGCTATTCGCTGCCAAGGCAGGTTCCCACAGCGGCCTTGTAGTGACCTCTGATTTCATAGGACCCATCTCCCCGAATTCAGGAGGCGGCCATGGCAAATCAAGATTCCGGCACCAGCGTCAGCCGCAGATCGTTACCCAATTGCCGCACATCGGCCCAGCGCAGGGATACTTTTTCCGCCATGCGTACCAGCGGCAAGGAGAGCAGGCCACGGGCGTCGGTGCCGAGCAGCGCCGGTGCCATGTAGACAATCAATTCGTCGAACAGCGCTTCGCGGACGAAGGCCCCGGCCAGGGTGGCGCCGCATTCCACCAGGATTTCGTTGCATTCCCGCCTGCTCAGGTCCGCCAGCAACGCTTTCAGATCCACGCCGGAGCCGGAGCTGGGCAGGTGCATGACTTCGGCGCCGGCCGCTTCCAGGGCACGTTGCCGTTCGGGATGGGCTTCGCCGCCGACGACCAGGCAGGGCCCGGCGGCGGTGACCACGGGGACGTCCACCGGCGTGCGCAGGCGCCGGTCGAGGATCACCCGCAAGGGTTGCCGTACCTGATCGGAGCCGTATTCGCCCAATCGCCACTGGTCCGCGCGTACGGTGCAGGAAGGCCGATCCGCCAGCACCGTGCCAATGCCGGTGATCACCGCCGAGCTGCGCGCGCGCAGCCTCTGCACGTCCTCGCGGGCCTCCGGGCCGGTGATCCACTGGGATTCGCCGCTGGCCATGGCGGTGCGGCCGTCCACACTGGCGGCCACCTTGATGCGCACCCAGGGCCGTTCACCCCGCATGCGGCGGATAAAGCCAGGGTTAAGTGCCCGGGCTTCACTCTCTTGCAGACCCACGTCCACCTGGATGCCGGCGGCGCGCAACTTGCTAAAACCATTACCGGCCACTTGAGGATTCGGGTCCTCCATGGCCGCCACCACCCGGATCACGCCAGCCTCGATCAGAGCATCGGCGCAGGGCCCGGTACGGCCGGTGTGGGAGCAAGGTTCCAGAGTGACATAGGCGGTGGCGCCGCGCGCTCCGGCACCGGCGGCGGCAAGGGCATGACGTTCCGCGTGAGGTTCGCCGGCACGGGCATGGAAGCCCTCGGCGACGATTTGCCCGCCCTTGGCCAGTACACAGCCCACGCGCGGGTTGGGGTCGGTGGTATAAAGTCCTTGCCGGGCCAGTTGCAGGGCCCGGATCATGCAGTGCTGATCAAAGGCCGAATCGCTCATCCGCCGTCCTTGCCGTCCTTTTTATCACCAGCCCGGCTTCGCAATCGATCCACTTCGGCGGCGAATTCGGAAATATCCTGGAAGCTGCGGTAGACCGAGGCGAAGCGCACATAGGCCACGTCGTCCAACTGTTGCAACGCCTCCATGACGAATTCCCCCAGCTCCCGCGCCGGCAATTCCCGCTCACCGGTGGCCCGCAGTTGATGGCAAATGCGACTGATGGCGGCTTCCAGATCCTCCACGCTCACCGGACGCTTCTCCAGTGCCCGCTGCATGCCGGCACGGAGCTTGTTCTCATCGAACGGCTGACGGGTACCGTCGGACTTGATCACCCTCGGCATCACCAGTTCGGCGGTCTCAAAGGTGGTAAACCGCTCGTTGCAGCTCAGACACTCACGACGACGCCGCACCTGGCCGCCATCGGCCACCAGCCGCGAATCGATCACCTTGGTATCTTGCGCGCCGCAAAAAGGACAGTACATGGGAAGACCAGCTGATAGTTAAAAGTGAATAGTGGAAACAAGCGCATTATCGCTGACTTTTGGCGGTTTTGATAATGGCGATCAAGATCCGTAACAGTTCCTGACAGTCAGCGCGCAAGGACAGACCCGCGTCCGGGCCAAAGTAGCCTGCTTCCGACAACAGATCTATCCAGTAGTCCGTTTCATTGGCCTCTTT
The DNA here is from genome assembly GCF_025532145.1 of Alloalcanivorax balearicus MACL04. Lineage (GTDB taxonomy): Bacteria > Pseudomonadota > Gammaproteobacteria > Pseudomonadales > Alcanivoracaceae > Alloalcanivorax > Alloalcanivorax balearicus. The sequence continues at coordinate 87,045 of NZ_ARXS01000007.1, read as the reverse complement.
CAGAGCCATATGCATCTTGTGTATGAAGTCAGCCCGGCTCTCCGCGTACTCGGCCTCCCGAACCAGGGCGCCAATGGCCGTGCCGCTACGCAGCAACTGTTTACTGAGTACGTACTCGCTTTTCCGAGTCCTCAGGTATTGGCAGCTTTTCACCACCCTCAACGCAAAAGCGCGGGATTTCCCCCGCGCCACATGCCGGTCCGTCATCCATGACCCCCGTTTTTCGCTGTTAACTGTTCCCTGTTAACTATTCACTTTGTTACTGCTCATAGACCGGCAACCGCGCGCAGATCTCGGCGACCTTGCCGCGCACTTCATCGATGACGCTCTCGTTGCCCATGTTTTCCAGGATGTCGCAGATCCAGCCGGCAAGTTCGGTGGCGTCCTGCTCGCTGAAGCCGCGGCGGGTGATGGAGGGGGAGCCGATGCGCAGGCCGGAGGTGACGAACGGGGAACGCGGGTCGTTGGGGACGGCGTTCTTGTTGACGGTGATGTGGGCGCGGCCGAGGGCGGCGTCGGCATCCTTACCGGTGATGTCCTGCTTGATCAGGCTGAGCAGGAACAGGTGGTTTTCGGTGCCATTGGAGACCACATCGAAGCCACGGTCGATGAACACCTTGGCCATGGCCTGGGCGTTCTTGACAACGTTCTGCTGGTAGCTCTTGAAGGACGCGTCCATGGCTTCCTTGAAGCAGATCGCCTTGGCCGCGATCACGTGCTCCAGAGGGCCGCCCTGGCCGCCGGGGAAGACGGCGGAATTGATCTTCTTCTGCAGATCCTCGTTGGCTTTGCCCATGATCAGGCCACCACGGGGACCGCCCAGGGTTTTGTGGGTGGTGGTGGTGGTGATGTCGGCGATGCCCACCGGGCTCGGGTAGACGCCGGCGGCGACCAGACCGGCCACGTGGGCCATGTCCACCATCAATACCGCGCCCACTTCATCGGCGATGGCGCGGAAACGCTGCCAGTCCACCACCTGGGAATAAGCGGAGAAGCCGGCGACGATCATTTTCGGCTTGTGCTCGCGGGCCAGTTTTTCCACCTGGTCGTAGTCGATCAGGCCGGTGTCGTTGTCCAGACCGTACTGGATGGCGTTGTACATCTTGCCGGAGAAGTTCGGCTTGGCACCGTGGGTCAGGTGACCGCCGGCGTCCAGGCTCATGCCCAGCACGGTGTCACCGGGGTTGAGCACCGCCATGTAGACGGCGGCGTTGGCCTGGGAGCCGGAGTGCGGCTGCACGTTGGCCCAGTCCGCGCCGAACAGCTGGCAGGCGCGATCAATAGCCAGTTGCTCCACCACGTCCACGTGCTCGCAACCGCCGTAATAGCGCTTGCCCGGGTAGCCTTCGGCGTACTTGTTGGTGAGCACGGAGCCTTGGGCTTCCATCACCCGCGGAGAAGCGTAGTTCTCGGAGGCGATCAACTCGATGTGCTGCTCCTGGCGCAGACGCTCGGCGTCGATGGCGGCCTGGATTTCCGGGTCGAACTCGGCGATGGACATGGATTTGGGGAACATGGGCTACCCTCTACGGTACGGTCTGGTTGCGGATTCAGGGGCGCGTATTCTAACCAAAACCCCGCCCTTTGGCACTTGAATGGCGCTCATGGCGACTTGAACCGGGGCGAATCCCACTGGCGCGGGGCCATCCCGCGCCAGCAGCGACCTCAGGAGGCAGTCCGCTCCCGCCCACTGAGCCGGAAAGCACCGATCACCGCGCTCAGAGACTCCGCCTGACCGCGCATCTCGCCGGCGGCGGCGTTGGTTTCCTCGACCATGGACGCGTTGTGCTGGGTCATGGTGTCCAGTTCGGTCACCGCGGTGTTGACCTGGCCGATGCCCAGGCTCTGCTCCTGGGCGCCGGTGCTGATCTCGGCGATCACCCCGTTAACCTTCTCGATGGCGGCAAGGATTTCCTCCATGGTGCGGCCCGCTCCCTCCACCTGGGTGGCGCCGGAGCGGGTCCAGTTCACCGAGGTGCCGATCAGATCGCGAATCTCCTTGGAGGCCTCGCCGGAGCGGCTGGCCAGGGTACGCACCTCCTGGGCCACCACCGCGAACCCCTTGCCGTGCTCACCGGCGCGGGCCGCTTCCACCGAGGCGTTCAGCGCCAGAATGTTGGTCTGGAAGGCGATGCCGTCGATCAGGGTGACGATATCGGCGATGCGGGTGGAGGAATCATTGATGCGTGCCATGGTCTGCTCGACTTCACGCATCGCCTCCTGGCCACGGCGGGCCACCTCGACGGTACCGCCGACCAGTTGCGTTGCCTTGCCGGTGGCTTCCGAGGTGTTGTGGACGGTGTGGGTGATCTGCTCCATGGACGCGGAGGTTTCCTGCAGGTTGGCCGCCGTTTGCTCGGTCCGGGCGGACAGTTCCTGACTGCCTCGGGCGATTTCCTCGGCGGCGGTCTTCACGCTCAAGGCGCTGTCGCGGACTTTCGACAAGGTACTGTCGATACGCCCGATGAAGGCGTTGAACTGATCCGCCAGTTCACCGATCTCATCGCTGCGGCGGCTGTGGATGCGGGCGGTCAGATCGCCATCCCCTTCGCTGATCTCACGGATACGCCGGGTGATCTGGCGGATCGCCCGAGACATCAGGTGCGGGCCGATCAGGGCGATGGCGATCGCCAGCACGCCGATGATCACGGCGAAGACGCTGATCGCCAACTGCTGGAGACGCACCTTCTCCAAGGTCTCTTCCTGCAACACCCGGATGCGCGCGGCGACATTGTCACCGGCCTGATCATAGAAGGCGCGCAGGGCGTCGAAGCTGGCCTGGGACGGCCCATCCAACTGGTCCATGGCCTCCCCCACCAACTCGTCATTATAAAGCTGGAACACCTTGGCCGATTCGCGCCGCCAGGTTTCATAGAGCTGCCGGTACTCGTCGGCCTTGCCGCCGGTATCCATGTAGCCGTCCATCAGCTCCGCCATGCGCGCGATGCGCTCCTGGGCCTGGACCGCGTTCTCCTCATAGAAAGCCTGATTGGCCTGCGCTTCCGGCGTACCGGGAATGCCACGCAGAAAAGCCATTTCCGCCAGCCGGGCCTGATACAGGTCGCGGTCGGCGTTGACCACCTCGGTGATGGCCGGCGTGAACCGGTCGCCGAACTCCAGCATCCGCTGCTTCACCGAGTTCACTAGCAACACGTTCACTCCCACCACGATCCACAACGCCAATGCCACCCCGATAAAGGCGACCCCATACTTCACATTGATCCGGTTGAGTTTTGCCAGCACGGCCTGCTCCTGAAAGGTCCAACACACCCGCTTCGAAAAGTGGAATCGGGTTTCGTGGCCGTGTTATCGGCGGAGCCCACCGGTTCTTGAGGGTCCGGACACGCACCGGGCTTTCATCCTCCCCCGCCTTCGGTTAGTTTAGGCGCCACACCCCGGCCCCCGCCTAGCGGGGCCTTAACGCACTGTCAGGCAAGCCATTTTCTATGTCTCAATACATCTTCACCCTGGACCGGGTGGGCAAGGTGGTCCCCCCGAAGAAGCAGATCCTGAAGGACATCTCCCTGTCATTCTTTCCCGGTGCCAAGATCGGTGTGCTCGGTCTCAACGGCTCGGGGAAATCCACCCTGCTGAAGATCATGGCCGGGGTGGACAAGGACTTCATCGGCGAAGCCCGCCCGATGGCCGGCATTAATATCGGCTATCTTCCCCAGGAGCCGGAGCTGGATCCGGAAAAGAACGTGCGCGAGATCGTTGAGGAGTCGCTGTCCGAGATCCGCAACGCCCAGACCCGGCTGGAAGAGGTGTATGCCGCCTACGCGGAAGAAAATGCCGACTTCGACAAGCTGGCCGAGGAACAGGCGCGGCTGGAAGCGATCATCGAAACCGCCGACGCCCACAATCTGGAGCGCAAACTGGACATCGCCGCCGACGCCTTGCGCTTGCCTCCCTGGGAGGCCTCGGTGAAAAACCTGTCCGGGGGCGAGAAGCGCCGGGTGGCACTGTGCCGGCTGCTGATGAGCGCCCCGGACATGCTGTTGCTGGACGAGCCCACCAACCACCTGGACGCCGAATCGGTGGCCTGGCTGGAGCGCTTCCTGCACGAATTCCCCGGCACCGTGGTGGCGGTGACCCACGATCGCTACTTCCTGGACAACTCCTGCGAATGGATCCTGGAACTGGACCGTGGCGAAGGCATCCCCTGGAAAGGCAACTATTCCTCCTGGCTGGAGCAGAAGGAACAGCGCCTGGAGCAGGAAGCCAAGAGCGAATCCGCACACCGCAAGACGGTGGAAAAAGAACTGGAATGGGTACGGCAGAATCCAAAAGGCCGCCGCGCCAAGAACAAGGCCCGGGTGTCCGCTTTCGAGGAACTGGCCAGCCAGGAATTCCAGAAGCGCAACGAAACCCAGGAGCTGTACATCCCGCCGGGCGAGCGTCTCGGCGAAAAGGTGTTCGAAGTGAAGGACGTCAGCAAGCATTTCGATGACAAGATGCTCTACGAGAACCTGAACTTCTCGGTGCCACGCGGCGCCATCGTCGGCATCATCGGCCCTAACGGCGCCGGTAAAACCACGCTGTTCCGCATGTTCGCCGGTCAGGAGACACCGGACAAAGGCGAGATCGAGATCGGCGACACCGTCGATCTGGCCTACGTGGATCAGAGCCGCGAGGACCTGGACGGCAACAAGACCGTGTGGGAAGAAGTTTCCGACAGTCTGGACATTCTCAGGATTGGCAACTACGAAGTGCCCAGCCGCGCCTACCTGGGCCGCTTCAACTTCAAGGGCGCCGATCAGCAGAAACGGGTGAAGGACCTGTCCGGCGGCGAGCGCAACCGTCTGCACCTGGCCAAGCTGCTCAAACAGGGCGCCAACGTGCTGCTGTTGGACGAACCGACCAACGACCTGGACGTGGAAACCCTGCGGGCCCTTGAGGAAGCGCTACTGGCGTTCCCCGGCTGCGCCATCGTGATCTCCCACGACCGCTGGTTCCTGGACCGGGTGGCCACCCATATCCTCTCCTTCGAAGGCGATGCCCAGGTGGAGTGGTTCGAGGGCTCGTACACCGAATACGAAGAGTTCAAGCGCAAGCAGCTGGGCGACGACGCCCTGCAACCCAAGCGCATGAAATACAAACGTATCGAGGTGTGACCCATAAGGGCGCCCGCTTTGCCGGGCGCCCTGTTCAAGCGGAAACCGCGGCCAATGAGCGAATCGCAACTGGAAACCCCCGACTTCGTCGAGCGCCTGCGTGGTGGCGACCGCGCGGCCTTCGCCTTGCTGGTAAAGCACTACCATTCCCGGCTTCTCAGTACCGCCCGCAGCCTGCTGCAGCCGGCGGACGCCGAGGAAGCGGTACAGGAGAGCTGGATCGCCGCCCATGGCGCCCTTGCCCGCTTCGAAGGCCGCAGTACCGTGCTCACCTGGCTCAACCGCATCGTCATTAATCAGGCGCGCATGCAACTGCGCCGTCAGGGCCGCGAGATCCAGTTTGATCCCACCGAGGATGCCGGCGACGCCCTGGCCCACCGCTTTCGCGGCGACGGTCACTGGCAAACGCCGCCGCTCACCTGGACATTGCACGGCCCGGACGCGTTACTGACCCGGGACGAATTGAAGCACTGCATGGAAAAGCATATAGGCGCCATGCCGGACAATCAGCGGCTGGTATTGGAGCTGCGCGATATCCAGGGCCTGGATTTCGACGTCATCTGTAACATTCTCGATATCAGCCCATCCAATGTCAGGGTACTGCTGCATCGCGCCCGCGCGCGGCTGTTTCAACTGGTGGATCATTTTCAGGAGACCGGCGAATGCTGAAATGCAAAGAGGTGGTACAACGCGCCGACGCTCTGATTGATGGCACTCCGTTGAGCTTTGGCGAACGCCTGGCCCTGCACACCCATCTTATGATCTGCCGCCATTGCCGCCGCTATGTACGGCAACTGGACGCGCTCACCGAACATCTGCGTCAACAGGCTTCGGTGGCGCCGTTGGACGATGGCGAGGTGGACGCCATCCTGGCCCGGTTGCCACCCCCGCCTTCCTGACCGGCGCCACCTGTAACATTCGCATCGCCACCGCATCCATATTCCACCTTCCATAAAACAGGATGCCGGCATGTCTCTCCCCGCTCTCGCAGGCTCTCGCGTTCAGGCGCTGCTCGATCGCGCCCGTTCCCTGGACTTTCTGACGCCACTGGCACTGCGGCTGTATCTGGCGCCGGTGTTTTTCAGTGCCGGTCTCAACAAGCTGACCGCCTTCGACGCCACCGTCGCCTGGTTCGGTAACCCGGATTGGGGCCTGGGCCTTCCCTTTCCCTGGCTGATGGCATTCATGGCCACCGCCACCGAATTGATCGGCGGCGTTCTGCTGCTTCTCGGCCTTGCCACCCGCCTGATCAGCGTGCCCTTGATGGCCACCATGCTGGTCGCCATCTTCGCCGTGCATTGGCCCAATGGCTGGTTCGCCATCGCCCCTTCCAATGCGGAAACCAGCATGGCGCGGCCGCTGGCGGCGCTGGGCATCCCCGCCGCCAAAGCGAGCCTTGAGAACAGCTCTGGCGTCAACGAGCGGTTGGCGCAAGCCCGCGGTCTGTTGCAAGAACATGGACACTACGACTGGCTAACGGAGAAGGGTACCTTCGTAGTGCTCAATAACGGCATCGAGTTCGCCGCCACTTACCTGCTCATGCTGATGGTCTTGTTCTTTCATGGCGCGGGCCGCTTCCTGAGCCTGGATTACTGGGTATCCCGCTTTCTGACGGCATCGGACAGAGAGTCAGTTTCGTTGCCCCAGCCAGAGAGCTGTTAGAGCGGCACGGCTCCTGACATTGAATTTACGGTAGATACTGCCGACATGCTTATGGGTGGTGTCCGTTTTCTGGTCCAGTTTTTCCGCGATCTGCTTTTCCGCCAGACCGGTCAACAGATGATGCATCACCTTCTTTTCAGTCGGCGTGAGTGGCTGGCGGGCAATCAGCAGGCCATGGCCGAGCAGCACTTTTTTGTGAAACCAGCCCAGGCTGCGCAACGTCTCCGCGGCCACATCCAGCTCGGCTTTGCTAAATGGTTGCTCACTGCCGACCCGGTTGAAGCAAAAATAGACTTCGGTATCGGCATTGACCGGCGCCGCCACGAAGAGAGTGTCGGTGATGTTGCGACGTTGATAATAATGCCGGTAGTGCGGCCCGCTGAAGAAATCCGCCGAGACGTGATCCCGCATCAGCGTGGCGCGAAAACGCCCTGCCTGGCGCACATGATTACGCGTACTTTCATCCACCGGGTATTCTCCCGCCTCGAGCTTATCCATGTTGTTCTTCACCACCGACTTGTCGTCGGGCATTTCCTTGTAGAAAAACATGGGGCCAGGCCGCCAGCCCAGCATGGGATCCCTGTCTGCGTCCAAATGACCAAGCAGGAAACAACTGAGCCAATAGCCGTGATCGGCATCGATCAGCTCGCTGATGGATTCCAGCAGGTAACGCAGCCCATCCGTTCCCAGCAGTGGCTCGGGAAAATCGGCCAGTCGATCCCAAATACGATGAATGTGCTCGCGAACGGTATTGGACATGAAGCGAATTGTTGTTGATCCCCAGAGTTGGCTTCCTCCCCATTCTACCCATTTCCAGCCACGATACAGCAAATCCTGCCAGCACCGCCGGAGAACAGGCTCCTCTTCACGGCTCATCTCCTGTTCCGCGTTCGATTACGTTATGGTTTCAATAAACGCGAATAAGAGGTGAATCATGGGTGTTCGCTGGTGGTTAGGCCGCTGTCTGGTGCGTTATCTGGCTCGCGCCCGGCCGCATCTGTCGCTGGCGCCTGCCACCGGGCTCCAGCGGCTGGCGGACACGGTGCAAGTGGGTGACGTCCTGTTGGTGGAAGGCACCAGCCGTTTCAGCTCGGCGGTAAAGTATCTGACCCAGTCCACCTGGTCCCACGCCGCTCTGGTGGTCGCCACCGGCCCGTCCCCGCAACACTGCCGCCTGATCGAGGCGGATCTGGAACAGGGGGTGCGCGAGGTCCCGCTGGAGCACTACCGTGGCTTTCACACCCGCATCTGTCGCAGCGTGGGGCTGACCGCCGGGGATCTGGCGCGGGCGGTGAGCTACGCCCGTGAGCGGGTGGGATACCGCTATGATCTGCGCAATATCATCGATCTGGCCCGCTACCTGATCCAGACACCGCCCGCCCCCAGCCGCTGGCGCCGCCGCATGCTGGCGCTGGGCAGTGGCGATCCCACCCGTGCCATCTGCTCCACGCTGATCGCCCAGGCTTTTCAATCGGTCCGCTATCCGATCCTGCCCGAGATCGAATGGGTAAATCAGTGCGATCCGGCCCAACGGGGCTACTGCCGGGAAATCCTGCATATTCGACACTACAGTCTGTTCGCGCCAAGAGACTTCGATATTTCACCCTATTTTCAGGTGATCAAGCCGTCCCTGCGGGGGTTCGATCCCTATCGGGTCAACTGGTCACCGGAAAACGCGGCGATGTCCGGCATCAGTCAGGGGGCCACCGGTGGACTTTACCGGCATGAAAGGCTTGGTCGATCCGCTCCACTGTGATTTTCTGTATACCGCAGACGGGGAAACAACGGGTTAAGCCTTCTTTACAGGGCTTCGCCGCCCCCCTGCCCAGGTGCGCAACATCCTCGCCCGGACGAAACCGTAACGGTCGTCTTCATCCGACAGACTAAAATTGCCCGACGGTCCGTAACAACAACCGCCGCCGGGCATCCAATTCACGGAACCAAAGAAGGAAGACAGCGATGAGAGACGACGTTCAGGACTATTACGGCAAGCGCCTTTCCGGCAGTGGCGACCTGCAAACCAATGCGTGCTGCGACCAGACGCCTCCGGACTACCTCAAGCCGCTGCTGGCGCGCCTCCACGACGAAGTGATCAGTCGTTACTACGGCTGCGGCCTGGTCGCACCGGCGGCTTTGAGCGGCGCCCGGATCCTGGATCTGGGCTGCGGTTCCGGCCGTGATGTCTATCTGCTCTCCGCCCTGGTGGGCGAGCAGGGCTCGGTGGTGGGCGTGGATATGACCGGGGAACAGTTGGAGGTCGCCCGCCGCCATCAGGATTTTCACCGCGATCAGTTTGGCCACAGCCATAGTAACGTTGCCTTTTTTGAGGGCTACATCGAGGAACTGGATCAACTGGATCTGCAGCCGGGCAGTTTCGACGTGGTGGTCTCCAACTGCGTGATCAACCTCAGCACCGACAAGGCCAAGGTGATCTCCGACGTCAAACGTTTGCTGAAACCCGGCGGCGAGTTTTATTTCTCGGACGTGTACGCGGATCGTCGAGTGCCGGAGTCGCTCACCCGGGACCCGATGCTCTATGGTGAATGCCTGTCGGGTGCCCTCTACTGGAATGATTTTCTCACTCTGAGCAAACACTGTGGTTTTGCCGATCCCAGGTTGGTGGAATCACGCCGTCTGACCATCGACAACCCGGCCATCGAAGCCAGGCTCGGCGATATCCGTTTTTACTCCGCCACCTACCGTCTGTTCAATCTCGACGGTCTGGAACCCGCCTGTGAGGACTATGGCCAGGCGGTGATCTACAAGGGCACGGTGGAGGAGCAACCGCACGGCTTCATGCTGGACGGGCACCATTACCTGCCCACCGGCAAGGTCTTTCCAGTATGCGGCAACACCTGGCGTATGCTGGCGGAAAGCCGATTCCATTCCCACTTCGACTACATCGGCGATTTCAGTACCCACTACGGCATTTTTCAGGACTGCGGCGTGAGCCTGCCGTTCGAAGACACGCAGAGTTCCTCCAGCGGCGGTAGCTGCTGTTGAGGACATCGACGAGGTGACGATGACAGCGAAGAAAGGTTTTCTCCTGCTCCTGATTGCTGCGCTGGTGGCGGCTTTTTTCCTGTTCGATCTCGGCCAGTATCTGAGTCTGGACTACCTGAAGTCCCAACAGGCGGCCTTTCAGGAGCTGGCCGGAGAGCACCCATTGCGGGTACTCGGCGGCTTTTTTGTGCTGTATGTGCTGGTCACCGCCCTCAGCCTGCCTGGCGCCGCCATCCTGACCCTGGCGGCCGGCGCCTTGTTTGGATTCTGGTGGGCGTTGCTGCTGGTGTCGTTCGCCTCCAGTCTGGGCGCCACCCTGGCGTTTCTGGCTTCCCGTTTCCTGTTCCAGGATGCGGTACAACAGCGCTTCGGGGATCGGTTGAAAAAGGTCAATGCCGGCATGGAAAAAGACGGTGCCTTCTATTTGTTCACGTTGCGCCTGATCCCGGTCTTTCCGTTCTTCGTCATCAACCTGTTAATGGGACTCACGCCGATTCGCACCGGCACCTTCTACTGGGTCAGCCAGGTGGGCATGCTGGCCGGCACGGCGGTATACGTGAACGCCGGTACCCAACTCGGGCAGTTGCAGAGCCTTTCCGGGATACTCTCACCGGGATTGATTGGCGCTTTTGTATTGCTGGGCCTGTTTCCCTGGCTGGCGCGGCTGCCTGTCCGCCTTTGGCAGACACGGCGGATTTATCGCGGATATCAAAAGCCCCGCCATTTCGACCGTAACCTGGTGGTGATCGGCGGAGGCTCCGCCGGCTTGGTCAGCGCCTACATTGGCGCCACGGTGAAGGCCAAGGTCACCCTGGTGGAACAACAGCGCATGGGGGGCGACTGCCTCAACACCGGTTGTGTTCCCTCCAAGGCCTTGCTCAAGAGTGCCCGTATCGCCCATCTGGAAAAGCAGGCACACCACTACGGTTTCCGTTCCATTGATAACGAATTCGACTTCAGCGATATCATGGCCCGGGTACAGCGGGTGATCAGCAAAGTCGAGCCCCACGATTCCGTGGAGCGCTACACCGAGCTGGGAGTGGAGTGCCTGCACGGCCACGCCCGCCTGATCTCCCCCTGGGAAGTGGAAGTGGATAATTCGACCGAGGGTAACGAAGGCACCACCCGGCTCACCACTCGATCGGTGATCCTGGCCACCGGCGCTGCCCCCTTGGTGCCACCGATCCCCGGCATCGACCAGGTGCAGGCGCTGACCTCCGACACCCTGTGGCAATTGAAAGCTTTGCCTGAGCGTCTTCTGGTGCTCGGCGGCGGCCCCATCGGCTGCGAACTGGCACAGGCTTTTTCACGCCTCGGCAGCCAGGTCACCCAGGTGGAAATGCAATCACGCCTGATGCCCCGGGAGGACGAAGACGCCGCCGCGTTCGTCACCGCGGCGCTGGAAGACAGCGGTGTGCGCGTACTCACGGAGCATAAGGCCCTGCGTTTCAGTGTGGAGAACGGCACCAGCCAGTTGCATGTGGAACACCGGGACCAGGAGTCCGTGCTGCCCTTCGACGCGGTGCTGGTGGCGGTGGGCCGGCGCGCCCATACCGAGGGGCTGGGCTTGTCGGCCCTGGGCATCACCACCCGGGCCAACGGCACCATAGAGGTGAATGAACGCCTGCAGACCCGCTTCCCCAATATCTATGCCTGCGGTGATGTGGCCGGCCCTTATCAGTTCACCCACACCGCCGCTCATCAGGCCTGGTATGCGGCGGTGAATGCCCTGTTCGGGCGGCTGAAGTCCTTTAACGTGGATTATCGGGTGATTCCCTGGGCCACCTTCACCAGCCCGGAAGTGGCCCGCGTCGGCCTGAACGAGGACGATGCCCGGCAACAGGGTATTGCCTACGAGGTGACCAAGTACGGTATTGATGATCTGGACCGGGCCATCGCCGATGGCGTGGATCAGGGCTTCGTCAAGGTGCTCACCGAGCCTGGCAAGGATCGTATTCTTGGCGTGACCATTGTTGGCGAGTCTGCTGCCGATCTGATCAGCGAATATGTACTGGCGATGAAGCACGGCCTTGGGCTGAACAAGATTCTCGGCACCATTCACATCTACCCGACCCTGTCGGAGGCCAATAAATACGCTGCGGGGGAATGGAAAAAGAACCACAAACCGGAGCGTCTGCTGCGCTGGGTGGAACGTTTCCACGCCTGGCAACGCTGACCGCCGCAACGGAGATTTCCCCATGCGCCCCGTGATCGTCACTCTGCTGCTGCTATTCACCGGCATCGCCCAGGCCTTCGAACACGCCACCTGGGACGCCCTGCTCAATGCCCATGTGCAATGGGTGCGAGGTGGCGTCACTTCACAGGTGGATTACGACGGTCTCGCCACCGACAAAAAACGTCTGGAGCACTACCTGGACAGCCTGAGCGCCGTATCCGAACAGCAGTTCAGGCGCTTCGACCGGGATCAACAACTGGCTTTCCTGATCAACGCCTACAATGCCTTCACGGTAAAGCTGATCCTCGATCAGAAGCCGCGCCCGGATTCCATCCGCGATATAGGCTCTCTGTTCTCCGGGCCCTGGGATCAGCGCTTTTTCGAGCTACTGGGTGCTCCACGCACCCTGGATGAAGTGGAGCATGACCTGATTCGCGGCAATCCGGAGCTCATGGATCCGCGCATTCATTTTGCCGTGAACTGCGCTTCGGTGGGCTGCCCGGCGCTGCGCCCGGAAGCCTACACCGCCGAGCGACTGGACCGGCAGTTGGAGGACAGCACCCGCCGCTTCCTGTCCGACCGGCAACGCAACCGCTATGACGCCGATCGAAACCGCCTGGCGGTCTCTTCCATTTTCAAATGGTACCGGGACGATTTCGCCGACGCGGCCGGCACGCTCCGCAACTGGCTGGCCCGATACCATGCCGCCCTGGTATTGCCCGGGGACGCCGCCGAAGCGCTGCGGAAGGGCACCCTGGACCTGAGCTTCATGTCCTACGACTGGTCCCTGAACAGCGCCCCGTGACGCCGCCGGGAATGCATTTTCCTAGTACTTTAGTACCGCTGTTTTAACTATTCCGCAATAGACAACGATTCTCATTTCCCTTAGTGTCAGCGCCCGTCCTTACAAACGATACATAACTCTCACCAACAAAAAAGGAGAACGCCCATGCGCCCTCTCCGCTTCGGCGTGCCTGTTTTTCTGCTGTCACTGATCCTGGCCCCCCTGGCCATGGCCGAAAACGATCCTCACAAACTGGATGCCGTCACGGTCACCGCCAGCCGCTCCCAGGGGCAAGTGGGTAAAACACCACAGAAAGTCACCGTGATCACCCGCCAGGAACTGGAAGACCAACTGGCCATTACCGGCGACCAGGCTCAGGTGCTCAGCAACCTGATTCCCGGCTATGCGCCGAGCCGCCAGAAACTGAGCAATGCCGGCGAGAGCTTCCGGGGCCGCAATCCATTGTTTCTGGTGGACGGCGTGCCCCAGTCCAATCCATTGCGTGACGGCAGCCGTGACGGCTACACCATTGATCTGTCCATGGTGGAGCGCATCGAGGTGATTCACGGCGCCAGCGCCGAGCACGGCCTGGGGGCCACCGGCGGCATCATCAACTTCGTCACCCGCCGCCCGGAAGGCGACCGTGTGCGCCAGCACGCCGGCGTCAGCGTCAGCGCGCCCACCGACTATGAGTCCGACGGCCTCGGCTACAAAGCGGACTATCGGGTGGAGGGGCTGCATGGCAAATGGGACTACCTGGCCGGCGTCACCTACCAGTCCCGCGGGCTGTTCTATGACGCCAACGGCGATGCCATCGGCGTGGACAACACCCAGGGCGATATCATGGACTCCGAAAGCCATGACGTGATGGTGAAAGTGGGCTACTGGTTCGACGACAACCAGAACCTGCAATTGACCGTGAACCGCTTCTTCCTGGAAGGGAATCACGATTATCTCGCCGTCAATGGCGTTCGAAGAAACCGGACGCCCACCACCTCCGAGAAAGGCGACCCGGAGGGTAAACCCACCCGTAACGAGGTGCTCACCACCAGCCTCAACTATCACAATCTGGATCTGGCCGGGAACGACCTCCAGGTTCAGCTTTACACCCAGCGATTCCGCGCCCGCTACGGTGGTGGCACGTTCGATACTTTTCAGGTCGACCCGGAGGCCCTCGGTGAAGACAGGATCTACGATCAATCCCAGAACGAGTCCGACAAGGTCGGTGGCAAAATCACCCTGAACCGGGACGGCCTCTTCAACGGACGGGTCAAACTCACCACCGGCCTGGACGTTCTGCAGGACGAGACCAGTCAGGTACTGGTCCACACCGATCGCGAATGGGTACCAGAGACCCGGTTCCAGAACATCGCTCCTTTCTTGCAAGGGGAATGGCGCGTTACCGACCGCCTTACCGCCCAGGCCGGGGTCCGCTATGAGTACGCCAAACTGGATGTGGATGACTTCACCACCCTGGCCTACTACGGTGATGACCACAAACAGGGCAATCGCGTCGTTGGTGGCGACCCCAGCTTCGACGAGACCTTGCTCAACGGCGGTCTGACCTACCAGATCACGGAGGGCTTGCAATTGTTCGCCAACTACTCGGAAGGGTTCGGCATGCCGGACGTCGGCCGTGTGCTGCGTGCCATTGGCGACGATGGCGCGCGAGTGGATGACTTTCTGGATCTGCGCCCCATCGTCACCGACAATCGCGAAGTGGGGATTCGCATCAATCAGCACCCGGTGACCTTCGAAGCCAGCTACTTTGAATCCGACTCGGACCTGGGCGCCCGGCTGGCCGACAATGGCAGTGGCTTTTTCGAGGTCAAACGGGAAAAAACCGAGATCAACGGCGTGGAAGCCCAGGTTGGCTGGCAGGTGGAAGAAAACCATCATCTCAGCGCCAGCTACGCTCACACCAGTGGCAAATACGATGGCGACGACGATGGCCATTTGGAAAGCCGCCTGGATGCCCGCAATATCGCCCCGGACCGTCTGACCCTGCGTTGGCAGGCCCGCTGGACCAGCCGTCTGCGCTCCCAAGTCCAGGGCTCCCATTATTTCAGCCGTCATTTCGATGACGACAACACCAACTTCGACGGCTACAACCTGGTGGATCTCTCCCTGGTCTATCAACTGCCCAAGGGCCAACTCTCCGGCGGCATCGAGAATCTGTTCAACGAAGACTATTTCACCTACTACTCGCAGAGTGCCACCAACCGCGAGGATCAGTACTTCAAGGGACGCGGACGCGTGATTACGGTAGGCTACAGCCTCGATTTCTAAGGACCGTTATTCCCCATGCGCAGGCTGATCTTTACCCTGCATCTGTACGCCGGTCTGGGCTCGGGCCTGTTGCTCGCCCTGATCGGCGTCACCGGCAGCCTGTTGGTGTTTTATCCACAGCTGGATCAATGGCTGACGCCGGCGCTGACAACGCCGGCCACCACCGCCACCCCTTTGCCGCTACAGGAAATTCTGTCACGGGCCAGCGATGCCGTGGACGGCGCCGAGCCTCGCCGGCTCTACCTGCCCGGCACCAACGGCGACTACCATCTGGTCCGTTTCGATACGCCACCGGACGCGTCGGGCCCCTTGCAGGTGAACGTGGATCCCTACACCGGCGAGGTCGCCGCCGTGCGGACCTGGGGGGCGTATCCGATGACCTGGATCTACCGTCTGCACTACACCCTGCTGGGGGGTACCACCGGCAAGTACGTGGTCGGCGTATGCGGCATTCTGCTGGCGCTGTTCGCGATTACCGGGGTGTATCTGCGTTGGCCCAAACGCGGCCGCTGGCGGCGTGTCCTCGCCATTGAACGCGGCAAGGGCCGCTTCCGTTTCTATTTCGACCTGCACGGCGCGCTCGGCTTGTACTTGTTTCCGGTGTTGATAGTGGTGGCGCTGTCCGGGGTGTTCATGGTGTTTCGCGCACCGATCACCGGCGCCGTCGCCGCTCTGGCCACGGTGACGCCGGCACCTCAACCTCAATCGACGCCATCGGACTCCGCTCCGGTGAATCTGGATCAGGCGGTCGCCGCCGCGGCCCCGGTCTTCCCCGGAGCCCGGTTGAGCCGGGTCTACCTGCCACGCTCCGAGCGCGACAGCTACCGGCTGGCCTATGTCCTGCCCGAATCCAACTGGCAACGCTACGCGGCCAGCTCGGTCTGGGTGGATCAATACAGCGGCAAAGTGCTGGATGTATGGGACGAACGCCAATTGGGCGCCGCCGATACCGTGCTGGCCTGGCAGTTTCCGCTGCACAATGGCGAGGCCCTGGGACTGCCCGGACGCTGGCTGGTATTCGTGTCCGGCTGGTTGCCCGCCCTGCTGTTCGTCACCGGGGTTTATTTATGGTGGCGTAAACGGCGGCTGAAACGGCGGTAAAGGTTACCGCTGTGGGAAGCCAGCTTGCTGGCGAATACGGATGGGCAGAGAGCCTCATCACCCAATTTGCACGTGGTCCTCGACGTAGCGCAATTTCGGTATTTGCGGCCGCGCCAACGAGAACGCCAGGGCCAACGGCCCGATGCGGCCCATGAACATCAGCATCATCAGCACACACTGGGACGGCCAGGACAGTTCCCCGGTAATGCCCCGGGACAAACCCACTGTCGAAAACGCTGAGAACGCCTCGAACAACACGTCCATCACCGCCAGCCCCGGCTCCAGCACCACCATCAGGAATCCGCTCAACGCCACCGCCAGCAAACTCAGCATCACTACCGCCTGGGCCCGGAACACCGACTCCACGGCAATGGCGCGCCGGAACACCGTGGGCCGCTGACGCCCACGCAAGAACGCCCGGGTGGCCAGCAGCATCACCATGAAAGTACTCACCTTGATGCCGGAAGCGGTGGAGTTGCTGCCGCCGCCGATGAACATCAAAAACATGATCAGCAAGACCGTGGGCGCCATCAAACCGCCCATGTCCACAGTGTTGAAACCGGCGGTGCGGGGCGTCACCGCGGTGAACCAGGCAGCCCAGAGCCGGCCGGATTCCGGCAGTTCCCCAAGCGTACGGGCATTGTTCCATTCAAAGCCGATCACCAGAAACCAGGCGCCAAGGCACAAAACCAGGGTACCGGCCAGAGTCAGCTTGCTGTGCAAGGAAAGCGTGCGCCATTGCCGTTTGCGCCACAGATCCAGCAGCACGGTGAAACCCAGACCGCCAATAATGAACAGCGCGGTGATCACCAGGTTGACCATGGGATTGGCGGCCCACCGTGACAAGCTGTCCGGCAGTAAAGCGAAGCCGGCGTTGTTGAACGCCGAGACACTATGGAAAACACTGAACCACAGGCCCCGCGCCACCCCCAGCTCCGGGATCCAGACCACACTCAGCAACCCCGCTCCAATGGCTTCCATGACCAACGCCAGCAACGCGGTGTGCCGGACCAGCACCAGCATATCCGCCGGCGAGGTCTGGTCGGTGGCCTCGCGCACCAGACGTTGGCCGCGCAGTCCCAACCGGCCACCCAGCGCCATCAGCGTCAACGCGGCGAAGGTCATCAGGCCCAGGCCGCCCAGCTGCATCAACCCCAACACCACCGACTGGCCAAACGGGCTGAGATGAGAACCGGTGTCCACCACCACCAAGCCGGTGACGGTGACCGCCGAGCAGGCGGTAAACAAGGCTTGGAAAAACGTCAACGACGGCGTGCCGGAAACCGGCAGCCACAGCAAGACGGTGCCGATCCCGATCAGCAGCAGGAAGCTGCCAGCAAGGATCGCCGGCGGACTGTAACGCCAGGGGTGACGCAAGGACAGAACCGCCTCGGTGCGGGCCCTGAGTCCGGGAAACCAGGTTCTCATAGGCTCTCGGAGAATCGACGCAAGGCCGGCTCTTCACCGAGCAGCACCAGATGGTCATTGCGCTTCAGCCGTTGATGCGGACTCGGTTGCAAATCCACGTTCTGGCCATGCTTGATGGCCAGCAGGCGCACGCCGATCTCCTCGATCTTGAGGTCCGACAGCGGACGATCCTCCAGCACTTCGCCAGGGCGGATCTCGATAACGAAGTAGTTATCCCCCAGGCTGATGTAATCCAGCATATTGGGATGGGCCATGGTCTGGGCGGCGCGCAACCCCATTTCATACTCGGGATGG
Organism: Alloalcanivorax balearicus MACL04; assembly: GCF_025532145.1. Lineage (GTDB taxonomy): Bacteria > Pseudomonadota > Gammaproteobacteria > Pseudomonadales > Alcanivoracaceae > Alloalcanivorax > Alloalcanivorax balearicus. The sequence goes on along the minus strand of NZ_ARXS01000007.1, from coordinate 69,194 downwards.
AGAATACGGTCGGCGCCAAGCTTCTCGACGATACGGTGGTGGACCGGCGAGATAGCCTTGACCCATACCTCCTTTGCCTCCAGGGATTTCACCGCCATGGTGCAGAGAATGCTGGCTTCGATATGCTCGCCGATGGCCACCAGCACGGCATCGAAACTTGCCAGGTCCAGTTCACGCAGGGCGTCCTCGTCGGTGGCGTCGGCGATCACCGTCTGAGTCAGCTTGTCGACCAGACGATTGGCCTGGCCCTCCCGATTATCGACACCCAGAACCTGGTGCCCCAAACGCATCAGTTCCAGCGCCACGGCTTCGCCAAAACTGCCCAGTCCGAGCACGGCGAATTGCTTTTTCATAACGGCTCCCTTGTCCCGGACCCAATGTCAGAGCGTGACGCCGGGTTTCTCATCACAACTGCTCCAACGCTTCCGCCAGAGTGCTCACGGCGATCAGTTCCACCCCGTCCGGCAGGTTGCGCGGTTGATTGGATTTGGGGATCACGGCGCGGCGAAAACCATGTTTGACCGCTTCGTATAGCCGTTCCTGGCCTTGCGGTACCGGACGGATCTCTCCGGACAAACCGATTTCCCCGAACACCACCAGGTCCCGTCCCAACGGCCGATCGCGGAAGCTGGAAACAATGGACAGCACCAGAGCCAGGTCGGCGGCGGTCTCGCCTATTTTGACGCCACCCACCACATTGGCGAACACATCCTGGTCGCCGACCTGGATGCCGCCATGACGGTGCAACACCGCCAGCAACATAGCCAAACGGTTGGCTTCCAGCCCCACGCAGACGCGCCGGGGGTTGCCGAAATGGCTGGCGTCCACCAGCGCCTGCAGTTCCACCAGTAAGGGCCGGGTTCCTTCCCACACCACCGTGACCAGGGAACCCGGCGCGATCTCCTCGGCGCGGTTGAGAAAAATCGCCGACGGATTCTTCACTTCCTTGAGCCCTTCGCCGGTCATGGCGAACACGCCCAGCTCATTGACCGCGCCAAAACGATTCTTCAAACCACGCAGGGTACGAAAACGGGAATCGGAGGAGCCCTCGAGCATGAGCGAGCAGTCGATCATGTGCTCCAATACTTTGGGCCCGGCCAGGGTGCCATCCTTGGTGACGTGCCCCACCAGCAGCAGCACGGTGCCGGTCTGTTTGGCAAAGCGGGTCAGCGCCGCCGCGCACTCGCGCACCTGAGCCACGGAACCCGGCGCCGATTGCAGGCCGGCCAGATACATAACCTGAATGGAATCCACCACCAGCAAACGCGGCTGCTCTTTGCGGGCCAACTCGATGACGCGTTCCACATCGGTTTCCGCCGCCAGCCGCAGTTTGTCCTTGGGCAGCTTCAGACGATCGGCGCGCATCGCCACCTGCGACAGGGATTCCTCACCAGTGACATAAAGACAGGAATGGGCATGAGCCAGCCGGCACAGTGTCTGCAACAACAAGGTGGATTTGCCGGCACCGGGATGGCCACCGATCAGAATGGCGGAACCGGGCACCAGACCGCCGCCGAGCACACGATCCAGTTCACCCATGCCAGCACTGATGCGCGGGGTTTCCTCGAGAACGATCTCATCCAGATTGCGCACTTCCGCCAGTTGTCCGCTGAAGCCACTGCGGCCGGCGGCGCCACCGGCACGGGACGGGGCGCTGTCCACCACGAACTCCTGCAGGGTGTTCCATTGACCACAGGCCGGACATTGGCCCTGCCATTTGGGGAAGTCCCCGCCACATTCGGTGCAGACAAAAGCGGTTTTCTTCTTCGCCACGGACTCTCCTCGATGCCGGGATCCGGGAGCGTTGCCCCCGGCACAGTCAGCCGATCACCCGTTCCGGCCGGGCGGTGACCTGACAGAATAACTCGTAACTGATGGTGCCGCAGGCGGCGGCCACTTCATCCACGGAAACGGTATCGCCCCACAGCTCCACTTCGTCACCGACCCGGGCCTCGAGGCCATCCAGTCTCACCGTGATCATGTCCATGGAGACCCGACCGACCAGTTCGGTGCGCCGGCCGTTCACCGCCACCGGCGTGCCATTGGGAGCGTGGCGCGGGTAGCCGTCACCGTAACCCACCGCCACCACACCGATGGTGCCGTTTTCCGGCGCACGCCAAGTGGCACCGTATCCCACCGTCTGGCCGGCGCCAATGGGATTCACGGCGATCAGACGGGCACTGAAACGCTGGGTCGGGCGCAGCCCCAATTCACTGGCGGAGCGCCATGGGAACGGCGACGAGCCATACAGCATGATGCCGGGACGGACCCGCTGACGACGTGCCACCGGATAGCGGATCAGGGCCGCGGAGTTGGCGGCGGTCACCGGCAACCCCAGTTCCTCGGATAACGCCAGTACCACCGCCAGTTGCTGTTCGCTAAGCGGATCATCCTGCTGATCGGCACAGGCAAAGTGACTCATCAGGCCGACCAACCGCACGCCGGGGATGGCCCGCAGTAACGCCGCCTGCTCCCGTGCCTGCTCAGGCCTCATGCCCAGCCGGTTCATGCCGGTGTTGATTTTCAGCCAGACACGTAGGGGAGCCGGGCGTTTGCTCAGCAGGGCCACCTGCCAGGCGGCGTGCACCACCACTTCCACGTCTAGGCGGGCGGCTTCCACAATCTCTTCCTGATCAAAGAAACCTTCGGCCACCAGGATCGACTTGTCGATGCCGTGCTCACGTACCGCCTGGGCCTCTTCCATCAACGCCACGCCCAGGCCGTCCACCTGGCCGACCATGGCCTCGGCGGCCAGTGTCAGGCCATGGCCGTAGCCGTTGGCCTTGATCATGGCGAACACCTGAGCGCCATCGGCCAGGGTCCGGGCCACGCCGGCGTTATGAGCCAGAGCCGCTGGCCATATTTGTAACCGGGTACCGCGCATGGTCTTCTCCCGCCCCGGTTATTCGTTGTCCTGATACTGCTGGTAGTACTCCGGCGCCAGATCGTCGAAGCGGGTGAACTCGCCGCGGAACGCCAGCCGCACGGTACCGATGGGCCCGTTCCGGTGCTTGCCGATGATGATCTCGGCGATCCCCTTCTCCGGAGTGTCCTTGTTGTAGACCTCGTCACGATAGAGAAACACGATCAAATCCGCGTCCTGCTCGATCGCCCCGGATTCCCGCAAATCGGACATCACCGGCCTTTTGTTCGGACGTTGCTCCAACGACCGGTTCAGCTGCGACAGGGCAAGCACCGGGCAGTTCATTTCCTTGGCCAACCCCTTGAGGTTCCGGGAGATCTCCGAGATTTCGTTGACCCGGTTATCGGCGCCGGGGACCTGCATCAATTGCAGATAGTCGACCATGATCAGGCCAATCTCACCCCCGCATTCCCGCGCCACCCGGCGCGCCCTGGCGCGCATCTCCAGCGGGCTGAGCGCGGCGGTATCGTCGATGAAGAATTTTTGCTCACTGAGCATCTGGATCGCCGAGGTAATACGCGGCCAATCATCCTGTTCCAGGCGCCCGGAACGGATCGCGCCCTGATTGATGCGGCCCAGGGAGGACAGCATCCGCATGACGATGGCGTCGGCCGGCATTTCCATGGAGAACACCAGCACCGGCTTGCCCGCCTTGATCGCCACGTTCTCGCACAGGTTCATGGCGAAGGTGGTCTTACCCATGGACGGCCGACCCGCCACCACCACCATATCCGACGGCTGTAGCCCCGCGGTCATCTTGTCCATTTCCTCGAAGCCGGTGGTGACCCCGGTCAGGGAATTCTTGGTGCGGTACAGTTCGTCGATGCGATCCACCGCTTTCTTCAACACCGATTTGATGCTCTGCGGGCCGGAGCCTTTCTTCTGCTGTTCGGCGATCTCGAAAATCGACGACTCGGCGGTATCGAGGATTTCCAGGGAAGGCTTGCCCTTGGGATTGAACGCCAGATCCGACACCTTGTGCGATACCTGGATCAGTTGCCGCAAAATACTGCGTTCGCGAACGATCTCGGCATAGGCGTTGATATTGGCGGTACTCGGCGTATTGCGGGCCAGCTCCGAGAGATAGGTGGCCCCCCCCACGTCGTCCAGTTCGCCACGATGAGTCAAGGCCTGGGAAACGGTAACCAGATCGCTGGGCTTTTCTTCTTCCACCAACTGACCGATGACCTGGAAGATCAGCCGGTGCTCTTTGCGGTAAAAGTCCTTCTCGCCGACTCGTTCGGCAACGTCGTCCCAGGCCTCGTTGTTGAGCAGCAGCCCTCCCAATACCGCCTGTTCCGCCTCCACGGAGTTGGGAGGGATACGCAGGCTGTCGGGAAGATGATCATCCAACGCAAGAGACTCGTTCATGGTGGGTCCGTTTTGATTCAAAGGCTCGGGGAAAGGGTGCTGCGAATCGGGACATCATATAACAAAAAGGCACCGCCCGATGATCGGACAGTGCCTTGATTGTGTCACCGTGCTCCCAAGGGAGCAAACCGGCGCGGAGTAACGGCCGTGATTACTCGGCCGGTACCACCGCCAGTTTGATGGTCACGGTCACATCGGCGTGCAACGCCAGGTCGATTTCGTACTCGCCGGTTTGACGCAGCGCGCCATGCGGGAGCTTCACTTCGGCCTTGGACATTTCCACACCGGTCTGCTCGGTGATGGCGTCGGCGATGTCGCGGGTGCCAACGGAGCCGAACAGCTTGCCTTCGTCACCGGATTTGGCGCCGATGGTCACGGACGCTTCGGCCAGCTTGTCAGCGCGCTCTTGAGCGGCTGCCAATTGCTCGGAAGCTTGTTTTTCCAGTTCCGCGCGACGGGCTTCTACTTCGGCCAGGTTACCCTTGGTCGCCGGCAGCGCCTTGCCTTGCGGGATCAGAAAGTTACGGCCATAGCCGGGACGAACGTCCACCACGGAGCCCAGATCACCCAGGTTCTTGATGGTTTCCAGCAGGATCACTTGCATGACGGTCCCCTCGGCTTAATTGTCGTGGCTGTCGGAGTACGGCAGCAGCGCCAGGAAGCGGGCCTGCTTGACCGCGCTGGCCAACTGGCGCTGATAACGTGCTTTGGTGCCGGTGATGCGGCTGGGCACGATCTTGCCGGTTTCGGTGATATAAGCTTTCAGCGTGTCGAGATCCTTGAAATCAATGTACTCAACACCTTCCGCGGTGAAGCGGCAGAATTTGCGACGGCGATAAAAACGGGCCATGGTTTTCTCCTCGATTCCTAGTCCAGGGGCTCCAGTGTTTCCACGATCAACTGCAAACGGTCCCGGGCTTCGCCCTTGTAGCCGGCGCGGCTGAGAAAGCCGCCGACTCTGACCCGTTGTCCTTCCTTCAGGTGCTTCGCCAGGGCGGTCTTGCCGCCGGCGAGTACCAGCCCGATACGGGCCTGGACTTCACGGGGATGGCCGTCTTCAAGCTGCCGGGACCGGTGCTCCAGCCAGAGACGCTGGCGGGGCACGCCACCCGGCGTTACGGCCACCTTTTCAAGGGTGACGATGATGCCGGTGAGCTCGCAGTGATTACGCTCGGAAATCAGCTGGCGGCCTCCTCCTTCTCGTTGGATTTCGCCAGCGAGGACGGCTCGGTGATGGCCTTTTCGCGACGGATTACGAGGTGACGGATTACGGCATCGTTGAACCGGAAGGTGTTTTCCAGCTCGGCGAGGGTTTCGCCGTCACATTCAATATTCAGCATCACATAGTGTGCTTTGTGGATCTTGTTGATCGGGTAAGCCAGTTGACGGCGGCCCCAGTCTTCAAGACGGTGGATCGTGCCTTTGCCATCGGTAACGATCGCGCTGTAACGCTCGATCATGGCGGGCACTTGCTCGCTCTGGTCCGGGTGGACCAGGAACACGATTTCGTAGTGACGCATTGTTGGCTCCTTACGGATTGGGCAGCTTCCCGAATATCGGTGAAGCAAGGAGTCCGCCCGCCACCGGGTTGGCGGCAGGCGAAGGGCGGGGATTCTAGCTCAGAAGGCGCGCGGGCTCAAGAGTGGCCGCGGGCACGGAGGTGGAACAGCATCACCCCGGTGGCCACGGACACGTTCAGGCTCTGCACATCACCGGCCATGGGGATCGACACCAGGTCATCACAGCGCTCCAGGGTCAGGCGTCGCAGCCCCTCGCCTTCAGCGCCCATGACCACCGCCAGGCCCGGATCGGGCTGGTAGTCGAACAAGGACACACTGCGCTGATCCAGGGCCGCCCCGGCCACACGGATGCCGCGTTCCTGGAGCGCTGCCAGCAGCTGGGCCAGATTGCCCACCTCAAAGTAACGTAGCGACTCGGCGGCGCCGGCGGCGCTGCGGCAGGCCACCGGTGTCAGCCCGGCGGCGTGGCGGCGTGGCACAATCACGGCATCGACACCGGCGGCGTCGGCGCTGCGCAGGCAGGCCCCCAGATTATGAGGGTCGGTGACCCCTTCCAGAATCAGCAGCAAGGGCGGCCTCTCAAGACCCTCCAGCAAGGTCGCCAATTCGGATTCCCCGCCGGGCACGCGCGGCCGGGCCCGGGCCACCACACCCTGATTCTGCGGACCCGCCAGTTTCTCCAGTGATTCCCGGCGCGCGGACTGCACCGCTATACCCTGGGCCAGCGCCTGCTGCATCAACGCATCCAGGCGGGTCTCACCACGCTCGGCCCGGCGGTCCAGGACAAACAACTCCAGAACCGCTTCCGGCCGGTGTCGCAGCAGCGATTCCACCGCATGGATACCGGAGTACATCACCGGCTTGTCCATGGCACCTTTACGGGACCCCGATTTGCCCCGGGGCGGGCCGGAAGGACGCTTGCTCATCCGCGGCGGCGCCCCCGGCGGGCGGACTTGGGCTTGCGCTTACCGTCCTTGGGAATCTCGCCCTTGGCCAGCTTTTCCCGGGTGCCGTCGCCCTTGGCGGCCGGCTCGGCGGCCTGCTTCGGTGACTTGGCGGCCTTCTTGGCCTTGCCGGAGCGCCCCTTCTTGCCTGGCCGCGCGGAAGTGGAGCTGATCAGTTCCAGATCGATCTTGCGCTCTTCGGTGTGCACTCCGGCCACCTTCACGCAGACCGCGTCACCGAGACCATAACGGCGCCCGGAGGACTCCCCCACCAGCACCATGTTGACGTCATCGAAGCGGTAGTAATCGCTATCCAGGTTGGCCACGTGCACCAGGCCGTCGATATGCAGATCGTTGATCTGGACAAACAATCCGAAGGCCGCCACGCCGCTGATCACCCCGTCGAATTCCTGCCCCAGATGCTCCTCCATATATTGGCACTTGAGCCACTGCAGCACATCACGGGTGGCATCATCGGCGCGCCGCTCGGTCATCGAGCAGTGCTCACCCATGGTCACCATGTCCGCCGGGCTGTAAGGCAGGATGCGTTCGCGCGGAATCGCCGGCAGCTCGCCGGGATTGTCCACATGGGGGCTGTCGGCGCCGGAGCGGATCAAGTAACGGATGGCCCGGTGCACCAGCAGATCCGGATAACGGCGAATCGGCGAGGTAAAGTGGGTATAAGCGTTGTAGGCCAGACCGAAGTGCCCCTTGTTACCGGCCTCGTACTTGGCCTGGCTCATGGAGCGCAACATCATGGTCTGAATCACCTGCCGGTCCGGCCGATCGGCGATGTCCCCGCCCAGCGCCTGGAACACGCTCGGCAGGATCGGCCCGTCGGACCAGGCCAGGCTCAGCCCGAGCCCACCGAGGAACTGCTGCAGGTTGCTCAGGCGCTCTTCCTTGGGCGGCTCGTGATTACGGTAGAGCGTCGCCACATCGGCCTTCTCCAGCAGGCGGGCGGCACAGATGTTGGCCGCCAGCATCGCTTCCTCGATCATGATATGCGCCACATTGCGCACCACCGGCACGATGGCGCGGATCTTCTGATTCTCATCGTAGAGAATCCGGCTCTCGTCACTGTCGAAGTCGATGGCGCCGCGTAACTCCCGGCGGCTGCGCAGGGCCTGGAACATCTCGTGGAAGGACCAGACCATGTCGATGGACTCGTCGTCCAGCGACGCCACCGTTTCCTGGGCCAGCTCGGATTCCGGTTCCTCGATCATCGCCCCGACCTTGGTATAGGTCAGACGGTGACGGGAGCGCATCACCCCTTCGCGGAACACGAAGCGCGATACCCGGCCATTGGCGGAGACCAGCATGTCGCAATAGAGACACAGCCGGTCCACATGGGGGTTGAGTGAACACAACCCGTTGGACAGCGCCTCCGGCAACATCGGCACCACCCGGTTGGGGAAATACACCGAATTGCCGCGCTTGTGAGCTTCGTTATCCAGCGGGCTGTTGGGATGCACATAGTGGCTGACGTCGGCGATGGCGACGATCAGGCGCCAGCCGCCACGGCGGCGGCGGGACACGTAAACGGCATCGTCGAAATCGCGGGCATCCTCGCCATCGATGGTGACCAGCGGCAGGTCGCGCAGATCGACCCGGTGGGCCTTGGCCTCATGGGGCACCTCCGCGCCAAAGCGGGCGGCGGCTTCTTCCACCCCTTCCGGCCACTGGTAGGGGATCTCAAAGCGGCGCAGCGCCACTTCCACTTCCATCCCCGGCTGTTCCGGAGTGGCGATGATCTCCTCCAGGCGCACCAGCACATGGTGGTCACGCGAAGGATACTGGGTGATGACCCCGCGAACGTGATCGCCCGGGCTCGGCTTGAGGCCATTATGGTCCTCCACCAGAACTTCCTTGGCGATACGCCGGTTTTCCGGCTCGATGAAACTGACCCCCGCCTCGCGGCGGAAACGGCCGACCACTTCGGTCACCGCCCGTTCGGCGATCTCGACAATGCGTGCCTCGCGTTTGCCGAAGCGGTTGAAACCCGCCTCGTTCACCAGCACCCGGTCGCCGTCCATGACCTTTTCCATCTGGCGCGGCGCCAGGAACAGGTCGGACAGGCTACGATCATCGGGGATCAGGAAACCGAACCCGTCGCGGTGGCCCTGCACGGTGCCGGCGACCAGATTCATGCGCGAGACGATACCCAGTTTACCGTTGCGGTTTTCCACCAGTTGGCCGTCACGGAGCATGGCCTTGAGGCGGCGCTCCAGACCAATCAGGCCGTCTTCGCCCACCGCCAGCAGTTCCGCCAGTTGCCGCTGATCCAGCGGCTTGCCCTGGTCATTCAACACTTCAAGGATCAACTCTCGGCTGGGAACCGGATTCTCGTATTTCGCCGCTTCCCGATCCGCGTGGGGATCCGTGTAGCGTTTTTTTGATGACATTCAATACCCTCAAAAACAAATGTATGGGTTGGCCGGCGCATAATGCGCCTCAATTTGGCTCGTGGGAAAAACGTGGCAAGCCGGTCTCCCTGGCAAGGCGTTGTGGACGCCGGAGATGAAACCAATATGAAGAAAATGGGACGACTTTTTTGCAGAAACCGTTTGACATCGGGCCATCATATACTAGAATGCACGCGCTTTCGCGATGAACGGCCTGATTTTTTCAGCCTTTCACGCCAAGCCGAGGTGGTGAAATTGGTAGACACGCTAGCTTCAGGTGCTAGTGGGGGCAACCCCGTGGAGGTTCAAGTCCTCTCCTCGGCACCAATTTAAAAAAGGCTCCCAAACGGGAGCCTTTTTTGTTACGGCGAGGTTCGGACTCCCGGCCCACGCAAAGACTCACAGCGGGCGATATCCCGCTGTGGCGTGGGCGCGCAAAGCCATGCTTTCCGCCCTCTCCTCGGCACCAATTTAAAAAAGGCTCCCAATCGGGAGCCTTTTTTCGTTATGGCGAGGTTCAGCCCACGCTCCCTCCTCATCCCCCTCCTTCCCATATACAACTACCAACATAAAACCGTCATAGCGGCTCATTAGCATCGCTCCCACCCAACAACCTGACAGGGAAGAGCACTATGAGACGCCTTACTCGTCGTGATTTTATTCGTGCCTCGGCGCTGGGCATGGGCGCGGTGGTGGTGTCCACCGGCCTGACCGGCTGTGGCGGCTCCTCATCAAACCGCAATTCGGACAATGGCGATGAACGCCAAGTGGCGTTCCACCATGGCGTCGCCAGCGGCGACCCGCAGACCCAGGGCGTCATTCTGTGGACCCGGGTGACCCCGGAAGACGGTGATACCTCACCGGTATCAGTGAGCTGGGAAGTGGCCAGTGACGCGGACTTCACTCAACTGGTCAATGAGGACAGCGCCGAAGTCCGGGAAGCCTACGACTACACCCTCAAGGTAGACGTACAAGGGCTAGAGCCTGGCAAGACCTACTACTATCGCTTCCATGCCGCCGGCGTCACCTCCCCGGTAGGCGTTACCCGCACTCTGCCGGAGGGCAGCGTCGATCAGGTCACCTTCGCGGTGCTGTCCTGCTCCAACTATCCAGCGGGCTTTTTCCATGTCTACGCCGAGGCCGCCAAGGAAGCACAGCTGGATGCGGTGCTGCACCTGGGGGACTACCTCTATGAGTACGCCACCGACGGCTACGACGGCGACCAGGCCGAGCAGATGGGCCGCACCCTGCCGGAAAACAACGACCTGGAAATGATCCAATTGGTGGATTACCGCCGCCGCTACGCGCTCTACCGCACCGACCCGGATCTGCAGGCCCTTCACGCCAAGGCGCCGTTCATCGCCGTCTGGGATGACCACGAAATCGCCAACGACGCCTGGATCGGAGGCGCGGAGAACCATGACCCGGACACCGAGGGCGACTATCTGCTGCGCAAGCAGTACGCCCTGCAAGCCTACTTCGAGTGGATGCCAATCCGGCCGTTCGACGACAACGATCGGGAAATCATCTACCGCAGCTTCCACTACGGCGACCTGGTCAGCCTGCACATGCTCGACACCCGCATCATCGGCCGGGACAAACAGCTCAGCTACACCGATTACGTGACCGAAACCGGCATCGACGCCGAGGCATTCACCGCCGCGGTCACCGATCCCGAGCGGCATCTGCTCGGCACCACGCAGCTGAACTGGCTCAGCGGGGCACTTGCCACCTCAAGCGCCACCTGGCAGGTGCTGGGCCAACAGGTGCTGATGGGACGCATGCTGATGCCAGCGGAAATGCTGCAGGGCCTGCTCAATCTGGACCCGGCATTGGTGGATCTGATCGTCGAACTGACCACCCTGAAAGGACGTTATCTGCAAGGCGACCCGACCCTGACCGAGGAAGAGATCGCCCGCATCACCACTGTCCTGCCCTACAACCTGGACGCCTGGGACGGCTACATGGCCGAGCGTGAAATGCTGCTGCGGACGGCGAAGGAACTGGGCAAGAACCTGGTGGTACTGGCCGGCGACACCCACAATGCCTGGGCCAGCCATCTCACCGTTGGCAGTGGCGAGGACAAGCAGAGCGTCGGCGTGGAACTGGCCACCGCCTCGGTGTCCTCGCCGGGCCTGGAGTCCTATCTGCAGTTACCGGCGGAGGCAATTCCCCAGGCGGAGCAGGCCATCACTCTGCTGGTGGATGACCTTCAGTACTTGAACGCCAGCCAGCGCGGCTACCTGCGAGTCACCTTCACCGCCGAGGAAACCCGGGCGGACTGGCGTTTTGTATCCACGGTGAAAAGCAGCGACTATCAGGTGGACGAGGCACGCGGGCATTCGATGACGGTGCAGGCAGGGAGTCCGGCTCTGACCCAGGCGGACTGAAAACAGCGGGGGATGGTGAACTTGCATACGCCGCCGAAGTGGCCCAATATCCGGGCCGCACGCAGACTCGAGCGATAACGTGGTCCCTATGCAAAAGAATCAAGCCACCCCCGCCCTTCATGCTTCCCGGGGCCGTCGCCTGCCCGTATTGGCACTGGCCCTGTTTCTGGCCTTGCAAGCGCCAGCCTATCTGCCGGCAACCGCGCGGGCCGAGGTACACCCGGAAATTCAAAAGGCCAACGAACAGCGAGCCCGGGCGGAGAGGCGTCAGAAATTTCTGCTGCTGTTTCCCGCCGCCGCTCTCGGCATCACCATCGCGCTGATCATCATCAAACGCCGCTGAGCCTGCTCACGCTCTCTACACCACCGCTCAATCAAGCAGGTCCGAGTAGTCCCGGTTCTTGTAACCTTTCAGGGTAGTCCAGGGAGCCGGCTCCGGATCGGCGATTTCCCTTGCCTCGATGGTGCGGCCGGACAAACCGTGTTCGTCCCGGGCACGGATGGACACCACGTAGCGCCGCTCGGGATTCCACACCAACGTAATATGCTGGGAACCGCGCTGGATCTGGTAGGTTTCGACGCCGTCATCGGCCACCGAGGACGGTTCCAGGGAAGACAGGCTGGCCGGATCCACCAGCGCCCAGGTTTCCATCCAGTGACCATCGTAGCCCACGTTGCCGTAGTACGGCGGCGCGATATCGATCAGACGCTGTTCGTAACGGTCCACCAGTTTGACGTCGACGTTGCCGTTGTCGTCCCGCTGGATCCACAACGGCGCGCCCACAACATCCGCGTGTTTGTGGCCCAGGCCACCGTGATGGTGGTCATCATGATCACGTTGGGCAGCTTCCGGCACTTCCCGTTCCACCCATAAGGCGTTTTCCTGCCGGTACAGTTTCTCCGTGTAGGACAGCTCCTGCCGCACGCCATCCTTACCCACTTGCCACTGATGATACTCCACGCGCAGCGCCGAAGCCGGCTGTGCCCAAGCGGATAGCGGCAATCCCAAAAACGCCACCAACCCCAGAACCATGATTCGTTTTGCAACCATCATTCAACTACCTGCAAACAGCAAAAAAAAGGGTGGCCATGACGGCCACCCGCGAAAACCGGAAAACTTAAAGCCCCATGGCTTCGTGGATCAAACCAAACACGTCCACGTTATCCAGGGTGCCTTTGAACAGCTCGCTGCCGGCACCGCCCGCGTTCAGACGAATATCACCGCCACCGTGGGTCTCACTGCCCGGTCCACCCAGTTTCACGCCCACTTCCTGCAGATAATCGTCCTGCAGCACTTCGTCCTCGGTCAACGTGGCCCGGTCCGCTTCACGGGGGCCGCCGCCGTTACCGAACACCAGAGTGGTGAAGGGCTTGCCCTGGGCGTCGAGCGCCAGCCCGCCGGTGCGGTATTCCTTCAGCAAACCGAGTACCGGGTTACCGATCTTGGAGTAGCCGTTGAACGCCATGACGTGATCGTGATCCGCGGTAACGATGATCAGGGTATTCTCCAGATCCGCTTTTTCCACCGCGGCGGCAATGGCCTGGTCGAACGCCAGCGTGTCTTCCAGTGCGCGCTTGGCATTGGTGCCGTGCAGCGCGTGGTCGATACGGCCGCCCTCCACCATCAGGAAGTAGCCGTCCTGATTGCGGGACAGGATATCGATGGCGGAACCGGTCATCTCCGCCAGGCTCGGCTCATCCAGATCATTATTGACCCGATCCAGCTCGTAGTTCAGATCGCTGCTGTTGAACAGACCGAACAGTTTTTCCGTGCTGCCCAGGTCGACATTACCCAGTTCCGAGCCACTGCTCACGTAGGTATAACCGGCGCCCTGCATTTCCATGATCAGGTCGCGGTCATCACTGCGGCGTCCGTCAGGGGCCGGCAGGAAGTGACGGCGGCCACCGCCCAGGATCACGTCGATACCGTCGTTCCCCAGCGCGCTGTTATAACCATCGCCGCCCGGCACCATCTGAGTGGCAATGGTATTTTCAGCATTGCGGTTGCAGATGTGAGCATAGGTAGTCGCGGGTGTGGCGTGGGTGATACGCGTGGTGGTCACCACTCCGGTGCTGTAGCCCTCGGCTTTGAGGATCTCCAGCAGAGTCCGCGCCGCCTCGCCGTTACCGGTTTCCGGGCAGAGGCTGTCACCATCGCTCTGGTACGGATTGCCATCATCATCGTTGGGGTTGGCATCCGGCGTCATCGAAATCACTTCGTTCTTGGATTTCATGCCGGTCATGTAGCTGGCCATACCGGGAGCGCTGTCAGTGGTCTGGGCGTCCTCGGAGTAGGTCTTGATACGCGCGGCGTAGTCCAGCTTTTCCATCGCCAGCTTATAGGTCTCCGGCACTTCCAGTCCGGCTTTTTCACCGGCGTAAATGCGTGCCGCGGTTTGTGTTACCGGGCCCATGCCGTCACCAAGAAAGAAAATAATGTTCTTGGCCTGAGCGGCGCTGACCGGCTGAGTCATCAGAGAGGCGGCACAGCAGATCAGTGCACCGCCAATAACGGAACGTTTCATGTTTCTCTCCTGCTTTAATTGGCGGTTCAATCCAGATCCAGAGCGGCCTTGATCTTGCCGAAGACTTCAGTGTTGTCGATGACACCGTGGAAAACGTCGGCACCCATGCCAACCGCCCCCAGGAACACGTCACCACCACCGTGGGTTTCACTGCTGAGCTGAATGACCGCCTCCTGCAGGTAGTCATCCGCGGCGGTTTGGGTCTCCGTCAAAGCGACACGGGTGGCGGGGCGATTCGGGCCGTTACCGAAACCGAGAATGGTGTACGGGTTACCATCAACATCGGTGCGCGGCTCCCCTTTGTTCGGACCATTGGCGTAGTTACGAACCATACCCAGAACTCCCGCGTGGTCCTCGGTGGTCTTGCCGGTACGCTCGGCATAGCCATTGATAACCAGGGTGTGGTCATGGTCCGCGGTGACCACGATCAAAGTGTTTTCCAGACCCGGATCGATCTCTTCCATTTTTTCCAGCGCCGTTTTTACCGCGTTATCGAACGCAATACCGTCGGTCAGCGCGCGCTTGCCGCTGGTGGCATGAAGAGCATGGTCAATACGGCCGCCTTCCACCATCAGGAAGAAGCCATTGTCGCGAGGACTGAGCAAATCGATGGCTTTGCCGGTCATTTCCGCCAGGCTCGGCTCTTGCGTGGGAATACGGTCGAGCTCGTAGCTCATATCGCTGCTGGTGAAAATGCCAAGCAGCTTTTCGGTGTCGTCGGCCACGCCCATCAAAGCGTCGGTGCTATCCACGTACTGATAGCCGGCGGTTTGCATTTCCTCGATCAGGTTACGACCGTCGGTACGGCGGCCACTCTGATCCGCGGGCAGGAAGTGACGGCGGCCGCCACCGAGCATGACGTCGACACCGTCACCAAGGGCAGCATTGAAGCCGTCCCCGCCCGGCACCATCTGCGCGGCGATGGTGTTTTCACCATTACGGTTACAGATGTGGGCGTAGGTCGTTGCCGGAGTGGCGTGAGTAACGCGGGTGGTAGTGACCACGCCGGTGGCAAAGCCTTGCCCCTTCATCAGCTCCAGCAGCGTCTCGACTGAGGCACCGTTACCTTCCTCACAGGTGCTGTTGCCGTCGGCATCCACATATTGGGAACCGTCCGGCGCGTAGGCGTTGGTGCCGGTGCTCATGGAGATGACTTCATTTTTCATCTTCACGCCGGTCATGTAAGCGGCCATGGAGGGAGCGCTATCGGTCACCTGACCATCCGCGGAGTAAGTACGGACGAAAGCGGTTTCCGGCAGCGTATCGATGGTGATGCTGCCCGCTTCACCGGCTTCGAAGATGCGCATGGCGGTCAACGTCGTGATACCCATGCCATCACCGAGGAAGAACAGTACGTTTTTCTTGGCGGTGGCTGGCGGTGGCGCATCGTGATTGTCGCTGTCACTGCCGCAGCCGGCCAGTGTTACGGCAAGGGCAAGCCCCGCCATTTTGAGCATTTTCATCAGCACTTCCTGTCTCATCGTCATGTCTTCGGCCCCAACTGGGCAAGGGACCACCCCGGCAAGGAGTATTCGAAATCTTTATGACAGTTTTGAGATACTTGCAGGAATGTGTTGTGAAGTGGCGGCCATCTCCTCTTAAATGTAACGATATAACAAATCAAAATTTGACCGGGCACCCCGAAACGAAGGCCTGATCCCGCCGCCAGTCAACAATCACCACGCCGCTGATTACTCACTTCTCATGACGAGAAATATTTTTGTCATTTTTCTCTCATTAAAACGCCATCCTCGCCCCCCACTCTATTCGCACCCCAATTCCAAACAATAGTAGACGGAGCTATCCATGTCTCTGAGGAACGACGCTTTTAAACTGGGCGCACTGGCGGTTGCCATTTCCATGGCAGTCACTGGTTGCGGAAGCGACAGTGATAACGACCCTGATCCGCAGCCACAGATGGAACGGCTGACCCGTATCGCCACCTTGCCGCTTGGCTCCGAAGCCACCGGCCTGTTCATGAAGGAAGACGGTGAAGTCTTCACCAACATCCAGCATCCTTCCGATGCCAACGTCACTCAGGACGAGTCCGGCCACACCTACACGCTCGCTACCGTGGGCTTGATCGAAGGCATGGACATCCATGACTACTTCGAGCCTGTTTCCGTACCGGAAACCGACGAGGAGAAGCAGATCATGCGCGTGGCGGTGGGCCGTTATAACGTGCTTGGTCAGCAGGGCAACGACTGGGGCGGCGCACCAGAACCCAGCGGCCTGGGCGCCATCAACGTGAAGGACGGCAGCGCCACGATCCGCGTTTCCAACGACCCCGATTTCAACGGCTGGGTACCGGTGAGTGAAAACGAAGGCTATCTGTTCACCAACTGGGAAGATCGCCCGGGTGGCATGAGCCGCCTGCACCTGATCCGCACGGCCGAAGGCAGCTGGGAGGTGCAAAACAACGACGCCACCATGGTCGACTTCTCCGCCGTGCACGGCACCTGGGTTAATTGCTTCGGTACGGTTTCCCCCTGGAATACCCCGCTGACGTCCGAAGAGCTTTACTTTGACGACACTGCTAACTGGAACGCCCCCAACGAAGGCGGAGTGCAGGATCTGGCGGATTATCTGGCCGGCAAAACCGATTCCAGCTACACAACTGCCTACCCGAACCCGTACCACTACGGTTACATCGTCGAGATCACCAATCCCACCGACACACCCGCCCCGGTGAAGCATTTCACCTTGGGCCGCTACTCCCATGAAAACGCCGTGGTGATGCCGGATCAGAAGACCGTCTACATGAGCGACGACGGCGGCGGCGTGATCATGTTCAAGTTCGTCGCCGACGAGGCCGGCAACCTGGGCAGTGGCACGCTCTACGCCGCCAAAGCCACTTCCGACTCCATTCCCATGGACGCCGCCCAAGCAGGTTTCGACCTGGAGTGGATCGAACTGGCCCACGGCACCAACGCCGAGATCCAGAGCTGGGTCGCGGACTACGATGGCATCACCGTCGCTGACTATGTGGAAGGCGAAAACAGCTATATCAGCGAACAGCAGATCAATGACTGGGCGGAAAGCAAGCTTGACGAAGACCTGGATGGCAGCGGCGATGTGGCCGCCAACCCGTTTGGCGATGATCGCGTGGCCTTCCTGGAATCCCGCAAGGCGGCGGTGAAACTGGGCGCCACCGGCGAGTTCAACAAGATGGAAGGCATCAACATCAACCTGACCCTTGCCGAGGCTAGTGTGGAAGGGGACGGAGAACAGGCCTACGTTTATGTAGCCATGTCCGACATCTCCGGCACCATGCTGGATGAGGAAGGCGCCATTCAACTGACCAACGACGATGCCCGTTGCGGCGGCGTTTTCCGCATGCCTTTGCAAGCCGGTTACGACGTTGCCCGCCTGGAAATGGTGGAACTGGGTGGACCCTACCAGCCCACCGACGAAGCCAACACCTGCAGCGTGGATGGCCTGTCTGGTCCGGACAACGTGGCGGTCATGAATGACGGCCGCATCCTGATCGGTGAGGACACCGGCAACCATGAAAACAACATGGTCTGGCTGCTGGATCCGGAATCCTGATCACTCCGGCTCCACAATCCAGGGGGAGGAGCGCTCAAGGCGCCCTCCCCTTTGCCGTCTTCATCGCAACAGGCTTCTTTCATGAAATACACTATCGTTCCGCTGCTTGCCCTGGCTCTGAGCGCCTGCGATCAGGGCGACCGGCCGGAGCCCGGCACTTCCGTTCAGGCAGCCGTGGAGTCCGGTCCACAGCGGCAGTTGCCGCCGGATCTGAACAGCATCTATAACCAGGAAGCGCCGATTCCGCCGCAGTGCTATACCCGCACCGAAGGCGACTTCAATCCCTGCTACACCTGTCATCAGACCTATCCGAACCGGACTCGTCCCAACACCATGTGGGATGGTTACCTGCAGGGCAGCTACGATTTTTCCGAACTGGGCGAGACCAACCACTGGCTCAACCTGTTCGTGGACCGGCGTGACGCCGTGGCGAAGATGTCGGATCAGGACATCATTCGCTACATCAACCAGGACAATTACACGCCTTACATGAAGGCGCTGGCTGAGAACAGCGACTGGAAAGGACCGGTCCCTTATATTCGCAATCTTCAGAACGGCGCCCGCGCCTTCGACGAGCAGGGTTTCGCCCGCGATGGCAGCCACTGGGTAGCCTTCAACTACAAACCTCTGCCCAGCACGTTCTGGCCCACCAACGGTAGCACCGATGACGTCATGGTGCGGTTGCCCGAAAAATTTCGCACCAGCACCTGCCTGGCCGGCGAGTCCCGGGACGTCTATCTGGCCAATCTGTCGTTGATGGAAATGGCGATCAAGGAGCTGGACAGTATCACCACACCACCGATCGACGAAACCGCGGTCTGCACCGATCTGGATGGTGACGGCACTCTGGCCACCGCCCACGAAATAGCGCGACGGGATCATTATCTCGGCGGCGCCGAGGATGTCCCCGTCACCAACATGCTCTACCCCACAGGCATCGAATTTCTGCATACGGTGCGTTATGTGGGCGTGGACGATCAAGGTAATATCGGCATTCCCCGGCGCATGAAGGAAGTGCGCTACATGAACAAAATTCGCTCTTTCAATAGCGCTCAGTTGAAATCATTGTACGGCAATGAACATCAGGAAAAGGCCGAGGGCAACCTGCCCACCTATACCGACCATGGCGATCGAGGCATGGATAACGGCTTTGGTTGGATGGTGCTGGGCTTCATCGAAAAGGCGGACGGCAGCCTGCGCCCGCAGAGCAACCAGGAACAGCGTTTCTGTATGGGCTGCCACACCACCGTTGGCACCACCATCGACCAGACTTTCGCTTTCCCCCGCAAAGTCACCGGTGCCGAGGGCTGGGGCTACATCGATCTGAAAGGCATGCCGGATGCGCCGGCACTGAATCAGCCCCTGGGTGAGATCGCCCAATACCTCGGTCTGGTCGGTGGCGGTAACGAGTTCCGTGAGAATGGCGAAATGCAAACGCGCTGGTTCAACGAGGACGGCAGCGTCGATTTGGAAAAGATCGCCAAGGCCGATGTCTACGAACTGATCACGCCGAGCCGCGACCGCGCCCTGTCACTGAACAAGGCCTACAAGTTGATCGTCGAGGAACAGAGCTTCCTGTACGGCCGCGACGCCACCCTGGCGCCAGCGAAGAATGTGTTCCGTCATATCAACCCGGACGACATCGAACCTCTGAAACCGGAAAAACGCATCGACGGCTATGAAATCCGGCTGGATTGGTCCGCTGGCACGAATTGAGTGTCAACTCTATTCAGGACGGGTCACACACAAAAAAAGGCCGGCTATTGCCGGCCTTTTTTATCAGCGGAAGCGAAACTCAGGAGAACGGATTACGCTTGATGATGGTTTCCACCCGATCCGGTCCGGTGGAAATAATGTCGATGGGCGCGCCGGTCACTTCCTCGATGCGCTTGAGGTAGGCCTTCGCGTTTTCCGGCAGGTCCTCGAGCTTCTTCACGCCCAGGGTGGATTCCTTCCAGCCCGGCAGGGATTCGTACATCGGCGTCACTTCGGCGTAGCTGTCCGCGTCCCAGGCGCACTCCAGTTTGTCACCGGCGGCGTTTTTATAGCCCACGCAGATACGCACTTCTTCCAGGCCATCCAGCACGTCCAGCTTGGTCAGACACAGACCACTGATCGAGTTGATCTGGATAGCCCGCTTCAAAGCGATGGCGTCAAACCAGCCGCAACGCCGGGCGCGGCCGGTGGTGGCACCGAACTCGTGGCCTTTTTCGGCCAGATAGCGGCCGGTCTCGTCGAACAGCTCGGTGGGGAAGGGGCCGCCACCTACCCGGGTGGTATAGGCCTTGGTAATCCCCAGCACGTAATCAAGATACAGCGGGCCGAAGCCGGAACCGGTGGCGGCACCGCCGGCGGTGGTGTTGGAACTGGTCACGTAGGGGTAGGTGCCGTGGTCGATGTCCAGCAGCGTGCCCTGGGCGCCCTCGAACATGATGTTTTCACCACGCTCGCGCGCGTGATGCAGCTCGGCGGTGACATCGCATACCATCGGGCGCAGCTCTTCCGCCATGGCCAGCAGATCGTCCAGCGTCTTCTGGAAATCCACCGGCTCGGCATTGTAGAAGCTGCGCAGGATGAAGTTATGGTAATCCATCACTTCACCCAGCTTGGCGGCGAACCGTTCACGGTGGAACAGATCGCCGAGACGCACGCCACGGCGCGCCACTTTGTCTTCGTAAGCCGGGCCGATGCCGCGACCGGTGGTGCCGATCTTCTGGGCACCGCGCGCCACTTCACGGGCCTGATCCAGGGCCACGTGCACCGGCAGGATCAGCGGGCAGGCGGAAGACAATCGCAGACGCTCACGCACCGGCACGCCCTGCTCCTCCAGCCCCCGCATTTCCTTGAGCAAAGCGTCCGGCGCCAGCACCACGCCGTTGCCGATCATGCATTGCACGCCGTCGCGGAGAATGCCGGACGGAATCAGATGCAGCACGGTCTTCTTGCCATCGATCACCAGGGTATGGCCGGCATTATGCCCGCCTTGGAAACGGGCCACGTAGGCCACCTGATCGGTGAGCAGATCGACGATCTTGCCCTTGCCTTCATCACCCCATTGGGTACCGAGAATTACGACGTTCTTGCCCATGGCTATCGCTGCTTCGCTGTTCAGGAGGAAATGGGTTGAATGGTCCAGCCATTGTCGGCGGCCACCAGTTGCCGGTCACACCCCAGTTCGCCGGGGTCGTTATCGGCGCCGGGCAGAGCCAGCACCACACGTTCGCCGTCCGCGCGCAATGCCGCCACTTCAGCGGTAAAGGCGGCATCGGACAGCTTGCCCCCCCCCGGGGCACGGCGGCCAAAGCCGCCAGTTTCTTCAGGTCGGCACTGAAGCCGGTGGCCGGACGGGCCCGGCCAAACACTTCACCGATATGATCATAGCGGCCGCCCTTGGCCAGCGGTTCACTGTCACCGGGCAGATAAACCGCCAGCACCACACCGGTATGGTAGTGGTAGCCGCGCAGTTCCCCGAGATCCAGGTGTAACCGGGCCGGACAGCCGGCCAGCGCTTCAGCCAGCGCCTCAAGGGCGGCCAGTGCCGCCAGGGCCTCGGGGAAATCCGCCAGCAACGCCCGGGCCTGCTCGAACACCGCGCTGTCGCCGTCCAGGAAAGGCAGTTCCGCCAGCGCCCGGCTGGCCGCCGCCGGCAGCGTCCGCTCAGCCAGAAACGCATCCAGTTCCGTGCGCGCCTTGCGCAAGTAGATGTCTTCCAGACGGGCCTGGTCGGCGGCGGTCAGATCGCAGGCCGCCACCAGAGAACGGAAAATGCCGACATGGCCCAGGTCCAGCACCACCTGATCCTGGATTCCGGCCAGAGCCATGGTTTCCAGCATCAATAGAATGACTTCTAGATCGCTTTCGGCACCGTCATGGCCGAACAGTTCCACGCCCAATTGGTAAGGCACGCGGCTACCGCCGGCCTGGGCCGGGCGGGCACGCAGCGCGGTGGAGCAGTAACACAGCCGCGTCGGCGCACGGTGACGCAGACTGTGGGCGTCCATGCGCGCCACCTGGGGCGTCATATCCGCGCGCACGCCCATCAGACGGCCGCTGAGTTGATCGGTAATTTTGAAGGTTTCCCGCTCCAGGTCACGGCCGGCGCCGTTGAGCAGGGATTCCAGGAATTCGATGAGCGGCGGAAATACCAACTCATAGCCCCAGGACTGGTACAGGTCCAGCGCCCGGCGCCGCAGGTGCTCGATGGCCCTGGCGCGTTCGGGAAGGACCTCTTCCACGCCATCGGGGAGCAACCACTGTTCTTCCTGATTCATTGTCATGCTCTCAAAGTCACATGCCCGGCCGCAGGAACAGCAGAATACCCGCGCCCACAGCCATGGCCACCAGGCCACAGACGCGCAGTATCCGGCCATCCAGACGGGCCAGTTCGAGGGCGGCGCGGCGCATGCGCTCCGGAGCCAGCGCCAGGGGTAGCCCCTCGATCACCAGCACCAGACACAACGCCTTGATCAGCAGAATCCAGTCCATCCGGAGCCTGTCCACAAAAAAACCGGGTGCCAGGCACCCGGTTACGGCATTCTACCATGGACCAAGGGCCGACGACTAACGGCCGCCCTCGGAGTCTTTTAGATACCTGAAGAAATCGCTATCCGGTTCCAGCAGCAGGATGTCATTGGGCGATTTGAAGCTTTCCCGATAGGCTTGCAGGCTGCGGTAGAAGCGGAAAAACTCTTCATCGCGGGAGTAGGCGCGGGCGTAAATGCCGGTGGCAAGGGCATCCCCTTCACCACGGACTTTCTGTGCCTCTTCATAGGCCCGCGCCACGGTCTCGGTTTCCTCGCGATCGGCCGCGGCACGGATCCGCTCCGCTTCCTCGCGCCCCTCGGAGCGATGCTCGGAGGCATCCCGGGCCCGCTCGGCACGCATCCGGTCGAACACCCGGCCACGCACTTCATCGGGCCAATCCACCTGCTTCACGCGGACATCCACCACTTCGATCCCCAAGTCCTGGAGAGTGGCGGCGTTCACTTCCTCGGCCACCGAGTTCATCAGCTTCTCACGCTGATCGTGCTTGTCTTCCAACAACGCCTGGGTAGCCCCTTTCTCCTGCACTTTCTTGCGGAATTCCTCGTCCTCTTCGGACGCCAGTTGCTCCTCGCTTTTGTCGAGGGCCTCACCGGTGCTCACCGCGGACGGATCCAGCGCCTCATCAGGCAGCTCGCCACCTCGACCCGCCACCACTTCCTGCACCGTGCGGGCGGCGAACTGGTTCCGCAACGCCTCGTTGACACGCGGATCGAGCAACTCCCGGGCACGGCGCTCCATCACCATGCTGTTGTTGGAGCCCGCGCCGACACTGACGATATAGCGCTGGACGTCGGCAATACGCCAAGTCACGAAGGCATCCACATTCAGCAGCTTCTTCTCACCGGTGAGAAACGCCTGGGTGGGCACATCGTGGGTCAACAGACGGCCATCCACGCGAATCACTTCGTCGATCAGCGGCACCTTCGGATACAGCCCGGGTTTGATGTCCGTGCTTTCGATCCGGCTGAAGCGCTTGAGCACCGCCTTCTCGGTTTCATTGACGATATAGAATGAATCGAATGCCAGCAGCAATAGTACGCCCGCCGCCACCAGCATCAGCCAACCTCGTGTACCCATCAGCGAATCTCCGTGCGGTTGGTGTTATACAGGCTGCGCGGCGTCTGGCCCCCGCTGCTTCCACCGTCATCGGCGCCCGCATTGGTGGTGCGTGATGTGCTACTGGAAGACCCGCCGGAGCCACTCTCGCCCCCTTTCGCGGTTTCCCTTGGCTTCATCAGTTGATCCAGAGGCAGATACATCAGGTTATTGCCGTTTTTCACATCAACCAGAACCTTGCTGGATGCGCCCAGCACTTCCGTGATGGTGTCCAGATATAAACGGTGCCGGGTGATGGACGGCGCCTTCTCATATTCAGCTACCAGATCCTCGAAGCGCGCGGCGTTACCCTGGGCTTCGGCCACCACCTTGGCTTTGTAGGCCTTGGCCTCCTCGGTGATCCGCGCCGCCTTACCACGAGCTTGTGGAATGATCGCGTTGTAGTACGCCTCCGCTTCCTTCTTGAAGCGGTCCTCATCCTCACGGGCCTTGGCCACGTCGTCAAAGGCGTCACGCACGGCATCCGGTGCCGCGGTACGATCCAGCACCACCTGGTTGATCACCAGGCCGGTGTTATAGCGATCCAGGTATTCCTGCAGCCGCTTGCGCACCTCCAGGCGAATATCCTCACGCTGATCACGCAGCACGTCATCCATGGTGGAACTGCCCACCACATGACGCAGCGCGGAGCTGGTGGCGTGTTCAAGAATGGCTTCCGGAGCGGCCACCCGCAGCAGAAACGCCTGGGGGTCCAGCACCTTGTACTGTACTTCCAGTGTCACGGAGACGATATTGGTGTCGCGGGTGAGCATTTCTTCGCTCAGCTCGTAGCTGCGGTTCTGGCCCACATCCACCTTCATCGCCTGTTCGATCACCGGCGCGCGCCAGTTCAGGCCCGGCTCCACTATGCGGTTGAACTTGCCGAAGCGCAGTACCACGCCCTGCTCCCGCTGGTCCACCTGGTAAAAGCCCATCATCACATAGCCGACCACCAGCACCAGAGCGACGATGATCAGCAGTCCTTTCGGTACGCCAGCGCCTCGCTTGCCACCGCCACCGCTGCCACCTTTACCTCCGAACAGACCGTTGATGCGGTCCTTCAGATTCTTCAGCGCTTCATCGAGATCGGGTGGACGTTGATCTCCGCCACCGCCCCCACCCCAGGGATCCCTGGGTTTATTACCGCCAGGTTCATTCCAGGCCATTGATTTCTCCGTTATCCCGCTTTGTGCGAGCGTTCTGGATTGTAGGAATGGGCCGAGCCCTCTGCAACCTGAGGCGCGGGCACCAACACATCCTTTTCGCTGAGACCCGCTTCTCGCAGCAGGCGTTCAAAGTGCACCCGATTCAGATGCACCCTCAGCAACATGGCGCCGTCGGTGCCGGCTTCCTCCGCCAGCACCTCGCCCGCCTCATGCAAACGCGCTCTCAGGCGCCCGGCCTCCGGCGGCAAACGCAGCCACCGGTCCACCCAGTGTTCAGCCAGACGTTCGGCGATCGCCTGGTGCAACAAATCAAACCCTTTCTGCTCCCGGGCCGACAGCCACACTCTCCACGGTAGCCCCTGTTCGTCCCGGTCCAGCCGGGGCGTCTCACCGAAACGGTCCACCTTGTTGTAGACATGCAACACCGGCACCTGATCGGCACCAATCTCTTCCAGCACCTCATTCACCGACGCCACGTTATCGTCGCGCTCTTCGGCACTGCAATCCGTGATATGGAGCAGCAAGGAAGCGTTGATGGTTTCCTCCAGGGTGGCCCGAAAGGCCTCCACCAGACGGTGAGGCAAATGGCGGATAAAACCCACGGTATCCGCCAGAATCGCTGGTCCCACGCCCGGCACCCGCACCTTGCGCAGGGTCGGGTCCAAAGTGGCGAACAGCTGGTCCGCCACATAAACCTCGCCGGTGGTCAGCGCGTTGAACAGGGTGGACTTGCCGGCGTTGGTGTAGCCCACCAGGGAGATCAGCGGCGTCTCCGACCGGTCACGGGCCCGGCGCCCCTGTTCTCGCTGCTTGCGCACCTTTTCCAGACGAGCCTCGATGGCGCGGATACGATCCCGGATCAGGCGACGGTCCGTTTCCAGCTGTGTTTCCCCGGGACCACGCAGGCCAATGCCGCCCTTCTGCCGCTCCAAGTGAGTCCAGCCGCGCACCAGCCTTGAAGCCAGATGCCGCAATTGGGCCAGCTCCACCTGCAGACGCCCTTCGTGGGTACGGGCACGCTGGGCGAAGATGTCCAGGATCAGGCCGGTACGGTCAAGTACCCGGCATTTCGCCGCCCGCTCCAGATTGCGCTCCTGGGCCGGGCTGAGCGCGTGGTTGAACAGCACCACGTCGGCCTCTTCCTGGCGTACCAATTCGGCCAGTTCCTCGCTCTTGCCGCTGCCGATGAACAGTGCCGGATCAGGACGGTCGCGCTTGCCCAGCAATTCCGCCACGGGCACCACGCCGCTGGACACCACCAGGTGGTGGAATTCCTCCAGATCCTCCCGCCCGAAGGCGTCGGGCAGGTCCATGTGCACCAGAATGGCCCGTTCGCCAGCCCCGGTGCGTACCTGTTCAGTACGTTCGAATAAATCCATGGACCTCAGTGTACCCACAGTCCGCGGGAACGCCACAAATACGACGGACCGAATGTAATTTCCGCCATCACGTCAACAGCGCCGTGCAGGGTGGTCGACAAAACAAAGCCACGCCGCAAGGGCGTGGCTTTGCATAAGCCGGAACAGGCGACGCGGCTATTGATTACCGTATTCGTCACCCGCCCCAGCCTGGCCGCCAGCGGCGGCACCGGTGGTGCCTTGCATGGCCGGATTACCACCGCCGGACGCACGCGGATTGCGGGCGGGCACCACGGTGGAAATAGCATGCTTATACACCATTTGGCTTACCGCGTTTTTCAGCAGTACCACGTACTGGTCGAAAGACTCGATTTGCCCCTGCAGTTTGATTCCGTTAACCAGAAAGATAGAAACCGGAATACGTTCCTTTCTCAGCGCATTGAGAAAAGGGTCTTGTAGCGAATGCCCTTTTGACATGGCAGTTCTCCTCAGCATCCAAATATAAAAAGTAGCGCCCAACGGTTCGGGCAATCAGCGCATTGAATCCGCGTCCTGCGAGTGTTCAATTCAATGTTGTACCCCGGTCGTCCAGGACCGGCCATCCGAGCCCGGACATCCTTGATTCCGGGCCCTGAATCCGTTCATTGATTCATCCGGCAACATGACCTTGAAAAAGTTTCACCCCAGATCATTCTCACCGCTACTAAACACGGATTTACAAACCTGCGCAAGCCGCGCCGCGCACGCCTTGCGCTGGTTCTCCTCGGTACTGTCGTACCACTGCAATCCGGGCCATTTTCGCAACCAGGTGAGCTGCCGTTTCGCCAACTGGCGTGTCGCAATAATACCTTTTTCGACCATGGTCGGGTAATCCCATTGGCCGTCCAAATAGGCCCATACCTGTCGGTAGCCCACGGCTTTGATCGCCGGCAGGTTCCC
Organism: Alloalcanivorax balearicus MACL04; assembly: GCF_025532145.1. Classification (GTDB taxonomy): domain Bacteria; phylum Pseudomonadota; class Gammaproteobacteria; order Pseudomonadales; family Alcanivoracaceae; genus Alloalcanivorax; species Alloalcanivorax balearicus. Next base: position 42,464 of record NZ_ARXS01000007.1, on the reverse strand, counting down.
GTGCAAATCGCCGCGAAGAAACAGTCTTTCCACTTCTTCCAACAATCCGTCCCGCAACATGGCGTGGAAGCGCTGCTCGATACGCCGATGCAATTCCTCACGCGGCGGCGCCACCGCCAGACTCAGTACCGGCGAGGGCAGACCACTGAAACGGTAAAAACCCTGTTCCAGAGCTTCCGCGCGGGTCTCGTGCCGGGCATGGAACGCCGATAGCGGCTCGCCGGTGAGCCGGTACACTTCCAACGCCCGCTGCAGCCGCTGCCGATCACCGGGTTTAAGGCGCCCGGCGCTGGCCGGGTCGACCCGGGCCAGTTCCGCGTGCACCGCGGGCCACCCTTCCCGTTCGGCCAGGGCGGCGATTTCCGCCCGCACCGCCGGGGCCGCCGGTGGCATCGGCGCCAGCCCATCCGTCAGGGCCTTGAAATACAGCATGGTGCCGCCGACCAGCAGCGGCACTTTGCCACGCCGCTGGATATCCTCGATCTCGGCCAGCGCGTCAGTACGAAAATCCGCCGCCGAATAGGGCTGCGACGGATCCCGGAACCCCAATAACCGATGGGGCGCTTTCGCCAGTTCTTCCTTAGTGGGGCATGCGGCACCGATTTCCAACCCCCGATACACCAAAGCGGAGTCCACATTGATGATTTCCATTGGCAGCCGGCTTACGGCGTCCATGGCCAAGGCGGTTTTACCGGCCCCGGTTGGCCCCATCAGGAAGACAACGGGCCGGCGTCCAGCGTCCATTACTGCCCCCGCATGAACAGGCGATCCAGGTCCTTGACGCTCATCTGGGTCCAGGTCGGGCGACCGTGGTTGCATTGCCCCGAACGCTCGGTGGCCTCCATATCCCGCAACAGAGCATTCATTTCCGGGATAGTCAGCTTGCGATTGGCGCGTACGCTGCCGTGGCAGGCCATGGAGGACAACAGCGCATCCAGATGCTGCTCGATGCGCTCACTGCTGCCGTGGGCGAGCAGGTCGGAAAGTACGTCACGGACCAGCGTCTCGCTGTCGGCGTTACGCAGCAACACCGGTACTTCCCGCACCATCAGGGTTTCCGGCCCGGCCCGTTCGACGCCAAAACCGAGACGCTGGAACACTTCCGGCTGCTGCTCGGCGAAATCCGCCTCCCGTGATGACACCGCCATGGACACCGGCACCAGTAAGGGCTGCCCACGCACTTTCTCCTCGGCCCAGTCCCGCTTGAGCCGCTCATAGGTGATGCGCTCATGAGCCGCGTGCATGTCCACCAGCACCATGCCGTGCTCATTCTCGGCGATGATGAAAATGCCATGGATCTGCGCCACCGCGTAGCCCAACGGCGGCGTCTGGCCTGGTTCCGGCACCGGCATCGGCACGGCTTCCGGGCGGGGCGTCACCAACGAACCGTAGGCACTGGCCTGACGGTCGCCGTCGGCAACCGATGGCGGCGGACGATAAGCCGGCGCCGCGCCCCCACCCTGGTACCCAGTCCCACTGACATCCGCCCCGCTGTCGCGGGGCTGGGTCAACGGCATGGCTCCCTGAGTCGGCGCTGACCAGGAGGGCATCGTCTGCGGCGACGCCTGCACGTCCAGCCGGTCCGCCGGGCGCACCTCGGCGATCGCCCGGTGCAGGGTCCGATAGAGAAAGTCATGGACCATGCGCTGCTCGCGGAAACGCACTTCGTGCTTGGTGGGGTGCACGTTCACATCCACCAGTGCTGGATCCAGTTCCAGGAACAGCACAAACGCCGGCTGGCGGCCATGGTAGAGCACATCGGAATAGGCCTGCCGCACCGCGTGGCTGACCACCTTGTCGCGGATCACCCGGCCGTTCACATAGAAGTACTGCAAGTCCGCCTGGGAACGGGAGAAGGTCGGCAGCCCGAGCCAGCCATGCAGGCGCAGGCCGGCGTGGGACACGTCCACCGGCATCGACTGCTCCATGAAAGCACTGCCGCACAATCGCGCCACCCGGGCGGCCCGCAGCGCCTCGTTGTCGCCACTGGGCAGCTGGTGCACCACTTTCTGGTTGTGGCTGAGCCGGAATCCGGTCTGGAACTCACTCAGGGCGATGCGCCGGAACACTTCCTCCAGATGGTTGAACTCGGTTTTCTCGGTGCGCAGGAAACGGCGCCGGGCCGGGGTGTTGAAGAACAGGTCGCGCATGGTCACGGTGGTACCGCGCGGATGCCCCGCCGGCGTCACCGAAGGGGCCATGTCGCGGCCTTCCACCACCACTTCCCAGCCTTCCGCCTGCTCACCGGTATTACTGGTCAGGCTCAGCCGCGACACCGAACTGATCGCCGCCAGCGCCTCACCGCGAAACCCCAGGGTGCCGATGGCTTCCAGGTCCTCGGCCACATGGATCTTGCTGGTGGCATGCCGGGATAACGCCAACGGCAGCTCGTCCCGCTCGATGCCGCTACCGTCGTCGCGAACCCGAATCAGCTTGGTGCCGCCCTGCTCCACGTCCACGGTGATCTGCCGGGCACCAGCATCCAACGCGTTTTCCAGCAGTTCCTTGAGTACCGACGCCGGCCGTTCCACCACTTCACCCGCGGCGATCTGGTTGGCGAGGCGGGAATCCAGCAGTTGAATCTTGGACAAAATGGTCTCCCGGGGTCGCGGCCCCTGCTTTGTTTCCGCTTTCCGGGATCAGGAGCCCGGAATGGTCAGCAACTGCCCCACCACGATACGGTCGCCGTTGAGATTGTTGGCGGCGCGCAAGGCGTCCTCGGACACCTGATGGGCACGGGCGATGGCGGACAGGGTATCACCGGGCTGGATGCGGTATTGATCCCCCTGCTGCCGGCGCTGGGCGGCGAAGTAGCTGTTCGGAGCCGGGTGGGTCTGGAAATAGCGTTTAACGCCATTGGTCACCGCCCGGGCGATACGAGCCTGATGGGTACTGGAGCGCAACAGACCCTCTTCCTCGCGGTTGGAAATAAACCCGGTCTCCACCAACACCGACACCATTTCCGGCTCCTTCAATACGGCGAAGCCGGCCTGTTCCACCGTGGTCCGGTCGCCATGCAGCTTGGTGACACCGTTGAATTCCTGCAGGATCTGCCGCCCGAGATAGAGGCTGTGCGCCATGGAGCCGGACATGCGCATGTCCGCCAGCACGCTGAGCAGGTTGGAGTCGTCCTTCTCCTCCTCGTAGACCCCGGCAACACGGTCGGATTCGTTGGCGATCTTGGCCAGATAACGGGCCCGGGCACTGGTGGCGCCGCTGTTGGACAGCGCGAATACACTGGCGCCCCGGGCGCGGGCATCGGTGAAGGCATCGGCGTGGATCGAGATGAACACGTCGGCGTGATTGTCCTCACGGGCGATGCGGCGGCGCTCCGCCAATGGCACATAGTAGTCGCCATCACGAACCAGCACCGCGCGCATGCCCGGCTCGTTGTTGATCATGTTGTAAACCTTCTTGGCGATCTGCAGCACCACCACTTTTTCCTTGGTGCCCCGGGGGCCTCTGGCGCCGGGGTCCTCGCCGCCATGCCCGGCATCCACCGCGACGATCATTTCACGGGGCTTTTCCGCCGAGGCCTTGGGTTTGGGAATGGTCTTCGCCGGCGGCGGATCCTTATCGAAGAGATCCACCACCAGACGCCAGCCATGCGGTGCCACCGGTTTCAGCAGATTGGTGCGCGGCCGCACCGCCGCCTTGAGGTCGAATACGATGCGGGTCTTGTCCGCGTGCTGTCCCACACGGATATCCGCCACCGGCCCGTTACCCGCATCCAGCGTTTTCACGTCAAAGTTGAAATCGGTGTCCATCAGGTCCACCACCACCCGGTCCGGGTTGGCGAGGATGTCCACCTTGTGCTCCACCGGGTCCGGCAGATCAAACACCACCCGGGTATGATCCGGAGCCCGGTGCATGCGCACGGAATCCACTTTCACCGCCGCCTGTGCCGCCATCGTCAGAAGGCCGCCCAGCATGCCGATGAGCAGACGCCATGCCATTATTCCCCGGACGGACTTACGCTGATTTACACCCATAGTTCGGCTACGCCCACTCCAAATTCGCATTACGCCCCGGCGGCTGCACGGTCAGTGTCACGGTGAGATCCGGCGCCGGAATCACCCCCGCGCCTTTTTGCGGCCATTCCAACACACACAGCCCGTGGCCGTCGAAATAATCCCGAATGCCGATCAATTCCAACTCCTCGGGATCCGCCAGCCGGTACAAGTCAAAATGATAGATATGGACGCCATCGAGCTCATAGGGTTCCACCAGCGTGTAAGTCGGGCTCTTCACCGCCCCCTGGTGTCCCAGCCCCCGCAGCAGCCCGCGCATCAGGGTGGTCTTGCCCGCCCCCAGGTCCCCCAACAGGTAAACGCATTGGCCGGATTTGAGCACGGCGGCCAATTCCGCGCCCAGGGCCAGGGTGGCCGTCTCGTCCGCCAAATAGCGGGATCCGGTTGGTTTATTTTCCATTCAATTCCCATCGTAACGGCGGTAAAAGATCCGTGGCCAACAGCCCGCGCTCGCCGTGCTCGGCGGCGGCCCGATCGGCGGCCCGGGCATGCGCCATGGCGCCCAGGGTAGCGGCCAGATACGGCGGAACCCCCTGGGCCAGTAACGCGGCGATAACGCCGGTGAGCACATCGCCCATGCCGCCACTGCCCATGCCAGGGTTGCCGTCGCTGATCAGAGCGCAACCGTCCCCGCCACGCACCAGAGTACCCAGCCCCTTGAGCAGGGCGGTACCGCCGTAACGGCTGGCCAGGGCTTCCACGGCGGCAAAGCGATCCCGTTGCACAGTGGCGCTGTCGCTGCCCAACAGCCGTCCGGCCTCACCGGGATGGGGCGTCAATACCCAGTGATCGTTGGCGTCCACGCCCCAGTCGGCCAGCAAGTTCAGGGCATCGGCGTCCAGCACCAGCGGCAGGTCCGTCATCAGCGCCCGTTTCAGTAACGTTTGCCCCCACTCGCCAGTGCCCAGCCCCGGCCCCACCGCCACTACCGTGGCCCGTTCCAGCAGTGGCTCCAGCTCGGCGACGTCCTCCACCGCCCGCGCCATGATTTCCGGCTGCCGGGCCAGTACCGCGGTCAGATTTTCGGCGCGGGTGGCGAGACTGACCAAACCAGCGCCGCAGCGGGCAGCGGCCTGGGCGCTCATGGACGGCGCGCCGGCGAAACCATGGTCGCCACCGATCACCAGGACGTGACCGTAATGGCCCTTGTGGCCGTCACGGCGCCGACGCGGCAGCCAGCGGCGCAGATCCAAGGGCGTAGGCCGCCAAACCGGATCGGGTATGGCCTGATACACGGCCTCGTCCACGTTAAGGCCGGAGAACACCAGTTGGCCGCTGTGGCATGGCCCCACCCCGGTGAGCAGGCCGCGGTTCACGCCGATGAAGGTAATGGTGCAATCCGCGCTCAACACGGCACCGGCGCTGGCCCCTGAGTCCGCCGACAAGCCGGAGGGAACATCCAGAGCCAGTACCGGCTTGCCCAAGGCATCGAGCGCCTGCAGCAAAGCCCGCATGTCGTCGCGCAACGCCCCGCTGATGCCGGTTCCCAGCAGGCCGTCCACCAATAGCGGCGCGGTAAGCGGCAGGTTATCCAGATTCAATGGCTGCATCGGCACCCCGGCATCACGGGCCGCCTCCGCCATGGCCAGGGCATCACCGCCAAGGCGATCCAGCGGACGCCACTGATACACCACGGGCCGCAGCCCGGCTTCCTGGGCCAGGCGCGCCACCACATAGCCGTCACCACCGTTGTTACCCGCACCGCACAAGATCGCCGGCTCACGCACCTCCGGCCAACGCTGCAGCATCAGGTCAAAGGCGGCCTGTCCCGCCCGGGCCATCAGCGTGGCGCCGCTGACGCCCCCGGCAATGGCGAGCCGGTCCAGTTCCCGGGTCTGGGCGGCGCTGTAAAGTCGATTGGGTAACGGTGCCATGGCCATCGCTGCTATCCTGTCGCGAACATCCTCCATTATACGTTGACCACGTACAGTTCTCGATCACTCCATGGATTTCACTCATTTCAAAACACAACTGGCCGAACAGGCCAGGCTGCTGGGTTTCCAGCAACTTGGGGTGGCCGATATCGACCTCGGAGAGGCCGAGACGAGGTTGCGACGCTGGTTGGACGCCGGATACCACGGTGAAATGAAGTGGATGGAAGCCCATGGACACAAGCGTTCAAGACCACGGGAGCTGGAACCCGGCACTCTGCGGGTGATCTCCCTGCGCATGAATTATCTGCCGCCGGACACCCAGCCGGTGAAGCTGCTCAAGCAGGGCGAGAAGGCCTATGTGTCACGCTACGCTCTGGGACGCGACTATCACAAGCTGGTACGCAAGCGGCTGGCGACACTGGCGCGCTGGATCCGCGAACAAGTCAGTGACAGCGAACTGGCCCGGGCGTTTGTCGACAGCGCGCCGGTGATGGAAAAGCCGCTGGCCGCCAAAGCCGGACTGGGCTGGCAGGGCAAGCATACGCTACTGATCAATCGCGAGGCCGGCAGTTGGTTTTTTCTCGGCGAGATCTACACCGATCTGCCATTGCCAGTGGATCAGCCGGTGGAAGACCGCTGCGGCAAATGTTCCGCCTGTATGACGGTCTGCCCCACCGACGCCATCGTCGCCCCCTACCAGTTGGATGCCCGGCGTTGTATTTCCTACCTGACCATCGAGCATCCGGGCTCCATCCCGGAGACCCTCCGCGCCGGCATCGGCAACCGCGTCTTCGGTTGTGACGACTGCCAGCTCATGTGCCCCTGGAACCGTTTCGCTCAATTCACCGGCGAGGGCGACTTTCATCCCCGGCATCAGTTGGAAAACAGCGATCTGGTTACTCTGTTTCTGTGGGACGAAGCCACTTTCTTGCGTTGCACCGAAGGCTCGCCAATCCGCCGCGCCGGCTATCAGCGCTGGTTGCGCAATCTGGCGGTGGCGTTGGGCAATGGCCCGGCCAGCATGGAGGCCATCGGTGCGTTGCGCTCGCGGCGGGACGATCCCAGCGAGCTGGTGCGTGAGCACGTGAGCTGGGCCCTGCATCGCCTGTTGACCTGAACGACCACTTGGCAGGGGAACCTTTTCCCTGTGCAAAGACCCTACGTTTTATACGACAATCAAGTCACGTTATGTCAGGGAGAGCCCAATGAGGAGAGTCCAATGAAGAAAGTCAGCCTGTTGATCCCGGTGCTTGCCGCCGGCCTGCTCAGCGCCTGCGGCAAAGGCCCGAACGAGGCGGCGGAGTATCGCGAATCCGTGTTCAAGGCCGCCGCCTGGCACTTCGGCACCTTGGGTGCCATGGCCAAGGGCGAGCAGCCGTTCGATCAAGCGGTATTCGAGGAAAAAGCCGGCATCGTGGCGGACCTGTCCCACTTGCCCTGGGAAGGTTTCGCGGACGCCGGCTCCGCCGATGGCAGCCACGCCAAACCGGCGATCTGGGAAAACCGTGCCGACTTTGAAGGCAAAGCCCAGGACTTCCAGGACGCCGCCGCCGAGTTGGCCGAAATGGCTGGCGGCGCCGATCAGCAGGCATTGTTCGCGCAAGTAGGCAAAGTCGGCGAAACCTGCCGTGCCTGCCACACCGAATATCGCGAACGCTAAACCGCCCACGCCCCGGGGCCGCCACTGGCGGCCCCGTCAGCTCACCAGCCAGTAAATCGCCCCGGCCACCGGCAATGCCACCAGCAGCGCCCGCCACCAGGGGACGAAGGCCTGGTCCGGGCCGGCTTCATCGGGCACCCGCTTGCGCCCGGTCAGCATGGCCGCCAGCAGTGGCTCCCCCAACACCCGGTGCAACAAGACCGCCGCCACATGCGCCACGATCAGAATCAATAGCAGATCAAAGTTCAAAAAGTGCACATCGGTGAGTGCGCGGGCCGTGGCGCCACCGACCTGACCGCTCAACGGCCCTTCCAGTGAAATGTCGTCGGTGGCGAACAGCCCGGTAACGGTTTGCACCAGCAGTGACAGCAACATCAACATTACCATCCAGCCACCCAGCGGATTGTGGCCGGCGAACACCGGCGCCCGTCCGCGGGCAAAGGCCTTGCTGTAGTCCAGTGTCCGCCGCGGCCCGGTCAGAAACGCCGTGAAACGGCTGTGGCGGGAGCCCCACAGCCCCCAGATGATGCGAAAAATCACCAAACCCAGCACCAGATAGCCGGCGCGCATATGCCAGACCATCAGCGCCTCGCCCTTGCCACCGGAGTACCAAAGGAAGCCGATAGCGGCCACCAGCAACCAATGAAACAGACGGGTGGGCAGGTCCCAGACACGAATGGCGTCCATGTTCTCTCCTTTCGATCAACTTGCTCCGTGGCCGGCCAACACCCGGCTTAGCAAATAAAGGGACGCTATTCGCGGATGAAATGTTCCCGGTAGTAGGCCAGTTCGGCGATCGATTCGCGGATGTCGTCCAACGCCAGATGCTTGTTCTCTTTTTTGAAGCCGGACAGGATCCGCGGCTTCCAGCGCGCGGCCAGCTCCTTCAAGGTGGAGACATCCAGATTGCGGTAGTGGAAGAACGCTTCCAGGGTCGGCATGTAGCGCGCCAGGAAACGGCGGTCCTGGCAAATGCTGTTGCCACACATCGGTGACATCTTCTCGTCCACGTATTGCGCCAGGAAAAGCAGGGTCTGCCGCTCCGCCTCCGCCTCGTCCACACGGCTGGCGCGTACCCGGTCGGTCAATCCGGAGTTGCCATGGTGGCGGGTATTCCATTCGTCCATGGCCGCCAAACGTTCATCGCTCTGATGCACCGCCAACACCGGTCCTTCCGCCAGCACATTCAGATTGGCGTCGGTGACGATGGTGGCGATCTCAATGATGCGATCCTGCTCGGGGCTCAAACCGGTCATTTCCAGGTCGATCCAGATCAGGTTGTCTTTCGATGGCATCTCAGGGGCCCCGTGCGGTAATGAATTTGACGTCATGGTAGCAGAGCCGGAGCCCCAACCGTGCCATAATGGCGCCACCTTAACCGACCCCTCGCGAACGCATGGCGAAACGCAATCTCAACCGGCGACAACGCTGGCGCATCGAAAAGATCCAGGCCGAGCGCCGCGATCGCATGCAGCGCAAAGCGGAAAAAGAACAGCCCGTGGCCACCACCCTCGGCGAGGAGCAGTGGGGTACGGTGATCGCCCATTTCGGCGGCCAGGTACTGGTGGAGGCCCGGGACGGCAACCGGACCCGCTGTCACTTCCGCGCCAATCTGGAACAGCTGGTGGTCGGCGACCGGGTGCTTTGGCATCCGCCGCACAGCGAGGGCACCGGCGTGGTCACGGCCGTGGAGCCGCGCCATTCGGTGCTGAAACGCCCGGACAATTACGGCAATTTGAAGCCCGTGGCCGCCAATGTGGACCGTCTCCTGGTGGTGTTCGCTCCGCGCCCGGCGCCTTCCAGCGCCCTGCTCGACCGCTACCTGGTGGCGGCGGAACTGTCCGGCATCGAGCCGGTGCTGGTGCTGAACAAGACCGATTTGCTGGACGATGGCAATCGCGAACACGCCGAGCACATCTGCGCGCTTTATCGCCACCTGGGCTATCAGGTCATCACCCTGTCCGCCCATGGCGACGGCCACCAATTGGCCTCCTTGCGCGCCGCCCTGGCGGATGCCACCAGCGTCTTCGTCGGTCAATCCGGGGTTGGCAAATCCTCTCTGGTGAACGCCATCCTGCCGGAGGCGGAACTGCCCGTGGGCGAAATTTCGGAGATGTCGGGGCTGGGCCAGCACACCACCACCACCGCCCGCTTGTTCCATTTCCCCGAAGGCGGTCATCTGATCGACTCCCCGGGGATTCGCGAATTCGGCCTCTGGCACATCGATGAACAGGAGTTGCTGCACGGTTATCGGGAGTTGTCCGAACGAGCCGGCCATTGCCGCTTCCGCAACTGTACCCACCGGCATGAACCCGGCTGCGCTCTGCTGGAAGCCGCCCAGGACGATGCCTTCATACACGAGCGCCTGAACAACTACTTCCAGATCGCCGACACCCTGGACGATGAGGCCCGCGCACGGTACTGAGTGATTCGCGCCGCCGCCATCGGGACTGTCCCGCCTGGATCCCACCTGGATAAAGCCCGGCGGATATTGGACAATGATTCCATGCACGAGGCGGTGAAATTTTATTCACACCCTCCAAATTCCCGACCCACGACCGTTTGATTGACTTATGTCCCTGCCCCTGTTGCTGGAACCCGCCGAACTGGCCAATCATCTTGATGACGCCAACCTGCTGATCGTTGATCTGAGCAAGGAACAGGTTTACGCCCAGGCCCATGTGCCCGGCGCCGTTCACCTGGATTTCAAACGCCTGCAGACAGGCACTCAGCCGGCCCCCGGCCTGCTGCCCGATGACGATACCCTTTCCGACCTGTTCTCCGAGCTGGGGCTGACCCCGGACACCCAGGTGGTCGCCTATGACGATGAAGGCGGCGGCTGGGCCGGGCGGCTGTTGTGGACCCTGGATTACATCGGCCATGCCCACTACACCTACCTCAATGGCGGCATCCACGCCTGGCTGGCGGCGGACCTGCCCACCAGCAGCGAACCGCATACCCCCACGCCCGGCGATTATGAGGTCAGCCTGCACAAGGCCGGCGTCAACGTGGGCCTGGAGACGGTGCTGGCCGAATACCAGAACCCGGACGTGGTGATCTGGGATGCGCGCTCCGAGGAGGAGTACGCCGGCATCCGCGCCTTCGCCCAGAAAGGCGGCCACATTCCTGGCGCGGTGCACTATGAGTGGACCGATGCCATGGACAAGAACGACCACCTGCGGGTGCGTGATCTGGATACCCTGCGCCAGGAACTGGCCGCGCTGGGCATCACCGCCGACCGCAGAGTGATCACCCACTGCCAGACCCACCATCGTTCCAGCTTTACCTGGCTGGTGGGCAAACTGCTGGGTTTCCCTCATATCGCCGGTTATGCCGGTTCCTGGGCGGAATGGGGCAACCACCCCGACACCCCGTTCGAAAAATCCGAATAACAACCGGCCGCATTTCGAGGTGCTCTTGAAGGACTTATGGCAACGTCTGTTCGTCGCTCTGCAATATCTGCTGCCCCACCACGCCTTGTCACGGCTGGTGGGCATTCTGGCCCGTAGCGAAACACCCTGGGTGAAGGACACCTTCATCCGTCTGTTCATTCGCCGCTTTCAGGTCGATCTGTCCGAAGCGGAGATCACCGAAGCCGAGCGCTATCCCCATTTCAACGCGTTCTTTACCCGTGCCCTGCGCGAAGGCGCCCGGCCACTACCGGAACAGGCCGATGCCATCGCCTGCCCGGCCGACGGCACCGTCAGCCAGCTTGGCGCCATTGAAGGCGACCGGATTTTCCAAGCCAAGGGACATAACTACAGCCTGTTCGAGCTGCTCGGCGGCGACCATGATCTGGCCACGGAATTCCTTGGCGGCCAGTTCGCCACCGTCTATCTGTCACCAAAGGATTATCACCGGGTGCACATGCCCACCGCCGGCACCCTGCGGGAAACGCGCTACGTACCCGGGCGGCTGTTCTCGGTGAACCAGGCCACCACCGAACGGGTACCCGGGCTGTTCGCCCGCAACGAACGGCTGGTGTGCATTTTCGATACCGAGCAGGGTCCGATGGCGGTGATTCTGGTGGGGGCGATGATCGTCGCCGGTATCGAAACCGTGTTCTCCGGCCAGGTCACACCGCTGTCTCGCCACGTGACGCACAGCGACTACCAGAACCGACAACCGATTACTCTGCAGCGGGGCGAAGAACTGGGCCGCTTCCTGCTCGGCTCCACCGCCATTGTGCTGTTCGCCCGTGGCCACGCGGAATTCGATGCCGCCCTGGCCGCCGAAAGCCCGGTACGCATGGGACAAGCAATGGGGACACTGCGCTAGGGGGCTTCACGCCCCCTATTCCGCCAGCGGCAAGCGGATCACCAGGGTGAAGCCCTGCCCTTCGCCGGTGCTTTCCGCCCAGATCCGCCCACCGCTCTGCTCGATCATTACCCGCGCCATCGCCAGAGACAGGCCAAACCCGTCCTCGTGGTGGCGTGATCCCATGATGAAAAAGGGCTCGAACAGACTCTCCAACTGATCCGCGCCGACACCGCGGCCATTATCACGCATACGGATTTCGCCCACGCTATCCAGGCGCTGACTGCTGATGTCGATGATTTCTCCAGCGGGACTGAAACGGATGGCGTTATCCAATGCCATCGCCAGCACCTCCTGCAGCTCACTCTCGTTGGCACGCACCCGCAGCCGTTCCGAAACCCGGTTCTGCACCTTCAGGCCACTCTGCTCCAGGCACTCGCAACGGCTGGTGGTAAGCGCCTCCACCAACCAGTAGGGGTCGCACACGGTGATCAGTGTGGGGCTTTCCCGATCCGACAGATCAAAATAACGTAGCGACGTGCTCACCAGCCCCATCAAACGTTGCTGCCCTTTGCGCACCAGATTCCAGGTATCCCGGCGATCATCATCGTCGCTCAGGGTATCCGCCGCCCCGAGCCAGTTGATGGGGGTGTTCAATTCATGGCTGACATATTGCAGGAAGGTGGACTTGTCCCGGTTCACGCGCTCCATTTCCGCCACATGGCGTTCCAGGTTGCGGCGGGATTCCTCGAACAAACTGTTGCGCTCCCGTTCCAGGAAACGAATGCGGTCCCCCAGGGCCAGCGACAGCATCACCACCACCCACAACGTGGCCAGATGCGGCAGGATGGTGATGAACGAGGTATAGGGAAGCCAGCCGACAATACCGAGGATGAAGATGAACACCAGCAGCATGAAGACCCACCAGGCCAGCACGAACAAGCGTGCCGCCCGATACCCCTGGGACAGGACCATCCAGCCAAGCCAGCTGAACAGCACGACCGTGACCCCCACCAAGGCGGTGGACAGATAGTAGGACCAGGGCGGCGCGATCATCAGTTGCACCGCCAGCAGCACGAACGCACCGATCAGGTAGCGCCGCAGCACCCGGTCATAGCGCGGAAAACGCACGCGCAATTCCAGGAAAGAGCGGGAGTACATGGCCAGCGCCGGACAACTGATGTAAATGCCAAGCCAGTAATACTCATTGAGCCTGGGCCACAACGGCCAGACAAACTGCAAACCAAAGCCGTTGATGTTGAGGATGAAGATCACCATCCCCACCAGGAAAGCGACGAAATACAGATAAACCGGTTCCCGCAGCGACAATGCCAACAGGGCGTTATAGATGACCATGATCAACAAACACCCGTAGAACACCCCGTACAGCAGGGTATCCCGGTAGGTGTATTCCACCAGCCCGGTGCTGTTGTAGAGCACCGGCGACAGGTTGATCGCCCCTTTGCCGCTGACTTTCACATAAAAGGTGCGCGGGCCGGGTCTGTCGGTGTTCAGGGGGAAAATAAAGGCCCGATGGTTCATCATCCGCATGTGGAACGGCAGTGTGTCCCCCATGGCCACTTCATCGTAACCGCCGTCCGGGCGCGGCGCATACAGCGTGATGTGGTCGAGAATCGGGTAACGTTCCACCAGATACCAGCTCTGGTTCATCACCTTGCTGGTGTCGAGCGTGAACCGCAGCCAGATCACGCTGCTGGTAAAACCGAAATTGGGCTCCTCCGCTGTGTTGACGGTAAAGCGGCGGGAAAAATCCTCACGCACCTGAGACAAATCCCACTGCCCCTCGGGATCCACCAGCACGTCCATGGATTTCGCCACCGCCACCTGATTCTGGTGGCCGTCCGGCACCACCACCGGCGCCGCCCAAAGCCGCGCGGCGCACAGGGCCAGCCCCAGAAACAGCAGGAAGTTACGGAACTTTACCAATCGTCGTTCCCCAAATGGTCATAAGAGCCTGTTCACGATCTTTACGCCGCGGCGACACAAGCACCACGGCCCGGGCTCAAAAGGTTATCATCGTTATCATGGTGTCGAACGGGCCAGAGCTTCGTTACGATTACACCAACTCGTTATCATCGGGGCCCGAGGGCCCGGGCGCAAGGAGAGCACCGTCATGGGACGTGCAATCAAGATCATTGTCATCGTAATCCTGGCCATCGTGGTATTGCTGGCCGCGGCGATCTTCGTCGTCACCCAGGTGATCGACCCCAACGATTTCAAGCCGCAGATCGAGGAACAGGCACGCCAGAACGCCAACCTGGACCTCTCCATTCCCGGCGACCTCTCCTGGCAGTTCTGGCCCTCACTGGGCGTCAGCCTGGGCCGCACAGAAGCCCGCATCGCCGATGAGGAAGAGCTGTTCGCCGCCCTCGACAACGCCAGCGTCAGCGTCGCCGTGTGGCCCCTGCTGCTTGGCAAGGTGGAAATGGATGGCGTGCTGATCGACGGCCTGGAAGTAAATCTGCGCGAAGATCAACAAGGCGGCAACTGGGAAAGGATCGGCCCCCAGGATGACACCAGCCAGGATCAGACCGAAGAGGAACAGCAAACCGCCGACGGCGGCGAGGAAGGCAGCACCCTTGATATTCCTCTGACCATTCCCTCAGTGGATATCACCAATGGCCGCATCAGCTATCGCAACGCCACCGACGGCACCGATATCCGCGTCGAGCATTTCAACTTCAATGCCCGCGATGTCAGTCTGGAGGAGCCATTCCCGCTGGAGATGTCGCTGCGCTATCAGGACCAGAGCGACATGCGCGTGGATCTGAACCTGAAAACCACCCTGGCCGCCAACCTGGATGCCAACCACTTCGTGTTGAATCCGATGGTGCTGGACGCCAATATCGCCGGCGCCACCGCCCAACCCGTGGATGTGCATCTGGAACAGGCGCTGGAAGTGAATCTGGATGAAGATAGCGCCAATCTCACCAACCTGGTGCTGCAGGCCGCCGGCACGCGTACCACCGGCGAAGCGCGGATCACCGGACTCACCGGCGACCTGGTCGTGGCCGGCAAACTCGATACCGAACCGTTCAACCTCAACACGGTACTGAAGACGCTGGGCGAGCCGGCCATCGAGACCCGGGGCGACAGTGCCCTCAACAAAGTGGCGATGAGCGCCACCCTGTCCGGCCCGGCCAACAGCGTCATCGCCAAGCCTCTTACCCTTACCCTTGATGACAGCACCATTAATGGCAGCGCCGGGCTGCAGAACCTGGAAACCGGCAAGATCGTCTTCGATCTGACCATGGACAAAATCCTGCTGGACCAGTATCTGCCTCCGGAAAGCCCTTCCTCCGAGGACAAACCGGCCGCCACCGGCGGCGACGCCGGCAAGAGCGGCGGTACCGCCAACCTCACCGAGGCCGAACTGATTCCGGTGGAGACCCTGCGTCCGTTGCTGCTGGACGGCAAGCTCCGCATCGGCCATCTGACCTTCGAACAGATCGAAGCCAGTGATCTGAGCTTTGCCGTGTCCGCCGCCAATGGCGTGTTGAAGCTAACCCAGGCCAGCGGCAAGACCCTGAACGGGGATTTCAACGCCAGCGGCACCCTCAACGTGGCCGGCAAGACTCCGCAGATCAGCGCGCGCACCAAGGTGAATCGCATGCAGATCCAGCCCATCGCCAAGATGGCCATGAAGGACGATCTGGCCACCGGTCTGTTCAGCATGGACGGCAGCTTCAACGCCAGCGGCAACAGCCAGAAGGCGCTGGTGGAATCGGCCAAGGGCAACTTGAACCTGGGACTGGCCGACGGTACCGTGCGCGGCCTGAATCTGTACAACACCCTGGTGGGCGGCATCAACGATACCCTTGGCGGGCTCAAGGGGCTGACCGCGCTGATTCCCGACCAGCAATCCGGCAAGCTGCCCTCGGTGCTCTCCGAGGACACCAAGATCATCGATCTGACCAGCAAAACCCGCCTGGACAAGCAGGTCGCCTACCTCGAAAGCCTGGATGCCACGCTGGAAAAAGGCAGCCTCTCCGGTAATGGCTGGTTCAACGTGCTGACCCAGCAATTCGATATGCACATCGGCATGAAGTCACCGGAGCTGGACGGCGGCAAATACCTGGGCGACGCCACCTGGCCGCTGCGCTGCCAGGGCAGCCTGGAGAGCAGCCCGGCCAAATGGTGCGGCCCGGACCGGGACGGCTTCCGCAAGATCGCCCAGCAGGCGGCCACCAACGCCGCCAAGGGCAAACTGAAAGACAAACTCGGCATCGACGCCGAAGGCGACACCACCGAGGAAGTGCTGAAAAACGCCGCCGGACAGAAAGCCCGGGAAGAGATCGACAAGCAGCGCGATAAACTCAACGAAAAACTGGGTGACAAACTCAAGGGGCTGTTCAACTGAGCACCACGACCACCGCTTTCAGCGACGCCGTGCTGGCCTGGTACGACCAGCACGGGCGCAAGGACCTGCCCTGGCAGCATCCACGCACGCCCTACCGGGTGTGGGTGTCGGAAATCATGCTGCAGCAGACCCAGGTGATTACCGTCATCGATTACTTCCGGCGCTTCATGGAGGTTTTCCCGGACGTGCATCGCCTGGCCGCCGCCGAGGTGGATCAGGTGCTGCACCTGTGGACCGGGTTGGGCTACTACGCCCGTGCCCGCAATCTGCACAAAGCGGCTCGGCAACTGGTCGGTGACCATGATGGCGAATTCCCACAAACCGTGGAGGAAGTGGCTTCCCTGCCCGGTATTGGCCGTTCCACCGCCGGAGCCATCCTGGCGCAAAGCCGTGGGGTACGCGCCCCCATCCTGGATGGCAACGTAAAACGGGTTCTGACCCGCCTGCACGCCGTGGCCGGCTGGCCCGGACAGAAAGCGGTGGAAAACCGGCTATGGGAACTGGCCGAGCACTACACGCCGCAGCAGCGCCTGGCGGACTATACCCAGGCAGTGATGGACCTTGGCGCCACGCTGTGCACCCGGCGACGCCCGGCCTGTGGCGAGTGTCCGGTGCATCGGCGCTGCCAGGCCCATGCCGATGGCAATCCGGAGCAGTATCCTGGCCGCAAGCCGGCCAAGGCCAAACCGGTTCGCCAATCCCGTATGCTGATCCTGCAAAGTGACGATGGCAGCGTCTGGCTGGAGCCGCGCCCGCCCAGCGGCATTTGGGGCGGCCTTTGGTGTTTTCCGCAACAAGACCTGGAGGAATCACCCGAAAGCCTGCTGACACAATGGGGCCTGACCGAACGCCGCCGGGAAACCCTGACGCCGTTCCGGCACACCTTCAGCCATTTTCACCTGGACGTGGAACCGGCGCTGATTCAGGTGGACGGCACCGGCACCCGCTTGGGGGAAGACCGTGGACGCTGGGTGGACCCCACCGATCCGGGCGAACTGGGCCTGGCCGCCCCGGTAAAAAAATTGCTCAGCGGGCTGCGTCAGCCGCGCCAACAGAGCATGCTGTAACCTGAAAACCCTGAACCATTCCGAGGATGCCATGACCCGCACCGTATTCTGCCGCAAATATCAGGAACGTCTGGAAGGCCTGGATCGCCCTCCCTTTCCTGGCACCAAGGGCCAGGACATCTATGACAACGTGTCACGCAAGGCCTGGCAGGAATGGCTGCAGCATCAAACCTTGCTGATTAACGAGAAGCACCTGAACGTGATGGATCCCAAGGCGCGCACCTTTCTCGACGAGCAACGTGATCGTTTTTTCAACAATGAAAACGTGGAACAGGCCGAGGGCTACACCCCGCCTTCGGAAGAAAATGACCAATAAATAACCGCACTTGACGACGTCCAACGGAGTCGCTTTAATACGCGCCCTGACGCCCGGATAGCTCAGTCGGTAGAGCAGGGGATTGAAAATCCCCGTGTCGGTGGTTCGATTCCGCCTCCGGGCACCATACAAAAAAGCCTCGCTCGCAAGAGCGGGGCTTTTTTTTGGTTCATCGCGGCTTTCCGGGCCCCAACAACGTTGTGGGTCAATCTGTTAACACGTCGACCGCTCACAGAAGGGGCTACAAGACCGCTGTGGGAGCTTGCCGGGCGGCGCTCCGCTTGCAAGCGAATGTGCCAACACCAGAGGCTGCATTCGCCAGCAAGCTGGCTCCTACAGTTTGCGCCACGGAGCCGCTGTGGGAAGCTTGCTTGCAAGCGAATTCTTGGGCAACGGGAGCCAATTCGCTTGCAAGCAAGCTTCCCACAGCCGCCTTGTAGCTATCTCTGAGTAAAAGAGGATGCGCCAGGGAAGAACAAATCAGCCGGCGTTATCGCGGCGGTTGCCGTTACCCGCCACGGCGGTGGCACTCTCCTGCTCATGCAGGTCGAAATAGGCCGCGTACTGGTTCTGGAAACGGCGCAACTCATCCGGCTGCAGCCGTTCGCGGGACGGCAATGAAGCGGTCATCGGGTTCAGCGGACGGCCATTGAGGCGCAGTTCGTAGTGCAAATGGGAGCCGGTGCTGCGGCCGGTATTGCCGCTCAGCGCAATGACATCGCCCGGCTTTACTTCCTGCCCGGGCCGCACTTGCGCCTTTTGCAGGTGCAGGTAGCGAGTCTGATAGCCCTGGCCGTGATCGATCACCACGAAGCGCCCCGCCAACGGATGGTAGGACACCGTGCGCACCACGCCCTTGGCCGGCGCCAGCACCCTGGTACCCACCGGCATGGCGAAATCCGTTCCCAAATGGGGCGTCACGCGCCCGGTGATGGGGTGATGGCGATGCAGATTGAACGGTGAACTGATGCGGTACTCACTGTTGAAGGGGGTCCGGCGGAAGCCCGGCAGCAGACTCTTGCCTTCCGGCGTATAGAAACGGTCATCGTCGAAGCGGGCGGCACGCACCGAGATCTGCTCCCCCTCGTAATCAAACCCCGCCAACCGGGCCGCGTAGGCCCCTTCAGCGTCGTCGATATACTCCAGGTCCACCAACAGGGAAAACCGGTCGCCCTTGCGGGCCTTGCTGGCCAAAGGCAGCAATTCCCCCATCTCCGCGGCGATGGCCTGGGCACGACCGCCCAGGGATGGCATCTCCGCCAGCGCGGCGGACAGGGAGGTACGGATCTCGCCACGCACCGCCACCTGATGCAGATTCCGCTCGTAGGTCAGCGCCGTTCGGTGCAACTGACCGCTTCGCAGATTCCATTCCCACCCCTTGGAGGGATCCGTCCACAATCTCAGTGCCAGCAGGCTGCCCTCACCATCGGCGCGCCATTCCAGATGCTGACCGGGACTGACCTGCCGCAGGATATCGGCGCTTCTGGGATCATTGAGCAAGGTGTACAGGGCAGCTTCCGGCAATTGCCACTGGTTGGTCCAGAGATTGGCCAGGGAGTCCCCCTGAGCGATGGTGTAGTGCTCCCATACCGTGGGAGCCGGGTCCACATCGACGGCATAAAGGTCGGAGTCCTCGATCAGCCCCAGCAGAGCCCGGTCCGTCATCAAGGCGGCGTCGCCGGAAGGCGCCCACCACCAGGACGCCAACGCAATGGCGGCCGCCAGAGCGGGCACCATGGCGCGCAGCAGGGGCGATCTCGAGGTCCGTGTTGTGGCGGTGGATTCCGTCATGACAACCGTGATCTGGGACCGGCCGTGCCGGTCGGTCTGTTTCTGTATTCGTGAACAAGGGTTCAGAACCAAGCGGCCGTGACCCGGCCGGGGCGCGAAAACAAGGGCGCCACCATACCCGATCCCGAGGTCAGGCCCAAGCACCGGAAGCACCGGGGTTCAGGGCCGCGCGGTCAGCGGGCATCCCGGTTATCGACAACGGCCTGGCGATTTGGTTGCAAATCCGCTTTTGACTCAGGGCAACAGACTTTCTATATTGCCTTGCCCGGCGGCCCTGCCGCCGGATCGTTCTCGGGGCGGGGTGAAAGTCCCCACCGGCGGTAAGGGAGCCTCTCCCAAGCCCGCGAGCGCCCGCGGCCACAGGCCATCGCCATTGTCTCCATCGGCGGTCCGGTCTGCCTCACGGTCACGGGGTCAGCAGATCTGGTGTGATTCCAGAGCCGACGGTGATAGTCCGGATAAGAGAGAACGGGACGGTTCCCCTGCCTCCGTGGCGGCACGCCCATGCGTTGCCTTCGCGCCGGCACCGACCCACGTTCGCCCTGATTCATCTCAACGCCACTCAGGAAACACGGCATGAATCAGACCCAGAGTTCCACCCAGCCTTACCATCCCGAACAACAGCGTATGGCCTTTATCCATGCCAGCTGGCACCAGGACATCGTGCTCCAGTGTCTGGCCGGCTTTCGCGAAGAACTGGGCCGCCTCGGCTACGGCGACGACCAGATCGACGTGATCGCGGTACCCGGCGCCTACGAAATCCCCCTGCAAGCCAAACTGCTGGCCAAATCCGGCCGTTACGCGTCGATCGCCTGCAGCGGCCTGGTGGTGGATGGCGGCATTTATCGCCACGACTTCGTCGCCACCGCGGTCATCAACGGCCTGATGCAGGTGCAGCTGGAAACCGAAGTGCCGGTTCTCACCGCGGTGCTCACGCCGCATCATTTCCATGAACATACCGAGCACCATGATTATTTTTCCCGGCATTTCGTCACCAAGGGGCGGGAGCTGGCGAACGCCGCCGATGGCGCCATGCGCCGCACCTCCGACGCCAAATCGTTCCTGTAGGGTGCAGTTTGACGCCGGTGAACACTCGCGGTTTCCCCCAGCGGTGACGGTAAGTGCCCCCCCGGGGAAATCGCGGTTGATCGACCGCTGGCACGCTAGCACGCCACATTCGCGAGCAAGCTCGCTTCCCACAGCGACATCGTAGCCCCCTGTGGGAAGCGAGCTTGCTCGCGAATACAGTGCGAATTCATGTCCCCAAGACCACGCTGTAAGCGCGCCGCCCCCTATTCCAGAGTCGCCAAATCCACGCTGACATGGGCCGCCACCACCTTCCAGCCGTCCTCGAAACGGATCCAGGTCTGCATCTGGCGCCCCAATTGCTGACTGTCTCCGTTACGAAATTGGGTGCTGACCGTGGCGGCGTCGGCCCCATAAGTGGTGATCACGGTATTCAGCAGCCGGCGACTGGCGGGCACCGGCTCGCACTGACGCCGATAGCGAGCGATAGTGCCGGCACCGTATAAATTCTCGGCAACGCCGTAGCGCACCGTTGCCTCCGCGTCCCAGAAAGCCCGATCCAGCGCCGCCAGCCGGTTGGCCAACAGCGCCTCTTCATACGCCTCGAAAGCGGCGCGTACCTCGGCCACCACCGAGGGAATATTGATGTCCTGACCGGTCATGCACTCACTCCTTGTTGGAAAGCCCGGCGCAACGCGTCCAGTGAGGCGCACCGTCCGACGATGCCGCCCTGGGCCACGATCATCGCCAGAGTGGCGGCTTTGAATTCGGGGAAGTAGCTTTCCGTGGCATCCTCGATCACCAGGCAGTCATAGCCCCGATCGCAGGCCTCACGCATGCTGGTTTGTACACAGACTTCGGTGGTGACGCCGGCGAAAATCAACTGAGTGATACCCGCGTCGCGCAGGCGCTGATCCAGCCCGGTGGCATGGAACATGCCTTTTCCCGGCTTATCCACCTGCCATTCACCGGGCCCGGGCGCCACCGCATCGAGGATCCGGTTGCCGGGCTCGCCGCGCACCAGGATCCGTCCCATTGGTCCGTCATCGCCAATGCGGCGCCCCGCTGGCAGTTTGTTCCGTTTCAACGGCGGGCAGTCGGACAGATCCGGCAGATGCGATTCACGGGTATGGATCACCGTCAGCCGCTGATCCCGGGCCAGCGCCAGCAGCGCCGCCACTCTCGGCACCACCGGCGCCAGCCGGGACACATCATTGCCGAGCGCCGCGCCAAACCCGCCAGGTTCGATGAAATCCCGCTGCATATCGATCACCACCAAGGCGCAGTGACCAGGGTCGAGGGGAAAAGCATCCGGCTTCGCGGTGACGCTCAACATGCCTCCGCCTCCACGCCGGCCATGTGACGTCCCAGTTCAACCCGGTTGGCGTCGGCGGCGCGGGTCTGGTAGCTGATGTGGCCGTCATGGATCACCAGGATCCGGTCCGCCAGCTCCAGCAGCTCATCCAGGTCTTCACTCAGCAGCAACACTCCGGCGCCACGATTGCGCGCTTCCAGCAGACGCTGGTGGATCATCGCCACGGAGGCGAAATCGAGGCCGAACACCGGGTTGGATACGATCAGCACCGCCACCTCCTCGGTCAGTTCCCGCGCCAGCACCACCCGTTGCACGTTGCCACCGGAAAGAGTCTGGATCGGACGCGCCGGGTCCGCCGGGCTGACCTGGAAGCGCTCGATACGCTCACCGGCCTGTTTGTCGATGGCGGCCCGGTTGATCCACCAACCCCAACGGCACAGCGCGGGTTGATCAAACTGCCGCAACGCCAGATTCTCCGCCACGCTCATGGTACCGATACAGGCATTGCGCAAAGGCTCCTCCGGCAGGCTGTGTACTTTCTCCCGCAGCATTTCCTCACGTCGGCCATGGTAGGGGCGGCCGTTAATGAAAACCGATCCGCTCTCCGCCTGACGCTGCCCGAGCAGCACCTCGGTAAGCTCTTTCTGGCCATTGCCGGAAATACCGGCGATGCCGACGATTTCCCCAGGGCGCACCGACAGGGACACCCGGTGCACCGCCTCAACGCCCTTGTCGTTATGCGCCACCATATCCGTGACACACAGGCACGGTTCGGCCTTCTCGTTCACCGGCGGTCGCTCCACCGTGGTGTTATGGGTTGGCGCCCGCCCCATCATCCAGCCGGACAGCGCCTCCACCGTGGTGTCCGCCACCGCGCAGCTGCCCACCATGGCGCCCTTGCGCAGCACGGTCACGTCATCGGCAAAGGCGGTGACTTCCCGGAATTTGTGCGTGATCATCAGAACCGATACTTCCCCGGCGTGAGCGAGGTCCCGCATCAGCCCGAGCACTTCATCCGCCTCCTGCGGCGTCAGCACCGAGGTCGGTTCATCAAGGATGATGAGACGGCGCTGTAAATAAAGCTGTTTGAGAATTTCCAACTTCTGCTTTTCGCCGGCGGCGAGCCCGCTCACCGGACGGTCCGGGTCCAATTGGAACGGCATATCGTCCATGAACGCCCGCAGTTGATCCCGTTCCTCTTTCCACCGGATTCGCAATGGCGGATCGTCGCGGGACAACACCAGGTTCTCCGCCACGCTGAGGCCCGGCGCTACCGTGAAGTGCTGGTAGACCATGCCGATGCCGAGTGCATGCGCCTCACGCGGTGCACGAATTTGCCGCTCGCGATCACTGACCAGAATCGACCCGCTGTCCAGCGGATCGTAGCCCACCAGACCTTTCACCAGCGTGCTTTTACCGGCCCCGTTCTCCCCCAGCAGCGCATGCACGGTACCGGCACGGACTTTCAGGGATACCCCATCGAGCGCGCGAAAATGTCCGTAGGATTTCCCCGCGCTCAGAGTTTCCAGGCTCAGTGCCCTCATGATCAGACTCCATTCAGGGCTCGCAACAGGGCTTCGGAATCCGACACCGCGCCGAACACGCCCCCCTGCATCTTCACCATCTTGATCGCGGCGGCGTGATTGCCGGCGTCGGTGGCACCGCAGCAGTCCTCCAGCAGCAGACACTCGAAACCCCGGTCATTGGCTTCACGCATGGTGGTGTGCACGCACACGTCGGTGGTGATACCGGTAAGGATGAGGTTTTCGATGCCACGGGTGCGCAGAATCAATTCAAGATCGGTGGCACAGAACGACCCCTTACCGGGTTTGTCGATGATCACTTCACCGGCCAGTGGCGCCAGCTCCGGAATGATCTCCCACCCCGGTTCGCCACGGACCAGAATGCGGCCGCAGGGTCCCTGATCGCCGATACCGGCGCCGATGCGCCGCGAACGCCAGCGCTTGTTGGCGGGCAAGTCGGACAAATCCGGGCGATGCCCTTCGCGGGTATGAATGATGCAAAATCCTTGCTCCCGCATCAGCGTCAGCACCGTTTTGATCGGTTCAATCGGTGCCCGGGTCAGCGACAGATCGTAGCCCATGGTGTCGACGTAACCGCCGGCGCCGCAGAAGTCGGTCTGCATATCGATCACGATCAGCACGGTATTTTCCGGCGTCAGTTCGCCGTTGTACGGCCACGGGTAGGGTTCCGAATCCAGGTAACGTGGTGGCATGACATTCAATCCTTCTGGTCGGCGTGATCGCCGCTGGGCGAGTAAAGGCGTTCCGGCGCATCGAACCCGAAAGCACGTCCGTCGGTGTGCACCACCTGCTCTTCCCACGGCAGCCGGTAACGGCCGGCGGCCAGGTCGTGCATGTAGGTATAGGGGCAGTCTCCAGCGCCGCCCTTCACCGCCACGTAACCGCGATGGCCGAACTGATAGATATTGTTTTCCACGCCCCAGTGCCGCCGCGCCTCGCGCACCAGATCAGGACGCAGCTCGCAGCAGACGATTTCATCGGCCCGACCACTTCCTTCCACCAGCGGTACACCGTCGAAGTTGACGAACATGGCTTCGCCCATGGAATCGAAAGTACCGTCGGAGCCGCACATGCAGACGCTGGCGGTTTGCATCAGGTTGCAGAACGCATTGGCCTGGTTGGTGATTTTCCAGGAATGCCGGATGGGCGCGGTGTAACCGGCGGTGCGGATCATGATTTCCGCGCCTTTATAGGCGCACTCCCGCGCCATTTCCGGGAACATGCCATCGTGGCAAATGATCAGCGCCAGCTTGCACCCTTTGGGGCCGTCGCACACCGGGATTCCCAGGTCGCCCGGCTCCCAAGGCTCCACCGGCACCCAGGGATGCAATTTGCGGTAGTACAACTGAATCTCGCCCTGATCATCGATGATCAGACCGCTGTTGAACGGATTGCCTCCGGGATTGGCTTCCATGATCGAGAAGCAGCCCCAGATGCGGTTTTCCACGCAGGCCTCACGCAGCGCGCTGACTTCCGGACCATCAAGAGAACACAGGACCTCATCGGAGGTGTCCATGGATAACCCGTGCAACGAGTACTCGGGGAATACGATCAGATCCATCTCCGGCATACTGCGCCGGGCCTTGCCGATCATCCGGATTACGTTCTGTGTTTGTTGCCACACTTCGTCGCGACTGTGCGGATCCGGCAACGCCAGCTGCGCCAGGCCGACAACCACACCGTTCGGGGATTTATTCAAGCCTCCAAGGCCACTGCTCATGTCATCGTCTCCTATCGGTTGAGACTCAACTCACCGGGCGCACCGCTGAGGGTTTGATTGGGTCGGCAGGACAGGTACATCACCAGCAGAGTGAGGGCGTAAGGCATGGCCGCGAACAGGTAATAGCCGCTGCTGATGCCCACCGCCTGCAACGCCGGGCCGACCGCGCCGGAGGCGCCGAACAATAAAGCCGCCCACAAACAGTTCAGTGGTTGCCAGCGGGCGAAGATCACCAGTGCCACGGCCATCAGTCCCTGGCCACTGGAAAGCCCTTCATTCCAGCTGCCGGGGTAATAGAGAGACAGATAAGCGCCGCCAACACCGGCCAGGAAGCCGCCGCTGGCGGTGGCCAGGGTGCGCACCAGCGCCGGCCGGTATCCGAGGGCCCGGGCGGATTGGGCGTGATCCCCCACCAACCGCAGCACCAATCCCCAACGGGTGGCGCGCAGCCCCCAGTGCATCAACAACGTCAGGGCCACGCCGATAAAGAACAGAACATTCACCGACAGAGCGGAGCGCACCCGGGCGTCATCGCTCCATGCCCCCAGCTCGATGGACGGCAAAGACGGCGCCTGCGGCTGGATGAACGCCTTGCCGAAAAAGAACGCCAGACCGGTACCCAACAGGATCAGAGCAATCCCGAAGGCGATGTCATTGACCCGAGGCAGAGAACAGATCACGCCGTGGAAAGCACCGAGCGCGCAGCCGGCACAACCGGCGGCCAGCACACCGAGCCAGGCGGAATCGGTGAGATAGGCCACGGCGTAGCCGCTCATGGCGCCCACCACCAGAATGCCCTCCAGACCCAGATTGATGCGGCCGCCTTTCTCGGTCAGACATTCGCCGAGACTGACGAACAGGAACGGGGTTCCCACCCGTATGGCGCCGGCCAGCAAAGCCAGCAGCAATACCGAATAGTCGATTTCAGCCATGTTGCACCACCCCTTCGGCCGGCGCCCGGCCTCGCTCCCGCCAGTGAATACGCCAATGCAGAACGCGGCCGTTCAACGCTTCCCAGGCCAGCAGATTGACGAACAGCACGCCTTCGAGAATCAAAGTGGTGGCATCGGGCAGCCCCAGCCGCCGTTGCAGCAGGCTGCCGCTGGCTTCGACCCCGCCGAGCAGAATCGCACAGACGATGATCGCCAACGGGTTATGGCGGGCGGCGAAGGCCACCAGAATGCCGCTGGTGCCATAACCGGCGATCAAAGCCGCGTTGGCGCTGCCCTGAACCGCCGCCACTTCGAACATGCCGGCAAGGCCGGCGGCGGCTCCGCCCAGCGCGCAGGTCACCAGCACCAGACGGTTTACCGGCAACCCAAGCATACGGGCGGCACGCACATTGCCGCCGACAATGGAAAAGGCGAAACCGGAAACACTGTGGCGAACCAGCACATGGGCCAGCAGGCAAACTACCACGCCGGCCACCAGACCCCAGTGCACGTAGAACGTATCGCTGATCACGCCCACGCTGTACGCATCCGGCAACGGTGCCGTGGACGGTTTGTTCAGACTGGCGGGATCCCGCAGCGGGCCTTCCACCAGATGCCGGAACACCGCCAGGGCGATATAGGAAAGCAGCAGGCTGCCGATAGTCTCGTTGACACCGCGCCGTTGGCGCATCCAGCCACTGAGACCGATCCAGAAGCCACCCACGGCCATGGCGGCGGCGGCCATCGCCACCCACATCAGCGAGGCCGGCAATGCCGGCAGCCACAGCGGCGTCACCGCCGCCGCCAACCCGCCCAGCACCAGCGCGCCTTCGCCGCCGATGATGATCAGGCCGGCCCGTGCCGGCAACGCCACGCACAGCGCCGTCAACATCAGCGGCGCCGCGCGCAGAAGTGTGTTTTCCCAGGAAAACGTCGAGCCGAAGGCACCCTGATAAATCAGCGCGCCGGCTTCCAGAACCGGTATTTCCCGGGCCCAAAGAAACACGGAGAACAACACCACGGTCGTGGCCACCGCCAACACCGTGGGCAGCGCGGGCAGGCCCAAAGCCAGCCCGCGAGCGGCAACGGGAGGAATACGTATCGACATCGGTCAGATCTGGCCGCGCACGCCTTCCACCAGATAGTCCATCCTCTCCAGCACCACATCCGTTTGTGTCAGCACCGTCCCCTCGGCCACCATCACCTCGCCGGTGTTGTTCCTGATCGGGCCGGTAAAGATGGATAACTCGCTCTTGAGCATACTGGCCTTGACGGCATCCGCCGCCGCCTTGGCCGCGTCACTCACCGCCGACCCGTAGGGCGAGGTCTTGACGAACCCTTCCTTCAAACCGCCACGCATGAAGTTGTTCATTGGCGCTCCGGACTGCAGAGCCATCACGTGGGCGCGGTAGGGCGTCTCCCAGTTCCATTCGGCACCGGTGAGATACCCTTTCGGCGCCAGCGCAGCCTGGCTGGCGTGGTAGCCGCAGGTCATCACGCCGCGCTTTTCCGCGGTTTCCACCAACACTTTGGGACCATCGACGTGACAGGTGAGCACATCACAGCCCTGATCGATGAGGCTGTTGGCGGCTTCCGCTTCCTTCACCGGTAGCGACCAGTCGCCGGTGAAAATCACCGTGGTGGTGATCTCCGGATCCACCGAACGCGCGCCAAGCGTGAAGGCATTCAGGTTACGCAATACCTGTGGGATCGGCTTGGCGGCCACGAACCCCAGCTTCTTGCTCTTGCTCATGTGTCCGGCGACGACACCGTTGAGGTACTGGCCCTCGTCGATGTAGCCGAAGAAGCTGCCGGCGTTGTCCGGGTGAACCCCTTTTTGCCAAAGCCCGCCGCAATGGGCGAAACGCACCTCCGGATACTTGCGTGCCACCTTGATCACATGCGGGTCGAAGTAACCGAACGAGGTGGGAAAAATAAGTTGGGCGCCGTCCTGGCGGATCATCGCCTCCATGGACCGTTGCACCGCCACCGTTTCCGGAACGTTTTCCTCCTCGATCACGGTGACGTTGGGTAACCCCTTGATGATCGCCGCCGCCTCGGCGTGGGCCTGGTTGTAGCCGAAGTCGTCCTTGGCGCCGACATAAATGAAACCCACGGTCACCGGTTTGTCGGCGGCGCGGGCCAGATTGACCGGCAGTGCCGTGCTGGCACCGAGCACACCGGCGGCCTTGATAAAAGAACGACGATTCAGGATTGGCATCGGAGAGACCTCGTAAATTGGATCATTAAGAAATCAGCGTGCGAGTAATCACCGCCAAGGGGCCGCCACCATCGGGCCCCTGATGTTCCGCACCCCCGGAAACAAACAAGGCGGTATGCCCGGTACGTCCCGCCAACACCCCACCAACCAGGGCCCGGGCATGGCGGGTAGCGTTGATATCACTGTCATCCCACATGATGTGGCGGTGACCGCGAATCAGACCGTTGCGCGACGGTTCGGCCTTGGCCAGCAGCGCCACCAGTTCACCAGCGCCATCGCCGGGCACCCGGGCCAGCGCGCGAGTCACGGCATCGGCGTCCAGGGCATCGGCCATCACGTCATGGCCGATACGGAATTCCGCGTCCCATCCCGGTGCGTTACCGAGTACCAGGATTTCATTGCGCATCAGTTCAATCCCGGCGGAAGTACTGGCGCGGCCGGAGTACAGGCCGAACTCGTGACAGACGGCGGCGTCCCGCAATTGCGCCGGCTCGATCTCTCCCAATGCAAGCGCCACGCCAAGCGCCGAAGCGCCGCGCGAATACGCCATCGACTCATAGGTGTCGGTAGTGGCGACGGCGGCACCACGCCGGGCCGCTTCGTCACAGCGGGCGGAGGTCAACAACGGGCATTTGATCTGCACGAAATGCACGTCCTCATCGCGCTCGATGCCGGCGCGGGCCATGGCCTCGCGTACCGCTTGCGCGGTGGCATCGATCTGCGCCCGCCGGCCGATCTGCTCCGGCAAAAAAGCGGGCGTGAACGCGACGCCAGCCGCCAGCCCCGGCGACGTAGAGCGCGCGGGGTCATCCATCACCTCGAACACCAGGATATGCGGTGACAATCCCCCTTCGGTGCCACCGGACATGACCAATGCAATACGTTCCGCCACCGCCTCGTCGCTCAGACCCAGAACCTCGGAGAAAAGCCGGGTCAGCGCCAGGGTGGACAGCGCGCGGGTGAAGTCGTTGACGCAACCGTTGCCTTCGGTTTTGCCGAGAACCGCGATCACCTTTTCCGCGTTGATCCCGCCTTCGCCCAGCGCCCGTCGCAGAGGGGAAACATCGTCCGGGGCAGCGGTGGCGAAGCGGTGAACACGGGTTTTCATGACAGGCAATCTCCGGTGGGCCTGGAAACGGGAGCACGATAAGATTTATCCGGCGATTCAAACCAGCGCTATTTATTCACCATTGCGATGCCGTTACGGCATCACTCAGTCGGAGAGTCCGTTCATGTATAACCTGCGTCTGCTCCGTTACGTTGACGCCGTTGCCCGCAGCGGCTCCATTCGCAAAGCCGCGGAACAGCTCAACGTGGTGTCTTCGGCGGTCAATCGCCGCATCCTGGATATCGAAGACGAAATCGGCACGGCGTTATTCGAACGGCGTCCGCGCGGTGTGCGGCTCACCGCCGCCGGCGAGTTGTTCATCGCCTACGCCCGCAAACAGATCGCCGATTCGGAACGCATGCTCTCGGAGATCGAGGACTTGCAAAGTGTCCGGCGCGGGGAAGTCCGCATTGCCGCCATTGAGGGCATGGCCGCCGAGTTCCTGCCCAGGACCATAGAGGCCTTTCAGCAGCGCCACCCCAAGATCCGTTTTCGCGTTTACATCTGCGGGCGTGGCGACATCCATACCCGGCTGAA
Source organism: Alloalcanivorax balearicus MACL04 (assembly GCF_025532145.1). Taxonomy (GTDB): domain Bacteria; phylum Pseudomonadota; class Gammaproteobacteria; order Pseudomonadales; family Alcanivoracaceae; genus Alloalcanivorax; species Alloalcanivorax balearicus. The sequence goes on along the minus strand of NZ_ARXS01000007.1, from coordinate 12,684 downwards.
AGAGTTCGAGGCGGACATCGGCCTGGTCTTCAATCCGCCGGCCGACGCCGAAATCCGGCCGCTTCTCGAAGTGGAGCAACGGCTCTGCGCGTTCGTGGCACCGGATCATCCGCTGGCGGCACGAGAGTCGGTTCGTCTGTCCGACTGTATCGCCTACCCTCTGGCGGTGCCGGACACCTCACTGGGCGGGCGTGCTCTGCTGGATGAATTTCTGGCCCGCCGCTCGCTACGGCTGGAACCGGCGCTGGAATCCAACTCCTTCGAGATGATGCGTAACTTCGCCATCAAAAGCGGCGGCGTGTGCTTTCAAATACAAAGCGGCATGCCACCGGCTCATCTGCCCGGCGGCATGCATGCTCTGCCACTGTCCGATCGGGGCCTGCGGCGCGGCCGCCTGACCTTGTGCATGGAGCATTCCCGCTCGCTGCCAGTAGCCACCGCGCGCTTCGCCGAATATTTGAAGCAACGTCTGCGGGAGGAAACCTCCTGATACCTGCCCCTTTCTGGGGCCGGCGCCCCAGAACAGCGCACGGACAGCCCGGATAATCCCCGCCCCGGCACCGGCGAATAGGCGATATTTCCCTATATATAGCGCACGGCTCCGGGTTGGCACCGCCTTTGCACTGACTCGCATACCTACTGGTATACAACGAGGTATGCGAACGTGCTTGGCTGGACTCTGGAACAATGGCGTGACGCCTATCAGACGGGAGACTACACGCCGGTCTCGGCAATGAAAGCGCTGTACACGACTCTGCGTGACAGCGAGCGGAGTCTGTGGATTCACCTGCTGGACGAGTCCGATCTGGTGGCCCGGGCCGAGCAGCTGAGTGATCCTTCCCTGCCTCTTTACGGCGTTCCGTTCGCGGTGAAAGACAACATCGATGTGGCCGGTCTGCCGACCACCGCCGCCTGCCCCGCTTTCACTTATACCGCTGAACACACCGCCCCGGTGGTACAGGCATTGCTGGATGCCGGCGCCATTCTGGTCGGTAAAACCAATCTGGATCAGTTGGCCACCGGGCTGGTCGGCGTGCGCTCGCCCTACGGCGCGGTGCCCAATCCGTTCAATCCGGACTACATCACCGGCGGCTCCAGCTCCGGCTCCGCCGCCGTGGTTTCCCAGGGATTAGTGCCGTTCGCGCTGGGTACCGACACCGCTGGTTCCGGTCGTGTGCCCGCCGGTTTCACCAACACCGTCGGCCTGAAACCCACCAAGGGCAGCATGAGCACTCGCGGCGTGGTACCGGCTTGCCGGACTCTGGATTGCGTGAGTGTATTCGCCCTGTCAGTGGCGGATGCGGAAACCGTTTACGACCTGTATCGCGGCTACGATGCCGAGGACGGCTACAGCCGCCCGGACCCGGCGGCACGCCCCAAGGCCCTGCCGGCGAGACCGCGACTGGGTATTCCCGATCAGTTGCCCTGGTTTGACGACACTCAGGCGGAGCAGGCCTGGAAACAGCAGCTCAGCGCCATGGCCGACATCGCCGAATTAGTGCCACTGGACCTGCAGGCGCTGCACGACACCGCCGCCCTGCTCTATCAGGGCCCCTGGGTAGCCGAGCGTTACTCCGTGGCGGAACCCTTGATGCAGAATCAGGACGCGCTGCTGCCGGTGATCCGCGATGTCATCGGCGTGGCCGAGGGCATGAGCGCGGTCGATGCTTTCCGAGCGCAATACAAACTGGCGGATCTGAAACGCCAGGCCGACGCGCTGCTGTCCCAGGTGGATGCGCTGCTGGTGCCGACCTCACCGGGCATCTATCGCATCGACGCGGTCAACGCCGATCCGATCCGTCTCAACAGCCAACTCGGCGTTTGGACCAACTTCGTCAATCTGCTCGACCAATGCGCCCTGGCCCTGCCCGGCGGCTTCCGCGAGGACGGGTTGCCCTGTGGTATCACGCTGATCGGCCCGGCCTGGCACGACGCCGCCCTGGCCGAATTCGGGCGGCGCTGGCAACAGCATCAGCCCTGGCAGGCAGGAGCCGTGGGCAGCGATCTGCCGCGAGTCACCCCCGCGCAAGCCAGCGAAGACGACGCCGATCACATCACCGTCGCGGTGGTGGGCGCCCACCTCAGCGGCATGCCTCTGAATGGCCAACTTACCGAACGCGGCGGCGTCTTGCTGGAAGCCACCGAAACCGCGCCCTGTTACCGCCTTTATGCCCTGGCCAATACCACGCCGCCGAAACCCGGCCTGATCAAGAGCGATGACGGCGCCGCCATCCAGATCGAACTGTGGCAACTGCCGGTCAGCGAGTTTGGCAGCTTTGTCGGGCTGATCCCGCCACCGCTGGGGATCGGCTCACTGGAAACCGCCGATGGCCGCCTGGTGAAAGGATTCATCTGCGAAGGCTGGGCCATCGACGACGCCACCGACATCACCGCATTGGGGGGCTGGCGGGCCTACATCGCCCAACGGCAAAACACGGCAAACTGAAACGGGACCGGAATGATGTTGAAAGAAAACGGGTTGAAGGGAACCGGATTGAAAAAAGTGCTCATCGCCAATCGGGGGGAAATCGCGGTCCGCATCTGCCGCACCCTGAAACAAATGGGCATCGCCTCCGTGGCGGTATACTCCGACGCCGACCGCAACAGTCAGCACGTCAGCGCCGCCGATGAAGCGGTGGCCCTGGGCGGCCAGACCGCCGCCGAAAGCTATTTGCGTACCGACGCCATTCTGAAGGCAGCGCGGGAAACCGGCGCCGACGGCATCATTCCCGGTTACGGCTTTCTTTCCGAGAACGCCGACTTCGCCGAAGCCTGTGACGCCGAGGGCATCGCCTTCATCGGGCCGACGCCAACGCAGTTGCGCCAATTCGGGCTCAAGCACGAAGCCCGCGCCCTGGCCGAAGCCGCCGGCGTGCCACTGGCACCGGGCACCGGGCTGTTGCAGGATCTGGATGAAGCCCGGCAAGCCGCCTTGGAAATCGGCTATCCGGTGATGCTGAAAAGCACCGCCGGCGGCGGCGGCATCGGCCTGACCCGCTGTAATAGCGAAGAGGAGCTGGTGGCGGCGTTTGAATCCGTGCGCCGGCTTGGCGAAAGTTTCTTCTCCGACAGCGGCGTGTTCCTGGAGCGGTTCGTGGCCCGGGCCCGCCATATCGAAGTACAGATTTTCGGGGACGGCAACGGTACCGTTCTGGCGTTGGGGGAGCGGGAGTGTTCGCTGCAACGCCGCAACCAGAAAGTGGTCGAGGAAACCCCGGCTCCAAATCTACCCGAAGCCACCCGCGAACAGTTGCGTGAAAGCGCGCGCTGCCTTGGCGAATCGGTCAACTACCGCTCCGCCGGCACCGTCGAGTACGTGTACGACGACGAGCGCGACGAGTTTTATTTCCTTGAGGTCAACACCCGCTTGCAGGTAGAGCACGGCGTCACCGAGGAAATCTTCGGCGTCGATCTGGTGGCGTGGATGGTGATGCTGGCCGGTGGGGAACGCCCACCGCTGGACCAGACCTACCAGGTCAATGGCCACGCCATGGAGGTTCGTATTTATGCGGAAGACCCGCTGAAGGCGTTCCAGCCCAGCCCCGGCGAACTCACCGAAGTGGTGTTTCCGGCGGCGGCGCGGCTGGACGGCTGGGTCGACACCGGTACCGTGGTCAGCCCGCACTACGATCCTCTGCTGGCAAAACTGATCGTCCATGCCGACGATCGCGAGGCCGCTCTACGGAAAATGCAGACCGCCCTGGCGGAAACCCGCCTCAGCGGCATTGCCACCAACCTGGATTACCTGCGGCAGATTCTGATCGACCCGAACGTGGCGGCAGGCCGCGTCTCCACTCGTTATCTGGAGACCTTCGAATATCGTCCCCGAGTATTCGAGGTACAGGAACCGGGGACCTATACCACGGTGCAGGACTATCCTGGCCGTGCCGGCTACTGGGATATCGGCGTGCCGCCCTCCGGCCCGATGGATGATTACGCGTTCCGTCTGGCCAACCGCATCGTCGGCAACCACGACAGCGCCGCCGGCCTGGAAGCCACACTGATCGGCCCGACTCTGTACTTCCATAGCGAAACGATTGTCGCCCTCACCGGCGCCACCTGTGACGCCACCCTGGACGGGGAAGCCGTCGCGCTGTGGCAACCGATACGGGTCCGTGCCGGCCAGACCCTGGTCACCGGCAAGGTGGCCAGCGGCTGCCGCACCTACATCGCCATACGTAATGGTATCGACGTGCCCGATTACCTGGGCAGCAAATCCACTTTCGTGCTGGGACAGTTCGGCGGACACGGCGGCCGTACTTTGCGCAAGGGTGATGTGCTGTCCCTGTGCCAGCCTCAGTTGCCCGGCTGCCCGACCCCGGCGCCGGTGCATGAACCGTCACCGGCGGAGGGCACACTGATCCCGGACTATCCGCAGCATTGGCAAATCAAGGTACTGTACGGTCCCCACGGCGCGCCGGATTATTTCACCCAGGAGGCCATCGATACCTTCTTCGGCGCTGACTATCAGGTGCACTACAACTCCAACCGCCTGGGTATCCGCCTGACCGGCCCGAAACCCACCTGGGCGCGCACCGACGGCGGCGAGGCCGGGCTGCATCCGTCCAACCTGCACGATAACGAGTACGCCATCGGCTCGATCAACTTCACCGGCGACTTCCCGGTAATCCTGACCAAGGACGGCCCGAGCCTCGGCGGCTTCGTCTGCCCGGTGACCATCGCCAAGGCCGAACTGTGGAAGGTCGGACAGTTGAAGCCCGGCGATTCGATCCGTTTCGTCGCCATCGACTTCGATCAGGCGCTGGCGCTGGAGCAGGCCCAGGATCAAAGCATCGAGAGTCTGACGCCGGTAACGCCGGCCCCGACATCTCCCACCGTGATGCCGGAGGACACCACCTCTCCCACCATGCTGGTGGAACGGGACGCGGACGGCGATGTACCACGCATCACCTACCGCCAGGCCGGCGATAAATACGTTCTGATCGAGTACGGCGAAAACGTGCTCGATCTGGCATTGCGCTTCCGTGTCCACGCCTTGATGGAATCACTGAAATCGACACCGGTGGACGGCATTCTTGAGTTGTCTCCCGGCGTGCGCAGCCTGCAGGTGCACTACGATTCCCGTGTGTTACACCAGCAGAATCTGGTGGCCGCGCTGCTGGAACGGGAAGCCGCCATCGGTTCCGTGGACGATCTGGTGGTACCCACCCGGGTGGTACATCTGCCACTGGCGTTCGAGGACAGCGCCACCCTCGACGCGGTGCAACGCTATCAGGAAACCATCCGCCCGGACGCCCCCTGGCTGCCCAATAACGCGGAGTTCATCCGCCGCATCAACGGCCTGGATTCCATCGAGGCGGTCAAACGTATCGTTTACGACGCCAGCTACATGGTGCTTGGTCTCGGCGACGTTTATCTGGGTGCGCCCTGCGCGGTGCCGGTGGATCCCCGCCATCGCCTGATGACCTCCAAGTACAACCCGGCCCGCACCTACACCGCCGAAGGCACCGTCGGCATCGGCGGCGTCTACATGTGCATCTACGGCATGGACTCCCCCGGCGGTTATCAGTTGGTGGGCCGCACCCTGCCGATCTGGAACAAGCATCTGAAGAACCCGCAATTCAAACCCGGAGAGCCCTGGTTGCTGAAGTTCTTCGATCAGGTGCGTTACTACCCGGTGAGCGAGGCGGAGCTGGGGGAAATGCGCGACGCTTTCCGCGAAGGCCGCCTGCAGGTGGAAATCACCGAGGAACCGTTCAGCCTGGCGGAGTACCGCGCCTTCCTGGAAAGCATCGAACCGGAGATGGAAGCGTTCCGCGAGCGCCAGCAAAGCGCTTACCAGGCCGAAGTGCAGCGCTGGCAGGACGAGGACGCGGCGGTGGAATCCGCGCTACTGGGCAACAAGGTGGAAATCGGCGATCTCGACGGCCATGTGGTCAGCGCCGAGATCAGCGGCAACGTCTGGAAGCTGCTGGTGGAAGAAGGCGCCCAGGTGGAAGCCGGGCAAACCCTGGTGGTGGTGGAAGCGATGAAGATGGAATTCGCCATCACCGCCAGCGCCGCCGGCACCGTCACCGGCCTGCACTGCAAGCCCGGCACCCTGATCAACGCCGGTGATCCGGTGGCGGTCATTGATACGGAGAGCGCCGCATGATCTCGTCCCCGCGTCGTGGCAAGCAGCTGGCCGACAAGGTCTATCAGGACATCAAGGACGACATCTTTGAATTCCGGCTGCTGCCCGGCGACCGCTTCAGCGAAAACGAAATGGCGCAACGTACCGGCGCCTCGCGCACGCCGGTGCGGGAGGCCCTGTTCCGGCTGGAGCGGGAAGGCTATGTGGAAGTTTCCCCGCGTAACGGCTGGCAGGTGAAGCCCTTCGATTTTCATTATTTCGAAGAACTTTACGACGTTCGCACCGTGCTGGAATGCGCGGCGGTGCGCCGGCTCTGCGAGCTGGAGAATCTGGCCGACACGCTGCAACCCCTGATGGCCCTGTGGAGTGTACCGGAGGACCAGCGGCTGCGGGATATCAGCGGCGTGCTCAATCTGGACGAGAATTTCCACAGCGAACTGGTGCGTACCGCCGGCAACGGCGAGATGACTCGCATCCATCAAAACATCACCGAGCGGCTGCGCATCATTCGCCGCCTGGACTTCACCAAGCGCGCGCGCATCGATGCCACCTACGACGAGCATCACGCGATTCTCGAGACGATTCTGCACCGGTGGGTGGAACCGGCGCAGATCATGCTCAAGGCGCACATCGAGGCGAGCCGCAACGAGGTTCGCAAAATCACCCTGCACATGCTTTACGAGGCACGGCGTCAAGGTAGCGGAGATACCGGCGATGCCCTGCCCGCGCCCACCTCCGGCTCCCGAGCCGGAGCGTGATGCGCACAACCTGGCACTTCAATCGGCAATGATACAGAGGGGAAAACCATGATCATGAAAAGACGTTGGCAACGACTGGCCCAGGCCGGGCTCGCCGCCGGTGCGCTGTCACTGTCGGCCCTGGCCAATGCCGCCGACACCATCAAGGTGGGGGTTCTGCATTCACTGTCCGGCACCATGGCGATCAGTGAATCCACGCTCAAGGACACCGTATTGATGCTGGTGGAAGAACAGAACAAGAAAGGCGGGCTGCTCGGCAAGAAGCTGGAGCCGGTGGTGGTCGATCCCGCTTCCAACTGGCCACTGTTCGCGGAAAAAGCCCGTGAGCTGATCAGCAAGGAAAAAGTCGACGTTATCTTCGGCTGCTGGACTTCGGTATCACGCAAGTCCGTGCTGCCAGTGGTGGAGGAACTCAACGGCCTGCTGTTCTATCCGGTTCAGTATGAAGGCGAGGAGTCCTCCAAGAACGTGTTCTACACCGGCGCGGCACCGAACCAGCAGGCCATTCCGGCGGTGGACTATCTGATCGACGATCTGGGCGCCGAACGCTTCGTGCTGGCCGGTACCGATTACGTTTATCCGCGCACCACCAACAAGATCCTCGAAGCCTACCTGAAAAGCAAAGGCGTGGCCGACGAGGACATCATGATCAACTATACCCCGTTCGGTCACTCCGACTGGCAGTCCATCGTTTCCCGCATCAAGGAATTCGGCAGCCAGGGCAAGAAGACCGCGGTGGTGTCCACCATCAATGGTGACGCCAACGTGCCGTTCTACAAGGAACTGGGGAACCAGGGCATCGACGCCGCCGACATTCCGGTGGTGGCGTTCTCCGTCGGCGAGCAGGAACTGTCCGGTGTCGACACCGGCCCGCTGGTCGGCCACCTGGCCGCCTGGAACTATTTCCAAAGCGTCTACACCGACGAGAACAACAGCTTCATCAAGCAATGGCACGACTACATCGGTGACAACAAACGAGTGACCAACGACCCCATGGAAGCCACCTATATCGGCTTCAACATGTGGGCCAAGGCGGTGGAGAAAGCCAAGTCCACCGACACCGACAAAGTCGCCGACGCCATGATCGGCATCAGCACCGCCAACCTTACCGGCGGTACCGCGGTGATGAACAAAAACCACCATCTCTCCAAACCGGTTCTGATCGGTGAGATCCAGGACGACGGCCAGTTCGCCGTGGTCTGGCAGACCGACGGCCTGGTGGCCGGCGATGCCTGGTCCGACTTCCTGCCCGGCTCCAAGGACCTGATCGCTGACTGGACCAAACCGATCAACTGCGGCAACTACAACAGCAAAACCAAAACCTGCGGCGGTCAGGCCGCGCAGTAATCGTTTCCGTTGTCCCCCAAAAAAAGGGATGCACCATGGGAAACGCCGTCGAGGCCGGTCCCCGGCCTCCGACGCTTATGCAATGAGGAGCCACCATGCTCAGGGTTTTCGCGCTCGCACTCGCCCTATTGTGTCTGACGAGTGTGGCTCAGGCCGAATCGCCGGCCACTGAACCGACAACCGATATAGAAGAGGTGCTGCAGCAACTGCGCAGCCGCAGCTTCGACGACAAAGCCGCCGCCATTGATGCGCTGGCTCATTCCGGCCATCCCCGGGCGGATGCGCTGCTCAAAGCGTTGCAAGACCGGCGCCTGTTGCTGGACCGTGCCAACGACCGCATCGTGCTCGGCGAGCGCGCCGACGGCGGCTGGCAACTCCATGACCCGCTCAGTGAAGCGGACCTCGGCACGGTGGAGTCACGGGCCGCCGCGCCAATTACCATCAATAACCGTCTGCGCCGGCAGATCGAGAATCTGCAAGCGGTGGTCGGCCTCAACAACCCGGACGCCACCCTGCGCCGGGCGGCCGCCATCAGCCTGATCGGTACCAAGGATCCCGACCTGCTGGCCGCTCTGCGTGAACGGCGTGCACGGGAAGACAATACCTCGGTGGCGGCGGCCATCGATACCACACTGAACACCGCCGCCCTGTATTCCGAGGACAGCGACCTGAATGCGCGCCTCAACGCCATTGAAGCCCTGTCCGGCAGCCTTGAACCGACGGTGCGCAATGCCCTGCGCAGCCGCCTCGACAGTGACGCGCCCAGTGAGCGCAAAGCGGTGGAAACCGCGTTAAAGCGTATCGACGCCCGTACCGCCCGCTACCAGACCGCCGATACGCTGTTCTTCGGCCTCAGTCTGGGTTCGGTACTGCTGCTGGCCGCCATCGGCCTGGCCATCACCTTCGGTGTCATGGGCGTGATCAACATGGCCCATGGCGAGCTGATCATGCTCGGAGCCTACACCACCTTCGTAGTACAACAGATTTTTCCCCAGGGCCATGAGTGGTCCCTGCTTGTGGCCATACCGGCGGCGTTTCTGATCTCCGGTTTTGTCGGCGTTCTGATCGAACGCTTCGTGATCCGCTATCTCTACGGACGCCCACTGGAAACGCTGCTCGCCACCTTCGGCATCAGCCTGATCCTGCAACAAGCCGTGCGGGTGATCTTCTCGCCGCTGAACCGCTCGGTGGTCACGCCGGAGTGGATGAGCGGCGCCTGGCAGATCAATCCGGTGTTCTCCTTGACCTTTAACCGGCTCTACATCATCGCCTTCGCTCTTACCGTGTTCCTCGGCCTGCTATTGGTGCTGAAGAAAACCCGGCTGGGCCTGCAAGTGCGCGCGGTCAGTCAGAACCGGCAAACCGCCCGCGGCCTCGGTATCCGCAGCGACCGCATCAACGCCCTCACCTTCGGGCTCGGCTCCGGCATCGCCGGTGTCGCTGGCGTGGCGCTGGCACAGCTCACCAACGTCGGCCCCAACCTGGGCCAGGCCTACATCATCGATTCGTTCATGGTGGTGGTGTTCGGCGGCGTCGGCAATCTGTGGGGCACGCTCACCGCGGCCTTCAGCCTGGGTATCGCCAACAAACTGCTGGAGCCGGTTTCCGGCGCGGTGCTGGCGAAAATCTTCGTGCTCGTGTTCATCATCCTGTTCATTCAACGTAAACCGCGCGGTCTGTTCCCGCAGCGCGGCCGGGCCGCGGAGGAATAATGAGACATTCGGATTTGAAAACCGCCCTGACCGACCGTGCCGCCCGCTGGTTCATCGGCATCCTGTTCGGCGCCGTGGCCCTGGTGGTGCTGTTGAATCAGCTGATCCCGGCGGACTCCGGGCTGCATGTGAGCAGCTACACGGTCACGCTGCTCGGCAAGTATCTGTGTTACGCGCTGCTGGCCATGGCCCTGGATCTGGTCTGGGGCTACTGCGGCATACTCAGCCTCGGCCATGGCGCCTTCTTCGCCCTGGGCGGTTACGCCATGGGCATGTACCTGATGCGCCAGATCGGCGATCGCGGCGTCTACGGTAACCCGGTGCTGCCGGATTTCATGGTGTTTCTGAACTGGCAGGAACTGCCCTGGTACTGGCTCGGCTCCCATTCGTTTCTGTTCACCATGGTGCTGATCGCGCTGGTGCCCGGGCTGCTGGCGTTCGTGTTCGGCTGGCTGGCGTTCCGCTCCCGCGTCACCGGAGTGTACCTGTCGATCATCACCCAGGCGCTGACCTACGCGTTGATGCTGGCGTTCTTCCGTAACGAACTGGGTTTTGGCGGCAACAACGGCCTCACCGACTTCAAGGACATTCTCGGCTTTTCGTTGCGCGAGGACAGCACCCGGGTGGCTCTCTTGATCGCCACCGCCATTGCCCTGGCACTGGCCTTCGTACTGTGCCGCTACATTACCGGCTCCCGCATGGGCAGGGTGGTGATGGCGGTTCGCGACGGTGAGTCCCGCGCCCGCTTCCTCGGCTATCGCACCGAGCACTACAAGCTGTGGATTTTCACCCTGAGCGCGGTACTGGCCGGTATCGCCGGCGCCCTGTATGTACCTCAAGTGGGGATCATCAACCCCGGCGAGTTCTCACCGCTCAACTCCATCGAACTGGTGGTGTGGGTGGCGGTGGGCGGCCGCGCCACTCTGTATGGCGCGGTGATCGGCGCCATTCTGGTCAACTACGGCAAGACCGTGTTCACCGGCATCATGCCGGAAGCCTGGCTGTTCGCCCTGGGGGGCCTGTTCGTGGCGGTGACCCTGTTCCTGCCGCGTGGCCTGGTGGGCCTGGCGGATAACGTCCGTCAGCGCCTGCGCAAAAGTGATGGTAACAATAGCAACGGCACCGCCAACGACGACCAGCCGGAGGCGCCCCATGAACCTGCGTGACACCTTTCGCCGTGATCGTGTGTTCGATGTGGTCCGCCCCGGTACCCGCACCATCAAACCGGGCGAGCTGGACACCGGCGGCAAATACCTGCTGTACATGGAGAACATCACGGTCAGCTTCGACGGCTTCAAAGCCCTGAACGACCTGACCCTGTACATCGAACCCGGCGAGCTGCGCTGCATCATCGGTCCCAACGGCGCCGGCAAATCCACCATGATGGACGTGATCACCGGCAAGACCCGGCCGGACCAGGGCACCTGCTTCTTCGGCCAGACCCTCGATCTGACCCGCATGAGCGAAACCGAAATCGCCGGCGCCGGTATCGGCCGTAAATTCCAGAAGCCCACCGTGTTTCCGGAACACACTGCGGCGGAAAATCTGGAGCTGGCCATGGCCGGCCAAAAAACCACCTGGCATACCCTGGTGCATCCGCTCAACGGCGAACAGCGCGACCGCATCGCCGCCACCCTGAACACCGTCGGCCTGCTGGACCGGCACGACCATGTGGCCGGCGCGCTGTCCCACGGGCAGAAGCAATGGCTGGAAATCGCCATGGTGCTGATGCAGCAACCGAAACTACTGCTGGTGGACGAACCCATCGCCGGCATGACCCGACAGGAAGTGGAGCGCACCGCCGAACTGCTTCAACAACTGGCCGGCGAGCATTCCGTGGTGGTGGTGGAACACGATATGGAATTCATCCGCAGCATCGCCAGCACCGTCACCGTACTGCACCAGGGCAGCGTCCTCGCCGAAGGCAAGATGCAGGACGTGCAGAACGACCCGAAAGTGATCGAAGTGTATTTGGGCGAGTAACGCTCCGCCCCATACCAATGAACAGGAACGCTCATGCTGTCATTGAAAGGCATCAATCAATACTACGGCGAATCCCATACGCTCTGGGATCTGGACCTGTCCGTGCAACAAGGCGAGTGCCTGTGCGTGATGGGCCGCAACGGCGTCGGTAAAACCACACTGCTGAAAACCATCATGGGCCTGCTGCCTTCGGCATCCGGCGAGATCCGCTTTCTCGACCAGGACCTGCGCAAGAAAGCCGCCGAGGACCGCGCCCGTGCCGGCATCGGCTACGTCCCCCAAGGCCGGGAGATCTTTCCGTTACTGACCGTGGAAGAGAACCTGGAAACCGGCCTGCAGGCGCGCCCGGATCGCCAGCGCAAAATCCCCGAACGGATCTATGAACTGTTTCCCGTGCTTCACGAAATGCGTCACCGCCGTGGCGGCGACCTGTCCGGTGGCCAGCAACAGCAACTGGCCATCGGCCGCGCCCTGGCCCTGGACCCGAAACTGCTGATTCTGGACGAACCCACGGAAGGCATTCAGCCCAACATCGTCGACATGATCGGCCGCGTGATCAAAACCCTGAACCGGGAAGAAGGCCTCACCGTGCTGCTGGTGGAACAAAAACTCCACTTCGCCCGCGCCACCGCCGACCGCTTCACCATCCTCGACCGTGGCCGTAACGTGGCGGAAGGGGCAGTTGGGGAACTCAATGATGCATTAGTGAAGAAGTATCTGACTGTCTAAGGGAGACTAAAACAATTCCCACAGACCAAACTACGAAGCCGCTGTAATCGGATGGACTCGC
>NZ_ARXS01000069.1 GCF_025532145.1 Alloalcanivorax balearicus MACL04 | reverse complement strand
TGTAGTGGTCAAGTGATCTTGGACAGTTTCCTAGGTTCTTTTCACGCGGCGGTTCGTTCCCGCGCCTCGGGTGTTTGATAATGATTAGCGCTGTGCGGGCGGATATGGTTGTAATACTGGTTTACGTAGACCAGGACATCCGCCACCGCCTGCTCAGACGAGAGGTAACCGCCCGGCGGCACCCATTCTGATTTCAAGCTCCTAAAGAACCGTTCCATCGGGGCATTGTCCCAACAATTGCCCCGCCGGCTCATGCTCTGCTTCATCCGATAACGCCAAAGCTGTTGCCGGAACGCCCGGCTGGTGTAGTGGCACCCCTGGTCGGAGTGGAACATCACCCCTTTCGGACGCCCTCGTGCTTCATAGGCCACCGCCAGGGCTCGCTTGGTCAATTCCGAGTCCGGGGAGTTCGACATCGCCCAGCCCACCACACGGCGGGCATACAGATCCAACACCACCGCCAGATAGACCCAACAGCTGCCTGCCCAGATGTAGGTAACATCGCCACACCACACGGCATTCGGTCGAGTCACGGCAAACGCTCTGTTCAAGTGGTTAGGCGCGACTGTCGCTTCCTCGCCGGTTTGCTTGTAGCGGTGTCCCGGCTGACGGCTCTCCAGGCCCGCTTCCGCCATCAAACGCGACGCTTTATAGCGCCCAACGGCTTCACCCTCCGCCTTCAACAGGGCCGACAGTGTCCTCGCCCCGGCGGCACCTCGGCCCTTCTTATGGAGCCGCGCTACACACGCCCTGAGCCGTACGCGCTCCGCGTCCACCTTCTGGCGCGCCTGGCAATGATGGTAATAGCGGCTGCGACAGACCTCGAAGGCTTCGCACAGCTCCGCCACGCCGTAACGCTCTCTCAACGCGTCGATCAGCGCGGCTGATCCCAAGAGTCCGACATCAAGAGAGCGGTAGCCTTTTTT
>NZ_ARXS01000068.1 GCF_025532145.1 Alloalcanivorax balearicus MACL04 | reverse complement strand
GTGATCTCCACCGTGACACGGCCCTTTTGCGCCGACTGCGACCGGTTGCGGCTGACCGCCAACGGGCATCTCTATACCTGCCTGTTCGCCCGCCAGGGGCACGATCTGCTGACGCCGCTGCGTACCGGGGAAAGCGAGGCCCAACTGCGGCGTCGCATCGAACAAAGAGTCTGGCACAAGGACGCCGGCTACGCGGCCACGCCTGGCCCGGTGGACCGACCAATCACCATGCACGGGATGGGAGGCTGATGAATCTGTCCTTTGAACTTTACGGTGAACTGATCCCGCTGGCGGGTGGCGAGCACATCACCCTTGCCACCGAAACGGCGCCGGCCACGGTGGCCGAGGCGCTGCTGGTGCTGGCCGATCAGTGTCCGGCCCTGCAACCGCGCCTGGACCAGTGCGCCGCGGTGCGCGACACCGACATTTTATTGCGCTCGGACCCGCTGCCGGAGAACGGTCACCTGGTGCTGCTGCCGCCGGTGGCGGGGGGATGACTATGACGGATTCGAGCAACGGGACGCATTTGACTGAACAACCGATTGCCATCGATGAACTGCTGGCTCTGGATCACTATCCCGAATGCGGCGGCCTGGCCCTGTTCGCCGGCACCGTGCGTGACCACCACCAGGGCTTGCCGGTGGAGAGCCTGCGCTATACCGCCTATGCGCCGTTGGCGGAGAAGCGCATCGCCGAAATTGAACAACAGACCCGTGAGCGCTTCGGCCTGAGCTATTGCCGCGTGGTGCATCGCCTGGGCGCGCTGCGCATCGGTGACGTGGCGATCGTGTGCGTGGCGCGGGCCGCGCACCGGGCGGAGGCGTTCGAGGCCTGCCGTTACCTGGTGGATGAAGTGAAGCATCAGGCGCCGATCTGGAAGGAAGAATTTTATACCGACGGCAGCAGTGCCTATGTGCAGGGCTGCTGCATCCG
>NZ_ARXS01000067.1 GCF_025532145.1 Alloalcanivorax balearicus MACL04 | reverse complement strand
GGCAAGCGGGTCACTCTCTGGGTGGTCCGCCGCCGATACACCTGCCGGGCCTGCAAGACAACATTCAGGCCCCAGCTACCGGAGATGGTGGACGGATTCCGTATGACACTGCGGCTGCATGAGTACGTGGAGAAGGAATCCTTCAACCACCCCTACACCTTTGTGGCGGCACAGACCGGCCTGGACGAGAAGACGGTGCGCGACATCTTCAACGCCCGCGCCGAGTTCCTGGGGCGCTGGCACCGCTTCGAGACGCCCCGCATCCTGGGCATTGACGAGCTATACCTGAACAAGCGCTACCGCTGCATTCTGACCAACATTGAGGAGCGAACCCTGCTCGACCTGCTGGCCACCCGCCGCCAGGACGTGGTGACCAACTACCTGATGAAGCTGAAAGACCGGCAGAAGGTCGAGATCGTCAGCATGGACATGTGGAACCCCTACCGGGCAGCGGTCAAGGCTGTGCTGCCCCAGGCCCGTATCGTGGTCGATAAGTTCCATGTGGTGCGCATGGCCAACGATGCCCTAGAGAGAGTGCGCAAGGGCCTCAGAAAGGAGCTGAAACCGTCCCAGAGCCGGACTCTCAAGGGAGACCGGAAAATCCTGCTGAAACGCGCTCACGAAGTCTCAGACCGGGAGCGCCTCATCATGGAGACCTGGACAGGCGCGTTCCCGCAACTGCTGGCCGCCTACGAGCACAAGGAGCGCTTCTACGGCATCTGGGACGCCACCACACGGCTCCAGGCAGAAGCCGCCCTGGACGAGTGGATAGCCACCATCCCGAAGGGCCAAAAGGAAGTCTGGAGCGATCTGGTCAGGGCAGTGGGAAACTGGCGCGAAGAGACCATGACCTACTTCGAGACGGACATGCCCGTCACCAACGCTTACACGGAGTCCATCAACCGACTGGCCAAGGACAAGAACCGTGAAGGGCGCGGTTACTCTTTCGAGGTGATGCGGGCACGAATGCTCTACACCACGAAGCACAAGAAGAAGGCACCGACTGCGAAGGTCTCTCCTTTCTACAAGAAAACCATCGGTTACGGACTGCCGGACTTCGCAGAGGAACTCAACTACGGAGTCGATCTATCAACCATCTGAGGGTGGTATCAGATTGATGGGGTGAAGGTGCCCCATCAACCATTAAATCCGTATACCC
>NZ_ARXS01000066.1 GCF_025532145.1 Alloalcanivorax balearicus MACL04 | reverse complement strand
CGTGGCAAAGGAAAAGTTTGAACGTAATAAACCGCACGTAAACGTGGGCACGATTGGTCACGTTGACCATGGCAAGACGACGCTGACAGCCGCTTTGACGCGGGTGTGCTTCGAGGTGTGGGGCTCCGGTTCGGCGAGCGCCTTCGATCAGATCGATAACGCCCCGGAAGAGCGTGAGCGTGGTATTACGATCGCGACCTCCCACGTGGAGTACGACTCTCCGACCCGTCACTACGCGCACGTTGACTGCCCGGGTCACGCCGACTACGTGAAGAACATGATCACCGGTGCGGCGCAGATGGACGGCGCGATTCTGGTGGTATCCGCCGCTGACGGCCCGATGCCGCAAACGCGGGAGCACATTCTGTTGTCTCGCCAGGTGGGCGTGCCGTACATCGTCGTGTTCCTGAACAAAGCGGACATGGTGGACGATGAAGAGCTGCTGGAACTGGTTGAAATGGAAGTGCGTGAGCTGCTGAGCGACTACGACTTCCCGGGCGACGACACCCCGATCATCAAGGGTTCCGCTCTGAAAGCGCTGGAAGGCGACACCAGCGAGATTGGCATGCCGGCGGTACAGAAGCTGGTGGAAACGCTGGACGAGTACATTCCGGAGCCGGAGCGTGCGGTAGACCTGCCGTTCCTGATGCCGATCGAGGATGTGTTCTCCATCTCCGGCCGCGGTACCGTGGTAACCGGTCGTGTGGAGCGTGGCATCATCAAGGTGGGTGAAGAGATCGAGATTGTGGGTATCAAAGATACCACCAAGACCACCTGTACCGGTGTTGAGATGTTCCGCAAGCTGCTGGACGAAGGTCGCGCGGGTGAGAACGTTGGTGTGCTGCTGCGTGGTACCAAGCGTGACGAAGTGGAGCGTGGTCAGGTTCTGGCGAAGCCGGGCTCGATCACCCCGCACACCAAGTTCGTTGCCGAGGTGTACGTGCTGAGCAAGGACGAAGGTGGTCGTCACACCCCGTTCTTCAACGGCTACCGTCCGCAGTTCTACTTCCGTACCACGGACGTTACCGGTGCCTGTACGCTGCCGGAAGGCACCGAGATGGTGATGCCGGGTGACAACGTGCAGATGGACGTTGAGCTGATCGCACCGATCGCCATGGAAGACGGCCTGCGCTTCGCGATTCGCGAAGGTGGTCGTACCGTTGGCGCCGGCGTGGTGGCCAAGATCGTA
>NZ_ARXS01000065.1 GCF_025532145.1 Alloalcanivorax balearicus MACL04 | reverse complement strand
GTGTAAACATCCCTGTTTCAGTTGCACCGTTGATTAGAGTTCTCCGCCCGTTTGTGTTTCGCCAGGTATTCCCATGGTGTCAGATCTTCCAGTGAATCGTGTGGGCGCTCATCGTTGTATTCTGTCATCCAGGACTCGGTCAGTTCTCTCACCTCGGTGAGGTTCCGGAAGACATACATGTTCAGGATCTCGTCCCGATAAGTTCGATTGAAACGCTCAACATACGAGTTCTGAGTGGGTGTCCCGGGTTTGATAAATTCCAACGCAATGCCGTGTTGCTCGGCCCAGTCTGCCAAGGCGATCGAGATGAATTCCGGGCCGTTATCCATGCGTAGTTTGGCCGAGTAGCCTCGCCAAGCGATGATGCGTTCCAGAACCCGTATGACCCTCGGAGCTGGTAGGTTCAGATCAACCTCGATAGCCAGTACCTCGCGGTTGAAGTCGTCCACTACGTTGAAGGTACGGAAGCGGCGACCACAGAACAGACTGTCGCTCATGAAATCCATGGACCAACATCGATTGACGGTCGCTGGTACGCTTAATGGCTCCGGATTTCGTGTCGGGAGTCGTTTTTTGCCCCGTCGTCGTTTGTTCAGGTTGAGCGCACAATACAGCCGATGTACCCGCTTGTGATTCCACCCGTGTCCCCAGCGTCGCAGCACCTTGAACAGTTTGCTGAAACCATAGGCGGGATAGCGTTCAGTCGCGCTCTGAAGCGCTGCAATCACCGGTTCATCCCGGGAGGTATCCGGCCGATACCGGTACACAGAGTCGCTGATGCCAGCAATTCGGCAGGCTCTGCGGATGCTGACACCATGCGCCTGCTTCAGGTAATTCACCAGTTCTCGTCGAACGGCTGGCTTTACAGCTTTTTTTCGATCACATCCTTCAGCAGTTTGTGATCCAGACTCAGCTCGGCGTACATCTGCTTCAGTCGGCGGTTTTCCTCTTCAAGCTCCTTGAGGCGCTTCACATCAGAGGCTTCCATTCCGCCGTACTTGGATTTCCAGTTGTAGTAGGTCGCATCGGAGATGCCGTACTCCCGACACACTTCCTTGACCAGGCGACCGCCCTCGACCTCCTTCAGAATCTTGACGATCTGTGACTCGCTGTACCGTGATTTCTTCATGTCGTTCTCCGTTTGCCTCATTGTAGGTCGGAGAACTCTAATTACGCATGCACCGATTTTAGGGGATGGTTACA
>NZ_ARXS01000064.1 GCF_025532145.1 Alloalcanivorax balearicus MACL04 | reverse complement strand
GGTTCATCGCGCTTTAGCGGGAAGTTTCCCTTCCAGCGGGGACGCGGATCAGAGGTCAGTCGACAGGGGAACCAAGAGGTAGGGGCGGACAGTGAACCAAGTTAAGTTGTTTGTGCGACCAAATAACGAGACAAGGACACTGCCGCCATGGGTGATGCTACGTTCCCTGGAACAGGCTGGGAAGGCTTTGTCGCCACCCGCTTCGTTCCGCTCTCCGATTCCGAGTGCCTGATTCACCTGATTCCTGACCCCCAAGTGCCGCCTTGCTGCCCAGGCTGCCGGCGCTCCTGCTCCCTGATCCATGACACGACGAGGCGGCGAGTCCGAGACCGGGATCTGTTCGAATACCGGGTCTGGTTGGAGGTGCCGGTGCGACGGGTGCGCTGCCCCCGCTGCGGTGTTGGGCGGGAAGCACTGTCCTGGCTGGGCCCACGAGCCCGGCTGACTCATCGGCTGCGCCAGCACGTCGAGGTCCTGTTAACGCTACTGCCGCTCAAGCAGATCGCTGACCTGACGGGCCTGCACTGGCACACCCTCAAAACCCTCGACAAGGCCCGGCTGGCCCGCGACCTGCCTGAGCCGGACCTGGCCCAGGTCCGCTACCTGGTCATGGACGAGTTTGCCCTGTTCAAGGGCCACCGTTACGCCAGCGTGGTCATCGACGCCGAGACCCGGCAGGTACTGTGGGTGGGGGAAGGCCGATCTCGGGAGGCGATCCGGCCTTGTTTCGAGTGGCTGGGGGCGCACTGTGACCACATCGAGGCGGTGGCCATGGACATGAACACCGCCATGGATCTGGAGGTCCAGGCTTGGTGCCCCAGGGCCCGGGTGGTCTACGACCTGTTCCATGTGATCGCCAAGTTTGGCCGGGAGGTGATCGACCGGGTGCGGGTGGACCAGGCGAACCAACTGCGTCACGACAAGCCCGCAAGGCGGGCCGTGAAGCGCTCACGCTGGTTGTTGCTGCGTAACCCGGAGAACCTGAAGGCCGATCAAGCGGACGAACTGAAGACCTTACTGGATCTGAATCAGCCGTTGATGGTGGTGTATCTGATGAAGAGTCAGCTCAAGGAGCTCTGGTACGCCCGCACGGAACGCGCGGCCCGCTGGCGCTGGACACGCTGGTTCAACCTGGCCCAAGCCAGTGGCCTGGCGCCGCTGATCCGCTTCGCCCGGCTTCTGAAGCCTTACGCCGAGGGCATCATCGCCAGCGCCCGTTACCGCCTCAACACCAGCGTGCTGGAGGGGATGAACAACCGCATCAAGGTCATCAAACGCATGGCCTATGGCTACCGGGACAGCGACTACTTCTTCCTGAAGATCAAAGCCGCTTTTCCCGGTAATCCGCGATGAACC
>NZ_ARXS01000063.1 GCF_025532145.1 Alloalcanivorax balearicus MACL04 | reverse complement strand
ACGCATGCACCGATTTTAGGGGATGGTTACAAAAGGGGGGCGAATTCCGGTCGAACAGCGCGGAAGAGACAGAGGAGACGGCCGTAGCAGAGGCGCCAATCACAGCCTTGGAAATGCCGGGAAGGGTAGCCAGGGCGGCGGCTACATCGTTGACGTTGGTGGTGGCCTGTTTGGGGGCTCCGGTTGATGCCCCCGTAGTCGCTTGGCTGGATATAAGCCTAGCGCCGCAATCGGTTGCACTGCCATGCACCGCTGCCGGTTGGCCATCGATCTGAATGGTGGGGTCACCGGTGATAATTCGGGTTAGTCGCTTACATTTTGGGCAAATCACGGTATCACCGATGCGGGCGATGCCCTTGCCTTCCACATCCGCCGTAACCGACGCGCTGGTCACTGTGCCGCCGTGATCCGTTTTGTCACCGAGAAGAATAAAAGAGGCCCACATACCACTTCCTTGTTGATCATTTATTAACCGTCCTGGCTGTAGGGAAAGAGCATAGCAAAGAGAGGATCAAGTGACGACACTACTCCTTGCTAGTGTGGAGTAATGCGCCTTTTAATTTAGGAAAAATATTTAAAAACAAGAAGCTATGGGTTTTTAGGATTGGGCTCTAGTCGGGAAGAGGCTCTCCTCCTCTGTATCCCTCCCTCTTTATGCGGGACTAACCGTTCGACTGGTTTTCTGAGCTTGCTCTTTTTTGTATACTGTGGTATACATTTGGTATGAAGACGATTCTAACTACCCCTGAGTTCGATACCTGGCTTCGCCGTCTTCGTGACAAGCAAGGTAAGGCCCGAGTCAATGCGCGAATCCGGCGAGTAGCACTAGGAAACCTAGGGGACATCAAGTCTGTCGGTGGGGGCGTCAGCGAGCTACGCATCCACACCGGGCCGGGCTACCGGGTGTACCTAACCATCCGGGGGTTAGAGGTGATCATTCTCCTTGTTGGCGGTGACAAGAGCACGCAGAGCAAGGACATCAAGGCCGCGAAGGCGCTGGCTGACCGATATCTGGAGGAGTTATGACCGAGCACAAATTGAAACCTTGGGATGCCTCCGATCATCTGGAGGACCGGGAAGACATGATCCTCTATCTCAACGCCTGTATCGAAGAAGATCCAGGGGATGGTTCTCTCATTCGAGCAGCGCTGAGTGACATCGCACGTGCTCAGAATATGTCACGCCTGGCCGACGAGACAGGCATGACCCGTGCGGGCCTCTATAAAGCACTGTCACCGGAAGGCAATCCGGGCTTTGATACGATGCTGAAGATCACTCGTGCGCTGGGGCTTTCGCTCCACTTTGATCAGCATGCCCACTAAGGCCTGTAGTGTCGAAATGGTGTCGAGGCTTCCGTGTGGGTGAGGGCAAGACAGTGCTAGTGACCATTTATAAATTCCATGAAAATCAGTGAGTTGTGTAGTGATGTGGTGGTCAGAGCCATAGCGCCATAAGGTTCGATTCCCTTCACCCGCTCCA
>NZ_ARXS01000062.1 GCF_025532145.1 Alloalcanivorax balearicus MACL04 | reverse complement strand
AGCTGTTGATCGAGAATTTTGAGCAGGATTCGCAGCGGTGGGGGCTTGAGGGTTGAAGGGAGGTGTCCGCAAGGCCAATGCCACCATCAATCTGCCAGCCATCGGAGCGACGCTGTGGCGGATGAAACCAGGGCGAAAGGCAGATCGACGTCTTGGTGTGGCAACCTTACTCTGGCTTCGCGATCAGCAACTTTTATATAAACCATGCCGTCAGAGCCTCGCAAAGCCTGGACTTGCACTTCTTCCGAGACAGGCAATCCCGCGACAAGCACAACTTGCTCTTTGACTTCCCCATCTTTAACAACTTGGTACCCAGCGTTGAGCTTCTCCGCTCCCGGCTCCGGCAAAGCGACAAATGCTTTTACCTGGTCTTTCCTGTCGACAGTGGCAAAGCCCGCTGTCACCCAAGGCGCCCAGCTCGAGTCGGGATGAAGCCGTTCAAATCGCAGCGCCACGACAAGCCGGGATTGCTCGCTCTGACCCAGGAACGGAATGGCAAAACCACCTTCCGGTGCTTCAACCACCATCGATTCCGCGGAATCCGTTAGCGACAAGTAGTCCACGTCATATCGCTTCTCGCAGGCAACAAGCGCTAAAGTAAGCAGTACCGGAAACAGTGCCTTCATAACCCTCCCCCCGACAATAGAATTTTATTACGCCAGCTAGACATATCGAAACGCAAACATGGTGTGGAAGGGTGTGTTGGTCAGCAGATGGGCAATACCGAACTCGTCAGCGGCGGCGAGGGTGTAAACAAAGGGGCGACCGAGCAGCACTCCGTGGTTGGAAGGAACGGAGCCGTCCGCACCAGACCTACTGCCACTCGATTTTTATATCTTTGTGCGACTGAGCACAGTCCCGCAGGTAAAGATTGATCAGGCTCTGATACGGCAGGTCCTTCTTCTCCGCCAGATCCTTGAAGTACGCAATGGTGTCTTCATCCAGCCGGATCGTGACCTGCTTCTTGAGCTTCTTGGCGTAGGGGTTCTGGGTGGACTTGGAAAAATCGTAGTCGTCACGCATGGCGGTATTCCTCATAGGTGGTTCGCTCGCGCTTGTTGGCCTTACGGGCGGAGATGAGGCGGACGGTGTCCGCCTTTCTCACACAATGGCAGACCACCAACAGGCGCGAATGGATGCTCGTGCCGAGAAGGATGAACCGGTCCTCCTCAGTAGAATGGTCCGGGTCTCCAATCACGCGGGCGAACTCGTCGGTAAACGCCGTTTTGGCTTCCTGAAACGAGACGCCGTGCTTGCGCTGATTGGACGCTTCCTTTCGCGGGTCCCATTCAAATTCCAGATGGCTCATGCATTACAATGTAGTTATTCTGTAGTTTGTGTCAAGCAGGCGTGCCAAACCCGCCCGCTACCGGCTTCACACCCGCACCAGACTCTCCCGCGAAATCTCCCCAACCGCCCGCGCCCCGGTGCGTCATCGCAGTATCGGGGTCATGCGCAGTATCGGGGTCAGGTCTTGTCTTTTGCTTGAGGAGAGCGCGTTAGGCAAAAGGCAAGACCTGACCCTATTGCCGTATCCGGCAGGGTCACGGTGGTGCCGTCAACGATGCGAACAGGTCGCC
>NZ_ARXS01000061.1 GCF_025532145.1 Alloalcanivorax balearicus MACL04 | reverse complement strand
GTGGGTGTCCAAGATCATTAGGCCACTTCAGGAGCCCCTCCCGGATGGAGGGACTCCCCGTATTCCGGGATTTATCATGAAACGTCACCCATCACTCCGCGAGACGGAGCAAGCGATCATCGACGCGGCCTGCGGGCTGTTGGAGCGCCGGCTACGCCAACGGTATCATCGGCATACCGAGGTGTTCGACAAACCCGATGACGCGGCGAAGTACTTTCAACTCAAGCTGTCCGGTCAAGAGCAAGAAATGTTTGTCGGCATCCTCTTGGACAATAAACACCGGATGCTGCGGTACGAGGAGTTCTTCCAGGGCACCGTCGACAGCTGTGCGGCGCATCCGCGAGAGATCGTCAAGGCCGCGTTGTCCTGCAACGCCACGAGCCTGATACTGGCGCACAATCACCCATCCGGCGTGCCTCAGCCCAGTGCCGGTGACCGCGAAGCGACAAACCGAATCGACTCGGCCTTGGAGTTGATCGGCGTTCGCTTGCTGGACCACATCATTGTCGGCCACGGTCAATGGTTCAGCTTCAGCCGACATGGCCTTCTCTAGCCCTCGCCCCGCATTTTGCGGGGCGTTTTCGTTTGGGGCACTTGGTCAAGGTAGACATATTTGCCCAAGACGTTGATACGCAACCTATTGAATTGACTTACCTTTCAGGCGTATAACGTCTGGCAGTGCCCATTGAGGATGCAATGGCCACTTTGGGGATAAAATTCCGAGCACTGAGGATGGACTCTCATGTCTCAAGCGCGATGTTTAGGTGACCGCAACGGCCAAACCGTGTGGGTTACCATTGGGTATCGAGAAAGCCTTCGGGGATATTACATGGTCGTGGAGTCACAAGACGCGAAGGGTCACCGGCACTCCGTGTACTCCAGTGCGTTCCGGCGGCAACTACTGAGTTACCAACGGGAGCTGAAGCGATTAGGCATCACCGTCCCCCAACAGGTATTCAGGCAGGCGGCCGAGCAGGGCTCACGGCATCAGGCGTTGTACTCAATGGATCTATAGGGCGATCCAGGTAACGGGAGCCCCTATTCCCACGCCCCTTCTGGCGGAAACCCGCCGCTCCATGTCACAATACGCCCATCACCCGCTGCCACGACGGTCATCGTGGTCCCTTGCCGCCCAGCGGCATGACGCTCTGCCGGATCGAGAATCAGGGCGGCCTCCGGGCTCCGATCCTGCCCTCCCGCCTATAACGACACTATAACGGCGCACCTACGAAGGGAGGCGCTCAACGACGCGCCGGTGGTGAACCGGCGTTTCTTCTTTTTAATCTGAACTCCGTTCAATGCAACGCCATCGGGCTCACCGACCGTGCCGGCACCGGTGCGGGCCATTGCTTTCCCCAGGTCGTTTCCCTTTTTTCTATTTTGAGACGGCCCGGGGAAGGCAATGGCCTTCATCAACAACGCCGGCCGCCTGCCGCCGGACACCGGCAGCGCCCCTTTGTGCGGACCACTCCGGTGGCCGCGCCCGATAACGTTCCGGTCCCACGCCCTGATCTGGACCAGGCAATGGTGATGGTCGCACGGCAAGACCAAAAGACTGTTGCAAGGGTTTTGTTCATCAACACGCAGGTGCTGCATTCCACGTCTCATCGCACCCGCCCGCATCCCAATCTGCCCCACCCCGCACACCGCCAAGCCACACGCCGAAAGGGTGTGGCTTTTTACGTTGCGCCCACGACCTGGATGCCACCAATCACTACCCTGCCCCAGCCCACCAAAGGGCCGACAAAGCCATCAAATGGCGCAAAGGGCCGATACCCCGGCAAAAGGGCTGACGGGAAGGGGCAAAGCGAAGGGCAAAGGCCCTATCCGAAAGGGCCGCAGCGCCGCCGGCGCTGCATGTGAAGTGGCCTAATGATCTTGGACACCCACG
>NZ_ARXS01000006.1 GCF_025532145.1 Alloalcanivorax balearicus MACL04 | reverse complement strand
GGTAATCCGCGATGAACCATAAAAAAGCCGGCCCCAAGGGGCCGGCGGAGGGTGCACAGAGGTGATGCACAAAGGAAGGGTTATTGCTTAATGGGCTCACTGAGGTAGTTGAGGAAGGTGTCGCCGGCGGGGATGGCCAGGTGAATCTGGTCCTTCACCGTGATGATACCTGCCACGTTACCATTCAGTTGAACATCCACATTCAGCGCGTTCTGGCTGATTTGCTCGATCTGGAGGCGTCCGTCCTTGAGGAAAGTGACATCACCAGCCAATTGCAGGCTGAGTTGCTTGCTGTGCAGATCATGCCCCAGGTAATAAGTACCCAGCACCGGCACCGTCGCCGACGGCTTCAGATGAGGCGAGTCCATGTAAATGTCCAAATCGGTTAGGAAACGAGGGTTGCCTTCGCCACTTACGATCCATCCTTTCACTCTCCCATAATCCGGAGCAACGCAATCTCCGTTGGAAGCGTCACAGGTGTAGCGAATACGCATCATCTGGGTACCAGTGGGCACTGGCGGAATATTCGCCAAGCTACCCAACGTCGTCGGTTTTACGTATACCGTAACACTGGACGTAACTAGGCGAGTTGGGTTGATATAGACCAAAACCCCACCATCGTTACGCACTTCGGCAGGAATCACATCCTTTTCGCCACTTTCCGGTTCCGGCTTTGGGTAAGCCACTCCGACTTCCGCAGCAGACATATAACCCACGATCTCCACATCCAGATTACCTGTCAGGAAGAGATACTGGTCATCAGGGCAAGATTCGCCGACCTCACAACCGACGTTGGCGTCCGCAAGCAATGCTCCTGTCGTAGCTGGATCGCGGGGCAAAAGATTCGCGCTATTACGCAACGCCTCCTCGTCCTGTGAAGGCGGAACCTCACCTGGAGTGCTGTCGCCACCTTGGTCCCAAACAAAGTTCGCATTCACATCCGAAGTGGGCAGGTTACGCAGCGGCTGCAGGGTCGCGGTGGTGTTGGGCGCGCCACGGAAGAAGATTTCCAGGTTGGGGCCGCCGTCGGTGGCCGCCGGGGCGTCATCCGCGTTTTGCGCCAGCAGTTGTGTTTGCAGTGGCAGGCCACGGACGTCACATATCGCAACCCCTGGACAGCTGGCCGCGTCCACACTGCCTTCCTGGGAGGGCAGCGTATACCGGTACAGCACGCCCTCTTCCCAAGGCTGGTCGGGTTCGAAAACGATCTTGCGCCCCATATAGGTCAGCTTGCCCTCGACAACCTCCAAGGTGCTGCCAGCATCATCCACGCTTTCCACAATGAAATGGTCGCGAATGGACTGTTCATCCATTTCCTGAGAGAAGGTCACCGCGATGGGCCGATTAGCGGCCAGGGGCAATACCGGCAGGTGGTCGTCTTCGGGTTTATCCTCTCCGCCGCTGCCGTCCTGGCCACCGGCACAGCGGCCGGCGTCATTCGCGGCCAGGTTGCGGTCGGTGGTGACGCAGGGGAAACCCGGGTAGGCGGTCAGCACCACCGGGGATTGTTCCGGCACGGGAGGGGTCTCCGGATCGCCATCATCCAGCACATATTCCGGCAGCCGGAAATCCAGGGTTTGCGGCTGCGCCGGGTTGCCGGCCACGTCGGTGAGGCGATCGTCGAACAGCACCTGGTAATCGGTATTGTGCTGCAGTGGTGTTTCCGGACGGATCACGATGGAGGAACCGTCCACCACATAATCGAACTCCACCGGCGTATTCGCACCGAGCAATTGCAAGCTCACGTCCTTCTCAACGGACTGAGGATCCAGCGGATGATCAAATGTCAGGATCACCGGGTCACCGGGACGCTGCTTGTTGGTGTGGTCACCAGGCACCCAGGAGCTCAGCACCGGCCCGTCCATATCCGGCTCCGGTTCGCGCGGGATGGTCTGGTCGGAGTAGGACTCCATGTGGAAGCTGAGCACGCCGTAGGCGTTTTCCACACCCAGCACGCGCGGCTCCACCACGCCGATGGCATCGACTACCAGGCGGTCGCCCTCGACGATCGCCGTGCCCACCAATTCCACTTGCATCAGGTCCTGGTTGAAGGCGCCGTTGGCGCGGGAGTCGGCGGTATCGAACGCCACGTCCATGGTCAGCAACAGGCGCCGGGGCGCATTGGGGTCCGTGCTGTAAGGGGCGTTCATCAGGTAACCATTGGCGTCCGACAGGATGGTCACGGTGACGTCACCGGAATCAAAGCCGGCCGGCACCTGGCCGCCGATCAGCACATCCAGCGGTTCGCCGTCGAGCAGCGAGCCACGCGGCAGGCGCAGCGGCGTGGTATCCGGGAAGTTGGGGGCGAACGCCAGTTCGGCGAAAACATCGCCGGAGAGCATGGAAACGGTGGTGTCACCCAGCAGGTTTGACTTCACCGGCACACAGTTGATGCTCTCATTGTTGAGCGGTGATCGGGTAGTGCCCTTCGCCAGACAGCCGGCCGCGGGATCACCGGCCTGGGCGGCTTCCTGCACCATTACCGAACGGGGCTTGGTATCCAGCGGTGTGAAACTGCGGTTAATGGCGGTCAGTTGTTCACCGAACAGGCTTTGCACGCCGTCGGTCACTTCCAGGGTGACTTCCTCACCGGCTTTCAGGGCGTCCACGGTATTGCCGTCGGCGTCCTCGCTGTCGGTGGGGTCCACGGTCAGGAAGCGACCACTGGCCAGCACCGTGGCCGGTATCAGTTCGCCGCCCTGGGTCAAACGCACGGTCTCACCGTACTTCACCGTGGTCGGGTCGATGGGCTGCGACAGCGTCAGTTGCACCGAGGAGAAGTCCAGGAACGGCAGATCATCGCCATTGGGGATGATGCGGTCCAACTGGAAAGCCTCGGCGGTGCTGCGCTCTTGCCGGGCCCCTTCCAGCGCCGGCCGGGTGGAGAAGGCCAGTTGACCGCCGGGCAGCAGTTCCTTATCGCCCTCCTCGCCGATCCCGTTCAGGGTCAGGGTGTATTCACTGTTCACCGCCAGCGGCGCGGCCGGCGTCAGCACCACACTCTTGTCGCCGTTGACCTGTTCCAGAGTCAGCTCGACGGCGCCATCCGGGCCTTGCAGGGAGAACTGATCCGCGCTCAATTGCGGCACGGCTTCGGAAAACGCCAGTACCAGCGGCGCATTCGGGGACACACCGGCCTGGGCGTTATAGGGGTAGCTGTAATACAGCTCGATTTGTTCCCAGGGACTGAAGTCCACGGACTGACTGCTGCCGCCACCGCCGCCACAGGCGGTCAGCAACGCGGCGCCACACAGCGCCAACACGATACGCATGTTCATGGGGGGCCTCCGTTAGAACTTCAGGGTTACCGAACCGGCGAAGACGTGAACGTCACCTTCCGCTTCCACCCGCTCGTAGGATTGCGGGTAGCTGGGCGAATTGGTGGCGTACAGGTCGAAGTCCCGCGGCCGCAGCTTCTGATACTGGTAGGCCAGGTCGAAGCGCACCGGGAAGGCGAAGAAGTGGGGGTCATCGAACTGGGCGGTGAGCCCGAGCCCGACGATCAGCTTGTCGGCATCCAGGTAATTCACGTCCAGTGAGGCGTCGGAGTCCAGCGGCGATTTGCTGTAGGCGACCCCGCCGGTGAGGGTGTAGTTCGGCGATACCTTGAACTCGACGCCGATGCGCGGAATAACAATGTCCTTGAATTCGAGCACGCCAATGCCGTCCTCAACGGCCTGATCCTTGATGGTGTCGCCTTCGAATTCCTCTTCCAGATCGGACCAGCGCTGCAGTTCCACGCCAACGCCGACGCGGAAGCGTTCCTTACCGTAAAGCATGCCCAACGCAAAGATATCCGGCTGGTAGGAGTCCAGGGTGGTCACCGCCAGGGACAGGCCGGGTTCGCCGATGGTGCCGGGAATCACCGTGTTGGCATCAACGGTGGTCTTGGTATTGGAGTAGCCGCGATAGGACAACGCGGTTTCCAGGCCGTTGTACCAGCACCCGCCATCGGGGCAGAAGCTCTCGCCCCAATCCATGTTCATGCTGAGAATCGGACGGATCGAGGGTTTGGCGGAAACGTTCAGGGACTCATAGGTGGTCTCACCACCCAGGGTGGTGGTGGCGCGCAGTTCCGCGTCGGAATGCAGAGTCAGCCGGGCGGAGGCGCCGGCGTCCAGACCACGCCAGATCTGAGTGGCGCCGCCGAGCACCAGGAACAGCGGCTGGCGGCCATATTCGAAGTACTGCCCTTCGTTGGAGGTGGCGGACTCGAACGCCATCATCTCCTCACCGTATTTTTCCACGCCCAGCATCACACCCATGTAGATCGGGTGTTTGAAACGGGTCATGGAACTCAGATCGGTTTTCATCCCCACCAGAACGTGCTGGGACGGGGAATCCTGCAGCACATCCCCGTTGCGGATCGGCGGCGCGGCGCCACCCAGGCTGTTGGCGCGCAGTTCGTGCTCCGCGTGCAGCAAGCCGAAGGTCAACTCACCACGGGGATCCTTGGCGAGGTAAGCCGGGTTGTAGTAGACGGCGGAAACCTGGGTATTGAACAGGGAAAGCCCTTGAGCGGAAGCGATGTCGGACGGCAGCACGCCATAGGTCGTTCCGATGTTGCCCATGCTCGCCATGGCCTGGCCACTGAGCACGCCCATGGAAGCCAGCAGGGCAGCTCCCTGAAGCACCTTGTTCTTTTTCATGGGTACATCTCCATACAGCCGTTCGGGAAACGGCAAGACGCTTGTTATTCGAGGTAAAGGGATACCTGGAGGGGGTAACAATCTGCCAAGTATCGTCTACAGGATAACGAGCGAATGGAGCTCTGAGCGACCTTTAGTTTTCATTTGTTAACTGATCCTTCAATTTACTACTTTGGATCCGGTCATATAGGGCCATCTCATTATTTAGGATTAGAAAAAGCGGCAAAATTTCGGAAATTTTCGGGAACAGTGATGCATTTGTTACTCATTATTTTTATATGAAAATTTAAATAGTCATCATGTGTTCACCGAATTTTTCGGCTGTCCCAGCTATACATTTTGCGCACATTCGTTACCGGAAGTTACATGTTGGTTACTGGCAGTACAGGAGGAGGCTCCATGGTGTCTGCAACGCGAATGCGTCCCCGGCATTGCCATATTCGCTTGCAAGCAAGCTTCCCACAGCGGCGTCGTAGCAAAAACTGTGGGAGCTAGCTTGCTGGCGAATTACGGGCCGTCCGGCATTGGCACATTCGCTTGCAGGCAAACTCCTACAGCGGCTCCGTAGCAGAAACTGTGGGAGCTAGCTTGCTGGCGAATTACGGGCCGTCCGGCATTGGCACATTCGCTTGCAGGCAAACTCCTACAGCGGCTCCGTAGCAAAAACTCTGGGAGCTAGCTTGCTGGCGAATTACGGGCCGTCCGGCGTAGGGAAATTCGCTTGCAGGGCAAGCTCCCACAGCGGCTTCGTGGCAACCTGTGGATTGCGGTCAGAAATGGCGTAGCCGGCGGACCAGCAGATAGACCGGCAGCAGGCCTACCGCCACCAGGGCCAGGGACGGTAGAGCGGCGCGTTGCCACTCCCCTTCCGCGGTGAGTTCATAGATGCGCACGGCCAGGGTGTCCCAGCCGAAGGGACGAAGCAGAAGCGTAGCCGGCATTTCCTTCATGATGTCGATGCCCACCAGTAATAAAGCCGTGATCAGCCCCGGCGCCACCATCGGCAGCAACACCCGCCTTGCCGCTTCCAGAGGCTGGGCGCCGAGAGTCCGGGCAGCTTCCAGCAGAGCCGGGCGAACCCGCTCCAGGGCGCTTTCCACCGGGCCAAAGGCCACCGCCATGAAGCGGATCACATAGGCCAGGAACAGCGCCCCGAGACTGCCCACCAGCAGTTGCTTCCAACCGAACCACTGCCCCAACTGGCGGTCGATGGCGGCGAAGCCGATGACGATCCCCACCGCCAGCACCGAGCCGGGCAGCGCATACCCCATCGTCGCTGTGCGCACCAGCGCTCGCATCAACCGGTGTGGGCGCAGGCGCTGTAGCCAGGCCAGCACCGAAGCCAGGCCCACCACCAGCACGCCGGCGCTGATGCCCAGCGTCAGCGTGCGCAGCGCCAGGGACATAAACCGCGCATCCAGGCCGCGAGCCACGTCGTCCAGGGTCCAATACAGCAGACGTGCCGCCGGTAATACAAAGGCCAGCACCACCACCAGCCCGGCGTAGCAGGTCATCAGCCAGGCCCAGCGCGAACGCACCGCCACCATCGGCCGACCACCACGATCGCCATAGCGGGCACGCCCCCGGCCACGCCGTTCCAGCCACAGTGCCAACAATACGAACAGCAGCAGCAATGACGCCAGCTGAGCGGCGGCGGCCAGATTGAACAAGCCATACCAGCTCTTATAAATGGCGGTAGTGAAGGTATCGAAATTGAAGACGGAAACGGCGCCGAAGTCCGCCAGCGTTTCCATCAACGCCAGCGCCAGGCCGGCGGCAATGGCCGGGCGGGCCATCGGCAACGCCACCTGGAAGAACGCCGCCCAGGGACCACGGCCAAGCAGCCGGGCCTGTTCCATCACGGCACGCCCCTGAGTCAGAAATGCCAGCCGCGCCAGCATGTAAACATAGGGGTAGAACACCAGGGACAGGGTGGCGATCACCCAGAACGGATGGCGTGCGCTGAAGCCGGAAAACCCCGGCCACCACTGGCGCAACGCGGTTTGCACCGGGCCGGCGTAATCCAGCCCCTGCACCACGACGAAGGCCAGCACATAGGCCGGCATCGCCAGCGGCAGCAACAGAGCCCAATCGAGCACACGGCGGCCGGGAAAATCCTGCGTGGCCACCAGCCAGGCCAGGCTGACACCCAGCAGCAGCACACCGATGCCCACGCCGATCACCAACCAGGCGGTGTGCCCCAGCAAACGCCAGAGCACGGTGTCGACCAGATGGCGCCAGGTTTCCGATTCGTCGCCGCGCCAGGCGGACAACAGCACGGCAACCGGCAACAGCACCGCCAGGGCCAGCGCCCCGGCGATAATCAGATAGCGATCCGGACGGCGATCAGCGGTAACCGGCACGGTCCATCAGCTTCACGGCCTCCACCTGACGGCTGCCCGCCACGCTGACGTTGAGATCATCGGCCTTGAAATCGCCCCAGGCTTTGACCTGCTCCGCCGCTTCCACGCCGGAGCTGGCCGGGTACTCCAGGTTGCCGTCGGCAAGCAGCTTCTGGGCTTCCGGCTTGCTCATCCATTCCAGCAACGCCACGGCGGCTTCCCGGTTGGGTGCGTTCCTGGTGACGCCGCCGCCGGAAATGTTCACGTGGGTGCCGCTGCTGTCCTGGTTGGCCCAGAACAATTTCAGTGGCAGCTGCGGGTTGTCGCGCTGCAAACGGCCGAAGTAGTAGGTGTTGACGATGCCGACGTCGCACTGGCCGGCAATGATGGCTTCCATCACCGCGTTGTCGTTGGCAAACACGTCGGTGGCCAGATTATCAACCCAACCGCGCACCACACGCTCCGCCTCCTCTTCACCAAGCCGCTCGATCATGGTGGCGACCAGGGACTGGTTGTAGACCTTCTTGGAGGTGCGCAGACACAAACGGCCCTTCCATTGTTCATCGGCCAGCGCCTCATAGCTGGACAGTTCCGACGGCTGCACCCGTTCGGAGGAATAAACGATGGTGCGGGCACGCTGGGTCAGACCGAACCAGCGGCCCTGCCCGTCACGCAGGTGCTCCGGCACATTGCCTTCCAGTACGGTGGACTCCACCGGTTGCAACAGATCTTCCTCGGTTGCCTGCCACAGGTTGCCGGCGTCCACGGTGACCAGCAGATCCGCCGGGGACTGTTCTCCCTCGGCTTTGAGACGGGCCGCCAGAGCACCGGCGTTGTCGGTGATATAGCGAATGGAAACCCCGGTTTGCTCGGTGTAAGCGTCGAAGACCGGCTTGATCAGCTCGTCGTTACGGGAGGTATAGACCACCACCTCGTCTTTCGGCTCGGGTTGCTCGGAACAGGCGGCGACGAGAAGGGCGAGCGCAGGCAGGGCCAAACGGCGCAGGACAGTCATGGGGCATGGCTCCATAAACGAAAATGATTCGCGATTATCAAGGCTCCATAATCGATTGGCAAGGACGTGCCAATTGCGGCAAATCCCCGGCCCGGCCCAGGGCATGCTCAATGAACAGGCGCCGCGCCGGCGGCAACTTGTCCACCATGCCAAGGCCGGTATTGCGCAGCCAGCGCAGCGCCGGCTCCCGCCGTTCGAACAGCATTTTGAAGCCGCGCATGGCCTGCTGCATAAGCAGGTTGTCAGCGCGCCGGCGACGTTCGTAACGGGCCAGCGCGGCGGGATCGGCCAGCGGCAACCCGGCCTGATGAACCCGGGCCAGCTCTTCCGCCAAAACACCGACATCCAGGAAGCCCAGATTGATGCCCTGCCCGGCCAGCGGGTGGATCACATGGGCGGCGTCGCCGACCAGCGCCAGGCCCGGCGCCCGGTAGCTGCTGGCGTGCCGCTCCTGAATCGGAAACACTCGCCGCGGGCTCACCGGCCGGGCCGGGCCGAGCACTTCGGCGGTGGCCTGATTCAGGGCGCGGGCGAAGGCGTCATCGTCTTCCGTCAGGCGCTCTTCGATAAACCCGGGCCAGCCGGACCAGACAATGGAACAATGCCGGCCATCACCGGTTCCTTCTTCTGTATCGGCGGCGGTGTTGAACAACGGCAACAAAGCCAGAGGCCCCGATTCCAGGAACACCTGCCGGGCACAACCGCCATGCGGCCGCTCGGTTTCAATAGTGGCCACCAGGGCATGATGGCCGGTATCGCGAGGGCCGCCGGGAATGCCCGCCGCCTCGCGCACCAGCGAGCGGGCACCGTCGGCGCCCACCACCAGGTCGGCGCTGTAGTCCCCGTCTCCGGCACTCACCCGCCAGCCCTCAGGGGTACGCCGGACGGCGGCGACCTGCGCGCCGCATTGCCAATCCAGGCACTCACGGTCGGTACCGGCCCGATACAGAGCGGCGACGATATGATCGTTCTCCAGCAACCAGCCCAGCGCTTCCGCTCCGGCCTCGGTCACATCGAAATTCACTTCGCCGGTGCCATCGTGATCCCATACCTGCATGTGCCGATAAGGCTGCACCCGTTGCGGATTCAGGTATTGCCAGGCGCCGGTGTGCCTGAGCAGCCAATAACTGGCCTCGTTCAACGTGGAGACGCGCAGGGCCGGCGCGCCTTCAGGCCAGACCGGCTCGGCGGCACCGTCCAGCACTCGCACCGCCAGTCCCTGATCGGCCAGCAGCAGCGCCAGCAGGCCCCCGGCCATACCGCCGCCAACAATCAGAACGTCACTGTGAAGAGAGGGGGTCTTGGTCATTGCAGTCCCATGGCACGGCGGGCGAAGTCCCGGCGCGGGCCGGGCAGCAGATCCAGGGCCAGCAGCCCCAGTTGACGGCTGTGGGCGAACAACGGCTGGCGCACCCGGAACCATTCCGGCAGTTGGCGCGAAGCCCGGGTTACCCAGGCCTGATCGGCACGCCGCGCTTGCTGCCATTGCGACAAGTGCGCCAGTTCGCCCGGATGCGCGGCGCCGCCCACCGCTTCCGCCAGCGCCGCCAGATCGCGCACGCTCAGATTGAAGCCCTGGCCCGCCACCGGATGCAAAGTATGGGCGGCATTCCCCACCACCGCACCGAACGGCACCGCCTGGGCGCAGGCCTCGGTGAGCACCAACGGATAGCGGTGACGCTCGCCGATGGCGGTCAGCGCCGGCGGCGCCGCGCCCATGCGTTGATGCAAGGCATCCAGAGCCTGTTCGTCGTCCATGGCCATCCAGGCGTCCACTTGATCGCGGGGACCGGTCCACACCAGCGCCATGCGTTGATCCGGCAACGGCAGCAACGCCATCGGTCCGTCATCGAGAAAACGTTCGAAGGCCCTGCCCTGGTGAGGCTCCGCCACCGCCACGTTGGCGATCAGCGCGTCATGGCCAATGTCCTGTTGCCGGGCGGTGATGCCGAGCCAGTCCCGGGTGCGCGAGTTGGCACCGTCGGCGGCGATCAACAAAGGCGTGTGCCGCTCGCCGCCGTCGTTCAGCGTCATCACATAGCCGTCGGACACCCGGCGGGCAGCCTGGACACCATCCGGCGCCCGCACTTCGATGGCGTCATCCCGGTACAGCGCGTTCACCAGCAAATAGCCGAGCCAGCGGTTCTCCACCACCGCGCCCAGGCGCGGCAGGCGATGTTCCCCGGCGAGCATGCGGGTCAGACCGAGGCGCCCCTGACGGGAAACATGCACCTCGTTGATCGAGGCCGCCCGCTCCAGCAAGGGCGCCAGCAGCCCCAATTGTTCCAGCACCCGCAGGCTGCCGGCGGACAGCGCGGTACTGCGGGCATCGAAGCTGGGCGTTTCCGGTGGCGCCTCGGTGGGCAGCGGGTGACTTTCCACCAGCGTCACCGAAGGGCAGCCGTGATGGCGCAGCAGCAATGCCAGCAAGGCGCCAGCCATGCCGCCACCGACGATCAGCGGCCCGTCCGGGTTCATGCCCGTGCCTCTCGCATCAAAGCCTCGATGTCCTCGACGGCCTTCGGCACCTCGTGGGTCAGCACTTCGCAGCCGTCCGCGGTCACCAGAACATCGTCCTCGATGCGGATGCCAATGCCGCGCCAGCGCGCCTCCACGGTGTCGTCATCCGGCGCCACATAAAGCCCCGGCTCCACCGTGAGCACCATGCCCGGTTCCAGTTGCCGCCAGGCGCCGCCGATGCGGTAATCGCCGACATCATGCACATCAAGGCCGAGCCAGTGGCCGGTGCGGTGCATATAGAAACGGCGGTAGGCTTCGGTTTCCACCAGTTCCGCCGGATCCCCTTTCAGCAGGCCTAGTTCCACCAGCCCTTCGGTGAGCACCCGCACCGCTTCCTCATGGGGATAATTCCAGTGGTGGTCCGGGTGAGTGACCTCGATGGCCGCCAGTTGGGCTTTCAACACCACGTCGTACAGCGCCCGCTGCTCGGCGGAGAAAGTGCCGCTCACCGGGAAGGTGCGGGTGATATCGGAGGCGTAGCAGTCCAGCTCACAGCCGGCGTCCACCAAGACCAGATCGCCGTCCTTGAGTGGGTCGCTGTTTTCCACGTAATGGAGAATGCAGCCGTTGGCGCCGCCGCCGACGATACTCGGGTAGGCCGGGCTGCGGGCGCCGTGACGCATGAATTCGTGCAGGTATTCCGCTTCCAGCTGGTACTCATGCATCCCCGGCCGCACCGACTGCATGGCGCGCACATGGGCGCCGGCGGAAATGGAAGCGGCGCGGCGCATCATGGCCTGCTCTTCCTTGCTTTTGAACAGACGCATGTCGTGCAGCAGATGGGACAG
Organism: Alloalcanivorax balearicus MACL04; assembly: GCF_025532145.1. GTDB lineage: Bacteria > Pseudomonadota > Gammaproteobacteria > Pseudomonadales > Alcanivoracaceae > Alloalcanivorax > Alloalcanivorax balearicus. The sequence continues at coordinate 203,592 of NZ_ARXS01000006.1, read as the reverse complement.
CGCGACGAATTCCCCCGGCGGCTGCGCGCCGGTGCGCACACGCTCACGGATGGCGTTGACCCAGCTCATCAGTTGCCGGTCGAAATCGTCATCATGGCCGATGTCGTAATAGACCCGGTTACGGCCTTCGATCAGGCCCGGCAGGATGTCATCGATGTCATTGATCGGGAAGGCGTCGTCGGCCTGGTAGTTCGCCACCGCCCCTTCCGGGCCGGCGCGATAGCCGTTCCAGATTTCCATGGCGCGGTCGCGCTCGCGGCAGAACAGAACGAATTCGCCATGCTCGCGCCCCGGCAACAGCACCATCACCGCATCCGGCTCCGGGAAGCCGCTCAGATACCAAAAGTCGCTGTCCTGGCGATAGGGGTGTTCCACATCCCGGTTGCGGGTGCGCTCTGGCGCCGCCGGCAGAATGGCGATGCTGTTGGGTTCCATCTGTTCCATCAGCTCGCGCCGGCGGCGCTGGAATTCCTGCGCGGAAATAGACATGAACGCGGCCTCCTCATGAGCCTTTAAACGTGGTTACTTTCCTGGCACACCTTGCCTGGCACACCTTCAATAGCGTCACCCCGGACTCGATCCGGGGTCTCCCGCCGGCTCTCGTTGCCTCTGCTCAAGGCTATTATACCGATGGAAAGGCTATACCGGATGGAGAGAGATGCCGGATCAGGTCCGGCATGACGTCCTGTTTCGTGGCCGAATCTCAATGTTGCCGGGGTGAGGTTCCGGGTTTCGGCTCGGGCTGTCCTTTGCGTTCCGCCTTCATCACCAGTTCGGTGTAGATCATCAGCGCGGCCATGCGGCAATGCTCCGCCACCTGTTCAAACATATCCTCGCCTTCCGGATCATCGTCCTCCGGCGTCGCCACCTGGCTGATCGCCGCCAGATCGGACAGCGCTTCCTGGATGCCCATGGACAAGGCGCTGTCGCTGGTACCGGCGGCACCGGTGCCGAAGCCCACCAGGAAGCCTTCGCTCCATTGTCCCAGGGCCGCCACTCGCAGGCCCAGGTCTTCTTCATCTTCCGGCAGCAGCAGGGTGAGGTCGAGTCCGGTGTCGGCGAAGGCGGCCAACGCCTGGTCGCGACAACCCAGCAACAGAGCCGAGACGTCATTATCAAAGCCGGAAGGCAGCTCCACATGGGCGGCGAGCACGCCCAGCAGTTCATCGTCACGGCGACCGTGGCCGGTGACCAGCAGTCCGCAGATCACACCCTGCACTTCGCTGGGGGAGTGGGCGACACCGGCGCTGGCGAAGGCCCGCGCGCAGCTTTCGAAATCGTAGGTGTCAGACATGGGGTTCTTCACGTTACGGTTTATGAACAGGCGCTAAGCCTTGAATTCCATTGACCCTTTCCGGGGCCCTACCTATAGTACAAAAAGCCGTCATTCCCGGCGGCTGGCTCTCAATTCCGTCTACACGCGCGGCACGCGGCAGTGGGACACGGGGGCTTAACCTTAGGCGAACAGCGACCGATTTGCCATGACGACGGAACAACAACTGCGGCAACTGGAAGCCCAGGTGGACTCCCTGCTGCGTCAGTCCAACCGTTTGCGCGAAGAGAATCGCCTGCTGCGCGAGCGGGAACACCGTCTTCTCGATGAACGGGCCCGGCTCATCCGTAAAAACGACTTGGCCCGCTCCCGGGTGGAGGCGATCATAACGCGCCTGCAATCCCTGGAGCAGGAGGACTCATGAACGATAGCAGTTCGCTGGTGATTCACTTGCTGGGCAAGGAATACCGCGTGGCCTGCCCGGTCGGCGAGCAGGACAATCTGCTGCGCGCCGCCCGCTATCTCGACACCCAGATGCGTGAGGTAAAACAGGCCAATGTGATTGGTCTTGAACGCATCGCCATCATGGCGGCTTTGAATATCAGCCACGAGTTACTGGAAGCCCGCGCCAAAACGTCTTCCGATGAGACTGGCAGTGCCCGTATGCAGGCGCTGATCGATCGGCTGGAGGGAGAACTGCGCGCGCTTGAGGATCTCACCCCCCAGAACCGCTCTTCTGTCAAGCCCTGACCGGTTGCCCCCGCCCTGATATACTAAGCCCAAGTGTCCCCTGGTCCGTTCGCCAGCCGGGTTATGTCCCTGAGCCGATGTTGTACCAAAAGGGAACCAATATTGACCGGCCTGTGCGCATGTCCGCCATCGAGCGGAAAGCCTGATGGTCCGGTCTGCGGTTTCCGCCTTGAACCTGACGGTTCAAGGGCCACACCCGCAGCGGCGGCCCGGGGGGCACGCTTTCTCAAGAACAGTTAAGAGTTAATAGTGAACAGTGAATAGCAGGGTGCCGGTTAGAGAGGCATGCTGCTATTCGGATCGGCCTTCCTTCTATAGCTCCTCCTTTAATTCATGAATCCGTCCGAGCAAGTTGATCGCAAGCAGTTGCGCCGTGAGTTACGGGCGCGGCGGCGGGCTTTGGGTGCGGGTGAGCGGCGTCTGGCGGAGAGGCGGTTCGCGCGTAATTTGCGGCGGGAACTGGGACCGCGGCGGGCTCGCCATGTGGCGGTCTACCATGTCGCCGACGGCGAATTATCTCCGCTGCCGGGACTGGCGCAACGCCGCTTCCAGGGCACCCGCCTGTATCTGCCGGTGCTGGATCCGGTTTATCGCGGCCGCCTGCGCTTTCATCTCTGGCGCCGGGAAAAACGGCTGCGCGCCAACCGTTTCGGTATTGGCGAACCGCGGCGCGTGGAACGGGCACGGGCGGACTGGGCGCTGGATGTTCTGTTGATTCCGTTGGTGGGATTCGATGATCGCGGCCATCGCCTGGGCATGGGCGGCGGCTTTTATGATCGGACTTTGGCGAATTTCGCGCGACGGCCACGCCGCCCCCGGCTGGTGGGCGTCGCTTTTGAGTGTCAACGGCTGTCCAGGGTGCCGGAAGCCCCCTGGGATCAGCCGCTGGACCTTATCGTAACGGACTATTGTGACTGATCGGCCTTGATGCTGACGCCGGCGGACTGGGCGTAACGCTCCAGATCCGGCTGATTGCCACCGTGGGTGAGGGTGCTCACCAAAACGCCGGTGGCAAAAATGATCGCCAGGACAACCAGTGCATCTGGTCTTTTCTTCATTGTGTTTTCAATCCCCAAGAAAAAGTCATCACTCTCAAAAGGCTGTCCATGCCGAAGCATGGAATACTAATGCAAAATTTATGTAACAAAACGAGAACTGGATCGAAAAATGATCACTTGCCTCTTAAAAGTCAAGCGGTTACATCAACATGCTCACCTTTCTTAACAAAAGTACCGCTCAACTTTCACCTGGCGTGATCCGTGGTTTACGAGGTGTGTGATCGCTCACGTCCGGACTAGTTTAAAAACAGCCGGTACGCCGGATTGTCACTCTCTTCCACCATCGGATAGGGGACTTTCTTGAGGTCCTTGCGCAGGTTGCCCCTTTCTCCGAAGGGCACCTGGAAGCCCACCAGCACCCGTCCATAGGCGGCGCCGTGGTTTCTATAGTGGAACAGGCTGATATTCCACTTGTGGCCAAGCGACATGAGGAACTTCAGCAGCGCCCCGGGGCGCTCGGGAAATTCCACCCGGAACAGCATTTCGTCCAGGTCCTGGCGCGAGGTGTGCCCACCCACCATATGGCGGATGTGCAGCTTGGCCATCTCGTTGCCGGTCATGTCCACCACCGGGTAACCGGCGGCTCGCAGCTCTTCCAGCAACGGAGCAAGATCCGCGCCACCGGAGCTGGTCTGAATTCCGACAAAGATATTCGCTTCGTGTTCCCCGGCGTACCGGTAATTGAACTCGGTGATGGCGCGACGCCCCACCACCTGCAGGAAATTACGGTAGGCGCCCGGCTTCTCGGGAATGGTCACCGCCAGAATCGCCTCGCGCTGCTCGCCCAACTCCGCCCGTTCAGAAATATGCCGCAGGCGGTCAAAGTTGACGTTGGCACCACTCTGGATCGCCACCAACGTTTTGTTCTCCGCTTTGGTGCGCGCCACCCATTTTTTCAGGCCGGCCAGGGCCAGGGCGCCGGCGGGCTCGCACACGGTGCGGGTATCCTCGAAGGTGTCCTTGATGGCCGCGCAGATCTCGTCGGTGGTGGCGGTGATCACCTCATCCACCGTGTCCTTCAACACCCGGAAGGTTTCCTTGCCGATCTGCTTCACCGCCACGCCGTCGGCGAACAACCCCACTTCAGGCAGCGTTACCCGACGTTTGCGCTCCATGGCGGCTTTCAGGCAAGCGGCGTCTTCCGGCTCCACGGCGATGATCTTCACGTCCGGGCGCACGTATTTGACGTAGGCGGCGATACCCGCGGCCAGGCCGCCGCCGCCCACCGGGATAAAGATAGCGTCCAGATCCCGGCTCTGCTGGCGCAGGATTTCCATGCCCACGGTGCCCTGGCCGGCGATCACGTCCGGGTCGTCGTAGGGGTGGACGAAAGTCAGACCTTCCTTCTCTTCCAGCTTGCGGGCATGGGCCAGCGCCTCGTCGAAGCTGTCGCCCACCAGCACTGCCTTGCCACCGAGCTGGCGCACGGATTTGACCTTGATGTCCGGCGTGGTGCGCGGCATCACGATCACCGAGCGCACGTTCATGGAAGTGGCCGCCAGTGCCAGCCCCTGAGCATGGTTGCCGGCGGAGGCACAGATCACGCCCCGTTCACGCTGGGCTTCGGAGAGCTGGGCCACTTTGTTATAAGCGCCGCGCAGCTTGAACGAGAACACCGGTTGCAGATCCTCGCGCTTGAGCAGCACCCGGTTGCCAATTCGCCGGGAAATCAGCGGCGCGGCGTGGATGGGTGTCTCATGGGCCACGTCATAGACGCGGGATTGCAGGATCCGTTTGACGTACTTTTCAAGCATGAAGGTTCCGAAAATCAGCGCGAGACCGCCGGACGGCGGAAAGGGGCTAGTTTACGGTTTGAGCGGGGAAGTCGTCCACCGGCAAAGAGGTTCGCGGCCTTGCGCCGCGAACCTTCTCGTCTTCACTGACCTATTTGATCGAGCCGCTCTGGTAGCTCAGATTGATGCCGCCGGTGGGAATGGTCAGATTCACCTCGCCACCGGGCAAACCGGCCAGGGTGATTTCCAGATCCACATTCAGTGGTTCCAGATTTTCCAGTCCGATGAACAGGCGTCCATCGGGCAGGAAGTCCAGCGGACCTTCCAATTGCACGTTATCGATCGGCAGGCTTTTCACATTGTGCTGCAGACCCAGCGGCAGGCTCAGCTCCGGCGCGTCAAACAGCAGATCGAAGGTGATCCGGAACACTGGCCCATCCGGGGTTGTGATGATGTGCCCCACTGGCGGCGTGGTGCGATTGCCGTCGGCATCCTCGTTGTAGCGCACCCGCATGATGTTCGGGCCGGTGTGGGTGTCGATCGGCACCAGCCCCAGGTTACCCACCTGGCCGAGCACGGCCTCTTCCAGACCCAGGACATTGAGGACGTCCCCCAGTGTTTGCACCAGCCCGCCAAGCAGGCCGCCAACAATCGGCAGGTCCGTCAGCGAGTTGTCACCGTCGGAGGTGTCCAGATCCAACCCGATCACCGCGGTGGCATCCAGGTTGCTCAGCGCCACGGTGGTCGGATAAATCACCACCGGGACACCGCCCGCCTCGGCATCGTAATTGAGAATCTCCGTATTCAGATCACCGGTGAGATAGAGAATCCGCTCGCTGTCGCAATCGATCTGATTTTCCTCGGTATAGGGCGGCGTGCCCTCGAATCCGCAACCAGTGTTGGCGGTGCTGACCAGACCGCCGCCGCCATCGCCGTTGGGACGGATCAGGGTGGCGTTGGCCGGCGTCGCCGGGTCCGGAGTTCCCTCCGGCACCCTCGGCTCGCCTTCGTCAACGGCAAAGTTACTGTTGGCGTCGACACTCGGCAGGTTGCTCAATTCCTGGAACACCGTGGTCACGGCGCCGGCACCGCGGAACAGAATGTCCATGTCGGGACCACCGGACTTGGCGTCACTGCCTTCCAGCAAGGCGGTCTGCAGAGGGAACCCGTCGCTGGAGCACAGCACGTCACCGCTGCAGCCAGCGCTTTGCGAAGCCAGGGTATAGCGGTACAAGGCGCCCTCTTCCCAGGGCAGCTCCGGCACGAAGGTCAGAGCGCGAGTCTCCACCTGCAGTTCGCCGTCCACCACGCTCTGGCAGGTGCCATCCTCGCCTACCCGCTCGACACGGAACGCGCCCTGACCGCAGGCGGTGCCCAGGGTCAGGCTGTCGGCATCCATGTTCTGGGAAAAGCGCACCCGGATCGGCCGGTTCGACGGCATGCCAACGATCGGCAGCTCGTCCACTTCCACCTGCTCGGATTCAGAGCTCGATGACAGGCACACGCCCTGCACGCCGGCGGCGATATCGGATGCCGTGGCGGGGCTGCTGGCGCAGGGGAAGCCCGGGTAGACCACCATGGCGAACGGGGCGCGGCGCACATCCTCGCCACCCTGTTCCACCACGTATTCCGGCATGGTGAATCCAATGGTGTTGAGGCCGGTCAGCGGATCCAGCACCTGCAGCCCGTTGCCGGCCAGATCGGTCAAGCCGTTGGTGACGCTGACTTCATAAGGGATGCCGAAGGCCAGCGGCGATGCCGGCTGGAGCACCAGAGCATTGCCGTCCAGGCTCCAGGAGAACGACTCCGCCGCGCCGCCCTTGGTCAACCGGACAGTCTCGCCGGGTCGAACGCTGAGCGGGTCCAGCGCCTCACTGAACAGCAGGGTGATCGGTTCACCGGGCACGGCGCGGTCGGCCACGTCTCCCGGCGTCCAGGACAGCCGCTGCTCACCATTGTCGTCCATTACCAGCAAGGTGGGCGGCACCGTGTCCGCCGGCTGGGGTGGCGCATTTTCCTGGTCGCGATAGGACTCCATATGGAAGCTCAGCACACCATGACTGTTCTCCACGCCAAGCACCCGGGGCTCCACCACGGTAAGCGCATCAGTAACCAGTTTGCCGTCCTCGACGATCGCCTTGCCCACCAATTCCACGTGCATCAGGTTCTGCGTGAAAGCGCCGTTGGCCCGGGCATCCTGGGTGTTGGCGGCGAGATCCATGAACAGACGCACGTTCTTGGCGGCGTCGGGGGAATCGGAGTTGGGGTTGGGAAACAAGTAACCGGTGGCGTCCGACATCACTTGAATGGTCACCGCGCCGGAATCGAAGCCCACCGGCACTTCCCCGCCGATCAACACATCCAGCGGTTCGCCCACCAGGATGCCACCCCGTTTGATGCGCAGCGGCGTCACGTCCGGAAAGTTCGGCGGGAACGCCAGCTCGGCGTAGATATCTCCGGACTGCTTGGACGCGGTGCCATTGGCCAGCAGGGTACTGATCAGCGGCACGCAGTTGATCGGATCGCCGGTCAACTCGGAGGTTTGCAGATCGCCCCCCTCAAGACAGCCAAGGGTGTCGTGAGTGGCCGGTGCCTCGGTCACCAGCACTTCCCGTTCACCGGTGCTGGACTTGGTATCCAGGGGCGTCACGGTGCGCTCGAACGGCGCCAGCGTCTCTCCGAAGGCACTGGTGAGCCCGCTCACCGTCAGCACGTATTGCTGTCCCGGGGTCATGTCCTCCAGCGGGTCCACGGTGAGTGTGTCGCGACCGCTCAGGACCAGAGCCGGCACCAGTTCACCACCCTGCGTCAGGCTGACGGTGTCCCCATACGCCACGGAAGACGAGTCCAGCGGCTGGGAGGTGCGCAGCCGGAAGGTGGAGAAATCCACGGTGGGAAACTGATCGTCGTCCGGGAAAATTTCGCTGATCTCGAAGGTGTCCGAAGCACGTTGTTGCGACAACGGCCCTTCCAGGGCGGGACGGGTGGAGAAGTTCAATTCACCGTCACGGAAATTGACCACCCGGCCATCCGGGGCCAGGTCGATGATGGCGACCTTGTAATCACTGATCGGCGCCAGCGGCGCGGTCGGCTGCAACACCACGTTGCGGCCGTCGTTCATGACCTTCATTGCAAAAGGCACCGCCGCGCCATCGGGGCCGGTGAAGCGGAAGTTTTCCTCGGTGACCTCCAGGGGATCGCTGAACTCCAGCACCACCGGAGCGGACGGCGCCACATAGGCCTGCCCGTCGAAAGGATAGTTGAAATACAGCTCCTTGGGATTGTACTGGGGCCCGTCGAAACTCGGATTGCTGCTACCGCCGCCCCCGCAACCGGCCAGGATACCGGCGCAGGCGGCAATGATCAGTTTACTTCGCATGACACCACTCCTCAGAACTTCAGGGTGACGGAACCGCTGAATACGTGGACTTCGCCGCCGGTTTCGATGGTTTCGTAGGGATTCACCGGAGCCCGGTCGCTGGTCAGATCAAACTTGCGCTCGTCGATGTCGTGGAACTGGTAACCGAAATCCAGCCGCATCGGGTACGCCAGGATCGGGGGTCGCTCGATGGTCCAGGAGCCGCCGACGCCGTAGATGGTCTTGTCCGCGTCCAGGTAATTGACGTCCAGGCTGCGGTCGCTTTCCAAGGGCGATTCCCGGAACGCCACGCCAGCGGTCAGGCTCACGTTCTTGAGCGCGCTCCACTCAACCCCGACCCGGGGCACGGTGATGTCCTTGAAGTGAATGTCCGCCTGGTCCTTGACGGTGTCGTCCTCCAGCACCTCCATCAGGTCCGACCAGTTCTGCCGTTCCACCGTCACCCCGGCACGCAGCCGGTCGTTGAAACGGTATTGCACTCCGGCGCTGTAAATATCCGGTTGGTAGGAATCCACGGTATCGATCAACAGCGCGATACCTGGAGACGGTACGGTACCGGGAATGGTGATACGCGAATCCACCGAAGTACGCGCCTCGGTATGGCCCCGAAAAGCGAACGCGGTTTCCAGGCCATCGGTGATGCAGTCGCCCTTGCCGCAGATCAGCTTGCCCCAGTCCAGGGTGACGCCGAGCACCGGCCGGATCACCGGTTTGGCGTTGACCTCGAGCGTTTCATACTGGGTTTCACCGGCCAGATTGGAGCTGGCCACCAGCTTCGCGTCGGAACGCAGGGAGACGTGCGCGGAGGCCCCGACGGCAATCCCGTGCAGCAACTCCGTACCACCGCCGATATTCAGAAACAACGGTTGACGACCGTACTCCATGTACTGCCCGCCCATGGACGTGGTGGAATTAAAGGAGAGCATTTCTTTCCCGTATTTTTCCACGCCGGCGATGATGGCGAAGTAAATCGGATGTTCGAACTTGGTGATACTGGACAGATCGGTTTTCAGCGCGATCAATTGCTGTTGGCTGCGGCTGTCATCGAGCAGGTTACCGTCACGTGTGGCCGGAGCGGCGCCCCCCAGACTCCTGCCGTCGAGTTCCTGCTCGGCGTGCAGGAAGCCGATGGTCAGCTCACCACGGGGGTCCTTGATCAGATAGGACGGGTTGTAATACAGCGACGACGCCTGCGGATTGAACATGGAAAGGGCCTGAGCGGATGCCACATCACCGGGAAAAAGGCCATAGCTGCTGGCGGTGTTACCCATGGCGGCGAAGGCCGGGGGAGCAATCGAAGCGGCGACCGAAAGGGACAGGGCCGCGATGCCACCGCGACGCAGGGGGGAAAGTCCGAACATACACTGCCTCCGGTACGGATCATTGTTGTTGTGTAGTCCAGGCAGTAAAACAAATGTGCACAGACATTGGCGTATGAAAAAAGGTGGAAAACCGTACTCAGGGATGGCGGATGGTTAGCAGCTGTAACAGACCGTGTCGCTCTGTGACGGGGGTCGGAAGAAAGAATTGAGGCAGCCTGATTGCCGTTTTCAGGCGCAATGGTGAGGGCGGGATTAAAACGATTACGGGCATCACGGCCATGGACCGCGATGCCCCGTTTTCAAATCAAATCGAAATCACCTCATCGCCACGGCCGACCAGCACCAGATCGGCGGGGCGGCGGGCGAACAGGCCGTTGGTGACGACCCCGGTAATATTGTTGATTTTCTCTTCCAGCTCGATGGGGTTGAGAATATCCAGATTGCGTACATCGAGAATCAGATTGCCGTTATCCGTGACAAAACCCTCCCGGTACTGGGGCTGCCCGCCGAGCGCGGCGAGCCGGCGCGCCACGTAGGAACGGGCCATGGGGATCACTTCCACCGGCAGCGGGAAGTCGCCCAGGCGTTTGACCTGCTTGGAGCCGTCAACAATACAAATGAACCGCTCGGCCACCGCCGCCACGATTTTCTCCCGGGTCAGGGCGCCACCGCCGCCCTTGATCATCTCCCGATGGTCGTTGACCTCGTCGGCGCCGTCCACGTACAGCGGCAGACTGTCCACCTGATTCAGCTCCAACACCTCGATACCGTGTCCACGCAACCGCTCGGCGGTGGCTTCGGAGCTGGCCACGGCGCCGGCCAGGCGGCCCTTCATGGTCGCCAGGGCATCAATAAAATAGTTTGCCGTGGAGCCAGTACCCACGCCGATGACCTCACCTTCGGGCACATGACGCAAGGCGGCCTCCGCCACCTTCTGCTTCAACGCATTCTGATCCATTTCCCACCTCAAACCGATTAGTTCCACGACGATCGCCCAGTTTAACCTGAATATTACGCCAATACGTCACGCAATTCGCTGCCAAGGCAGCTTCCCGCAGCCGCGGCTCCACCAGCCGCGATATTCTTTTTTACTAATGTATGACTTGAATTTTTGTACAGTTCGCGCATCTTGAACATATCACCGTGTCGCCGGTACGGACCGCCCCATGCCGGCCTCCGCGGTGAACTAAAACAATGAATCCAAAAAAGCGCTACTCCACGGAATGTTCAGGGAGTAACCATTGATCTACAAGGAGACGACTCATGCAACGGTCAGCATTCATCCCCCTTCTCTTCGCTACTCTCGGTGTCGTGGCGGCACCGCTCGCGATGGCTGACGACACGTCCGGGCGGGATTACTCCACCGAACGCCGTAATCTGGACAGCCCGGAAAACATCTCCAAGGAATACAAGAAAGCGATCGAGGACGAAGCCGGATCCAAGCGGCGGGCCGCCGAAGGCGTTTCGGACAAGGCCAGAAACTACGGCGAAGACCGCAGCAAGATCGACAAGAATATCGAGGAGCGGCTTGAGGAAGGCCGGTCAACCCGGGACAAGGCTCGTCAGGAAGCAGAGAAAATGGGCAAGGACATGAGAAGCCCGGACTACACCAAGGATCGTCAAAATCTGGACAACCCGGATCAAATCAAGGAGCGTCTGAAGGAAATGGAGGAAGGCGCCACCAAACCGAAAGAGTAAGCCGTTCCCTCAAACGAAAAGCCCCGGTCACTCCGGGGCTTTTGCGCTATCGCGTCAACGCCTCGCGACGACGCAACGCTTCCTGTTCCATCTCCTTACGGCGCTGCTCGGCGGCTTCCATCCGTTCATCGGCTCGCTGCTGCTGGGTCTTCCGTCGCTCTTCCGCGGCGCGGCGCTGACTGTCCAGGCGGTTCTGCAAATCCTGCCGCCGCTGCTCCGCCTGGGTGGCGGGATCCGCCGACGGCACAGCCCGGTTATCCAACTGAGCCAGCGCCGGTGCTGCCATCGTCACCAGCATCACGCCCGCGGCCATCCATACTGGTTTGAACTTCATGGCTTTACCTCCTGCTCCCGCCCGGGCACCGTGTCCGGACAGTACTTGTATCCGATTAGTACCATTGTCCCAGATTTCCCGCCGTGACAGGCAAGTAACACAAGGTAAAATCGCACACCTTCAGGTCTACGGCCGGGCAGCGTGCTTCGGCACGTTCAGACAATCGTCAATGATACGGAAGATGCGCTCCCGATAATCCGCCTGCTCATTGGCCAACTGATGGCGGGCGCCCTCCAGGATATGAATGCGGGGCTCCCGGAACTTGCGGCGGATAATGTCCAGGTTGTAACGCCAGTCCACCGTCTCATCCTGATCCCCCTGAATCACCACCGGCGACAACGGCACCGGAGTCGCCCGTTCAAATCCGGGCAACCAGCGCTTCAGCGCGGTCACCCAACTGGCCGGCAGCCGCCGCGGCTGCAGGGGATCCCGGTTTTCCAGGAAATCGAGGAAGTCCGGATCCCCGGAATTGATGGTGAAAACCCGCTTTATCGAGCGGGCAAAGGGGCGAATCAGGGTATGCAGCCAGCGAGCGGTGCCCCACTTGAATGGGCGCACCAGGGGCGCCAGCAGGATCACCTGGTCGAACGGTGCCTCGTCCGCATCGAACCGGTGGTGCAGGAGGAAGTCCATGACGATGGCCCCGCCGGTGCTCTGCGCCACCACGTGCCAAGGTTTGGGCAAATGCGTCCGGGCCAGGCTCAGACACTGCTCCAACACTTCCCGATACACCTTGAAGTCATCGATATCCGCCGGCGGGCCGGAACTGAGGCCGTGCCCGGGAAGATCGTAGGCGACCACGGCGAAGCCTTTTTCCAACAGATGCCCGATGACATGGCCGTAGAGACCGACATGATCAAAATAACCATGACATACGAACACCGTGCCCTTCGGCGACGGGGGACGCCACACATGGATACCGAGAGTATGGCCGGCGGCATCGAAATAGCCGAAACCGTGCTCCAGCCGCGGCAGCCGGGCGGCGAAATCAATGCCGTAGTAGCTGACGTAATCCAGGCTGGGGTCATCGAGAGGGGCGAACCGTTCCCAATTCAGAGGATGCCAACTGCGGGTGATGGCGTCGCGGGAAAACGGTATCGACATAGGCGGGAAACTCGATTCAGGCGGTGTATGACAACCGTCAATGATAGGCACTCCGTGCCCGGCATGCCATCGCCCGAACCACAAAGCGCCCGGTCAAGGGCGCTTTGATGGGCCCGGCCAGGGAAGCCGGGCGAGGTACTACAAGCTTGCAGGTTTGCTGGCGAGTCTCTTACAGCTGTGCCTGCTGAGCTCGCAACGCTTGCTGGGCCTGCACTTCGGAGATGACGCGTTGCAGATTCTCCGGAGAGTCCAGGTTCAGGCGGTGACCCAGGTGATCCACCGGAGTCTGGCTGGCCAGGGGAGCACGTTCCTTGGCGACCGCCAGGTTGTGCTGAGCTTCCTGGGAGCGGTAAGCGATGTAGTCCTGGGAGTCGATATTTTCACGGACGCTCAGGAAATCACGACCTTCACCCTGGGACTGACCACGCTGCTCGGCTTGCAGGCGATCGCTGGCGGCTCTTTGTACCTGGCCGTCAACCAGCGCCGGGGAGTCGATCTGCTCACGGGCGCTCAGGTAATCGGCACGAACCTGATCTTCGAAACTGTTGGCCTGGGCCAGCGGTGCGGCAGCCAGACCAGCAACGACCAGGGCGGCAACGGACAAACGGGCTACGTTTTTCATCATCCTTTCCTCACGTTCACATTCAGGGAATGTCGCGGGAGGTCAGGGCGATTTCGCGAGTGCTTGCTGGTCTCCCACGCTGATGGAGCCAGTATAGTTACAGGTTACGTTATTGTCAACTTGTAACTTTCGATTATTTTCAAGGTGCCAGACTCCGAAGGATCAGGTTGGTAACCGCCGCCAGCTTGGTCTCCATCTCCTCGGTGTTCCCCAGCCGGCTGAGCAGCACCGGGTGAGCGTAGGCGGCGGCGGTGACGCGGATCGCCATGCAAACCTCATCCAATGGCGTCTTACGCTCGAATTCCCCGCTTTCACGGCCGTCCGAGACGATTTTCTCGATCGCCTCGTAGATCTCATTATTGTGTTCTTCGGTGACCGCCCACTGATTCTCAATGGAGACAACAACAATATCGTGTATGCACCGCTCCTTGAGAAACAGCCGCATCCCCTCGGAAAGCAAGGTGTGCAGCATGTCGCGCAGGCGCTGAGTGGCGGAGGCGTCGCGCTCGGAGACGGCGCGGATGGCCTCGCCCATGGTCGACAACGCCAGGGCGCAAACCGACTCGCCGATCGCCTGTTTGGAATCGAAAAAGCGGTACAGATAAGCGCTGGATACTCCAATCGCCTTGGCAATGTCGGTCACCGAGGTCTTGCGGTAACCGTGCACTCGGAACAGTTCATCCGCCACCTGCAGAATCTGTGTACGCCGCTCGTGGTCGGCGGGCCCGCGTTGTCCGGGCAGGTTTTCACAATTGTCGATCGCCATGGAGGCTCTCCCTGAAATTCTCGCGTCGCTTAGATGAGTTACGACTATTGTTATGTGTAACACCAGGTAACCATCATAGCGCCGACTGGAGTATCCGCCAAGTGAACGACACTTTCAGGCAAGCCAGCACAGGAAGAAGAAAGGCGATGGGGGAAGGGAAGGTTGGGGCAGGAGATCCACGATTCGCTGCCAAGGCAGCTTCCCACAGCGGCTCTGTAGCGCCACTGTGGGAAGAGGCGGGCAGCGAATTACGGGCTTACTTGACGCGCGGGTCCAGTTCGCCGTTTTCGTAACGCTGGAACATCACTTCCAGGTTTACCGGCTTGATCTTGTCGGCGTTACCGGCGGTACCGAACGCTTCGTACCGGGCGATACAGATATCGCGCATGGCGGTCACGGATTCCTTCAGGTACTTGCGCGGGTCGAACTCGGCCTTGTTGGTGGCCAGGAACCGGCGGATGGCACCGGTGGACGCCAGGCGCAGGTCGGTATCGATGTTGACCTTGCGCACCCCGTACTTGATACCTTCCTGAATCTCTTCCACTGGCACCCCGTAGGTTTCCGGGATCTCGCCCCCGAACTCGTTGATGATGGCGAGCCAGTCCTGCGGTACGGAAGAGGAACCGTGCATGACCAGATGGGTATCCGGGATACGGGCGTGGATCGCCTTGATCTGCTCGATGGCCAGAATGTCGCCGGTGGGCGGACGGGTGAACTTGTAGGCACCGTGGCTGGTGCCGATGGCGATGGCCAGGGCGTCCACATGGGTTGCCTTGACGAAGTCCGCTGCTTCTTCCGGGTCGGTGAGCATCTGCTCATGGCTCAGGGTGCCTTCCGCGCCGATGCCATCTTCCTCGCCGGCCTGACCGGTTTCCAGGGAGCCCAGACAACCGAGTTCCCCTTCCACCGAGACGCCGCAGGCGTGGGCCATATCCACCGCCTGGCGGGTCACCCGCACGTTGTACTCGTAGTCGGTGGGGGTTTTGCCGTCCTCACCCAGGGAGCCGTCCATCATCACCGAGGAAAAGCCCAGTTGGATGGAGCGCTGGCACACGGCGGGGCTGGTGCCATGATCCTGGTGCATCACCACCGGGATATGGGGGAATTCTTCCACCGCCGCCAGAATCAGGTGGCGCAGGAACGGGGCACCGGCGTATTTGCGGGCGCCGGCGCTGGCCTGCACGATCACCGGGGAATTGGTTTTATCCGCCGCTTCCATGATGGCGCGCATCTGTTCCAGGTTGTTCACGTTGAACGCCGGAACGCCGTAGCCGTGCTCGGCGGCGTGGTCCAGCAATTGGCGCATGCTGATCAGTGCCATGGTTTTACCCCTTGATTATCCGTTGGTGGTGACCGACACCACTATTACTTCGTCCGTAACCTTGTTTCGCTTACAGGCAACACGCTTCACGCTGGCACGCTTTGGCGTGGGCGCGTGCTGGCGTGTTGCGTGCCAGCGTCTCAGTCCCTGGCCCGGGCCTCGAGCATGGCCACCGCGGGCAAGGTCTTGCCTTCCACGAACTCCAGGAAGGCGCCGCCGCCGGTGGAAATGTAGCTGATGCGGTCGGCGATTTCATACTTGTCCACCGCGGCCAGGGTGTCACCGCCGCCGGCGATGGAGAACGCTTCGCTGTCGGCGATGGCCTCGGCCATTTCCTCGGTGCCCTCACCGAACTGATCGAACTCGAACACGCCCACCGGGCCGTTCCAGATGATGGTGCGGGCTTCCTTCATCAGCGCGGCGAAGACATGGGCGGTTTGCGGGCCCACGTCGAGGATCATGTCATCCTCGTTCACCTCTTCCACCTTCTTGGTCACCGCTTCCGCGTCGGCGGAAAATTCCGTGGCCACCACTACATCCACCGGCAGCGGAATGTGCACCTTGGTGGCGATTTTACGAGCCGCGTCGAGCAAATCCGGCTCATGCAGGGATTTGCCCACCGGCAGCCCTTCCGCCGCCAGGAAGGTATTGGCGATGCCACCGCCGACGATCAGTTGATCCACTTTGTCGGCCAGCGCTTCCAGTACTTCCAGTTTGGTGGACACCTTGGAACCGCCGACGATCGCCACCAGCGGCTTGGCCGGGTTGTCCAGCGCCTTGGACAGCGCATCCAACTCATTGGCCAACAGCGGACCGGCGCAGGCCACCGGGGCGAACTTGCCGACCCCGTGGGTGGACGCCTGGGCGCGGTGAGCGGTGCCGAAGGCATCCATCACATAGATATCACACAGCGCCGCCATCTTCTGTGACAACGCCTCGTCGTCCTTCTTTTCGCCTTTATTGAAACGCACGTTCTCGCACAGCACGACCTCGCCCTCGGCCACCTCGACACCGTCGAGCCAGTCCTTCACCAGCGGCACTTCCCGGCCCAGCAGGGTTCCCAGGTGCTCGGCCACCGGTTTCAGGGAGAACTGCTCTTCGTACTCCCCTTCACTGGGGCGGCCCAGGTGGGACATCAGCATCACCCGGGCACCGGCCTTCAGCGCGTGCTCAATGGTCGGCAGGGAAGCACGGATGCGTGCGTCACTGGTGACCTTGCCCTCTTTGACCGGCACGTTCAGGTCTTCACGGATCAGTACCCGCTTGCCCTTCAGATCCAGGTCGGTCATGCGTTTGAAGTTCATGGTCTTGCTACCTCGTCTAAAACCATCCATCCGGGATGATGAAAACTTGTCGGTTCGAAGATTCCGTCGGGCGTCAGACGTTCGACACCCTGGACAACTCGCTTACCCAGTCGAGCAGCCGGTTGGCATAGCCCCACTCGTTGTCGTACCAGGCCACCAATTGCACCAGCTCGCCCTGCACCCGGCTCAAGGAGCCGTCGATGATGGCGGACTCCGGCCGGTGGTTGAAATCGGCGCTGACCAGCGGCTGATCGTTGTAGCCCAGCAACCCGTTGCTGTCCGCCGCCAGACGGCGCAACCATTGGTCCAGATCGTCGCCTTCCGCTGCTGGGGGACGTTCCAGGGACAGGGTCAGTTCCACCATGGCCACGTTGAGCGTCGGCACACGAATACTGTGACCGCTGATACGCCCGGCTAATTCCGGCAATACCTGCTGCACCGCGCCGATGGCACTGCTGGTGGTCGGCACGATGTTCTGCGCGCCGGCCCGGCCACGGCGGGGATCCCGATGCACATGATCCAGCAGGGTCTGATCGGAGGTGTAGGCGTGGGTTTCCTGCATCAGCGCCTGACGCACCCCGAAATCCGCGTGCAGCGCCCGCAGCAACGGGGCGATGCAGTGAGTGGTGCAGGAAGCCGCGGAAAGGATGCGGTCATTGCCGCCCACATGCTCCTGATTGACCCCGTACACCACCACCTGATCGGCGTGGTCGAACGGCACCGCACCGAGGATCACCCGCCCGGCACCGGCCTCCAGATGCACCGCGGCGTCCCGGTAAGCGCGGAAATGCCCGGAGCATTCCAACACCAGATCCACGCCCAGTTCCCGCCAGGGCAGACGCGCCGGCCGCGGCTCGTTAAGCAGCAGGGGCGTTTGCTCCGCCAGATGCAAACGGCCGTCCCGCAGGCTGGCTTCCTGCGGCAAACGGCCGTGGGTGGTGTCGTAGCGGGTCAGGTACAGCAGATCTTCCGCCTCACCGAGGTCGTTGATCGCCGTCAGGGCGAACGGCACCTGCCAACCCCGCTCCCAGCGCTCCGCCAGGGCCCTGACGAAAGAGCGCCCGATACGACCGTATCCGTTGATGGCGACTTTCATAATAATGGTCGGACGTCGAACGTCGGACTCTCTCTTCTCAAAGCAGGCTCTCCACGGCCTCTGTCACCGCCTCGGCGGTGATGCCGAAATGCTTGTACAGGTCTCCGGCGGGGGCGGAAGCCCCGAACCCGGTCATACCTACCACCTTGCCGTCCAGGCCGACAAAGCGATACCAGTAATCGGTGATGGCCGCTTCCACCGCCACCCGCGCTCTGACCGCCGCCGGCAGCACGCTTTCCTGGTAATCCGCGCTTTGCGACAGGAAGGCATCGGCGCTGGGCATGGACACCACGCGCACATTGCGGCCGGCAGCCCCCAGCGTTTCAGCGGCCTTCACCGCCAGTTCCACTTCCGAGCCGGTGGCAATGATCAGTGCATCCGGGGTGCCTTCACCGGTTTGCAGCAGGGTATAGCCGCCCTTTTCCACCTGGTCCAGAACGTTCTCGTCCCGGGGCATGCAGGCCAGCCCCTGGCGGGAACAGATCAGCGCGGTGGGACCGTCCTGACGCTGCAGAGCGTGTTTCCAGGCCACCGCGGTTTCCACCGTGTCGCACGGGCGCCAAGTGCTCATGTTCGGCGTCATGCGCAGGTTGGCCAGCTGTTCGATGGGCTGGTGGGTGGGGCCGTCCTCGCCCAGACCGATGGAGTCATGGGTGTAGACCAGAATATTGGGCTGGTGCATCAGCGCCGCCATGCGCACGGCGTTGCGGGCGTATTCCATGAACACCAGGAAAGTGCCTCCGTAGGGGCGCAGGCCACCGTGCAGGCAAACGCCGTTCATGATCGCGGTCATGCCGAACTCGCGCACCCCGTAATGCACATAGTTACCGCTGGCGTCAGCGGCATTCACCGCCTTGCAGCCTTTCCACAGCGTGTTGTTGGAACCGGCCAGATCAGCGGAGCCACCGAGCAGTTCTGGCAGCAGCGGACCGTAGGCGTCCAGGGCATTCTGGCTGGCCTTGCGGCTGGCCACTTTCTCGCCCTTTTCCTGGCACTCCTTGATGAAGGCCTGGGCGGCATGATCGAATCCGGTGGGCAGCTTGCCGTCCATACGGCGCTGGAACTCCACCGCCAGCTCCGGGAATTCCGCCCGGTAGGCGTCGAACCGGACCTGCCACTCGGCTTCCTGCCCGGCACCGGTGTCGCGAGCATCCCAGGCCTGGCGAATATCTTCGGGAATCTCGAACGGACCGTGCTGCCACCCCAGGGCTTCACGGGTCAGGGCGATTTCGTCCTCGCCCAGCGCGGCGCCGTGGGATTCTTCCTTGCCCTGCTTGTTGGGGCTGCCGAAGCCGATGATGGTCTTGCAACAGATCAGGGTGGGCTGTTCGCTGTTCTTGCGCGCGGTTTCCACCGCCATGCGGATTTCTTCCGGATCATGGCCGTCCACATTGGGGATCACCTGCCAGCCGTAGGCGCGGAAGCGCTCCACCGTGTCGTCGGTGAACCAGCCCTCCACTTCGCCATCGATGGAGATGCCGTTGTCATCATAGAAGGCGATCAGTTTACCCAGCCCCAGGGTCCCGGCCAGGGACGCCACTTCGTGGGAAATCCCTTCCATCATGCAGCCATCACCCAGGAAACAGTAGGTATGGTGATCGACGATCTGGTGGCCTTCGCGATTGAACTGCGCCGCCAGCACCTTCTCCGCCAGCGCCATGCCCACGGCGTTGGCGATGCCCTGCCCCAGCGGGCCGGTGGTGGTCTCGATACCCGGCGCGTCACCATATTCCGGGTGGCCCGCGGTGGGGCTGCCGAGTTGCCGAAAGTTCTGGATGTCTTCCAGGCTGACGCCGTAGCCGGTCAGGTGCAGCAGGCTGTACAGCAGCATGGAACCGTGGCCGTTGGACAGCACGAAGCGATCCCGATCCGGCCATTGCGGATTGCCGGGGTTGTGCTTGAGGAAACCGCGCCAGAGCACTTCGGCGATGTCCGCCATGCCCATGGGCGCGCCGGGGTGGCCGGAATTGGCTTGCTGGACCGCATCCATACTGAGCGCACGGATGGCATTGGCGAGATCACGGCTGGCGGGGGCACTGGACATGCAGGGCTCCAAACTGACTGGTGGCTGAAAAAGGGGCGCTATTGTCGCCCATGGGCGAGTCGCGGGCAAATAAAGCGATGACTGGCCTCGAACGCCGGAACACCGCCCTGGCCGGCCTCCTTCGGGACGGCATCCACTTTGTAAAACCCGCCCTCGGAGCGAGCTGTAACCTCGTGAGCCCGCCTCATTTGTGGTAACCCTAAAAAAGACTGTATCCGCCAAAACACACAAGGAAGACCGAATGAGCGACAAGGACTGCATCAGCATGACATCGCGCGGCCTGACCGTATTGGGCCTGGCCGCGACCCTCACCCTTTCGGCCTGCGGGGGAGGCGGAGGGGGCGGCGGTTCCGGCGGGGGTGGCGAAAACCTCCCGCCGCTGTTGAACCTCGGCAATTTCCAGCCGGCCGACATCGTTATCGGCCAGGCCGACTTCATCGGCACCGGCCCCAACAAGGAAACGGGCTACGACACACCGGAGGCCGACTCCCTGGCCACGCCCTACGGCAATCCGGCGGTGAGCCCCTCCGGCACCCTGTTCATCAGTGATTCCTCCAACAACCGGGTACTGGGCTACCACACCCTTCCCACCGTCAACACCGCCGCTGCCGATTTCGTGCTGGGACAGCCGGACTTCACCAGCAACGAGCCGGGCGTGCTGTTCCTCCCGGAAGGGGTCTCGATAGCGGGGGGCAAGATGGCGGTGGCCAATTATGACGGTAGCAGGGTATTGATTTACAACACGGTTCCCGCTGGCGGCGGGGCCGAGCCCGATGTCGTGGTCGGGCAGGCGGATTTCGATTCCAAGGACGAAACCTGCGATGCCACCCACTTGAACGGTCCCGAAGCCGCCGAGCTCACGGCGGACGGCAAGCTGGTGGTGGCCGACTCCGGCCACGACCGGGTCCTGATCTGGAACACCCTGCCCACTTCCCATGGCCAGCCCGCGGATCTGGTGCTGGGACAAGGCGACTTTACCCATTGTGATCCAAATGACGACGATCAGGATGGCCTCAGCGGCCCCCGTTCCGCTCGCACCCTCGACTATCCCACCGGCCTGTGGGCGGACGGCCGCCGTCTCGCGGTGATCGACAACGACAACAACCGGGTGCTGATCTGGAGCACCTTTCCCACCAGCCACTTCCAACCCGCTGATATCGTCCTGGGCCAGGCGGATTTCACCTCGGCCAGCGCCTCAACAGGCACTTTGGACACGCCCTATGGCATCGATTCCAACGGCCGGCAATTTGCGGTCGCCGATAGCCGCAATCATCGGGTACTGATCTGGAACAGCGTCCCCAACAGCAACTTCCAGCAGGCCGATATTGTGCTGGGCCAGAGCGATTTGGATCACAATCAAGCAAACGACGACAACCAGGACGGTGTGGATGACGGCGCCGCCTCGGCCCGCGTACTGAACTTTCCCTCCGGCGTCCGTTTTTACCAGGACAAGCTGTTGATTTCCGACATGGCAAACCATCGCGTGTTGATATTCCAGTCGCAATAACAAGCACCAAGGAACCAACAATGAAAAACAAGGAGCACATGAACATGACACCGTGCGGCCTGACGGCATTAGGCCTGGCCGCGACTCTCACTCTCTCGGCTTGCGGCGGTGGAGGTGGAGGCGGCGGTGGCGGCGAAGCCCTCCCACCGAAGTTGGAACTCAGCAATTTTCAGCCCGCCACCACCGTTATCGGCCAGGCCGACTTCGCCGGCACCGGTCCCAACAAGGGAGCGGACTACGAAACACCCGCGGCCGACTCTCTGGCCACCCCGTACGGCAATCCGGCGGTGAGTCCCTCCGGCACCCTGTTCATTAGTGACACTGAAAACTATCGGGTGCTGGGCTATCAGTCCCTCCCCACTGTCAACAACGCCGCTGCCGATTTCGTGCTGGGCCAGCCGGATTTCACCAGCAACGAGCCGGGCATGCTGTCCAGTCCGCAAGGGGTTTCGATAGCGGGCGGCAGGATGGCGGTGGCAAATTTTGACGGTGACCGCGTATTGATCTACAACACGATCCCCGCCGGGGGCGGGACCGAACCCGATGTCGTGGTCGGACAGGTGGACTTCGATTCTCAGGAGGACACCTGCGATGCCACCCACCTCAACAGCCCCGAAGCCGCCACACTCACGGCGGATGGCAGACTAGTGGTGGCCGACTCCGCCCACAATCGAGTTCTGATCTGGAACACCCTGCCAACCGCCCACGGCCAGCCCGCGGACCTGGTACTGGGCCAAGGCGACTTTACCCATTGCGTCCCTAATGACGGTGATCAGGATCGCAGTCGCAATCCCCGCTCAGCGCGCACACTCCACAATCCTACCGGCGTCTGGACGGACGGCCATCGTCTCGCGGTGATTGATAACAACAACAATCGGGTGCTGGTCTGGAACAGCTTCCCCACCAACCATTTCCAACCCGCCGATATCGTGCTGGGCCAGGAGGATTTTACCTCGGCCAGCGACTCGGCAGACACTCTGGACACCCCCTACGGCATCGACTCCAACGGCCGGCAATTGGCAGTCGCCGACAGCGCCAATAATCGCGTGCTGATCTGGGACAGCTTTCCCACCAGCAACTTCCAACAGCCTGATATCATATTGGGCCAGAGCGATTTCGCTCACACTCAGGCAAACGACGACAATCAGGATGGCGAAGAAGACCCCACCGCCTCGGCGCGCGTGCTGAGATTCCCCACAGGCGTCCGTTTTTACCAGGACAAACTGCTGGTTTCCGAGATTGGAAACAATCGCGTGCTGGTATTCCAATCACAATAACAAACACCAAGGAGCCAATAATGAAAAACAAGGACCTCGTGAACATGACACCACGCGGCCTGACGGTATTGGGCCTGGCCTCGACACTCGCCCTTTCCGCTTGTGGTGGCGGCGGTGGTGGTGGTGGCGGTGGTGGTGGTGGCGGTGGTGGTGGCGAAAATCCGCCGAAGAAGCTGACGCTCAGCAATTTCCAGCCCGCCGCTGTTGTCATCGGCCAGGCCGATTTCGCCGGTATGCGTCCGAACCAGAACGGCGAACCGGACGCCAACACCCTGCGAGGCCTGTATGGCAATCCCGCGGTAAGCGCCTCGGGGACGCTCTTTATTAGCGATTACGACAATAACCGCGTTCTCGCCTACAACAGCATCCCCACGGTCAACAACGCCGTTGCCGACTTCGTGCTGGGACAGCCGGATTTCACCACCACCGCGCCCGGGGAATTGAATGGTCCGCAACAAATCTCGATTGCCGGCGGCAAGATGGCGATGGTGGACTATGACAGCAACAGAGTATTCCTCTATAACACGGTTCCGTCCGACGCCGGCGCTGAACCTGACATCGTGGTAGGACAGACGGATCCCGATTCCTGGAATACCGATTGCGACGCGATTCACGTCGACACTCCGGAAACGGTGGACATCACCGGGAACGGCAAGCTGGTGGTAACCGACTCCGACCACAATCGGGTACTGATCTGGAACAGCCTGCCCACCACCCACGGCCAACCGGCCGACCTGGTACTGGGGCAAGCGGATTTCACCCATTGCGAGCCCAACGATGACGATCAGGATGGCGTTGAGGAGGAGACCCCAACGGCGCGCTCTTTGGCTTACCCAGCCGGTAGTTGGACAGACGGCAATCGCCTGATTGTCATCGACGGCGCCAACAATCGGGTACTGATCTGGAACAGCTTCCCCACCAGCAATTTCCAACCGGCCGATATCGTCATTGGCCAGCCGGACTTCAGCCGCAATATCCATAACGATGACGACCAGGATGGTGAACCCGACGAGGCGCCAACGGCACGCACTCTGTACTACCCCTATGACGGAGTGGATTCCAACGGTAGCCAACTGGCTATTGCCGACTCTGGGAATCGACGCGTGCTGATCTGGAACAGCTTCCCGACCTCGAATTTCCAGCCCGCCGATGTGGTATTGGGCCAGAGTGACTTCACCCACTACGCCCCCAATGACGATGACCAGGATGGCACCCTGGACAGCGCCGCCTCCGCACGTGCGATGGCTTACCCCACCGGTGTGCGCTTTTACCAGGACAAGTTGTTGGTGGCCGACGAGGGGAACAACCGCGTACTGATATTCCAGTCGCAAGAACCCTGATGTGAATGAGGGATCCGCCATGCATCTGATGACCGCGCTGTTCTGGGGGCTGGCGGGAGGCAGTGCCCTGCTGGTTGGTACACTGCTGGGCTGGTTCACCAAGCCGCCGGCTCGGGTGACCGCGGCGGTGATGGCGTTTGGCTCCGGTGTTCTGGTTTCCGCCATCGCCTTCGATCTTATGGATGAGGCGTTGCACAAAGGCGGCTTGCTGGCTTCGGCGGCGGGCTTTCTGGCCGGTGCCGCCGCCTTCACCTGCGGTGCCGTCATCCTCGCCGACAACGGCGCCCGCCACCGCAAGCGGTCGAATAAATCCAATGCCGCCACGGCCAGTGCCGCCCTGGTCATCGCCCTGGGCTCCGTGTTCGACGGCATACCGGAATCCATGGTGATCGGCCTGAGCCTGCTGGAAGGCAACGGCGTATCGATCCCGATCGTCGCCGCCATCTTTCTCTCCAATGTGCCCGAAGGCATGTCCAGTACCGTCGGCATGAAACGGGCCGGCATGTCGTTCGGTTATGTTTTTGGATTGTGGACGGCCATCGCTTTGTTGTGCGGCCTCGGCGCCGTGGGCGGTTACCTCCTCTTCGATAACGCGCCGGCGCAGTACATCGCCGTGGCCCAGGGCGTCGCCGCCGGTGCCATGCTGGCCATGATCGCCGACACCATGATTCCCGAAGCCTTCGATGAAACCCATAACGCGGCCGGACTGATCACCGCCGCCGGGTTCACCACCGCGTTCATCCTTTCACACGCTTTTTCCTGACCAGAAGGGTGCGGACCTAGCCGTCCTGACGGGACAGAGGCCGGTAACGGCGCTCCGGGCGACCGATGCTGCCATAGGTCTGATCGGCTTCCAGTTCGTGGCGCTGGAGCAGGTATTCCAGATAGCGGCGGGCGGTGGAACGGCTGACGCCGGCTCGCTTGCCCACCTCCTGGGCATTGAGGAAATCCCGGGGAACCTTGGCCAGCACCGCCCGTACCCGGGACAAGGTAAGCGCATCGATCCCCTTGGGCAGGCGCGCCTGCCCACTACTCGCCGGAGCCGCCGGTTCGCCCTCCGCGTCCCGGGAAAACAGCGCATCGGCCATGGACTGGGTGATCGCCGGTGACTGGCGCAAGCGCCGCTGGCGTTGCATGAAAGTGTTTAATGCCCGGTCCAGCCGCTGCAACAGCACCGGTTTCACCAGGAAGTCAAAGGCTCCCAGCTGCAAGGCCCTTTCCAAAGCGGCCACTTCGGAAGCGGCGGTCACCATCATCACTTCACAACCGTGGCCTGCGGCGCGCAACTCCGCCAGCAGGTCCAGGCCGCTGCCATCGGGCAGGTAGACGTCGAGCAGCAGCAGATCGGGCTGGTAACGCTCCAGCAAGGCCCGCCCGCCAGCCAGATCGCCAACCACCGCGGTGACCCGGAACTGATCGTCCCGCTGCAGGTATTCCGCCAGCAGGCGGGCCACCTCGCTTTCATCCTCGACGATCACCACTGAATAGGTCATGACCGGTTGTCCTCGTCCGTTGGCCGGCGGGGCAGGTACACCGTGAACCGGGCGCCGCCCAGATCGGCCTGACCCACTTCCAGAGTGCCCTTCAGGGCACTCACGTAGGTCTTCACCAGATACAAGCCGACCCCGTGTTGACGCCCGCTCTTGGAAGAATAGTCCGGCCGGAACAGCGCCTCCAGCCGCTCTCGGTGCAACCCTTCTCCACTGTCTTCCACATCGAAGATCAGATGGTCACCAAGATCGTCGAACGTCACCCGCACCCGCGCCGGCTGGCGCGGCCCGATGCGCGCCGCCTCGATGGCGTTGTCGATCAGGTTGCCCAGAATCGACACCAGCCGCTCCAGCAGGGCTTTGGGCGCCGCCGCGTCGAGCACGCTCTCTTCCGCCACCTCGAACGTGACGCCCTGCTCCTTGGCCTTGTGGTATTTGCCCAGCAGCAATCCCGCCAGCAGCGGTTCCCCGGTACTGTCCAGCAGCCGGTTGACCATGGCCTGATGGCCCTGGCTTTCCAGGCCGATCAGTTCCACCGCCTTGCCGTAGGCGCCCATCTGGATCAACGCGCCCAGGGTATTGAGTTTGTTGGAATAGTCATGGGTCTGCACCCGCAGCAGCTCCGCGAACGCTTCCACCTGGGCCAGTTGTTGGCTCACATGGGCAACCTCGTCCTGAGGACGGAAACTCAGAAACACGCCACGCACCGTGCCACCCACCCGCAACGGCCGCCGAAACAGCACCAGTTCCTGGCCAGCGGCGTACAGCTCCACGCCATCCAACACCTGCTCCACATCCCGCAACAGAAAACCGGCCTGATCGGGAAACAAATCCCGCAAGTGCAGCGCGCTTTCCTGTGATGTGGTCACCCCCAACAATTGCCGGGCCCGGCGATTGCTGCGCTGCACCCAGCCGTCCAGATCCAGGGCGACAATGCCCGAGCGCACCGTGTCCAGCATGGCGCTCTGCTCGGCGAATACCCGGGCGATTTCATGGGGCTGCCAGCCGAACAAAGCGGCGCGCACGCGGCGGGCAATCCATAGCGAAGACAGAATCCCGACCAGGAACACCACCAGCACCACCGGCAGCCATTGCAGATAACGGCCGGCGGCGATGGATTCCACCGAACGATTGAGAAACCCCACCGACACCAGACCGGTGACATTACCGTCGGCATCCAGCACCGGTGCCTTGCCGCGCACGGAAAAGCCCAGGGAACCCTGGGCTTCGGAAACAAGGGCATGGCCGGCCAGCACATCCTGACTGTCACCGCCCTGCATGGTCTTGCCCAGACGGTCGGGCTGCGGATGCGCCAGCCGCCGCAACCGGGTGTCGCCGACCACGATGAAATCCGCGTCGGTCCGCCGCCAGAGATGGTCGATAAACGGTGCCAGCGCGTCGCCAGCGCCTGGCGCACCTGCGGCAACTCCGCCACCAGTTGCGCCAGATCCAGCGCCTTGCGACCGGCCTCCTCCCGCACGCCCCGTTCCAGCAGGTACTGCCCCAGAGCGGCGAACAGCACCACCTGCAGCAGACTGAACGCCAGCACCCACAGAATCAGCCGGGTTTCCAACCGTTGAATACGCCTGCGACGCATGGTTCCTCCCGGCCAGCCAAGGGTGAGTATTACAGGTTATCGGACAGCTCCGCCTCCGGCGCCGGCCGTTTCAGTCCACGCAGGAAGTCCATCAGCGGTACCAGCAGCAGCGCCAGGGACACCAGTGTGATGCACAGGGTCAGCGGCCGCTCCCACAGGAACGCGATGGAACCGTCGGCGATCATCATCGCCCGGCGGAAATTACTCTCCAGCATGCCGCCGAGAATAAAGCCCAGAATCAACGGTGCCATGGGGAAATTCAACTGCCGCAATATCAGCGACAACACCGCGAAGCCCACCATCAGATACAGGTCGAAGGTATTGAACGACACCAGATACACACCGATCAGGCTGAAGAACAGGATCAGCACGGTCAGCAGCGGTTTCGGCAGCGCCAGTGTCTTGGCGATGTACGGGATCATCGGCAGGTTGAGGAACAGCAGCACCACGTTGCCCACGTACATGGACATGATCACCGCCCAGAACACGTCCGGGTTATCGTGCATCAACAACGGACCGGGTTGCAGTCCGTAGGCAATCAAAGCGCCAAGCATCACCGCGGTGGTACCAGAGCCGGGAATACCCAGTGTCAGCAGCGGCACGAAGGAGCCGGTACAGGCAGCATTGTTGGCGGTTTCCGGCGCCGCCAGGCCACGCAGGGAACCCTGGCCAAACTGTTTCTTCTTCTCACCCCGGGCCAGATTCCGCTCGGTGGCGTAGGCCAGGAAGCTGGCGATGGTGGCACCGGCACCGGGCAGAATGCCAATCAGAAAACCAAGAATGGAGGAACGGCCGATCACCGGCGCCACGTCCTTGATCTCTTCCTTGCTCAAGCGCAGATCACCCATTTTCGAGGACGGCGCCGGCGCTTTTTTGCCGTCCGGGCGCAGTACGCCGGAGAGCGCCTCGGACAAGGCAAAGATCGACATCGCCACCAGCAGGAAACTGATGCCGTCGAGCAGATCGCTGGAGCCGAAGGTGAACCGCTCGGCGCCGGAGGACGGGTCAATACCAACCGTGGCGAGCATGATGCCAAGCAGGGTCATCATCACCGCCTTGAGGAACTGGCCCCGATTGGAGAACGCGGCGATGGCGGTGAGCCCCATGACCATCAGCGCGAAATAATCCGCCGACCAGAAACTCAACGACACCTTGGCCAGCAGCGGCGCCGCCACCATCAGGAATACCGCCGCCAGGGTACCGCCGGAGAATGAAGCGTAGGCGGCCAGCGCCAACGCCTTGCCGGCCTGCCCTTTGCGCGCCAAAGGGTAGCCATCGAAAGAGGTCGCCACGGTACCGGCCACCCCCGGCGCATTGATCAGAATCGACGAGGTGGAGCCGCCAAAAATCGCACCGTAGTACACCCCGGCCATCAGGATCATGCCGTAGGAAGGGTCGATACTGTAGGTCACCGGAATCATCAGGGCGATGGCGGTGATCGGCCCCAGCCCCGGCAACATGCCAATAAAGGTGCCCACTAGGCACCCCATCATTACGTAGAGGATGCCCTGCCAGCTCAACGCCGCGGACAAACCGGTCAACATGCCTTCTATCATGGTCTCAGCTCCACAGCGTGCCCGGCGCCAGGTAGATTCCCAGCACACGGGTCATGATCAACCAGAACACCACCACCACCGGCACCGAGGCCCAGAACAGCACCTTCGGACGGTATTCGCCCATCAGCAGATAGCCGGCCAGCAGGAACACTTCGGTGGCCAGCAGGAAGCCGAGCGGATCCAGCATCAGGGCGTAGAGCACCATCAACACCAGCAGCAGCGCCGTGCGCCCCAGCGCCAGCGCACCGGAGCTGCCTTGCGGCCGTGTCGCTTGTTGCAGGAAGGATCCGGCCAGCGCCAGCAGGCTTACCACGACACCGACCACGGCATAGATTTTCGGCAAGGTCGACGCGCTGACCGAAATGCCCTGTTCGGTGGGCAGCAACGGAATTTGCCAGGCGTAAATGCCATAGGCACAGGAGAACACCAGAAACAGAAAGGCACCGATACGATCTTTGCTGACGGACATAGCCCCTCCTTCAGCGAATGAAGCCCAGATCACGCATTACTCGCGCCATCTGTTCTTCCTGCTGCTCCAGGGATTCGAGGAATCGCTCCGGCGTCTCGTAGTTGTTGAGCCAGCCGTTGCGCTTACGTACCGCTTCCCACTCAGGGGTCTCGAGCAGTTTGCGGAATACTTCGGAGTACGCCGCCACTTTTTCGTCCGGGGTATCCGGAGCGGCGAACAGCCCCCGCCAGTTGACGAAACTCATCGGGTAACCCAGCGATTTCAGGGTCGGAATCTCCGGGTAGTCGGCGATGATCTCCGGCGCGGTAATGGCGAGAATGCGGGCATCACTGGAGCGCATCAGCTCCAGCGCTTCACTGAAACCGGTGGACAGCAGTTGTACTTCTCCGGACAACAACCCGGCTTTGGCCTGGCCACCCGCATCATAAGGAATGTATGCCAGCTTGCGGCCGTCACCACCGGAGGCCTGGAACGCCTGCGCCGCCACCAGGTGATCCATGCTGCCGCGGGCGGAACCGCCGGCCACTTTGACCAGGCGGGGATCGCGGCGGTAAGCCTCCATCACTTCCTTCCAACTCTGATAAGGCGAGTTGGCGGTCACCACGAAGGCGCCGTAGTCGGCGATCAGATTGGCCACCGGCTTGAGATCACGAAAGCTGTTGGGGATCTGCCCGGACAGGGCCCGCAGCACGATGGGGGTGGAATTGATCATCACCATATCGCCCTGCTTGGTACCCATCTTGATCATGTAGGCAATAGCGCGGCCGCCCCCGCCACCGGACATGTTCTGGAACGAGGCATTGCTCTCCAGGCCGGACTTGATCAGTGCCTCACCGGCGGCCCGGGCGGTAGTGTCCCAGCCGCCGCCGGGACCGCCGGGCACCAGGAAATGGAGATCCGCCCGGACCGTCGCGGCACCGAGCATCATCAACAGGACCAGCAGACCGCGACACAGACGCCGGCAACCGGCGTGAGCAGGCAACGTCATGGCAACCTCCTAGAATTGGTATTGCGTCCGCAACACCACGGCATTGGCATCACGCTCATCGCCCACCAGCGCGGGCGCGCCGGGGCCACTGACCCGGGAGCGGATCAGATTGAGCATGAATTTCAGATTGGTGTCGTAGTAGTAGGACAGGCCCAGGGTGTGGCTGGTGACGTCGGTACCCTGGTTGGCGCTGCTGGCGTCCACCCGCGAGGTACGGGCCGCCACTTCCCAGGCATTGCGCACACCGTCCGGCTGCCGGAATACGCCCTGGCTGGCCTTATAGGTGCGGGATTCCCCCGTCAGGAAGTAACTGAGGGAGGCGGAATAGCCGTCGAAATCGCGGCCGTCCAGGTCGGAGGCACTATCCTCGGTACTCAGTTCACGGCGAGCGTATTCCGCCTGGAACAGCAGACTGTGCCATTGGGCCGCCAGCTCCAGCCCTTGCTGAGTCAGGTGGTCCACCGCCACCGGCGCGCCACCGGCGGCGTAATCCACCAGTCTGACGGGCGTCTCGCGAACCTCGCCCCGGGCCCAGGACGCGCTCAGCTCATCGCCGGACATGTCCCGGTAGGAGGCCCAGAGTCCCAGATGCAGCACTTCCCCCTGATCACGCTTGGGGGCCCAGGTGAGCCGGCCACTGGTGGCGTAGTTGAGACGCTCGCTGTCGTCCTTGCCACTGTCACCGAAGGCGTCGTTCTTATACACGCCGAAGGCATAGCGCAGGCCATTGGAAGGGAAAAACTGATAAGCCGACGCGCCCCAGCGAAAATAGGGTGAGACGGTGTTGGCCAGACTGGACCGCTCGATCATTACCAGATGGGCACTGCTGGACAACGCTTCCAGCGAAATGTCCTCACGCAGTTTCCCCAGTTGGACCACCGGGCCACGCTCGAAACCGTTGTAGCGCAGACGCGCCATGACGATCTCGGCATCCTCGGAGAAGTCCATCAGCAGCTTGTAGTCCCAGTCACCGTGCTCGGAGCCGATATAGGCGCGCACCCGACGAGGGAACAAGTCAGAGCCGGTACGCCCTTCATGGGTTGCGTTGTAGGCGCCGTCGAAATGGTTGTAGTCGAGTTGCAGGGCACCACCGATCTCAAGACCGTCCCAGGGTGAGGGCGCGGTTTCGCGCTGACTGAGCGCATCGACCTTCTGATTCAGTTCCTCGATCTGCTGCTTGAGGCGGGACAGATCATCGTCGGCGCGGACTCCGGCGCTCAGCCAGAGGCCAACAAACACCAGCACCACGGTCATGGAGCTTCGCATCATCGGGCGTTCCTTTTCTTTTGTTTATGCGCGCCGTAGCGCACCGGCCACCCGGGCGACGGAGACGCCACCCGGCTTTGATCGGAGAAACAAGCGTTTCTCTACAACCGGCACGCTACCCCCCACCGAAAAGGTGTGAAATGTAATGGCGATAATGGGCGTTCTTTGCGTTTTGGGCGTTTTGTTCATATTGGTCAGGAAGTGCGCTGGATGTCCGCCCCTCATCTATATCAATTTATTTTGATGCACTATCGACAATAAGCTACACTCGCCGCCATGACAGCACCCGCTGAAGCCACACAATCCGGACTCGACGGTCTGACGGTCTTTCTCAAGGCCGCCGGTGACGGCTTGCGTCTGGAGGTTTTGCAGGTGCTCGGCCAGAACAGCTTCGGCGTGCTGGAGCTGTGCGAGATCATGGCCATGAAGCAGTCAGGCATGAGCCATCACCTCAAGGTGCTGGCCCAGGCCGGTCTGGTGGAGAAGCGCCGGGAGGGGAATTCCATCTTCTATCGGCGCCGTCTGCCGCCGGCGGATACCCAGACCAGCGCTCTGCACGGGGCATTGTTCGAGCAATTGGATCAGACCCCGCTGGATACGGTAACAGCGCAGCGCCTGAAAGGCGTGCAAGCCCAGCGCGCGGCCCAGAGCCGGGCGTTTTTCGTGCGCCACGCGGACGATCTGGCCCGCCATCAGGACCTGATCGCCGAGCACGAGCAGTACGCCGAGCAGGCCTGCGAGTTATTGGATCGGGCCGCGGGCGGCACCGACACGGTGCTGGAGATCGGGCCCGGCGACGGCCGTTTCCTGGTGCCGTTGGCACAGCGTTTCGAGCAGGTGCTGGCCCTGGATCACGCCGAAGCCATGCTGGAGCGAGCCCGCCGGGAAGTGGCGGAACAGGGCCTGGACAATGTGCGGCTGGTACTGGGCGAATGGCCGGAGGCGGGAGCGGCATTGCCGCCGGTGAACGCGGTGGTGATGAACATGGTACTCCATCATCTGGCCTCCCCCGCCACCGCTTTGCAGGCCGCCGCCCAGCAATTAACCCCGGGCGGGGTGGTGGTGGTCACCGATTTGTGTCGTCATAACCAAAAGTGGGCCGTGGAGGCCTGCGGTGATTTCTGGCTCGGCTTCGACGAAGCCGATCTGGTGAGTTGGGCTGGTCGTGCCGGCCTGGTTTTGCGCGATAGTTTGTTCCTGGCCCTGCGCAACGGGTTCCAGGTACAGGTGCGCAGTTTTCAACGCGGTGGCGCAGAGATCGACAACAGACTCTGAGGTCCGTGTGGAACGTCAACCCCCAATCGAGGGAGTAAACCGGTAATGAGTGAATACAGCATCTTTACCTCCGAGTCGGTCTCCGAAGGCCACCCGGACAAAATGGCCGACCAGATTTCCGATGCGGTTCTGGACGCCATCATCGCCGACGATCCCCACGCCCGCGTGGCCGTGGAAACGCTGGTAAAAACCGGTATGGCGGTGGTCGCCGGGGAAGTGCGCACCAATACCTATGTGGAGTTGGAAGACATCGTCCGCCAGGTAATCCTGGATATCGGTTACGACAGTTCCGATGTGGGCTTCGACGGTGCCAGCTGCGCCGTGCTCAACGGTATCGGCAAACAGTCCGCGGACATCGCCATGGGCGTGGATGAGGCGGACAACAAAGATCTCGGCGCCGGTGACCAGGGCCTGATGTTCGGCTACGCCACCAATGAAACCGACACGCTGATGCCGGCACCGATCTATTTCTCTCACCGTCTGGTGGAGCGCCAGGCGCAACTGCGCAAGAACGGCACCCTGCCGTGGCTGCGCCCGGACGCCAAGAGCCAGATCACGCTGCGCTACGAGAACGGTTTGCCAGTGGCGGTGGAAGCCGTGGTGCTGTCCACTCAACACTCGCCGGAGATCAAGCTGAGCGATCTGCGCGAAGCGGTGCTGGAAGAGATCATCAAACCGGTGCTGCCGGCGGACTGGCTGCACAAGGATACGCTCTATCACATCAACCCCACCGGCAACTTCGTCATCGGTGGCCCGATGGGGGATTGCGGTCTGACCGGACGCAAAATCATCGTCGATACCTACGGCGGCATGGCGCGCCACGGTGGCGGTGCCTTCTCCGGCAAGGATCCGTCCAAAGTGGACCGTTCCGCCGCCTATGCCGGCCGCTACGTGGCCAAGAACATCGTCGCCGCCGGCCTGGCCGACAAGTGCGAGATTCAGGTGAGCTACGCCATCGGCGTGGCCGAGCCCACCTCCATCGCCATCAACACTTTCGGCACCGGCAAGATCAGCGACGACAAGATCGCGCAACTGGTACGCGAGCACTTCGATCTGCGTCCGCGCGGCATTATCGAAATGCTCGACCTGCGCCGTCCGATCTACCGTCCCACCGCCAGCTACGGCCATTTCGGCCGGGAAGGCTTCAGCTGGGAAAACACCGACAAAGCGGACGTGCTGAAGAACGCGCTCTGACGACGGACTCCGCCACTCCCCCGAGGGGCGCTGCAGCGGCGAGGGCCGCGAGGCTCGGGGGAACGGCGCGACATTTTCAACGGCGCCCATTCGCTAACCACGAATGGAGAGAGCAATGAACGCACAACCGGAAGCGTTGCAGGATTACAAGGTCGCGGATATTTCCCTGGCCCAATGGGGCCGTTCGGAAATCGAGATCGCGGAAACCGAAATGCCGGCACTGATGGCGATCCGCGCCAAGTATCGTGCCGATCAGCCGCTGAAAGGTGCCCGTATCATCGGCTGCATTCACATGACCATCCAGACCGCGGTGTTGATCGAAACGTTGAAGGAACTGGGCGCGGAAGTGCGCTGGTCCAGCTGCAACATCTTTTCCACCCAGGATCACGCCGCCGCCGCCATCGCCGCCTCCGGCGTACCGGTGTTCGCCTGGAAGGGCGAAACCGAGGAAGAGTACATGTGGTGCATCGAACAGACCTGCCGCGACGGCGACGGCAATCTGTGGGACGCCAACATGATCCTGGACGACGGCGGTGACCTGACCGCCTATATTCACGACACTTACCCGGAGATGCTGAATAACATCCACGGCATCACCGAGGAGACCACCACCGGCGTGCATCGTCTGTATGACATGCTCAAGAAAGGCACCCTCAAGGTACCGGCGGTGAACGTGAACGACTCCGTCACCAAGAGCAAGAACGACAACAAGTACGGTTGTCGTCATTCGCTCAACGACGCCATCAAACGCGGCACCGATCACCTGCTCTCCGGCAAGAAAGCACTGGTGGTGGGCTACGGTGACGTGGGCAAGGGGTCCGCCCAGTCCCTGCGCCAGGAAGGCATGATCGTCAAAGTGACCGAGGTCGACCCGATCTGCGCCATGCAGGCCTGCATGGACGGCTTTGAAGTGGTGAGTGCTTATAAAAACGGCGTCAACGACGGCACCGCCGCCTCCATCAATAGCGACCTGCTCGGCAACACCGATCTGCTGGTCACCACCACCGGTAACTTCAACGTCTGTGACGCCAACATGCTCAAGGCTCTGAAGAAAGGCGCGGTGGTGTGCAACATCGGCCACTTCGACAATGAAGTGGACACCGCCTTCATGCGCAAGACCTGGGAATGGGAAGAAGTGAAGCCGCAGGTCCATAAGGTATGGCGCGACAAAGCGGAGGGCGACTTTCTGTTGCTGCTTTCCGAAGGCCGCCTGGTGAACCTGGGCAACGCCACCGGCCACCCCAGCCGGATCATGGACGGCTCCTTCGCCAACCAGGTACTGGCGCAGATGTACTTGTTCGATCAGGGCTACGCCAACCATTCCGACGCGGTGAAGGAAAAGATGCTGAAGGTGGAAGTGCTGCCCAAGCATCTCGACGAAGAAGTGGCCATGTACATGGTGCAGGGCTTTGGTGGCGTGGTGACCAGGCTGACCGCCGAGCAGGCCGGCTACATCGGCGTCAGCGTCGACGGCCCGTACAAGCCGGATCATTACAAGTACTAAGGCTTCCACGCGGCACGCTGACACGCATACACGCCAAGAAAGCGTGTCAGCGTGTTGCGTGCTGGCGTGTATGCCTCGCGAAGCGAGTTTTCTATGAAACGCATCAGTTTCGAGTTCTTCCCGCCGAAAACGGATGAAGGACGTACCAAACTGCTGACCACACAGCAAAAACTGCTGGCGAAGAAGCCGGCGTTTTTTTCCTGCACCTTCGGCGCCGGCGGCTCCACCCGTGACAACACCCGTGAAATGGTCGACAAACTGCGCGAGCAGCACGCCGATACCGCGCCGCACCTGAGCTGCATCGGTCAGAGCCGGGAGGAAATCCTGGAGTTGGTGCGCGGTTACCGTGACAGCGGCGTGCGCCGTATCGTCGCCTTGCGTGGCGATCTGCCCTCGGGCATGGGCTATGCGCAAAGCGAAGTGAAATACGCCGATGACCTGGTCCGTCTGATCCGCGAGGAAACCGGCAACCATTTCACTCTGGAAGTGGCCGCCTATCCGGAAATGCACCCACAGGCGCGCAGCTTCGAAGACGACATCGCTCACTTCAAGCGCAAGATCGATGCCGGCGCCAACAGCGGGCTGACCCAATACTTCTATAACGCCGACGCCTACGGCTACTACATGGACGCCCTGCGGCGCACCGGCTGCGACGCTCCGGTCTACCCGGGCATCATGCCGATCCTCAATGTGGCCAATCTGATCCGCTTTTCCGGCGTCTGCGGCGCCGACATTCCACGCTGGCTGCGCAGCAAGCTGGACGATATCAAGGACGACGAACAAGCGGTAAAGGCCTTCGGCGAGGAAGTGGTGACCCGCTTGTGCGAGCGCCTGCTGGCCATGGGCGCGCCGGGCCTGCACTTTTACACCATGAACCAGTCCCAGGCGAGCCTGCGTATTCTGGACAACCTGGGCCTGTAATCCCGCCCCGCCCCCGGGCGGCTTCGGCCGCCCTCCCGGGCTCATACCCCATGGTTGTATGCCGATATGCCCATATAGCCCAACGGTATTTTCCCCGCCGGCCCGCCCTTCCTATTCTGGATGAAACACGGTTTTCGCTACCGGCAGGAGGTGCATCATGGCCGTACGCGCTTTGACCGAGTTGCTTGACCGCAACCAGGTGAACTACCACTGCTACAACCATCCCCCCACCGCCACCGCGGCGCAGACCGCGCAATCCACGCACATCCCTGGTGATCACATGGCGAAAACGGTGATCGTGTCCGTGGATGGCGAACTGGCCATGGCCCTGTTGTCTGCCAATGAATACGTGGACCCGGATCGTCTGCGCCAGGCCCTGGGCGCCCGCCACCTGTCACTGGCCCGGGAAGACCAGTTCAGGGACCGCTTTCCGCTCTGTGAAGTGGGTGGCGAGCCGCCGTTCGGCACCCTTTACGACATGCGCGTCTTCATTGATGAAAGCCTGCTCAAGCAGGATTGGCTGGCGTTCAACGCCGGCTCCCATACGGAAGTGATCAAGATGGGCATGGGGGATTTCCTCAAATTGAGCCACCCGGAATCCATCTCCTTCGCCATGCATCACTAACGCGGAACAAGGACGGGCAAACCGCCAGGGATTGGCGCTAGCGAATCCGGTTCTCGATGAGGAAATCGACGAATTGACGCACCTTGGGCGACAAGTGTCGATGACGGGGATAAACCACCCACACCGCGGTGTGGCCGCACGCGTATTGATCCAACACGGACACCAGCCGCCCGGAGGCCAGATCCTCTTCCACGTAGTAATCCGGTAACTGCGCCAGTCCCAGCCCTTTGCGCACCGCGTCAAGCAGCGCCAGACCGGAATTGGCGCGCCAGCCGCCCTGGACCCGCTGGGTGCGATGCTGCCCTTCCACATCGAAGGTCCAATGATCCAGGGAGCCGTGCAGGCAATTGTGCGCCGCCAGTTCCCCCAGGGTATGGGGGCGGGCGTGCCGTTCGAAATACTCCGCCGAGCCAACAACGTACTCCCGGCGGTCACACAGGCGCCGGGCGATCAAGGACGAATCCGGCAGCGCGCCGGTGCGGATCGCCACATCGAAGCCTTCGTCAACGATATCCACGCGCCGGTTGGTGAACTCCATATGGACCTGCAAGCGGCTATGACGCGCGAGGAAGTCGTTGACCACCGGCGCGATGTACTTCTCACCGAAGGTGGAAGCGCAGGTCAGCCGCAGCACCCCGGAAGGTTGTTGCTGATAATCACCAATCGCCGCCAGGGCCTCCTGGAAGCCGTCGAACAACTGGGCACAGTGCTCGAAATACACCGAACCCGCATCGGTGAGCCGCAAGGTCCGGGTGGTACGGTACAAGAGTTGGGTTTCCAGCTGGGTTTCCAGACGTGCCACCAGTCGGCTGACATGGGAACTGGACACCCCCAATCGCTTGGCGGCACCGGCAAAGGACCCGCGTCGCACCACTTCCACGAACGCCTCGATACGATCCCAATGCTGCATTATTGCTCCCAGGCAATAATCAATTGCACCATAATGCCTTAATCCTCCCCCCCACGCTGCACTACACTGCCAGCATCCTCTGATAATCGCGGAAGCGGCTGATGCCCCCGGTCAGCCCCCGCGAATCGCGCACCCAGCCTGAAGATGGAGAGAAACATGAAATCAAGAGCCGCCGTAGCCTGGGAAGCAGGCAAACCCCTGGTGATCGAGGAAGTGGACGTGGCCGGCCCCAAGGCCGGTGAGGTGCTGGTGAAAATCGCCGCCACCGGTGTCTGCCATACCGATGCCTATACCCTGTCCGGCACCGATCCCGAAGGCCTGTTTCCCTCCATCCTCGGCCACGAAGGCGCCGGCGTGGTGCAGGAAGTGGGCGAAGGCGTCACCAGCCTGAAACCCGGTGACCATGTGATTCCGCTGTACACCGCCGAGTGCCGCAAGTGCAAGTTCTGCCTCTCCGGCAAGACCAACCTGTGCCAGGCGGTGCGCGCCACCCAGGGCCAGGGCCTGATGCCCGACGGCACCAGCCGTTTCTCCCATAAAGGCAAGATGCTGCATCACTACATGGGCACCAGCACCTTCTCCGAGTACACCGTGCTGCCGGAAATCTCCCTGGCCAAGGTGAGCAAGGAAGCGCCGCTGGACAAGATCTGTCTGCTCGGCTGTGGCATCACCACAGGTATCGGCGCGGTGCTGAACACCGCCAAGGTGGAGCCGGGCTCCACTGTAGCGGTGTTCGGTCTCGGCGGTATCGGTCTGGCCGTGATCCAGGGCGCGGTGATGGCCCAGGCGGAACGCATCATCGCCATCGACATCAACCCGGAGAAAGAAGCCCTGGCCCGCCAATTCGGCGCCACCGAGTTCGTCAATCCGAAAGACCACAGCGCCTCGATCCAGGAAGTGATCGTCGAGTTGACCGACGGTGGCGTGGACTACTCCTTCGAATGCATCGGTAACGTCAACGTCATGCGCTCGGCGCTGGAATGCTGCCACAAGGGCTGGGGTGAATCGGTGGTCATCGGTGTCGCCGGCGCCGGCGAGGAAATCAGCACCCGCCCGTTCCAGCTGGTCACCGGACGTGTCTGGAAGGGTTCCGCTTTCGGCGGGGTGAAGGGCCGAACCGAACTGCCCGGCTATGTGGAGCGCTACATGAAAGGCGAAATCATGATCGATGAGTTCGTCACCCACACCATGCCGCTGGACGAGATCAACACCGCCTTTGATCTGATGCACGAAGGCAAAAGCATTCGCTCGGTGATTCTTTACTAAGGCGCGCCCACACGCTTACACGCAACACGCTGGCACGCTAAGCCCGGGGCTCACACCGTCTTTGCGTGCAAGCGTGGAGCGTGCAAGCAATCTTTCGGAGAAAGAACATGTCCGACGAACTGGAACTGATCTCCGCCACCAAGTCCTTCGGCGGCTGGCTGAAACGCTACAAGCATCGCAGTGAAGCGCTGCACTGCGAAATGATCTTCGCCATCTACCTGCCACCAGCGGCGGAAGAAAAGTCCGTGCCTTTGCTGTGGTGGTTGTCCGGACTCACCTGCACCGACGAAAACTTCATGCAGAAAGCCGGCGCCCAGCGCATAGCCGCGGAGCTGGGCATTGCCATCGTCTGCCCGGATACCAGCCCCCGTGGCACCGATCTCCCCGGAGAACACGAGCGCTATGATTTCGGCTCCGGCGCCGGTTTCTATGTCAACGCCACCGAATCGCCCTGGAACCGCCACTACCACATGTACGACTACGTCACCGGGGAGCTGCCGGCCCTGCTGGAAGCGCACTTCCCGCTGAATGGCAAGGCGGCCATTAGCGGCCACTCCATGGGCGGGCACGGCGCTTTGATCTGCGCCCTCAAGAACCCGGGACGTTACACTTCGGTATCCGCGTTCGCCCCGATCTGCAACCCGAGTCAGTGCCCCTGGGGCGAGTTCGCGTTCAGCGGATATTTGGGTAAGGATCAGAGCAACTGGCGGGAATGGGATGCCTGTGAGCTGGTTAAAAGCCGCGGCAGCAACCTGGCGCTGATGGTTGATCAGGGGGACGCCGATAATTTCTACCAGGACGGACAGCTGCGGCCGGAAGCCTTACAGGCCGCCTGCAAGGAAGCGGAAGTGCCGCTGACATTGCGCATGCAACCCGGTTACGACCATTCCTATTTCTTCATCGCCAGCTTTATTGACGATCATTTGCGCTATCACGCGCATCATCTGCGCAGCGCCTGATCGGTCAAACAGGATCGCGGCTCGCGGGCCCGACCACGAAGCCACTGTAGGAGCTTGCCTGCAAGCGAATCGGCTTTCGACCCAAACAATTCGCTTGCAGGCAAGCTCCTACAGTGGCTTCGTAGTGGGGTTTGGCTGACCCGGGGATCAGCCCTTCGGCTTCAACGAATCCAGCAGCAACATGCTGCCGGCTTTCACCGCGGTGGTGATCGCCAGCGCCGGGTTCTTGATCTCGAACTTGGGATTGTGGTTCAGCGGCGGCAACTTGCCGGTTTCCATGTAGACCTTGGTCACGTCCGGAGCACCACCACCCACTTCCATGAACAGCGTCTTGGTATTCTCCAGCCCGGATACCAGCAGCGGAAAATCCTCGGATCCCATTACCGGCGGGAAGCCCGGCATCAGCGCCTTCTCACCCAACACCGAGGCCAGTACCGGCTTGGCCCAGTCCACCAGGGCTTCATCGTTATAGACCGGCTCGGCGTAGCCTTTCATGGTGTATTCCGGCATACGGTCCTCGGGGACTCCGGCAGCCGTGGCCAGACCGTTGGTTTCCCGTTTGATCGCACTGATCAACTGCTCACGGACCGGCTTCTCGTACCAGCGCAGGTTCAGCTTGAGCACGCCGTTGTCCGGAATCACATTGTTGGCCTCACCGATCTGCACACTGCCCACGGTCAACACCGCCGGCTGTTGCGGATCCACATTACGGCTGACGATGGTCTGGTAAGCCATCACCGAACGAGCCCCCAGCACCACCGGATCAATGGTGTGTTGCGGCGAGGAGCCGTGGCCGCCGACGCCATGCAGGGTCACATCCAGAGCGTCGGAGCCGGCCATGCGGCGACCGGCACGCACCGCCACCGTGCCCGATGCCCAGATCGGGAAGACGTGGGCGGCGATCAGCAATTCCGGCTCCGGCACCTTGTCGTAAAGGCCGTCGTCCACCATGGCCTGGGCGCCTTCGATCAACTCCTCCGCCGGCTGCGCCACCAGCACCAGGGTGCCGGACCAGTCCTTGCGGGTCTCCTTCATTACCTGGGCGATGCCCAACAACCAACTGACATGGCTGTCATGACCACAGGCGTGCATGACATAGGTCTGGCTGCCGTCCGGCAGGGTCACCTGCTTGTCACTGGCATAAGGCAGATCGGTGTCTTCCTTCACCGGCAGCGCATCCATGTCGCTGCGGAACATGACCACCGGACCGTCACCGTTCTCAAGCACCGCGGCGATGCCGGTACCGCCGATACCGGTATGCACCTTATACCCAAGCTTGTTGAGACGCTTGGCCACCATGGCGGCGGTCTCGGTTTCGTGGAAACCCAGCTCCGGATTGGCGTGCAGATGCTTGAAGGTCTTTTCCAGTTCGCCACTCTGAGCTTCGGCCAGCTGCTGCACCCGTTCCACCAGACCGGCATCGGCGGCATGAACAGCAGTGCCCGCCAACAGCACGGCGGCGGCCAGAGGGGCTCGAATCGCGGATCTCAGGTTCATGGTCTCTCCTTGTGCTCTTTCTTATGTTCTTGTGATACGCCAACAGGCATCCGAATACTGTTCCCCATACCGGCGGGTCTGCCAAGTGCAAAAGACGACGAATTGGTTAAGAAGGTCTGACGTCAGACGTCCGACCCACAAGCCTTACCGCCACCGCGCCACGGTACATTCGCCAGGCCATCACCCCGGCCAATACATTGCCCAGGGCGGCCCCCAGCGCGAGGCCGGTAAAACCGGCCAGCACCGACCCCAACCACAGCAAGGGGAGATAACAGGCGAACAGGCGCAGGAACGAGATCCCCATGGCCCGCCAGGGCCAGCCCAGGGCGTTGCTGGCCGAAACCACCAGCATGCAGACACCCAGCAGGCCATAACTGGGCGGCAGGAAGCGAATCAGGATAGTAAGGGTGTCCCGCACTTCCCCGCTGGCCACCAATGCCGACGCCAGCGGCCGTGCCGCCAGGGCGAAGACCACGCCCAGCGCCAGCTGCCAAAACAGCACCATGCGCGCCGCGCCGGCCATCAGCCGCTCCACCTCGGCCCAGTTGCCGGCACCGTAACAACGGCCCAGCCAGGGCGGCAGCGCCATGGTCATGCCCAGCACCAGGACGATGGAAAAGCTCTCCAGGCGGCTGGTCAGCCCCCACGCCGCCACCGCGCTTTCGCCAAGGCGCGCCACCAGGCCGGTGGCCAGCATCGAGGCCAGTGGCGGCATCAACTGGCTGATCATGGCCGGGCCGGCAATGTGGGCGAACGGCAGCGCCGAGGCACGCGCTTCCCGCCAGGCCCCCACCCGCTCCAACCAGCCACGGCCGCGCAGCGCCCAGGCCACCGCCAGCACGCCGCAGCCAAACGCCAGCAAAGACGCCCAGGCGGCGCCGATCAGCCCCAGCCCCGGCCAGGAGCCGATGCCGAAGATCAGTAACGGGTCCAGACACAGGTTGATCAGGCTGGTGACCACCATCATGGTGCCGGGAAAACGGGTATTACCGTGCGCCCGAAACAGGCTGTAACCAAAGTACGCCAGGGCGCCCAGCCAGGAAGCCACCACCTGCACGGTCCAGAATGGCCGGATCAGCTCACGAATCGACTCACTGGCGCCCAGCAGAGAGAAAGCCGGCTCCTGCACCAGCCACAGCAGCGCCAGCAACAACGCCATCAGCCCGCCACCACCGGCCAGCACCAGCAATCCCAGACGTCCGGCCCGGTGCGATTCGCCGGCGCCGATGGCGCGAGAGATCAGCGCGGCGATGGCGATGCCCACGCCGACCTGCACGCCAATGCTGAGAAACACCAGTGGGAAGGTGAACGACTGCGCCGCCAGCGGCTCGGTGCCCAGGCGGGCGACAAAAACGCTGTCCACCAGATTGAACCCCAGCAGCGAC
The DNA here is from genome assembly GCF_025532145.1 of Alloalcanivorax balearicus MACL04. Taxonomy (GTDB): domain Bacteria; phylum Pseudomonadota; class Gammaproteobacteria; order Pseudomonadales; family Alcanivoracaceae; genus Alloalcanivorax; species Alloalcanivorax balearicus. The sequence continues at coordinate 160,762 of NZ_ARXS01000006.1, read as the reverse complement.
ATCACGCCCAGGGTCATCGGCCAGGTTTGTTGCCATATTTGGCGGGTCAGAGACTGTGATTGCACGGATCGGTCAAGGGTTGAGAGTCAGGTTGTCGCTGTCCGACAGTTTTCGGCAAGCCCAATTCGCGAGCAAGCTCGCTTCCCACAGAGAGGACTACGGAGCCGCTGTGGGAAGCGAGCTTGCTCGCGAATCGACGTGTTACGTATAAGCACCAAAGAGTAGCACAGATTCCCGGCGCGGATTATTCCGCGCCGGGCAGATAGGCGGGCGTCAGCAGACGAGAGGGTTCGCGTTCCATGATCACTTTGCCGCCGCGCACCGAGAGCAGCACCTCTCCCTGACGGCGCAGCACCGAATAATCGTCTTCGCCATCGAGCAGAATGAAATTACCCGGCTTAGCCACGGCGATGCCGTAGCGGTCATGGATGTTCAGGGTTCGCGCGCTGTTGTCGGTGATCAGATCCAACGCCTGGCTGAAATCCTGATAGCCCATCATGTGGCAGATGTGCAGCCCGAAATCCAGCGTTCGCAGCAGGCTGCCATTACCGAGGGAATACCAGGGGTCAAAAATGGAGTCCTCGCCGAAGCACACATTGATGCCCGCCGCGTTCAGTTCTTTCACCCGGGTCAGGCCGCGCCGTTTCGGATAATTGTCGAAACGCCCCTGCAGATGCAGGCTCTCGGTGGGACAGGAAATGAAGTTGATGCCGGACTGCTTGAGTAATCGGAACAGCTTGGAGCAATAGGCGTTGTCATAGGAGTGCATGGCGGTGGTGTGGCTGGCGGTGACACGCCCGCCGAGCCCGTTGAACAACGCCTCGCTGGCCAGCACTTCCAGGAAACGGGAATTGGGATCGTCGATCTCGTCGCAGTGAACGTCCACCAACCGGTCATAACGCATCGCCAGTTCGATGACTTTCTTCATCGAGGCGTTGCCCAGTTCCTGGGTGAACTCGAAATGGGGAATGCCGCCGACCACGTCGGCGCCGATTTCCAGCGCCTGCTCCATGCGCTCCAACCCGCCCGGGCTGGACAGAAGCCCCTCCTGGGGAAACGCCACCACCTGCAGGTCGATATAATCCTTCAACTCATCGCGTAATTCGCACAACGCCCGCAGCGCCACCAGGTCCGGATCGGTGGTGTCGGCGTGGGTGCGGATGTGCTGCACACCCCGTCCCACCAGCAGTTCCATGGTGCGTAGCGCGCGCTGGCGCACGTCCTCGTTGCTGAGCATGGGGCGCCGTTCGCTCCAGCGCTCAATGCCTTCGAACAGGGTGCCGCTCTGGTTCCAGGCCGGTTCACCGGCGGTAAAGGCCGCGTCCAGATGGATGTGCGGTTCCACCAGAGGCGCACAGGCCAGCCGTCTCTGACCATCCCGCTGCCCCTGTGCCGCCGCCACCGAACCCGGCTGACGCTCGATGGCGGCGAAGCGCCCCTCCTCGATACGCAAGGTGTACAGATCGGGTTGCTGACGCAGACGGACGTTGACGATTTCCATGATCACTCCAAAAACGGGCTTAAGGCTGAAAAAAGCTCACGACTGCTCCGGGACGCCCTCTGCCGCTGGCAACAGACGGGAAATCAGGGCATGAGCCAGGAAGGCCACCACCACCCCGACCACCGGCGGCAATACCGGCGAGCTCCAGGCCGCCAGGGCGCCGAGAGCGTAGGCGCCCAGGCCGGACCATTGGAAAGCCGGCAGTACCGTGCCCTGCAGAGAAGGGTATTGCCCCCGAAAACGCACCCAGAAGTCGGCCATGATCACCCCGCCCAATGGCGGAATGAAAGTTCCCAGCAGGATCAGGAACGGCACCAGCAGATCGTACATGCCGAACACCGCCAGCAGCGTACCAATGCCGGCCCCGGCGACGGTTACCACACGACGCCGGTCGGTGCGCAGCAGATTGCAGCCGGCCACCGAGAAGTTATAGATGGTATTGTCCTGAGTGGTCCAGATGTTCAGGAACAGCATCAACAGCGCCAGCACCACGAAGCCCTGGGTAATCATCACATCGACGATATCGGCCTGCTGGTAAATCAGCGTGCCCATGGCGCCGACCAGCACCATCAAACCGTTGCCGAGGAAGAACGCCGCCAGGGTGGCGATCACCGCGATACGGCCATTGCGGGCAAAGCGGCTCCAGTTGGTGGCCATGGTACCGCCACTGACAAAGGTACCGATCACCACGGTGATGGCGGCGGCGAAGCCCATATCACCGCCGCCGGCACGGGCGCTCAGTGCCGCGAAGCCACCGACATCGACCACGCCCCGATAGAGGCTGACGCCGATGAACAGCAGCATGGCCGGCACCGCGAACCGGGACAACCAGTCCAACCCGCGATACCCCACCATGGCGGTGACACAAAAACCAAAGCCGAACACCACCATCAACGGCAACTCCAGCCATTGCGGCAGCGGGGTCATGTTGACCAGAGCAATGGCGATGGTGGCGGTACCCCAGGCGTACCAGCCGATCTGGGTAAAGCCCAGCAAGCAGTCAGACAGCTTGCTGCCCTTCTCCCCGAAACAGTAGCGCCCCATCAGCACGGTGTTCAGTCCGCTGCGACAGGCAATATAGGCCAGCGCGGCGGCGTAGGCTCCCAGTAGCAGGTTGCCCACCAGGATCACCATGAGCAGTTCAGGGAACGAGAACGCGGTCCCCAGGTTGCCGCCGGCCCACATGGTGGCGGTAAAGAAGGTGAAACCGAGCAGCACCACCGAGGTGGACAGCAACCCCTTACGCTGGTCCTCGGGAACAGCGCTCAGCGGGTAATCATCGGATGAGGACATGACAAACTCCGTGACTATGAGGAAAACACGGAGCCTGGCCGTGCAACCTGCGGGCCAAATCAGTTCGCGGGCCGGCGGCCCAGCAGAGGATGCAGGCGATCGGCGCAACGACCGCTCTCCACCAGTTGCAAAAATTCATCTCCCAGGCGCCGGCTTTCATCGATGGCCATGCGCCAATAGCGTTCACGGCCGGCGTCATCATCGAGATAACGCTTGAAGTCGGTGCGATCCGGCAGCTTGCCATGCGGCAGGCTGGCCAGATACTGCGGTGACGGCGACACCAATACGGTGCGGGACAAACGCCCGGGGTCGCCATTGCGCCAGCGCAGCGGCTTGTCGAACCAGCCGGGAATCACCCGGTCGGTGAAATGCGGATACAACACCAGCCCTTCCGTGCGATACGGCAAGTCCAGATGGTAATCGAGCATGCCACCATCCCGGTAGACGCCCGGCGGGGCCCCGGGGATATCCCGTACCCCTTCCAGCACCATGGGAATGGCGGCGCTGGCCAGCAGGGCGGCACGCAGGTTGTCGGCGGTCAATGGCACATGGTGGGTGGCGAAATCCGCCAGTTGGGCCAGCGGCAGGTTGTCCTCGTCACCAGTGTAGACCAGGCCACGTTCCATGAAAGCGCCCAGCGCCCGACGGCTCAGCAAATTGCCGCCAATCACTCCGGCCAGTCCCAACCCCAACCCCAGGCCGCCGTCCCGTGTCATCAGGCCACGGCTGCGGATCACCACCACCACCAACCGATAGTCCGGGTTGTCGAGGATGGTGTGGTCCTGCTCATCAAGCAGGTCAGAGAGCATGGCGGCGCAACGGCGGGTGACTTCGTGAGCGGTAATGCCTTTGGGGAAACGCTGGCGGGTATACAGATCCGCCAATCGCGCCAGCGCCGTGGAGCGCGCGGCGCCATCCTTGCCACTGGCCACGGCGGCGAAACGCCAGCTGCCGATGGAGGCCCCGATCAAGGTGCGCTGGCGCGGCGCCCGCGACAAAAAGTCGCCGAAAATGGCCTGGTCCAGACCAGCAATCCCGATTCCCTTGGGCCCGCCGGCGGCACCGGGCAGCACCTCGATGTCTTCCGCGCGCAGCCCATGCTCGCGGATGTGCGCGATGGCCTCATCACCGGCACGAAGGATCAGGGCCGGTTCGCGGGTATGGATAGCGGGCACCGTCAACTCCTGGCGTTGGAAAGCAGGGAATACTAATCAGAATGGGGAGGTGGGGCAAAAGTGGGGGAGCATGGGGCGAGCACTTCCACACGCCGATTCGCTGGCAAGCCAGCTTCCCACAGCGGCTCCGTAGTACCCCTCCGTGGGAAGCTGGCTTGCCAGCGAATACAGCGTTTTTCGATCAGCCGTACAGGCACAGATAAGCGGTATCCACCGCCACTTTCACCTGGAAGCGCTGATCGGCCTCCACTTCGAAGGTCTCGCCGGCGGCGTAGGTGCGCCAGTCCTCCGCGCCGGGCAGCTGCACGGTAAGGGCACCGCTGACCACGGTCATGGTTTCGTGCTGGCTGGTGCCGAACTCGTAGTCGCCCGGGGCCATGACGCCGACGGTGGCGGGCTTATCCTCGGTCTGGAAGGCAATGGACGCCACCTTGGCATCGAAATACTCGTTAACCTTGAACATCGACGGTCTCCACGGAACGGGATGGGAACGGGATCAAAGGAGCGCGAGTATATACCGGAGCCGGGCGGGCGCCATAGCGGGAGAGTAATGTGGCGGGGCTTGCGCCCGCGGCGATCACCGCGGGCGAATCAGATCAATCAGTCGCGTTCATGGGGATGGCAATAAATAACCAGTCCATCCTCCGCCTCCCCCTCGGTCAGCGGCGGGTTCAGAGGATCGTTCGCCGCCAGGATCACATCGTAAGCGCGCCCGCCGCTCAACGAACAATCCACCCGGGCCAGGATCCGCTCAGTGGAGAAACCGTTGCTGACCACCACCAGATTAAGGCCACCGGCATTGGTGGTCTGATAGCCGGAATCGCCACCACGCTCCAGGTCGGAAGCGAAGTAGTTACCGGAGCCGGCATCGTTATAGCGCAGATCAAAAGAATGAGCACCGACGTTGATCGGTTCCACCGTGTTGATCACTCGGAACCGGGACGAACCAGATGTCACATCGCTTTGATCCTGCAGAATCACCACCACTCCTGTACCACCACCATCAGAAGTGTCGCCATAAGATACCGCCGTGTAGCGGCTATCATTGCTCAAGCGCTCTGATGTGCGAAACAAGCGAGCCCCACTGGAATTCACGCCTTCCAACAACACGCTGTTGTCCTCATTGTCGTTGGTATCATCGATCCGCACACTCAACTCCGGGCCCTCGTCTCCCCGCGAGTAGCCGATCCCGGTGGCGCTGTCGCTCTCGTCTTCGCCTTCCAGTGTCACGTCAACAGTCAGGGTGCTCTGATCTTCGGCCCCTTGTGTAGTCATCTGATTGTAGTAGTGCACCGACGCCGTGGTACGAAAGCGACCACCGCCATCACCATCCTCGTCCTCGCAACCGGACATGGTCATGGCCATCAAGAAAGGCAGCAGCATGGGCAGCAGCAGGAATTTCATCATTATCCCTCGTTATCACCGTTGTCGTCCTTATTTCCCCCCGGAATCCGGACTTCGGCTTCCGGCACCGACTGTTCCTCAGTGGACCCGTCCGCGGCGGCCAGGTTCCCGGCCGGCTCCACATTGAACTCCTGAATGAAGATTTGCCAGAACGAGATAAACAGACCCGCCAGCAACGGCCCCAGAGCGAAACCGGTGATACCGAACAGGGTCAATCCGCCCAGGGTGGAAAACAGCACCAGATAGTCCGGCAGCTTGGTGTCCCGGCCCACCAGAACCGGGCGCAGCAGGTTATCCACCAGACCGATGACGAAGACACCGAACAACACCAGAATCAGCGCCTCGGTGACATCTCCGATGGCGTACATATAAAGCGCCACCGGCACCCACACCAGGCTCGCCCCCAGGGCCGGAATCAACGACAGCAACGCCATCACCACCGCCCACAGCACCGCCGCCGGCATACCCAAGGCCCAGAAGATCAGGCCCCCCAGCGCCCCCTGGATCACCGCGATCACCAGGTTGCCCTTCACCGTGGCGCGGGTCACTTCAGCGAATTTGCTGAAGATCATCCGCTCCCGGTCATCGCCCAGCGGCAACGCCCGGATCAACAGGTTCACCAGCGCGGGGCCATCGCGCAGCAAAAAGAAGGTGAGATACAGCATCAGGCCGAGATTGACGAAGAACTGGAACGTATTCTGCCCCACATCCAGCGCCCGCTTGGCCAGGAACTGGCCGGCGGCCTTCAGGCCCGACATCAATTGCGCGCCGAGATCGGAGAAGTCCACTCCCAGGCGCTGCAACCAGTAATGGGCGGAGGGGAAGGCCGCTTCCAGTTTTTGCAGATAGCTGGCCGGATCGAATTCGCCCTGTTGCACGCGGTCATACACCGCCAGCCCTTCCCGAATGAAAGACGCCGCCACCACCAGCACCGGGATCACCACCACCACGATGCTCAACAGCAGGGTGATCATGGCGGCCAGATTGCGCCGCCCCGGCCAGCGCGCCAACAGGCGCCGCTGCATTGGAAAGAAGATCAGGGCCACCGCGAAGGCCCAGAACACTGGCGCATAGAAAGGGCGCAGCAGCAGCAGGAAGGCCACTGTCACCAGAATCAGAAAAGCCAGAAAAGACTGCTGCTCCAGACGCTCACGCATTCCATTGTCCTCTTTTTACCGTGGCTTTCACGGCGGAGTTGGCCCCGGCGTCAAGGCATCATGGTGGTCACCAGATAACCGGTGTAGGCCAGATAAATAACCAGCAACGCCGTGCCTTCCAGACGATTGATCCGCCCCCGCCCACGGAAGCCATACCCGAACACGAACAGCAGCAGGGTCAGACCGGTCATCACCGCCCAGTCCCGATAAAGCACCGCCGGTTCCACCGCCACCGGGTGGATCGCGCCGGCGATCCCCACCACCGCCAGGGTATTGAACAGGTTGGAGCCTAGCACATTGCCCAGCGCCAGATCGTGCTCGTTTTTGCGGATGGCCACCAGGCTGGAGGCCAGTTCCGGCAAGGAGGTGCCAATGGCCACCACGGTCAGACCGATGATCAGATCACTGACCCCCAGCGCCTGGGAAATTTCCACCGCCCCCCAGACCAACAGACGGGAACTCAGCACCAACAGGACCAACCCCAGTACCAGCCAGAACAGAGCGCGCTTCTTGCTCATCGGATGGGTGAAGGCTTCCTGGTCCACATCCCCACCAAGAGGGTCGCCTTCCCCCCGCATGCCCTGGTAGATGGACCAGCCCATCAGCAAGGCAAAAACCAGCAGCAACACCGCCGCATCCATGCGACTCACCAGGTCGTCATAAATCAGCGCCGCGGACAGCAGGGTGATCACCAGCAGTATTGGCAGCTCTTTACGCAATACGGTGGAATGCACCGCAATCGGACTGATCACCGCCACCAGACCGAGAATCAGAGCAATGTTGGTAATGTTGGAGCCATAGGCATTGCCCAATGCCAGCCCCGGATTGCCATCCGCGGCCGCCAGGGCGGACACCACCATTTCCGGCGCCGAGGTGCCAAATCCGATCACCACCATGCCGATCAGCAGGGACGGCATGCCCGCGTAACGAGCCGTGGTGGCGGCACCATCAACAAACCGGTCAGCACTCCAGACAAGAACAATCAGGCCGGCAACCACTGCCGCCACGGCAAGCCACATACTCTTTCCTCAATGTTTTTGAAACATTGCGGACCCTCCGTTTATGAAGAGGACCGCTGCTATTCGCAGTTCGCTGGCACGCCGCAATTCCGGGTCACCACGAAGCCGCTGTGGGAGCTTGCCTGCAAGCGAATCGGCACTGAAGCCCGAAAAAATTCGCTTGCAGGCAAGCTCCCACAGCGGCCTTGTAGCGCCCTTATCCCAGTCATCACTCCCGCTGGAACAATCGAGCCAGCGCATCGCCGCCGCTTTTTTCCTTCAGCAGCCGCCAATTCTCCGGCACTTCCGGCGCCCCGTCCTGGCGCCGGGATTCGACGTAAATCAACGCCTCCGGCATCAGCAACTTGAGGTCCTCCAGGGCGCGGCAGGCAGGCTCCGCCAGCCCCAGATCATAGGGCGGGTCAATGAACACCAGGTCAAAGCGCTCCGCCGTCCTCGGCAACCATTTCAAGGCGTCGGCGCACTGTACCACCACCCGCTCCCCGAACAAGGGGCGCAATTGACGGGACAGATCGGAGCAGCGCTCCTTTTTTTTCTCCACCAGAATGGCGCGCTCGGCACCTCGGCTCAGCGCTTCCGCGCCCAAGGCCCCGGAGCCGGCGAACAGATCCAGCACCCGGGCTCCGGACAACTCCCACTGCAACCAGTTGAACAGGGTCTCGCGCAGGCGGTCCCCGGAGGGGCGCAGATCCCCTCCCTGGTCGACGAAGTGCAGGCGGTGGCCGCGAAATTCGCCACCGATGATCCGCACCTGCCCTTTACTGGTTTTTCCCTTGGCTTTCATTGCTTTTAACCGTTTGCGTGGCGGGCAGCCCGGGCGCTTCCGGGCCGATACTGACAATCGCCAGATGGTCCGGATCCACCGCTTTCCGCATTGCCGCCTGGATGTCCGCCACGGTCAGATCCCGCACCTGCTGGTTGAACTGTTGCAGATAGTTCAGAGGCAGATCGTAGAAGCCGATGGCGCCGAGCTGGCCGATGATATCGCTGTTGTCGGCGGTTTCCAGTGCCATGCCGCCAAGAATGTTGTCCTTGGCCATGGCCAGTTCCTCCTCACTGGGCCCTTCAGCGATAAAACGGCGGATTTGATCCAGGGTCAGGGCGAGCGCATCGCTGGCATTATCGTTGGCGGTTTGTAGTTGAACTGTGAACGGACCGCCGGCGGCCATGGGCTTGAAGTAGCTGGAAATGCCGTACACATAGCCGCGCTTTTCACGCACCTCCTGGGTAAGCAGGGAAGCAAAGCCACCGCCGCCGAGGATGTAATTGCCCACATACAAGGCGACATGGTCCGGATCACCCCGCCAGGTGGCCTGGTTGCCGAGCAGAATATGGGTTTGGGTGGACGGGAAAGTCAGATGCTCCACCTTGCGGGCGGCCAACGTCCTGGCCCGAGGCAACGCCGGCGCCGCGCCGCCTTGCGGCAGGGCATCGCTGAGACGCTGGGCGATCCGCTCGGCCTGGGCCCGGCTGACATCACCAACCAGGGCGATGACGGTATTGCCGGCGGTGTAATAGCGCTGGTGGTAATCCACCAGATCCTGCCGCTGAATACGCGGCAGGCTTTCCAGTGTGCCGCCCTCCGCATGCCCATAGGGATGATTGCCGAACAGCTGTTTCTGGTATGCCTTCTGAACCTGTGGGCCCGGCACCTGCCGCTCCATTTTCAGTCCCTGCAGCATCTGGGTGCGAATGCGCTCCAGGGCATCCTGCGGGAAGTCAGGCTGGCCCGCCACCCGCGCCAGCAGGGTCAGGGCCGGGTCCCGCCATTGCGGCTCGGACAGGGTGCGCAGGCTGACCACCGCCATGTCCTGGTAGCTGCCGGAGGAGAACTGCGCCCCCTTGTCCTCGAAACCCCGGGCGATGTCATCCACGCTCAGCCCCTGGGCCCCCTCGCCAATCAGCGCGCTGGTCATGGCCGCCAGCCCCGGCAAGTCACCGTCGCGGGCGCCGCCGGCGTTCATTACCAGACGCACATCCAGCATCGGCAGCGCCTCGCTCTGGACGAACATCACCCGGGCGCCCCCGGAGGTCTGCCAGGACTGGATATCCAGCTCCGGCGCCGCCGGCTCCGCCTGGCGCACCTGCCGTTCCGAGGCGGGAAAACTGGCGCAGCCGGCCAACAACCCCACGCACATCACACCCAAAATCGCTATTTTCATCGCGCGCATTATTGTGCCTCCGGCTGTGCATTCTCTGGCTGCGTCGTCTCAGGCAGCTCCTTCTCTGGCAAAACAAGGGCGGTGGTGAGACGTTCATCCACCAGCCACCGGCGGGCGGCGTCCCGTACGTCCTCGGCGGTAACCTTGGCGAGATTGGCCTCGAACTCGCCGGCCAGACGCCAATCCAGGCCCAGCGTGCTCAGCATGCCCAGTTCCATGGCCTGGCCCATCACCGAATCCCGCTGATACACCTGGCTGGCGGTGACACTGGCGCGCACCCGTTCCATTTCCTGTGCACTGGGCGGCGTTTCGGCCAGAGCGCGGACCTGATCCAGCAAGGCCTGTTCCAACTGCTCCAGAGTCACGTCCGGATTGGGCGTGGCGGTGAAGGTGAAGGTCCCGCTGCCCCGCTGCAAACCGCTGTAACCGGCGCCGGCGCCGGCGGCCAGACGTTGCCCCCGCACCAGCTCCGTCTCGATGCGGGCACTGAGGCCGCCATCCAGAACTCCGGCCAGCATGGTCAGGGTATAGAACGCTTTCTTGTCCTCGGCGGTGGTCAGCGACGGCACGTTATAGGTCATGTAAAGGGCCGGCACTTTCACCGGCAGGTGCAGGGACAGGCGCCGTTCTCCGGCGGGCGGCTCCAGACTGAGTTTCGGTCGTGGCGGCGTCTCCCCGGCCGGCAGCTTAGCGAAGAAGCGCTCCACCAGCGGCCGCACCTGTTCCTCGGTAACGTCGCCGGCAATCACCAGGGTGGCGTTGGCCGGCACGTAGTAGCGCTGGAACCAGCTGCGTGCCTGCTCCGGTTGCAGTTGGGCCAGCAGGTCGCGCCAGCCGATGATCGGGTGAGCGTAGCCGGTGCCCGGTCGCGCCACCGCCTGGAATTTCTCCCAGGCCAGAGCATTGGGGTTATCGTCGGTGCGCTGCCGGCGCTCCTCCATCACCACCTGCAGCTCGCGATGGAACTCCTGGTCGTCGATCTCCAGGTTCTTCAGGCGCTCCGCTTCCAGCTCCAGCGCCAAGGGCAGCCGCGAGGACTCATACTGCTGGAAGTAAGCGGTGTAATCGTAACTGGTGAAGGCATTGTCACTGCCGCCAAAGCGGGCCACGATCCGTGAGTATTCTCCCGGCCCCAGATGTTTGGTGCCTTTGAACATCATATGCTCGAGTAAATGGGCCAGCCCGGTTTCATGGGGAGCCTCGTCGATGCTGCCCGCCTTGAACCAGATCATCACGGTGATCACCGGCGCCCGGTGGTCCTCCCGCACCAGCACGCGCAGACCGTTATCCAGGCTGAATTCGTGGGTCGGTAACTCCGCCCGGGCCAGGGATGACAGCATCCCCAGCACTAACGCTACCACCAGGATTCTCATCAAACGTCCTCTCATGCTCTGATCGGAAATGCCGGACCCGCGCCGTCGGCGCACCGGCTCCCCCCTTTTTGCCAACGGCCGGTTGGGCAGCAGCCGCCGTACCGCGTTCACGGTGGCGTCGCATAGGCCATGAACAGGCTCCGCGACAGTGGTAGGATACCCGCTCGCCCGCCAACGCGGGCGGCGCTTTTTCCGAATCCGCCACCAGGGCGGGTTCTTCCGGCCTCAGCCGGACAACCCGATGGATACGACTGATCATGAACGACGAAGTTTCCCGCGACGACGATAACCCTGCCGAGAAGGAGCAAAAGAAAGGCGGTTTCTTCTCGCGCATGTTCCGCCGCGACCGCGAGGAAGCGGCCCCGGCCGAACCCTCCGCGGACGAGACAGAGTCCAGCGAGCCGGCCCCCGCCGCTGCTCCGGTGGAGCAGACCGAAGCCGCTCCGGCGCCGGTGGAAAATGGGGAAAAAGAGCAGCCCCCGGCCATACCCGACCCCCTGGCCGCCGCGCCAGAACCGACCGAAGAAGACAACGCCGGTTTCTGGGCCCGCATGAAGGCGGGCATGAGCAAGACCAGCAAGAATCTGGGCAAGGGCCTGGCGGACCTGCTGGTCGGCGCCAAGGAGATCGACGACGAGATCTTCGAGGAAATCGAGACCCAGCTGCTGGTGGCGGACGTCGGCGTGGAAGCCACCGACGTCATTATCCAGGCACTGACCGAGCGCGTCGGCCGCCAGGAACTGGTGGACGCCGACGCCCTCTACGAGGCGCTGCAGGAAGAGCTGCGCAAGCTGCTGGTGCCGGTGGATCAGCCGCTGGCCATCGACGGCGGGCACAAACCCTACGTGATCCTGATGGTGGGCGTGAACGGCGTCGGCAAGACCACCACCATCGGCAAGCTGGCTTGCCGCTTCAAGGCGGAGGGCCGCAACGTGATGCTGGCCGCCGGCGACACCTTCCGCGCCGCCGCCGTGGAGCAATTGCAGGTATGGGGCGAGCGCAATGATATTCCGGTGGTGGCACAGCATACCGGCGCCGACTCCGCCAGCGTCATCTATGACGCGGTACAGGCCGCCCAGTCCCGCCAGGCGGATGTGCTGATCGCCGATACCGCCGGCCGCCTGCATACTCGCGGCAACCTGATGGAAGAACTGTCCAAGGTCACCCGGGTGATGAAGAAGCTGTCCCCGGAAGCGCCCCACGAGGTGCTGCTGGTGCTGGACGCCGGTACCGGCCAGAACGCCATCAACCAGGCCCTGGAATTCCGTGAGACCGCCGGCGTCACCGGCCTGGTGCTGACCAAACTGGATGGCACCGCCAAAGGCGGTATCCTGTTCGCTCTGGCCAAACGCACCGGTCTGCCGATCCGCTTCATTGGTGTCGGTGAACGCCTGGAGGATCTGCGGCCCTTCAACGCCGAGGAATTCGTGCAGGCCCTGTTCGAGGACGTGACCTCCTGATCGAAGCTCCCCAGCACGCTCAACGAGACCAGCATCCATGATCAAATTCGACCGGGTCAGCAAGCGCTACGCCAGTGGCAAGGACGCCCTGCGCAGGGTGTCGTTCGAGTTGCCCGCGGGGCAGCTCACCTTTCTTACCGGCCATTCCGGCGCCGGCAAATCGACCCTGCTCAAGTTGATCATGATGATCGAGCGCCCGACCCAGGGGCAGATCCTGGTCGGCCGGCAAAACCTGAATGGATTCGGCAACCGCCATATCCCCCTGCTGCGCCGCAAGATCGGCATGGTCCACCAGAACCACCAGTTGCTGTTCGATCGCAGCGTGTTCGACAACGTGGCCCTGCCGCTGGTGATCGCCGGTTTCCCCAAGGCGGATATCGGCAAACGGGTGCGCGCCGCCCTCGACAAGGTGGGCCTGCTCAGCAAGGAAAAGCAGAATCCGATCATGCTCTCCGGCGGCGAACAGCAGCGGGTGGGCATCGCCCGGGCGGTGGTCAACAAACCGCCGCTGCTGCTGGCCGACGAACCCACCGGTAACCTGGACCCGGCCCTGTCCGCGGAGATCATGGACCTGTTCCACGACTTCGCCCGGGTCGGCGTGGCGGTTTTGATCGCCACCCACGACCTGTCACTGATCGCCCGCTACCGCCACCGCCTGCTGACTCTGCGCGAAGGCAACCTGATTCACGATGGCGTCGAGAGCGCCACTCCGACTGCGGGAGACTGGTATGGCGCGTAACCCGAAACGCCCAGCCGGCGCGCGCAGCGCCCGCACTTCCCTGGGCGATCACTTCACCGCCTGGCGCCATCATCACCGGGACTCACTGGCGGATGCCCTGGGGCGTATGCGTGGTACTCCCGGCAGCACCCTGCTCACCATCCTGGTGATCGCCATCGCCCTGGCTCTGCCCACCGGTCTGTCGGTGCTGCTGGACAACGCCCGGGTCATCACCCAGGGCTGGGATGGCCGCGCCCATCTGTCCGTCTTTCTGAAGATGGATATCAAGGAGGAGCGGCAACGGGCTCTGGCCAAGGATTGGGCAGGCCTGGACGGCGTGGCGGACACCGAAGTGATCACCCGCCAGCAGGCGCTGGATGAGTTCCGTGAGCAATCCGGCTTCGGCGACGTGCTCGAAGCCCTGCCGGACAACCCGCTGCCGCCGCTGATCGTGGTGTTCCCGTCCAACAACGAGCCGGCGGCGCTGGAGGCCCTGCAGCAACGCCTGTCGAAGGTGCCGGAAGTGGATCTGGCGCAGCTGGATGTGGCCTGGGTGCGGCGCCTGCATGCCATTATCGAGCTGGGGCAGCGCCTGATCGGGGTGCTGACTCTGGCCCTGGCCGCCGCCGTGGTGCTGGTGGTGGTGAATACGGTACGACTGGCCATCGAGAGCCGCCGCGAGGAGATCGTGGTGATCAAGATCGTCGGCGGCACCGACGGCTTTGTCCGCCGCCCCTTCCTTTATAGCGGCTTCTGCTGCGGTTTCGCCGGCGGGCTGGGGGCGCTGATCCTGGTCGGCACCGCCCTGTGGTGGCTGGGCGGCCCGGTCAATCAGTTGCTGGATCTGTACAAAAGTGAGTATTCGCTCACCGGGATGTCCCCGGCAACCGCGCTGATCCTGCCGCTGTTCAGTGGCGCCCTGGGCCTGCTCGGCGCCTGGCTGGCAGTGAGCCGACATCTGGGCGAGATCGAGCCGCAGTTCTAGGGGGGATCGCAGCTTGTGAGCGCTTCGCGAAGCCACTGTGGGAGCTTGCCTGCAAGCGAATTGCTCTTGCGGGCCAAGACATTCGCTTGCAGGCAAGCTCCCACAGCGGCTTCGTAGCCATATCCGAATTCGCGATCCTGCTTTTTTACCTCCCGTTACATCGATTCGTCACCCAACCATGGAATCATTGATCCAGATCGGGGTCCGATGGGGAGAGCGGGATCATTATTGATTCCGACGATAACGGGGAACCAAAACCCCTATTAGCACTCATAGGGAGCGAGTGCTAATATCTTTCCCATCCAAAAGGGAGAAGGGATACATGAACACACAACTGCAACGTGCACAGGCCATGCCGCTGGCGGTACCGGGTCATGACCTGGACGCTTATATCCGCGCGGTCAACGCCGTGCCGGTGCTCAGTGCCGAGGAAGAGCGGGTACTGGCGGAGCGGTTGTACTTTCAGGAAGACCTGGATGCCGCCCGCAATCTGGTACTGGCCCACCTGCGCTTTGTCGTGCATATCGCACGCAGCTACACCGGCTACGGTCTGCCGCTGGGTGATCTGATCCAGGAAGGCAACGTGGGCCTGATGAAGGCGGTGAAACGCTTTGATCCGGCCAAAGGCGTGCGCCTGGTCAGCTTCGCGGTGCACTGGATCAAGGCGGAAATTCACGAATACGTGATCCGTAACTGGCGCATCGTCAAAGTGGCCACCACCAAGGCCCAACGGAAACTTTTCTTCAACCTGCGTGGTCAGAAGAAACGTCTGGGCCGGTTGACGCCGGAAGAAGCCGCCCGGGTGGCCGATGATCTGGGAGTGACCCCGGAACAGGTGAAGGAAATGGAAGGTCGGCTGGGCGCCTATGACGCCAGCTTCGACGGTCCCATCAATGACGATGAGGACAACACCATTCCGTCACCGGCCGCGTACCTGCACAGCGACAACAGCGACCCCGCTGAGCTGCTCGCCGAGCAGGACGATCAGGACCGGAATTCCCGCAAACTGGGCTCCGCCCTGTTGGCGCTGGATGATCGCAGCCGCGATATTCTCGAGCGCCGCTGGTTGGCGGACAGCAAGTCCACCCTGCAGGAACTGGCTGATGAGTACGGCGTGTCCGCCGAGCGGATCCGCCAGTTGGAGAACAACGCGATCAAGAAGCTGCGTAACGCCATTGCTGCCTGATCGTTGCACGAACCCGTAATGCGCTGATTTTGTTTTTGTTACTTTTGCTTTGTTTGCTTTTCTGCCTTTTGCACGCCACCTCCGGGTGGCGTTTGCGTTATAATTCCGGCGTTTTCCCGCTACCCGGCGACACTCTCCCGATCATCCACGCATGAGGGACGACTCTCAATGAATGCGTTACTCACTCTCGGCGCGCTCAACGGTGCCCTCGCGGTGATGCTGGGCGCGTTCGGCGCTCACGGTCTCAAGGCGCGGGTCAGCCCCGCCGATCTGGCCATCTGGGAGACCGCCAGCCAATACCATTTCTACCATGCTCTGGCCCTGCTGCTGACCGGCCTGCTGGCCCGTCAATTCTCCGCCGGCGGCGCCGTCACCGCCGGCTGGGTGATGTTTGCCGGCATGGTGGTGTTCAGTGGTAGCCTGTATGTACTGGTGCTCAGCGGCCAACGCTGGCTGGGCGCGATCACACCCCTTGGCGGTGTGGCCCTGATCGTGGGCTGGCTGATGCTGGCCTGGGCTTTATTCCGTTCCGTGGATTGAATGATGACCACCCTGACCGTTAACGGCGAACCCTTTTCCCTTTCCGGCCGCACCGTGGCCGATCTGGTTCAGGCCCTGAACCTGAGCGGGCGACGACTGGCGGTGGAAGTGAACCGGGATATCGTCCCCAAGAGCGCCCATGCCGATCATGTGCTGCGCGACGGGGATGTCGTGGAAATCGTGCACGCCATTGGGGGCGGGTGAGCCTCCGTCTCACCCTTCTCCTTAACCCACCAATCTCAACCCGAGGCCATCATGTCCGACCTACTCGATATCGCAGGAAAAACCTATTCCTCCCGGCTGCTGATCGGCACCGGCAAGTACAAGGATTTCGAGGAGACCCGATCGGCCATCGAGGAGAGCGGCGCGCAAATCGTCACCGTGGCGATTCGCCGTACCAATATTGGGCAGAACGCCGACGAACCCAATCTGCTGGACTTCGTCAGCCCGGACAAATACACCATCCTTCCCAACACCGCCGGCTGCTTCAACGCCGAGGACGCGGTGCGCACCTGCAAGCTGGCGCGGGAACTGCTGGACGGCCATGATCTGGTGAAGCTGGAAGTGCTGGGCGATCAGAAAACCCTTTATCCGAATATCACCCACACCCTGAAAGCCGCCCAGACCCTGGTGGACGACGGCTTCAAGGTGATGGTGTACACCAACGACGACCCGATCGTGGCCAAGGAACTGGAGTCCATGGGCTGCGTGGCGGTGATGCCGCTGGGCTCGCTGATCGGTTCCGGCCTCGGCATTCTCAATCCGCACAACATTCGCCTGATCCTGGAAGAGGCGGAAGTCCCGATCATCGTCGATGCCGGGGTGGGCACCGCTTCCGACGCCGCCATCGCCATGGAGCTGGGTTGTGACGGTGTGCTGCTGAACTCCGCCGTGGCCCATGCGAACAAGCCGATCCTGATGGCCTCGGCCATGCGCAAGGCCATCGAAGCCGGCCGCGAATCGTTCCTGGCCGGCCGCATGCCACGCAAGGCCTATGCCGCCGCGTCCTCGCCGCTGGATGGCGTGAGCCGGTAAAACAAAGAATTCGCTGCCAAGGCAGCTTCCCACAGCGGCTCCGTAGCTCCTCCCTGTGGGAAGCTGCCTTGGCAGCGAATCAGCCTGCAGGCTCTGCTACAATCCCCGCCCCCCGACTCCATCAAGACCGGTGCCATGCTCGACTTCATCAACCAGGACAAAGACCCGGTCACCGGTAAGGTGATGCGCAAGGTGCGCAGTTTCGTACTGCGCGAAGGTCGTCTTACCATCGGCCAGCGTCACGCCCTGGAAACACTGTGGCCGCGTTATGGCCTGGAACGTGCCGGCGGCCAGCTGGAACCGGAAGCAGTGTTTGGCCGCGACGCCCCCCGGGTACTGGAGATCGGCTACGGCATGGGCCATTCCCTCGCCACCATGGCGGCGGCCGCCCCGGAGCAGGATTTTATTGGCGTGGAAGTGCACCGGCCCGGTGTCGGCGCGCTGCTGATGGAGATTGAGGAACAGCGTCTGAGCAACCTGCGCAGCTACTGCGATGACGCGGTGGACATCCTCACGCTGTGCATCCCTGATCACAGCCTGTCACGGGTGCAACTCTATTTTCCCGACCCGTGGCACAAGAAGAAGCATCACAAACGCCGCATCGTCCAACCGGAGTGGGTGGCGCTGGTGCGCGGCAAATTAAAGGAAGGCGGCACGCTGCACATGGCCACCGACTGGGAAGACTACGCGCAACAGATGATGGCGGTAATGAACCAGACGCCGGGCTTCCGCAATCTTGCCGGCAGCGGCCAGTTCTCCGAACGCCCCGCGTGGCGGCCGGAAACCAAATTCGAGCGCCGCGGCGCGCGGCTCGGGCATGGCGTCTGGGATTTGTTGTTCGAGGCGGTATAACCCCTGTATTCGGACGTCACTACGAAGCCGCTGTGGGAGCTTGCCTGCAAGCGAATCGGCTCTCGGGAAAAGATTCGCTTGCAGGCAAGCTCCCACAGCGGCTTCGTAGTCCGGTCTGTAATGCCTAGAACCGGTACTGCGCACCGATCCCCACGCTGTCGTATTCCAGATCATCCACGCCATTGGCGTCGATCTCGAACTTGTAGCGGTGATAGGCCGCGGTCACCGCGAGCTGGTCGGTTACCAGATACTGCAGCCGCAAGCCGTAGAAGAAATCACGGGCATCGTCATCATCCTTGAAGCCATTGTAGCCATCGCTGACTTTCAGGGTGACGTCCACACTCTGTATGCCGAGCGTCCCCCCCAGTGACAACCGTTCCGTCACTGGCATCAGACCGTCCAGGGCGACATAGACCCCGTCTGCTTCCACCTCCATCTTGCCGCTGTAAATCCGGGTTTCGGAGTCACCGAACAGGCGATGCCCGAAACGAGCCTGGAAATACTGATTGAAAGCGACCCCCACATAGAGGTCCGTCCCCCATTCGGCATCAGGCGCACTGGCATGGATGAACGGATCGATACTCTCCACCACCTCATCCAGATTACTCTCGTCACGCATCAGCGAACCGCCGACCAGCAGGCGCGGATCCTCGGCATGGGCGAGCGGGGACAGCGTTGCCGCGACAGCGGCCAGAACAACAGGTATTTTAACAATCGATTTTTTCACGGTTTCCCTCCGTTGGTTATTGTGATCCGGCCTCCCCCAAATCGAGGCCGAAGCGCAAATCCTAGCACAGGTCACCGTGACGCCAAGGCCGAAAAAACAGCGCCCAATCCACTCCCGGCCAACTCGCGATAGCGCCCTACTCCACCTCCGGTAACTTCCAGGACCACAACGTCCCCAGCACGCCCATCGCACCGAGGCTGATCAACGCCCACTCGGTGCCCAGCAGCGACACCGCCGCGCTGATGCCACCGGCCACCAGCAGCAGCACGCCGATCACGGTATTGCTGACCGCGGTGTAGTCGGTGCGCTTGACGCCGCCGGCCATGTCCACCAGGTAGGTCTTGCGGCCAATGCGCACACCGGCATGAGCGATGGCCAACACGAAGAAGGCGAAAGGATAGAACCAGGCGGCGGCGCCTTCCCCGGCCAGGGCCAGCACCGCCACCAGCAGGCAGGTGGCCGAGGCCAGACCACCACCACGAATCATCACCTTGCGGCTGGAGGTATCGGCCATGAAGCCCCAGACACTGGCGGAGACCGTGCTGGCCAGACTCGACGCCACCAGAAACGCGCCCAGCAGCGCGGCGCCGGAGTTCTGTTTCTGCGCCAGCACCACCAGAAACGGCGAGCCCAGAGCGGACGCCATCAGCAGGGCCCGGGCAATCACGAAGTTGCGGAAAGGCGCATCGCTGATCAGCAACCCAAGGCTGCGCCAGGCATCCCTCAGGGCGTGTCCGCCACCCGCGGTTTCGCCGGCGAATTCATCCACCGAGGCGAATACTCCCGCCGCCAGCAACCACGCCAGGGCCGCCCCCACCAGCAACACCGAATAGAACACCATGCCCGGATCCTGGCCCCCGCGGAACAGCACCACGCCAACCCCCAGGGTCACCAGGCCGGACAGGGTCGCGGCAAGGCCAGTAAGACGGCCGCGCCGGGCTTTGGGGATGCATTTGCCCTGCACGTCCTTCATCGCCACCGAGCAGAAACCCCGCCCCAGACTGAACACCACCAGCAAACTAACAATAGCCAGACCGGCGGCCAGCCCCTGCCATTGCCACACCGCCAGCGCCATGCCCAGCACACACACGCCCTGAATCACCGAACCCAGCACCCAGAACCCTTTGCGCACGGGATGCCGGCGCATCCAGGCGCCGATCAGCAACTGCGGAATCAGTGATCCGGATTCCCGGATCGGCACCAAGGCGGCGGTGAGAAACCCTGGCGCCCCCACCGCGCCGATCAGCCAGGCGAGGATGGTTTTCGGATTGATCAGCAGATCACCGACCTTGGAGAGCAGATTGGCGACAATGATCTTGAAGAAGTTGCCCGGCACCTCGCGGCAGGCTTCTTCGCTGATATCGGTACAGGTACGCGCATCCTCGTCGTTGGCGACCAGGGCATAAAGGCGGTCCACCGTTGCCCGTGTCCCCGCGCCGTGAACGTTCCCGTTGTTCATCATGTCCCCTTCTCACCCAAGCGAATGTCCCAACACCGGAAGCCGTATTCGCCAGCAAGCTGGCTCCCACAGATTACACTACGAAGCCGCTGTGGGGGCTTGGTAACCCGGAGTCCATGGACCACGATACCGGGGTGGCCGCATTGCATGCCTTGGGGGGGGTCGATAGACTTTGCCTCACCTTTGGATGATGACCCGAAATGCCCGAATCAATCCCCCAGGACTCCGTGGGCCTGGTACAGCCCCATACCCTCCATGTGGACCAGCCGCTGGAGTTGGAATGTGGGCGTCAGTTGCCATCCTACGATCTTGTCTACGAGACCTACGGCAATCTCAATGCCAGCGCCAGCAACGCGGTGTTGATTTGCCATGCCCTGTCCGGCCATCACCACGCCGCGGGCTATCACAGCATGGACGAGAAACGGCCGGGCTGGTGGGACAGCTGCATCGGCCCGGGCAAGCCCATCGACACCAATCGTTTCTTCGTGGTGTGCCTGAACAATCTGGGCGGCTGCCACGGTTCCAGCGGCCCCACCTCCACCAATCCGGAGACCGGCCAGCTTTGGGGCCCGGATTTTCCCATGATGACGGTGAAGGACTGGGTCAAGAGTCAGGCCCGGCTGGCGGATGCGCTGGGCATCGAGCAATGGGCGGCGGTGGTTGGCGGCAGCCTCGGCGGCATGCAGGCCCTGCAATGGGCGATTGATTTCCCGGAGCGCCTGCGCCACTCCGTGGTCATTGCCGCGGCCCCCAAGCTATCGGCGCAGAATATTGCCTTCAACGAGGTGGCCCGCCAGTCCATTCTCACCGACCCGAACTTCCATGGCGGCCGCTATTATCTGCACGACACCTATCCCCGTCAGGGCCTGATCCTGGCGCGCATGGTGGGGCACATCACTTATCTCAGTGACGACGCCATGCGCATGAAATTCGGCCGCGACTTGCGCTCCGGCCGCTTCCATTTCGGTTTCGATGTGGAATTCCAGGTGGAGTCGTACCTGCGTCACCAGGGCGAAACCTTCTCCCGCAATTTCGACGCCAATACCTATCTGCTGATGACCAAGGCGCTGGATTACTTCGATCCCGCCCGCGAGCAGGGCGGGACCCTGGAACAAGCCCTGGAGCGTACCCGTTGCGGCTTCCTGGTGATGTCCTTCAATTCCGACTGGCGCTTCTCACCGGAGCGCAGCCGCGAAATCGTCAACGCCCTGACTCATGTGGGCCGGGACGTGAGCTACGCGGAGATCGACACGCCCAAGGGGCACGATGCGTTCCTGCTGCCGATCCCGGAGTATGTGAAACTGTTCGGCGCCTACCTGCGCCGGGTGGCCGATGAGGTGGATGCCGATGGCCAATGATGTACAGCGGATCCGCGAGTGGATGCCGGAGCGTAATGATCTGAGCCTGATCAGCGACTGGATTCCGCGCAACGCCTCGGTGCTGGACCTGGGTTGCGGCGACGGTGCGCTGCTGGCGTACCTGAAAGCCAACAAAGGGGTGCGCGGTTACGGCCTGGAGATCGACCAGGACAATCTGGCCGCCTGTTTCGAGAACGGCGTCAACGTGATCGAACAGGACCTGGACAACGGCCTGGACAACTTCCAGAACGACCGCTTCGATTACGTGGTGATGACCCAGGCCCTGCAGGCGGTGTTACGCCCGGACCGCATCCTCGCGGAAATGCTGCGGGTGGGCCGCGAGGCGATCATCACCTTCCCCAACTTCGGCCACTGGCGGGTGCGCAGCTATCTCGCCTTCAAAGGCCGCATGCCGGTATCTTCCGCGCTCCCTTACGAGTGGTACGATACTCCCAATATTCACCTGTGCACGGTGAATGACTTCGAGACGCACTGTCGCAAAAACGACATCCGCATCATTCAGCGGGAAGTGGTCAACCGCGATCACAGCAGCAGCACCCTGCCCCGGCTGCTGCCGAATCTGTTCGGCGAGATCGCTATCTATCGGGTGACCCGGTAACCGCGCACCACATTCAAGGAGAGACCATGGCAACCCTGGTTCTGGCTTCCGGCAATCGCAAGAAGCTGGAGGAAATGAACGCCATTCTGGCGCCGCTGGACATGACCATCGTGCCGCAGAGCGATTTCGATGTGCCGGAAGCGGAAGAGACCGGTCTGACCTTCGTCGAGAACGCCATTCTCAAGGCCCGCAATGCCGCCCGACACACTGGCCTGCCGGCCATTGCCGACGACTCCGGCCTGGAAGTGGACGCCCTTAACGGCGCCCCCGGCATCTATTCCGCCCGCTTCTCCGGTGTCGGTGCCAGCGACGCGAAAAACAACGCCTTGCTGGTGGAGATGCTCGGCGACCTGCCCGACGCCCCCCGCACCGCTCGTTACCAGGCCCTGCTGGTACTGATGCGCCACGCCGAGGATCCGACGCCGCTGGTCTGCCAGGGCAGTTGGGAAGGGGAAATCGTTCTTGAACCACGCGGCGAGTTCGGTTTTGGCTACGATCCGCACTTTCAGATCAGTGGTGACGGCCGCACCGCCGCCGAGATGCCGCCGGAAGAGAAAAACCGCGTCAGCCATCGCGCTCGCGCTCTGCAGCAGCTGATCGCGCAACTGCGGGAGCATCCACTGCCGTGACCCCGGAGCGGCCGCCCCTGGCGTTATACGTGCACGTACCCTGGTGCGTGCGCAAATGTCCGTATTGCGATTTCAATTCCCATCAGCGCGACACACTCCCTGAAACCCAATACCTCGACGCCCTGCTGGCGGATCTCGACGCGGACCGGCGCTGGCTGGAAGGTGAGTTGGACCGGCCCGTTGTTTCGATCTTTATCGGCGGCGGCACACCGAGCCTGATGAGCGCCGATTTTTACCGGCGCCTGCTGGATGGCCTACGCCAGCGCCTGCCAATGGCCAACGACGTGGAAATCACCCTGGAGGCCAACCCTGGCACCGTGGAAGCGGGCCGCTTTGAAGGCTTCCGCGAGGCCGGCATCAACCGCCTGTCCATCGGGGTACAGAGCTTCGATCCCGGCCAGCTCGCGGCTCTTGGGCGTATTCACGGCCCCGAGGAAGCCCGCCGTGCCGTGGCCCTGGCCCGCGCCGCCGGTTTCGATAATTTCAATCTGGATCTGATGCACGCGCTGCCCGGACAAACGCCGGCGCAGGCGCTGGCGGATCTGCAAGCAGCCATCGAGTTATCACCCGCTCATCTGAGTTGGTATGAGCTCACCATTGAACCGAATACCGCCTTCTACCGCGCCCCTCCGACCCAGCCGGATGAGGACACCATGGCCGACATCGAGGAACAGGGGTTTGCCCTGTTGCAGCACCATGGCTATGAGCGTTATGAGGTTTCCGCCTTCGCCCAGCCGGGACGCCGCTGCCGTCATAATCTCAACTACTGGCGCTTTGGCGACTACCTGGCGATCGGCGCTGGCGCCCACGGCAAACTGACCCGCCGTGACGGACAACGTTTGCGCTATCAAAAAACCCGGCAACCGGAAGCCTATCTGCGAGCGCCGGAACAGACACGCCGTAGTGTCAGCGCCATAGAAGATCCTCTGTTCGAAGCATTGCTGAACGCACTGCGTTTGATCAACGGCGTTCCCTCATGCACATTGAGCCAATACTGCGGCGTGGATCAGGAACGCATCGCGGTTCTGCTGGCCCCTTTGCGTGAACGCGGTCTGCTGCAACCGGATCCAGATCGAATCGTTTGCACCGCTTTGGGATTACGCCACCTCAACACCGTGTTGGCGCTTATTGGGGAATCCCTCTCCGCCTCTTGATGCCCGCCTGATTTCTGGGCACACTCGGGCCTTCTGGACGCCGTGGCCGCCGGGTCTGCCCTCATTATTTTGATCCGATTTGTCGATTTGCCCTTGCCCCGAGCGACCCAGCCTGGAGAGAAAAAACCAAAACCACAGGGACGCAGCTTTTGATGCACAGCCACCGGCAGGCAGGGCTCTTGTTTCCCAAAAGATTCGCTTGCAAGCAAGCTCCCACAGCGGCTTCGTAGCCTAATCCGTGGGAGCCAGCCTGCTGGCGAATGCGATCCTCTGGTTTTGGACGCTCTCATGCAAGGCTGCCAGGCAACGAACATATCTAAATAAGCAGGTTGCACATCGGGGTTTCGATCATGACAAAACGCATGGTGATTATGCTGGTCTGCGTTGGCGTATTGTTTGGCGCCATCTTTGGCTGGAAGGCTTTCGTCAACCATATGATGACGGGCTTCTTCGACAATATGCCCATGCCAGTGGCGAACGTCTCCACCGCCGAGGCAACCCGGGACGAATGGGCACTGTCACTGGATGCCGTGGGGACCGTGGAAGCGGTCAACGGCGTCGAGGTCACCAGCCAGGTGGGCGGCGAAGTGGCGGCCATCGAGTTCACCTCCGGCGACCAGGTGAAAAAAGGCGACCTTCTGGTGCGGCTGGAATCCCGCGCCGACCAGGCTCAGTTGAAGGCGTTGCAGGCCACGGCTCAGTTGGCGGCCCAGGAATACGATCGCTATCAGCGGCTGTTCAAACAAGGTTCGATCTCACAATCCGAGCTGGACAGCCGGCGAGCCCAGCGGGATCAATCCATGGCCCAGGCGGACGCGCAGCGGCAGCAGCTCAGCTACAAGACCATTCGCGCTCCCTTCGACGGGGTCCTCGGGATCCGTCGCGTGGATATCGGCCAGTACCTGCAACCCGGTACTCCGGTGGTCAGCCTGGCGCAACTGGATCCGATCTTTGTCAACTTCGCCCTGCCCGAACAAACGCTGAGCAAAATCGAAACCGGCCTGACCGCCCGCGCTTCGCTGGACGCCTACCCCGATCAGAAGTTCGAGGGCACCATCACCGCCATCGAACCGGGCGTCAACGAGACCACCCGCAACGTCACCATTCAGGCATCCTTCGAGAACGCGGATCAGCGTATGCGTCCGGGCATGTTCGCCAACGTAACGATCCAGTTGCCGCAATCCGAACCGGTGGTGGTGATCCCTCGCACGGCGGTGGCCTACGCGCCTTACGGCAACGCGGTGTTCGTGATCCAGGACGCGCCGGCAAAAGAAGGCGAACAGGCCGAACAGCAAAGTGAGGACGGCGCCGGCAAGATAGTGCGCAAGCGGTTCGTGAAGCTGGGGCGCCAGCGCGGCGACCTGGTGGTGGTGGAATCCGGTCTGGAACCCGGAGAGATCATCGCCACCAGTGGCCTGCTCAAGTTGCGCAATGATGCGCCGGTGGCCATTGAGAATGACGTACAGCCTTCCGCGGAAGCCACGCCCGAGCCGGCGAACAGCTGAGGTCGCTCATGAAATTCACGGATATCTTCATCAATAAACCGGTTCTGGCCTCGGTGGTCAGCCTGTTTATTTTCCTGCTCGGGTTACGCGCCGCCACGGAACTGAACGTGCGCCAGTATCCCGAGCTGGAGAACGCGGTGATCACCGTCACCACGATCTATACTGGTGCCGACGCGGATCTGATTCAGGGCTTTATCACCACGCCGCTGGAACAGGAAATCGCTTCGGCGAACGGCATCGACTATCTGGTTTCCACGTCCCTGCAGGGGGCATCCTCAATCCAGGCTTATGTACGGCTGGGCCAGGATCCCAACGAAACCCTGACGCAGATCGTCGCCAAGGTGAACAAGATGCGCAGCGAACTGCCGGAGGAGTCCGAGGACCCCACGGTGGAGCTGGCCATCGGCGATGATATCGCCGCCATGTACCTGTCGTTTTCCTCCGAGGTGCTGGATAACAATCAGATCACCGACTACCTGGTGCGCGTGGTGCAGCCGAAACTGGCCACCATCAACGGCGTGCAACGGGCACGAATTCTTGGTGACCGCACCTTCGCCATGCGCGCCTGGTTGAAACCGGAGCGCATGGCGGCGCTGGGCATTACCCCTTCCGATGTTTACGCCGCGCTGGAGCAAAACAATGTTCTCGCCGCGGTGGGCAGCACCAAGGGCACCAATGTGGCGCTGGATCTCAAGGCGGAAACCGACCTCAACGACGTCGCCGGCTTCCGCCGTCTGGTAATCCGCTCCCAGGACAATGCCATCGTGCGCCTCGAGGACGTGGCCGACGTGGAACTGGGTTCGGAGTCCTATGCCGCCTCGGTGACCTTCAACGGCCAGAAGGCCACGTTCATGGGCATTGAAGTGGCGCCGGACGCCAACTCCCTGGACGTGATCGCCGAGGTAAGGAAGGTGCTGGAAGACGAGATCTTCCCGCAAATGCCGGAGGGCCTGGAAGGCAATATTCCTTACGACGGCACCGAGTATATCCAGGACTCCATCGACGAGGTGGTGAAGACCCTGGTGGAAGCGGTGATCATCGTTATCCTGGTGATCTACCTGTTCCTTGGCTCCCTGCGTTCGGTGCTGATCCCGGCCATCGCCGTGCCGCTCTCCATGGTCGGCGCACTGTTCCTGATGCTGCTGATGGGCTTCTCCATCAACCTGCTGACCCTGCTGGCCATGGTGCTGGCCATCGGCATCGTGGTGGACGACGCCATTATTGTTCTGGAAAACGTGCACCGCCATGTGGAGGAAGGGCTCTCGCCCAAGGACGCGGCGCTTAAGGGCGCGCGCGAGCTGGCCTGGCCGGTGGTGGCGATGACCACCACACTGGTGGCGGTGTACCTGCCAATCGGTTTCATGGGCGGGCTCACCGGCACCCTGTTCGTCGAATTCGCCTTCTCCCTGGCCGGTGCCGTGCTGCTCTCCGGCGTGGTGGCGCTGACCCTGTCACCAATGATGTGCGCCAAAATTCTCAAGGCCCACGACCCGGAGCATCGCGGCAATCGCTTCGAGGCCTGGCTGAACCGCCAGTTCGAGAAACTGGCCGGCAGCTATGAGCGGCGACTGCACGGCGCTTTGAACGACGTGCCCACGGTGCTGGTGTTCGGTCTGATCATTCTGGTGTCCTGTTACTTCCTGTTCGTCACCTCGCCGAGCGAACTGGAACCCCAGGAAGACCAGGGCTTTGTGCTGGTATCCGCCACCGCCGACCCTTACGTGACACTGGACTATCTGGAGCCGTTCACCCGGGAGCTGGAACAGATTGCCTCCGACGCCCCGGCGGTGGAAAACATTTTCCTGCTCAATGGTCTCGGCGGCGGCGCCGGTACCGCCGCCTCCAACACCGCCCTGGCGGGTTTCGTGCTGGACAGTTGGAACGAGCGGGACGTCACCACCAACGAATTCCAGCAGCAACTGTCCGAACAGGTGAACAGCATCGCCGGTCTGCAATCGGCGGTGTTCGTCCCGCCGTCCCTGCCCAGCGGCGGCGGCATGTTGCCGGTGGAATTCGTCATCGGCACCACCGAGCCGACCGAGAATCTGCAGGAACTGGCCAACCAGATCCTGGGCAAGGCCCAGGAGAGCCGCAAGTTCATCTTCCTGGACACGGACCTGAAGATCGACAAACCGCGCTACAACATTCTGATCGACCGGGAGAAAGCCGCGTCGCTGGGCATCACCATGCGTCAGCTGGCGCAGGAATTGGGCGCCATGCTGTCCGGCGCCTACGCCAACCGCTTTTCCCTGGAAAACCGGTCCTACAAAGTGATTCCCCAGGTTCAGCGCAGCGACCGGCTGACGCCGGAGCAGTTGCAGCAATACTACATTCGCACCGGCTCCGGCGATCTGATTCCACTGGCCACCCTGGTGCGCCTGGAAGAAACCGTGCAGCCGCAACAGTTGAAACGCTTTCAGCAGCTGAACTCGGTGACCATTTCCGGCGTACAGCGCCCCGGGGTGACGCTGGGTGAAGCGCTCGGCATTCTGGAAAACGCGGCGCAGGAAGTGCTGCCTCCCGGCTACAGCGTGGACTATTCCGGCCAGTCACGGCAGTTCAAGAAGGAAGGCAGCGACTTGATGATCACCTTCTTCTTCGCCCTGATCGTGATCTATCTGGTTCTGGCGGCCCAGTTCGAATCCTTCCGTGATCCGATCATCATGCTGATCACGGTGCCCATGTCCGTGTGCGGCGCCATGATCTTCGTCAGCCTCGGTCTGGCCACGCTCAACATCTACACGCAGGTGGGGCTGGTGACCCTGATCGGGGTGATATCAAAACACGGGATTCTGATCGTGGAGTTCGCCAACAAAATGCAGGAAGAAGGCATGGGCAAGCGGGAGGCCATCGAACACGCCGCCGCCGTGCGCCTGCGTCCGGTACTGATGACCACCGCCGCTTTGGTATTGGCGATGATTCCGTTGCTGATCGCCGCCGGCCCCGGCGGCGGCGCCCGCTTCGCCATCGGTCTGGTGGTGGCCGCCGGCATGACCATCGGCACCCTGTTTACCCTGTTCGTAGTGCCGGCCATGTACATGCTGCTGGGCCGCAACGAAGGGCATGGTGACGAAGAGACGGAAACACTGCCGGAACCGGCGGAGAGTGGATGAGGGGTTGAGGAAAGCGGTTCGCCAGCAAGGCTGGCTCCTACAATTGTGCTACGAAGCCGCCGTGGGAGCTTGCCTGCAAGCGAATGAGCTTCCGGCCCCAAGATTCGCTTGCAGGCAAGCTCCCACGGCGGCTTCGTCCTCCCTTGGCGGGAGAGCGATTACGTATCGCGAATTCAGAACGTCCAGGAAGCGGACAGGGCGGGGCCTTTCAGGGTGACGTTGTCCTTGTCACGATAGAACATGTATTCCACGTTGACGTCGAAGCGCTCGCTGACACCGAAATCGATCCCCAGACCGTAGGACGAGTCATACCATTTGTCCGAGACCTTGCCGCCGCCGTCCACGTCCATTTCTTCCTTGCCTTCGGTATAACCGCCAATCAGATACGGCGTGGCCATGGTGGCGTTGGGACCACTCAGCTTCACATAGGCGCCATAGAAATACTTCTGACGGTACTCGCCTTTCACGGGAGTCCCATTGAGACGGTCTTCGTTGCTGTTCAGCGTGGAACCGCCGCGCATCTCCACCGCGAACCAGCGGTTGATACGGCCGCCCAGTTTGGCGATCAGGTCACCGGTCTCGAAGCGGTCGTCGCCGAAAAAGCGGTCATCCTGTTCATGATATCCGTATCCCAGGGATACGTAGGCTTCGCCGTGCGCCACGGATACACCCATGCCCATGGCCACGGCGGC
This sequence comes from Alloalcanivorax balearicus MACL04, assembly GCF_025532145.1. Classification (GTDB taxonomy): domain Bacteria; phylum Pseudomonadota; class Gammaproteobacteria; order Pseudomonadales; family Alcanivoracaceae; genus Alloalcanivorax; species Alloalcanivorax balearicus. The sequence goes on along the minus strand of NZ_ARXS01000006.1, from coordinate 131,646 downwards.
CAATGCAGCCACGCAACGTTGCATAGCGGACTCCTCGAAAGATCAATCGGTAGCGGCGCGATTATTGCGCCGCGTTGGCTTCTCGTATTTTTTTCTCCGCCTGTTTGCGCTCATGTTGCGTCGGCGTGCAGCCCAGACAACGCAAAAAAGTGGCGCGGGCGGGATTCTTCACCAGCACTTCGGCGGCTTCGCCTTCATTATCACCGAGCACGGAGAACGGTAACATTACCGTATACACGGCCAGACCGCCCACCGTACCGACGGCCATGACCGGCCGGACGATCACCGCGTCCCCGAACATGGCCAGCGCCGACGGCTGATCGGCGTCTTCGTCCATGGGACGGGCTTGTGCGGTTTGGGATACGGTGCAGATGATGGTGGCGGCCGCCAGCAGGCGCAGGGCTCGCTTCATTGTGAGTCCCTCTTCGACAGGTTCTCGTTGGATAGCAGGATTGGCCGGGCAGTCCCAACCGTCTTGACCCAGCCTTTTGAATAGGAGCCCCCGCGGCCGTCCCTCGACCGCGGGAGCGGCGACTCACCCCCCACAGGTTCAACCCCCACACACAAGAAGATGGTCCGGGCTCCCCCCTTTTGCTGAGTCGCCGGGGCATTGTTACCCCAATTCAGCAGTCGTGCTGACTACTGGTTCACAATCTAAATCTTTATTCGTAGAGAAACAATACGATAGCACACTGACCTCAGAAAACGGTTGAACCCGCCTCAACGCTGGCAGTGGGGACAATACACGGTACTGCGCTGACCGTGGCGCCCACCCCGCAACGGCGTTCCGCACTGCCGGCAAGGCTCCCCCGCTCGACCATAGACCCGTAATTCCTGGGCGAAGTAGCCGGGCTGACCGTCAACCCGGGTGAAGTCCCGCAACGTGGTGCCGCCAGCCACGATGGCCCGTGCCAGGACTTGCCGGATGGCTTCCGCCAGACTCTGGTAGCGAGCCAGGCTGATGCGTCCCGCTGGCCGGGAGGGGTGAATGCCCGCCAAAAACAGGCTTTCTTGCGCGTAAATGTTGCCAACGCCCACCACCGTGGCGTTATCCATGATGAACGTCTTCACCGAGGCCTTGCGCCCACGGCTACGCTGGTGCAGCCATTCCCCGGTGAAGACCGCGTCCAGTGGTTCGGGGCCGAGGCCGGTGAACAACGGGTGTTGCTCCAGGTCCGGCAGATAGAGCACCGCGCCGAACCGGCGGGGGTCGTTGAAGCGCAATAGCTGCCCGGAATCGAGCACCAGATCCACATGATCATGCTTGCGCAGCGGCGCCGCCTCCGGCACCACCCGCAGCGTTCCGGACATGCCCAGATGCACCCCCAGATGCAGGCCATCCAGGTCCAGCAGCAAATACTTGGCGCGCCGCCGCACCGCCAGCACCGGCCGATCCCGCAACGCCGCCACCCGCTCGTCCACGGGCCAGCGCAGCCGCGGCTCGCGCACGGTCACCGAGCGCAGACGGCGTCCGGTCAAATGCGGCTCGATCCCCCGCCGCGTGGTTTCCACTTCGGGTAATTCGGGCATTAATGGCTCCTTGGAATATGGGTCAGGACAGGATTCGCCAGCGGGCTGGCTCCCACAGATTACGCTACGAAGCCGCTGTGGGAAGCTTGCTTGCAAGCGAATATCCCACGGTTTGCACTACGAAGCCGCTGTGGGAGTTTGCCTGCAAGCGAATTGGCCCGCGAACACAAAGATTCGCTTGCAGGGCAAGCTCCCACAGGGACCCTGTAGCCCCCTGCGGGAAGCGAGCTTGCTCGCGAATACAGCGGCAATGGGCAGCCCGCGGCCAGGACGGTTATGATACCCGCGGCACCGTCCTTGCGCAGGCGGTAAAGGGTTTAAGCACGAGCGGAGCAAAGATGCAGTACTGGCTAGGGGTGGACACCGGCGGCACTTTCACCGATTTCGTTCTGCTGGGCGGCGAGCAACCGCGCATCCATAAAGTACTCTCCACGCCGGCCGCCCCGGAGCGGGCCATCCTGCAGGGGATCGAGGACATGGGGCTCTCCGGGGCCTTGGCCCTGGGGGAGTTGGTCATCGTCCATGGCAGCACCGTGGCTACCAACGCAGCCCTGGAGAACAAAGGCGCCAAAACGGTAGTGATTACCAACTCCGGCATAGAGGATCTGCTGCTCATCGGCCGCCAGAACCGGCCCGAGTTATACAACTTGCGGCCGCTGCCCACCCACACCGCCCTGCACGACACTCCGGTGATCGGCGTCGACACCCGCCAGGACGCCCAGGGAGCCACCCTGATCCCGCTCACCGACGAGGCAATCCGGCAAACGGTGGAAGCGGTTCGCCGCCATGACCCGGAATCCGTGGCCATAAACCTGTTGTTCAGCTACCTGGATCCCGCGGCGGAACAACGGCTCGGCGAGGCACTCCGGCAGGCCGGCTATCCGGTCAGCCTCTCCAGCGACATCCTGCCTACCCGGGGCGAATACGAGCGCGGCATGGCCACCTGGCTGAACGCCTGGCTCTCCCCTCGCATGGCGGATTATCTGGCGCGGCTGAAACAGCACACCGCTCCGGCGCCGCTGACCATCATGCAGTCCAACGGCGGCACCATTGCCGCTGATCAGGCCGCCGAAAGGGCGGTGAACCTGCTGCTGTCCGGGCCCGCCGGCGGCCTCAACGCCGCCCGCCGCCTGGGGCAGGCCCTCGGCCGCGATCATCTGATGACCTTCGATATGGGCGGCACCTCCACCGACGTGGCGCTGCTGGATGGCGACATCCGGCTCACCCGCCAGGGCCGCATCGGGCCTTATCCGGTGGCGGTCCCCATGGTCGACATGCACACCATTGGTGCCGGCGGCGGTTCCCTGGCCCAAGTGGATGATGCCGGCCTGCTGCACGTGGGACCGCAATCCGCCGGCGCCAGCCCCGGCCCCGCCTGCTACGGCCAGGGCGGCACTCAAGCCACGGTCACCGACGCCAATCTGGTGCTGGGCCGCCTGCAGCCGGAATTCGCCCTGGGCGGCAACCTGCGTCTGGACCCCGCCAAGGCCCACGACGCCGTTGCCCGCGTGGCGGAACGCCTCGGCATGCCGATCCCTCAGGCCGCGCAAGGTATCATCGATCTGGCCAACGAGCATATGAGCCAGGCGCTGCGGGTGATCTCGATCCAGAAGGGCTTTGACCCGCGGGACTTCACGCTGGTGAGCTTCGGTGGCGCCGGCGGCCTGCACGTGTGCGCCCTGGCCACCAATCTCGGCATGCACCAGGCGGTAGTGCCGGTACGTGCCGGCGTGCTGTCGGCGGAAGGGCTGGTCTACGCACCGCGCCAGCGCGAACGCATCCAGGCTCTGCCGGCGGATGCCGAGGCCGCGCATATTCAGACCCTGGCTCGGCAGTTGGAGCGCCAGGCCCGGGCGGAATTGGAAGCGGAAGGCATCGAAGCCGACCGGATCAGCACCGAAACCGGCCTGGACCTGTGCTATCAAGGCCAGTCCTCCGTGCTGACCTTACCCTGGCAAGGGGAGGATCCCGCTCAAAGCGAAGCCGCCTTCCACGATCTGCACGAACAGCGTTATGGCCACCGGCTGTCATTGCCGGTGCGGCGGGTGAACCTGCGGGTCCGGTGTCTGGCCGAGGCGCGGCCGCCCTCTCCGGGCCAGGCGCCTCGGGGCGAGGGCACGCCGGCCTGGGAGGCTCCGGTTTACGGCTCCGCAGGGGATAAAAGTGCCGCCCAAAACAAAGAAGGAAACAAAACCAAAATTCCTGTATACCGGCGGGACGAATTAGGAGCCGATCAGGTAATCTACGGCCCCGCATTGATCTTTGAACCGGTAGGCACCATCTATATAGAAGCTGATTGGCAGGCCCGGGTGCATCCATCGGCCCATTTATTGCTTACCTCTTTATAAAGCCGTATATCAAGGAACGAATCGGCCACATTCGCTTTCCAATGGATTACTACCGCCGCAAGCCGGATTATTATGCACACCATCTTGATGTTTCTGTCCGAGGGTCTGCTGGCCCTGGGCCCCTGGAGTCTGGTGCTGATCACGTTGGCCCTGACCCATGTGACCATCGTCAGCGTCACCGTCTATCTGCACCGCTATTCCGCCCACCGCGCGCTGGAATTGAACCCGGTGCTGAAACACTTCTTCCGTTTCTGGCTGTGGCTGACCACAGGCATGAACACCCGCGCCTGGACCGCCATTCATCGCAAGCATCACGCCCACTGCGATAGTGAGGAAGATCCGCACAGCCCGCAGGTACTTGGCATCCGCAAAGTACTGCGCGAAGGCGCCGAGCTGTACCAGGCCGAAGCCGCCAACCAGGAAACCCTGGACAAATACGGCGCCGGCTGCCCGGATGACTGGATGGAGCGCAACGTCTACAGCCGCTTCCCCATGCTCGGTATTGTGCTGATGGCACTGACCAACGTGGTTCTGTTCGGCTTCGCCGGTGTGACCATCTGGGCGGTGCAGATGATGTGGATTCCGCTGTTGGCCGCTGGCGTGATCAACGGTATCGGCCACTACTGGGGCTACCGTAACTTCGAATGCAAGGACGCCTCACGCAACATTCTGCCGTGGGGTATTCTGATTGGCGGCGAAGAGCTGCATAACAATCACCACACCTACCCCAGCTCCGCCAAGCTGTCGGTACGCCGGTTCGAGTTCGATATGGGCTGGGCCTGGATCCGCCTGTTTGAAATGCTGGGCCTGGCCAAAGTGAAAAAACTGGCGCCGAAGCCGGTGCTGGCCGCCGCCCGTCCGAGCATTGATCTGGATACCCTGCGTGCCCTGGTGCAACACCGTTTCCAGGTGATGGCCCATTACCGCCGCACGGTGATCAAACCGGTGTTCCAGCAGGAGCGAGCCCGCGCCTGCGAAACCACCCGTGGTTTCTACCGTCGCGCCCGGGCCCTGCTGTACCGCGATCAGCGTTTCTTCAAGCCGCGTCATCAGCAACGCCTGGAGCGGCTGACCGAACACAATCACACGCTGGCCACCATCTACGAATACCGCCTGCGCCTGCAGGAAATCTGGGGCCAGACCAGCCGCAATTCCGCGGAAATGCTGGATGCATTGAAACAATGGTGCCGCGAAGCCGAGGAGTCCGGCATTCACGCTCTGCAGGATTTCGTCACCGCATTGAAAGGCTACCAGCCCCAACCGGCCCGGGCCTGATCATTTCCCACAGCCGGATCCTCGGAGCCGCTGTGGGAGCCAGCCTGCTGGCGAATTGGGTCTCAAATTCGCCTGCAAGCAAGCTCCCACAGCGGCCTTGTAGAAAGAAAGCTCTAAGTTTCCGTTCGCGGTTCTGCCTAATGCATATGCGGCTGGTACGCCACGTCGAACTCATCCGCCAATCCAGCCAAGCGTTTATCCAACGTCCAAAGCCTCCCTTCGGGAGTGATGACGGTTGAAGCGAGCAACATCATATCCACCAAACCACAACCTCGCCCGTATAAGCGTTCTTGCTCAACGAACGTCATGACCTCCTTAAGGCTGGCCTGATTACTCAGCCGCAATAAACCAATGTAACCCAAAGTTCGTTGCCGAGGTTCAGGCGGAGTCCCGCAGGCAAGCTCGCCCAAGACCATGGGATGCACCATGGCGCGATCCATTTCTATCAGATTAATCAGCGCCTCATTTTTTTCTCTGAAGTGCGCCACCCATACCGAGGTATCCACCAAAACGTTCATTCCTGCAACGGCTCCTCACGCCGCCGCGGGATATCCGCCATATCAGGTGACGCTCCTCCCAAAGCGGCCAGGCGGCGCGCGGCTTGGACCCGAACATAGGTTTTGACGGCCTCCCGAAGAATATCCGCGGGTTTATCCAAGCCTGAGTCAGCCAGCTCCAATGCCTGCTCGTAGAGAGCATCGTCAATCGTAATTGTGGTACGCATATCGATCCTTCATCATCATTATTGATGCCACCATGCATCAAATGCAGCATCTCGTCAATATAGCGTCATCCCAACTAGTACATCAGCGATGGCAACAGCAGGGACAACTGCGGGAACGCCATCAGCAGAATCAGCACCACCGCTTCCGCGGCCAGGAACCACACCGTGCCTCGTACCACCTGACCGAACGGCACCTTGTCCCCCACACCGGCGCTGACCACGAACAGGTTCAATCCAATCGGCGGTGTCAGCAAACCGATCTCGATGAACTTCACCACCAGAACGCCAAACCAGATCACGTCGATATCGAACGCGATGACGAAAGGCGCCAGCACCGGCAGGGTCACCAGCATCAGACCAATGGGATCCAGGAACATACCCAGAACGATGTAGAACACCGTGACCGCCAGCAGGAACATCCACAGCGCCACCGCGTAATCTTCCACCCAGACACCGATGTTCATGGGAATCTGGCTGAGTGTCAGCATACGGCTGAACAACACCGCGCCGATGGCGATGAGAAAAATCGACGCCGTGCTGGTGACGGTTTCCGATACCGCCTGCTGCATCGCCGTCCAACTGAAGGAGCCCTGAATCAGCGCGGCCGCAATCGCCACGAAAGCACCAAAGGCGCCCGCTTCGGTGGCCGTTACCGTTCCGGTATACAACCCGCCGACAACGCCGGCGACGATCACCGGCAATGGCCAGGACTTCAGCAGCAACAGCCACCGGTCCCGATTGGAATAAGCCTGCGTAGTCCTCGGCGCCAGATCCGGATTCAGTTTTACCCGGGTGACGATCAGCACGGCATAAGCCAGCATGGTCAGCAGGCCGGGAATAATCCCCGCCATCAACAGCTGCCCGACGGACGCCTCCATGAACACGGCATATAGTACAAAAGGAATACTCGGAGGAATAAACGCCCCCAGCGTCCCGGAAGCCGCCACCACCCCGGTGGCCAGACCAGGGTCGTACCTGGCCCTCAGCATTTCCGGCACGGCAAGACGGGACATGGCACCGGCCATCGCCACGCTGGAACCGCTGGCGGCGGCAAAACCGGCACTGGAAACATTGGTGGCGATCGCCAACCCCCCCGGCAGAAAACCCAGCCAGGCCTTGCCCGCATCGAACAAGGTCCGCGTCAAACCGGTGTGGAAGGCAATCGCGCCCATCAGGATAAACATGGGAATGGCGGTCAACGACCAATGGGCGATGAACTGAAAAGTGGTGGACCCCATCAGGGCGAAAGCCGCATCCAGGCCACGAAGGGAGAGCAGCCCGGTAAAGGCACTCACCCCGAGTGACACCCCGATCGGCACGCGCAATGCCAACAGCACCAGCAGTAAGGCGATACAAGCGAACCCGATCTGCACCGCGCTCATGACGAAACCTCCCGCCCGGATTTTCCGCGCAACAAACGGATCAGAAGATACACCGCCGCCAGGGCGGCCATGAAAACGCCCGCCCAGGCAATCCAACGGGACGGCCAGATCGACAGTTCAAAAAACACCGCGTCCACCCCTTCCCGACGCCCCCAGCTCTTAGCCGCCTGCAGGTACAAACCGTAGGAGAACAGGGCGAAGTACAGCGTCATTACCAGCAGCCCGAAGATGTCCGTGGCGGATCGCATACGCTCGCTGAAATGCTGAACCAGCACATCCACCCGGATGTGACTGTCCTCAACGACGCAGATGAAAATACCGATAAAGACCGCGGCCACCATGTAGTAGTAGGCAACGACTTCCATGGTTCCGGGAATGTGCATGCCGAACAGCAGCCTCAGCAGCACCTCGGTGGTCACGTGCACCATCATCAAAACGATCATCGCGCCGACCACATTGGTGGCCAGATTCTTTGTCTTTTTTATTAGCCGGTTCATAACCCAACCTCATCGAATACGTAACGCCACCTTGCCCACGGCACGGCGCTGAACCACCTGATCGATGGCCTCCGTCACTTGCTCGAAACGGAACAGCTCGGGCGTGGCGAGCCTTATTTTTCCTTCCGCCGCGGACTGGAACAGCCAGCGCATCATCGACTGGATTTCATCGGAAAATTGATGACGCCGGTCTTCTTTTCCCCAACCCACGTACTCGGAAAAATTCACTCCCAGTAAACCGATGTTCTTCACCAACAACAGATTCACCGGCGCGGCGGGTATCTTGCCGCTGGCAAAACCCAGGGACAAAATGCTGCCTTCCACCGCCGTGGCCCGAATCAGCGACGCGAACACATCGCCACCCACCGGATCGAACACCACATCGGCGCCCCGGCCTTCCGTCAGCGACTTGACCTTCTTCACCACATCCCCGGTGGAATAATCGATCCCTTCCGAAGCGCCCACCTTCATCGCCGCGTCCAGTTTCTCCGGTGAACTGGCCATGGCGATCACCCTGGCACCAAGCAAGGACGCCACCTGCACGGCGGCCTGCCCAAGAGCCCCGCCCGCGCCAGTGACCAAAACCGTTTTATCGGCCAGTTCGCCGGCCCGCTTCAGCGCCGTGGTCGCGGTACCAAACGACAAGGGCAAGGCGACCGCCTGTTCCAAGGGCACCGCCTCCGGGACCGGATAGACGGTGGCCCGGTCGATCACCACCTCTTCAGCAAAGGCGCCGCAATCGACAATGGCCGCCACCCGATCCCCCACTTTGAGATCGCTAACGCCGGGGCCGCATTCGGTAATGACACCGGATACCTCCGTGCCGGGAACAAAAGGCGGCGTCATCTTGCGTTGATAGGTCCCCGCCACCATCAGGGAGATGGCGTAACTGACGCTGGCGAAGTGCACGGCGATACGCACACTGCCCTCCGCCAGCGCCGGACGGGGCACCTCGGATAACACCAGGTCCTGATAAGACCCGAACCGGTCACAAAGCACTGCTCGCATCACCTGCTCCTTATTCTTTGTCACGCCTGCATGCAGGCACCGGATGACAGCAAGTTGTGGATCTCCGCCTCGGCGAAGCCCGCGCCTCGCAGGGCATCCACGGTGTGTTGCCCCAAAGCCGGCGCCGGCGGCAACTCGTCCGCCGCCCTCTGCGCCCCCGGAAACGCCGGGAAAGGAAAAGCACCGAAGTCCGGATGATCCACATCCGCCAACAAATGCAGGGCCTCCACCTGGGCATCCTCACGCAACGACGAGTAGCTGTTCACCGGCCCGCAAAGCACGCCCGCCTGGTTGAGCCGGTTGATCCAGTATTCCCGGGATTGTGTCGGGAAGATGCCCGCCAGAAGATCATGCAAGGTATCCACATTGCGCTGGCGCGCCTCGTTATCGGCAAAACGTGGGTCGGTTGCCCATTCTTCATGGCCGAGCGCCTTTGCCAGGGCGTGGAACATCTCATTGCGTAAACACACCACCGAAAGCTGGCCATCGGCGGCGTCGAAGTTGCCCGAGGGCACCGTCACCGGTTTTCTTTTCTCCCCTCCCTGCAGAAAGGACTCCACCATGGGCATGGCCTGAAAAGCCATCGAGGCGCCAAGCAGTGACAGATCCAGGTGCCGGCCAACACCGGAGGCGCGTTGCTCATGGATCGCCGCGGACAACGCGTAGCCGGCATACAAACCGGTGATCATATCCACCGCCAGCATGCCGACCCGCCGGGGAGCCCCTTCGTCAGTGCCGTTCATGGCCGCCATACCGGTGGCGGCCTGAAGAATACTGTCCGAGCCGGCTCGCAGCGCGTGGGGCCCACTGCGTCCAAAGCCGGAGATAGAACCCAGCACAATGCCGGGATTCAGGGATTTCAGAACGTCATACCCCAGCCCAAGCTTCTCCATGACGCCGGGCCGGAAGCTTTCCATCACCAGGTCCGAACAACCGACCAGGCGTTTGATGACCTCCCGGCCCTGTTCGTTGCGGGCATCCACGCAAATGCCTTTCTTGCCCCAGTTGGCGATCACGCTCAAAGCACTGTGCCCGTTGCGTGCCAATCCCATCACCCGGCCCCAATCGCCCTGGGGAGGTTCCACCTTCACTACCGTGGCACCCATCATCAGAAGCATCTGCGCCGCATAGGGCCCGGCCAGTCCCTGGCTCATATCCAGGACCCGGACCCCATCAAACGGCTTGAACTGCGTTGTCGCTGTATTCATCAATCAAATAACCTGTGAAGTGAAAAAAAGCCGGTGCAGTTCTCATAGAGCGAACTACGAAGCCGCTGTGGGAGCCAGCCTGCTGGCGAATGACGTCCGACAAGCCCAATTCGCTTGCAGGCAAGCTCCCACAGCGGCCTTGTAGCAACCATTAGAGCCCTGAACCGGCACGGGCCATCAAAACGCCTTGTCGTAGATTTCGGTTTTCAACAACTCGGCGTACTGCTGCTCGGTGAGTTGCTTGCCTTCGAGCAGCTTTTCCCACTTCTCCAGATTCTTGATGAAACTCTCGACGATCTTTTCCGGATTCTCGACACCACGCTCGGCGGCATTTTTAGCCGATTGTTCGATCTGGGATTGCATGAAGGCCTCACGACGCTGCTTGAGCGCATCGGACACTTCAACGAAGTTGATGCCCTGTTCCCGCGCCAGCTTTCGTACGTCCTGTTCTTCTTTCTGATACGCATACAAGGTACGAGCGAGCCCTACCGGCGCCGCATCGATTAATGCCTGGCGTCCTTTCTCATCCAGATCCTCCCAGACGGATTCGCGCACGTTCAGCAACGAACCGCCAAGAAAAGCACCCATGGGCAGCTCGACAACACTGTTGGCCACTTCCATCAGCGACAGGGACTTCAACCAGCTGGTGGCGCCGATGACACAGTCCAGCTGGCTGCGCTCCATGGCCTCGTAGGATTCGCTATTGGGAATGTTGACCGGAATACCCTCGATGCCCGACACCCAGCGGCCGATTTCCTCGCCAGCCACGCGCATGCGCTTGCCCTCGGCTTCGAAGCCATCATCGAACCGGTCCTTGCACATGGCCTGGTAAGGCGGCGTGGCGTAACTGGCGAGAAAGCGCACGCCGTGCTCCTTGTACTCCTCAAGGCATTGCGGGCAATCGTTGAGAATGGTGTCCACCGACGCGGCGGACGCAGCCAGCGAGTCCTGATCCCAGAACGACAAATCACTGATGATCATGTTCGCCGGCACGGAAGTAGGGAAATAAACGGTCACCAGGAAACCGCCATCGATCATGCCGTCGCTCACCGCCGACAGCATCTCCTTGCCCGAGGCCGCCGCCCCGGAAGGAAAGAATTTGAAGGACACCTCGCCACCGGACTGTGCCTTGGCCGCCGCCATGAAGGTGGTGATCCCTTCGCTGGTGGGATGGTGCGGTGGCAAATAACTGGCATAGGTAAGATCTCGCGCGGATGCCAACGTCGGCATCAGGGACGCCACGACAGCCAGGCCGCCGAGTAACACGGATATCAATGGATTGCTGTTGTTGTTAGCCATGGGACTCTCTCCGGGCTCTCTCGGAGCCTTCTCCGAGTTTGGGGTTGTCTTCCAACCCCATTTTGATTATTGTTCGCTATACGCACATGTTGTTCTCTAAAAGAACACCAACACGATAAGACCAACCTTTCGTTAATGTCAAAACGTCTTTGCACGGAGTGGTACGGATGGCGGAACACGGAGAACGGGATGACTCCCTGCTGGTCAGCGGATTCATGCGGGGTTTGAAGGTGATCACCACCTTCGGTGAAGGGGCCGCCAGGCAGTCCTTGTCCGATGTCGCCCGGCGGGCCGACATCTCCCGGGCCAGCGCGAGACGCCTGCTGCACACCCTGACCGCCCTGGGCTACGCCAACACCGACGGCAAGCAGTTCTGGCTCACCCCGCGCATGCTGAACCTGGGCTTCTCCTATCTCTCCTCAATGGAGATCTGGTCCTTCGCCCAGAGTTATATGGAAGAACTGGTGCAAACCGTCCAGGAATCCTGCTCCATCGCGGTGCTGGAAGGCTATGACATCTACTATGTGATGCGGGTCCCTACCCGCAAACTGCTCAAAAGCACCCTCAACGTGGGCAGCACACTGCCCGCGCACGTGGTCTCCCTGGGACGGATCCAACTGGCCGACTTGCCCCCAGAGGAACTCGACCACTACATCAACAACCTGGAACTCACCCCCTACACCCGCTTCACCATCACCGACAAAGCGGAGCTCAAGCGAGCGATCCAGGAAGACGGCGCCAAGGGCTGGTCCATCGTTGACCGGGAACTGGAGGAAGGCATGTTCGGCATCTCCGTGCCGATCAAGAATCGGGAAAACAAAACCATCGCCGCGATCAACCTCACTTTGGCGCCGAGCAAGGCCAATGAGGAAGGTATGATTGAGCGGTTATTGCCTGAGCTGCGGAAGACGGCGGAGAAGATTAATCGGGAGTTGCGGTAGGGGGGCGATTGAAAAGCCTACATTGCGCCTAAATCTAAGCTAAACCCAGCTACCTGAGCAGAAGTAACGTCTTGTTATGGTTTCAGTCATGCCTAAGAGGTAAGAACTGATATTTTTATTCCCCTAGCTTTCTATACTATTAAACGTCGTTACTGTGCTCGATTCTCCGCACTTTTTGGACTTTCGACACCAAAGTCCAGCCCCTAACCAAATCAATGTAGTTGAAAATATTGAAACATAACCATCTATCATATAATGCCATGCCAAATGTACTGATCCGATTACAACAATCAATGCGTAAATGAAAAATAACACCGCCAGCCAGGCCCTGATCTGAATTGATAAAAGGAACATCAACCAAGCTATAGATACATGCATACTTGGCATGGCGGAAATCCCTGCCCCAATACCGGATTTACTCGACAGATATAGGTCCCACAGATGCCACTGCGTCCCAATTGCCCATACGGGCTCACCTGCATTCGCAGAACCGAGATATGCCATTAATGGCTCATATGGATTCTGCACACCAGGATATAAGGCGCCATAAAAACATGGCCCAGCCGAGGACAGGAGGACAGCCAAAAAAGAGCCATTTAAAACCCAGCAAAAAATATAAGAAAGTAGATAACGCTTCCTAAGCTCCGGTCTTCTATTATCAAATATAAACCAAAAAAGAAATGAAAATACAACAAGAAACCAAGCGTTATATAGTATGTTTATCGCCATACTTAGATTGTATTTTTCTATGTAGGGATGAAACCATCTCCAAGGATCGACCTCACCATGAAGCGCTCTATCTAATTGCGAGAATGTATGATCCCAATGGTATGGCACAATCAAAGGAATCAGTGTTTTAAACGAAGAAATGGCTGAAAAGAAAAAGGTAAACAGAAAGAGAAGCAAGAATATTCTTATCCAACCCACTTCATCTGCAAGCCTCCATGCCCGTTTTAGAACATAAGACAAAGGCCTTTCTGGCCGGACGAAGAAGAGCACATAGCTTCCATAAATCATAAAATTTGATATTAGAAAGAAACCAACCACTCTAATCGCCAGCTTTGGGTATATAAGCAAGGAAAAATGATCACTCAAACCCATGGACTCAACGAGAAACCATACCATCAAGACCACCAAAACAATGATCGAAACTATATCTCCATCTTTATGCCATAGCTGCCGGCACTGACGCATCAAGGCAGTCCGCCAGCCCCCCTTATGTTTGGCACAGAAATCTCTCGCCGATTTATTAAAATAATCTTCCATAACGAGCACCGCCACTTTCCGAAAGTGGGTCGTTTTGAATATGCGCTTCTAATTCAGCACCTATCACTGTGTTACTTGCCCTATAAAAAACCCCGTTATATGGGGTTAAATGGCAAGGCCTAACTCGCTGAGCTTCTGCACTTGGTCGATGCCGTATCGTCACTTAACCCGCCGGCACAATAAAGAGCAAGGGTATTAGTCAGACTATTGGTCAATACCATGTTCCATCAAAGTGTAGGACTGGTCGACGGATTCAAGGACCAACTCAGAAGGAACCAAAGACACACCCAATGCGGTCAAAAGCGGGCCTAGCAAACCATTCAGCAGCTCTCCAACCACACCAGACAAGGGGTCAACAACTGGTCCCAATATGGCTGTCAGATCGAGCCCCAAGAGTTTCACTTTTAAACCATCTAGAAGCCTCTCAACTAAACTTCCAATAGCCTCATTCGTCCCGTCAAACTCAGCTTTTCGAGAAGGATTTTCCTCCCCCCCATAAAACCCCAAATCAATATTATTGAAATCAATATCAATTCCCCCTGCCCATTCTTTTGGTGGATCGTCAAATGATATGCCAAGGATCGAGAATGTTCCCAACTCCAAGACTTTAACATCCGCATCCAGCTTAAGCAGGTCCGCAGAACCAGACATATATATAGAGTCAACAATATTATCGGACCCTGACACACATTCTGCACCAGTCAACGTCACCAGCGCGCTGGCTGCCTTAATTCCAACATCCAATTCAACCAACTTTAATGCACTACCAAATCCTACCTCCGTTAACACTCTCGCCGAAATATTGGTAGATCGTGCACTAGGCCACTCACCATCTTTATTCTTTCTCGCCGAAGACAGGATAAAACCTGGAGCGGGTGTTATGTCTAATTCTAGTTTTGTTTTTGCCAAACCGAGGCTGGACAATAGATCAGAAACGACAGGGATACCAAGGCCCTCATTCAAATCAATTTCGATTGGGCTAGGGAGCGAGTGATCGACGTTCAGAATGATTGAGGTTATCAAATCTAGAGTAGGAGCTTCCGACCCTTGAGGAACCTCCGCTTCCGTAACCCCCTGAATCACATCCTCCAGAGATAGATTGTTGCCCGCCGCGGCGTCAATCAAGGTATCAAGGGCGCTTATCGCCGGCGTAGTCAGCCCCTCCGTGGAATTCAGCACCGCTTCCAGCACTGTGGCAACGTCCAGTGTATCGAGAACCGAGCTCACACCAAGATCCTTCACCAAACCACCGATATCCGTGACCACACCAGCAAGATCGTTCAAGCCTGTTACGTTAAGAGAGAAGTCAGTACCAAGTATTTCCCCAAATACCAAACCAAGCAGTTGGGATGACGAGGGATCTAAGGTGGCTATACCGCTATCAATCCGAACTCCGGCAATCAGTTCCTTCCTGATTGAAGCCTCCGCGGTCAGCGGCTTATCCATGGCAAATCCAATCAGACCATCAACACTCTTCGAAATGGATACGGAGACGCCGTTACTTCTATATATGTCCTCAATCCTATTAACCTTATAGGCGCGAACACCTTCGAGTTTCTGGCTATCAATAGAAACCAGTTCAGCGTACTCAACGTTGATCTCATCTGCCGTAAAAGGAAGGTTGTTCATTCCTGAAATGGCTTTTTTGGCTTCAAACCCTAGATCTATGGATCCAGCCACGTCGCCGCAAGCCTGGACTTCATTAGCCAGTTCTGTTGCCAATCTATTGGCTACCGTCTGCAGTTTCCTTTTATCGTGATAAAGCCTCGAACCATCAACAACCAGCGCCCCCATCATGAAGATAAAAAACAGCGAAACCACCCAGGTCAGAGCGGTCCCCTTTTGACTTTTAGGTAGCAGCCCAATTTGCTTCATGACAGTGCCCTCACAATCGCACCTTCCGTTAGTTGCTGTTCCTCTTCATCGAACTGGCCTTCTCCTGCAGGCTCTCGGGGATCTTAGCTTTGAAAGTGTCGCCAATACGCCGCTGGCTATCCACGTATAGCTGAGCAGGCAGCTCACTCTGCTGAGAAAGAGGAGATTTACGTTGCTGCTCCAAAAGCCAGTCCGTCACGGTTTCATGCTTAGGGTTAGATATGCTATCCGACAGCCCGAATTCGTAGCTCTTCTCCTGGGCAACGGCTCCCGTTGAAGCTAAGCAGGTCAGTGTAATAAGCATCCATTTATTCATAATCAATCTCCGCGATCTGGAAGGCCAAGCCTCTGGCATGGTTCAACTCATCGTCCGTAAAGCGATATTGCTCCTGGAGATCCTTTATCCCCTGTTCATTCCCGTCCAACAAATAGGCAACCGCGAGATTCTGGCGGACTTTGCCCGTACCATTCTGAAGCTCCAGGGAGGTTCTGAGCTGGCGCTGGGCGGCGGTGTAATCTTTCGCCATAAGAAGGGCGTAGCCATAATCGTTTCTAACCGCGGCGGAAGCGGGCAGCTTGCGCACCGCCTTTTCCAGATTAGCCAGCGCCTGGTCAAGCTGGCCTTGTTTCAATGCCACCATGCCAAGCCCGTGGTAAGACTCACCGCTATCGCATTCTTCACGCATGATGTTGAATACACGTTTTGAGGTGGCCAGGTCTCCTGTCAACGCCAGAAGCTGCCCGTAACGTTGCCAGTACTCGACGTTGTTTTGAGCCGCCGTCTGAAGCCGGGCAAGGGCGGCATAGTTCCGCTCCCGTGCCATCAAAGTGTCCACCATCTCCAGCTCCACTCTCTGCTCAGGGGCTGGTTCAGAACCACATTTGATTTCTGGTTCAAAATTACCTATTCCATCGCCGAGCGTAGTCGGTTGCTGATGGGCACAACCGCCCAGCGCCGCCATTATCCCGAATGCAAGACCCCATTGTGTCCATTTCATTATGATTACTCCTGCCTCATTCAGCGCGACAGCGCCTGTACGATATTCATGCCAGCCGGACCACCAATAATGATGAAGAGTGCCGGCAACATCAGCGCCATCATGATCACGGTCATCTTGGCCCCAAGTTTGTTCACCTGCTCTTTGACGTGACTTTTTTCAATTTCCTGTGCCTCGGTTACTACCTGTTCAATACTCTCAGTAATGCCACCGCCCAAGACCCCGGCCTGCTTCAGCAGACGGGTGAGGTTGTGCAGCACCGGTATTTCCTTGCCTTCTCCGATATCATCCAATGCATCTCCTCGATCAGCGCCGCTGTCCATGAGGCGATTGAAACGGTCCAGACGATAAACCAGGGAAGGAATAAGAGGGCGGGCCTGCAGGGCGGCAATGCGGAAAGCACGCTCGATGGAGAGCCCCGCTTCAAGCAGCATTCGCAGGACCTGAGCCAGCTCAATAGATTCCAGGTTCTGCTGGTAGCAAGAGCGTTTAGCCACCGCGCGAACATAACGCCGGGATCCGATGAAGCCAATGGCTCCGAAAGCCAAAGCGCCGAGCACACCCCAAACCAGACCGCCCAACACAGTCATTACTATGGGAACCAGCCAACACACCAATAGATAAGTGTTCTGTATGTTTTCGGAACTCCTCCCAGTGATCTTGAGCGCTGTTTGGACCTCGCTGAAATCCTGCCGGACGAATCCGATCCTGGTGAGGCGATGGGACAGGCTGGACAGGGCTAAGTTGCCTCGCTCTTCGTCTCCTCTTTGCAGATTGAGCCGCTCCAGGACATTGCGACGCTGTTCCCAACGCCGACTTTGGAATAGGGCCAGCCAAGCGGCGACACAAGCCAGTACGATGACCATAAAGAAGCTAACCACGGCCCACCCCTTGCACCATTCTAAAAATGATGATTACGCCCAGCAAAACCAGTCCTCCTGACACCGCTAACATGATGTGTCCAGCTTGTGTATCAAGAAGAATATCTCGAAAACCCTTGTTCATGGCGATCAACACCACACCAATTCCCGGCGGCAACACAGAGAAGGCAATAGCGGTGAAACGGGTCTCCGCCGTGGCAGCCATGAACTCGCGTCGCAACTCCTGTTGAGCACGCAGAGCCCGGGAAGTCTGCTTCAGGATCGGGCGGACCGCACTGCCGAAGCGGTTGGACGTCCGTAATGCCACAGCCACGAACACCAGAGGTGGAATCTGATACAGCTCGGCAAAATCATCGAGAAGGTCGGTGTAATCACGGCCAGATTCCACCGCACTGCGGATACGGAATGACAGGGCCTCGTAAACGGAGGGGGCATCCCGGAAACTGTCCACCATGGCCTGATCCAGGGAGCGCCCGGCGTCGATGCCTCGAATCACGTTGTCGATCAGGCCCGGCAGGCTTTCAAAAATGATCCGGCGGCGGCGTTCGTAGCGTACTTTCCATAGCAATGCGAGAAGCAGGAGGGCAGAGACGGGCACTAACGGCAGCCAGAGCGGCCCCAGAAACACCAACACTAGCCCGGCAGTGGCGAAGATTAGCAACATGCCCATCACCAACGATGACTGATCCAAGGACATGCCGGCCTTAACCAGAAAGCGCTGGTAACGTCCGTTGGCGATATGTGCCGTCTCTTCACCACCAGGCAATTCGGTATGGATTTGTAGACGGCCCGCGACGTTCCGTTTTACCCGTTGCTTTTCGCGCAGTGCCACCCAAAGCAGTTGAGCTACGATCAGCACTACCGCCAGGATTGCGAGATTGCGGGCGGCACCAAGCAAGGCATCAGCCGTCATAGTTCCCCCGATAGACGTATTCCATGTGATAGGGGGCATCCTCACGGGGGTCAAGCGCGACCACCTCACTGATCATGCGGCGTCCATCCGGTAGCCGCACAAGCTGGATGATCATATCCAACGCCGAGCCAATAAGACGGGCAATCGCCTTTTCGCTGGCATCGTAGCCACTTACCGCCAGCAAGGTCTCGATACGTACCAACGCTTCCCGAGTGCCGTTAGCATGGATAGTGCTCATGGAACCTTCATGGCCGGTGTTCATGGCCTGCAGCAACTCGATAATTTCCCCCGAACGCACCTCGCCGACGATAATTCGGTCTGGCCTCATCCGCAGGGCGTTGATCACCAATTCCCGGGCAGTAATCCTGCCACGGCCTTCGGTATTGGCGGGGCGCGTCTCCAAACGCACCACATGGGGGTGACTCAATACCAGTTCGGCTGAATCCTCAATAGTCAAGATCCGCTCATTCTTGGGAATGTACTGACTGATCAGATTGAGCATAGTGGTCTTACCGGTACCGGTACCGCCACTGACCAGAATATTGCGCCGCCCCTGCACCGCCGCCACCAATACCTGCAAGCACTCCTCGGTCATTGACCCGGATTGAATCAGGTCCTCGGCGGAAAGATGGTGACGATTGAACTTCCGGATAGATACGGAAGGTCCGTCCAATGCCAATGGAGGAATAATGGCGTTAACACGTGAGCCGTCTGGCAGCCGGGCATCCACCATGGGGCTGGCTTCATCCAGGCGACGCCCCAGAGGCGCCAGAATCCGGCGCACCACGCGGACGATGTGATCGTTATCAATGAATCGGATCGCCGCCTTTTGCAAAACTCCCGCGATTTCAATAAAGACGCTTTGCGGGCCATTCACCAGAATATCGTTGATCCGGGCATCACGAAGTAGCGGCTCCAAGGGACCGAAGCCCATGACTTCATCAATCATGTCCCGGGCCAGTTGGTTCAGGTCTTGATTGGAAATCGGAATACGCTGCTCCGCGATGTACTGATGCACAGCACGAGTGATGGCGTCTTCCACACGCGGACGGTTGGCGCCACCTACTTCCACGCCATCTTCATCCAGCTTATCCACTACCCTTTTGTGGGTGTGGGCTTTAAGCCGCTGGTATTCATCGTCAATTCGTCCCGCCACTCAGACACCTTTTTCCTTAGTTTGGGCCTTAGCCGTCTTGCCTCAGGCTCTTTTGAGCCAGCCCTTACCGCTCTGGGCTTTGGTGCTTCCCATCAGCCGGGCCGACAGAGCCTTCACCGCCTTGCCGTAGCCGCTTTTCGGTGCGCTCTCGAGGATTGGCTGAGCTAGGTTGATGGCCTCCAGCCTCTGTTTCCACTCCATCGGCAAGGTTGCCGCAATCTCCGCACCGACACTCTCTCCTAGCTCATCCGCCTTTGGCGGCACCGCGGGTTCGTATCCATCGACGACAACCAGGATGTCCGTGTTGGAAGCCAGATAGGGCCGCCAGTCGGCAATATTGTCCCGGGCCGCTCTTACTACCGGCACCTCCTGGTTGGCCAGCAACAGTAGCTCTCGCACATGCACGCCAATCACCCGAACCCAGGCGGACTGGCTGATCGCGCCCACATTCAGGACGATGTGATCAAACATGGTCATTAATCGTGTCAGAGCGATAAACAAGTCCGCGCCCCGGTCACCGAGAAAGTCGCTTCCAGGTCCGCCCGCGAGCAGGCGCAAGCCAGGCCGGTACTCCTCCAAGGCCGTGTCGATCAAAGTTTCATCGAGCGTATCCGGGCTGGACAGGAGCTGCCCCAGGTCGAAGTTATTCTTGCTGTCTGAATGGAAAACCGTATCGCCCCGAGCATCCATGTCGATCGCGAGAATCCGTTGCCCCGGCTTTTGCGCGGCCATGGATACCGCCAGATTCTGGGCAAAAAAGGCGCTGTCGATTTGTGGGGTTACCGCTGTCACCATAGTCAGATTACGGACCTTGGACTGCAGTTCTTCTCCCCAATGACTGGGCCTTACCAGTTGGTGACGGCGCAGCCGGTCACGTAGCTCAGCGCCGTCGCTGCCCACGATCACACAATCCCGCGCACCGGATCGCATGCACTGCAGTACGGTTTCCTGGTCGGCGATGCGCGTTACGGCGATTACCGTCACCCAGGGGCGGGCGTTACTCAGCGCATTAATTACCGCCATGGATTGGGTGGCGTCCCGGTCTGTCATCTCCACCAGCGCCACACTCGCGCCGGTGGCTTCAAGCATGCGCAGTACACGCCCCAGGTCGCTGCGTGTCACTTTTTCCAAGCGGCCCAGGCCTTGAAGCGCCTGATCCAACCAGGCTTCCGTACCCGCGTCTTCCACTACCGCCAGCATGGTGCCGTCCATCACACTCTCCCTTTACCAGCTCAAGCCGTGACGGATGGGCTGCGAGCCGCGACGGGTTTCCGTCATCATATCCAGCCAGCCCGTGCTGCTGTCGTGATAGCCCGCTCCCGGTAACGTGCCTGGAGGCATGGTGGATTTTTGTGGGGAGACCAAATGGGGCGTAACCACCATCACCAGTTCTTTGTCTTCCCGTTCAATACGACCGGAGCGGAAGAAGACGCCCAAAATTGGGAGATTGCCGAGACCAGGGATACGATCACTGTTGTTGACTGTGTTCCGGCTAACCAATCCGCTGATAATGAAGGTTTCTCCCGGAGCCATGGAAACGGTGGTTTCGGAGCGGCGCACCCGTAATCCAGGCACCGAGACACCACCACTTTGTATTCCCGAGGAGTAGTCCAGCTCGCTGACCTCCGGAGCAACCTTGAGAATGATTTGGTTGTCGTCGATGACAGTCGGGGTCAATGCAAGTCCAACGCCGAAATTTTTGTACTCAACCTGAACACCATCATTGTTGCTTCGTGTCGGGACCGGAAATTCGCCGCCAGAAAGGAAGGTTGCCGTTTGCCCGCTCAATGCAGTTAAGGAAGGTTCCGCCAATGTATAAGCAAACCCACCGCTTTCCAGCGCATTTATGATGGTTGTGGAGTTTCGGCCGATCCGGAACAAGCTGAAGCCGTCTGCTCCTGTCGCCGGAGAGCTGATACCGGCCTCGGTGCCAGCCCCATCAAAGATGTTGGAGTACTCAAACCCAAAAGCATTCAGCTCACTACGGCTGACCTCAAGAATGCGAATATCCGTTTGCACCTGGGTCCCAAAAGGCATCGCATTTCCAGCGGTGGCCGCCACCACGACCGTGCTTCTCAGCGGCTCGTTGCTCCCATTGAGCCATACAGAAAGCACCGAAGAGCCTTCTTTTTTAGCCGTTAAAAGCAGCTCCGTGCTGGCGCTAACGGAAACGGCGGCGGCTTCCGGGTCAGAGGTCGCCACTTTCGTTACCCGGCTAGGGAACACGAGCACGCGTTGATCCCCAGGGGCCAGCCGCATCACCTTGTCCAGGACGTCCTCATCCGCCCAAGAAGCCCGGGATATAGCCAGAAGCATGAACAAGACGCACGCCGCGAAAATACCGTATGCCCCCCCGGAGAAAATGCCGGGCGCGACGATGCTGGGGCTTTGTCGTTGTTTAATGTACATAGGTGCTCCTGGACGTAGATCCCTCATAAACTTCCACACGCTGGCCTCTTGGTGCCGGCGCTCGTCTTACCGGTTGTGCCTTTTTCTTTTCAGGAAACAGATCGCTAATCTTGGTCATAAGTATCGGGTCCTCGGAGGCGTCTTTCTTCTCCGTTTCCCCTGCACCGTCAGTTTCTACCTGCGCCAATTCTTGTCCGCCCTTCTCTTCTGGGGACGCTTCTCTATGTTGGGCCTCGCCCGCCAAAGCCAGGCGCAGGTCCCCGTTGGTGTCCGCAAGAAACAGTTTGGGAAGGTCTTCCCTAGGAATTGCCAGAACGGCAGTCGCATTACGGCCCCGGCGTTGTTGCTGCTCGGCCTCGGGACCTGTCGCGGCCTCTTCCAGTTGACCGTAGACGGCGATTACTTCAATGCTGTTAAGCAGAATCATCACTGTCGGTTGTTGTTCTTCCCCATTTTTGAAGTGCGCAAGCACGTCCACCAAGTCCCCCGGTTGAAGCAAGCCCCCTACGCCAGAGACATCACTAATGCCAATTGAGAAAGCGCGAAACCCTGCCGGAACCGCTTGAGCCAACCGATTGGATGCCTGGAGATGGGATTTTGAAAGGATCTCTCCTTCACGGACATTACGGCGTAAGAGTTTGCCTTGAACCGGCTCTCCGGAAGACACGGCTTCTGCAAGAGGCACGGAGACGCCGACCTTTCGGAAATCTTCTTCGCTAATGGTCGTACCAATATTCAGCTCACGAGTAGCTACCCAATAGCTATGTTTGAGTGCCTCTTCGATTTGCTCCTCCGTAACCTGCATCACCACCCCGGGGGTAGACGCCTCGGAAGACTCCGGCTCACGTGCAAGTCCAATGAAAGCCAGAATCACTGCCAACACACTGAGCAGCAACGCCGGTAACATGTATAGCCATCGAGCCCCCATACCTTCTCCTTGGGTTTGGCCGTGTTATTCGATTCAGCGAAGCAGGTAAACCAGCCCCTAATACGATAGGTTGCCTGATTTACACTCCGCCCTGCTTTTTTTCCGGCTAATAAACAACTTTCGCCGTGGCCTGCAGGCAGTCCGGCATGGGCGGGAAGCCTCCCCAAAAACCCAGGGCGCCAGGCCCTTTCGCCGTACCTACCGCCCCCTGTCCATCGGCACACCCCCCATCAGCTAAGACCACTTTTAAAGTACAAACCACTTGATCGTCTGCGCCAGGGGGGTGATAACAGGCCTCTGTTGACAAGGAACCCATGAATTCCGGCACCAGACCTCCAGCCACACTATCGTTAGCCAGCTTCAAAGCCTCGACGTCAGGTTCGTCAGTTCCATTTCTATCCAAATGCATCACCGAGGCCGTAGCTCGGTCTACGGCAATCTGCATCCTGACTTGCCAGGAAAACAGAACGCCGTAGACCCCCGCGGCATAAATCAGGGAGAAGATCAGCGGAAACAGGACTAAAAATTCTAAGGCTACCGCCCCTCTCTCTTTCCCTGATTTGTCTCGTCGACCTGCAGTGAACATCACTTTATCAGGCGCCAGAAATCGCACTTTTAATAGGCGCAAAAACCGCCGATACAGCACTCTCATCGAGGAAAGCGATAGCTGCCACAATAATCACGACAATCAGTGCGACTAGAACAACATATTCCAACGCACTAGCCCCACGCTGGCGGTTACTACGAGTTGGCATTTGGGTAAAGAGACGCACCATCAAGGATTGAATGGCGGTATTAAAGGATTGGATCATTTTCATTTTAAGCGCTCCCTTGCGGTTTTTGATTGCCCCCCCAGACAGGGGCACCTTTCAGCTTCGATCGTAGGCGTGTTGTGACGTTCGTCACAAGTTCTACTTTGTGCATACTGCGTAAATACACGTAGCAATTTCAATCACTTACAGATCCGCTCTTAAGATGATCGGCGGGTGGCATGCGATAAGTGGTTTTGCTTAGCCCCCCGATCCCTGCAACACCTCCTTTCCGTGTTTTACATTTTTCGAATACGCAGTGAGTTGTTTTGAGTGTGCAAAAACCTGACTCCAAATGAAATAATGTCATTTTGTCATTATGAAAAAGTGCGCTCAGTCACATTTCCTATATGCAATATGTAAAATCATGCTGAGGCACAGGTCACATGGGTGCAGGCGCCGTACAAAGGGTTACATAAGGTTGCATAAGGGCGGGTTTTAAGGACGGAAAGGCGCCGGCCGGGTTTCAGTTTTATTCCCGGACCATGAATATGCGGTGATATTTTGAGCTTCAACCTACTGACGGGGAGGTTGGGGAGGCAGCTTGAATCGCGCTTGATCGTTATCGGGGACTGGACATTTGATCAGGTGGAGGCTAATTTATCACCAGGTATTACTTATTGATACGAGGGTCCGTCATGGCAACGTCCCTGAAGATCGACGACGAACTGAAAAGCCGTGTCCAGCATCTTGCCAATCAACGGCGCCGTTCGGCCCACTGGCTCATGCTGGAGGCTATCCAGCAGTATGTTGAACGGGAAGAAGCACGCGAAAGCTTCCGGCAAGAAGCGCTGGCCTCCTGGCAAGCCTATCAGGAAACAGGACAGCATCTGACGGGGCAGGAAGTTCGCGACTGGTTGAAGACCTGGGGCACTGACAATGAGCAGGATGCTCCCGAGTGCCACGAATAGTCGTTACGGCCCGAGCAACTCAAGGCCTGGCGAGATGCCGCCGGTTCCTGCTTGATAAGTCCCCGGAGGCAGCCCGGCGTGCCGGGCAGGTCATTGAGCAACACTTTTTGCTACTGGAATCGACCCCCACCGTTGGCCGCCCGGACGAAGCGATTCCTGTATTGCGTGAATTGGTGATTCCTTTCGGAGATTCTGGTTATATCGCGCTGTACCGCTTTGAACCCGCTGACGATACCGTCTATGTTTTGGCATTCCGGCATCAAAAGGAGGCGGGTTATTAAGCCGCTGTGGGAAGCAGCCTTGGCCGCGAATGTCTCTGGGCCATTGGCCATTCACTTGCAGCGGCCCGCCGCCCGGACAAAGCTCCCACAGCGGCTCTGTAGTAAAGCTGTGGGAGCCAGCCTGCTGGCGAATTCAGGCCTCTGGCGTTGCCCTATTCGCTTGCAGGCAAGCTCCCACAGAAATAACGGCTTGTCGTTGGTTTTGCGGGAAAGGGCGGATTGGCGGGTACAACAAAAGGCCCGGCGGCTTGTGCCACCAGGCCTTTATTTGTTCGCCCCGTGCCAGGCTGGGGAAGCGTTACTTGATCTTCGCTTCCTTGTACATCACGTGCTTGCGTACCACCGGATCAAACTTTTTGGTTTCCATCTTTTCCGGATGGAGACGCTTGTTTTTGGTGGTGGTATAGAAGTGACCGGTGCCTTCAGAGGACACCAGACGAATCTTTTCACGAACCGGACCGGCCATGGGTCAGCTCCTTAAACTCGAATGCCGCGGGCACGGATATCGGTCAGTACTGAGTCGATACCCTTCTTATCGATGATGCGCATGCCTTTGGAGGATACGCGCAGACGCACAAAGCGCTTTTCACTTTCCACCCAGAAGCGGTGGTAGTGCAAATTCGGTTCGAACCGACGCTTGGTCTTGATGTTCGAGTGGGACACGTTGTGGCCCGTTACCGGGCGCTTGCCGGTCACCTGGCAAACCTTGGACATGATCTTGCTCCCGTGATGATCACATAGGGGCGGGGCAGCCCCGGAATAAGGCCGCGTTTTATACCAGACCCCGCCCCGGGGATCAAGCGGAAAGCGTCGGTGGCGGTGGACGGGGGAGGTCTGGCGGGACCGGTATTCGCCGCCAGGGCAGCTCCCACAGCGGCTTCGTAGCACATGTGGGAGCCAGCCTGCTGGGGCGAATCCTGACCCCCGGTTTCCCGCCGCTACAGCCAGCCGAGGCGACCCAGGGACTGCCACTGGTTGTCGCCGATCACCAGGTGATCGAGTAAGCGGACATCCACCAGATTCAGGGCGTCGCTGAGGCGGCGGGTGACATCGCGGTCCGCGCGGCTGGGTTCGGCGATGCCCGAGGGGTGATTGTGCCCGACGATGATACTGGACGCATTATGGTCCAGCGCCCGCCGCACCACTTCCCTCGGGTAGACGGCGGCGGCGTCCACGGTGCCACGGAACAGCTTCTCGAAGCCCAGCATGCGGTTCTTGTTGTCCATGAACAGTACCGCGAACACTTCGCTGGGCTCCCCGCGCAGCTCCGACATGAACATGCGCGCGGCCGGCTCCGGTTCACTGAGGGTCACTTCCTTTTTCAGTTCCAGGGCCACATAGCGTTTTCCCAGTTCCACCGCCGCCAGCAACTGGGTCAGGCGGGTGCCTCCCAGCCCCCGCATACGCCGCATGCGCTCCGGAGGCAGATCCAGCAGCGCCCGCAGATCACCGGCCTCATTCAACAAATTCCGCCCCAGGTCCACCGCGGAACAGCCCCGCACGCCAGTGCGCAACAGCACTGCCAGCAGCTCCGCGTCACTCAGTGCCGCCGCGCCCCGCTGCAGCAGCTTTTCCCGCGGGCGTTCGTTTTCCGGCCAGTCCGTTATTGCCATTGGATATCCTCCGTGATGATGGTTTAGTGCCCTGCTAGCCGACGCCAATCGCAGCCCTCTGGCCCGTTTGTCACCGCCAGGCATTGGGCATACACTGCGAAAGCGTCCACTCCAAACTACTGTACGGAAATACAGTATGCAACGTTTGATTAGTAAGCGAATTCTTCTCGGCGTCACCGGCGGTATCGCCGCTTACAAGGCCGCGGATCTGGTCCGCCGCCTGCAGGACGCCGGCGCCGAGGTGCGCGTGGTGATGACCCAGGGTGCCTGTGAATTCATCACACCGCTGACCATGCAGGCGCTGTCCGGACAACCGGTGCACACCGATCTTCTCGACCCCCGCGCCGAGGCGGCGATGGGGCATATCGAGCTGGCGCGCTGGGCCGACCTGATCCTGATTGCCCCGGCCTCCGCCAATTTCCTCGCCCGCCTGGCCCACGGCCATGGTAACGACCTGCTGAGCACACTGTGCCTGGCCACCGGCGCACCGATCGCCATCGCCCCGGCCATGAATCAGCAGATGTGGGCGGACACCGCCACGCAGAAGAATCAGCTGATCCTGCAGGAAAAGGGCATTCACATCTTCGGCCCCGGCTCCGGCAACCAGGCCTGTGGTGAAGTGGGCCCGGGCCGTATGCTGGAGCCGGAAGAGATCATCCGGCAGGCCGCGGATATCTTTCATTACGATCTGCTCACTGGCAGGCATGTGGTGATCACCGCCGGCCCCACCCGCGAGCCGATCGACCCGGTGCGTTATCTGACCAACAAAAGCTCCGGCAAGATGGGCTTCGCCCTGGCGGAAGCGGCGGCGGAAGCGGGGGCCCGGGTTACGCTGATCGCCGGCCCGGTGGCCTTGCCGACCCCGGAGCGGGTGCAACGCATCGATGTGGTGCGCGCCCAGGATATGTACCAGACCAGCATGGAAGTGGTGGAGCAGGGTTGCGATGTGTTCATCGCCACCGCCGCCGTGGCGGACTACCGGCCGACGGTGACCGCGGACCACAAGATCAAGAAGTCCACCGAGGAGATTCACCTGACCCTGGTGAAGAACCCGGACATCATCGCCGCGGTGGCCAGCCACGACAAACGCCCCTTTACCGTGGGCTTCGCCGCGGAAACCCAGGATGTGATCAGCTACGCCCAGGGCAAGCTGACCAACAAGAAGCTGGATATGATCGCCACCAACGATGTGTCCGGCAGCAACGTGGGTTTCAACAGCGACAATAACGCCCTGACCGTGATCTGGCCCGGCGGCCACAAGGTGCTGCCGCTGGCGTCCAAGCGACAGATCGCCAAGCAATTGATCGAGCTGATCGCGATACGGTACAAGGACTGACAGTTTCGTCATCAACCCGGGATAACACATGAACCTGCAATATCGAGTGCTCGACCCGCGTCTGGGCGACACCATCCCCTTGCCTCATTACGCCACCGAGGGCTCCGCCGGCCTGGATCTGCGCGCCATGCTGGACGAAGCCATCACCCTGGCGCCGGGCGATTCCACTTTGCTGCCCACCGGTTTGTCGATTCACATCGCCGATCCCGGTTACGCCGGCCTGGTGCTGCCGCGCTCCGGGCTGGGGCACAAGCACGGCATCGTGCTGGGTAATCTGGTGGGGCTGATCGACTCCGATTACCAGGGCGAATTGATGGTGTCCTGCTGGAACCGGGGGCAAAACGCTTTCACCCTGGAGCCTGGTGAGCGAGTGGCTCAGTTGGTGATCGTGCCGGTGCAGCAGGTGGTCTGGCAGCAGGTCGAGCAGTTCACAGAAAGCCAACGGGGTAGCGGCGGTTTCGGCCACAGTGGCCGACAATAACATCCGCACCTGCCCGTCCCGCGCATGACATCATTCCAATGCGGGCCGGGCGCGAACGCCGGCGGTGGGGGCCGCCAGCGTTGTTGCTTGAACATCGTCGTTCAAGTGTACAAAAAGGGGGGACACCATGTTCAACAGCAAGGCCGACGGCGCCGACGCGCGCCCATCGCGGCCCTTCGTTCTGTTCGCTTTACTGGTGGGGATGGCGCTCGCCGCCGTCCAGGCCGTTTATTTCCATCAGCAGATCCAGCAACGGCAATGGCAAACCGCGCAAGCCGATGCGCAGGGCCTGGCCCGGGAATGGGCGCGCGACCTGTGGAACCGGGCACAACGGCTCGAGGACAGACTGACCCGCCTGCCCGGCGAAGTCCCGGTCCAGCGCGCGCTGGCGCAAGCGCAAGTCTCCGATGCCGACTGGTTTCGCGACGGCCGCTTACGCATCGTGCCGGATATCGCCGCCACCGACGCGCTCAGTTTCACCGAACAGGATCTGCTGCAACGGCTTCATGAAGGGAGCGGGCGTGCTCCGCTGGTGATCGGACGCGGCGGCGAGTCTCCGGCACTGCTGGCGGGACGGGCGGTGTCCGGCGGCGCCCTGATCATCCAGCAGGACCTCTCGCCCTGGATGCGCCAGCTTGATCAGCGCCTGCCCCGGGGCGCCCAGGTGCGCCTGATCCAGGACGAGGTCACCCTGGCCCGACGCGGCCAGTCCGCTACCCTTCATGGCATCGCTCTTCATGGCACAAATATGGCTTCCGGAGAGGCCACCCAGGGCACCTTTACGGTACGGCTGGATAGGCCACCGCCGCCGCCTCCGCTAACCGCCTGGATTCTGCCCGGTGGTCTGGGGCTCGGCCTGGTCCTGTTGTCATTGATTCTGCCCAGGCTGACGCGGCGCCCGGAGCAGCCGGAACCGGTGAGGCAGGGCAGCGCTCCCAAACCGCAACGCCGCGAACCGGCCGCGCCCAAACCGGCGGCGCCAGCGGTCACTCAGCCGCCGCTGCCGGACGATGTGTTCAGCGGCGACGGCCTTGTTCTCAAGGCGGACCCCGAGCTCCTGGCACGCCTGGGCAGCGCCTTCGCCGCTCTGGCCCGGGACAGGCACGCCCCCGCCCTGTGCCTGGCCAGTGATGATTCGGAGGGTGCCGACGCGGTGCTCGACGCGCTGCGCGGCGGCATTCTGGTGGAAGGCCTGAAAACCCGGGACCAGGTGCCCTGCGCCGAGCCTCTGTGGCGGCACGGGCTGGAAACCGGCGCCATCCGCGAAGGACTGTACGTCCACAAAAACGGCGATCGCTGGCGGCTGATCCCGGTACTGGACGGACAGGAACCAGGCCAGGACGATCTCGACACCTTGCGCCGCTACAGTGCCGGCACCGTGGCCGCTTCCTCGCGGCGGGCCGATCCCGAGCCAGCGCCCTTCGACACTTACTTGCGCCAGCTTCGTGACGATATCGTTCTGGCCCGGCCTCTACGGCTGGCCCTGCACGCCCCCGCGCTGCTGGCGCCGCTGGCGCACGCTCTGTTCGATGGCCTGGGCTGCGCCGTGGTGCCGGCCAAGACCGCCGATGCCCTGCGCCGCGTGGTGACGGAACAGAACGCGGATGTCGGTATCCTCCTGGATCAGCGCGGGAATACGCTGGCGCTGGTGGACCATCAGGGCGAGGAAGTGGCTTCTGATCGGGTGCTGATGTTGCTGGCCCGGGACCTGTTGAGCCGTCACCCCGGCGCCGACGTTTTATTTGACGTAAAATGCAGCCGCGCCTTGCCCTCGCTGATTCGCAAACAGGGCGGGCGCCCGGTATTGTGCGCCGCCGACCGGCGCCATATCGCCGGGGAGCGCCTGCGTTTGGGGGCGCCGCTGGCGGGCGAGTGGTCCGGCCGGGTGTTTTGCGCGGACCGTTGGTTCGGTTTCGCTGACGGTTTCTATGCGGCGGCCCGGGTGCTGGAGATTCTCAGCATGCAGGAGAGCGACAGCGCCACCGTGTTCGCCGGCCTCGCCACCGGGCGCAGCACCCCGCTGCTGCGACTGCCTGTCCCCGGTGATCAGGGGCGGGCGCTGGTCTCGGCGCTGCGCGCGGACGGCCGCTTTCCTGGTGGACGCGCCGCCACCGTGGACGGCCTGCGGGTGGAATTTCCCGATGGGTGGGGCGTGGTGAGGCTTTGCCCCTTACAATCGGTGCTGGAAATGCGCTTCGAGGGTCGCGACACGGCGGCCCTGGAACGGGTCAAGGATCTGTTCCGTGATCAGCTCCGGGCGGTGTCCCCCGACCTGGCGCTGCCCTTTTGACGTTTTGGCTGGAGAATGACATGGATACCAAGAGCGCCCAGGAAACCGCGCGCGTTCTGATCGAGGCTCTGCCCTATATTCAGCGTTTTTCCGGAACCACCGTGGTGATCAAGTACGGTGGCAACGCCATGGAAAATGATGAGCTGAAGAACAGCTTCGCCCGTGACGTGGTGATGATGAAGCAGGTGGGTATCCATCCGGTGATCGTCCACGGCGGCGGTCCGCAGATCGGTGATCTGCTCAACCGTCTCGGCAAGGAAAGCAAGTTCGTCCAGGGCATGCGCGTCACCGATCAGGAGACCATGGACGTGGTGCAGATGGTGCTCGGCGGCCTGGTCAACAAGGACATCGTCAATCTGATCCAGCACAACGGCGGCCAGGCCATCGGCCTCACCGGCAAGGACGGCCGTCTGATCCGCGCCCGCAAAATGCTGCTGCGGAACGAGGACGCCGACAATCCGGAACTGAAGGCCTCCGAAATCATCGATATCGGTCACGTGGGGGAAGTGCAGGGCATCGACACCCGCATTCTTTCGCTGCTGTCCGGCAGTGACTTCATTCCAGTGATCGCGCCCATCGGCGTGGATGACCAGGGTATCAGCTACAACATCAACGCCGACCTGGTGGCCGGCAAGGTGGCCGAGGTGCTGCGCGCCGAGAAACTGATCCTGCTGACCAACGTGGCCGGGCTCAAGGACAAGAACGATCGTATTCTCACTGGTCTGAGCGCGGAGCGGGTCAATGCCTTGATCAAGGACGGAACCATCTACGGCGGCATGCTGCCGAAGATTCGCTGCGCCCTGGAAGCCGTGGAGAACGGGGTGCACACCTCGCACATCATCGATGGACGGGTGCCTCACGCGGTGCTGCTGGAAATTCTCACCGATCAGGGCATCGGCACGCTCATCAGCCGCGATTGATGCGCCGGAACGGCGCTTTGTTATTGGCTCCATTTGGGGTGGAGCACACCGGCCCGGCGGCGGCATCGCCGGGCCGGCTCACATAAAACGGGTAACCAGGATATGACCGAAAAGAAGCCTTCTCGCAAGGAGCAAATCCTGCAAACACTGGCCTACATGCTGGAAGCGGAGCCGGGGGGCCGGGTGACCACATCCGGGCTGGCCAGGGAAGTGGGGGTGTCCGAGTCCGCGCTGTATCGCCATTTTCCCAGCAAGGCACGCATGCTTGAGGCGCTGATCGAGTTCATCGAGGACTCGGTGTTCTCGCGCATTAACCGCATCATCTCCGAAGGGGACGCGCTGCAACAGGTGGAGCAGATTCTGACGCTGATTCTGGCCTTCACCGAGCGCAATCCGGGCATTACCCGGCTGCTTACCGGCGACGCCCTGACCGGCGAGAATGAGCGGCTGCGTCAGCGTATTCAGCAATTCTACGACCGGGTGGAGAGCCAGCTGAAACAGGTGGTCCGTGACGCCGAATTCCGCGAAGGCAAGCGCACCCGCGCCACTCCGGGCATCACCGCCAATCTGCTGCTGTCCGTGGTGGAGGGGCGTATCGCCCAGTTCGTGCGCTCGGGCTTCCGCGCCCGTCCCGCCGAGGACTGGCATGAGCAATGGGCACTGATCGCGCCGATGATCTTTCGTGCGGACGGGGAAGCGCTTTAAAAGGCAGTTGACAGTTAACAGTGGACAGTTGACAGCGACAAAACTAAACAGCCCGATCTTTAGCCGCTGTGGGAGCTTGCCTGCAAGCGAATGGGCTCTGGCATCCAAAGATTCGCTTGCAGGCAAGCTCCCACAGTGGTGAAAAACAGGTGTGATTACTGAGCTTCCAGCTCGCGCAGGCGCTGGATGATGGGGGTGAATTCCTCCCGTACCCGCGCCATGTCCTCCTGGTATTCCTCGATTTTCTCGCGGTTCTCGCGAGCCTGGCGGCCGTAACGTTCAATGGCATCGCGCACGCTGTCGGGCACTTCCCGGCCAGCCCGCTCGGCCCGGGCTGCCTTGCGGATTTCCTCGTCCTGCTTGTTGTTAAGCTGCTGGATGGTGTTCTCGGTGTAGTCGATATTGAGCTGCAGCGCCTGCAGCTGCCGATCGCGGGCCCGTTCGGCGTCGCCCGGCCCGGCGTAGAGGCGGCGCAATTCACCGTCGCGCTGGGCCTGAGCCTTGGCCTGTTGCTGACGGGCCTGTTCCTTGCGGCGGCGGGCCTGTTCCTCCGGCGGCGCAGGCGCCACCGTTTCCAGCACCCGACCATGCTGGTCGAGCACCTGGTAACCGGCGTGAATGGCCGCTTCGGTGAGGGTGGCGCTGATCGCCATGGCCCCGTCCGCGGACTGGTAACGGTACAGCCGCTGTTCTGCTTCCTCGGTCTTGTTCGCCGCCATGGCGGCAGCGCTCAACACACTCAACAACACACCCAGCAGCAGTACCGTTGCTCTCACGACTCGCTCACCCCATAGCGTACCCGGTAGGCGTCCATGGCGGCCCGTTCCGCTTCCCGGTCCGGCTGCTGATCAAGCCAGCCGATGATGTCTTCCATGGAAACGATACTGCGCACCGGCACGCCCAGGCTGTCCTGCACTTCCTGGATCGCGGATTTCGCTTTACCGTCCGCCGAGGGCTCTCCCTGCCCCCGCTCCTGGCGGTCCAGCGCCACGAACACCCCGGCGATGGAAGCATCGGTCTGCGCGAACAGCGCCGCCACTTCACGAATGGCGGTGCCGGCGGTAATGACATCATCGATGATCAGCGCCCGGCCATTGAGGGGCGCCCCCACCAGCCAACCGCCTTCGCCGTGGTCCTTGACCTCCTTGCGATTGAAGGCCCAGGGATAATCCAGACCGTGATGCTCGGCGAGCGCCACCGCCACCGAGGACACCAGCGGAATACCCTTGTAGGCCGGGCCGAACAGCATATCGAATTCGATGCCCGACTCGACGATGGCGTCGGCGTAATGGCGTCCCAGGCGCGCCAGCGCTTCCCCGGTATGGAAAGTGCCGGCGTTAAAGAAGTAAGGACTTATACGCCCCGATTTGAGCGTGAACTCGCCGAACTTCAACGCCTGGCGCTGCTCGGCGAACCGCAGAAAATGCTTTTTGTAGTTTTTCATCATGTCACCAGGCGCTTACCAGCCCAGGGCCTCCTGCTGCTTGCGCACGATGTCCTGAATGCCCTTCTCCGCCAGGCCCAACAGGGTATCGGACTGTTCACGGGTGAACGGCACCCCCTCCGCGGTCCCCTGAATCTCCACGAAGCCCCCATGCTGGGTCATCACCACGTTCATATCGGTATCGGCGTTGGAATCCTCCGGATAGTCCAGATCCAGCACCGGCTCATTGTTGTACATGCCCACGGATACGGACGCAATCAACCCGTTCAAGGGATCTTCCTTTATGCGCTTCCTTTCCAGCAAAACCGAGAAGGCGTCCACAAGCGCGACGCAGGCCCCGGAGATGGAAGCGGTGCGGGTGCCGCCGTCAGCCTGCAGCACATCGCAGTCCAGATAGACGGTATTTTCGCCCAGCTTGCGCAGATCCACGGCGGCGCGCAGGGAGCGGCCGATCAGGCGCTGGATTTCCAGGGTACGCCCGCCCTGCTTGCCGCGGGCTGCCTCCCGGCCGGAGCGGGTGTGGGTGGCGCGGGGCAACATGCCGTACTCAGCAGTGATCCAGCCCTGGCCCTTGCCTTTGAGGAAGCGCGGGACGCCGTCTTCCACGGAGGCGGTGCAGAGCACCTGGGTATCACCGAACGCCACCAGGACGCTACCCTCGGCATGCTTGGTGTAATGGCGCGTAAAAGACACTTCACGCATTTGGTCGGGCGCGCGGCCGGAGGGACGCATGGTAGCTCCTTAGGTTCTGATAATGGTATGGGAGACCCCCATTGTAACGAACCCGCCGGACCCATTGCGAGGCGTCACGGTCGATCGGCCCGGATCGCGCTGCGAGGGAGATCGCTACAAGGCCGCTGTGGGAGCCAGCCTTGCTGGCGAATCCCTGAGGGTGCAGCCCCTTTCGCCAGCGGGGCCGGCTCCTACAGTAGCTTCGTCGCTGGCCCACAACTATCGAACAGCAATGGTACACTGACCGCACACGCAATAGCCGAGGCCCCCGTATGATCCGCAGCATGACCGCTTTCGCCCGCACTGATGGGCACCTCGACGGCGTCGATCTCGCCTGGGAAATCCGCTCGGTAAACCACCGCTACCTGGAAATCTCTCCACGCCTGCCCGAAACCCTGCGCACTCTGGAGGGCGCGGTACGTGAGCGCTGCCGTAATCGTCTGTCCCGGGGCAAACTCGACGTTACCCTGCGTTACCAGGAAGACGAAGCGGATCCCAATCTGGAGCTCAATGAAGCGCTGGTGAAACGGATCTCCGAAGCAGCCCGCCGGGTAGGCGATCTGGTCATGCACCCCGGGCAAATCGACCCCTTGGAAGTACTGCGCTTCCCCGGCGTGTTGAAAACCACCAGGGCCGACCCGGAAGCCCTGCAAAGCAAAGCCGTGGCGTTGCTCGACGAAGCCCTGGACAGCCTCCTGGCCACCCGCGAACGGGAAGGGGAACAGCTGGCCAAACTGGTGCTTGACCGTCTGACACTGATCGGCGAGCAGGTCGTCATCGTCCGCGCGGCCCTGCCCCGCATCCGCGACCACCTGCGCGAGCGGCTGCGACAACGGGTCGAGGACGTGCTGGAAACCGCTGACAACGACCGCCTGGAACAGGAAGTGGTGCTGGCCGCCCAGAAAATGGATGTGGACGAGGAACTGGACCGCCTGGAGGCCCATGTGAAGGAAGTCCGCCGGGTGGTGGAGAAGGGTGGCCAGGCGGGCCGCCGTCTGGATTTCCTGATGCAGGAACTCAACCGCGAAGCCAACACCCTGGCGTCAAAGTCCATCGACGCCGAAACCACCACCGCCGCCGTCGAGCTCAAGGTTCTGATCGAGCAGATGCGGGAGCAGATCCAGAATATTGAGTAAAGTCCGCAGGCACCTGACCGGCTAGGAACTCCTACCTAGAACGAACTGAGCATCGAGCGTATTCAAGAGTTCATAGGTAGTGATGTAGGGGACATCGAATGCGCGGCACACATTGGGAATCTTTACTTTGCTGCTGTTGTCCGGAACAGGCGCCTCGTGAGTAACCACCGTGGCGTCCCTGGCACAAGCGGTTGCCACCAACCAAGGGTCAGCATTTCCCAGAAAGTCCGCGATATGCTCCGCCTTTTTATCCTCCAGACCAGAGACGTATTCCGCAACACTCCCGAACTGATCCTGGATGTCTTCCGAAGAGACAGGCAGAAAGTGCGCCTTTCTCATCTTTACCCACTCAGTTAATTCATCGTTCTGCACAGTCAACTCGTGGTAGACCGAGCTGATACTGGCTAACTGGCCGGCTTCAAATTGCTCGTCCAACCAATGCCAATACGCCGGACAGAAGCTCATTTGGTAATGCAGGTTCTTGGCCTGAATATAGGTATTCGCATCCAGCAGATACATTAAACCCCCAATTCCCTCGCATACTTCGCTAATTGAGAGGGCTTCAAACCCAATAGCCGTGCGGCATCACGCAGCAGCACCCGACCGCTCAAGGCCTCGCTCAACAGAGCCTTGGAGAAAGTCTGGCTGATCTTACCCTTCCGCCCCTGGTAGTAACTTATCGGGATACTTTCTTTTTCCCTGTTTCGGTACTCCTCCTGGAGTTCTCGAACATAGCGATGATACTCATCGGCACTGATCTTGTTCAGCGTCAGGGCGCGACGTGCCAACACCCAGGTGCTGACGCGGAAGTGCGCCTCGAGGTCAGGTAGGTTTTCGCGCCAGTTATCCAGATCCCGCCATTGCCGCTCGAACTCTTCCGCCGGCACTAGAAATTCCGCCGCCACGGCGTTGCAGAATACCTCTTCGCGGCGCTCAGCAGCAGGGCTGGCGTCGGATATGCCGGTCTGGCCGATCCAGACATGGGCCAGTTCGTGGATGAGGGTAAACAGCCGGGCTTTGGGTGCGTCGGCCTGGTTGATGAAAATCACCGGGGCCAGGGGATCGGCGATCGCAAACCCCCGGAACTCTTGTACGGACAATGGTCGCGTATGATGGCCAACGAAACTTTCTCGCATAACGAGGACACCGGCCTCCTCAATCCTCTGGACCAGTAGCCTGAGATAGTCTTCCCAAGTGCCCCGAGTCTGGAGCGGCGGTACCTGCAAGGCCCCCCGCATGTCCTCAACCACAGCCCGCACCCCGGACTGGGTCGTGAAATGGCCAACCCGCTCGTTCCGCTCCGCCCCTTGATCCCGGAGGTATTCCGCGTACCACTCCTGTCGGCGCAAGACGATTCGCACCATTTCGATCAGTTCCGCGGAAGGCCTGACCGGCCTTTGACTACCAACCGTTCGAAGGTCTGGCAGCGGGAGCTCTTCAACCGGCGGACGCTTCAGGTACAAATATCCAAACGGGACGTGGGTCTTGGCCGCATACTGCTGAGCCTGACGGAAGGTGAGTCGCTTTTCCCCACTTTCCCAGGCCTCTACTTTCTTCTCGTTTACCCCGAGCTTGCCGGCCAACACGGATATGCTGAGCTGGGCCCGTTCGCGAGCCCAGCCCAGGATATCCGGATTAATTTTGGCGTAAGTGGTTGCCATAATTAGATATTTCTCAGGGCATCAAGGGGAACCAGGAACAGTCTAAACCCGGGAAGTCATAGTGCCAATATGGCCCTCGGTTACCCGCCATAACGAAGGCGTATGAGCCCCCTTGCATCGGTTGCCTGAGAACTATCGCCCCGCACATCCATAACCGGCATAGGCGGTGGCGTGCTCCTGGAATGGATGAGGGCTGAAGGTCACGTCATAGAAAGACGCCAGCGCCCACTCGCCAGCATCGTCTTGAGAAAAGCCCAGTTCTTACTGTGATCATCCTGATTGCAGGTGAACTGGTTGAATATGGCCCGCCTTTTGCGGGTGACTCACCCAGTCAAACCGTTTCATCCCAAACCAGCCGCAGGCTCCGCTCTGGTTCGGTGGATCGAACAGCCGCCACTGCGGCTGCGGCCCCAGTTTTCCGGCCAGATGCAGATAAGCGGCTTCACAAAGTCCTTCCTCATGGCCCAACGGCAGGTTGCGCGATGTAAATCTGACCAGCCAGGCCTCATCCCCGGTTTGTGCAACCGTGTAACAGCGATCAGGTGCATCGGGGGACAGGAGTTGCAACGTACGCGTTACCGTCAGCTTGCGAACTGGCTTAAAGCTCACTGTTCAATACTTCATCAATGCTGGAGGGCATCTCAGCTTCCCCAGGGGAATGACGGGTTAACGCATACAGACGGCGCAGATCATCCAGGCTCTGCCAGAGAAGCAACAGTTGCCGGAACGAGATCTGTCCGGTGAGTTCAAACTTCTTGATGGTGGATGCCGGCACCCCACTACGCTCGGCCAGGGCATCACGGGACAGCCTGGCCTGCTTGCGCAAACGCCGCAGATGAGCAGCAAACGCTCGCTGCACATCAATGTCATCAAGAAGAGAGGTCATCTCACACCAAAACAGACACCAGGATGTCTAATTATGACCAAAACAAGCATAAATAGATACCATAATAGCCAAAATAGACCTCATTGGACTGCGGGCAATACCGCTCAACCAAACCTTTCAGGCAGGAACAGAATCAGATCCGGCACGCCCATCAACAGCAACAGCACCAGGGCGTCCATCATCAGGAACCAGAACACGCCCTTGAAGATGGCGCTGGTGGATACCAGGTCACCGACCACGCTCTTTATCACGAAGATATTCATGCCCACCGGCGGTGTCACCATGCCCACTTCCAGCAGTTTGGTCAGTACCACACCGAACCAGATCAGGCTGAGGCCGGCGCTGTCGATGATCGGCAGGACGATGGGCAGGGTCAGCAGCATGGCGCCGATGGGTTCCAGAAACATGCCCAGCAACAGATAAACGCAGACGATGATCAGCAGGATCGCCACGGTATCGGCGCCGGCGTTCAGTACCAGCGAGGACAGGTAATCACCGGCGCCGGATAAGGACAAGAAGCGCGTCAGCAAACTGGCGCCCATGGCGATGATCAGCAGGGTGCCGGTGGTCAGCAGGGTTTCCTGTATCGCCGCGCGAAACCGGCTCCAGGTCAGGGTGCGTTTGCACAGCGCCACAACACAGGACAGCGCGGCGCCTACCGCACCGGCCTCCGTGGGCGTGAACAATCCGGCGAACATGCCGCCGAAGATGCCCATCATGATCAGCAGGATCGGCCAGATATCCCACAGCGCCGCCACTTTCTCTTTCAGTGACACGCGCGAATCGGTACGCGGCGCCAGCGACGGATCCAGCTTCACCCGTATCATCACCACCGCGATGTAACCCGCCACGGTAATCAGGCCGGCGGCGATCCCGCCCAGAAACAGCTTGCTGATCGATTGCTGCGCGATGATGCCGTAAAGGATCATGATGATGGACGGCGGCAGCAGGGCACCGACGGTGCCGGCGATGGAAACGGTGCTGGTCGCCAGCCCCGGATTGTATTTTTGGTCAATCATCTCCGGCACGGCAACGCGCCCCATGGCGGCGGAGCAGGCCACGGAGGAACCACACACCGCGGCGAAACCGGTGGTGCCGAAAATCGAGGCCACCGCCAGCCCGCCCGGCACCGAGGATAACCAAAGGCGCGCAGCCCTGAACAATCCCTGAGTCAGTTGGGCATGGAAGCAAACGTAGCCAAGCAATAGAAACATGGGTACCGAACTGAGCACCCAGTTGGCGGAGAATTGGTAAGGGATGAGCCCCAACGATCCCCAGGCAATTCCCCAACCCATCAAATACCACAGCCCGCCGAACGAGACTCCGATAAGCGCAATGCCCACCGGCATGCGCAAGGCAATCAGCGCGAACAGCACCACCAAACCACCGAGGCCGATCTGGACTTCGGTCATGCCGATTCTCCGGTGGCGCGGGTAGCATTCGGCCGCGGCACTTCACCAGCTCCCTGCTGTTGTCCGGACGAGACCAGCCCCGATTCGCCGCCCGTGACATAGACCACGAACTTGTAGACCAGCATCAGAACCATAAGCCCCAGCCCAATGGGCAGCACAAAGTAGCCCGGCCAGATGATGATGGAGGTGCCGCCTTCCACCAGTGCGGCCCCCATTTCATAGCGGGTCACGGCTTCCAGCCCCGTTTTCACTGCCATGAAGGCGAGGATGATCGCGGACAGCAGGATCAGCCAATGGGCCAGATGGAACTGGATCCGTTGTGGCAGACGTTCGGTAACCACCTCCACGCTGATGTGGGCGCCCAGCTTTTCCGCGTAAGCCAAAGGCAGAAAGGCAGCGATGATCATGTAGTAGTTGGACACGTAGGTGATGGTGCCAGGTATTGGTGTTGAAAACAGATAACGCAACACCACGTCCAGGCTGATGTGGATCATCATCAAGGCAATGGCAAGCCCGCCCACCAGCGTCGTTATATCCGTTACCCGGGAAAGGTAACGCCCCAACCGATACATAGTCTTT
This sequence comes from Alloalcanivorax balearicus MACL04, assembly GCF_025532145.1. Taxonomy (GTDB): domain Bacteria; phylum Pseudomonadota; class Gammaproteobacteria; order Pseudomonadales; family Alcanivoracaceae; genus Alloalcanivorax; species Alloalcanivorax balearicus. The sequence continues at coordinate 91,812 of NZ_ARXS01000006.1, read as the reverse complement.
CCTCGAGAACCGGGAGTGCGAAGTGAAAATCGGCGATAACTTTTAATGGCCGGATTCGATGACCACGGTGGCATTGCCCACGGTGGTGGCTTCCCCACGCTGATTGGTGATCCTGAGATCCAGGGTAACGGTGTCTCCATCAACGGCGGTCACTTCGCCCACGGTGCTCAGCACGTCACCTACATAGGCCGCACGACGATTGCTGTAGCTGAATGCCGTCAGAGTCCCGTTTTCGCCCAACCATTCGTAGACCATCTGCGTCAACCAGTCACCTTGAAGTGGGCCATCGATCAACAATTGCGGATGCCCTTCGGCTTCCTGGGTGTAGGGCAGATCATAGTGGATGCGGTGAGGATTCCAGATGGCGGCGTTGTACAAGAACAGCTGAACGGTATCCGCACGCCAGGTCCGTCCCGTAAGTTTCTCGCCAGCTTCAATACGCTTTTTCATCATCACTGCTACCTCGCGATCCGGGTCAGACGTTCCGTGACCACTGGTTCGCCATCACGAGTTTCAAATCGGTTTTCGAATACCAGAAACAGCAATGGCCCCTCGGCTCCGGTTTTCTCAAATACCTCGACGAATTTCTGCCGACAAACCAGCACATCCCCGACATTCACCTTGCGGTGGAGTTGATATTCACTGCCACCGGCCATTACGCGGTTCAACGGCAGCGGCGGCATCAGACCGCTGTCCGGTTGTCGGCCGTCCGGCAACAGGCGGTCCAGCGGCACCACCGGCATCATCGCCGCGAACAAGTAAAGCAGCGGCGCCTCGTCACCATTGAGGTAGCGCTCGAGTCGCTGGCCGGTAGCCACGGCGTATTTCTTCAGGTCACCGCGGGAAATTTCAAATTCGAAAGGCGGAAGCTCAGCACCGACATGGTTTTTGAGCTCTTCGGTAATCACAGTCATGACGTACCCCGGTCAGGTTGGCGGAGACCGGGCGGCCAGGCCGCCCGCATCGGATCAGAGGCCGTGCTTGGAGACGTCCACTTTGGAGAAGATCTCATTCCAGTACAGGTCGACGAGCTGTTGCTCACTGTCCACGTCCTGGACCAGACCGGCCCACTTCTCCAATAGTTCGCGGAAATCCGCGATCATCTCCTGACCTCGACTGACGTTGTAACGTTTTTGATAGTCCGTGGCGATGAAATCCATGTCCTTCTCGATAAAGGCGTTGGTTTTTGCCACCAGATCCTCGTCGGCATGATGAATCGTGACACCGCGCTGCTCCGCCTCCGCCAGGATACGATCTTCGTGCTGGTGGTAGATCCAGGGAATGCCAGCGGTGAAAGCACTGGCGGCACGCAGCATCAGCGTTCTCTGTTGCGGAGACAGCGACTTCCAGGTGTTGGCATTGATATTGGTCCCCGCCACCGGCATGGGACCGCCCGGCACATCCATATTGATGTCGGTCACCACATCCGCGAGCCCGAAATTGTGGATCTCCGGAGAAGCCAGAACGATGCAGCCCACGACACCCTGACTCAATGCTTCGTACATTTCGTTGGCGGACATGGTCACCGGTGAGGCACCCACCGCCTCGGTCCAGCGGGACCAGTTGGCGGCACCGACCCTAAGACGCATGCCACTGAGATCCGCGGCAGTTTCCACTGGCCGGTTGCATACCAACCCATAGGAGGAACCACCGGTGCTGCCGGTATACACCTGATTTTGTTTGGCGAATTCCTGATTGCATTCCGGGCAGTGAAAGAACGTGAACTCGGAGAGTGCGCCCATGAAGACCATGCCTTCCTTGCCGCGCACCTTGTCACCCAGCAAGCTCAGCAACATCGATGATTCCACCGCCACATTGCTGTGCGGAAACTCGGCGGGGAAATAAGACGTCAGGACAAAACCGATATCCGCCATACCGTCCCGCAGACCACCGGAGGTCTCGGCAAAGTTCAGAAGCGACATGGGAAAGACCCGGACTTTCAAATCACCGTCGGACAGTTCACTGACGGATTCCGCATATTGTTTGGCCACATCCACGACGAAAGAACTGGGGGGATGGCCAATGGCATAACGCAACGTTCTCGCCTCGGCGGAGAGCACAGTCACCCCACTGAGTATGGCCAGAGCCATAATCATCAAGCGTTTCATAGTGTGTTCACCTTTGTTATTTAATAGTTCATGGTAACGGCGTCAGATGACGCCGCTGTTTTTCAGGAACTCGAATTCTTCATCATCCTTGCCAAGCCATTCCCGATAAATCCGTTCGTTGTGTTCGCCCACTTCCGGAGCCGCCGCGTTCATCTCGCGGGTACCGCCGGACAGCTTCACCGGATTGCCGAACACTTGAAAATCCACGCCCCGGTATTGCACCGGAATCACCATGTCGCGTAACCGCACATGGGGATCCGCCACCACCTCGTCGATGCTCTTGATGGGTGACAATGGGAAGCGCGCACCGGTCATCTCTTCCAGTTCCGCTTTGGTATGACGCCCGCACCACTGTTCCACCAGCGGTTTCACCCGGCGTTCATAAACTTCCGGATCAAAACGCCTGGCCATGGTGTTGATCTCAGGGTCATCGAGGAGGTGTTCATCACCGAAAACAATGCAGGCTTCACGCCAGAATTTATCGGTATAGGCACCGAAGAACACATAGCCGTCCTTGCAGGCGTAGCGGCCATAGGGTTTGACGAAAGGATGGCCGTTGCCTTCGGGAACCGTGACCTTGCCGGAGGCGGTGTAAGTCACCAGCGCGTTCTCGGTGAGCGAAATAATGGAGTCCTGTTGGGAAATATCCACGCATTGGCCTATGCCGGTTTGTTCCGCCTGGCGTAATGCCCCCAGGGTGCCAATGGCGCCGTACAGGGCCGCACTCAGATCGCCGAGCACGGTGCCCACCCGCATGGGTTCTTCCACCGTACCGTTCATGGACCACAGTCCGCCGGTGGCCTGGGCGCTGCTGTCGAACGCCGGCCGTGGCGAGTTTGGTCCGGTCTGTCCGAAGCCACTGATACAGGTGAGAATAATGGCGGGATTGGTCTCCGCCAGAACGTCGTAGCCCAATCCCAGCTTATCCAGCGTGCCGGGGCGGAAGTTCTCGATGACAATGTGGGCTCTGGCCACCATTTGCAGAAAGGTCTCACGACCTTCCGCTTTCTTCAGATCCAGACTCACCGCCATTTTGTTGCGGTTGTACTGAGCGAAGAAACCGCTGATCGCCGCGCCATCCTGATCGTGCAAGGGCGGGAATTCCCTCGTCAGGTCCGGGTCCTGGGGGTGCTCGATCTTGATCACCGTCGCCCCCATGTCAGCCAGTAACATGGCGCAATAGGGGCCGGCCACGACCCGGGTCAGATCGAGGATGACAATGCCCTTGAGCGGACCTTCTGATGCAACGGGAATATCGGTTTGATGGGTCATGGGACCTCCTCGTCTTGTTGTCATTCTGATGCTCGCTGGCGGCGCCTCTCATCGGCGCCACCAGCGAGCTGATCATAGACGCTGTCTCACTCGCTTTGTCGTTTCTCTCTCAACCGTATTTCTCTCAACTTTTTTTCTCTCAACAAGGCTTCCGCGTGATCGGCGCGCACGTCCCGGGCGCTGACCATGCGCTCCACCACATAAGCAACTTCCTCGCCACGAGCGCCGGCCGACAGTGCTATATTGCGAGCGTGCAGAGCCATATGGCCGCGCTGAATGCCTTCCGTCGCCAGCGCGCGCAGCGCTCCCAGGTTCTGTGCCAGCCCCACCGCCACCGCCACTTCCGCCAACTCCTGGGCACTGGATACGCCCAGAATCTTCAACGCCAGCCGCGCCAGCGGATGCGTTTTGGTGGCGCCGCCCACCAACCCCACCGGCATTGGCATTTCAATGGTGCCCACCAGGGCGCCCTCGCGGTCTTTTTCCCAGGTGGTGAGGGAGCCGTAATGGCCATCGCGACAGGCATAGGCATGGGCGCCCGCTTCCACCGCGCGCCAATCATTACCGGTAGCGACGATCAAAGGGTCGATGCCATTCATGATGCCTTTGTTGTGGGTGGCCGCCCGGTACGGATCCACGGCGGCGAACGCGTAGGCGTCGATGATACGCTCGATCACGTCCTCACCTTTGTAGTCCGCGGTATCCAGATGCTCCGGTGCAATGCGTACCTGGGCACGGGAGAGCCGCAGATCGGCGAGGTTGGAGAGAATCCGCAGCCGCACCGTGCCACCGGTGATCTCTTCCATCAGCGGCGCCACGGCCTCGGCCATGGTGTTCACGGTATTGGCCCCCATGGCGTCCCGCACGTCGACCAACAGATGGGCCACCACCATCGGTCCGCGCGGACTGTCGGCGAAGGTATGGATGTCCAGATCGCGGCAGCCACCACCGAGTTGGTTGAGGAGCTGATCCTTGCTGTTGGCCAGATCGAGGATGCGCTGCTTGTGACGCAGCAGGCTGAGACGGGCGTTGACCGGATCGGTAACACCGATGATCTGGATCTGCGCGCGCATCAGCGGCGTACTGGAGGACGTCAAAAACCCTCCCGCCGGGCGCGCCAGCTTTGCCATGAAGGACGCCGCCGCCACCACCGAAGGCTCTTCCACCGCCAGAGGCACCAGCACCTCCTTGCCATTAACCAGGAAATTCCCGGCAACCGCCAAAGGCAGCTCGAACTTGGCGATGACGTTCTCGATCATGCCGTCGGCGATTTCCAACGGCAGAGCTCCGGCGTTGCGCAGCAGATCCAGCTCATCATCGGATAGGGCCAACTGGGATTGCAGATGATCCAATCGCTCGGCGGGGGAGAGATTACGAAAACCGGGAAGCAGGGAACTGTAGCTCACTGGTCACCTCTGTGACGTCGTTGTTGTTAGGTGGGCGGCGTTTGGTTGGCGAAGCCGGATACGCCGGATTGACCGTTACGATAGCTTCACCTGTACCCATCAAAAAGGTACAGTTACGGCAAACAGTCTCCCCATCCCGGTACAACAACAACGGAACCTCCCGTGGCCCTTCCTCTGCATCGCCAAACGCTGGCCCAGCGGGTCGCCGCCAGCATCGCCGAGCAGATCGCCGAGGGCGCGCTGCGCCAGGGCGACAAGCTCCCCTCCCTGCGCGAGTACACTCGCCTGCATGGCCATTCCAAGAACACCGTGATCACCGCCTACGAGTACCTCGCCGCGGAAGGGCTTATCGAGGCCAGACACGGCAAGGGCTTTTTTGTCTGCGCGCCGCCGGAGAACAACGACGACACCGGCCCCGAACCACCGCCTTATGCACGCGCTCTGGACACTATCTGGATGATGCGTCAGCAGTTCGTGCGCGAGCCTGGACATTCCCATTTGGGCGAAGGGTTTCCGCCGGTGGAATGGCTGATGGATATGCGTCTGGACAAGTTCAGCCGCCAGGTGGTGCGCAGTGGCGTGGCCACGCTGTTCCGTTACGGCGATCGACTGGGCAATGTCAATTTGCGACAGCAACTGGTCAGAAAGCTGGCCGGCTACGGCATCAGCACCACCACGGCGCAGATCGCCACGACCTTCGGCGCCAACCACGGCATGGACCTGGTGATCCGGCGGTTCGTCAAACCCGGAGATGCGGTACTGGTGGAAAGTCCGGGTTATTACCCGCTGTTCGGCAAGTTGCAGCTTCAGGGCGCGCGCATGCTGCCGGTAACCCGCCAGGTGGACGGGCCCGACACCGAACAACTGGCCCGGCTGCTGGTCCGAGAGAAGCCGCGCCTGTTCTTCATGCAGTCCGCCGGCCATAACCCCACCGGCACCGATCTTTCCACCGCCAAGGCGGAACGGATTCTGGCGTTGGCCAGACGCCATAATCTGATCGTGGTGGAAAACGATGCCATGGCGGACTTCAAGCTCAGTTCATGCTGCAAGCTTTCCGCTCAGGATCAACTCAAACGCACTCTTTATATCGGCAGCTTCTCCAAACCGGTTTCAGCGGCACTGCGAGTCGGTTTCGTCGCCGGCGAGGAAGGGCTGGTCAGCGAACTGGCGGACGTAAAAATGCTGTTACACACCAGCGGTGCCGAGTATTCGGAGAGACTGGTGAATATTATCTTGCGCGAAGGTCACTACCTGAGGCATCTGGCGCGTCTGCAAAAACGGCTCAGGGAAGCCACAGAACAGGGTCTGGCGGTGCTGGATGAGCTCGGCGCGGAAGTGTTTCACCGCCCGGATCAGAGCCTCTATGTCTGGGCCCGCTTCCCCGGTATCGACGACGCCAATGAACTCACCCGGCACTGTCTGGACAAAGGGGTGATGCTGGCACCGGGCTCGATCTTTTCCGTCGACAGAACAAAAATCGTGCCCTGGACCCGCCTCAACGTGGCTTACCTGGACGACCCGGCGTTCCGGGCCGCCCTGCTCGACGGCCTGTAGTCGCTAAAACCGCACGACGTTCCTTCACGCCGGTCAATCGAAGTTCTTCAGCACCACCGCCAGCACCGCGAAGGTATCCCCCATGGCAACTCTGGCGGGGTGGCGGCGGCCGATCAGAATACCGCTCACCGGCGCCCGGTATTCCACCGGCGCGGCACCGGTGCGCTCCATACCGTAGATTCTGGCGATCAGGTCACCGGCGCGGATTTCGTCTCCGAGGCCGACGCCAAACTCCAGCAATCCGGCGTGTTCGCTTTGCAGATAGTGGTCGTTATCGGGGATCTCCAGCATTCTGCTGGCGGGCACCGGCGGATGCGGTTCTCCAGCCAGGACACCCGCGTAGCGAAGGACGTTCTCGACACCCCGCTCCGCCAGCGCCACGCTCTCCGGCGTGGACGTGCCGCCACCGCGCAGTTCGGTGCTGATAAAGACCTTGCCCTGATTCTCGACCACGGTGTCGAACAGCGCCCCGCCCTCCAGCTCCGACATCAACAGCGTATTGGGTGCGCCAAAGGCCAGGGCGCCTTCCAGACAACGGCGGGCCAGGTCCTGGTCCGGCAGCCGGTGGGTGGCGGCGAACGGCAGCAGATCCAGGGTGCGGCCGCCGGAATGGATATCCAGAACCACGTCGCTCAACGGCACCAGATAACGGGTGAAGTAATCGGCGATGCGCTCGGTCAGCGTGCCGCACGGGTCACCGGGGAAGGCGCGATTGAGATTGCCCTTGTCGATGGGCGAGGTACGGGTGCCATTCAGCGCCGCCGGATGGTTCATCATCGGCACGATGATGACGCGGCCGGTGATGTCCTCGGCCCGCAGCCGGTTGGCCAGCTTGAGCAGGGAGGTGATCCCCTCGTACTCGTCGCCGTGATTGCCTCCGGTGAGCAGCACCGTTGGTCCCGCGCCATTGCGCACCACGGCGATGGGGATCATCAGACTGCCCCAGGCGGAGTCATCATGGGAGTGCGGCAGCTTGAGAAATCCATGCTGCACACCGTCGCGGTGGTAATCCACGGTAGCGCTGATAGGGCTGTCTGGCAGATACGACATAGGCTCTCCTCGTCCCGGACGCCCATGACGGACCACCGGCTTTGCTCCTATAATGCCCGTTTTCGCGGCAAGTCCGGCAGGGGTACCCGTTGCCTCCGACCCTACCCGCATCCCGAGAAACAGGAATATACGTTATGGCCGACATTGGCACCCTGTACATCGTTTCCGCACCCTCCGGCGCCGGCAAGACTTCTCTGGTGGCGGCACTGGTGGAAAAGCTGCCGCGTCTGAGGATTTCCATTTCCCACACCACCCGCGACCGCCGTGACGGCGAAACCGATGGTGTGAATTACCACTTCATCAAACGCGAATCGTTCGTAAGGCTGGTGGAGCAGGGCCGGCTCCTGGAACACGCCGAGGTGTTCGGCAACCTCTACGGCACCAGCGCCGACTGGGTTTCCGACACCCTGCGTGACGGCGAAGACGTGATTCTGGAGATCGACTGGCAGGGCGCCGCCCAGGTCCGCCGGCAGATGCCCGAGGCGGTCAGCATCTTCATCCTGCCGCCGTGCCTGAAGACTCTGGAGCAGCGCCTGCGCAGCCGCGCCTCCGATGACGACGAGGTGATCCGCAAGCGTCTGGCCGGGGCCCGGGAGGAGATGAGCCACTACGGCGAATTCGATTATCTGGTGGTCAACGATAACTTCGAACGCGCCCTGCATGAGCTGGCCGCCATCGTCGAAGCCCGCCGGCTGACCACCCATCGCCAGGCGGTGCGTCAGGCGGCGGTACTGGCGGACTTGTTGTCCGGTAGCGAAACCCGGTAAAATCCCCGCCCTTATGTCTGGTCGATTGAGACCAACCGGAGGAGAACACCGTGGCCCGTGTAACTGTAGAAGATTGCCTGGAAAAGCTGGACAACCGCTTTGAGCTGGTACTGGTATCCAGCCGGCGCGCCCGTCAGCTGCAGACCGGCGGCAAAGAGCCGCGGGTGGCCTGGGAGAACGACAAGCCCACCGTGGTGGCCCTGCGCGAAATCGCCGATGGTCACGTGACCGGCGAAAGCCTGGACGCCGCCGCCCTGGAACACGACAGCGAGGTCGATGACCTGGCGCTGCTGACCCGTTCCTTCGGCGAATAACGCCGCCGCTCCGGCCGGGCACGGACCCGGCCGCGCCCTTCTCTTTGCCCCTGTCTTTGCCCGCTTTTTCATAGTCTCAGCCTATCAAGGCAAAAAACTTTGCCTTTTCAATGACTCACGGCAATAACGTAGACAAATTGTCGCGGCAAACCTTAAGCTAGGACTGTATACCGCATACCGCGAGATCAGCGCGGATGCATGAAGCGTCCTTTGCATACATGGATTCGCCCTGGCGGCGTGATGAGAGCCCTTGTCCACCATCCATAACCTGGAAAAACGTTTGCGCAGCTACCTGACGGACGAGCAAATCGCCCCGGTGGTGCGCGCCTACTATTTCGCCGAGACCGCCCACGAGGGCCAGTATCGACGGACCGGGGACCCGTACATCACGCATCCGCTGGCGGTGGCCAACATTCTCACCGATATGCACATGGACCACGCCTCTCTGATGGCGGCCATGCTGCACGATGTGATCGAGGATACCGGCGTCTCCAAGGAACAGCTGGCGACGGAGTTCAGCGAGGAGGTGGCGGAACTGGTCGACGGCGTCTCCAAAATCGCCCAGATCAAGTTCGAGTCCAAAGCGGAACAGCAGGCGGAGAATCTGCGCAAGATGATCCTGGCGATGACGCGGGACATCCGCGTGATCCTGGTGAAACTCGCCGACCGTCTGCACAACATGCGCACGCTGCATGTGATGAACCCCGACAAACGACGCCGTATCGCCACCGAAACCCTGGAGATCTACGCGCCAATCGCCTTCCGCCTGGGCATGTACAACATGCGCGTGGAGTACGAGGACCTGGCCTTCCACGCCATCCATCCGATGCGGGCCCGGCTGATCGGCCAGGCGGTGCGCTCCGCCCGGGGCAACCGCAAGGAAATCCTCTCGTCGATCAAGACCAGCATCGAACACTGCCTGCAGCAGGAAGGCATCGAGGCCCGGGTGCTGGGGCGCGAGAAGCACCTTTACAGCATCTACAACAAGATGAAAGAGCAGCACAAACCGTTCTCGGAAATCATGGACGTGTTTGGCTTCCGCATCATCGTCGACCGCGTGGACACCTGCTACCGGGTGCTCGGCGCGGTGCACAACTATTTCATTCCCATCCCGGGCCGGTTCAAGGACTACGTGGCCATTCCCAAGGCCAACGGCTACCAGTCCCTGCATACCACTCTGAAGGCCCACTCCGGGATTCCGCTGGAAATCCAGATCCGCACCGAGGAAATGGAAGCGATGGCCAACAACGGCATCGCCGCCCACTGGCTGTACAAGACCGAGGAGAAACCCGGCTCGCCGACCCACACCCGGGCACAGTCCTGGATGCAGCGGCTGCTGGAGATGCAGCAAAAGGCCGGTAACTCGATGGAGTTCATCGAGAACGTCAAAGTGGACCTGTTCCCCGACGAAGCCTACGTGTTCACGCCCAAAGGCGACATCAAGGAACTCCCCGCCGGCGCCACTCCGGTGGACTTCGCCTACGCCGTGCACACCAAGGTGGGCAACCGTTGCGTGGCGGCCCGGGTGGACGGCAAGCTGGCGGCGCTGTCCACGCCGCTGGAGTCCGGGCAAACGGTGAAGATCATCACCGCCCCCAACGCCACCCCCAATCCGGCCTGGCTCAACTTCGTCGTCACCGGCAAGGCCCGCTCCAACATTCGCCACTTCCTCAAGCAGCAGCGGCGGGAAGACGCCCGGGAACTGGGACAACGCCTGTTGGACAAGGCCCTGGCGGGCTACGAGAGCAGCCTTGAGCATCTGCCGGAAACGGTGATCCGCGCCGAGCTGGACAGCAACGATCAGCACAGCCTGGACGAGCTGCTGGAAGACATCGGCATGGGCAACCGGCTGGCGCCGCTGGTGGCCCGCAAGATGATGGGCAACCATGGTGAGGCCCGGCAGGAAGAGGACGACCGGCGGCCGCTGGCGATCCGTGGCAGCGAAGGCCTGATGGTGACCTACGCCAAGTGCTGCTACCCGCTACCCGGCGATACCATCCTCGGGCATCTCAGTGCCGGACGGGGCATCGTGGTGCATCGCGATACCTGCAAGAATCTGCTGGCGGAGATGCGCAACGCGCCGGAGAAATGCATCGCTCTGAGCTGGGAGCGGGAGGCAGAGCAGGAATTCACCGCTGGCCTGCGCATTGAACTGGTCAACAAGCGCGGCGTCCTCGCCACTCTGGCCAACAGCGTCACCGAACTGGGCTCCAACATCGATACCATCGACATGTCCGACAAGGACCCCACGCTTTCCCTTCTCAATGTCACTCTCACGGTGAAGGACCGCATCCATCTGGCGCGCATTATTAAACGCCTGCGTGTGCTGGATAACATCGTTCGCATTCACCGTCTGTGAGGCTCTTCCCGCAGGCCTGACCACGAAGCCTCTGTAGGAGCTTGCCTGCAAGCGAATATTATAAACCGCCTGAGTGAGCCCCATTCGCTTGCAGGCAAGCTCCCACAGCGGCTTCGCGGCAGACCTTTCACCCGCAGCACTTCTTATGCTTTTTGCCGCTGCCGCAGGGGCACGGGTCGTTCCTGCCGGGTTTAAGCGGCCGCACGTCGTGTTCTCCATCGAGATAGAACCAGCGGCCGTCTTCGCGCAGAAAACGTGACCGCTCTTCCAACACGGCGAAGCCGTCGCCTTCACGGCAGGTAGCGCGGAAATGCACCGATCCATCCTCCCCCTCCTGTTGGCTGTCCAGCACGATCAGGCCGAGCCATTGATCACCGTCTTCCAGTGTCAGCGGCGCGGGCCGGGTAGCCGGGTGCCAGGAGGCCTTTAGGTAGGCCGCATCGTTGAGGACAAACGCGCTGTAGCGGGAGCGCATCAGCGCTTCGGGCGAGGGCGCCGGAGCACCCCGGTGCAGGGGCTGGCAGCATTGCTCGTAATCGAGGCCGGATTGGCAGGGACACACAGGCATGGCGGGACGGTCAAACAGCGGCTTCAGTGACGCCATTATAAGGGGTACGCCTCATCAAGGGGCCCCGTTGTCCCGCAATTCGCTGTGAAACGGACTACCCAGCCGCCGTAGGCGCGTGGTCCGGGCGGCGGCTATGTAGTTACCCCTGAATACATAGTTGCCGGCCAGGCCGCAGGTCTATTGCGCCTCCTGGCCCCCCGTGCCAGCATAGCTTCTTTCTGAGCGTCACCGGGCAGTCGGGGCGCCGTCATTCACACTCAAGTACTGAACTACCATGTCCAATCGTTCCGTAATCAATACCGACCGGGCGCCGGCGGCCATCGGCACCTATTCCCAGGCCATCAAGGCCGGTTCCACGGTGTACCTGTCCGGCCAGATTCCGCTGGACCCCACCACCATGACGTTGGTGGAAGGCGACATGGAAGCCCAGATCCGCCGCGTCTTCGACAATCTGGCGGCGGTCTGCGAAGCCGCTGGTGGCGGCCTGCAGGACATCGTCAAACTCAATATCTTCCTTACCGACCTCAGCCATTTCGCTTTGGTCAATGAGGTCATGGCCAGCTACTTCCAGCAGCCCTACCCCGCCCGCGCCGCCATCGGCGTGGCCGCCTTGCCGAAAGGCGCCGGGGTGGAAATGGACGGCATCATGGATATCGCCTGATCGATTCAGAGGCACTATTCCCGCACCGCTTTTAATCAGGGGCATCCTAGCGGATGCCCCTTTCCAGTTCCGCTGCACCGGCTTGCACCGCGATTACTTTTCCCCCGCCCTCTCCCATCTCGTTGATAAACGGCACCCGCGGTTTTCTCGAAAACGGAATCCACTTTTAAAACAAAACCTTACCTACTCCTAAGTTTGTTTTCCCCTGACACCGGTCAGGAAATGGCATCTCTATTGCCTTAGCGCTCTGGTCCTCCTGGGACGCTTGCCGTTATCAACAGAAGGGGAAAAACAGCATGAGCATCAGCATGTCGCCCTTGTCACTCAAGGGTGCGGGAGCACTTTATCTTTCCATCTCTTTGATTCTTAGTGGTTGTGGCGGCGACAGTTCCTCCGACAACCCTCCACCGGCGGCCAAGACTGAACCGGACCCGATCACCAATACGGTGGCCGCCGATGCCGCCACCACCGGCGCCTATGGCGTATCGGAGAATGAATACCAGTTCGGCCGCATGACCGTCGTGGACAACAAGAATAGCGATAGCTACGAAACCGATATTCACGGTTATATTCAGTACCCGGAGGGAGAAGCCGGCCCGTTCCCGCTGGTGCTGTTCCTGCATGGCCGCCATGGCACTTGTTATGACGGCCGCGGCATCGACGATGACGACTGCGACAACCCGATCCCCAGCTATCGTGGTTACCAGTACATCTCCGAAAATCTGGCCAGCCACGGCTACGCCGTCATTTCCGTGGACGCCAACGATATCAACGACCATGACAGCAGCCCGGGCAACGGCGATACCGGCGCCCTGGCCCGAGCCATGCTGGTGGTCCGCCATCTGGATGAGTTCCGCACCATCAATCAGGCCGGCGGCAACGGTCTGGACAACCTGATGGGCAAGCTCGACATGAGCCGGATCGGCATCATGGGGCATTCCCGTGGCGGCGAGGGGGTCAACCAGACCGTGCTGTATAACCGCGCCCAGCCCGAGCCTCACAACATCACCGCGGTGTTCGCCCTGGCCCCCACCGATTACAACACTCAGACCGTCAGCAACGTGAACTTCCTGTCCCTGGCCGGCTATTGTGACGGCGATGTGGAAGATCTGATGGGAAACTTTGCCTACGACACCAGCCGCTACGCCGTGGACAACGACCCCTATGCAAAATTCCAGTTGATTCCGATGGGCGCCAACCACAACTATTACAATACCGTCTGGACCGCCGATACCCGCCCGGACGACTGGACCATCCTGGACAGCGACGGCGATGATCCCTGGTGTGGCGAGAACGCCGCCGGCAACGGCCGCGACACGCCGGAAATGCAGCAAGCCCATGGGCTGTTTTTCATCGCTTCCTTCTTTCGCTATTTCATCGGTGGCGAAGAGGAGTTCGGTGCCTATTGGAATGGCCAGACGCCAGTGCCGGAGACGCTCTGTCCAGCCGGTGAAGCACCCTGCGACGACCGCTTTCTGCTCAGCGTGCACGCACCCGCCGGGCAACGGCTGGTCATCGACGACACCCTGGATCCGGCCAGCCTGACCACCAACAATCTCGGTGGCGCGGTGCGATTCGGCGGCTTCTCCCGCTTCGGCATCTGTCAAACCAACGGCCGGCCCGGGGAAGGCTGTGACGTGGCCACGCCGACCTTCAATATCGCCGAGCAGTTGTTCATGGTCTGGGATACCGCCGCCACGTACCGCTCGGAGCTGCTGGGCACCAACGCCACGGATTATCAGGTGTTATCGGTACGCGTGGGCATTTCCCATGGCGACACTGACAATACGGACGGTCAGGACTTCCAGGTGGTGCTTGAGGACATGGACGGCAACCGCGCCGCCGTGGTCGCCAGCGATTACAGCGACGGGCTGTTCTATCCGCCGGGTCACACCTTCTATGACGATGCTAATCACGGCTCGCAAAAAACCACCCTGAACGCCGTCGATATCCCGTTGACGGCCTTCGAGGGCGTGGACTTCACCAACCTCAACGCGGTGGAGCTGGTGTTCGACCAAACCGCCGCCGGCACCGTTCAGATCACCGATCTGGCGATGCAACGCGTGGATTTCTAACTTAAAGCCGGTTCGCGGAGGGGGTGCTCAGCCGCCCCCTTCACGTCGATCCCGACCCGCCGCTTGTGATTCGGCGACGCTTTGCGATGCAGATCCCACCTCCTCCCTTTCACAGGTTGACGTCACCGTGACCGCCTCTCATATTGAGTGCGTTTCGTTTTATAGAAAGACTATTCCGCATAGCGAAACACCATAAAAAATTATTTATATAACACCAATAAAGACAGGGAGACATCAGATGGACTCGCATTCCGTTATATCTCTTAAACCTCTGGCCATAGGCTTGCTCGCGGCCAGCATCGCCGCCTGCGGCAGTGACAGTGACCGGGACCCGGCACCGAGCGACCCCAGCCGTGTCCAGGATCAGCGCACCTTCACGGCGGATGAAGCCAGCCTGCCGTTCGAGGCCCTGGAGGGGCACAAAAATGCCAGCCGCTGGTGGGGCGTGCGGCCCAGCGGCGCCGGTTATCGCATGGAAGTGCCGGAAAACTGGAACGGCAAACTGGTGATGTATGCCCACGGTTATCGCGGCGAGGGTGAGACCCTGACCGTTTCCGATCCAAGCCTGCGAGCCTGGTTCCTGGACAACGGGTACGCCTGGGCGGCATCAAGCTACTCCACCAACTACTATGATGTACGGACCGGCGTGGAGGACACCAACGAACTGGCGCTGGCGTTCAACGAGATCGCCAGCGCCAACGGCCGCGAACTGGATACGCCGAGCAAGATCTATATCACCGGCCATTCCATGGGCGGCCACGTCACCGCCGCCGCCATCGAGCAGGAAACCTACGACACCGCCAATAACGTCGTGCACTACGACGGCGCCGTGCCCATGTGCGGTGTGGTGGCGGACACGCTTGAGTTCAACTATCTGGCCTGGTTCACCATGGCCGCCCAGCATCTGGCGCACACCGCGGACAACAGTGTGCCGCCGCTGGAAGGCATCCCGGCCACCAACTTCGATGCGGATGCCATCAACGCGGTATTGTGGGACGAGGTCCCCACTCCCGCCGCACTGGGCACCCCCACGGCAGAGGGCGAGAAGATGATGGCGATCTCCCGCAATCTCTCCGGCGGCGAACGGCCCATCGCGGATATCGGCTTTCGTACCTACTATTGGGGCGTGGTGATGGGCACCGGCGGGCGCGACGGCACCGTCAACGGCATCCTCGCCGACAACCTCACTGGCAACGCCGACGTCACCTATCAGTTCGACAACGACCCGGCCCTCACCGCCGAGGAGCAGGCCTTCAACGACACCATTCTGAGAGTGGAGGAGAACCCGGCCGCCAACGGCCCGCGCAGCGACGGTCTGCGCTGGATTCCGGTGGTCAACGGTGAATTCACCATCCCGGTGGTCAGTCTGCAAGGGCTTGGGGATCTGTATGTGCCGTTCCGTCATGCTCAGATCTACCGCGAGCGTGCCACGGCCAATGGCAGCGACACCTGGCTGGTACAACGGGCACTACGCTCTCCGGGGCACTGTGATTTCACCCAGGAAGAACAGGAAACCGCCTTCGCCGACATGATCAACTGGGAACAGAACTCGGTGAAACCGGATGGGGATGAGATTCTCGACCCGGCGGTGGTGGCCGATCCGGATTACGGCTGTCAGTTCACCAGCGAGGACCGGCCGGGCCTGCCCGCCTGCCCTTGATTCGAGTCTTGTTTGCTTTTTTTACGGAGGGCCATGCCCTCCGTGATCCGCCTCGCCCCTGTCTGGGCGCGGGTCTTAACAACGCATGCCATAACAACAAGGCAAGGAGAGAGCGATGTTCCCCCATGGCAAATCCCTGGGACTGCTGGCCCTGTTCAGCCTGATCCTGACCGGCTGCGGCAGTGACAGCAGCAATGATCGGCCATCCCCACAGCCCCCTGTGACCGCGACCACGCTGCAAGGCGAGGTCGCCGGCCAGCAACGGGCACCGGAAAACGCCACTGTCGATGGCACCCTGCTGGTGTGGCGGGGCATACCTTATGCCCGCCCGCCAGTGGACGACCTACGCTGGCGCGCACCGCAACCGCCGGAAAGCTGGAGCGGCGTGCGCGACGCCACCGAGCCGGCATCCCGTTGCGTACAGGCGGAAACCACCCTTCACTGGGTACGCACACAAAACATCATCGGCGACGAAGACTGCCTGTACCTGGATATCTACCGGCCCAGCCGCGCTGACTGGCAGCAGGAGCAATTGCCGGTTTATGTCTGGATTCACGGTGGTTCCAATAACTTCGGCACCGCCATGGATTACGATGGCGGCAACCTGGCCCTGCACGCCGACGCGGTGGTCGTGGTGATCCAGTACCGGCTGGGGCCACTGGGCTGGTTCTACCAACCGGAAGTCCAGACCGGCGGTGCCGACGCGCTGTCCGATTCCGGCAATTTCGGCAATCTGGATCAGATACAGGCCCTGCGATGGGTACGTGACAATGCCGCGGCCTTCGGCGGCGATCCCGATCAGATCACCATTGCTGGCGAGTCCGCCGGGGGTCACAACGTGATGACACTGCTGGTGTCACCGCAAGCACAAGGCCTGTTCCACAAGGCCATGGCACAAAGCCCGGCCATGGCGACCCGCTCGCCGGCGGAGGCCGAGGCCTTCACCAACGAACAGATCGACTATCTGTTGCGCTACCGGGGTGATGCCGGAGACGCCAGCGAAGCCGCCGCCCTGCGCCAGCAGATGGTGGACGATGCCACCCTGGATGAATATCTGTTCCAGATCCCGGCCCATGACTACTACGCCGCCGTCCTGGCCTACACCAGCCTGTCCGCCTACGGCGCCACGGAGGACGGTGTGGTGGTGCCCAGCGGCGGCTGGATGCCGGCCATTCGTGCTGGCGAATACAACTCCGTGCCTTTGATCATCGGCGCCAACGAATATGAGCAAAAGGCCTTCATGCCCCTCTATGGCGCCTTGGTGAAAGCCCTGTATGGCCAGCCTTCCGGAGACTACACCTGGCTCAATCTGAAGGATGTGATGGAAGGGGAATCGAAAGCGGACGGCTCTCCGTTCACCCTGGACGACGTGCTGCCCACGGAGCGGGACCGGACGATCTACGAGCTTGCCGGCTATCATGGCAGCCGCGCCTGGCGCGCCAAGTATGTGGACGAACTGGCGGCGGCGCTGGCACAACGGCAAGAAGACGTTTTCGCCTATGATTTCCGCTGGGGCAGCCCCGGCTCCGGACCCGAACCCTTCGACTTCATTTATGGCGCCGGACACTCCGCAGAAATTTCATTCTTCCATGGCCGGGAAGAGGGGCTGTTCGGTTATCCTTTCACCGCGGATAACGAAACAGGGCGGCGCGATCTGCAGGACGCGATGATGACCTATGTGAAGCACTTCCTTCGCCAAGGAGACCCCAGCGGTGGCTGCGATGGCGACTGCCCGCCACGCTGGATGCCATGGAGCGGCGAGGGGGGTGACACCGTCGTCGTACTGGATGCCGACCGTGAACAGGCCCACATAGAGATGTCCGGCGAAGCGCTGACACTGGAAAGCGTGGAGGAGGACCGGGAAGCGGCGATCAGCGCTTACGACGAAGGGGAGAAGAACGCCGTGCGACATTTCGCCAGCCAGAGCCCCTGGCCGGCGCCCTGAGGCCGGACGGAGTAGATCGCTTTGTTTTCACCCTCTCCTTCCCCCCTCAAGGGACAGGGAGAGGGTGAAACGTTAAAGGCCCAGTTCCGAATCCAACACCGCCTCGAACCCTTCCGGCAGCACGTCGGCCCAGGCGCGCAGCCCTTCGCGCAGTTCTTCCAGGGTGTCGGCCACCAGATTGGCGTGCCCCAGTTTGCGTCCGGGGCGCACGGATTTGCCGTACCAATGCACCACCCCCGGATGTTGCAGCCAGGCCTGGTCAAACGGCGTGCCGATCAGGTTCACCATGGCGGTGGGGCCGTGCACGTTCACCGCGTGCAACGGCACACCGGCGAGGGCATGCACGTGTAAGTCGAACTGCGACCAGTCGGCGCCTTCATGGGTCCAGTGGCCGGAATTATGCACACGTGGGGCGATCTCGTTGACTACCAGTTGGCCGTCTTCCTCGAAAAACTCCACCGCCATCACGCCGGCATAATCCAGCTCTTCCATGATGCCCTTGAGCATGGCTTCGGCGGGTTTTTGCAGCGCCTGGCAAGCGCGGGCAGGAGCCAGGCTCAGGCGCAGAATGCCATCCACGTGCCAGTTGCGGGTCAGCGGGTAGAACAGCGTATCGCCCTGCAGATTGCGGGCTCCAACGATGGAAAGCTCACGCCGGAACGGCACTTTCCGCTCAATGATGGCCTGGCCGGCCAGTTCCGTCACCGGCACCACGGAGGTGTCGTCGCCGGCATTCAGAATCCAGGTGCCACGGCCGTCATAGCCGCCGCTGCGCGCTTTCACCACCACCCCGCCAAAACGCTGAATGGCGGTATCCAGATCCCCGGCGCGATCCAGGTTCATCCACTCAGCGGTGGGGATGCCCAGTTTGTCGAGCATGGTTTTCTGGTCGAAGCGGTCCGGAATTACCTTCAGGGCACCCCGGGCCACACAGCGGTCGCTGCTGGCCAGTTCGGCGGACAGACCGCTAGCGGGAAAGGCTTCCCGTTCCACGGTGATCACCGGATAGCGTTCCAGGCAGGTCTGCAGATCGATGGGTACCGGCAGATCGGAGGTTCCCGGTAACAGCAACGCCCGTTCCGGATCATAGCGATCCACCACCAGCCCCAGACGGGCTCCGGCTTCCGCCATCATCAGGCCCAATTGGCCTCCACCCAATACCAGTACCCGATTCATCAGCCCTGCCCCAGATCCGCGTTGGCCAGTACTTCATCGGCGCGGGCGGCTTTCCACTCGGCGATGCGCTGGCGCAGCGCGTCATCGTGGCTGCCCAGCATCTGTGCCGCCAGCAGGCCGGCGTTATAGGCCCCCGCGGTACCGATGGCCAGGGTGCCCACCGCCACGCCCTTGGGCATTTGCACGATGGACAGAAGACTGTCGAGACCGGACAGAGCACGGCTCTGCACCGGCACGCCCAGCACCGGCAGCGGCGTCATGGAAGCAATCATGCCCGGCAGATGGGCGGCACCGCCGGCACCGGCGATGATAATTCGGTAGCCCTCGTCGGCGGCATTGCGGGAAAACTCGAACAGGCGCTCAGGTGTGCGGTGGGCGGACACCACCTGGGCTTTCCAGCCCACCGCGAATTGGCTAAGGGCGTCACAGGCCTCTTTCATGGTGTCCCAGTCGGACTGGGACCCCATTACAACAGCTACGGGTACGGTCATCATTTCACTCCCATGCGCCGGCGGTCATCGGCCGACCATTGTGGAGCCCGCTCCCGGCGTGACCGTGCCTGGGCTCCGATTAGAGAGACGCCGGCGCACCCAGAACGGCCTGCCCGACGCCCCCAAGGGCCCGCTTTCGGACCCGGAAGGCGCACACTCTACTGATTCCGCGGCGGCGCGCAAGAACCGGCGCCGCGCGGGGGCCATTCTACACCGTGGACCGGGCCTCACGGACAGCTCCAACAGAGATTGCTACGAAGCCGCTGTTGGAGCTTCGTAGTGACCTCTGGATTCATGCCTACAAGACCTGGGAAAGCCCCCGGTACCCTTCCCGATAATCAGGATAACGCAGGCGATAGCCGCCTTCGGCGATAAACCGGCTGAACAGCCGCTTGCCACTGGGCGGGGCCTCCTCCAGTGTCAGCGGCCAGCCGTGCAGTTCGGCCAGATAGCGGTAAACCGTCAGGTTGCTGACCGGATGGTTGTCGGTGCCCAGCACCACCGGCGACACCGTCTGCCCGGCCAGCCAGCGCCTGGCCAGGGTGTGCAGCAGGCCGACACAATCGTCCCGGTGAATGCGGTTGGTCCACACCGGCGCCGGCGGCGCTTCCTGTCCCTGGCTAAGCTGTTCCACCTTGCGCAGCAGACGGGTGCGGCCCGGTCCGTAAATACCAGAGAAGCGTACCGCCGTGGACGGCGCCCGGGCGCTGATGGCTTCTTCCGCCGCCAGCATCACCTGCCCGTTATAGCGCCGCGGGGCCGGCGAGGTGTCCTCGTCCACGTCGCCCTGCAGATCGCCATAAACCGCCGTGCTGGAGACAAACAGAGTCGGCGGCAACGGCTGGCGCTGTGCCAGGGCGTCCAACAACCGGCCTGGGGCGGTCAAATACGCGGCCCGGTAGCCGGCCTCGGAATATTCCGACGGCGTCATCACGATCACCAGCAGATCCACCGGCTCCGGCGGCAGCAAGGGGGTATCGCGAACCAGGTCCTGGGCATACACTTGGACCCCGCGGGGGGCCCGCGGACTCCGGCGAATGGCGCTGATCCTGTGACCCTCGTCACTCAGCGCCCGCGCCAGGCCGCCGCCCAGATCTCCCAATCCGGCAATTAGGATATGGCTCATCGGTTTCCTCTTGGGCACAATGGTCACAATTGCCTCTACATATTATTGCCATGACGCTAACAGAACTTCGCTATCTGGTCGCTTTGGCTCGTGAGCGGCACTTCGGTCACGCGGCCCAGGTGTGCAATGTCAGTCAGCCCACGCTCAGCGCCGCCATCAAGAAGCTCGAGGAACAGCTTGGCATGCCCCTGTTCGAGCGCCGCCCGCGGGAAGTGGTGGTCACTCCCCAGGCGGAGCCTATTGTGGCCCAGGCACAACGGGTACTGGAACAGGCCGATTTGCTGGAGCAGATGGCAATGAGCCAGCGCGACCAGCTCGGTTCGCCGCTGCGGGTGGGCGCCATCTTCACCGTGGCGCCTTACCTGTTCCCGACCCTGGTGCCGCGAGTGCACGCGGAAGCGCCGGAAATGCCGCTGTTCATCGAGGAAAACTACACTCACGTGCTGCGTGGCAAACTGGAGCGCGGGGAGCTGGACGCCATCATCGTCGCCCTGCCGTTCTCCGGCGGCGGCCTGGTGCGGGCCAAGATGTACGAGGAATCCTTCTCCGTGCTGCTGCCGGCGGACCATCCCTGGACCAAGCAGCAACACATTCGCCCGGAGCAGCTTCTGGACGAAACCCTGCTGCTGCTCGGCGAAGGCCACTGCTTCCGCGATCAGGTTCTGGAACTGTGCCCGGCGATCAATTCCGAGCGTCAGCGCAATCTGGTGCAGATCGAGGGTGGCTCCCTGGAAACCTTGCGTCACATGGTCGCTTCCGGGTTGGGCATCACGGTGCTGCCGGATTCCGCGCTGTATCAGCACGGCTACGACAAAAGCACTTTTGCCGTGCGTCCGTTCACGGCACCGGTGCCGTCACGCGCCATTGCCCTGGTCTGGCGGGACAGCTTCCCCCGGCCCAAGGCCATTGAAGTGCTGCGCCACGCGGTACCCCGGGAAGGTCTGGCGGCCTGAGACCCGGCTCTCCGCGCCGCCCCCCATTCACTGCGACGACATAGCGAGCGATGGCGGTATCACTGGCGGAGATGGGCCTGTCCCGGCTCAAGGGGGTCGGCCCCAGAGCCGCAGAAAAACTGGAACGTCTGGGCTTGAGCACGGTGGAAGACGTGCTCTTCCATTTGCCGTTCCGTTACGAGGACCGTACCCGTATCACGCCCATCGGCGCTTTGCGCCCGGAACAGGGCGTGGTGATCGAGGGCGAGGTCCTGGCCGCCGATGTGGTGTTCGGCAAGCGCCGCTCGCTGCTGTGCAAGGTGGCCGACGGCACCGGCCTGGTGTCCCTGCGCTTTTATCACTTCAGCGCCGCGCAAAAGAACAATCTGGAAAAAGGCCGCCCGATCCGGGTTTATGGCGAGCCCCGTCCCGGCGCCGCCGGCCTGGAGTTCTATCACCCCGAGTATCAGCTCGGCCCGGAGCTGCCGCCGCTGGAGCGGGCGCTGACCCCGGTCTATCCCACCACCGAGGGCGTCAGCCAGCGGCAGCTGCGCAATCTGGCCGGCCAGGCGCTGGATATCCTGCACCAGCACACTCCCGAGGAGTTGATTCCTTCCGATCTGCTGGATCAGCGCCACCTTCCCAGTCTCGCCAACGCTTTGGAAATGCTCCATCACCCCGGCCCCGATGACCCGGTGGATCTGCTGCTGGACGGCAACCACCCGGCGGTGAAACGGCTGGTGATGGAGGAAATGGTGGCCCACCAATTGGGCATGCTGTCCAAACGGGCCGGGCAGAAGACCCTGGCAGCGCCGGTTCTCGACGGCGACCGCCTGCTGCGGAAGCTGCTGCAAGGCCTGCCGTTCGCACTCACCGGCGCGCAGGACCGGGTGATCGAGGAAATCGGCGCCGATCTGCGCCGGGATCACCCCATGCTGCGATTACTGCAAGGCGACGTGGGCTCGGGCAAGACGCTGGTGGCGGCGGCGGCGGCGCTGACCGCCATCGAGTCGGGCTATCAGGTGGCGCTGATGGCACCCACCGAGTTGCTGGCGGAACAACACCGGGCCAACTTCGAGCACTGGCTGGCACCGCTGGGGATTCCGGTGCACTGGCTGGCCGGCAGCCTGGGCCAGAAAGCGCGCCGGGAAAATCTGGCGGCACTGGCCGATGGCAGTGCCGCCATGGTGGTGGGCACGCACGCGTTGTTCCAGGACGCGGTGGCCTTCCAGCGGCTCGGGCTGATCATCATCGACGAACAGCACCGCTTTGGCGTGCAGCAGCGGCTGGCGCTGCGGGAGAAAGGCCGTTTCGGCAATCAGGTGCCGCACCAGCTCACCCTCACCGCCACGCCGATTCCCCGCACCCTGGCGATGAGCGTCTACGGCGATCTGGACACCTCGGTGATCGATGAGATGCCACCGGGGCGCAAGCCGATTCAAACCCTGGTGCTGCCCGCTTCACGCCGTGACGATGTGATTGCGCGGATTCGTTCCGCCTGTCTGGAGGGCGCCCAGGCCTACTGGGTATGCACTCTGATCGAGGAATCCGACGAGTTACAGGCTCAGGCGGCGGAAGCGGCCTTCGAGGCGCTGCGCGAAGCACTGCCAGAACTCAACGTGGAGCTGGTGCACGGCCGCCTGAAAGCAAAAGACAAGGCGCAGCGAATGGCCCGCTTCGCCGCCGGCGAAGCACACCTGCTCGTCGCCACCACGGTTATCGAGGTGGGCGTGGACGTGCCCAATGCCACCCTGATGGTGATGGAGAACGCGGAACGTCTGGGGCTGGCGCAGTTACACCAGCTCCGTGGCCGGGTGGGCCGGGGTGGCGGCCAGAGCTACTGCCTGCTGCTGTATCAGATCCCGCTGTCGCAGACCGCCAAGCGGCGACTGGCGGTGATGCGGGAGACCACCGACGGTTTCGTCATCGCCGAGGAAGATCTGAAACTGCGCGGACCCGGAGAGTGGCTCGGCACCCGGCAGACCGGGGAGCTGGCCTTCCGGATCGCCGATCTGGTTCGCGACGAAGCCCTGATGGAGCCGGCCCGCGAGCTGGCCGAGACACTGTTGGAACACCACCCGGGGCGAGTGGAACGTTTACTGCGCCGCTGGCTCAACGGCGGCGAGGACTACGCGGATATTTAGGCTGTATTCGCTGCCAAGGCAGCTTCCCACAGCGGCTTCGTGGCACCTCTCTGTGGGAAGCTGCCTTGGCAGCGAATCAGCCCAGCATTAAGTGGGCTGTTGCACAATTGCGGGGTAACAGCGGTCAATCGACCACAAGGCCTCACCTTTATATGGAAATAGTGCCGTCATCCTCGGCGTCGCTTTTTTCCGCCGGCTTGGTCAGTTCCCGCCAACCGTCCTTGGCGGCCTCCCACGCCTGACCAAAACGGCTCTTCGCCGCCTCCCAGTTTCCGCGGGTGGCCTCCTGAAGTTCGCTGTATCCCTTGCCCAGTTCCTCGCGCTGTTTCTTCAGGTTCTCCAGCGCCTGCTCCTTGTTCGCCCGGGCCTGCTCGGACAGTGTGTCCCAGCCCTCGTCCATGTCTTTCTGCAGCTCGTCGATGTTCTCGTCCAGCATGTCGAGACCCTGACGAGCCGCCTCAAGAGCACGTTCCTTTTGCTCCACGCCATAGTTGCGGATTTCCTGCCAGGTGTCGTTCAACTGCGCCTGAACGTTTTCCTGGTCAGGCTGCTTCACATTGGGGACGCCTTCGGTGGTGTCGCTTTGCGCCCAGCTCAGCGAGGTCGTCGCCACCATCAACGTCGCCGCCATCAACAGGGAATGACGCATAAAAACTCTCCTATAGCACAGCCCCTATTGTGCCCATTTGCGCAGCTCTTTCGTGCAAAAGACTGTAAGAGCCTGTTCAAGATCTCCACGCCGCCGCGCTCGTCTTTTCCCTCTTACGACATTGCGGCACACTGAGGCTTCCGCCACCACAACCAAGGACCCGGTTATGCGCCTCCTGCTCTCCACCGTGACACTCGCGCTGTTACTCGTCAGCTGCGGCGACAGCGATGCCCCCGCCCAATCCGGCACGGCACCCGGCCAGGACGCCGAGGCGGCCAATCCGGACCAGCCCGACGACGCACCGCTGACCTCGAAATCGCAAACCCTGACCCGCGAAAGCGAGTCCTGTCCGGACGACCCTTGCTCCAAGGTGGATTTGCAGTGGCTCACCTTCCCCGAAGACGCCCCTCTTACCCGGACTTTGGAAAGCACCCTGCTTGAGCAGCTAAGCAATGGCGCCGATGACGGAGCCTCTTCTTTCGCGGCGGTGGCGGACGGCTTCCTGTCCGATGCCAGGGAAGCGGCGGAAGTGGAGAGCATGGGCTGGGAGCTCAACTCAAAAGTGTCGCTGCTGGGGGAGCGCGCCGGGCTGGTCACCTTGCAGCTCGACAGCTATGAAATCACCGGTGGGGCCCATGGCATGCCGGTGGTGCAATTACTGAACTGGGACCGCCGGGAACAACGGCGCGCCACATTGCAGGACGTGTTACAACCGGGGCAGGAAGACGCTTTCTGGAAAGCCGCCGCCGAGGTGCATCAACAATGGCTGGCGAATGACATCGAAGCCGACAAGGACTTTCGCGACACCTGGCCCTTCCTGCAAACCGGCGATTTCCATATCACCGACCAGGGCGTGGCGCTGCTCTACAATGTTTACAGCATCGCCCCCTACGCCATGGGCCAGCCGGAACTGACCGTGCCCTGGAACAAGCTGGACGGCCTGATTCGCGAGCGCTACCTGCCCTGATCGTTTTATCACGGCCCATGGACCACTATTGTGGGGCGGCTCTCGTTTACAGGCCATTCGCGGCCAAGGCCGCTTCCCACAGAGGGAACTATGGAACCGCTGTGGGAAGCGGCCTTGGCCGCGAATTCCCCTCTCATTCCGGCGATTGCCGGCACAGCTCCAACCAGCGCTCGACGCCGGGACTGCGGTATTTCTGCCGATGCAATACAAAATAGAACTCACGACTGAAATCCCGCCCCGGCACGGTCAGAGGCACCAGGGAACCGCGCCGAAACGCCTCCCGCAGTGACACCCGGGACAAGCAGCTGATCCCCAGCCCGGCCTCCACCGCCCGTTTGATCGCTTCGGTGTGCTCCAGTTCGAGCGACAGTTTCAGACCGGGTAGAAGGCCGTGCATGGCCCTTTCAAAGGTCTGACGGGTACCGGAACCGGGCTCCCGCACGATCCAGGTGGCGGCCAAAAGGTCTTGGTCGGACAGCGTTTCCTGCTTCGCCAGGGGGTGATCAGGGGCGCAGAACACCACCAGTTCGTCCTCTCGCCAGGGCAATAACTCCAGGTCGGTATGGTTGATTTCCCCTTCGATCAACCCCAAATCCAGATCGAAGGCCAGGACCCGGTCGACGATCGTGGCGGTATTCGCCACTTCCAGTTTCACCTGGGCCCCGGGCTGTTCCGCCATATACCGAGCCATGATATTCACCGCCAGGTAGTTACCGATGGTCAGTGTGGCCCCGACCTTGAGGCGCCCCAACTCCTGGTGAGCCTGCAAACCGGACTCCAGATCCCGGGCCTGCCCCAACAGCGCTTCCGCTCTGGGCCAAAGCTGGCGTCCCAGTTCGTTGAGCCGCAGCTTTTTACCGGCGCGTTCGAACAGCTTGATATCGAACTGGGTTTCCAGCTCCTTGAGAGCGCCGGAAGCGGCGGACTGGGACATGTTCAGATCCCGTGCCGCCCGGCTCACGTTCTCGTGATGGGCCACGGCGAGGAACACCTCCAGTTGTCGCAGGGTGTATCTCATTGTTATCACCAAAGTCGATATCAAATATCGGTACAACCCATTTTACCGATATCGGCGAAACGGTTACATTCTCATCAACTAAAGTATTTTGGAATAAAGGCGTATTAACTTATGTCGAATCTGAATACCGAAACGGTCACCAGTGTTCGGCACTGGAACGACACGTTGTTCAGTTTTACCACCAGCCGCGACCCGGGCTTCCGCTTCAAGAACGGTCATTTCACCATGATCGGTCTGGAACAGGACAACGGTCGTCCTCTGCTGCGCGCCTATTCCATCGCCAGCGCCAACCATGAGGAAGAGCTGGAGTTCTTCAGCATCAAGGTGCCGGATGGCCCGCTCACTTCCCAGCTACAGAAAATCAAGCCGGGCGACAAAATCTATGTGAGCCGCAAACCCACCGGGACCCTGGTGGCGGACCACCTGCTGCCGGGCAAACGTCTGTGGCTGCTGTCCACCGGTACCGGGTTGGCGCCGTTCCTGAGCATCATCAAGGATCCGGAAATCTACGAGCGCTTCGACCAGGTGATCCTGACCCACGGTGTGCGCTTCGTTTCCGAACTGGCCTATCAGGACATGATCCAGGATGAACTGCCCAACAACGAGTTCTTCGGTGACATGATCCAGGGCAAGCTGAAGTACTACCCGACCGTCACCCGGGAACCGTTCCGCAACCAGGGCCGGCTCACCCATCTGATGGACTCCGGGAAAATCTTCGAGGATCTGGGTCTGCCCCAACCCAGCCTGGAAGAAGATCGTTTCATGCTGTGCGGCAGCCCGGCCATGCTCAAGGATCTCACCAGTCTTCTGGATGGCTGGGGCTTCCGTGAGAGCCGCGGCGGCCATATCCACGAATACGTGATTGAACGGGCCTTCGTGGAAAAGTAATTGCTCCAAGCGCTGAATCTGCTCTTTTGACCCCGCCTCGCGCGGGGTTTTTTATGACCGCCGTCCATGGCGGTCACCCTCCGGGCCGTCACTGGAGTGACGTTAAAAATCGTTCCTGACGATTTATTTATGACCGCCGTCCATGGCGGTCACCCTCCATCGGGGACACAACAGACTGAATCACGAAGCCGCTGTGGGAGCTTGCCTGCAAGCGAATCTTTTGGTGCCGGAACCCATTCGCTTGCAGGCAAGCTCCCACAGCGGCTTCGTAGCGACCTCTGAGTTTATGGCTGAGAGGCACGCCATCTTTAGCGTATGCTGTCCACTCCACAGGATGACAACCCCGCCAAGGGTAAAGGAGTCAGGGCATGGAATTGCTTCGACGTCTTTTCGGCAAGAAACCGACCCCCTCTTCCGGTAACGGTAACCTGCTTGATGCGAAAGCGTTCGCGCAACGCTATGCCGCCACGGTGAAGGAGCTTCTCGGTCCCGCCGAAGTGCGTATCCAATCCGATGACACCAATCGCTTCTCGGTGCGCTGGGACAGTGAAGCCGGTTGGGAAATTTGCCATTTCCTGGACAACGCCTATGACACCTATCGGCACGATCCGGAAAACCTGGATCAGATCATCCACACCTATATCCGCAGCCAGGATCAGGTGACGCAAACCCAGGACGAAGCCGTGGTCCTGCCGGTCATCAAGACCCGCGCCTGGCTCGGCGCCTCTCTGGAGCAGATGCGCCAGGCGTTTCCCGACGCCACCCCCGAGCAGATGCCTTTCCTCACCCGCCCTCTGAGCAACGACGAACTGCTGATCACTTATGTGGAAGACAGCGGCGAACAGATGCGCTTTGTCGGCGGCGAAGTGCTGGAAAAATTCGGCGGTGATCGGGAGGCCCTGCACCGGCTTGCCCTCGACAACCTGCAGCGACAGTGGCTGCCCCATCTTCAGCTGAAAGGCGGTGACGGCCGTTATTTCGTGACCCTGGACACCAACTACGAAGCCAGCATGGCGCTGTTGTTCGAACACTGGCGTGAGCGGCTGGAGGTAGCCGGCGAACCGGTTCTGGCCATTCCCGCCCGCGACAGGCTGATGATCTGTGGCAGCGAGGATGAGGAGAGTCTCGGCAAACTTCGCCGGGTCGCCACCGATATGGCGGCGGAGTCACCCTATTCGCTATCAAGCGCTCTGTTCGTCTTCCGCGACGGAGACCTGCTTGCGTTTACCGGTCCATGAACGGGCGTTGATCCCGCTTGCCCCGGAGCGGACCAGGCCACGGGTTGATTTTCACTCTTCCTCACGGCATACATGAGCAAAGACTAGAATAATGCTTTGCAGCAGGGGGAAGTTTGGACGAGCAGCGTTCAGCAGTGCAGTGGGATTGGACACCGGACATCTGGGAGTGGACGCCGGAACGGGGACGTTGGTCCCCAGAGTATGGACGCCCCAAGGACTGTGTGTTTCTGTCCCTTTCCACGGATACTCTGCGCCCACGGGACGCCTACGATTTCTGGCGGGAAACCGTGTTTTACGACTTCGAGGCCGATACCCCCACCCCTCTTCAGCGCGATGGCTTTCAGGCCCGGGCCGCGGCACTGATCGCCCCACGCGGAGATGTGTATTGGTACCAATCGGATCCCGTATCCGGCCGGCGCCGCCAGAACCATTGCCGCCGGGAAGAGCGCGGGCTGGTCAATCTGGGGCTGGTACTGGCCGGCGAAAGGTGCCACGAACAGGACGGTGACCGGGCACTGCGCTCAGGCCCCGGAGAGTTGCTGTTCTATGATCCCGCCCATCCGTCCCGAGTCGCTTGGGGCCCCCATCAGGGATTACATCTTTCCCTGGACCGGGACGCGGTGTGTCAGGCCTTGGGTGGTGATCCGCCGCCCCCCAGCGAGTTGATACAAACCCTGCACCACAGCTCGCTGTTCCCGTTCCTGCATGACCAACTCCGGCTCCTGGCCCGCCATGGCGCCACTCTGGATATCAAACATCAAAGCCTGATCCTGGATCAGATCATCGATTTGGCGCTTGCCACGTTGAACACCATCGGCCGACGGCCGGAAAAGGAACGGCCCGCCTTGCTGTTTGCCCTGGCCCGGCAACTGATCCACCGCCACCTGGGTGATCCGGACCTGGACGCCAGCACCCTGGCCCAGCGGCTGAGCTGCTCCCGCGCCACTCTCTACCGTGCCTTCGCCGCTCAAGACCTGAGCGTGGCCGGCTATCTACGCGAAGCCCGTCTGCGCCGGGTACGGCGCCTGCTGCGGGGGGCGCCCGCCCATCAAACCATCGCCGACATCGCCGCCCGTTGCGGCTTTGTCGACAGCACCAGTTTCAGCCGCCTGTTTCGTCGCCGCTTCGGTGTGCGCCCCCGCGACCTCCGTCAACGACATCGTCTCCGGTGAAACGGCGGCTCAAACCCATTGCCTTCTGGCCAGCCCTGGCGGCCATGCTGGCGGCGCTGACTCTGATCGCCATCGACCAACAGCGCTTCATCGACTTCACCACCGCACTCAACGCCGTACTGATCCATACCTTGTCACCGGTATTCCTTTACTCGGCCCTGGGTCTGTTATTGCTGTGTCTCGTGGCCTTCGTTTCCCCTCTTGGCAAGGTGCGCATCGGCGGCGCGACGGCCGAGCCGATCTATTCGCCGTTTCGCTGGTTTTCGGTATCCCTGACCACGGTCATCGCCATGGGCATTCTGTTCTGGGCGGTGGCGGAACCGGTGGTGCATTTCCATGAACCGCCGGCTTTTTCCGGCGCCCGACCCGGCAGTGACGGCGCCCTGCGGTTCGCCATGTCCTCCTTATTGGTTCACTGGACGTTGGCCCCTTACGCCATTTACACCGTGGCGGCGTTGACCTTCGCGCTTGGCTTTCACAATCACGGCCATGGCTTTTCCATCGGTACTCTATTGCGGCCCTTGGCCGGTGACCGTTTTCAGGGGTGGTTCGGCGAGTTGGTGGACGGGTTGGTTTTGTTTTCCGTTGTGGTGGGTATGTCCGCGGTATTGAGCGGCGGTCTGATGCTGATCGGGGATGGCTTGCGGGTATTGTTCGATATCCCCAAGAGCGGCATGGTCTACGCTCTGGCCGCTTCGTGCATTATCGCCGTGGCGTTGTTATCCGCGGCCACCGGCCTGCGCGGCGGTATCCAATGGCTCGCCCGCGTGAATGCCGTGCTGTTTATCGCTCTGATGCTCTACCTGCTGCTGGCGGGACCGGGTCGCTTTATTCTCCGGGTGGGCGGCGACGCCCTGGTGACCTATCTGAGTGATTTTTTTCCGCGTCACCTGATGAGCCGTGAGCCTGCCAACAGCCAGTGGTCCGCCTGGTGGACCACCGCGTTCTTCGCCAGTTGGTTCGCCTGGGCGCCTCTGTCCTGCCTGTTCCTCGGCAAAATCGCCCGGGGTTACACGGTGCGCCAGTTCATTCTGGTCAATCTGGTGCTGCCGTCGGCGTTCGGTATTCTCTGGTTCTCCGCCTTCGGTGCCTCCGCGTTGTATTTCGACATCCAGGACCACGGCGCCTTGTACCAGGTCTATAAAGACGAGGGACTGGCGGCCATCTCCTATCAGTTGTTCAGCTATCTGCCCGGCAGCTTTGCCCTCGGCCTGTTTTTTATCTTCGCCTGTCTGATTTCCTTCATCACCGCCGCGGACTCCAACACGGACGCCATCGGCGGCCTGTGTACCCGGGCGGTGACCGCCGAGGACATGACATCGCCGTTCGCCATCAAGCTGCTCTGGGCGGCCATTATCGGCGCCGTGGGGTGGAGCAGCGCCACCTACCTGGGCGTGGACGGCATTAAAATGCTCGCCAACCTGGCCGGTCTGCCCGGCTTGATCATCGTGCTCGGCAGCGCCGGCAGTCTGATTCTGATGCTGGTGGAAGCCACCAGGCAAAGTGTCCAAGTCGAATCGGAAAGCTGAGCCGTTATGCTGCCCACAACTCGCGGGCACTCTTACAGGTGCCGGTACGCCTATACACCAATTCGCTGCCAAGGCAGCTCCCACAGCCCCGTCTACAAAACCGGCGATATCCGCCATTGCAGCCGGTGTAGCAAAATGCTACAAACAAGAAAACATCACGATCAGGAGACGCTCATGGGCAAATCCGCCTCACCGGTACGGCTGCAATCGGAGTTGATGGATGCCGCCAAGACCTACGGCGAGTTGCTTCACCGCAGCGCCGCGGAGCAGATAGAGCAATGGGCCGATCTGGGCCGGACCCTGGCACCACGGCTCAGTCCGCAGGACATCCTGGAAATCACGGCGGGCATCGCCACCCTGCGTGTGGAACGGACGGTGTCCAAACCGGTGGCGTCAGAGACCGTGTTCAGCAATCTGGAAGCCCGCCGCGCCTCCGGCACCCTGGCCCGGCAAGTAGCCGCCAGCGCAGTGCGTTATCAGGCTTCGCGCCGGCATCCAGGCTGTCTGGAACAGATCAGCGCCTCCGGAGAGATCCACGTGGGGCGGTTCGTTGACGGTACTTTCATCGCCGAGAACTGAGTCGTGGCCTCGCAACCCTTACCGGAAAAACAATTGTGGATTCTGGTGGGTGGCAACGGTGCCGGCAAAAGCACCTTTTATCGGGAAGCCTTGCAGAGCGCCGGATTGCCGTTCGTCAATGCGGATGTGATTGCCCGCCAGCGCTTTCCCCAGGCCCCGGAAGCGCATAGCTATCAGGCCGCCGCCCTGGCCCGGCAACTGCGCGATATGCTGATTCATCAGGGGCAAAGTTTTTGCTACGAAACAGTGTTTTCACACCCTTCCAAAATCGACTTCATCGCCCAGGCCAAAACCAGAGGTTATCAGGTGATCCTGGTTTTTATTCACCTGGACGATCCGCAACTCAACCAGGCCCGTGTCCATCAGCGCACCGAGGAAGGCGGACACCATGTGCCAGCCGATAAGATCGACGCTCGTCTGCCCCGCACTTTCAAGCACGTGCGCCTGGCCCTGCCGCTTTGTGATCAAGCGCATCTGATCGATAACAGCAGCGCGAAAACACCGCTTCTGCGAGTGGGTTATGTGGAGGAAGGGCGCTACATTCCTCTTACCGATATACAACCCGATTGGGTCGACACCTTGCTGTTCGGCCAGGAGGACGACTAAATGCGTATTATGAAATACCTTCCGATTCTGCTTCTGTCCACCGTCACACAGGCTGAAACAGTAACCCTGCAGGTGGAAAGCGCGGAGAAGAAAACGTCGCCTGATACAACCCGGGACGTGATCGATATCACGCTCGATCCGGAAAGCCGGCAAACCCTGGCCGATTTCACCCGTGACCGCGTGGGACAACAAATCCATCTGTCCGTGGGAGGCCACTTGCTGACTTCCCCTTTCTTGCAGAGTGTCATCGACACCGGCAACCTGCGGCTGTCCGCCGGGGAGGACGGTTTTGACGGTAAAAGCGCCGGGGAAATCGCCGAGACCCTGAACGAAGGCGAGGCGCTGACGCTCTCCGACGATCACTGATCGCCAGTGTGGAAAAGCGAAGGAGACGTTGGAAACGCCGAACCGGAGGCCCCATCCATGGGGCCCCTCCGGCCGGGCCCGGCAGAGCCGGGAAGGAGACATGAAGAAAGCTATGAAAACAAAATCTTTAAACCGACATGCGGGAACGCAATATCCCCGAATGACGATTTAAACTATGACGCAAACTTCCCCCGCTTTGCAAGCGACCAATCCAATATCCGTTAAATAGAAGAGCGGACCACTCTCTTATTAATCGCCCCTTTATAAAGCTTTTTGCCTTCCTTTTGCCCCAATGAGACGCCTTGCAAATTACCGTGAGACGCCTCGCATAACGCCCTCTCTCTGATTACCCCAATAATGTGCCCGAAAGCGCATAAACATCCGTTCGCACACAACACCTTTTCAAGGGAGTGATCACCATGCCAACGATTCGGGATAATTACGCTTATATATCCAGCGAAGAGATCGAGGACATTAGCTGCATGTCGGGGAGCTGGGCAGTGTCAGAAGGCCAGCCAATGGAGCCACCACCGACGATAAAGCGGGAGGGAGGCCAATTCTTGATCCTGTTCCAGGCCGGGCGTCATAAAACAGCCGAGGTGGCAAATAAGTTCAGCAATGGTAGCGGCGGGAAGGACCACCTGTTTACGCCTTTCTCGATAACGAATACGGATCCGGGCGAACTGAACTTCTGCTTCGGCTTGAAGGTTCATTGGAAGTCTGGCGAGACATCCGATGTTTACCTGGGGCAAGGCAGCACCATGGGACGCAATAACTGGTGGATAGGCTCGAACGCCATCACCAACAAGGATGGCAGCGCCACTCTACAGGCAGGAGGAGACGTTTTTAGTATCACAGGCTACGACTCGAAGAAGGATTCAACCTCCAGTCTCGAGGACGTCGATGCACAAGGCATACCACCGGCACTCGTTTGGATCATCAAGGAAGTCGGACAAAAAGTCGCCGAAGGGGTGATTAAGCTGATCACGGCCAACGTCAATTCATTCAGGATATCCAAATAGCCTGCTTCTTTTAGGGGAAAAAGGGAGGGTGTCGTGCTAAGGCCCGTGAATAAAGCATCGATCTTGTTTATACGCAATGCCATTTCTGACATTGGAGACGGTCTCACGGATCGGAGTGACTGGCTCTCTCATATCAGCGATGACACGCTCATATCCGAAATCAACCTGCCGGGCACGCACGACACCGCCGCGATAAGTACCCGATTCAACCCATATGCTTGTCATCGCTTCTCCGTCACTGATCAGCTCGGAGGCGGCATCAGACTTATGGATGTACGGCTAAAGGTCAAGAAGTCTGAAGAAGGGCGATATGAATTTACAACGTGCCATGGAAACGTAGGCAGCGGGCTCGGATTCAATGAGTTCCAGTGTTTTCCCTCGCTACTGCAAGAGTGCGGAATCTTTCTTGAAGCACACGGCACGGAAACCGTGCTCACGTCATTGAAAATTGATGACTGGAATGGGCACGAAGACGATAAAGAGGCCGTCTTTAGCGCCCTATCTGACTTGCTGGATCGCTACCCGACCATCCGAAAAAAGTCAGCACCAAAACTCGAAGAGATTCGAGGAAAGATCCTTCTTTTCAATCGAATCAATGAAGATTTCAGACTTGGTACGCCGATAATATGGGACGACAACACCCCGGGCTCCTGGGCACACCTAAGCCCTGATCGCTGCTATGACGTCTACGTACAGGACCAATACAAAGGTCTTCCTGACTCGGGCGCAACTGAAGAGAAACTGGAAAAAGTTATCTCGGCATTTACAAAAAAATCAAACGGGAATGTGGTCTGGAACTTCGCCAGTGCCACCTGGTACGGAATCTTTGGCATTTACATCATGTCTGGTTTGCTTTCCGCCTTCGGCAAGGGAACAGCCGCCGAACGCTGGCGGCACTTCGGCTGGATTCTGTTCGACTATCCGTTTGAAAAATACCGAACAGATCAATACGGCGACCTGGACATAGTGGCCATGATCATTGCCTCGAATGACGCTTACCGCGAATTTCCAGAGCGTTTCAAAGTGGCTGCACTCCATCGAACAACAACGCACAGGCATTCATCATGACCACCGTATTCGAACTAAGCACCGATAACGACATCCGCAATACCCAGCTCCACTCCAACTGGGGCCCGGTGCTGGCACGTTACGCCTGGGATCAGATTCATCCCTGCCATCTGAATTTGGCGGGCGCGATCACTCTGGTCGTGGTCGCACACGGCAATGGTTGCGAAATCGGCAACGAGGATCCGGATACCATCGACATAGACGAATCCGTCTTTCTTGCCTTGGTCCAGGGCAACATGGCAAACAACGCCATCCCCACTTCGATTTATATCTCCACCTGCGGGCTCGGCATCGCTGAATTCTCGGCCCGGGTGCGGCTGGCAGCGCAACAAAATGAAATCTGGCACGGCACTCAAATTTTCGGCCACAGCGACGCCGTTGCCGGGGAAGTGCCGCCTCCTGGCGATATCCGCTGGGTCCAGATCTTTGCCTGACCACGGCCCGAATACCTGCTCCGTTGCTAGCTTCATTACATCCTTAACGGGAAGACGCCATGAACCGCATTTACCGCACCCTTTTCAACCGCCACACCGGGACATGGCAGGCTGTGCCCGAGTTCACCAAAAGGCAAGGCAGGGCTTCCGGCCCCCGGGCCGCTGCCTTGGCGGCACTGTTGACCGCTCTGGGAATACTCCCCGGCGGAGCGGCCAGGGCGGATTCGTATCATTGGGACGATTTAGCGGCAGGCGAAGACTGGTTCGACCCCGGCAACTGGAGCTGTGTGTCCGGCGGTTGTACCGGCGGTATCCCTGGGAGCGGCGATTCTGTTCGCATTCTTCGCGGAGATGGTAGCGCCGCCACGATCAACCGGAAAGCGGCGGAATCCGGCGACCTGATCATGTATGGCGGACATCTGACCATCCAGAACGGAGGCAGTCTCACCAGCTCCGCAGTCTATCACAGCATCGGTTGGAACATTGATCCGGCTACCCTGACCATCACTGGCACCGATTCTGCCTGGAATGCGGAAGTCGCCAATGGAGACCTGGGCATCCGTATCGGCCGCAACTCCACGAGCACCCTGATCCTCGCCGACGGCGGTGCCCTCAACGTCAGCGGTGTCGGCAATCGCATTATTCTGGGAGAGAGTGGAGGCCCATCCGCCCTCGGCACTCTGGTGATCGGCGCGGCCGCCGGCGACCCTGCTGCCGCGCCCGGCTTCGCCAACACCACCGAAATCGAAATGGGCCGGGTATCCTCGAACCCCGATGCCAATGCCTCCGGCCGGATCGTCTTCAACCACACCGACACCAGCGGCGGCTACGAATTTGCCCCCGATATCACCGGCAACGGCGCCATCGAGCACCACGCCGGCACCACGGTGCTCACCGGCACCAGCAGCTTTACCGGCCTTACCCAGGTGGAGGGCGGCACTCTGCAGGTGAATGGAGGGCTTTCCAGTACCGTCACGGTCAACGGCGGCGCCGCCCTTAGCGGCGGCGGCAGTGTCGGCACCACCACCATTGACAGTGACGGCACGCTGGCACCGGGTGATGGCGGCATCGGTACTCTCACCGTGGACGGCGATCTCACCCTGGCGCAAGGCTCACTGCTGGACTTCGAATTTGGCGCCCCGGGAGGGGATTTCAATACCTTGGGCCAAAGCGACAGCGTCACCGTCAACGGCGACCTGGCCCTCAACGGCAGCACGCTTAATCTCACCGATGACGGCGACTTTGGCGTGGGCCTGTATCGGTTGTTCGATTACGGCGGCACCCTGAAACAAAACAATGGCGGCTTGCTGCTGGCCGATGAGCCACAGGGAATGAGCCTGCAATTCCTCGACGATCAAGGCCAGATCAACCTGCTCAACACCACCGGCATGACCCTGAACCTCTGGAACGGTGACGGCCAGGGTGGCGGCGATGGTGTGTGGTCCAACGATAGCGCCAGTTGGACCGACACCGACGGCACCCTCACCGCACCCATGCAGCCGCAACCCGGCTTCGCGATTTTCGGTGGTAACGCGGGCACCGTCACACTGGATAGCACCGACGGCGTGGTTCAGGCCACCGGCCTGCAATTCGCCGGCGACGGCTATGTGTTGGAAGGCGACGCGTTGAGTCTGGTGGACGGCGACGGCGAAATCCGTGTCGGCGACGGCAGCGGCGACAGCAGCGGGTATACCGCCACCATCAACAACGTTATCGCCGGCCAGGACGGCCTGAACAAAACCGGTGCCGGCACCCTGGTGCTCACCGGTGACAACACCTACACCGGCGGCACCACCTTGAATGGCGGCGTGCTTTCGGTGGCCAGCGACAGCCATCTCGGTGATGCCAATAGTGGGCTGACGTTCAACGGCGGCGTGTTGCGCGTCACCGATCCCGATTTTCTTTCCCTATCGAATCAGCGTTCAATCACTTGGGGCGACCAGGGCGGTGGCTTCGACATCGTCGATGGCTTGCAGCAATTTATCGTCAACCAGGATCTGAACGGCACCGGTGATCTGATCAAACGAGGCGAGGGCATTCTGCATCTGCGCGGCGACAACGACTACGGCAACACCTTCGTCGAGGCGGGCCGCCTGTTTGGCAGCGCCACCTCGATCAGTGGTGATCTGGCCAACGCCGGCAACGTGGTGTTCGAACAGGACAGCGACGGCACTTTCGCCGGCGACATCGGTGGCTTCGACGGTACCGATGGCACTCTGATCAAAAACGGCGAGGGCACGCTCACGCTGTCCGGCACCTCGACCCTGGACTGGTCCGTTCATGACGGGGAACTGGTGACCGCCGCTGAGCGCTTCAGCGGCGATCTCATTCTGCTGGCCGACGGCCACGCCACCTTCGACCAGCAGCAGAATGGCGAATACCTGGGGCAGTTGTCCGGTACCGGCACTCTGCATAAAACCGGCGACGGTGATTTAAAACTCAATGGCGGCAATGGTGGTTTTCACGGCACCGCGCAGGTGGCGGCGGGCCGGTTAAGCGTCAGCGGCCGCCTGGGCGGCGAGGTTCTGGTGGACGACAGTGGCACCCTCGGCGGCGACGGTATCGTCGGCGACACCACCATTACGCAAGGCGGCACGCTGGCGCCGGGCAACAGTATCGGCACCCTCACCGTGGATGGCGACCTGGTGTTCGAGAGCGGCTCGTCCTATGACATGGAAGTCAGTCCGGACAATACCGACAGCGATCTGGTCCACGTCACCGGTAGCGCCACCCTGGCTGGCTCCGTGCTGCATGTGGGCAACGACGGCGACTATCAGCCCTTCACCGAGTACACGATTTTAAGCGCCGATGGGGGGATCCTCGGCCGTTTCGAAGCGGTCCTATCCCGCTTCGCTTTTCTTGATGCCGGTCTGGACTATAACGATCACGAAGTCCTGCTGGCCCTGACCCGTAATGACGTCGCCTTCGACAGCGTCGCGTTGACCCGCAACCAACGCTCGGTGGCCGGCGCGGTGGAAACCCTGGCGCCGGATCATGCGGTCTATCAGGACATCGTCACCCAGGAGACCGACGCGGCCGCGGCCGCCTTCGACCGCTACAGCGGCGACTCCCTGGTGGCCGGGCTGAGCGCCACCGACCGGCTGATCGGCCAGTTCGGTGAGCGTCTGCGTCAGCGCGACCGGACGCAAAGCGCGTCCGCGGATCAACGCACCCTGGCCGGCGACCACGACAACGGCCTGTGGTTGCAGGCCGGCGCCCTGGACAGTGAGGAAAAACGCAACGGCTACACCGGCAATGCCGGCTATGAAATGAAAGGCGAGCATCTGACCCTGGGGCTGGACCGCACTCTGGGAAAAGGCCGAGTCGGGCTCGCCGTGGGCCAGGCTCAGGGGCGTCTGGAGTTCGACCGGCGCCGGGCCGACGGCGATCTGGACGGCTGGTTCGTGGGCGCCTACGGCCGCCGCGATCTCACCCGCACTCTCTACGTGCGCGCGGATCTCAGCTACGGCGAAACCGACCACGACCACAAACGCCACTTCGAGGACCAGACGCCGGCCCGTTCTTCCAGCACCGTCAAGGCGGCCCGGCTGGCGCTGGAAAGCGGCCTGGACCTGAGCGCCGGCCGCGCCGACGTGCGGCCCTACGCCCAGGTGGCGATGACCCGCCTTGAGCGGGACGGCTTCCGTGAGGAGGGCGCCGGAGCGGCGGATCTGCGGGTGGAGAAGATCACGCTGCACCGGGGCGAAGCCGAACTCGGGGTGGACCTGGGGCGCACCTTACGGTCAGGCAGTCACCCCACCCGGCTGCATGGCGGCCTGGCTCTGGTACAGCCGTTCGGCGATACCCAGAGCGAACAGGACGCCCGCTTCGTCGACGCCGGCGAGACCTTCACCGTGTACGGCGCTGACCGTGATGACCCGCGCTTGCAAGCTCGCCTCGGCGCCGCCGTGCAACTGAGCCCGCGCATCCAGTTATCTCTGGATTATCAGGGCCGGGTGGATGATCAGGGCAACGAGCATCTGGGGCAGGCGGGGATTGAAGTGCGTTGGTGAGGAGATCACGATCCGTGGGCCACGGCTGTCCCACAGTTTTGGGACGACCTGCTGGCACGCCTACACGATGATCTCTCGAAGTCGCTGTAGGCGCTTGCCCTGCGCCCCGCTCCTAAAGAATTCGCTTGCAGCGGTCCGCCGCCCGGACAAGCTCCTACAGCGGCCTTGTAGCAACCTCTGAATTCATGGCTCCGAGACCTGTTGACAGGGCACTGCCAGTCATTCACAAACCAGGGAGCCAGGATCTCTCGAAACGATGGGACAACAGCGGTCCACGAACCGTGATTCGTTAGCGGCCGGCGTTTTGGTGATATTGTCCCTTCAAATCAACATTGTTGGCGTGTGAATAGCAAATGCTATCGGGCGCAAGTCAAGCAGCGTCCACAGCGACGACATTGGCGCCCATCCACACTCCTATGCGATCATCACGCTCATTGTCCGCTTCAACGAGAAGGAGCTCCCATGTCCGATCCAGCCCAGGCGCTGGTCGCGCTTATGTATGCGCTGCCCCTGCTTATACCCGCTATCATCGGTGTCGTTCTCGGCGCCATCAACATGCAGCGGGCGCGCAAAGCGGCGGTTCTGGTCATCATCGCCAGTGTCTTGCTGTTCCTGGAAGGGGGATACAACGTTGTTTCCCAGATCTTCATCATACCTCTGGTAGGCGATGCCCTGTCCTGGGAGGTGTTCGGCGCCATCAATGGTGGCGTGTATGCCATCCTCACGTTGTCCGCGACCATTTTGTTGATATCCGCCGCTTTCGTCGGTCGCGGGAAGGAGCAGTCGCTCTCTGACGGCAATGCCGATCAAAACTCTGGAGCAGGCCTTTCCCACGTCCCGCCCCAACTGTCCCAGGCGCCGAATCATCGCGGCGCTCTTGTGCTGACGCTCGGTCTGATTTCCTTGTTGGTATTCCAGCCTCTTGGCATCGCGCCCTGGGTAATCGGCGTGCAAGATCTGCGCGCCATGCGTGAAGGCCGTATGGATCCGGAGGGCCGCGGCACCACCCTGGCCGGCATGATCCTGGGCATCATCGCCATCGTCTTGTTCGTGCTCAGTTTGATCGCAATAGGCTTCTTCATCACCGCTCTGGCCAACAGTAACTGGGCATACTAAGTACCCGAAGGGCGTCACGATGACGCCCCGGCGAACAGGTAGTCGTCACGAGTACTTCGCAATTCCCACCAAAAGGCATTTTCCTATCACGCACCATAGCTCAACGTGTGATTTTCCTTTATCGGAATTATGTCATGTCATGGATTGATGTTCTGCGTAGCAACATGATTAACCTGATTCCAGCAACGATCGGTCTGATACTGGCCGTTCGCTTCTTTCATCGATCAAGAACAGCTGCTCTATTAACCACTCTCAGCTGTGCCTTGGCGTGGACCACCTTGTTGGTCAGTATGATCTTGCGCGGTATCGTAAGCACAACGTTCATACAGGAAGTCAATCACGATGCACTGGAGGCGTTGCACTCCATATCCCTACCTGTATTTATTCTACTGGAAGGCTCAATAATGCTACTGCTCGTAGCTGCCGTATTTGTTGACCGGAAGCCACCTACCTTGCTTGCAGCGGATCAATCCCAGGGTGCCAACATCAGCCGGCATCGGGGCGTGACCACCTTGGTACTGAGTTGGGTATTCTTACTCCTGTTCCCTTCTTTCGCGATCACTACTCTGGTCATGGGCGTACAGGATTTAAGAGCCATCCGCAGGGGCGATTTGGATTCCGCAGGCCGGCGCGGCATGATCATTGGCGTCATTGTCAGCGCCATTGCTCTGGCCTGGTTCCTTATTGCATTGATTGCCTCAATCTGGATTGCTCGGGGAGTTTACGATGGCAGCATAGCTCTATTTCGGAGTGGAATTTACTAATGCTGAGTTTCTTTCATACTCTGCTAAGTGCGGGACCAACCTTCCTGCCAGCCGTGATGGCGTTGATTGCCAGTGGGCTGTATTTCCGCCGTTTTCGCAAACCCGCCTTGTTGATGATCGCGGCCGCCTTGTTGCTCTGGCTGAATGCTCTTTATTCCCTGTCGGTGGATCTGGCTCTGGGCGCCGGTCTGATCGGCTCTCGTGATCCCAACCTGGAATTGTTCATACTCATCGACGGCGCCATAAGTCAGAGCCTGACCATGGGCGGTTACGCCTTGTTGATCTGTGCGGCGTTCGTCGGGCGCGGCGACGGAGCGCCCGATGTGGGGCACGCTAGTGAAAGACAAGCCAGGGAGCTGGTGCTGATCGGCGCCCTCTCCCTGCTGTTGTTCCAACCGCTGGGTATCGTCGCCTGGATGGTTGGGGCCCGGGATCTGCGTATCATGCGCGGCGCCGGCGCGGATCAAGACAACCGCGGTACTGTCATGCTTGGCATGGTATTGGGTATTGTCTCCGTGGCCCTGTTCGGTGTGACGCTGGTCACCGCCGCCATTACCGTTAATGTGGTCACCAATATGGTCTGAGCGGCCGTTGCCGGGAGCGACAAGGTCACTGCGGTCGCTTCCCACGGCGACGTTGCGGAGCCCTCTGTGGGAAGCTGGTCGTTTGGTCGTGACGTCAGGCCTTGTCGTCGATAAGAACGCGATAAATCAGTGCGCCTACAGCCCCGCCGATAATCGGTGCCAACCAGAACAGCCACAATTGCGCGGTGGCCCAGTCTCCGACATATAACGCCACGCCGGTACTGCGTGCCGGATTCACCGAGGTGTTGGTGACAGGGATGCTGATCAGGTGGATCAGGGTCAATCCCAAGCCGATGGCGATGGGGGCAAAGCCTTGCGGGGCGCGGCCATGGGTCGAACCCATGATGATGATCAGAAACATCGCCGTCATCACGATTTCAGTCAACGCCGCCGCCATCAGGGAGTAACCGCCGGGGGAGTGTTCTCCGTAGCCGTTGGAGGCGAAACCAGCACTCACGTCGAAGCCCGTCTTGCCGGTGGCGATCAGGTAAAGCACGCCCCCGGCGATCACCGCGCCGATCACCTGAGCCAGAACATAGGGAATCACTTGCCCGCCAGGGAAACGCCCACCCACCCACAGCCCAACCGATACCGCGGGATTCAGATGGCAGCCGGAGATATGACCGATGGCATAGGCCATGGTGAGCACGGTCAGGCCAAAGGCCAGCGCGACACCGGCGAAACCGATTCCGGTTTCCGGGAAGGTGGCGGCCAGTACCGCGCTGCCACAGCCACCGAGAACGAGCCAGAAAGTCCCAAAACATTCCGCTATATATTTGTTCATCGTGCAGTCCTTTGTATGAGGGGATTGCGTTTATATACATAAGGACGGCTCACCATGGCCAGCGTTATCCCTGTCGAATAACGCTTTAGTGTCATTCTTTTACGAACGCGTGGTATTTCTTCACCAAAGCCAGCCCGTTCTTCCGCCATGCCGGCGGCCTTCATTGACTTACATTGCTTAC
This sequence comes from Alloalcanivorax balearicus MACL04, assembly GCF_025532145.1. Classification (GTDB taxonomy): domain Bacteria; phylum Pseudomonadota; class Gammaproteobacteria; order Pseudomonadales; family Alcanivoracaceae; genus Alloalcanivorax; species Alloalcanivorax balearicus. Next base: position 49,226 of record NZ_ARXS01000006.1, on the reverse strand, counting down.
ATGGTATGATAATCGTTTTCATTTGCAATTAGACCTTTTCTGGCCTTTCCAGAGAACGCGTCATCTGCATTCCGTTTTTCGAGGTAAGGGAGAATCCCCCATGCATCATCGACTGCTCTGGCCGGCATCGGCCATCGGGGTGGCATTGGTATGCCCGGCGTATGGCGCCGAACAAACCCAGGATCATGTTCTCGAACCGGTCGTCGTCAGTGCGTCCCGGACCGGTGCCACTGAACATGACACTCCGGAGGTGATCCGGGTCATCAAGAAAGAGGAAATCGAAGAGCAGCGTCAGATCACCTCGGACTCCTCTCAGATCCTGAGTAATCTGTTGCCCTCCTTTTCTCCCAGCCGTCAGAAAATGAGCGGCAGCGGCGAGACCCTGCGTGGCCGGACGCCACTGGTGATGATCGACGGCATTCCCCAGTCCAACCCGCTGCGTCCCACCGGACGGGAAATGCACACCATCGACTTCGCCATGGTGGAACGTATCGAGGTGATCCAGGGCGCCAACGCCACCAACGGTCTGGGCGCCACTGGAGGTGTCATCAACCTGATCACCAAAAGACCCGAACCAGGCTCCCTGAATCAAAACATCGACGTCCAGATAACCACACCCACCTCTGAATTGAAGTCCGAAACCCTGAGCTACAAAACCCATTACGGGGTAAGCGGCAACGCCGGCAAAGTCGACTATCTCTTCGCCCTCGGTTACGAGGAACAGGGCATGTTCCTGGATGGTGATAACCATCTAATTGGCGTGGATAACACCCAGGGCGATCTGATGAATTCGCGTAGTTATGACGCCATGGGGAAACTGGCCTACTGGCTGGATGACAATCAGCGTTTGCAGTTGAGCGTGAACCGGTATCGGATCAAGGGACTGAACGAGTACGTCAGTGTTAGTGGCAAGCGGGACGAAGGTGTGCCCACTACCTCCACTCCAGGCACCCCTGAAGGCGACGCACCTTACAACGAAGTCTGGACCACCGGCCTGAGCTACGATCACTACAATCTGGCGGGTATGCAGCTCAACGCTTTGGCGTTCTATCAGGATTACGAGTCTCTGTTTGGCGCTACTGATTCCAATTCTTTCCAGGACCCGGCCATCGTCCCGGCGCCTGGCAGGCTCTACGATCAGACCATGGCGGAAACCACCAAGTATGGCACCAAGGTTTCCCTGACCAAGGACGGCCTCTGGAATGGCCGGCTCAAACTCACCGGCGGCTTCGACACACTGTTTGATAACACCGAGCAGTTCCTGTGGCTGACCGACCGCACCTACGTGCCGGAAGTGGAATACACCGACCTTTCGCCGTTCATTCAGATCCAGCTCAAACCCATCGACTCCCTGACACTTTCCGCCGGCGCCCGTTACGAATACGCCGAGCTGAAAATCGACGGTTACAATACAGTGTGGAACAATGGCGGCGTTTATGTGGAAGGTGGCGATCCCAGCTTCAACGATACCCTGTACAACGTGGGCCTGGTCTGGGCGCCACAAGACAACTGGAACCTGTTCGCCAACTACTCGGAAGGTTTCGCGCTCCCTGATGTGGGCCGTGTGCTGCGAGGCATTAATCAATCGGGTCAATCAGTGGAAGACTTCAAGGACCTGCGCCCCATCGTCACCGACAACGTCGAAGGCGGCGTTCGCTATCAGGACGGTCCCTTCAGCGCCGAGGTGAGCTACTACGTCTCGTCTTCGGACTACGGCAGCCGTATCGAGCGTGAAAACGATGCCTTTGTAATGCGGCGGGAGAAAACAAAGATCGATGGCATCGAAGGAACTCTGGGCTACCAGTTCACACCGAATCACAGCGGCAAACTGGCCTACTCCCACATGCGTGGACGCTATGACAGCAACGACGATGGCACTCTGGATGCACGACTTAATGGCCTGAATGTGGCACCGGATCGCCTGATCACCAGCTGGTCAGCGCGCTGGTCTTCCAGGCTGACCTCATTCGTGCAAGCCAACTATGCTTTCGATAAAAACCTCGATAAAAGCCCCAAGGGCGATGACCTGGACTTCGACGGCTATCTGCTGGTGGACGCCGCCATTGGCTACCGGTTACCCAAAGGGCAACTCAGCGTGGCGCTTTCCAATCTCCTGAACAAGCAGTACGTCACCTATTACTCACAAAGCGCCCTGGCCAATAACGACCGTTATTTCACCGGCAGAGGGCGCACCTTGACAGTGGGCTATCGTCTGAACTTCTAATGCTTCCCGGGTGGACGTAAATCCACCTTCTGCACATTCGCATCCGTCGCCTGTGGTTCCGCGTCCAGATCACGCACCAGACCGCAGGCGACGCATTCCATCCATTGCTTATCGCCATCGATAACACGTTGGATCTTGTCCATCTTTCCGCATTCCGGACAGGTGGCACCGGCGATAAATTGACGTTTCATAATCTGACTCGTTGGACAATTTCCAGGTCATGCGAAATGGGCAGTATCCTTCGCTTGCAGGCAAGCTCCCACAGAGCTACGAAGCTGCTGTGGGAGCTTGCCTGCAAGCGAATACCCACTTCTCCCTGACTAGACGTCGATACCACTATGCCGCAGTAACGGCTCCACGCTCGGTTCGCGGCCACGGAACGCCTTGAACAGTTCCATCGGCTCCCGGCTGCCACCCAGGGCAAGGATGTTGTCACGGAAAGCGCGGCCGGCGTCCTCATTGAACGTGCCTTCTTCCTCGAACCGCGAGTAGGCGTCGCTGGAAAGCACTTCCGCCCACTTGTAGCTGTAATAACCCGCGGCGTAGCCACCGGCGAAAATGTGTGAGAAACCGTTCTGGAAACGATTGAACGCCGGCGGCTTGATCACCGCCACTTCGTCACGGACCTCATCCAGAACCTTCTGAATACTCAGCTCCGGCGTGTATTCCGCGTGCAAACGCATGTCGAACAGGGAGAACTCCAGCTGTCGCATCATGCCCATGGCGCTTTGGAAATTTTTCGCCGCCAGCATCTTGTCCAGCATCGCTTTGGGCAGCGGTTCGCCGGTTTCATAGTGACCCGAGATCATTGCCAGACCTTCTTCGGTCCAGCACCAGTTTTCCAGGAACTGGCTGGGCAGCTCCACCGCGTCCCAGGCAACACCGTTAATGCCGGAAATCCCGGACACTTCCTGCTCGGTCAGCATATGGTGCAGGCCATGACCGAACTCATGGAACAGCGTCACCACCTCATCGTGGGTCAGCAGGCCCGGCTTGCCCCCGGCCGGCGGCGCGAAATTGCAGGTCAGATAGGCGACCGGGGTTTGCAGCGAACCATCCAGCCGGCGGCGGCGAATACGGGCGTCATCCATCCAGGCGCCGCCGCGCTTGCCGGTGCGCGCGTACATGTCCAGATAGAAGGCGGCGCGGACACCGCCGTCATCGTCCACCAACTCGAAGAAGCGGACATCCGTATGCCAGGTGTCCACGTCATCGCGCTGACGGAAGCGGATACCGAACAGCTTGCCGACCACGGCGAACATGCCATCGATGACTTTTTCCGCCGGGAACCAGGGACGAAGTGCCTCGTCGGAAAGATCATAACGGGCTTCACGTAGACGCTCGCTCCAGAATCCAATGTCCCAGGGTTGCAGATCCGTGGCGCCCTGTTCCGCGGCGAAGTCCTGTAGTTCCTGCAATTCCTTCTCCGCCTGCGGTTTGGCTTTGAGCGCCAGATCGTGAAGGAAGTGCATCACCTCATCGACGCTACGGGCCATCTTGGTGGCCAGCGATTTTTCCGCATAGCTCCCGAACCCGAGCAGTTTGGCCTGGGCATCACGCAACGCCAGAATCTCGTCCATGACGGGTCCATTGTCGAAACGGCCGGCGTCCGGTCCTTGATCAGAGGCCCGAGAGGTGAAGGCGCGATACATTTCCTCGCGCAGGGCACGATTACGGGCATGGCTCATGACCGCCAGATAGACCGGGAAATCCAGCGTCAACAGCCAGCCGTCCAGTCCCTCGGCCCTGGCGCGATCGGCGGTGCCAGCCAGCGCGGTTTCCGGCAGGCCGTCCAGCTCCTGCTCATCGGTAACGTGTTTTTTCCAGTTCTGGGTGGCGTCCAAAAGCTGGTTTTCATACTGTGTGGTCAGTTCGGAGAGGCGTTTGGCGTTCTCCATGTAACGGCGCTTGTCTTCCTCCCCGAGGGCGACGCCGGACAAGCGGAAATCACGCAGGGTATTATCAATATCCTTACGCTGGGCTTCATTGAGAGTGGCGAATTCGGCGCTGTCGTGGAGCGCCTGATAGGCCGCGAACAAGGCGCTGTTCTGTCCCACTTCGGTGCCGTATTCGCTGAGCAGCGGCAAGCAAGCGTTGTAAGCTTCCCGCAGCGCCTCGTTCTGGGCCACCGCGTTAAGATGCCCGACCGGGCCAAAGGCCTTGCCAAGGCGGTCGTCCTCTTCATCAAGCGCCGCCACCAGCGCCTGGTAACCCACGTCACCGGCTTTCAGCACCGTCTCGATACGCTGGCGGCCATCCGCGATCAGTTGCTCCACCGCCGGTTTTACCTGCTCGGGACGGATCTCGGAAAAGGGGGGCAGATCCGGGTAGTCGATCAACGGGTTGTGACTCATGGGGCCTCTCGTTATAAACGGAATTCACCTGATTGGGAGAAAGAGATGGGGATTCGTCGCTTCGAAGACAAGGTACCGCAACTGGGCGAACGGGTATATGTGGATCCCGCCGCCACCGTGATCGGTGACGTGGCCCTGGGCGAGGACTGTTCAATCTGGCCGGGGGCGGTGATCCGCGGCGATATGCATCGTATCCGCATTGGCGCCCGCACCAGCGTCCAGGACAACGCTGTGCTGCACATTACCCACGCCTCCCGTTTCAACCCGGACGGCTTTCCGCTGACCATCGGCGAGGATGTCACTCTTGGCCACCAGGCCATGCTGCATGGTTGCACCGTGGGCAACCGGGTCATGGTGGGTATGCAGGCGATGATCATGGACGGCGCGGTGGTGGAAGATGACGTGATGATCGCCGCCGGCACTCTGGTGAGCCCCGGCAAACGCCTGGAAAGCGGTTGGCTGTACCGGGGCAGCCCGGCCAAACCGGCGCGCCGCCTCACCGAGGAGGAGCTGGCGTTCCTGCCCTATGTGGCGGGGAATTACGTGAAACTGAAGGATCAGTACCTTAAATCGCCCACATGAACGACATGTTGCCGAAGCTGATCGGGTCGCTGTCGCGGATCGGTGATGTGGAGTGCTGCAAGGTCATGGTAAAGCTGAAGCGGTCATTGCGAACACCGGCCCCACCGATCAGAGTGACGGTCCAGTCTTCCTTGTCGATGTTGTAGTCCCCGCCCTTGCGCTCGATGTAGGAATAGCCGTTGTACTGCACGGATGACCCCAGGAACAGCTCCCAGCCGAACCCGGGGTTATCGAACAGCCCCACCAGAGACCCGGCGGTACCGATGCCCGCGTAATCCGGAATGAAATTGCCGGGCAGGTTGCGGCCGAAACGGATGAACCCTCCGCTCTGCGCATTGCCGTCGAAATTATTGACGTCAACGCCCCAGGCCCCACCCAGCTCCAACTGATAACCGCTGTCGTATTCCCGCTTGAGGAAGCGATGGGCGTGCAAAAAATAGACCCCGCCGATCAGATCCGGGCCAAGCTGGTTGTCCCAGCCCCTTGGCCGGGTGGAACCGGTGACCTTATGAACGATCTTCTGGCTTTCCTCCGCGCCGGAGTCCGGGCCCACCACGCCGCCCCGTATACCATAGCCATACAGGTTACGGGCATCCCAGCTGAACAGCCCCAGTTCCAGATTGCTGTAGCCCACATAGGGCACATCCGTGTAGTCCGGCGTGGAACGCTCGATGTCGTCGGGCGTCACCATGATCTGTTCCAGGCTGACCGTGAGCGCATGGCGCTCATCCGCCGCGGACACTCCCGGCAGCGGATCCAGAGCCCGCGCCACCGCGCAGGTTGCCCCGCCGTTGTCATCGCACTTGCCATGGCCATCACCGACCCAACTGATGCGCAGGCCATTGGTGTAGTTCTTGTCCAAACCGACGAACAAGTCGTTATCCCAGGCAAAACCAAACGTATCCGCACCACAGACGCCAGCGAAGGAAAGGCCGGCACCAAGGATCCAATTTCGCACCTGAATCATGACGCGCTCCGTAGGCTGTTAAGCACCGGACGAGTGTCCGGCCGCCACCCCCGCCAAACCTGAAAGGCCTCCGCCGCCTGCTCCACCAACATGCCCAGGCCATCACAAACACCCGCCGCGCCGGCGGCGTCCGCCCACCTCATGAACGGCGTCGGCTGACGGCCATAAACCATGTCGTAGGCCACCGTGTCCCGGTGCACCAGGCTCACCGGCAACGCCGGCATTTCTCCTTGTAATCCCGCCGATATGGCGTTGATGATGACGTCGAAGTCACCGCCCAATTCTTCCAGTCCCGCCGCCGCCACCGGGCAATGCGGATTCTGGAATAACGTGACCAGATTCCGCGCCCGAGCCACGGTACGGTTGGCAATGGTCAGTGCCACCGGTTTGCGCGCCAACAGGGGCCCAAGCACACCGCGAACGGCACCGCCGGCACCCAGAATCAGTATCCGTCGCCCTTGCAACTCCCAGCCCTGGTTATCGCACAGGTCGGTAACCAGTCCGGCGCCGTCGGTGTTGTCGCCATGCCATTTACCCTGCTCTTGCCACAGCGTATTCACCGCACCGGCCTGACGGGCCCGCTCGGTGAGTACGTCGCACAGATCATGGGCCTGTTCCTTGAACGGCACGGTAATGTTGGCGCCTTTGCCTCCGGCCTGGAAAAAGGCGCCGACCGACTCGGCGAAGCCGTCCAGAGGCGCTTCGATACGCTCGTAGCTAAGGTTCTCGCCGCGTTGAACGGCAAAGGCATGGTGGATGTCCGGTGACCGGGAATGGCTTACCGGATTACCGAACACGGCGTAGCGATCGGTCATACCCACTCCTTGTGAATCAGGAACTGTTGGTACAAGGCGGCTTCTTCGCTACCCGGCTGTGGCCGCCAGTCGTAATCCCAGCGTACCAGCGGCGGCAGCGACATGAGGATGGATTCGGTGCGACCGCCGGATTGCAGGCCGAACAGGGTGCCGCGGTCGTAGACCAGGTTGAATTCCACGTAACGGCCGCGCCGATAAAGCTGGAAGCGGCGCTGGCGCTCACCAAAGGGGATAGCCTTGCGGCGCGCCACGATCGGCCGATAGGCCGGCAGGAAGGCATCACCGACACTGCGCATGAAAGCAAAGCTGTCGGCGAAGCCGAGCCGGTTGAAGTCATCGAAAAACAGCCCGCCGATACCACGCGGTTCGTCCCGGTGTTTCAGATAGAAGTAGCGATCGCACCAGGCCTTGAACTCCGCGTAAAGATCCTCGCCGAACGGCGCGCAGGCGTCTCTCGCCACACTGTGCCAGGCCACCGCGTCCTCTTCGAAACCGTAATAAGGCGTCAGGTCAAAGCCGCCACCGAACCACCATACCGGCGCTTCACCCGGCTTTTCCGCCAGAAAGAAACGGACATTGGCGTGACTGGTGGGCACGTAGGGGTTGTGCGGATGCAGCACCAGCGAAACGCCCATGGCCTGAAATGAACGTCCGGCCAGTTCCGGCCGATGGGCGCTGGCGGAAGGCGGCAGGCTCTCGCCATGCACATGGGAGAAGTTGACCCCGCCTTTCTCAAACACCGCCCCCTCGCTGATTACCCGGCTACGGCCGCCGCCGCCTTCCGGGCGCTCCCAGGCGTCCTCGATGAAGCGGGCTCCGCCGTCCTCGTCCTCAAGCTCCCGGCAAATGCGGTCCTGCAGCTCAAGCAGATAGTGCTTTACCGCTTGCGGCGCCACATCGGTCATCGGCATTACTCCGTGGTTATCTGGGCGGTCGCGGGGGTCAGGCCCGCACTACCCGCCCGGTTTCCAGATCGATAATGGTGGAAGGACGGGCTCTGGGATCGCAGTCACCGGTCACTATGAAATCCAGCTCCGCCCCCATCGCCCGGGCGACCTGAAAGCGATTGCGGGCAGGGGGCTGGCCGGCGCGGTTGGCGCTGGTGGAAATGATCGGCGTGCCCACGGCCCGGGCCAGGGCCCGTACCAGCGGGTGCGGACTGACCCGCACCGCCACCTTGGCGTGTTCGCCGCGAACCCACTCCGGAACCGCCGGGGTGGCCGGCAGCAAATACGTCACCGGTGCCGGCCAGATATCACTCAGTTGCCGGCGCTGATCGCCACTCAGAGCAACCAGTCCGTCGAGTTGGGACAGGTCCGCGGCCACCATGATCAATCCTTTACGCCAGGGGCGGGATTTGATCGCCAGCAGTTTGTTCACCGCCTCACGATTGAACGGGTCGCAACCGAGGCCGTAAACGGTTTCCGTGGGGTAAGCGATTACGCCGCCCGCGTGAACAATGCGGGCGGCTGTGTCCAGGTGCAGATTCATGTAAAAAGCGCGTCAGGACGAATAGGGAGAGCCTCTCCGGTCGGCACGTAGGATACCCGTTGTGGCGGTCATCCCGCCAGCACCGGACGGATCGCCGCCCGACAGCCTTGGCGGGTCAACCCGGCGGACGGCTCACATAGCCGCCACCGACCCGTTCGATGCACCCCTCCCGCTCCAGTTCCAGCAACGCCGCGGTCAGCTCCGGCGGCGCCAGACCGGAGCGCTCGCAAAGCTGGTCCAGGGTATTCACACCGCCGATGAAATACCGCAGCAACGGCGGCGGCGTTTCAACAAGCGAAGGGCTGTGCGCCACGGTGCGATGAAAGTCCTCGAATGCCGCCAGCACATCGTCGGTACATTCCAGCCAGTTGGCCCCTTCCCGCAGCAGTTTATGGCAGCCTTTGCTGAGCGGGTTATGAATGGAACCGGGGATGGCGAACACTTCCCGCCCTTGCTCGGCGGCACAGCGGGCGGTGATCAGGGAGCCACTGCGCAGCGCCGCCTCCACCACCACGACACCCAGGCTCAGGCCGCTGATGAGGCGGTTGCGTTGCGGGAAAGAACGCCGGGAAGGCGGGCGCCCCGGGGCGAACTCACTCACCAGGGCGCCGCCAGCGGCGACGATCTCCCCGGCCAGCCGGCGATGGCGTGGCGGGTAGAGCTCGCCGGGACCGTGCCCCAGCACCGCCAGGGTGATCCCGGGGGCAGCCAGGGCGCCACGGTGGGCGGCGCCGTCCACGCCCAGGGCCAGCCCGCTGGTGACGGCGAATCCCGCCGCGGCCAGGCAACGGCTGAAACGATAGGCGTTGGCCTCCCCTTCGGCGGACGCGCCACGGGCCCCGACCATGGCGATTTGAGGCCGCGCCAGCGCGGACACCTCGCCCAGTACCGCCAGCACCCCCGGCGCGTCCGGCAGATCCGCCAGCAGCGGCGGATAATCCTCGTCCCCCAGGGCCAGCCAGCGCCAGCCCTGAGCGGCCAGCGGTCGCCACTGCGGCTCGAGGGATTCCGGGGCCGTCAGCCAGCTCCGGCGTTCGCTCGGATTCGGCAAGCGCCCGGGCAGGGCCTCGGCATACCGGGTCAGAGGGGTTTCGTCGATGGGCCGGCGACGCAAGGCCTCGCCGAGGTGCATGGATGCGGGGTCGAACGCCTTGGCCAACGCCAGGCGCGCAAGCTGGTCTCGCATAAAAACGCACCTCCCTGTGCGCGTTATGGACTCTGTAAATCGGCCTGAGGCCGAATGCCAAAAGATTGCGGCTCGGACAACTCCAATAGAGATAGCCACACAGCCGCTGTGGGAGCTTGCCTGCAAGCGAATTCCTGGAACGCACCCCCATTCGCTTGCAGGCAAGCTCCCACAGCAGGCTTAGTAACTGCCTTCCGGGCTTTCCACTACATCATTCATGTAAACTGGGCGTTGGGACTCCATGATCAGCCCGTAGCTGACTTTCTCGAACACCCGGAACAGCACCAGGGACCCGGCCCTGGTACGCGGCAGGCGCACCATCTCATCCTGCTGCCGGTCCCGGACCTGCTCGCCCTGCTGGAAGATATCCAGCACGTGGCCTTCCTCCATGCCTTCCCGGGTGCCGCGGTTGATCACCACCACGTCGTTGCGAGCGACGCTGCTGATCCGGTCGAAGAAGCGGATGATACGGCCTTCCACTTTTTCATCCGGCGCGTGCGGATACAGCAAGGCGCGCACGCGTTGATCCGGTTGCGGGAACAGCCGATCATCCACCCGCAGGTCCTCGGAAGAGCGCAACACCTGCAGGGTTGCCATGTCTTCCTCGATACGTTCCACCGAGGCCAGACCGACCTGACGGGCCTCGTAGCCCAGCACTTCATCGGTGACCGGGTCCACGTATTCCTCGCCCACGCGATACAGTCCATAGCGCCGCTCGGCATTTTCCCAGCGCTGTTCCGGGTCACGGGCGTGGACGGTGTCGCCGCCGCCAAAGATGACGCGGCGATCCTGCCCGCCGAGCACATAGGGCGCGGTGGTGATATCCGTACGTTCCAATACCAGCGCCTGCTTGAGATAGCTCTGGATGGCGTTCATCGGAATCGCGGGAATGGCGTCCTCGCGGCTCATTTCCCGTACCCTTGGCGACAGCTTCACGGTGCCGTCGGGCAACCGGCTCTGTTCACCGCTGGCGCGATCCAGTTCCAGCCGCGGTTCGCCGTCCACCCAGGACAGACGAATGGCGTCACCGGGGAAAATCAGATGCGGGTTCTTGATGGCGGGATTGACGTGCCAGATCTCGGGCCATTGCCAGGGATGTTCCAGGAAACGCCCGCTGATGTCCCAGAGAGTATCGTCTTTCTTGACGTAGTAGACGTCCGGGTGATTATCGCGCAGGGTTACGGCGGAAACGCCGGCGGCCACCACCAGCATCGCGCACGCCGCCGCCAGGCGCCGGAGCGTTTTGATCATCAGTGGTTTCCTTTTATGATTATGAGCACCCACGTTGTGGATGCATCCCCCAAATCGGCGTGAGCCGATTCTCGATACTAGCAACGTGATCATAGAGTTAGCAACCAAATCTAAAGTAGTCTGGCAATAGCAGACTAGCCGGGACCCCAAATGGCCAAACTGGAAATACTTGAATTCCCCGACCCCCGACTTCGCACCGTAGCAAAACCGGTGGAACAGGTGGATGACGCGCTTCGCAAACTGATCGACGATATGGTCGAAACCATGTATGAAGCGTCCGGCATCGGCCTGGCGGCCACCCAGGTGAACGTGCATCAGCGTTTGCTGGTGATCGATGTCTCCGAGGAGCGGGATCAACCGCTGGTGTTTATCAACCCGGAGATCACCCCGCTCACCGGGGATCTTGCCCCCTATGAGGAGGGCTGCCTGTCGGTGCCCGGTTTCTACGAACAGGTGGAGCGGCCGGCGCGGGTGATGATCAAGGCCCTGGACCGGGATGGAAATCCGTTTGAGATGGAGGCCGATGGCCTGCTCGCCACTTGCATCCAGCATGAGATCGATCATCTGGACGGCAAGCTGTTCGTGGATTACGTATCGCGGCTCAAGCGTGACCGCATCAAGAAGAAACTGCAGAAGATTCACCGCCAGCAAGCCTGAGCGCCTGACAGCGCAAGCAGACTCTGACATCCATTCCCCCGGGGCGGCAGCGCCGCCCCGTTTCCTGGAGACGGATCACCATCGTGGCCCATTCCGAACAGTCTTCTCCCTTACGGCTGGCCTTCGCCGGCACGCCGGACTTCGCCGCGAGCTGCCTGCAGGCGCTGCTGGACAGCCCTCACGACGTTGTCGCCGTGCTGACGCAGCCGGACCGTGGCGCCGGTCGCGGCAAGAAGGTCAAGCCGGGGCCGGTCAAAGCACTGGCGGAAAACGCCGGCATCCCGGTTCTGCAACCCACCACCCTTAAGGACGAAGCGATCCAGGCCCAACTTCGCGATCTCGGGCTGGACGCGCTGATCGTGGTCGCCTACGGCCTGATCATCCCCCAGGCGGTGCTGGATATCCCCCTGCTGGCCTGCGTCAACGTGCACGCTTCGCTGCTGCCGCGCTGGCGTGGCGCGGCGCCGATCCAGCGCGCCATCATGGCCGGTGACCGGCAAAGCGGCACCACCATCATGCGCATGGACGCCGGCCTCGATACCGGCCCCATGCTGCTCGCCGAAGCGCTGGACATCGGCGAGCGTGAAACCGGTGGAGAACTGCACGACCGGCTGGCCGGGCAAGGCGCGCGCCTGCTGGTCACGGTGCTGGAGGATCTGCCCGGCCATTTACAGCGGGCACAGCCACAGCCGGACGATGGCGTCACCTACGCCCACAAGCTGAGCAAGGAAGAAGCCCGCCTGGACTTCCGTCTACCGGCCCGGGCCCTGAGCTGCCGTATCCGCGCGTTCAATCCCTGGCCGGTGTGCTGGTTTGATCTGGATGGCAAGGCCGTGCGGGTATGGGAAGCGCGGGAGTGCGACGCCGACACCACCCTGCTGGAGCCGGGCGACATCGTCACCGCCGACGCCGACGGCATAGTGGTGGCCTGCGGCGACATCGCATTGCGGTTGCAGCGTATCCAGTTGCCCGGCAAGAAGCCGATGAGCGTGGCCGAGGTACTGCGCGGCCACCCGGATCTGTTCGCGCGGGGCGGTCATCTTGGCTGAGGCCGCCCCCAACCCCCGTCTGGTGGCGGTACGCGCCCTCAATCGTGTGCTGCCCGGCAGTGGCGATGGCGCCAGTCTGCGCGAAGTGCTGCGCGCCCAAGCCCTGGACGGCGCCGCCGGCGGCCTGATGCGCGACCTCTGCTTTGGTGTCTGCCGCTACCTGCGCCCGCTCAATCACTGGCTCAATCAACAGCTGAGCAAGCCGCTCAAACCCAGTGCCCAACCGGTGCGTCTGGCGCTCCTGTGCGGCCTTTACGAACTGTGGTTCAGCGACCGCGCCGATCATGCGGTGGTCAATGCCTATCCGGACCTCTGCCGCAAATTGAAAGCGGGCTGGGCCAGCGGCCTGGCCAACGCGGTGTTGCGCAAGGCCAGCCGTATTGACGCCGCCACCGCCTTCGCCGACTACCCCGACGCGGTGCGCTGGTCGCTGCCGGACTGGCTCTGGCAACAGTGGCAAAGCGACTGGCCGGATCAGGCCGCCGCCATGGCCGAGGCCAGCCTGACGCCACCGCCGCTGACCCTGCGGGTGAATCAGCGGCACCACGACCGCGACCATTGGCTGACACAATTCGGCGACGAAGCCCGCGCCGGCGCCCTCTCTCCTTGGGCGCTGTATCTGTCGCCACCCCGCCCGGTCACCTCCCTGCCCGGTTTCACCGAGGGCGAACTGACGGTGCAGGATGAAGCGGCGCAACTGCCGGTGACCTTGATGGCGGTACCGGACGGCGCGCGCGTACTCGACGCCTGCGCCGCGCCTGGCGGCAAGACCGGGCAGTTGGCCGAAGCCTTTCCCGGCGCGCGGCTGGTGGCACTGGACGTGTCCGAGCCACGCCTGCGTCAGGTGCGCGAGGCGCTCAAGCGTCTCGGCGCCGAGGCCACCGTGCTCCAGGGTGACGCCGCCGAACCGCAAAGCTGGTGGGACGGTGAGCCGTTTGACACCATTCTGCTGGACGCCCCCTGCTCGGCTACCGGCATCCTGCGCCGTCAACCGGATGTGAAATGGCACCGCCGCCGCCAGGACCTGCCGGCACTGGTGGATTTACAAGCGCGCATGCTGGATGCACTATGGCCGCTTCTGCGCCCCGGGGGTACGCTGGTGTACGCCACCTGCTCGGTGTTGCGCGCCGAAAACGATCAGCAAATCAGCGCGTTCCTCGAGCGCACCGAAGACGCCACCGAGGACACGCCGGGCATTGGCGATCCGTCACCGGCGTCGCGGGGCTGGCAATTGCTGCCGCGGGATCAGGGGCCGGACGGTTTTTATCTGGCCCGCCTGCGCAAAACCATGGGGTGATCGGACCACGATCATGAAGATCATTATTCTGGGTGCCGGCCAGGTGGGTGGCACGTTGGCGGAGAACCTCGCCGGCGAACGCAACGATATCATCGTCATTGATACCGACGGCGAGCGCCTGCGGGAACTGGGGGACCGTCTCGACATCGGCACGGTGCAGGGCATGGGCTGCTATCCCAGCGTGCTCAAGGACGCCGGGGCCGAGGACGCCGACATGCTGATCGCGGTGACCAACTCCGACGAAGTCAACATGGTCGCCTGCCAGGTGGCGTACAGCCTGTTCCGCACCCCCACCAAGATCGCCCGCATCCGCACCGCCCATTACACCAGCCGCGCCGACAAGCTGTTTAACGAGAGCGCCATTCCCATCGACGTGATCATCAGCCCCGAGCAGGTGGTCACCGACTATATCAAGCGTCTGATCGAACATCCCGGTGCTCTGCAGGTGGTGAATTTCGCCGGCGGCCGGGTGCAACTGGTGGCGGTGCGCGCCTATTATGGTGGTCCGCTGGTGGGTAACGAGCTGCGTGAACTGCGCAAGCACATGCCCAATGTGGATACCCGGGTGGCGGCGATTTTCCGCCGTAACCGGCCCATCATTCCGGAAGGCAACACGGTCATCGAGGCGGACGACGAAGTGTTCTTCATCGCCGCCAAGAACGACATCCGCGCGGTAATGAGCGAGCTGCGCCGGCTGGAGCACAATTACAAGCGCGTTCTCATCGCCGGCGGCGGCAACATCGGTTATCGCCTGGCGAAAAGCATCCAGCACCGCTACAACGTCAAGGTCATCGAGCGCTCTCCGCAACGGGCCGACTGGCTCGGCGAAAAACTGGAGCACACCGTGGTGCTGCAGGGCCTCTCCACCGATCGCGACGAATTGCTCAAGGCCAACATCGAGAACACCGATGTGTTCTGCGCTCTGACCAACGACGACGAGGCCAACATCATGGCCTCGCTACTGGCCAAACGCCTGGGCGCGCGCAAGGTGATGACACTGATCGCCAACCCCGCCTACGTGGACCTGGTTCAGGGCCATGACATCGACATTGCCATTTCACCGCAACAGTCCACCATCGGCAGCCTGCTCACCCATGTACGCCGTGGTGACGTGGTCAACGTCTATTCGCTGCGCCGTGGTGCCGCCGAAGCCATCGAGGCGATTGCTCACGGTGACGCCAAATCCTCCAAGGTGGTGGGCCGCGCCATCGAGGACATCGACTTGCCGGAAGGCACCACCATCGGCGCCGTGGTACGCGGTGAACGGGTGCTGATCGCCCATGATGACGTGGTGATCGAACCGAACGATCACGTGATCCTGTTCCTGATCGACCGGCGCCGCATCCGCGATGTGGAAAAGCTGTTCCAGGTCGGGTTCACGTTCTTCTAGGAAACGCATGCACGCTGACACGCCAACACGCTTGCACGCTCGCAAGTGCCACTTTCCAGCCCACGTTTTTTTGCGTGTTGCGTGTTGCGTGCTGGCGTGTCAGCGAAGGAAGAAAGCATGCATTTCGCGCTGATCTCCAAAGTGCTCGGCCTGCTGCTAGTGGTGTTCAGCTTCACCATGATGCCGCCGGTGGCGGTGTCCTACTTCTACCAGGACGGCAGCGAAGGGCCGTTCCTGGCCTCCTTCGTGATCTCGTTGCTGCTCGGCCTGATGCTGTGGCTGCCGTTCTTCCGTCATCGCGCCGAACTGCAGACCCGTGACGGCTTCCTGGTGGTGACGCTGTTCTGGTCGGTACTGGGCGTGATTGGCGGCCTGCCGTTTTTGATTTCCGCCGACACTCCGGTGGGTTTCACCGACGCGGTGTTTGAATCCGTGTCCGGCCTGACCACCACCGGCGCCTCGGTGCTTTCCGGTCTGGATACGTTGCCAAAATCGATTCTCTATTACCGCCAGCAACTGCAGTGGTTTGGCGGCATGGGCGTTATCGTGCTGGCGGTGGCAATCCTGCCCATGCTGGGCATCGGGGGCATGCAGCTGTACAAAGCGGAGATTCCGGGGCCGATGAAGGACGCCAAGCTGACCCCGCGCATCGCCGAAACCGCCAAGGCCCTGTGGTACCTGTATCTGTTCATCACCGTGGCGTGCGCTTCGGCCTACTGGCTGGCCGGTATGACCCTGTTCGATGCCGTCACCCATAGCTTCAGCACCGTGGCCACCGGCGGCTTCTCCACCCATGACCAGTCCATGGGCTATTGGGATAGTGCCGCCATCGACTGGATCACCACCGTTTTCATTATTATCGGCGGGACCAACTTCGCCCTCCATTTCGCCGCCATTCGCGGCCTCTCGCCACTGACCTTCGTGCGCGACCCGGAGTTCCGGTTCTATATCGGCATGGTGTTCCTCTACATTCTGCTGGTGACCCTGGGACTGCTGGCCTTCAACGTGTTCCAGGGCGCTGATGAAACCCTGCGTCACGCCGCGTTCCAGGTGGCCTCGTTCAGCACCGGCACCGGCTACACCAGCACCAACGCCGCCGCCTGGCCCGGTTTCGTGCCCTTTTTGCTGGTGTTCACCAGTTTCCTCGGCGCCAGCGCCGGTTCCACCGGTGGCGGTATGAAGAGCGTGCGCGGGGCTCTGGTGTTCCACCACAGCATTCGCGAACTGCGGCGGCTGATTTACCCCAACGGCGCCTTTGCCCTGCGCTTCGGCCGCCATACGGTGAATGATCGGGTGCTGCAGGCGGTGTGGGGCTTTGTCGGCGTTTACATCACCATCGCGGTGGTCTTCACGCTGCTGTTCACCGTCACCGGCCTGGACCTGGCCACCGCGGTCAGTTGTGTTGCCGCCAGTCTTAACAATCTGGGCGTGGGGATTGGCGGCGTGGCCAGCGGCTTCGCCGATATTTCTCCCGCCGCCAAGTGGATGATGACGCTGCTGATGCTGCTCGGCCGTCTCGAGATCTTCACCTTGCTGGTGCTGTTCACGCCGCTGTTCTGGAAGCAGTGATCTCTGAACTATTCGTCCTGGAGAGATTTCGCGAGCAAGCTCGCTTCCCACAGCGGCCTATAGATCCTTGTGGGAAGCGAGCTTGCTCGCGAATCATTGGCCCTGCGGAATCTCCAACCGGTACGTTTCAATGGCGTTTTCCCGGAACAACGCTGCTTTCTCCGCCTCGGAAAAACCGGCGGCGTACCGTTTGAACGCGTTCCATAACACCGCGTAGGAACAGGACACCTGATCCACCGGGAAGTTACTTTCGAACATCGCCCTTTCCACGCCGAAGGCGGACAGGCAGACATCCAGATAAGGGCGCCAGAGCTCCACCAGGGCCTCCGAGGAGGGCGGTAACGGCTGACCGTCCAGGCCGAAACCGCAGCTGTGCATGCCCAGACCACCCAGTTTGATCCGTACGTTGGCGCAGCGCGCCAGCGATTCGATCGCCATGCGCCATTCCGGGAACAGCGCGTCACGACGCCCGGCGTAAGGCCCGACACCGAGCACACCGCCGACGTGATCCAGCACGATCACGGTATCGGGAAACGCCCGCGCCAGATTCTCCAGTTCCGGCAACTGGTGGAAGTAGGTCCAGCAATCGAAGCTCAGCCCCAGCGGCGCCAGGCAGGCAAACCCTTCGCGGAAATTCGGATCCAGCAGCAGCTTCTCCGGTGGAATCCGGGTGGTGGTGCGTACCGTCGGATCCGGATCCCAGACGCTGGACTGGCGAATACCGCGGAAACGGCCGCCGCCTTCCTTCAGGTGACCTTCCAGCACCCGATTCACCGAAGTGCCCAGGCGCAAATCGGCGTGACCGACGATGCCAGTGCAGACGCGGCCGCCGGTGGCTTCCGCCACACTCCGGGCAAAACGGGTCTCGCCCAGCGGCCGCATCGGTTCCGGCCCGCTGTCACGATACTGTTCCAGGCATTCCACGAAGACCGTGCCAATAATGCGGTGGCCGGCGTTCAAATCGGTTTCGATATCCGCTTGCAGATAGGTGGCGCGCGGCGGCCCCCACAGATGATGATGCGGGTCGACGATGGACAGATCCGGCTCCAGCACCGGCTCCTGATGTCGTGCCAGCCAGTCCCGATCCGGACCCGGCAGCACCGGTTTTTGTGACGTTGTTGTTGTCATCAAGGCTCCTGATTGTCCCGGCCTGTTGTTTTCATTTCCGGGTTTCCGATTCCGGACGGGCCGGAATCAGCCCGATACTTTTCCACTTTTCGCGACGACAATCAAAGCTGATTTTTTATCACCACCATCCATGGCGGTCACCCTCCGGGCCGTCGCAGAGCAACGTTAAAAATTGCTCCCGGCAATTTTTTATCACCGCCGTCCATGGCGGCCGCCTTGCGGACCGCCATTCGCTTGCAAGCAAGCTTCCCACAGCGGCTTCGTGGCGTAATCTGTGGGAGCCAGCTTGCTGGCGAATGCGGCTGGCTGAATTATTCAGCCAGCAGCCCCGCCAGGCTGGTCTTGAGCAATGCCAGCGCCGGCCGCACCCGCTCCTCCGGTCCCATCTCGATGCGCCTGAGGGCAATGCCGCGCAGGGCGTCCATCATGTAGGTGCGCACACCGACCAGAGTGTCGGTGTCCAGTGACACGTCGGCGAACAGACGCACCCATTCCCGGTGGCGAGTTTCCGCCAGCTCCCGCATTTCCTGGCACAGCTGAGCATGGAGCGCGCCGTTGAAGCGCTCATACAGGCGGATCTCCATGGCCGCCACATAATCGTCGCTGCCCAGTACCGACCAGTAATGGTCCACCACCCAGGCCACCCGCTCGGCCAGAGGCCGGGCCGCCAGTTCCGCCACCGGGAACCCCCAGTCCAGGCGCAATGCCAGGCGGCTGCGAACCGCCACGAACAGATCGTCGCGGGAAGCAAAATGATATTGCAGCGCGCCCCGGGAAACGCCCGCGCGGCGTGCCACCAGCGGGGTGCTCAGGGCGGCATAACCTTCCGTGCGGATCAACTCCAGGGCAGCGGTCACCAGCTTCTCCCGGGTATCCAGACTGCGTGCCTGCCGGGGCGCGCGCCGGGCACCGGGGACTGCCGCGTCCGTCGCCGGAGAGTGCTCTACGTCTTCGGTCATGGTTCTGGTCCATTGCGTTCGCCGGATGCCAGCCATCTTGACCGGCAAAAAAAATCATGGTTGATTGTTTATCCCGTTTTGTCGAGCCCCAAGCGCCCTTTTTCGCGCCACGGTCCCGGACCCGACGGGCGATGCCCCCCGGATATTCCCGGATGGCGGCCGTCGGAACAATAAGGAGTACAAATGAATTTCCCCCTGCCGCCGGGCGCCCCCCGGCATGGAGTCCGTCATGACTGAAGCCGCCGTTATCGTCGACGCCCTGCGTACCCCCATGGGCCGGGGCAAGCCCGATGGCGGGCTGGCCGGCCTGCACCCGGTGGACCTGCTCGCCGCCTTGTTGAAAGAGACCGTCCAGCGCCACGATATCGACCCCGGCCTGGTGGACGACGTCATGATCGGTTGCGTCAGCCAGTCCGGCGAACAGTCCGCCACCCCCGGGCGCATGGCCTTGCTCGCCGCTGGCTTTCCCGAACATGTTCCCAGCACCACCATCGACCGCAAATGCGGCTCCAGCCAGCAGGCGGTGCATTTCGCCGCCCAGTCGATCATGGCCGGCGCCAATCAGTTGGTGATCGCAGGCGGCGTGGAGTCCATGAGCCGGGTCCCCATGGGCAGCGCGCGCATGGGCCAGGACCCGTTCGGACAGGGCGTTCAGCAACGCTATGCTCCGGGGCTGGTGTCCCAGGGAGTGGCCGCCGAACTGGTGACCAGCCGCTATCAACTGGATCGCGAGACGCTGGATCAATACGCCGCCCAATCCCATCAGCGGGCTGCAGCTCATCGGGAAGCCGGCGCTTTCCGCGATGAGATCGTACCGGTGACCCTGCCGGACGGCAGCGTCCTGTCCGAGGACGAAACCATCCGCCCCGCCACCACCGCGGAGCGGCTGAGCGAATTACGCCCGTCATTCCAGGACGATGCCCTGAAACAGCGGTTCCCGGAAATCAACTGGAGCATCACCGCCGGCAACGCCTCCCAGATCACCGACGGCGCCTCCGCTCTGCTGATCATGAGCGAGAGTCTGGCCAACAAGCTGGGGCTCAAACCGCTGGCCCGTTTCGTCAGCTTTGACGTCTGTGGCGACAGCCCGCTGACCATGCTGACGGCGCCCATTCCGTCCAGCAAACGGGCGCTGCAAAAAGCCGGCATGAGCGTGGACCAGATCGACCATTTCGAGGTCAACGAAGCGTTCGCGCCAGTGCCGCTGGCCTGGCGGAAAGAGCTGGGCGCGGACCCGGAGCGCCTGAACCCGCGCGGCGGCGCCATCGCACTCGGCCATCCGCTCGGCGCTTCCGGGGCCCGGCTGATGACCACCCTGGTGCACGCCCTGGGTCAGAACGGCCAGCGTTACGGCTTGCAAACCATGTGCGAGGCCGGCGGCATGGCCAACACCACCATCATCGAGCGCCTGTGAGGTTCCATGGACGATAGTCGCAGCCTGCTGCTCGATACCGCCGGCCGGCTCTTCGCCGAACTGCGGGAAACGCCGGACGACGCTGACACGGCCTGGCGGCGGGTGGCGGAACTCGGCCTGCCACTGGCGCTGGTGGATGAGGCCCATGGCGGCTTCGACCTGCCGGTGGCGGACGCGCTGGCGGTGGTTCGCCTGGCCGGTCAGTACGCGCTGGCGGCGCCGCTGGGCGAAGCTCTGCTGGCCAACCGGTTGCTTGCCGAAGCCGGCGCCGACATCGCCGCAGGGCGGCCCACCCTGGCCGTGGCGGACCCGCATAGTCCACTGACACTGAACCGGGAAGGGGACCGCTGGCGGGTCCACGGCCGGCTGCCGGCCGCGCCCTGGGTGGAACACGCCGAAGTAGTCGTAACGATCGCCCGGCACGACCGGCAAAACCGGCTGCTGCTGCTCGACCCCGACAGTCTGGCGGCAACGCCTGGAACCAATCTGGCCGATCAGCCGCGCACCGATCTGACACTGGACCTTGATCTGGACAACCACCGGGTGCGCGAGTTGCCCGAGACGCTTGGCGCGGAATGGCTGTTCGAAAGCGGCGCGCTGTTGCGCTGCCAGGAAATCGCCGGAGCCCTCGCCACGGTGCTCGATATGACCGTTCAATACGCCGGCGAGCGAGTACAATTCGGCAAGCCCATCGCCCGGCAACAGGCGATCCAGCAGCAACTGGCGGTACTGGCCACCCAGGCCGCGATAGCTGCCGGGGCCGCCGACATGGCCGTGGACGCGTTCCACGATCCGCGCCGCCATGCGCTGATTGCCGCCGCCAAGGCCCGTTGCGGCGAAGCCGCCGGCCAGGCGCTGGCCATCGCCCACCAGGTCCATGGCGCCATCGGCATGACCCGCGAATACCGGCTCAACCTGTACAGCCGGCGGCTGTGGAGCTGGCGCGACGAATTCGGCAGCGAACGCTACTGGCAGGCCCGGTTGGGCGAGCAGGTGCTGGCGCGCGGCGCCGATGGTCTTTGGCCCTTCATCACCGAACTGGGCAGCAGCACCGAAGGAGCGCGCCAATGATCGATTTGTCCTTCCCGACGCCTCCGGAATCGCAGCAGGCAGAGAGCTTCCGCGAACAGGTACGCGACTTCCTCGCCACCGAACTGGCCGGCCGCACGCCGCTTCAACGGGTCGAATCCTGGATGGGGTTCGATGCCGGCTTCAGCCGCCGCCTTGGCGAGCAGGGCTGGATCGGCCTGACCTGGCCGAAGCAATACGGCGGCAGTGAACGCAGTGCCCTGGAACGCTACGTGCTGCTGGAGGAACTATTGGCCGCCGGCGCGCCAGTGGCGGCGCATTGGATCGCGGACCGGCAAAGCGGCCCGCTGCTGTTGCGCTATGGCACTGAAGCCCAGAAGCAGGCGATCCTGCCACGCATCACCCGCGGTGAATGCTTTTTCTGTATCGGCATGAGCGAACCGGATTCCGGTTCCGACCTGGCCGCCGCCCGCACCTACGCCGAGCCGGTGGACGACGGCTTCATCGTCAACGGCACCAAGCTGTGGACCACCTACGGCCACAAGGCCCATTACATGGTGCTGTTCTGCCGCACCAGCCGTGACCATGAGGACCGCCATGGCGGCACCAGCCAGTTGCTGATCGATCTGACTCTGCCGGGGATCACCATCCGGCCGATCCACGATCTGTCCGGCGCCCATCATTTCAATGAGGTGGTGTTCGAAAACGTCCAGGTTCCCCGCGACGCCCTGATCGGCGAGATGGGCGACGGCTGGAACCAGGTGCTCAGCGAGCTGGCGTTCGAGCGCAGCGGTCCGGACCGGTTTCTCTCCACTCTGTGGGTGCTGATCGAGTTGATCCGCACCCTGCAAGGCCGCGATGACGATCAGTCCCGCATCGCCGTTGGCCGCATCGCCGCCCATTTGATGAGCCTGCGCCGACTCTCACGCAGTGTGGCCGGCATGTTGCAACGGGGCGAGAATCCGACTTTGCAGGCGGCCATCGTCAAGGATCTGGGCGCCCTGCTGGAACAGGAAATTCCGGACATTGCCCGGCAACTGGTGGACACCGGCCGCGCCGACGCCGCTCACCGGGACTTTTTCCAAGTGCTCCACTACGCTGTGCAACAAGTACCCGCATTTTCATTACGAGGCGGCACCCGGGAAATTCTGCGCGGCATCATCGCGCGTGGCCTGGGTTTGCGTTGAGAGGCGATTGACATGCATGCACGCTTACACGCAACACGCTTGCACGCTACTGCCAAAGCAGAGCGCAATCCGGCCCTGACTTCCCGAGCAATCAGACCTTTCCGTCTGGCTCGGGGCTGGCAAGCATGGCGTGCAAGCGTGTTGCGTGTAAGCGTGTCTGCGTGTCCGCGAACCACCACACACACGAAGAAGAGTGTTTTATGAGCGAACTGGTCACCTATCAAATCGACGACGGTGTCGTCACCCTGACCCTGAACAGCCCGGAAAACCGCAACCCGATTTCCGACGCCGACATGATCGAAGCGCTGCTGGATGCCCTGGACCGCCTGGAGGCGGACCCGCAAGCCCGGGTGGCGATTCTCACCGGTGCCGGCAGTGCCTTCTCCAGTGGCGGCAACGTGAAAAAGATGGGCGCCGCCGGCGGTCTCAACGACGCCACCGCCCCGGTGAAAACCCGGCGCAACTACAAAACCGGCATTCAGCGCATTCCGCTGGCGTTCGAAAAACTGGAAGTCCCGGTAATCGCCGCCGTCAACGGCCCGGCGGTGGGCGCCGGCTGCGATCTCGCCTGCATGTGCGACATCCGCATCGCCGGCGAGCGTGCCTGGTTCGCCGAGAGTTTCGTCAAGTTGGGCATCATTCCCGGAGACGGCGGCGCCTGGTTGCTGCAGCGCGTGGTCGGGTTCTCCAAAGCGGCGGAAATGGCGCTCACTGGCGACCGCGTCGGCGCCGAAGAGGCTCTGGCCTGTGGCCTGGTGTCCCGGGTGGTGGCGGACGACAAATTGCTGGACGAAGCCCGCGCCCTGGCCGCGCGTATCGCCGCCAACCCGCCACAGGCGGTGCGCATGACCAAACGCCTGCTGTGGACCGCGCGTTCCTCGCGTCTGGATACGGTGCTGGAAATGTCCGCCGCCATGCAGGCGCTGGCCCACACCACCGACGATCACGACGAGGCCGTAGCCGCCTTCATCGAAAAGCGGGACCCGACCTTCAGCGGCCAATAACCCCTGACCAGGGCGTCCACGCGCCCTTTTCGTTTCCTGTCCGGCACGGTCCGCGTGCCGGTCACTGGACGGACTCCGATGCCCCTTCCCACTGTTGACGCCGAACCCCGGGTCTATCAACACCCGGGCTTTGTGCCTTTCGTTCTCGCCCGCCTGGGCGCGGCGTTAGCCATGCAGGTGCAGGCCATCATCGTCGCCTGGCAGGTTTACGCACTGACCCGGGATCCGCTCAGCCTCGGTTATGTGGGCCTGGCCCAGTTTCTGCCAATGGTGGTGTTGCTGCTGCCCGCCGGTGATCTGGTGGACCGCTTTGACCGGCGTCTGATCCTGCACGCCAGTTGGGCGGCGCAAGCCGCGTGCAGCGCGCTGCTCATCATACTTTCCCTGAACCCGCCGGATCATGCCGGCCCGTTCTATGCGGTGTTGGTGCTGTTCGGCGCCGCCCGCGCCTTCACCGGCCCGACCCTGCAAAGCCTGCTACCGCAAATCGTGCCGCAAGCCTTACTTGGCAAAGCCATCGCGCTCAATTCCTCGATCATGAAGATCGCGGTCATTGGCGGGCCGCTGCTGGGAGGATTGCTTTATCCGCTCGGTGCCACCACCGCTTACAGTGTGGTCCTGGGCTGCTTCCTGTTCGCCCTGGCCATGCTTTTTCTGGTGCCGATCCGCTACCGACAGCGCCCTCTGCATTCCGGCGACACCACCTCCTGGCAACGCTTTACCGCCGGTATTCTTTATATCCGCCATAAACCGGTCATTCTCGGCATCATCTCCCTGGACCTGTTCGCCGTCTTGTTCGGTGGCGTGGTGGCGCTGCTGCCAATCTACGCCGACGAGATCCTGCACGTGGGTTCGGAGGGACTTGGCGCCTTGCGCAGCGCCATTGCCCTCGGTGCTTTCGTCATGGGTTTGTATCTGGGAGTGCGCGCCATTCGCCGGCATACCGGCCTGGTGATGTTCGCGGCGGTGGCGATTTTCGGCGTCGCTAATCTGGTGTTTGCCCTGTCCACCTCATTCTGGCTGTCGCTGGCTGCCCTGTTCATTGCCGGCGCCGCCGACATGATCAGTGTCTATGTGCGGCTGACGTTGCTGCAACTGGCCACGCCGGACGAAATGCGGGGACGCGTCAACGCCGTGAATATGCTGTTCATTGGGGCATCCAATGAGTTGGGAGAATTCGAGTCCGGCATTACCGCGTCCTGGTTCGGCACCGTGCCGGCGGCGGTGATTGGCGGTGTCGGCACACTGGCGGTGGTCGGCCTGTGGATGTGGGGCTTTCCGGTTTTACGCCGAGTGGATCGACTTGAAGACGTTGCGGTGGAGGAAGATCAGAGCAACGCCTTACGTAAATAAATGCGGCGATAAACCCCCTGCTCCAGGCGCCGCTCGCATTCTTCGTAGCCATGATCCAGGTAAAACACCAGGTTTTCGACCATGGCTTCGCTGATGTAGATATAGAGCATGTCGTGACCGGCATCACGAGCCAGCTGTTCGGCCTGCTTCAACAGCCTGCGGCCCAACCCTTGTTTCTGAAAATCAGGATCCACCGCCATATTCTTGGTGAGCAATCCGAAGTCGGTTTCTTCCAGCTCCACCACTCCTTGAATGCCGAGGCCGTCGTCCGCCACCCACACGGTGTTCCGCAGCACGACTTGATTGTAGTCATCGGTCATCGGCGCCGGGGGGCGCCCCATGCGCGGAACGAAATGCTGATAAGCTCGCAGCACGCAACGGGAAATAGCCGCCGCGTCCTGCCGACGGGCCGGACGTAGAACGACGGGACGGTGCCTATCCATGACGACCATGACGTATGAAACGCTTTCCTCGTGACGGCGCCCGGGCCCAAGGCCCCAGGCAATGGAAGTTGCACTGTAAGAAGAATCCCGCCCAATGAGAAGGGGGGATCCCGGAATGCGAGAAACTGGGGCGCAAAATGTCGTTTTTTGCTTATGAATGGCGATTGACGACGGCACCTCCCGGGCTGCCGATAACCGGCCCTGTCTCGGGAGAAATATCCCCACTTTACTGGTTCCAGGCGTCACGCGCGGCACGAAACGCCGCTTCCACACGTTGCTTGACCCCCTCATGCGGCACCAACGGAGGCGGATAGTCCCCGGTCAGTAATGGCTGCTTCCAGGGTTCATGGATAGCGTTGTTATCAAGCTCCGCCAGCTCGGTGACATAGCGAGCGATAAAGCGCCCTTCCGGATCGAACCGCCGGCTCTGCCGCACCGGGCTGAAGACCCGGAAATAAGGCGCCGCGTCGGTGCCGGTGGACGCGCTCCATTGCCAGCCGCCGTTGTTGGCGGCGAAGTCTCCATCAATCAGGTGTTGCATGAAAAACCGCTCCCCCCTTCGCCAGTCAATAAACAGATGCTTGGTCAGAAACATGGCGGTCAGCATGCGCAGGCGATTATGCATCCACCCGGTGCTCACCAGTTGCCGCATCGCCGCATCGACCAGCGGATAGCCGGTACGCCCCTTACACCAGGCCGCAAAATGCGCTTCATTGTCATTCCAACGCAGCAGCCGCGTTTCCGGACGGAATGGCTCCCCCTTTGCCAATGCCGGAAACCGGTGCAGAATTTGCCGGTAAAAATCCCGCCACGCCAACTCACCGATCCAGGTCACCGCGCCTTCCCTGGCCGCCGGATCCCGCATCGCCATTCGCGCCGCCCGCCACGCCTCCGCCGGTGCCAGAGTGCCGGCGGACAACGCCACCGATAGTTCACTGGTGGCCGTCTCCGCGGGCACATCACGCAACCTCTTGTAATCGCCGATATGCTCCTCAACGAACATCTTCAACCGCCGCACGGCGGCGTCTTCTCCCGGCAGCCAGAGTGCTCTCCGCGCCTGCCCGAGCGACAGCGCCGATAGCGCCCCGCCCACCGTGTCATGCCCGACAAAGCGGCCCCGCCGTCTCGGCCAGCGCGGCGCCTCCGGCACTTGTGGACCGTATTCTTCCATCCACTGATCCCAGCGTCGCTTGTACGCCGTGAAGACCGTGTAAGGGGTACCTTTGCCCGTGTTCAAGGATCTTGGCGGCACCAGAACGCCATCGTCGAAGCCATGGATACGGACCCCTTCCGCCTCCAGTTCGCGCGCGACGGCCCGATCCCGGTTCAGTTCATTCAGCGGGTACTCGCGGTTGCAAAACACATCGGTAATGTTGTGTAGGCGAACAAAGTCCGTCACCACCCCCACCGTGCCCTCAAAGTCACCGCCGTCGATCACATGCAGATCGACGCCGCGCGAGGCCAGCGTATGTCCCAGCTCCAGCAGACTCTCCAATACGTACCAGCGGCGCAGCGGCGCAACCCCGTGCCGGTCCCATTGGCCCGGACACAATACATACAAGGCGATAACCGGCTCACCAGCCGCCAATGCCCGCTGCAGGGGCGTGTGACCGTGACATCGCAGATCGTTACGGAACCAGATCAGACGCATGGTCCGCCCTCCCCGCCGCCATGGTCGCCGACCAATCGCTCATCGCCCCGGCCACTTCGGCGAAACCGCCCGGGCGACGCATCAGCCACTCCGGTGTGCGTAACTCCCCGGTCAGAGCCGGCCCGCAGCACCATAGCGCGGGCCCGGAATCCGGCATGCGCTCGGGCCACAAGCGGTTACTCTGTCGCCTCTCTGGGTGCTCCCCGAGCACCCAGAGCAAGCCGTCCAAACGGGAATGACTCAACCAGGCCCCGAGCTCCGCGCCCGCCACCGGCAGCACCAAAGTCCATACCGGCACTTCTGACAGAGCGGCCTGAAACATCGCCGGCAGGGGATCCCCCACCGCCATCACCAGCCAGCCGTGTTGACGGCGACTGGGAGCGACCGCCAACAGTGGGCCGGACAATTTCTGCCGCAAAAAGCTGTCAAACAGGGCACGGGCGGCAATACGTCCCGGCATTTTCAGGTGCGACCGCAGTGGCTCACACCAGCCGTTCACCACCTGCTCCAGCGGGTAGTCACCGGTCAGCCTCCGGAATAACTGTTCCAGCCGTCGCACATTGAGGTCATCCAGAGCGGACTGAGCCTCCTCCATGGCCTGGCGCCAAGGCCCCGTCACCGCCCCCGGGGGCGTTCCCTGTTCCAGAACAGCGCGCACCTGACTGATCGGCAGCCCCCGATCGAGCCAGGCGAGAATAGAGTGGATACGGGCGACATCCGCTTCGTTGTATCGGCGATGTCCCCGCTCTGTCCGGGCCGGACGGATCAGGCCATAGCGCCGTTCCCAGGCCCGCAGCGTCACCGGGTTCACACCGCAACGCTGGCCAACCTCCTGGATTGTCAGTGTCTCTTCCGTGTTCATAAACGGTTCCTCAACCCCAGGGCATCCGGATACGGGCGCAGATACTCCTGGGTCGCCAGATAAGGTTGCTCCACTTTGCTCTGAGCACCCCGCAGCATCGTCATCGGCACAACCAGAGGAACTTCACCGCGCTGATAGGCCTCGATCTGCTGATGAATCAAGCGGCGATCCTCGGCGCTCAGCGCCTCGCGCAGAAAGCCGGTCAGGTGCAGCATGGTATTGACGTGGCTGCCACGTGACACTCGCCGCGCCAGCGCCGGCATCACCTGGGTGATGTATTGCTCCGCGATCACCGGCAGAGGCTGACGCTTGAGATCGGACAATAGCGGGCCCACCCGCCGGTAGGTGGACTGACAGTGCGCCAGCAATTGAAACTTGTGACGACGGTGGAAGGCCAGCAACCCTTCCGCAGTGAGCCCACCCTCCCGCAAGCGGCACCAGTCGTCATAAACGAACACCCTCTCAACGAAGTTTTCACGCAGACCGTCGTCATTCAGCCGCCCTTCCTCCTCCAGCGGCATCAGCGGAAACCGCCCCGCCAGCGCCGCCGCGAACAGCCCGCTGGCATCCCGCCTCGCCACCTCACCATCGGCGCGATAGACCCTTATTCGCTCCATGCCGCAACTGGGTGACTTGGCCATCAATACAAACCCTCGGAGGTGCTCGAGGTGTTCCAGCTCCTGGCCAATAAAGCCGTGCATCAGCGCGGTGAAATCCTTTTCCCCGCGCGTGGCGCGTAGCCGGATCTGACCATCGATCTCCACCAACCGCATGGCCTGACGAGGCGCGCTCATGCCAGCGCCCATCTCCGGACACAAGGAGTAAAACTGGAAGTAGCGGCCCAGCACCTCCGTGCAGTAACGGGAGTGCTTATGCCCACCGTCGTGGCGTACCGGGCTGCCCAGCAGGCAGGCGCTGATCCCCACTGCAATACCCCGCCCCCCGCTTGCAATCGGTTGTACGCTCATCATGACCCGGCCCCTCATTCTCCAAACTTGTACAACATTACCACTTTGTACAAATTTGGAGAACATCCACGGCCATCGCTTCAGAAAGCGGCACCCTGCCGACGAGCCGGGTGCCGAGCGGTGCCCGTCCATGATGACCATAGCACTCGAGTGGTTTCCTCAAAGATATTGGCTCCGGGGGCGGTAGCCGGCGCCGAACGTCCTAAGGCGATAGGGGCTCTTTGCCGACAGCCACCCGGCAAGCGCCGCTGGCAAACCCCTCCAGCACCTCCGCCAGCGCCAGCCGGAGCTCTTCCAGGTTATCCGCCGCCGGGCGCCGATACTCACGCGCCACCTCTCTGGCAAGTCCCCGCGTCATACCCCAATCCAACGCCAGCGTATTCGCTGATCGCCGCTGGTACACCCATCCGATCAGGCCGGTTTCGACCTCGGAACCTTGTCCCGATGACAACGGAAAGCTGTCCCAGATCACCAGTTCCGCCCGGCCGTCGCCGTCACGATCTTCCACCCAGGGCAAGGGACGATTCTGAAAACCCTGCAGAGCCCGCCAACCCACGGTGCTGGTGTCCAGACAAAGGCCCCTGCCTGGCGTCGGACTTCCCGCCTCCGCGACACCCACCGTCACCGTCCACCATCGTCCGGGCCCTTCGGGGCCGTCGAGATGAACGCTCAGGCCACCATCTTCCCCACGCCAGTCCTTGGTAGGTATGGGATCACAGAGTTGATCCGTCCCTATATGACGAAAGCCCGATACAGGTAACGGCAGGACGTGATACCGGGACACTGGATCGCACGGGAGCGGCTCCTGTGCCAAAAGCATCCCCGGCAACATCGACAATAGCGCCATTGCCATCATGACCCGATACCCTGGCCCTCTTCCCGATTCCATTTCATCGTCCTCGCACTCGTGTCGTCCTGACACATCGTCTCCGCCCGACCATAGCAAAGAGTCCGACGGCCCGCAGCGTAACCACCATGGTCGGGTCCTCAAAAAAAACCCCGGGTACCGCAGTCGATACGGCCCGGGGTCCTGAAGAGAGCCAGGAAATGAGCCCGGCAAGGCCGGGCTCCGTGTCATCAGCAGGTATTCAGGCGATGTTGTTCACGCGGCGCGCATTGCGGAACAACTGATCCATTTCCCCTTGGTAGTAAGCCTCAACGCGGGGATTCATGACCTTTTTCCACAGCGGCGGGAACAGCGCCAACACGTACATGGCGGCATATCCACCGGGCAGTTGCGGGCTTTCCTCATAGTGGCGCAGGACCTGATAGCGCCGCTTGGCGTAGGCATGGTGATCACTGTGACGCTGCAATTGGAACAGGGCCAGGTTGGTGAGGAGGTAATTGGAGTTCCAGCTATGCGCCGGGGTTACCCGCTCATAGCGGCCATTTTCCTGAACCCGACGATGCAGGCCGTAATGCTCGATGTAATTGATGACCTCCAGCGTCAAGGCGGCAACCAGGCTCTGTGCCAGGAAGAACAGCACACCCTGCCAGCCGAAAGCGATACCGAAAGCCACCGCGAACAAAGCGGAAATGCTGTACCACCAGATCAGCTCATTATGGATGCTGAAATTCTTTTTGCCCTTACGCTCCAGATACTGCTTTTCCAGCTTCCAGGCATTGAGGAAGTTGTGCTTGATGGCGCGCGGCAGAAAACTGTACAGCCCCTGATTGTACTGGGATGAGGAGGCATCCTGCGGGGTTGAAACATGGACGTGATGGCCGCGCACGTGCTCCACCTTGAAGCCGGCGTAGGTCACCGAGGACAGCAGCAATCCGCCCATCCAGTTCTCCAGCTTGGGATCCTTGTGGACGAATTCGTGGCCCAGATTAATGGCGATGATGCCACCCACGGTGCCAATGGAAACAATCCACCCCAGCTTGCCGAACCAACTGTAATCGTTGCTGATGAACACATGGCCGGCGTAGAACAGCACGCCCAGCCAGATAAAGCCCATCAGAAACAGGAAGAACGTGTAGAGGCGCTCCTCGCTCAGGGAAGGCACCTGGACCTTCTCATCCGGGTTGGAAGGATCCTTGCCGATAAGGTAGTCGAGCAACGGCACCATGCCGAACACGACGAAATAGATGAACCAGGCCCAATAGTCCTGGGTGCCGGCCTCACGTCCCACATAGACGCTGAACGGCAGCAGCGGCAGTACCGCGGCCCAGAACAGGAGATAGCCCCACTTTTTTATTTTCAACATGGTGTCGGACGACATTTTGGCAAACATGATCGGCCTCGCTAGTGACAGTAACAGTCCTCGATGGCAACGTTAGCATGATTAATTCAATTGTCAAACAATTCAATTCGTGACACATCCGCCCATAATGGCGATAATCGCTCCCATCAAAAGGAGCCCTTTATGACCTTGAGAGCCGTGAGCCTCAGCGAGCAGATCGCCGATCATCTGGCCGAGCAGATTGTCCGCGGCGAGCGCAAACCGGGAGAGAAACTGCCGGAGGGGGAGCTGGCCAAACAGCTAAAAGTGAGCACCAACTCACTCCGAGAGGCCTTCAGACTCTTGGAAAAGCAGCATTTGATCGAATTGCAGCCACGCCGTGGTGCCCGGGTTTGCGAGGTCAGCGAAAGCGAGGTTCGCGACCTCTACGACTTCCTGTTTCTGCTGCTTTCCCGTCTGGCGGCCATGGCGGCCAGCAACTGGCGACCGGGCCAGATCGAGGATCTCGCCGCCATGCTGCCGGACTTTCAGCGCTGCTATGACCAGGGCGACGTTCAGGGTGGGCACCAGTTGGCCTTCCGTTTCGTCGAGATCGCCACCGACCGTTTCGCCGCCAACCGCTACCTGGCGGCCGACATCACCGACCTGATGCCCTTGTTGAAGCGGTTTTCCTTTATCGCCCTGCAGGAAGAAACCACCGAGTTCGATGTGTCCCTGCGCATCTTTCAGCGGCTACTGGAGAACGTGCTGGCACGGGATCCCGAGAAGGCCGCGGCGGACATTCGCGAGTATGGCGAGAATCAATGCCGGATCGTGCTGAGGGCCGTGGCCAAACGGGACCTCTAGGGCCAATCGCGGCTCCCCCGCTCACGAGCCGCGATGGGTCTCCCTCATTCCTTCCACACAAAACCCACATAAGAGTCTCATTCAGGCCCTCCATGCTCTCCCCGACCTAACCTGCGAGGGGAACCGACATGACCATTCGCCTGCTTGCCGCGCGGCCCGGTGCCGCGCTCCAAACCGCCCTGCCCTGGGCCTTGCTTTGTTTGACCACGTTGCTGTTGTCCGCCACCGCCCACGCCCTACCCCGGGATACCCCGGCGGAACCGGGCAGCGGCGTGTTCCTGATGTTCGATGACGATGGCCAGGAGGTGCCGGCAACCCTGCTCTCCACTGATGTGGACATCCAGGTCAGCGGACCGGTGGCCCAGGTCACCCTGGTGCAGTCGTTCCAAAACGAAGGCGCACTCTTCAGCGAGGGGCGTTATGTGTTTCCGCTGCCGGAGCAGGCGGCGGTCACCGGTATGACCCTGACGGTGGGCGAACGCCGTATCGTCGGTGAGATCCAGCCGAAACAGGAAGCCAAACGCCGCTACCAGCAAGCCAAGAGGGACGGCCATCGCGCCGGGCTGGTGGAGCAACGCCACAGCAACCTGTTTACCACTTCCGTGGCCAACATCGCTCCTGGCGAACGCGTCGAAGTCACCTTGCACTACAGCCAGACCGTGGATGTGCAGGGCAATGATTTCCGGCTACGGGTGCCGATGACGCTGACGCCCCGTTACCAGCCCGAGGGCGGCGAGAACCTGTCCGGCCCCTTCCATTCCCCGGATAGCGGCGCCGCCCCCAATATGGCCCGCCTGCGGGTGGAACTGGATGCCGGCCAGTCGATTCTGCCGCCGGACAGCGGCAGTCACGATCTGGACGTGGACGGCGCCCGCGGCCTCTATCAGATCCATCCCAGCGACGGCCTGGTACCCATGGATCGGGATTTCCTGCTGCACTGGCGCATCGCCAACGCCGAACAAAGTCGAGGCAGCCTGTTCGTGGAGAATGTGAATGGCGAACACTACGCGCTGGTGATGTTGACCCCGCCCTCGCGACCCGCCGCCACCCGCGCCCTGCCCCGGGAAACCCTGTTCATTATCGACACCTCCGGCTCCATGAGCGGAGCCTCCATTCGCCAGGCCCGCGCCAGTCTGCTGGAAGCGCTGGCGCATCTGCGCCCTGGCGACCGTTTCAATGTGATCGAATTCAACAGCGTCCATCGCGCCCTGTTCGAAGCCCCCATGCCCGCCGATGAGGCGCACCTGCAGCAGGCACGCCGTTTTGTCGCCGGCCTGGCAGCCAGCGGCGGCACCGAGATGATGCCCGCCCTGCACACCGCGCTGACCATGTCCACCGATGCCGAATACCTGCGCCAGGTGATGTTCATCACCGACGGCGCGGTGACCAATGAGGACGGCATTTTCAACCTGATTCATCGGCGCCTGGGTTCGGCCCGCCTGTTTACCGTCGGCATCGGCTCCAGCCCCAACAGTCATTTCATGCGGAAGGCGGCGCAGTTCGGCCGCGGCACCTTCACTTACATCGGCAACTTGCAGGAAGTGTCGAAAGCCATGAACGACCTGTTCGTGAAGCTGGAAAACCCGGTGATCCGCGATGTCCAGCTGACCCTGCCACCGGGCGTGGAGGCGGAAGTCTGGCCGCGCCGTATTCCTGACCTGTACGCCAGTGAGCCGCTGCTGCTGACACTGAAGCTGAATCGCGTCCCCGAGTACCTGACCTTGACCGGTCTCACACCCGCCCCATGGGAGCAGACCCTGCAACTGCCCGAGGGGCGGCAACACCCCGGCATCGCCCGCCTTTGGGCCCGCAACAAGATCGAGGCGCTGAACGACCGGCTGGCGCTGGGCGAACCGGAAGAAGTGATCCGTCCGCTGCTCACCGACGTGGCACTGGAGCATTCGTTGATGAGCCGCTACACCAGCTTCGTGGCGATCGAGCGCACTCCTTCCCGCCCGCTGGACGAGCCGTTGATCCGGGAGGACATCGCCAACACCCTTCCCGATGGTCTGGTGTGGCCCGCTACCGCCACCGGTGTGGACCGGCTGTGGCACCAGGCCGTGGTACTTGGCCTCACCGGTCTGCTGCTGATCCTGGTGTTCCGCCGGAGACGCCACCGTGGCTAGGAGCCAGCGTCTGCTGCTGGGGGCGGTCCTGGGCTTGCTGATACTGGTGGTCGCCAAGGCGTCCTGGATCGAAGCCAAGGCCTGGGTGGCCCAGGCGCTTATCGCCCGGGCCTGGGAGCGGACCCTGGTCGAAGGCGGTCACCATCCCCCCTGGCCCTGGGCGGACACCTGGCCGGTGGCACGGTTGACCGGCAACAGCGGCAAGGATCTGTATGTCCTGGAAAGCGCCAGCGGCCAGGCGCTGGCGTTCGGCCCCGGCCGGATGGCGACCGCCGGTGGCGGCTGGGTGGTGGCCGGACACCGGGACACACACTTCCGCTTTCTGGAGGGCTTGGAAAAGGACGACCGGTTGAGCTTGCAGAAGGCGGACGGGCGCTGGACCCGTTACCGGGTGACGGCCACCGAAGTGGCCGACAGCCGCCGGGACACCCTGCAACCACCGACGGACCCGCAAGCGCTGACGCTGGTGACCTGCTATCCCTTTGACGCCAGCGCAGCGGGAGGACCGCTGCGCTATGTGGTCAGTATGGAAACGCTGGTCAGTACGGAATCGGTGGTCAGCGTGGAAACCCTTAGCGGCCGAGGATATCCCGGGCGATGATTTCCTTCATGATCTCGCTGGTACCGCCGTAGATACGCTGAATGCGGGCGTCCACGTAGTCCCGGGAAATCGGATACTCCTTCATATAACCGTAACCGCCGAACAACTGCAGGCACTGGTCCGCCACCTTGCCCTGCAGTTCCGTGGTCATCAACTTGGCGATGGAGGCATTGGTGGTGCTCAGTTCACCGCGGCCGTACTGGTCGATGCACTGGCTGGTGAAGGCTTTGTTGACCTCGACCATGGCATGCAGGTTGGCAAGCACGAAACGGGTATTCTGGAATTTGGCCACCGACTGCCCGAACGCCTGACGTTCCTGAACGTACTCGATGGTCCGCTCCAGCATGCCCTCGCAAGCGGCCACCGCGCTCAGCGCCAGGATCAGGCGCTCACGAGGCAGTTCGTTCATCAGGTTAAAGAACCCGTTGCCCTCTCCACCCAGAATCTGGTCCGCGCCAACGCGTACGTCCTGGAAAAACAACTCCGAGGTATCCGCCGCGTGATGGCCCATCTTTTCCAGATTACGGCCACGAGAGAATCCCGCGGTGGTGGCGTCCACGGTAAACAGGGTCACGCCCTTGGCGCCGGCATTGGGATCGGTTTTGGTGGCCAGGACGATAACGTCGCTGTGCTGGCCATTGGTGATAAAAGTCTTCTGACCATTGATCACATAGTGGTCGCCGTCTTTTTCCGCGCGGGTTTTCATGCCTTGCAAATCGGAACCGGCACCGGGTTCGGTCATGCCAATGGAGCCCACTGCTTCCCCGGTCACCATCTTCGGCAGCCAGGCCTGTTTCTGCTCTTCAGTGCCCAGGTGCAGGATATAAGGGGCAACGATATCGGAGTGCACGGACAGGTTGGAGGCCAGAGCGCCGAACCCCAAACGGGAGGCTTCTTCCACGATCACCGCGGAAAGCCGGAAATCGGCGCCAAAGCCGCCGTAGGCCTCCGGCACGTCAACACACAGAAACCCGTTTTCACCTAACTGGTTCCACAATTCGCGGGGAAACTTCTCTTCTTTCTCCCACTGGTCATAGTGCGGCGCGACTTCCTTCTCGAGGAACTTGCGGACGTTATCGCGGAACAACTCAATTTCGTTTTGGTCAAGCATGACTCACCTGTTTTGTAACCTGGCCATCTGAAAACGGGGCCTTCCCAGCCCCGTAGCGGGTACCCGAACCACCCGGATACCGCAAAGGACATACCGGCTTGCCGGAAAGCGCTCTATTCTAAGGCGTGATCCTTCAGGATAACACTTGACGTAGCGTCAACCTGAAGCCTTGGCGGCAACCGCCGACGCGACATTTTTTACTTATCCTCTGCCTTCCCGGCGCGGCCCCGCCTCGTCCATTCCGCCGATTGTAACCCGGCACCGCTGGACAGCACCGTCACCGCCATGGATCATCTGCCGTTTCCCGAATCGGCAGGACGGAGCGTTCATGGCCAAACTGTTTCTGGTACGTCACGGCCAAGCGGCCTTCGGCGAAGACAATTACGATCAGCTTTCCAAGCTCGGACACCAGCAGGCACGCTGGCTTGGCGAGTATTTCCGTGAACGGGGCGTCACTTTCAAGCGGGCCCTGGCCGGCGAGTTGACGCGGCAACAGGACACCGCCAAAAGCCTGCTCGCCGCCACCGAAAACCCACCTACCCTGGAGTTCCATCCCGGCCTGGACGAATACGATGGTCACGCACTTTATGCCAGTCATACCGGCAGCGCCGACGTGGCCGGCCACCAAAAACGGGATGCCGTGGATTACTGGCGAACTTTCCGTGGGGCCTATCAAGGCTGGGTGGACGGCACCCTTATCGGAGAGCACGAGAGCTGGGACGATTTCGGTGGCCGCATTCAGCAGGCATTGAGCGCGCTGTGCACGGGTTTGTCCCGGGAAGACAATGTCCTGGCGGTCAGTTCCGGCGGCGTCATCGGCACCACCATCGCCGGTCTTTTACAGACCGCGCCGCGTTCCGCCATCGAATTGAACTTCCAGTTCCGCAACAGCGCGTTCTGCGAAATCATCGTCGGCCGTTCCGAATGGCGCCTTTCCACGTTCAACGCCCTGCCCCACCTTGACCGCCCGGATCGGCGTGACGCCATTACTTTTGTTTGACGGCTCAGCCCCTCCCGGCAAATCGTCGTAACAGACGATAACCGGTTATTGCTTTGTCGATAGGGTAAGGACGGCCAGACCCGCCTTTTATGGCGGGTTATTCACCTTTTTTGAGAGGTCGTCCATGCGTCTTTCGCTTGTCGTTCTGCGTCCGGTCTTAATAGGGGCTCTGCTCGCCGGCATGGCCAGCGCCCACGCCACTACCTTGCGTTATGCCACCGGTTACCCCCCGGGATCTCTGCCTGCCATGGCAGCGGAGAATTACGCCAAAGCGGTGGAAGAATATTCCGATGGTGATCTGAAGTTACGTGTCTTCGCGTTGTCTCTTCTCAATGCTTCGGAAACTTCCGACGGTGTCCGTGATGGTATCGCCGACGGCGGCTATTTGCTGACGGTGTACTTTCCCGCCATGTATCCGCATACCAATCTGGCAAACGAATCCTCCATGCAGCTGTTGCTGTTCGATGAAGAAGAATTGAATGGTAAAGGCACCTTGGCCTATGAAGGCGCCATGACGGAATTCACTTTCTTCAACTGCCCTGAATGCCTTGAAGAATACGAAAAGCAAAAACAGGTCTATACCGCCAACGCCGCCAGCTCGAGCTATGGTTTGCTGTGCAACAAACCGGTCACCAACCAGGAACAACTCAAAGGAAAACGTCTTCGGGTAGCCGGTTCTCACTGGTCCCGCTGGGCCCAACATTTCGGCGCCACCTCCATGTCGCTGACCATCAACGATACGCTCGAGGCACTGCATCAAGGCGTGATTGACTGCACCATCGCATCAGCACCAGAGCTGATTAATCTGGGACTGATCGAAGCGGTCAGCGATATCACCATGAGCGTGCCCGGCGGCGTCTATGCCGGTGCCAACGCCGGCAGTTTCAATATTGATGTCTGGCGCAAACTTAACGAAAAACAACGCCAGGCCATTCTGCGCGCCGGCGCCCGCTACACCGCCGAAACACCCTGGAGCTACCTGCAGCTTGAGAAAGAAGCACTGAAAAAGACCGAAGAAAAAGGCGCCACACTCCATCAGGCATCACCGGAGCTGATGGAAGCCAGCCGCGAATTCATTAAGCAGGATCTCAACACCATCATTGACTACTACGCAAAAAATCATGGCGTCGAACGCGGAGAGGAAATGCTCGACACCTTCCAGGATCTTCTCAAGAAATGGGTTGGCCTGGTACAGGATGTGGATAGCCTCGACGAATTGGAAACACTGTATTGGAACGAGGTTTTCTCCAAAGTGGACGTATCCAGCTACGGAATGAAATAACTCGATAAAACAGAAAAAGGTGACTGATTATGGCGATAACAAAAAGTGTCACCCGTGCTCTTCTTGTGGCAATGTTCCTGGTCGGTTTCGGCCAGGTCAGCGCCTCGGAAACGTTGAGACTAGCACTGGGCTACCCGCCGGGTTCAAAAGCCGACGAGGTCATGCAGAAGTACGCCGAAACGGTAAAAAAGTATACCGACGGCAGTCTGTCGGTGAAGGTGTATCCAATGTCATTGCTGAGCGCCGCGGAAATTTCCGACGGTGTGCGTGACGGCATCGCTGATATCGGCGTCATGTACACGGTGTACTTCCCGGCCATGTACCCTCATACCAATCTCCTCAACGAATCCGCCATGCAACTTCTGTTGCTGGATCCGGAAAAACTGAAAGGCAAGGCGGCCATGGCATTCGAAGGAGCCATGTCGGAGTTTACTCTGTTCCACTGCCCCGAATGCCTGGAGGAGTATGAGAAACAAAACCAGGTTTATACCGCCAATGCCACCAGCATCAGCTACGGCCTTCTCTGCACTTCTCCGGTAACCAATGAAAAGCAACTGAAAGGCAAACGAATCCGTGTCGCCGGCTCACACTGGTCGCGCTGGGCCAAGCACTTTGGCGCCACTCCGACGTCCCTGACCATCAACGAAACTCTGGAGGGGCTGAGCCAGGGCGTGATCGACTGCAGCATCACTTCCCCGGTGGAATTGATCAACCTCGGTCTTGCCGAAGTGGTAACCGATATGACCCTGGCCATTCCCGGCGGGCTCTATGCTGGCGCCAGCGCCGCCGGTTTCAACAAGAACGTGTGGCAAGGACTGACCGAAGGTCAACGCCACGCCATACTCCGCGCCGGAGCCTCCACCACCGCGCTGTCTCCCTGGAGCTCGCTGGAGCAGGTTCCACAAGCCTTGGAACTAGCGAAAAAGGAAGGCATTAAACAGCATGACCCCGACCCCGCACTGGTTAAGGCGACCCGCGAGTTCGTGGAACAGGATATGAACACCATCATCAACTATTACGCCAAAAACCACGGCGTAAAACGCGGCAAGGAAATGCTCGATTCCTTCCACGACGTTCTGGTCCGCTGGGTTGATCTGGTTCAAGACGTCGACGGCCCCGAGGAACTGGAAAAGCTGTATTGGGACGAGATCTTTTCGAAGGTGGATGTGGCGACCTATGGCATGAAGTAAGCCCATTGGCGGCATATAAAAAGCAGCAAAAGGCCGGCATCACAGCCGGCCTTTTTACTGAAAAATTACTATTTTTCCGGCCTCACACTCACCGAGGCTTTGAGGGAATTGGCCACGAAGCAGTTACGGTGGGCGCTTTCGTGGAGGCTGCTCAGCGTCGCCTCATCCACCTCCTCACCTTCAAAAACCACTTTCGGATGCAACACCACCTCGGTAATGGACATACGGCCGTCCGCATTTTTGTCCACCACCCCCTGGGGCCGGTCCACGTAACTGAGCACCCTTAGTTTTTTCTTGGCGGCGATGGAAAGAAAAGTAAGCATGTGGCAGCTGGACGTGGCGGCGATCACCGCTTCGTCCGGGTTCACCCGGCTATGGCAACCGTAGTAGTCCGGCGATGCCGATGCCTGAACCACCTCGCCACCGGCGAACGTCCATTCATGATCGCGAGGAAAAGTTTCATACTGGAAATCCGCGCCCGGCGGCAAATGCCAGGCAACACTGGCGGTGTACTCGGTCATGGCTATTTCTCCCTCTGGCCCTATGGACAAGCTCCAGTTTAACCATGCCCCCGGTCGCGGTTTCTGGCAAGTGATCGGGGTCAATACCAACCACGGAAACCTTATCTCATGCTCTCATCCTGTAACCCTTCGGCCACCGCCCGTGCCACCCGGCGGCTGTAGAGCAGGGCGCAATGGCCTAGGTAGGGCACATGCACGGTGCGCTCGGCGCCGTCCAGCAAGGCGCTGGAGGCCGGCAGAATAAAGTTGTCCATAGTGGAATAAATCACTTGGTAGCTTGCCCCGCCGGGGCAGGCTCCGCCTTCTTCCAGCTCCTTGATGAAAGGACTGTCATAGCGCATCTGGGCGGCGGCGCCACGGGGTGCGAACAGTGCCGAAATGCGTGAGCCGCGATGGGGACTGCCCAAGGTGATGACCCGATCCACCTTACCGGCCAACCCCAGATTTTTGAGCGCATAGCGGGCCAGGGGGCCGCCCATGGAATGGCATACCAGATCGGCTTTCTCCGCCCCGGTCAGGGCCAGGATGCGGTTTACATGATCCGCCACCTGTTGAGCCAGTTTGCGCGCGTTGATGTGGGGTGGGGTATAACTCACCGAATACACATTGGCCCAGCCGCGACGGCGCAACCACCATTGCAGCCAGAGAAAATTGGTGCTGTTGCCACCGTACCCATGGACCAGAATGATCGGTTTCCGTCCCTGCTGGCGGGAGCGCTGCGGCGACGCGTCCTGGACCAGCCGCAATGGATAGCTGAGCACCAGCACCGTCAGACTGATGGCCTCCCGCGCCACCGCCAGCAAAGCGGGCAGGGGACGCAATGCTGTTTCCCGGTCCGCTGGCGTGGGGGAGGGGAAGGCGCGCCGGTCATAGTACCAAAGCAGATAGAACACCAGGGTCAGGGCGCCGGGGATAAGCATCAACACCAGCAACAAACAGGAAATCCAGAACATACGGGCCTTCTCCTTTCGTTACCGGCACCCTCGCACCGGATTCATTCCGGCAAACTACGCGCCCCCGGCGCCCGGCTCAACGCGGCACTGGCACCAGCGTACCGCCGACGGTCATTGACATGACCGCGGCGGGGATGTCATGGCAAACTGGCTGACCTTTTCGGGAAGAGCACGAACGAGAACAATATGAGCGACACCGTCATAGTCAACGAAGTGGGCCTGCGTGATGGCCTGCAAAATCAGCCCGTCACCGTGGATACCGACACCAAGGCGCGCCTGGCGCGCCTGCTGGTGGACGCCGGGGTCCGTTATCTTGAGCCGGTCAGCTTCGTCAGCCCGAAAGCGATCCCGCAGATGGCCGACGCCGCCGCGCTGACGCCCCGGTTGCCGGCCGACGAGGGGCTGCACTACACCGCCCTGGTACCCAACCTGAAGGGCTACCAATTGGCCCGGGATGCCGGTTACCGCACCGTGGCACTGGTACTGTCCACCACCGACACCTTCAACCAGCGCAACCTGAACATGAGCCTGGAGCAGGCCGCCGCCAGCTGCGAGAACATCATCGCCGCCGCCCGTGAAGACGGCGTGGCCACCCGGACCTACATTTCCGGCGCTTTCGCTTGCCCTTACGACGGCCCGGTGCCTGTCAGTCTGCCGCAACAGCTGACCGAGCGCATGTTCGCCGCCGGCAGTGATGAAGTCGCCATCGCCGACACCATCGGCGCCGGCAACCCAAAACAAATGAAGGACATCATGACGCCGCTGATCCGCGCATTCGGTGCCGAAAAGTTCTTTGTCCATCTGCACGACACCCGCGGCTTGGCGGCGGCCATGGCCTGGGAAGCAGCGGACCTGGGCGTGCGCCGCTTCGACGCCTCGGTGGGCGGCCTCGGCGGCTGTCCGTTCGCCCCGGGCGCCACCGGCAACATGGCCACCGAGGATCTGGTTTACCTGCTGGAGAGCTGCGGGCTGAAAACCGGCGTCGACATCCAGGGCTTGCGTGAAGTGGTGGCACTGGCAGCGGAGGCGACCCAGCGGCCGCTGGGCGGACGAATTCTGGAGTGGATGGCCTCCCAGGAAAAGCGCGGCAAAACCCCCTGCCTTTGGTGATCTTCCGGAATAATGAGGCCAATATCCGCAAATTTCATTGAAAATGCGGCTATCGGCCTCAAAAGGAACCCAAGCCCACTAATGAAGCTGGAACAGAATCTTCAGCAGTTGCACCCCCAACAATACGATCAGCGGGCTTAAATCCAGGCCTCCCATATCCGGCAGCAAGCGGCGGGCCGGCGCCATGATCGGCTCGGTGATCTGTACGATCACCCGCACCATCGGGTTGTACGGGTCCGGCGCGATCCAGCTCAGAATCACCCGGATCAGCACCATCCAGAACACGTAGTTAAGAATCAGCGACGCCAGTTCACGCAGGGTGTAGAGCAATAGCTGGGGTCCCAGGCCAGCAGGCAGGGAGCCGTAATGGATGGCGCTGAGCACCAATACCTTGGCGATGATCAGAATCACCACCAACACCAGCGAGGCGATGTCCAGACCGCGCCAACTCGGGATGATCCGACGCAGCGGCGCCAGCAGGGGGTTGGTGGCACGCAGTACGAACTGGGAAATCGGGTTGTAGAAGTCGGCCCGGGCCAGTTGCAGTACAAAACGGGTCAGAACGATGAAGATGTAAATGCTGAACGCCACATTGATCAGGAAGATCGCGGCACCCTGGGGGTTCATAGGCTCTCCGGCGGTGTCATTTGGCGAAAGAGTATTGGGGCAAATCGGCGTGAATTCAAACCGGATCGGTGGGGGACGTGATTGGAATGAGCCGGCACCCTGGGATCGGGGGTGTCTCGTCGTTGCAGGAAATTTCCACGGAGGAATCTACACAAGGCCGCTGTAGGAGCTTGCCTGCAAGCGAATAGGCTTTCGGGTCACAAGAGATTCGCTTGCGGGCAAGCTCCTACAGCGGCTTCGTAGCTACCCCAGCGTTCAACCTCCGGGGCCCACAACAGGCTTTGGACCGCCATCCATGGCGCGGCGCCGTGCCGGTCGGAAAGCCCGGCCTGGCCATCCATGGCCAGTCGTAAATCACGCTGCGAAGCATGCTTCGGTGGAGGATCCTACACAGGCCGTGCCCGCCATCCATGGCGTGGCGCCGTGCCAGTCGGGGAGCCCGGCCTGGCCATCCATGGCCAGTCGTAAACCGAGCTGCGAAGCATGCTTCGGTCTCGGTTTACCCAGCCAGCTCTTCGGAGCGTTCGCGGGCGGCGGCGACGGCCGCCTGGACGTGCTCGCGGAAGCCGGCTTCCTCGAAGACTTCCAGGGCGGCGGCGGTGGTGCCGCCGGGGCTGGTGACGCGCTGGCGCAGCACATCAGGGCCCGCCTCGCTGGTGATCGCCAGTTGCGCGGCGCCCCAGGCGGTCTGCAGTACCAATTGGCGGGCAGTGGCGGCGTCCAGGCCCTGGGCCTTGGCGGCGTCAATCAGCGCTTCCATCAGCAGGAAGAAATAGGCCGGGCCGGAGCCGGAAACAGCGGTCACCGCATCCAGCGACTGCTCGTTATCGAACCAGAACGTCAGACCCACCGCCCCCAATACCTGGGCGGCCAGGGCTTTCTGGCTGTCATCCACGCCTTCGGCGGCGTACAGACCGGTGGCGCCGGCCTGCACCAGCGCCGGCGTATTCGGCATGCAGCGCACGATGGGAACCTCCTCACCGAGCCAGTCACGCAGGTTGGCCACCGTGACACCGGCGGCGATGGAAATCACCAGCGGCCGCCGTTCCTCCACCACGGAACGCAAATCAGCGCATACCGATGCCATCATCTGCGGCTTCACCGACAGCACCAGGGCATCCACCCGCTGGGCCACTTCCAGGTTATCCGTGGCCACGTGGACGCGGTGCTGCTGGGACACTTCGTCGAGGCGATCCCGGGAGGGGTCGCTCATCCAAATACGGGCGGGGCGAATGCCCTTGGCGATCATGCCTCCGGCCAGGCTGGTGGCCATGTTGCCGGCGCCGATGAATCCGATTAGCTGTTGTGCCATGCGTTCCTTCCCATGTTCAGGTCCCGCCGTGGTCATACCGCGGGATTACTCGCCTTGGGCAGGCGCGGACCGAACAGGGCGGTGCCCAGGCGCACGATGGTGGCGCCTTCATCGATCGCCACCGGATAGTCCGCGCTCATGCCCATGGAAAGCGTATCAAGGGCCGGCATTGTATTGCGCAATTGTGACAGTGTCATGGCGAGTCGACGAAAGGCGTCCCGGCCGCCATCGGCGGCGTCCGCCCGGGGAATCGCCATCAGCCCGCGCAAACGCAGGCGCGGCCATTGCTGGAAGCGGGCGGCGAGGGCAGGGACGTCCGCCAGCGCCACACCGCTTTTGCTGTCTTCCGCATCCACATTCACCTGAATGCAAACATTCAGTGGTGCCAGCCCTTCGGGACGCTGAGCGTTCAGGCGCTCGGCGATCCTGGCCCGGTCCACGGAGTGCACCCAGTGGAAATGGGCGGCGATGTCCCGGGTCTTGTTGGACTGGATCGGGCCGATGAAATGCCAGGTCAGGTCCCGATCCGCCAGTGCCCGGATCTTGTCCAGCGCTTCCTGCAGATAATT
Source organism: Alloalcanivorax balearicus MACL04 (assembly GCF_025532145.1). Lineage (GTDB taxonomy): Bacteria > Pseudomonadota > Gammaproteobacteria > Pseudomonadales > Alcanivoracaceae > Alloalcanivorax > Alloalcanivorax balearicus. The sequence goes on along the minus strand of NZ_ARXS01000006.1, from coordinate 4,962 downwards.
CTCGCCAAAGTCGTACTGGCCCTGATCCGCCAGCGCGGCCACGTCCCTGGCCGATCGCGTCTTGCTGACCGCCAGCAGAGTCACCTGCGCGGGATCCCTCCCGGATCGGCGACAAGCGTCGTCAATTCGTGCGCGAATCGAGGTATATGGTGTTTCACTGTGCTTCATGATTGAACGGTGGGCATCCAGGGGTTAGTTTATGGCTGATACTTTTTACTGAGTGTTCCGGTCATCGGGTTTTCGGGGGTCGGCCGGAACGAATCACACAACACTATATAAGCAACCCATGGATATCACCGAATTGCTCGCCTTCAGCGCCAAGAACGGCGCTTCGGATCTGCACCTGTCCGCCGGTCTGCCGCCGATGATTCGCGTGGACGGCGACGTGCGCCGCATCAATCTGCCGCCCATGGAGCACAAGGAAGTGCACTCGCTGATCTACGAGATCATGAACGACAAGCAGCGCAAGGACTACGAGGAGTTCCTGGAAACCGACTTCTCCTTCGATGTGCCCAGCGTGGCCCGTTTCCGGGTCAACGCCTTCAATCAGAACCGGGGCGCCGGCGCCGTCTTCCGGACCATTCCCTCCAAGGTGCTGAGCATGGAGGAACTGGGCATGGGCAAGGTGTTCCAGAACATCGCCTCGCTGCCGCGCGGCATCGTGTTGGTCACCGGCCCCACCGGTTCCGGTAAATCCACCACGCTGGCGGCGATGATGGACTACATCAATAACACCCGCTACGAACACATCCTCACCATCGAGGACCCGATTGAATTCGTCCATGAATCGAAGAAATGTCTGGTCAACCAGAGGGAAGTGCACCGGGACACCCATGGTTTCGCCGAAGCTCTGCGCTCGGCACTGCGGGAGGATCCGGACATCATCCTGGTGGGGGAGATGCGGGACCTGGAGACCATTCGCCTGGCGCTGACCGCCGCCGAAACCGGTCACCTGGTGTTCGGCACCCTGCACACCACCAGCGCCGCCAAGACCATCGACCGGGTGGTGGACGTGTTCCCCGCCGAGGAGAAGGCCATGGTCCGCTCCATGCTCTCCGAGTCGCTGCAGGCGGTGGTGTCGCAAACGCTGATGAAGAAAAACGGCGGCGGCCGGGTGGCCGCCCACGAAATCATGATCGGCACCCCGGCGATTCGAAACCTGATTCGCGAGGACAAGGTGGCGCAGATGTATTCGGCGATCCAGACCGGCGCCTCGGTGGGCATGCAGACCCTGGATCAATGCCTGCAAGGACTGGTGCAGCGGGGGCTGGTATCCCGCGAAGTGGCCCGGGAAAAAGCCAAGTCCCCGGACTCAATCTGAACGCAGCGGTGAGCGCCCATGGAATTCGAAGACCTGCTCAAACTGATGGTGCAAAAAGGCGGCTCGGACCTGTTCATCACCGCCGGTGTCCCGCCAAGTATGAAAGTCCACGGCAAGGTGGTGCCGGTTACCCGTAACGCCCTGACCCCGGACATGACCCGGGACCTGGTGTTCGGTGTGATGTCGGAAAAACAGCGCAAGGAGTTCGTCGACCAGCACGAATGCAACTTCGCGCTGTCCTCGCGGGGCATCGGCCGCTTCCGCGTTTCCGCCTTCTATCAGCGGAACCTGGTGGGCATGGTGTTGCGGCGCATCGAGACCAAAATTCCCGATGTGGACGAGCTGCGGCTGCCGCCGATCATCAAGGACCTGGCGATGACCAAGCGCGGCCTGGTGATTTTCGTCGGCGCCACCGGCACCGGGAAATCCACATCGCTGGCGTCGATGATCGGCCACCGTAATCGCAATTCCAAAGGCCACATCATCTCCATTGAGGATCCGATCGAATTCATCCACCAGCACCAGGGCTGCATTGTTACACAACGGGAAGTGGGGCTGGATACGGACAGTTTCGAGATCGCTCTCAAGAACACCCTGCGACAGGCGCCGGATGTGATTCTGATCGGTGAGATCCGCAGCCGCGAGGTGATGGATTACGCCATCGCTTTCGCCGAAACCGGCCATCTGTGCCTGGCCACCCTGCATGCCAACAACGCCAACCAGGCGCTGGACCGGATCATTCACTTTTTCCCGGCCGACCGTCACCGGCAGTTATGGATGGACCTCTCCCTGAACCTGCGCGGCATCATCGCCCAACAACTGATCCCGACTCCGGACGGCAAGGGCCGCCGCGCCGCCATCGAAGTGCTGCTGAACACGCCACTGGTGGCGGACCATATCCGTAAAGGCGAAGTGCATTTGCTCAAGGCGCTGATGGGCAAATCCCGGGAGCAGGGCATGCAGACTTTCGATCAGGCCCTCTATGATCTTTATGACGCCGGTGAAATCACTTACGAGGACGCGATTGCCCACGCCGACTCCCCCAACGATCTGCGTCTGATGATCAAGCTCGCCAACGAAACCGACGCCTCCAGCCTGGACCACGCCACCCGTGGCCTGAGCATCGAGGACTCGGACTGATTTTTCCTGCCTCGGCGGTCTCGAAGACCGCCTTTTTTTGGTTCCTCCCGGTTTAGAGGGAAACGATATGACTCTCCATCGGGGACGCTGATCGGCGTTACGCCTTTACGGGAACGCCGTGAATACATCCATGTAAGCTCCCTGTCGAACATCCCTGTTCGACAGGGTCCCGCAAAGGCGTAACGCCGATCAGCTTCGAGGTAGCCAGCAGGCATGAGTGTCCTTCCAGCCGCTCCCAGAAAACCACGATGGGCTGTGGGTAACGCGCCCCCCTTTCCAAAAAGGTTCGTCGTTGTTCGGGCCCGGAACATTGCGGTTCACTCGAAGCGGGTCTGTACGGAGGCCTTCCGGGACCCTGTTTGACACGCACGTCAAACCGGGAGCTTACAGGGACGTATTCACGGCGATCCCGGAAGGCCTCCGTACAGACCCGAGCCCCCGATGAAGGCACTCAGTCCCGTTATTCCGTGATGAATCTTTCTTTTTATTGACATCAGTCACGTGACACGATGCAAATAATTTTAACCTTCACCGACAAACGAACCCGGGGACATTGTTAACGCAGTCGCCAGGAACAACACGCCATACGCATCAACGAATCAGGGGAGGTCTCATGACGCCGGAAAGCTTGTCGGGCCTGGAACGCCGTCCCACCCATCCTGGCGAGATGCTGCGCGAGGATTTCATGTCCGATTACCAGCTCACCGTGACCCGCCTAGCCACGGCGGTGGGCGTGTCCCGTCAGTCCATCAATGAGCTGCTGCGGGAACGGCGCGCGCTGAGCCCGGAAATGGCGCTGCGACTGGCGCGCCTGTTCGGTAACTCACCGGAGTTCTGGCTCAACGCCCAGCGCGCGGTGGATTTATGGGATGCGGCCAAAGCCATTGGCAAAGAGCTCGCGCGGATCAAGCCATTGAGTGCGGCCTGATTCGCCACGAGAGCAGACGCCATGAGCGGCGGGCTATAAAGAGTAATCGGGATAGGGGGGAGCCTTGTGGCTCCGCCCCTCCCACACCACCCGGCATGCGGGTCCGCACCGGGCGGTTCGAGACGTTGAGGTCAGCAGATCAGGACAGACGCGGCACGCCCAACCGGTCGAAGTAAGCGATCGTCAGCACGTTGTGGATGGCCGAGCAGCTGTTGTGCCACCAGCGACGACTCAACGCCGCCACCGAGCGCGCTACCGAGGGACTGGCGCCAAGGCGCAGTAGCTCCCGGTAGATCGTTTTGCCTCGTCGCCACTGCTTCAGGTGGAGCACCCGTAACCGACGCCGTATCCACTCATCCAGACCTCGCCAGACTCGCGGGGTTTGCGCCAGACCGTAGTAGCCCTTCCACCCCAGCAGGTAGCTTCGCAGCTTCTCCACTACTTGCTCGATGCTGCGCCCGCCGTTGCCACGAGTCAGTTGCCTGACCCGTTGCTTGAACGTTTGCAACGCTTTGCCCGACACGCCACGGCATACCTTACCATGTCGGTTCCGCCACAAGGCATAGCCAAGGAAGCGGCGACCGAACACGCTCGACACCGCGCTCTTCGATTCGTTGATCTTCAAGCGCAGTTTGCCGTAACAGCGCCGCAACAGCGCCATCACCCGTTCACCCGCTTTCCAACTGCGCACGTAGACGTTGCAGTCATCGGCGTACCGAGCGAAGCGATGACCACGGCGTTCCAGTTCCCGGTCCGCATCGTCCAACAGCACATTCGCCAGCAGCGGCGACAACGGGCCGCCTTGCGGCGTCCCCTCGTGCCGCTCGATCACCACACCCCCATCCATGATCCCCGCGTTCAGGTACGCGCGAACCAGCCGGATCACTCCGGCATCGTTCACACGCTTCCTTAGGCGATCAATCAGGATATCGTGGTTCACCCGGTCGAAGAACTTCGACAGGTCAACGTCCACCACGATGCAGTAACCTTGCTGAGCATAACGTTGCGCCGCAAGCACCGCCCCTCGGGCCCGGCGTCCGGGGCGGAACCCGTAGCTATGCTCGCTGAAGGTAGGATCGATCAGCGGTTGCAGCACTTGCAGCAGCGCTTGCTGGATCAGACGGTCCGTCACGGTGGGGATACCCAACTCACGTTCGCTGCCGTCCGGCTTCGGGATGCCCACGCGCCGTACCGGTTGCGGTCGGTACCGACCCCTCAGCAGTTGTTGCCGGATGCCCGGCCACGTCTGCTTCAGGGCCTCTCCGGTCTCGGCAATGCCCAGACCATCCACACCCGCGGCCCCCTTGTTCGCCTTCACGCGCTTCCAGGCACGCTCCATGTTCTCCCTAGCGAGTACCTGCCCGAGCAGGTCTCGCCCTGCGTCCTCCGTATCCTGTCGCGGGAGACCGGTTTCATCGCGGATCGTCTGGGACAAAGCTTCACCTCGCCCTTCCACGACCCGCTCCGCTGACGCGGACATCTGATGCCTTACCGCTCTCATCGACACGTCTTTGGACACTCCGTCTCGTTCAGCCCTTCGTCTGTAGTGGTCAAGTGATCTTGGACAGTTTCC
>NZ_ARXS01000059.1 GCF_025532145.1 Alloalcanivorax balearicus MACL04 | reverse complement strand
GTAAGCGTCCGGCGACCCCATCTTGAGTCGACGGTTGCGGCCTTCACGATAGTGTCCACTTATTTCTTAGTGGACACTATCGATGGACCCGTTAAGCGTATCTCAGCCCCAACCTCAACCGCGACGTCGCCGTCACTTCTCCCGTGAGTTCAAGGCGCACATCGTGGCCGCCTGTCAGGAACCGGGCGTGTCCGTCTCCCGGATCGCCCTGGACAACCAACTTAACGCCAACCTGGTCCGCCGCTGGATCCGTGAAGCCGAGCAAGCCGGCCAGACAATAACGTCACCCGCGTTTATGCCCTTGGCGGTACCGGTGGCGTCGAGCCCTCCTGACCGGTCTTGCGCCAAGGAGTCGGATAACCGCATCCGCATTGAAGTGCCCCGCTCCGGCGGACCGGTCATCGTGGAATGGCCCGCCGAGCAGGCCCATCAGTGCCTGGCCCTGTTACGCGAGCTGCTGCGATGATCCGCATCGACGAGATCTGGCTGGCCACCGCGCCACTGGACATGCGCGCCGGACCGGACAAGGCCCTGGCCCGGGTGATCCAGGTGTTCGGTGCGGCGAAGCCACATCAGGCTTACCTGTTCGCCAACCGCCGGGGCAACCGCATGAAAGTGCTGATCCACGACGGCTTCGGTATCTGGCTGTGCGCCCGCCGGCTCCATCGGGGCAAGTTCCACTGGGGTGACGCTTGGCGCGGCGATCAGTTGCGCCTGAATGAAGAACAACTGGCCGCCCTGGTGCAGGGCCTGCCCTGGCAGCGACTGGGCGACGAGGCCGTGATCTCGGTGCTGTAACCACACCTCGTTCCCGTTGGCTATACGCCCAACCTCCAATCGCCCGCCGGGCGCTGGCTTGGCATACTGTCCGCATGACCTCGCGCCCTGACCTCAACGCCCTCTCTCCCGACCAACTCCGTGCCCTGGCCACCGAGTTGTTCGATCACTTGGAGAGCAAGGATCGGGTCCTCGCCCAAAATGACCGGACCCTCAGCCAACAAGAAAAAGCGATCCGTCACCGCGACGCGGTGATCGAGAAGCAGGCCCATGAACTGGCGCTGCTCAAGCGCCATAAGTTCGCCCGGCGCAGCGAGCAGTTCAAGGGCGCGCAGGGCCAGTTGCTTGACGAACTGATCGACGCCGACCTGGCCGCCATGGAGGCGGAGCTGGCCGAGTTACTTCCAACGCAGGCGCCCGCCGCTCCGGCCAAGCAACAACCCAAGCGCACGCCGCTGCCGCCGCAACTGCCCCGCACCCTGATCCACCACGAACCCGAGGATACGCAATGCCGCTGTGGGTGTGCGCTCAAGCGCGTCGGCGAGGACATCAGCGAGAAGCTGGACTACGTGCCGGGCGAGTTCACGGTGGAGCGCCATATCCGGGGCAAGTGGGCCTGCGAGCAATGCGAGACCTTGATCCAGGCGCCGGTGCCGAGGCAAGTCATCGACAAAGGCATCCCGACGTCTGGGCTGCTGGCCCAGGTGCTGGTGGCCAAGTACGCCGATCATCTGCCCCTGTACCGCCAGGAGCGCATCTTCGGCCGGGCCGGTCTGGCGATCCCCCGTTCCACCCTGGCCGAGTGGGTGGGCACCTGCGGTGTGTGGTTGCAGCCACTGGTGGATGCGCTCAGAGCCCAGTTGCTAGCCCAGCCGGTGCTGCACGCGGATGAAACGCCGGTAGCGATGCTGGCACCGGGCAAGAAGAAAACCCACCGGGCCTATGTGTGGGCTTACTGCAGCACCTCGTTCTCTGAACTGAAGGCCACGGTCTACGACTTCGCGCCCAGCCGGGCGGGCGCACACGCCCGCGCCTTCCTGGGGGACTGGCATGGCAAGCTGGTGTGTGACGACTACGCTGGCTATAAGGCGGGCTTCGGCGAGGGCATTACCGAGATCGGTTGCCTGGCGCACGCCCGTCGCAAGTTCCACGACCTGCACGTGGCCAACAAGAGTGAGCTGGCCGCCCAAGCGCTGGAGTCCATCGGTGCGCTGTACGGGATCGAGCGAGAGGCGAAGGATCTGCCGGATAAAGACCGCCAGCGCTTGCGCAACGAAAAAGCCCGGCCCATCGCCGACGCCCTGCACCAATGGATGATCTCCCGACGGCAAAAAGTCCCGGACGGCTCGGGCACGGCCAAAGCCCTGGACTACAGCCTGAAACGCTGGGCGGCGCTGACGCGCTACCTGGACGATGGCGCGGTGCCGATCGACAACAACCGGGTGGAAAACCAGATCCGCCCCTGGGCGCTGGGGCGCAATAACTGGCTGTTCGCGGGCTCTCTGCGCAGTGGTCAACGTGCGGCCGCCGTCATGAGCCTGATCCAGTCGGCGAAGCTGAACGGCCACGATCCTTATGCGTATCTGAAGGATGTGCTGGCTCGGCTGCCGACACAGAAGAACAACGCCATCGACGAACTCCTGCCGCAAAACTGGGCGCCGACCTCCGCCTGACAAGGTGGGATTACCGGACGCTTAC
>NZ_ARXS01000058.1 GCF_025532145.1 Alloalcanivorax balearicus MACL04 | reverse complement strand
AATCCGTGTCTACTTAAATGGGGCCAGTCCACGCCTTTGGCTTTTCGCTGTTCACTGTTCACTATTCACTGCCTTTCCATGTTCTTGCACCTGCTCAATCGCCTCCAATAACTGCCCCACCAAGGTATCCAGCTGCGCGTCCGGCTGGTGGCCCTTGAGGCCTTCCTCGAGGCGGCGGGCGGCTTGTTCCAGGCGGGGGGTGCCACAGTAGCGGGTGGCGCCGTGGAGGCGGTGGACCCGTTCCAGCAGCTCTTGCTGGTCGCCGCTTTGCGCCAGGTCACGGATGCCGGGGCCGTCCTGTTCCAGATTGTTGAGCAGCATCTCGAACATGTCCCGGGCCAGGGCGTCGCGGCCGCCGGCGCGTTTGCGGCCCAGTTCCTCATCCACCACCGGGGTGTCCGGCTCGATGTCGATGTCAGCGGTCTTGTTTTCCGGTTGCGCCGGTGTGCTGCTTTGTCGACCGAGAACCCAGCGCTCCAGAGTATGGCGAAGCTGCTCCTCGGTGATCGGTTTGCTCAGGTAGTCGTCCATGCCGGCGGCCAGCAGGGCGCGCTTTTCGTTTTCCAGGGCGTGGGCGGTGAGCGCGATGATCGGCGTGCGCTGGCTTTCGCCTTCCCGCTCACGCAGGGCCAGGGTGGTTTCCAGACCGTCCATGCCGGGCATGTGCACGTCCATGAAAATCAGGTCGAAGGTGCCCTGGCTGAACGCGTCCAGGGCCTCCTGGCCACCGGCGCAGGGCACCACCTGGGCGCCCAGTTCTTCGAGAAAAATGCGCGCCAGTTTGAGGTTGCCGGGATGATCGTCCACCACCAGCACGCGCGGATGGCAGCCCAGGGGCGTCAGCAATTCCTGGTGGCGGGAGCGGTCGCCGCCCAGGCCGCTCAATTCCAGCAGGGCATCGCGCAAGCGGCGGCGGGTGGCGGGTTTGCCCAGCACCCGGCAATGGGGCTGGTCGGCCAGTTCGTCCGCCAGATAGTCGCCGTTGTTGGCCAGCACCAGCACCGGTGCCTGACTGTGCCGCGCCAGCCGCTGGATCAGCGGGGCCAGGCCCACCGGGTCCCGGGTCATGGCCGGCACGCCGACCACATAGAAATCGGTTTGCGGCAGATTCTCCGCCGCCAGGTGTGAATCCAGTACGTCCATGCCCTGGATTTCGCTGATCCGCATACGCCAGCCGGAAAACATATGGTACAGACCCAGGCGAGCGTACTCGCTGGCTTCCACCAGCGTTACCGACAGCCGTGCCAGCTCCGCCGGCGGCGATTCCGGACGGGTGCCCACATCGCGTTCACAGCGCAGCGTGAACCAGAAGGTGGAGCCCTGGCTGGGGGTGCTGTCGATGCCGATCTCGCCGCCCATGCCTTCCACCAGACGCTTGGAGATGGCCAGCCCCAGCCCGGTGCCGCCGGCCCTGCGGCTGGCGCTCTGGTCGGCCTGGGTGAAGGCGTTGAACAGGCTTCGCTGCACGTCCTCGCTGAGCCCGTTGCCGGTGTCGGTGACGGTGATCTTGACCACCGCCTCGGCGCCTTTCTGCTCTTCCAGCATGGCCCGTACCACCACCGAACCGTGCTCGGTGAATTTGATCGCGTTGCTGACCAGGTTGGTGAGCACCTGGCGGATGCGCAGCGGGTCTCCGAGCAGGTGGGAGGGCAGATCGGAATAGATGATCGCTGCCTGTTCCAGGCCTTTCTCCTGGGCCAGTGGCGCCAGCATGGTCTGCACGTCCTCGATGATGTCGTGCAGGTTGAGGGGAATGTGTTCCAGCGACAGGCGCCCGGCCTCGATCTTGGAGAAGTCGAGGATGTCGTTGATGATCGACAGCAACGCCTCGGCGCTCTTGCGGATGGTGTTCAGATAATCCTGCTGGCGGGGAGACAGGTCCGAGCGTTCCAGCAGCCGGGTGAAGCCGATGATGCCGTTCAGCGGCGTGCGAATCTCATGGCTCATGTTGGCCAGGAACTCGGACTTGATCTGACTGGCCTTGAGCGCTTCCTTGCGCGCCATGTCCAGCTCGATGTTCTGGATCTCGATGGTTTCCAGGGTTTCGCGCAAATCCTGGGTGGCCTGATCCACGTTCTTCTGCAGCTCCGCCTGGGCATCGTCCAGGGCGCCCACCATATTGCGCAGCCCATCTTCCAGATCGGCCAGCTCGCCCAGGGCGCCGGTCTTCGGCGGCGGGCTGAGATCGCCGTCGCGGACCCGCCGCACGGTATCCAGCAGGCCACCGATGGGCAGGGTGACCTGGGCCGCCAGCCGCGAGGCGGGAATCAGCGCCAGCGCCATCAGCAGCATCACCACGCCGAACATGGTGAGCATGGATTCGAGGATTTCCACGTACTGGCCCTGGCGGGAAAATTCCACCGTCAGCAGCTGATTGGGGCGGCCCGGCAGGGGGCGAACCAGCTGCCAACTGGAGTCGGTGAGCAGCCGGGCGCCGCCCACCTCATTGGTTTCGCTGCGTTCCACCGGCCGCAGCCGCGGCCCCGCGTGCAAATGCCAGCCGGCACGGTGATCGGCGAGGCTGGTGGCGCGGACGTCCGGTTGTTCCAGCAGCTCGCGCAGCAACTGGTCGCGCGAGGTGTCCGGCATCCCTTCCAGGGCGGCCAGCCGGGCGGCATAGCTGTCGATGATCAATTGCTGGCGCAGCGCATCGTCCACGCGCAGTTCCAGAATGCGATTGATCAGCGCATAGCCGCCGACCACCAGCGCCGCCAACAGAGCGGGCAGGGCGGTCATCGCCATGATGCGGGTGCGCAGACTGGAGCGGGCCATATTCGCCTTATTACTATTCGGTGGCGGTCATTATGCCGGAGTTAGCGGTGGCTGCCAGTGGCGGGGGGAGGCTTGTCCGCATACACGCCGACACGCAACACGCTTGCACGCGAATGAGGAGGCGGTCAGAGGCCGCATTTGCTGGTTATTAAAAGCGTTGACAGGGCTGCCTAGCCTGGGAACCTTCGTGCCAGCGTGCCAGCGTGCCAGCGTG
>NZ_ARXS01000057.1 GCF_025532145.1 Alloalcanivorax balearicus MACL04 | reverse complement strand
GCCTGACAAGGTGGGATTACCGGACGCTTACCGTGATTCTCGGCAGGCTGCCTTTACTTCATCCCCACTGCTTGACTCACAACCGGAGCCCACCCATTTAATCCAGCTCTCGCCAGTCCCAGATCGACTAAACTACCATATAGTTCGCCGGGGCTCAGCATGGCGGCAAGTCATTGCCCATCTCGCCATTTTGATTTATATTACTTTTCGTTCAAATTGCTGTATTACGCCTTCTTCCCGCTTCTTCTACGGGGCACAGCTCAAGAGCTTGCGGCAGAGCACCTTCGCTATCTCTTCTTCGATTCGTTAGCGTTCATTGCGACAGGACCTCCAAAGACCATTACTTGCTCGGTCTTCCGACTGCACATATACACATTACGTTGCTCAACGTAATGACCGAAGCGCTGCCGCTAGGTTCTATTCGCTCCAGCTCACATTAGCCAGAAGCACGCGATCGCCTCCATCGCCTGCGCGCTGACGTTCAGGCAAGGAGGCTTAGCAGACCCAAGACTTTTAATTAATAGACAAAGTATCAGTGCTTGGTTGCAGTTCGAGGTCACCAACTACGCTACACCCCGTATCAACCTCTGTTCCATTTTCAAAGAAGTTTCCATTAAAGCTAAAGGTTTCAGCATTATCATATGTAACATTGTGGATGTGGGTGCCAGATGCGACACTTACTCCAAGCACAGACATATCTATGTCTCCGAAGTTGCCGATAAGAGACCCCGGCCACACAATTCCCGAAGTGACATTGAAAGTAGCATGCTCGTTAACATCAGAAGCGAACCACGGAAATCCGGAAAAGCTCGTAGCTCCACACCAAAGTCCGCCCGTTAGCTCAGCGTTATTTACCCGAATGCCTATCCGCCAATCTTGTCCATCGCTAAACTTTTGAATCTCTCCGTCAAGCGCCAGAGTGCATTCATATGTCGGCAAACCAAGGCAATTCAATATAGTACTGCCCACGAAAGAGAAATCACCTCCTCTTGTAGGATGCCCATGCCAACCATTATCATGATCACCGCTGCCATTAAAGTGGTAAGTGCTAGTTCCGTCACTCCATTCAACACACGGCTCAGGACCGCCCCCAGAGCAGGAGCCAGAATCCCAGCCTGCAATAGCAGATTGAGTCAGACCAAATACTGCTGCCGACAACACTAAAAAAATAGTCATCTTATCTTTCATATTTCATTCCCTTAATTTAACTTGTTAACAGAAGCACCTTTATTTCCTGCCAGACCAATTCCAAACCCGAATACGATACTGTTTTTTTGTAACTTGTTGCCCGCCACTTCTCCTCCGATAATGCTCCTTTAAATAAAAAAATAAATCAGCACATAGCAGGCATAAAAAAAGGGCTGCCATAAGGCAGCCCATAGGGACTATCTTTAATTAATAGACAAAGTTTCACTGGTGGGCTGCAATTCAAGATCTCCCACCACACTACAACCAGTATCAACCTCCGTTCCATTCTCAAATAGATTACCATTGAAGCTAAAGGTATCGGTATTGTTGTAGGTAACATCATGAATATGCGTGTTTGAAGCAACAGCTCCTCCAAATACCGAAACATCTATGTTTCCGAAATTACCAATAAGGGATCCAGGCCAAACGATACCTGAGTCTTCATCGAAGACGTCATCTTCACTAGTTTCATCTGCGTACCATGGGAAGCCACCAACGCTCACGACGCCACACAGTAGCCCACCGGTTATCGTGCTATTGTTTACTCGAATCCCGACTCTCCAATCTTGTCCATCATTAAACTTCTTAACTTCCCCCTCAAGAGTCAGCGTACACTCGATCGACGGCAAGCCCGGGCAACTCAACACGGTGGTGCCGGCAAAGGAAAAGTCACCACCATTAGGGTGCCCGTGCCAAACATTATTATCAGATCCCGTCCCGTTAAAGTGTTTGGGGCCTGTTAAATTATTATCATTCCACTCGATACAAGGCGCCGTACCAGAGACACAGGCCCCATTAGTCCAATGTGCACTAGCAGCCTGAGTCAGCCCAAATGACACAGCACCCAGTGCCGACAACATGATGATTTTCGCTTTCATAATCTTTCTCCTTTATTTCCATTTCACATGAGGAATATTTGTTATTTCCCGCCAAGCTCAAGGCGACCCTCGGCTGCCTTACTGCTTTGTTCCCACGCTTCGCTGAAGCGCCCTACTCAGCCCTTACGGACCTTCCTTGAAGCCAAGCCATTACGACCGTACCAACTCTAAAAAAATTAACAATCCATAACCAAAGTAAATTCAGATGCAAACCAGACTTTATTTATGTAACAGAAAAGACCCTTTCAAAATCAAACACTTAACCTTTCACTTCTGCGCCATTTTTGGGGAACTTCTGGGGTATTTATTGGATCTTTTCGGGAATTTTAATTACCCCAGAAGTTGCAGGGACTTCTGGGGTAATTATTATTTGGGCTAAAACGGTTGGCGAAGGTGGTTGTGGTTGGCTGCTGGGATGTTTGAGAGATGACGGAGCGGCGGTTATTCGCTTGCTAGCAAGCTTCCCACAGTGGGGGCTGTGGTTGAGGAGCGAGTGTGGAGCCATAAGGGCGGAGATGGCCTGGGGAGGGGTTGTGTGGTGAAGGAGCGGCGGTTATTCGCTTGCAGGCAAGCTCCTACAGCGGCTTTGTAGTGAGGTGGTGTGCTATTCGAGTGGGAGGTTTTTCTACACTACCCGTGTCTTTCCGCCGACAGTGTTTTCCGTCAGGGCTGACAGACCCGTCTTCGTCTCCACGCCATACTGCCCCGGTGATGTGGAAGGGGGCATGATGGATCACGATACCGGTTACAAGCTGCTGTTCTCTCACCCGAGGATGGTCAGGGATTTTCTTGAGGGATTCGTCTCCGGAGAGTGGCTCAGGAAACTCGACCTGGATTCCCTGGAAAAGATGAACGGCAGCTATGTCAGTGATGATCTCCGCAGTCGTCACGATGACGCGGTCTGGCGGGTGCGATGGGGACGGGACAGGGTTCATCTCTATCTGCTGCTGGAATTTCAATCCACCGTGGAGCGGTTTATGCCGGTACGGGTTCATACCTACACCGGATTGTTGTACCAGGACCTGATTCGCCGCCATGAGCTGGATGACAACCAGAAGCTCCCCTCCGTTCTGCCAGTCGTACTGTATAATGGAGAATCCCGTTGGCGGGCTCCGATTCATGTCCGGAATTTGATTCAGCCAGGCCCGGCGGAGTTTGCGGGACTTCAGCCAGAGCAGGCTTTTCTGCTTTTGGACCAAGGCGCTTTTGATCTGG
>NZ_ARXS01000056.1 GCF_025532145.1 Alloalcanivorax balearicus MACL04 | reverse complement strand
GGCTTCCCGCTTAGATGCTTTCAGCGGTTATCCCGTCCGAACGTAGCTACCCGGCAATGCCACTGGCGTGACAACCGGAACACCAGAGGTTCGTCCACTCCGGTCCTCTCGTACTAGGAGCAGCTCCTCTCAAATCTCTAACGCCCACGGCAGATAGGGACCGAACTGTCTCACGACGTTCTAAACCCAGCTCGCGTACCTCTTTAAATGGCGAACAGCCATACCCTTGGGACCGGCTTCAGCCCCAGGATGAGATGAGCCGACATCGAGGTGCCAAACACCGCCGTCGATATGAACTCTTGGGCGGTATCAGCCTGTTATCCCCGGAGTACCTTTTATCCGTTGAGCGATGGCCCTTCCATACAGAACCACCGGATCACTAAGACCTGCTTTCGCACCTGCTCGACTTGTAGGTCTCGCAGTCAAGCACCCTTCTACCTTTACGCTCATTGCACGATGTCCGACCGTGCTGAGGGTACCTTTGTGCTCCTCCGTTACTCTTTGGGAGGAGACCGCCCCAGTCAAACTACCCACCACACAATGTCCCCGACCCGGATAACGGGCCTGGGTTAGAACCTCAAACATGCCAGGCTGGTATTTCAAGGTTGACTCCACAATGACTGGCGTCACTGCTTCAACGTCTCCCAGCTATCCTACACAAGCAGGCTCAAAGTCCACTGTGAAGCTGTAGTAAAGGTTCACGGGGTCTTTCCGTCTAGCCGCGGGTACACAGCATCTTCACTGCGATTTCGATTTCACTGAGTCTCGGGTGGAGACAGTGCCCCCATCATTACGCCATTCGTGCAGGTCGGAACTTACCCGACAAGGAATTTCGCTACCTTAGGACCGTTATAGTTACGGCCGCCGTTTACCGGGGCTTCGATCAAGAGCTTCGCCGAAGCTAACCCCATCAATTAACCTTCCGGCACCGGGCAGGCGTCACACCCTATACGTCCGCTTACGCGTTTGCAGAGTGCTGTGTTTTTAATAAACAGTTGCAGGGGCCTTTTCACTGCGACCACCAACAGCTTACGGGGCAAGCCCTTCACCATCGGTGGCGTACCTTCTCCCGAAGTTACGGTACCACTTTGCCTAGTTCCTTCACCCGAGTTCTCTCAAGCGCCTTAGAATACTCATCCCAACCACCTGTGTCGGTTTGGGGTACGGTTCCTTCATAACCTGAAGCTTAGAAGATTTTCCTGGAAGCAGGGCATCAACCACTTCTCGGGGACAAAGCCCCAATGGTCTCGGCTCTCAGCCTTAGGATCCCGGATTTGCCTAAGATCCCAGCCTACTGCCTTTCCCCGGGACAACCAACGCCCGGTAGGCCTAGCCTTCTCCGTCTCTCCATCGCAGTTATAAGAAGTACGGGAATATTAACCCGTTTCCCATCAGCTACGCATTTCTGCCTCGCCTTAGGGGCCGACTTACCCTGCGCCGATTAGCGTTGCGCAGGAAACCTTGGTCTTTCGGCGTGGAGGTTTTTCACCCCCATTATCGTTACTCACGTCAGCATTCGCACTTCTGATATCTCCAGCATGCTTCTCAACACACCTTCACAGACTTACAGAACGCTCCCCTACCCAGCATGCATAAGCACGCTGCCGCAGCTTCGGTATCCAGTTTGAGCCCCGTTACATCTTCCGCGCAGGCCGACTCGACTAGTGAGCTATTACGCTTTCTTTAAAGGGTGGCTGCTTCTAAGCCAACCTCCTAGCTGTCTGAGCCTTCCCACATCGTTTCCCACTTAACTGGAATTTGGGGACCTTAGCTGGCGGTCTGGGTTGTTTCCCTCTTCACGACGAACGTTAGCACCCGCCGTGTGTCTCCCGGATAGTACTCACTGGTATTCGGAGTTTGCATCGGGTTGGTAAGTCGGGATGACCCCCTAGCCGAAACAGTGCTCTACCCCCAGTGGTATTCGTCCGAGGCGCTACCTAAATAGCTTTCGGGGAGAACCAGCTATCTCCGAGCTTGATTAGCCTTTCACTCCGACCCACAGGTCATCCGAATCTTTTTCAACAGATCCCGGTTCGGTCCTCCAGTGCGTGTTACCGCACCTTCAACCTGCCCATGGGTAGATCGCTCGGTTTCGGGTCTATTCCCAGCAACTATATCGCCCTATTCAGACTCGGTTTCCCTACGGCTCCCCTAATTGGTTAACCTCGCTACTGAGAATAAGTCGCTGACCCATTATACAAAAGGTACGCCGTCACCCAACAAAGCGGGCTCCGACTGCTTGTACGTACACGGTTTCAGGGTCTATTTCACTCCCCTCTCCGGGGTTCTTTTCGCCTTTCCCTCACGGTACTGGTTCACTATCGGTCAGCCAGGAGTATTTAGCCTTGGAGGATGGTCCCCCCATGTTCAGTCAAGGTTTCACGTGCCCCGACCTACTCGTTTTCACACATTCAGATTTTCGGATACGGGACTATCACCCACTATGGTCGGCCTTCCCAGACCGTTCTCCTAATCAGTCACATGCTTAAGGGCTAATCCGCGTTCGCTCGCCGCTACTGACGGAATCTCAATTGATTTCTGTTCCTACGGGTACTTAGATGTTTCAGTTCCCCGCGTTCGCCTCCTACACCTATGGATTCAGTGCAGGATACCCATAAAGGGTGGGTTTCCCCATTCGGAAATCTCCGGATCAAAGTCTGTTTGCCGACTCCCCGAAGCTTATCGCAGGCTACAACGTCCTTCATCGCCTCTGGCTGCCAAGGCATCCACCGTGTACGCTTCGTCACTTGACCATATAACCCAAAACAGTCAACTCTCATCAACTGCTCAAGCCATACGGCTGTAACACCAACGATTCACCTAATAGACACAAGTGTCAGATATAAGTCTCTAACGCTTGTATTCCATTGGAATACTTGGACTTCTCATTTCCCAGATTGTTAAAGAGCATCTTGAAGATGAACTTCAAGACCGGACTAAAAAACCGGTAACAAATAATTCTTTCGAATCACTTGTTACCGGCTTCTCGACGCCGGAACAAGACTTCTCATTTCCCAGATTGTTAAAGAGCATACCGATCGCAAGGATCAGGCACTGACAAAAGTCAGAAGCAAACCGTCAAATCAGAACGGCTTGATTATCACTTCTGTCGATATTGGTGGAGCCGAGGAGGATCGAACTCCTGACCTCCTGCGTGCAAGGCAGGCGCTCTCCCAGCTGAGCTACGGCCCCTTTAATACCGTCAAATAGCACCAAACAGTACCGTTAAGCAGTATCTTTACCGCTCTTCCAGTCATCATCGCCACCCTACCGATAGAGCATATCAGTGCAGCGGCGATGTTCTGGTGGGTCTGGGCCGATTTGAACGGCCGACCTCACCCTTATCAGGGGTGCGCTCTAACCAACTGAGCTACAGACCCAAAAACAGCGTGTACGCTTCTTTAACATGTCAGACAAGCAAACGTGTGGGTCCTGTTTGGA
>NZ_ARXS01000055.1 GCF_025532145.1 Alloalcanivorax balearicus MACL04 | reverse complement strand
TCGACTCAAGATGGGGTCGCCGGACGCTTACGAATCACGTACCGACTATTGCCCACTACTTGGCCGGGTGAATATGTCGTTTTTTCCTGACCCCGATACCTCAAACTGACCAGTGTGCTTTCCTATGCTAGACGGTATGGAGTTACTACAGCTCCCCGTATCCTGATTTTATGTCTGTGGTGAAAAGTTACGAATGTGTGGTGTCGTGATAATTCAGGGCAATCCGGGAGTTTCTATAAATCAAACTCTGACTTTGAGGTTGAGAAGGCTTTATTTGGAATCGATTAATTTTGCCATTTTGCTTTGGGGTAGAACGATTTGATTTTTATTGATAAATGTAAAAAGAAAAAATTTCTGCCCAGGTAGTCCCTGGGCAGAGGAGGGGTTTACTTTATAGGCTTTGATAGGTATTGAAGATGATTTCCATACTCGGGAACAAAGAAGTCACCATAAGCAGAGAAGCTTCCATCCGCATCATACATTTTAAGAAGAATATCAAAAGGATGAGTATTCCACTGCTCTACAATCATTCTTCCATCATCGAGGAAGTTGACTGGGCCCGAAAGAGTCAAGCTAATGGGATAAGATCTCATGTTTATAGTGTTTTTGCTAGTATCTTGTCTAAGTCCCCAGCTTAATGCGAATGGTACGTCAAGATATAGGTCTAGAGTGGCATTTAAGGTGGGTTTGCCGTTGATATTTAGAATATGTGCTTTGACTGGCTCTGATCTGGTCTCTCCTGAGTAGCGCATCCTCAGAATTTGTTTGCCACTATGGCCGGGAACTGCCTGGTAGTTGGTAAATATCTTGAATGCCTGATAAAGGTCAATAGACGTTCCAACGACCATCGCTGGCCATAGCCTTACCTCGATTCCCGCGTCTGATACGTTATCTGTCACTTCAGCAACCATAGATGACATCAGGTAGCTAAATTTATTTTCGGGGCAAGAGAGAGGAGCTTCTGGATCTATAAGAGCGCCGGCCAGATCGTAACCGCAACCAATCCCCATTCCATCAGCGGTAAAGAAGGAGAGTTCGGGAGGTCTTAGTTCTTCATTAACCCCTCTGGAGAGTATCTTTGCACTGTTGGGACTAGGGCTTAGACCATTAGGATCATAGTCGGAATAAGCGGGGTTGTATCCTGGATCTCCTGGCTGAAGTTCCAAGCCAGGCCCATATTCTTCTTCGAGAAAGGTGAAGTCAGACGGAAATCCAAACTGTGTGGGAGGGTGAGTATCTCCGTACAAAAAACTTCTCTCATTGAAGAAATTAGAGTTTGTGTCAGAGATAGGCTGAGTAGTCAATATCTGAAGAATATTATTGCTCTGGGGAGCACCCCGGAAGAACTGTACGAAATCGACGCCTCCTGCATTTATGCTAACTCCTGCTGGTTGCTCAATGTAATCTTTTTCGCCTGTGGTGGGGCTTCCATCAATATTATATGTCCTTAACATGAACATGCCGATCGTTTGAGTCTGTAATGGCAGGCCATCTTTATCGCAGATGGCGTCGGTTCCGCAGATATAGTCGAGCTTGTCCACTAGTATTGGCTGATTGGCGTTAACCGTGCAGCGATTGATAGTTTCTTCAGATACGATAATTCTAACCCCTATGCGTCCCTGATCGGGGTTATGTGTGCCGCTATGGCAAATTGCGTAACCGGACGACAGTAGACGATATCTATACAAGTCATCCTGTTGCCATGGAGTAGATGGGGTGAATAATATTTCACCACCGCTCACCTCAAGGGTTCCCTCCGCTACAGGTATCCATCCGTCTTTATTTTTGTCGAAGTGCTCGACTGAAAATGTTTCGTTTAGTTTTACTGATTTTGGGTCGATTTCTTTTGAAGTGCTTATGTAAATGGGATGGTTAGCAGGTAGAGGCATAACGGGGATAATGTCGTCTCGTGGCGTCTGATCATCAGGTTTTACCCCAGAAACCCCAGGGTGTCCGCCAGCACAAAGTCCAGCTTTATTATTGTTTAGATCACGATTTTTATCTGTTTCACCCGAGCCGAAAGCGTCTAGAAGCTCTTGTTTGAGAGCACATGGAAACCCTGGATAGCTGGCGAGGATGATGGGGCTATGATCGGTTCGGTAGGAGATGCTGTCTTCAGTGGCGTCTGATGGAAAAGGCCCTGGGTTTGCCGCATCGGTGAGGGCATCTAGGCTATTATCGATTTTGCTGGATAGCGTGAATACTTCATCAAGCGGCATTACCAACACATTCTTCTCCACATCGGTAATCCCGGTAGTCGCTGTCAACCGATAGCTAATTGGAGCCTCCTCCGGGCTATAAACCAAATCCTCCTCCGGCTTCACCACGATCGCCGCGCCATCCACATACACTTGCGCCGGCATTTCCTCTTCTGCTCGGCCGTTCACGGTTTTATAGAGCGTGACGTTACCTTCCACACTCTGCGGATCGATGGGTTCATCGAAGTTCAAAATAATCGGATCCCCTGGCTTGGCCAGCAGGGACTTGTCCTCGCCGGTGATGGTATCCGTGCCCAGGGTCCAGCTTTGCAGGGTGGGGCCGGTGGTGTCTTCCGGGGCCGTGGGGGCGTTCATCTGATCCTTGTAGGACTGCAGCTGGAAGCTGAGCAGGCCGTAGCCGTATTCCTGGCCGAGGATGTTGGGTTCCACCATGCCGACGGCGTCCAGGTTGAGGACGCCGGCTTCGGTGTCCACTTCGGCCACACCCACCAATTCGATGTGCATGATGTCCTGGGTGAAGCCGCCGTTGGCGCGCGGGTCCTCGGTGGCGATGCCCACGTCCATGAGCAGGTGGACGATGCGCAGGGCGTCGGCGCGGTTATGGACGTTGTAGGGGTTGGGGACCAGGTAGCCGGTGGCGTCGCTGGTGAGGCGCATGTCCACCGGGCCGGAGCCGAAGCCGGCGGGGACTTCGCCGCCGATCATCACCATTTCGATGGCGCTGCCGGTGAGCTTGGTGCCGCGGGGCAGGCGGATCGGGGTGACGTCCGGGTATTCGGTGACGTCCGCCAGTTCGGCCACCACGGCGTCGGCGCTGGCCTGGGTGACGTTGACGTCTTCGCCGAGCAGGGTGCCGTTGACGGGCACCTGGTTGATGTTCTTGCCGGTGAGGCGGGACAGGCCGCTCTGGGTGATGCGTTGCACCAGCATGGCCGGTTCGCCACGCGGTGAGGAGTCCGCCGGGGTAAAGCTGATCTCGGTGCCGGCGAAGGCCTCATCAAAGGTGCTGGTGAGGCCGTTGGTGAGGCTCAGCGTGTAGTTCTGGCCGGGCGTCAGATACTCCGGTTTCGGGTCCACGGTCATGTAATGGCCGTTGATCAGGAGCGTGGCTTCCACGGTTTCGCCGCTGCTGTCGGTCAGTACCACGGTGTCGCCGTAGCGGGCACTGGCGCGGTCCACCGGCTGGGTGAACTGGAAGCGGAAGCTGGAGAAATCCATGACCGGTTCGTTGGTGTCGCCATTGGGCATTTGCCGGTCGATGGCGAAGCCGTCGTCCTTGACCACCAGGCTTCTGGGCCCTTCGGCCAGTGGCCGGGTGGTGAAGCGCAGGGTGCGGTCGGCGGAGGTGCCGTTACGCAGACGCAGGTTCTTGATGGCGATGGTGTAGTCGGTGAGCGGGCTCAGCGATTGCGCCGGTGTGAGGATCACGCCGCGCGGGTCCGGGCCCACGGTTTCGGCGGTGTAGTCCAGGTTGCCGCCTTCGGCGTCACAGCACAGGGTGATGCTCTGTTCCACGTCGCCGAGTGACACATCACTGGTGAAGCGCAGCACCACCGGTGCCTTGGTGGGGACTTCGGCCTGCCCGTCATCGGGGTAGGCGTAGAGCAGGCTTTGGCGCTGGGCGTCGTTGGCATCATTGCTGGGCATGCTGGAGCCATCACTGCCGCCACAGGCGGTGAGGACGGTGGCGCAGGCGGTTATTAATAAGGTCCCGTACAGGGTCTGGTTAAAGGTTCCGCGAAGCATAAGGTTTTCCCCCCTTAAAACTGCATGCTGATGGAGGCGGCGAAGACGTTGACGTCGCCGTCGGTCTTGACGCGGTCATTGTTGCCGGTCTGATCGGAGATCAAACGGAATTCCCGCTCGCCGATGGCGTGGTACTGGTAGGCCAGATCGAAGCGCACCGGGTGCTTGAAGCCATAGACCCGCTGGGCGGTGGCGTGGAAGCCCAGGCCGAAGATGGTGCGGCGGGCGTCCAGATAGTTGATCTCTTTATTGACGCCGGTCTCCAGCGGGGACTCCTGATAGGCAATACCGCCGGAGAAGCCGATGCCGGGCTCGAATTCGTATTCCACGCCGATGCGGGGAATAAAGGTGTCCCGGAACTGCAGATCGCCCACGTCCTTGATGTCGTCGTGGCCACTGGTCAGTTTGTCTTCCAGCT
>NZ_ARXS01000054.1 GCF_025532145.1 Alloalcanivorax balearicus MACL04 | reverse complement strand
TTTATTACGTTCAAACTTTTCCTTTGCCACGACTCT
Organism: Alloalcanivorax balearicus MACL04; assembly: GCF_025532145.1. GTDB lineage: Bacteria > Pseudomonadota > Gammaproteobacteria > Pseudomonadales > Alcanivoracaceae > Alloalcanivorax > Alloalcanivorax balearicus. The sequence goes on along the minus strand of NZ_ARXS01000054.1, from coordinate 5,293 downwards.
CTACCTCTCAACTTGGCTGTGCATTTCCGTCTGAACGGCGCCTCTGCCCAGATAAAACCCTGTCGGACCGCACCTTCCGCGGACCATCTTGGCACCACCAAGACACATAAAGCCGGACCCAGGTGGTACCCGGGCCCGGATTCTGGAGCTCATGACCGGATTTGAACCGGTGACCTCACCCTTACCAAGGGTGTGCTCTACCTACTGAGCTACATGAGCGTAACCTTTATTTCGCAGACCTCTTTCTTGGCCTGCGAATTTCCGCAGCCTGGAGCGGGCAGCGGGAATCGAACCCGCATCATCAGCTTGGAAGGCTGAGGTTCTACCACTGAACTATGCCCGCAAACCTTCTGTCTGCCCGCCAGCTTGCTGGCGAAATATCTGGTGGAGGGGGGAGGATTACTCCGCCCTTCGGGCCAGCATTATATGCTGTTCAGTCCGTGAAACGGACATGTCGAACCTCTTATCGGTCCGAACCCTCCCCCGGCCAAACGCCGAAGGAACCTTCATGAGCCATCAAGCCTTTCCGTGCCTGATCACTCTCAATATCTGGTGGAGGGGGGAGGATTCGAACCTCCGAAGCTTTCGCGTCAGATTTACAGTCTGATCCCTTTGGCCACTCGGGAACCCCTCCAGAAAAGGGCCTACATTCTCTTTACGGCTCAGCCCCTTGTCAACATGTTTTCAGGGGCTTTCAAGCTCCTGGCGCGGCAGAAAAGGTGGAGCTGGCGAGAGGAGTCGAACCCCCGACCGGCTGATTACAAATCAGCTGCTCTACCAACTGAGCTACGCCAGCATGAAGCGAGCTTTGCTTCAAAGGCTGCGCATTCTATAGAAACCCCAAGGGGTCTGCAATCGCTTCTCGCCACCCCGGGCAAGAACATCATGACCTGACAGTCACCCTTTCCACTGAGCATTCCCCGGACACTGACTCTTGCTACGGCCCGCCTGCGGGTTTCCGACCAGGAAATCGGCCAGAACGGCTCCACCGTCTTCCGCCGGGGGCAGATAAATCCAATACTCGGTCACCTCCCGAGCGGTCTCACGAACAAAGACAGGATACCCGGCATTACGCATTTTTGTGCGCAACCCTTCCGCGGATTCCACACTGGAGAAGTACCCCAGGGAAATGGCGTTGGCATAATCGCCCTCCTTGACGATAAAGCTGTCCACTCCCAGAGCCTGCAACTCGTTGAGTGCCTCAAGCGCACGCTGGCGAGATTCAAAAGGAGGAAGGTAGACCCAATTCAGACGATCCTTCTCCACCCGAACCGGCTCGATCCGCCCCGCCAGACCAGCCGCCCTCAGTTGTATTCTCGCCCGGCGAGCCTCGTCGCTGTCTGACCAGGGGCCGACAACGGTACAGGAAGCGGTCTGAGAAGAGGGAGGCGTCGCCAAGGCGGCCCTATCGGGTTGAGGCTGCTCACTGAGCAGCGCCAAAGAAGACGCGGAGCCAGCTGCCGGCATCCTTGCGGCGGACTGCGAACTCGAAGCCAGGGGAGCTCTTTCCAATCGATCGACAGTCAGATGCCAGCCCAGATAAACCAGGTTGGCCACCAACAGCGTATAAAATACCCAGCGCACAGCGCGCCCCCCCAGATTATTTTTGTCGAGCAGCCACCCGTTCCAGTCCGTCCAACACCAGATCCGGCTGCAGGTCGAAATCGAATGGGAAGGAGGCGCTCAGTTCCCGGGCATCCCCGCCCGTTACCAGTACCGGGCAAGTATCGGAAAGCCGTTCACGCAGTTCAACCACTACATCCGTGACAAAGGCCACAGACATGCGCAACAGACCGTTATGAACACATTCGCCAGTGGACTGCCCCAACCCCAGTCCGGCCTGACCCGGGCCGACATGCACATCAGCGGTATCGCGCAATAAGGCGGTACGGAGCATGCCCAGCCCCGGCACGATGTAGCCGCCGAGAAACACGCCATCCTCATCCACTGCGTCGATAGTCAGAGCGCTGCCGCAATCCACGACGATACCGGCCCCGTGGCGCCGATGGCATTCGATCAAGGCAACCCAGCGGTCCACCCCCAGGCGCCGGGCCTCGGGATAGCAGTTGTGGACACCAAAATCGTCCCGAACGGAATAATAGAATTCCGCCGCCAGCCCGGTGGCCTCCCTGATCAACACACCAATCCTGGCATCCGCTTCCGCCCCCGCCACCGAGGCGACCCAGACGGAGTCAAAGGGCTGATGCGAAGCGAGAGGGTCACGCAGAGCCGCCTCCCAATCCCGCCGATGGGTTCCACCGCCCTGCTCGATATCATCGCCACGGCGGCGGCGCCATTTCAGGGCAGTATTCCCCACATCGATAAACAACTTCATTGCAATCTCAAACTGACTTCGCCGCCATGCAAATAGTGGCGCTTACCCTCGATCTCCACGCACAGAGCCCCATCTTCGGCGACCCCCCGCGCGATCCCCGTCTGCGACTTGCCGGCGGTGATCACAGTCACCGCCTTGTCCCGCACCAGATCCAGTTCCTGATAAGCTGGCACGAAAGCCGCAAACCCTCGGGCAACAAAGGTGTCCAGCATATTCAGCAGCGCACCGGACAGTGACTCGGCCAATTCAGTACGGGACATGCTCAGGTCACCATACTGCACCAGGCTGGTCCAGGGCTGGTCAATGCTGTCGGCCTGCGCATCCAGCATGGCCACATTGATACCCACACCGACCACGACCTGAACCTGCGTTTCTATTTCACCGGCCAGCTCGATCAACACTCCACCCAGCTTACGCCCCTCTACCAACAGATCATTGGGCCACTTCAGACCCAATGGCAGTCCCGGACAGGCTTGCTCCAGGACCTGGCTGACCACCACCCCCGCAGCCAGGCTGAGTCCGCCCAGGGAAGCAAAACCACCCGGCAGCCGGTACAAAACGGAAAGGTAGATGTTGGCGGCGAAAGGTGACCGCCACTGGCGTCCGCGCCGGCCGCGGCCGGCACTTTGAAATTCGGTGATGACCACCAGAGGGCCTTCCCGTCCTTCGGCAGCCAAGGCCAGGGCGTCAGCGTTGGTGGATCCGGTCACCGGACTGAAAATCAGCTCGGCCCGGCCGGCCAGCCCCTCGCTCAGTCGGCTCTCATCCAACAAATCCAGGGGCCGGGCCAGCCGATAACCCTTGCCACGAACCGACTCCACGTCCAGGCCCAGCTCCGCCAGGCGTTGTATCCGTTTCCAGATGGCGGCCCGGGAAATGCCAAGCACCTCGCCGAGATCCGCCCCGGAATGGAAACGCCCGTCGGCCAGAGCCTGAACGAGGGGCAGATCCGTACTGTATTCCATCTACAATCAATGCTCCCAGACCACACCACGGGAAGCCGCCCATTCCGGCAAGTCCGCCGCGTAGTGTTTTTCGATTTCATTGCGCTTGAGCTTCAGCGTGGGGGTCACCAGACCATTCTCCACGCCCCAGGGCTCCTTGCACACTACCAAGGAGGCAAGCCGCTCGTGGGGGTCGAGCTGATTGTTCACCCTGGTCAGCAGTTCATTCAGCTGCTGGGTAAAATGCTCTTTCTCAGCGCCTTTGCTCAACTTGCCCTGTTCTTCCGGTGTCAGATTCAACAGAGCGATGGGCTGCGACATATTCGCCCCGATCACGCACACCAACTCGACGCCGGGCTGGCTGGCCAAGCGGTTTTCGATCGGCGCCGGCGCCACGTACTTCCCTTTCTCGGTTTTAAAGATCTCCTTGATCCGCCCGGTAATCCGCAACCGGCCGCCTTCATCGATCTCACCCACGTCACCGGTTTTCAGCCAACCGTCCTCGGACAATACCTCAGCGGTCAAATCCGGCTGCTTGTAATAGCCGCTCATATTGCCGACGCTGCGCACCAGCACCTCGCCACCTTCACCGATGCGGCATTCTACCCCATCATTAGGGGTGCCGACCCATCCAATCTGCTGATCACCCTGCACCGTGGTATGCGACCACCCGAAGTTCTCGGTCATTCCGTAAACTTCCAGAATCTCCAGGCCCAGAGTGTTGAACCAGGAAATGATCTCGGTGGACAACGGCGCCGCGCCAGACAGCGCCACCCGGCACTCGTCCAGCCCCATGGCTCCCAGCACCTTTTTCTTGATCACCTTGTTCAGCAGCGGAATTTTCAGCAGGGTATTGAGCTTCTTAGGCGGCACCGCCTCCGATGCTTTCTGATAGAACTTGGACCAGATACGCGGCACCGCGAAGAAAAGCGTCGGCTTGGCGCGCTTGATGTCTTCACCAAAGGTATCCAGGGACTCGGCGAAGTAGACGGTGTTTCCGACGTACAGCAGAGCGGTTTCCACCGCCGCCCGTTCCGCCACATGAGACAGCGGCAGATAGGAGATCATCCGGTCGGAAGGCTCCAGGTTATAAACCCGGATCACTTTATCGCCAACGGCGGAGAGACTGCGGTATTGGTGCATCACACCCTTCGGGGTTCCCGTGGTCCCCGAGGTATAAATGATTGTGGCGAGGTCATCCGGGCCCGGTTGCGCCACCTCGGCCAGCGGCTCATTCTGAGCCACGATATCAGTCCATACCGGGCAGGACTGAAGCACATCTTCCGGCGCCAGGGAAAAAGCGACCTGCTGAATCCCTTCCGGCACACCGTCCTTCATAATGTCCCAGTCGTCCAGCTTGCCGACGAACAACAGCCGGGATCCGCTATGCTCGAGAATCTGTCTTACCGAGTCCGCCACCAGGGTTGGATACAGGGGCACACTGACCGCGCCGGCAATCCAGATCGCCAGGTCAGCCAGAATCCATTCGGCGCAATTCTTGGAAACCAGGGCCACCCGATCTCCAGATTGGACCCCCTGGGCCCGCAGATAGGACGCCATGCGGTGGGCCTCATCGGAGACCTCTTTCCAGGTGTATCGGCGTACCCGATCCCCCCCCAGAGGTTGCACCATGGCCACATCGCCGGGCTGTTGCTGATAACGGTCTTGAAGCGCCTGAATCGGTGTTTTCATGGTTACGTTATTCTGATTCGTCATTGTATTCACCTGTTTCCCAAACCAAGAAGAAAGGCCGTCAAATGCCGCTCCGCCTCGGGAACACGAAGCCGGCGGAAGAGCGCGTACCACAGAACCCAGACTGGCCGCGAGTGGTCATGGCCCCGCTGGAACTGTGTACGATTATTGAGCATAGAGATACAACAGGCGGGGATAAAGAGGTTTGACGGCAAAAAGAGGACGCTCGTGCAAAGTACGCCATGATCGGGCATTTGGGGCCATGTTTCGGGAGGGGCGAGGAAGAGCAGACACAGCAAAACGCCCTGCCAGTATACTGACA
>NZ_ARXS01000053.1 GCF_025532145.1 Alloalcanivorax balearicus MACL04 | reverse complement strand
GGCGACCTGTTCGCATCGTTGACGGCACCACAGTGACCCTGCCGGATACGCCCGCCAATCAAGAGGTTTATCCCCAGCAGCGCTCGCAGAAACCCGGCCTGGGCTTCCCACTGTGTCGCATTGTCGCCGTCACCTGTCTGGCCAGCGGTGCCGTATTGAACGCGGCAATGGGGCCTTACGCGGGTAAAGGCGCCAGCGAACACGCCCTGTTCCGTTCGTTGCTGCCTGGCTTCAACGCCGGCGATATTCTCCTGGGGGATGGACTGTATGGCAGCTACGTGATTCTGGCGAACTGTCTGGCCCGCGGCGTAGATGTCGTGTTCGAGCAAAATGGCGCTCGCAAGCTGACAACAGACTTCCGTAAGGGAAAGCGCTTGGGCCGCAAGGATCATCTGATCCGGATTAGTAAACCTTGCCAACGTCCGGACTGAATGAGTCTGGCACGCTATCAGGCACTGCCCGACGATATCGTTCTGCGTGAAGTGGCGCTGGGTGAAAAAGTGCTGATTACCACCCTGTACGATCCGGCGCGGGCGCCACGCCAAGCGTTGAAAGCGTTATATCGAAGCCGCTGGCAGGTAGAGCTGGATATCCGGCACATCAAAACCACTCTGGGGATGGAAGCCTTGAGCTGTAAAACGCCGGAGATGGCGGAAAAGGAGCTGTGGGTGTACCTTCTGGCCTACAATCTGGTCCGGCTTCTGATGGTGCCGTCCGCCATGTTGGCGAAGGTATTGCCTCGCACGCTGAGCTTCAAACATGCGCTGCAATGCTGGCAGGCTTGGTACCAACAACCGCTCGCTTGCCATACCAGCGACGATTTAACGGAGCTTTTTCGCTTGATCGGCCAGCAGCGTGTAGGGAATCGACCGGGGCGTATTGAACCCAGAGCGGTCAAGCGACGACCGAAACCGCTCCCGCTGTTAACGCGCCCCAGACATGAGGCGCAGGCCTGGATACGTCGGCATGGGCATCCACCGAAGCAACGCCCATGGAATAAAGCGGGCTCCGGCGGGAAAAAGGCGGGAGTTAAGTAAGTGCCATTCGGGTCAGGTCTTGCCTTTTGCCCAACGTGCTCTCCTCAAGCAAAAGACAAGACCTGACCCCGGTGCTCCATATCGAGTACCTGCTTCTCGGATTTGGGGCCGAACAGTTGCTTCTTGAACCAGTCCAACTGATGCGTCAGCACCTGCACCTGCTCGCGCAGCAGCGCGTTCTCCTCGGCGAGAATCGAGGACGATGACGTGCTGGAAGGGGACGAAGAAGCGTTCGAATTCATGAGGTGGATTATACCGAAGCTCACCCCTTCATGCCTTCCGGAAGCCCTTGAAATGCCGGTATTTTTGCACTTCGATGCCGTCGATCAGCAACTGCAGATCGGTTAGGGTCAGGGGCCGCTGGCCGGCGGCCGAAGGCCGCACCCGGAATCACCCCTGTTCCAGCCGTTTGGCTCACAGGCAGTAGCCGGTCGCGGTAAAATACAGCCTCTTCATCTGGGTCTTGCGCCGGTTGACGAAGACGAAATACTGGCCGCTCAGCGGATCGTGCCGGAGCTGGTTGCGCACCAGCGGGCTGGGCCCCCCGAAAGACTTGCGCATGTCCGTGGGCTCGGTGCACAGCCAGATTCTGGCCTGGCTATCCAGTCCGATCATCCGTTCTGGCTCAGCCGCAACTCAACACCATTGCCCAGGCTCAGCACGATGTGCCAGCCCGTACCACCCGTCTGGGCGCTGCCCATCAGCGAGGACACATCGACAAAGCCGGCGTCATCAGACTCTGCGTTATCAGCGGAGCCATGATCCATCAGCCGTTTGCGCCAATTGCAGAAGCTGATATAGCCGAGATCGTGCTGCTGACAGAACGCTTTGGCCGGCAGGCCACTCTCTCGTTGCTGCGCGATCAGCGCGTGCCATTGTTCGGCGGTGCGACGTGGTCTCATGGGGTAACCTCCCGTGCGTTGATGGTGAGGTTCCGGTAGGGACCCAATCAGTTCCTGGGGAGTACGTCTTGAAATGAACGCTTACCGACCAGTAGCATGAAAGGTTTGGGGTTAAGTAAGAGCCATTCGGACCTGACCCTCATTGTTCTGGACGCGAGCGCGGGCGGTCGCCTATCGCAGCGGCACTCTACTCGTCGAGCACGGTAAAGCGGATTCCCTTGCTCAGACGGGGTATCAGCCGATCACCGAACAAACTGGCGGGCGTCCAGAACCCACCTGCATAGCTGTCTTTGGGTGTATCGAAGGCCAGGCAGGCGCCGGCCTGCCCCAGCATCTCGACAGTGGAGCCATAACCGGGGTCGCGGTTATCGTAGACTTGTGTGCGCAGGCTGCGGCCATCGGTCGTGGTGCCGAGAAAGCGCAGGTCGTAAAAACCCGCTTCCTGTGCCTGGGGACTGGGTCCCGCACCCGGCGCCAGATACAACCGCGCCATCAGCTTGCGGGTGGGGCCGAAGGCTGCGCCACTGACCAGCGCTCCCAGAGCAGCCGTTAGCATCGAGGCCTTGAAGGCGCCGCGCGCACCGCTGCCGGTGACCATGGCCTCCTCGTAAGTAAAGTCATTGCCATAGGCCTGCCCCAGCAATGCGTGGCTGCGTTGTACCACACGGGTGTTGACGGGAGCCATGATAAACGGCGCCACCCATACATCGAAATCGGGATCACGCTGGGCAGTCTTGACGTCCGGCTGGCGCAGTTTTGGTTGATAGTCCGGCGGACAGATCGCATAGGGATTTCTCATGACCTTGCGGACATTGGGGTCGGATACGGCCTCCTTGATCACATTCAGCAGGCTGACCGCGGAGCTACCGCCAAAGCCGCTCTTGACATCCCATAGTCGCATTTTTACCTTGTTACAAGGCTGTCCGAAGCGCTCGCGAGCCTGCTGCTGCAGGTGGTAAACACCCATGTCGGAAGAAATGGAGTCAAAGCCGCAGCAATGCACGATGCGTGCACCGGACGCCTTGGCGGCTTTCTCGTAGCGTTGCAGCATTTTATGCACCCACTGGATTTCACCTGTCAGGTCGCAGTAATCGGTACCGGTTTCCGCGCAGATTTTTACCAGCGGCTCACCGTAGAGGGCATAAGGGCCTACTGTGGAAATAACGACCCGCGTGTGTTCGCATAATGCCCGTAGCGATGCCTCATCAGTCACATCGGCCTGAACGGCATGCAGGTTCTTGCCCGCCGTACCCAACTCAACCTTCAAGGCATCTAACTTGTCACGCGAACGAGCAGCCGCAACCCAATTGAGTTCCTGGCCAAAGGTCTCAATAAGGTAGCGGCAGAGAATCTTGCCAACGAAGCTGGTGGCGCCAAAGACAGTCACATCGTATTTTGTGGAGGCCATGATTTATTTCCTGAGTGTGTCGTAGCACCGTGCCTGGGCACCAGGGAACGGCAGAACGGTTTGGGCTTATTGCGTGTGTTTCTTTCCCGCCATCTCATTTATTGTGCCCGCCCCCTTTTTATTTAGGGTTCCCGTAAGCATGCAGGGGGGGGCGAACCTCATCACTTTGAACCAGGAAGCGCTTGCAAGCCTGGGCCGGCCATTGGAATAACATCACTCGCGGTGACTTTTTCACCGCATTCAGAGCAAACCAACGTAGGCGTCATCATTTCCCCACACCCCTTGTGCTGAAAGACCAACGGGGCTCCCCGACCTTCGTCCAGCCAGGTATCGCCCCATGCGGTCACAGCCAACAGCACAGGATAAAGATCACGTCCCATTTGGGTTAATCGGTACTCATATCGATTGGGCTTGTAGGCTTCCTTGCGAAAAATCCCCGCATCGACCAAACGTTTCAACCGTTCTGACAGTACATGGCGGGTCACGCTGAGTTGAAGTTGAAAATGGTCAAAGCGACGCGTGCCCATAAAGGCGTTGCGCAAGATCAGCATGGTCCAGCGATCGCCTATAACGGCCATAGTACGTGCCACCGAACAAGCCTGGTTGCCTACATCATCCCACTTCATATAAAGCCCTAATCAAGTCTGGAAACGGAGAGTATAGCGCCATCAAGTTCCAAAATGAAACTTAGCGCTTGACAGATTCCTTTTTGGAACTTAAATTCATGACATCACCCAATGTCACGGTGAGGAAAAGTGCACTGAACATGCATAGTTGTTGAGGAAAGAGGTGCTCTTGAGGGGCCAAGGTCCGCGATCTCAGAGCGGGTGATAACGACCATATAGGTTTCATTATGGAATCGTGTGATTGGCAAACACAGCCTACCCCAGGGCCTCAAGTCATCACTGAAGACGCGCAAGCGGTATCTCTATTGCGAGGCGCTGCCGCGCCCACGGAAACGATGGTTTTAATCGTCTGACAGCATCAATACGCACGAGGTGTTCTTATGCCAAACATTGAAAATAAAATGTCCGCTTCTTTCCCTGTTCGCCGTATGGATTACACATTCGAAGACGTTGAGCGGTACTGGATGAACAATGAGCCTGCATTCACCCATTACTTTACCGGCTTATCGACCTTGTTCCCTGAAGGTGAATCTTTCTTTGTACGTTCAGTGCGAGCGGTCCGGCACAAATTACAGAAAGGCTCACAGCTGGATAAGGATGTGGGGGCATTTATTGGTCAAGAGGCCATGCACTCTAAAGAGCATGAAGCCTTTCATATCAGTGCGCAGAAGCATGGTTTAGACCCCGCTTCACTGGAGCGGGTGACAGGGTTAATTTTAAAAACTATTGAGAGATTTTTTCCTGAAAAGTGGAACTTGCTTGTAACCGTAGGGCTAGAGCATTACACCGCGGTGATGGTGGCTTACATGATGGAGAGCGTAAACGAATTAATGCCGAATCCGAGCATTCGTGACCTGTGGCTATGGCATAGCATCGAAGAAACTGAACACAAAGCAGTCGCTTTTGATGTCTACGAAAAGATCTATGGAAAGTCATTAAGCGCTTATATACCCCGCGTTCTACTATTCACTTTTAGCTTTTCCCTAATATCAGCATTAACACTCATTTATCAGTTCACTCTCATGTACCGGGACAAGCAGTTTCTTAACTTTAAATCGTGGCGGAAATTTTACGCTTTTAGCTTTCAATCATACAAAAAAATGATGCCAAAGTTTTTGCAATATTATCGGTTTAATTTCCACCCTAACGATGCGGACGAAACAGATTTAGTAGAAGAAACAAAGAAAAAGATAGGGCTGGCATAGAAGCCACCCAGTAACCTTCCATTACAAACCAGTCATAGATTTCTCTTTGGAATTTCTGGCTGGTTTCACATTCAATTAAGGTTGCTTATTATGAATCCATTAGAAATGACCGGCATTGAAATAATGAGTCGGCCCTGAATAATACCTAACCTTCTGATTTCATTGATGAATTGGTCCTGATAGGCTATCGGGAATTGTCAGGAATCGTGTTTTAGCGGTTCGTTTCCTTGCAACATCGAAGAGGTTTTTTCGATGACGCACCGACGCTCGCCCTCCGAAAGCGCCGAGAACCAGGAGCGGGATCTATTCCGCGCCCGTCTGGACGAAATGATTGATATGAGCCATCCACTGGTGCGCGTCAGCCGAGCGATGCCGTGGAACACCTTGATTGAGTCGGTGGGCGAGTCGTTCCCTCTGGTGCCGGCGGGCTCGGGTCGTCGTCCGTTACCGGCCCGGTTGGTGTTGGGCCTGCTTTACTTGAAGCACGCCTACGATCTGTACGACAAGGCGGTGTGTGCCCGCTGGTTGGAGAATCCATATTACCAGTATTTTTGTGGTGAGGTGTTCTTCCAGACGCAGCTGCCGTGCGATCCATCCTCATTGACACGGTATCGCAAGGGGAGCGCGGGGTCAGGTCTGAATGGCACTTACTTAGTCGATAAGGCCTTGATCCAGAAATAAAAAAGCTGATCCAATGGCGGCGTGTTTATCTCGCCAAAGAATCCACACCCTGCCAAGGATCGGCTCCCATGGATGCTAAACAGAATCGATTTCAGCAGCAAGCGATCAAACAACAGTTGTCCCGCCAGGATGCCATCCGCTTTATCAATGTACTGACCTCGGCAGAGCTCTTTGATCTACTGGAATCCTTATTGCCCGAGCACCGGGAACGGCTCTTCCCGCCAACGGAAACCTTGGCGATGT
>NZ_ARXS01000052.1 GCF_025532145.1 Alloalcanivorax balearicus MACL04 | reverse complement strand
GTAAGATCAACCATTTAATCCGCTTACCCGACTTTCGTAGGAGTAGTTTCATGCTTTTTGGAATGCACATAAAAAATGGGCGGCGGGTAATACCGAGTCAATTTTTTAACACCTTGCTGTGTCTTCTCGTGCTAACCCTGACGGGCACTGTTGCGTACGCCGAGCAGGCACCTCTCACACTTGCCAATGCCCTCTCGCGGACCGTGGCGCAGAACCCCACCCTGCAGGTTTTCGATTTTCGCCTTCAGGGCCTTGAAGGCCGTCGTTTCACGGCGGATCAAAATCCTGCCCTGGAAGCCGGCCTGGAGGTGGAAAACGTCCTCGGCAGCGGCAACCGGCAGGGGAGCGACGCGGCAGAGTACACCCTGTCCTTGTCATCGGTTCTCGAACTTGGCGGCAAGCGTGAGGCCCGCGTCAGCGTCGTCGACTCGCGATACGCTCTGGTCGAGGCCGAGCGCCAGGCCGAAACCCTGGATGTGCTGGGACAGGTGGCCCAGCGTTTTGTCGCCACCTTGGCCCTGCAGGAAAAACTTGAACTGGCCGCTGACGCTGTGGCGCTGACCGAGGCCACCCACGAGATCGTCACCCGTCGCGCCGACCGGGGCGCGGCGCCCCAGGCCGAAGTCATGCGCGCCAGGGCCGCGCTCACCCGGAGTCGTATCGAGCAGTCCCGCGTGTTAAGCGAATACGAGAGCCGGAAAATAGCTCTGGCTTCGCTCTGGGGTGATACCCGTCCGGACTTTCAGAGTCTGGAGGGCGACCTGTTCCAGTTCGGGTCCTCCGACAGTTTCGAGATCCTGTACCAGCGGGTCAGTGAGAGCCCGGCCATTCAAATCTATGCCAGCGAGCGGCGCGTCCGTGAGGCGGAAGTCCAATTGGCACGGAGCCAGTCCGAGAGCGATATCCGCTGGCAGGTGGGTGTCCGGCAGTTCGAGGAGACGGATGACTCGGCGCTGGTCGGCGGGTTTTCCGTACCGCTGTTTTCCGGACGGCGCAATCGCGGCGAAGTGCAAGCCGCTCTGGCGGCGCGGGATGAAGTCCGGTACCGCCGGGAGGACACCCTGCTTCGCCTCCACTCGCGCCTGTTCGAGGCTTACCGACAGCGGCAGCAAAACATCGAGGCGGTTGAGCAGATTCGCGGCCAAGTGCTTCCCGATCTGAGTGATGCCCTCAGCCAGACCCGCGAGGCCTACGAGAAAGGTCGCTACAGCTATGTGGAGTGGACCGCCGCGCAGCGGGAATTGCTCTCCGCCCGGCAGGCGCTGGTCGACGCCGCCACCACGGCGCTGCTCAACCAGTCGCTGATCGAACAACTGACGGCGCAGCCTCTGGCTGGCCGCTGAACAAGGATTACTACCATGAAAGTCGTTAACTATTTACTCATACTTGCCAGCGTTTATGTGCTGACGGCCGGACCGACTCATGCCGCGGAAGATGATCACAGTGATGATTCGCATGCGCACGGTGACGTCAACGAAGAGCGCGGCGAGCACGAGGAGTCGGAGAGCACTCACGCGGAAATCTCCGCCGAGATGGCGGAGCAAGCCGGTATCCGAAGCAAGGCCGCAGGTGCCGGCATCCTGGAGCGCACCATCAGCAGTTATGGCCGCCTTGTTCCCAATCCCGACGGGATTGCCCTGATCAGGGCACGCTTCCCGGGTCAGGTTACGAAAATCAATGCCAGTCTCGGTGACGCGGTCAAGGCTGGCGAGCCACTGGCCAGCATCGAATCCAACGACAGCCTCCAACCCTACACCTTGCGTGCGCCTTTCGCCGGTACCGTTATCCAGCGCAATATCAACGTCGGCGAGCTGGCCGGGGAGCAGGCGCTGTTCACCATCGCCAAGCTCGACCCGCTATGGGTGGAATTGAAAATCTTCCCGGGGCAGCGCCGCGAAATCGCACCAGGACAGCTGGTGCGAATTGACACCGGAGATGCCCAGCACGAGTCCAGGATCAGTCATATCGTGCCGCAGAACAGCGGCTCGCCCTACGTCATTGCCCGGGCAGAAATTGCCAACGCAGAGGAGCTGCTTTCACCGGGCCGGCTGGTTTCGGCGAGCATCGTGGTAGAGCGTATCGAAGTGCCGCTGGTGATAGAAAATCGGGCCCTGCAGTTGCTCGACGAATCCCAGGTCGTGTTTGTGCAAGAAGGCAATAGCTTTGAGCCCCGGCCTGTCGAGTTGGGCCGCACGGATGGCCAGTTCACCGAAATACTTTCTGGCCTGAAGCCCGGCGAACGCTACGTGGTGGAGAACAGCTATCTCATCAAGGCGGATATCGAAAAATCCAGCGTGTCAGACGACGATTAACAGGAGGCCACTATGATCGACGCTATCGTGCGCCTCTCTGTAGAACGGCGCTATCTCATGCTTTCGCTGATTCTGGTGCTGATCGGTGTCGGTGTCTGGAGTTTCCAGCGCCTGCCCATCGACGCGGTACCTGATATCACCAATGTCCAGGTGCAGATCAACACCGAGGCACCCGGTTATTCACCCCTGGAGACAGAGCAGCGCATCACGTTCCCGGTGGAGACGGCGCTGTACGGCCTGCCCAGCCTGTCCTACACCCGATCCCTGTCCCGTTACGGCCTGTCCCAGGTGACCGTGGTGTTCGAAGAAGGCACGGACATCTATTTCGCCCGCAACTTGATCAACGAGCGCCTTGGCGCCATCAAAAGCGTCCTTCCGCCTGGGCTGGAGCCGGAGATGGGCCCCATCGCCACCGGGTTGGGCGAGATTTTCATGTACACCGTGGATGCGGCGCCCGGCGCCACCCGGGAAAATGGTGAGCCCTGGGATGCCACTGCCCTGCGGGAAGTGCAGGACTGGATCATCAAACCTCAACTGGCCCAGGTGCCCGGGGTGATCGAAATCAATTCCATCGGCGGCTACGACAAGCAGTATCACGTCACGCCCTCCCCGAAAAAATTGTTGGAGCTCGGCGTCAGCCTCGAGGACTTGGTGGCGGCACTGAGGGCCAACAACGCCAACCGTGGCGCTGGCTATATCGAACGCAATGGCCAGCAGCTGCTGGTGCGCTCCCCCGGCCAACTGAAGACCATCGGCGACATCGAACAAGTAGTGATCGCCAACCGCGATGGCGTGCCCCTCCGGGTGAAGGATGTCGCGGAAGTGGCCATTGGCAAGGAGCTGCGCACCGGGGCTGCCACCCGCGACGGCGTGGAAACGGTGATCGGCACCGCCATGATGTTGATGGGAGAAAATTCCCGTAGTGTCGCCCGGGCCGTTAGCGAGCGGCTGGAGGATATCCGGCCATCCCTGCCCGAGGGCATTCGCGTGGAAGCCGTCTATGACCGCACCACTCTGGTGGACAAGGCCATCGCCACGGTGGAGAAGAATCTGCTTGAGGGTGCGCTGCTGGTGATCGTGGTGCTGTTCCTGCTGCTGGGCAACCTGCGGGCCGCCCTTATTACCGCGGCGGTGATCCCCCTGTCGATGCTCGCCACCATCACTGGCATGGTGAGGACCGGCGTTTCCGCCAACCTGATGAGCCTGGGGGCACTCGACTTCGGGCTGATTGTCGATGGCGCGGTGATTATCGTGGAGAACTGCATCCGGCGCCTGGCCGGGTCTCAGCAGGCTACGGGTGCGCGCCTGCCGCTCAAGGAACGGCTGCAGGTCGTCTATGAAGCCACGACCGAGGTGATACGTCCGAGCCTGTTCGGGGTGGCGATCATTACCGTAGTTTACATCCCCATCTTCTCCCTCACAGGGGTAGAGGGCAAGATGTTCCATCCCATGGCCGCCACCGTGGTCATGGCCCTGGTGTCAGCCATGGTGTTTTCGCTCACCATCGTCCCCGCCGCCGTTGCGGTGTTCCTCACAGGCAGGATCCGCGAAAAGGAAAGTGCCGCCATCAGTGCGGCCAAAGGGATCTATCGCCCGGCGCTGGAGCTGGCCCTGAAATTCCGCTGGCCGGTACTGGGGGGCGCCGGCGCCCTACTGGCGGTCTGTATCTGGCTAGCAACCACCCTGGGGTCGGAATTCATCCCCCAGCTCAGCGAGGGTGATATGACTGTGCAAGCCCTGCGCATTCCCGGCACAGGTCTGGAGCAATCCATTGCGATGCAGAAACCTTTGGAGCGGCGCATCAAGGCCTTCCCCGAGGTAGACAAGGTATTCTCGCGAATCGGGACACCGGAGGTGGCCACCGACCCCATGCCACCGAATATCGCGGACAGTTTCGTGATTCTCAAGCCGCGCGAGCAATGGCCGAACCCGGACAAACCGCGAGATGAGCTGATTGCCGAGATTCAGGCGGCGGTCGGGCAATTGCCCGGGAACAACTACGAGTTCACCCAACCCATCGAGATGCGCTTCAACGAACTGATCTCCGGTGTGCGGGCGGACCTGGGCATCAAGGTATTCGGGGACGACCTAGACCAGATGCTCAATGCCGCCAATGTGGTGCTCGAAGTCGTGGAGTCAGTGGAAGGGGCCACCGATGCCCGGGTG
Organism: Alloalcanivorax balearicus MACL04; assembly: GCF_025532145.1. GTDB lineage: Bacteria > Pseudomonadota > Gammaproteobacteria > Pseudomonadales > Alcanivoracaceae > Alloalcanivorax > Alloalcanivorax balearicus. The sequence goes on along the minus strand of NZ_ARXS01000052.1, from coordinate 2,064 downwards.
GAGCAAATCACCGGGCTGCCCATGCTGTCGGTGCACCCCAAACGCATGGCGCTATCCCGCTACGGCCTGACCGTGGATGATCTTCAGGATCTGGTGGCAGCGGGTGTAGGTGGCGAAAACGCCGGCCTGATCTACGAAGGGGATCGCCGCTTCCAACTGGTGGTGCGCCTGCCCGAGGTCATCCGCCGGGATGTGGACAGCCTGGCGGATCTGCCGGTGCCCCTGCCGGGAGGCGGCTATGTGCCACTGTCAGAAGTGGCGGCGCTGGAGTTGGCTCCGGCCCCCAACCAGATCAGCCGGGAGAACGGCAAGCGACGGGTGGTGGTCACCGCCAATGTCCGGGATCGCGATCTGGGCGGCTTTGTGGAGGAGATCAAAGGAAGAGTTCGACAGGAAGTGGATCTGCCCGCCGGGTACTGGCTGGATTACGGCGGTACCTTCGAGCAACTGGAATCCGCCAGCCAGCGCCTTGCCATTGTCGTGCCCGTGACCCTGGCGATCATCATTGCCCTGCTGGTGATGGCATTCAGATCGCTGAAAGATGCGCTGATCATCTTCAGCGGCGTCCCCCTGGCCCTGACCGGTGGCGTGCTGCTACTGTGGCTGCGGGACATGCCGCTGTCGATCTCCGCCGGTGTGGGCTTTATAGCCCTGTCGGGGGTGGCGGTACTCAATGGTCTGGTGATGGTGGCGTTTATTCGGGATCTTTGGCACAACCAGGGTGATCTGGTTTCCGCCGTGGTGGAAGGTGCTCTTATTCGTTTGCGTCCGGTCCTGATGACCGCACTGGTCGCCAGTCTTGGCTTCGTGCCCATGGCCCTCAATACGGGTACCGGCGCTGAGGTTCAAAGGCCGCTGGCCACAGTGGTGATAGGCGGGATTATCTCATCGACGCTACTGACGCTGTTTGTACTGCCAATTCTGTACACATTGCTGCACCGCCAGGATGAAAAGGTGTAATTGCATCCGGGTAGCCCGCTCTTGGCCGCCATTTGGCCGGGAGCGGGTCGTTTTCGAGAAACAAGTTCGGCATTGATTGCCGGCCAGGAAATGCAGCCTTACCGACTGGCAAGCACGGTCAAACCGAGCGCATTTTTAAGGCTTTTTTCCGCTAAGGTTTCAGGAAGATCCATCCAACTCGGCATTGGGATTTTCTTTTCGCAGTAAGCCTACGAAAACGAGAAGCAATGCACCGAGGACAATTGCAATATCGGCAAGGTTGAAGGCTGGCCAGTGCCAGTCTCGCCAATAGAAATCGAAGGCATCTACAACATAGCCGCGAAAGACCCGGTCAATCAGGTTGCCCATGGCGCCACCGAGGATAAGACTGTAAGCGATGGCTTCTCCTTTATGACGATTTTCAAGGATCAGCTTGATCAGAAAAATCGAGACCACTACCGCGATTCCGATAAAAAAGTAGCGCTGCCAGCCTCCACCATTCGCAAAAAGACTGAATGCGGCACCGGTGTTCCATAGGTGCACCCAGTTAAAGAACGGGGTCACCGCGATCGACTCGCCATAAGCCATTGTTTGTTGAACCAGCCATTTTACAGTTTGGTCCGATGCTGCTATCAGGCCGGATATGGAAAACAGGACATACGGCGAGAGATTGTTGCCAATAAAGGGCATGCTTTAACCCTTGAGCGCCAGAATGCGCCTGGCACCGTTAAGCACGACGAGCCCCGCGATGCTACCGATAACCAGATCCGGATAATTGGAGCCGGTCCACGCGACCAGAACGCCGGCGGTAATGACCCCCAGGTTGATCACCACGTCGTTGGCCGAGAATATCCAGCTTGCCTTCATGTGCGCTCCGCCCTCCCGGTGTTTGGCTATCAGCAGCAGACAACTGGTATTGGCAATCAACGCGACGAATGCGATAGCCATCATCACCAGCGATTCAGGCTCACTACCGAATACAAAGCGTCTCACCACCTCTATGAGTACGCCAACAGCCAAGATCAGTTGCAGGACACCCGCAAGATGGGCAGCACGTAGCTGCATTTTCACGCTGTGACCAACCGCATAAAGGGCAAGCCCGTACACGGCCGCATCGGCAAAATT
>NZ_ARXS01000051.1 GCF_025532145.1 Alloalcanivorax balearicus MACL04 | reverse complement strand
GCGCCGGCCTCTACAGCCACAAAGGCCCGCTCAAGATCATCAGCGAAAACGGCCCGGTCTCCCTGCAGGCCAACGGCGGGCCGCTGGAACTGCTCGCCGACCAGGCCATCACCGCCACCAGCAGTGAAGGCAAGGTCAGCGTCCTCGCCAAGGAAAAAATCACCCTGCAAAGCGGTGAGGTGGAAATCGTCCTCGACGGCGCCAACATCTTCTTCCGCTGCCCCGGTACCTTCACCATCAAAGGTTCCATAAAGTCGTTGGAGCCGGGCCAGGCCGGCAGCGTTTCGATACCAGCCCTGCCCTCTGCCAAGTCAGACCTTCCAACCCATGAGGCGGTGGATTGGATCGCGTTGGATTATCGAGATCCCGATACGGGGGTGGGCATCGCCCAGGCGGATTACGACATTCTGTTCCAGGACGGTCCCACGGTGTCGGGACAGTTGGACGCGAACGGCGAAGGCCGGCACGAACGAGTGGACAATAAGCTGGTGGAGAACGTGGTGTACAAACCGCGCACACCGGAGACCGATCAGCCCTTTGCCTCCCTCTTCGATCTTCAAATTCCAGACGCCGGTGATAACCATGCCTGAGACGCCAGGCACACCGGACTATCAAGGAAGCGTCGTTCAGTGAAGGAGTCACAAACATGAGCCCGCCTGGCAACGGCCCCGCAACGGAACAGGAGCTACGGGACGCCCTGGCATTCCTGACCGACACCTATGTCCGTTTTGATGAGGGGCGCCGCGATGTGGCGATCTGGCTTTGGGAAGCGATTCAGGGGGATTTCAACCTGGATCGCAGTACCGGACAGGTCACGTTCGACGCCGCGATTTCGATGATCCCGGTGGTGGATCAAATATGCGATGTGCGCGACATCATCGCGAACTGCATGCACCTCAATGAGGACAGCTCGGACAAATGGTCCTGGATCGCGTTGTGTCTGACGCTGATTGGCCTTATCCCCTCCCTGGGTTCACTGCTCAAGGGTGTGTTGAAGATCTTCTTCCTGTTTGTCCGCCGTTTTGGAGGGCGTCAGCTTGCCACAGCGATAGAAGAGGCCATGACCTGGGTGATCACTTTCCTGCGCAAGAAAGAGGTGGAGCAGTACTGGAAGGCCCTTAAGATCGACGACATCTTCGGCTATCTCGCCGACGAAACCCGCAAGTTGAAAGGAAGAGTAGATCCTGGAAGTCTGACTCGGGCGTTCGACACCGGCATCGCAAAATTTCGCGAACTGACGGACAAGGTGAAACTCGTCCCTGTCGTAGGGGCCCGCGCCCAAGCGGTCCTGGAGACCGTGCTGAAGATTCGCCGGCAATTCGACAACTATGTCGGCGAGGCAATTGCTCCGATCCAGGAGGTGCTGGACCAGATCATCCGCCGCCTGGACGCTGAGCACCTGCTGTACCGCGGCGCCCGGGTCAACACCCTCAACGTGCATTTCCGAGGAACACTGCCTCAAACCAAGGCCGTGACCTTGATGCGCCAGTCAGACCCACCGCCGCGGTGGTTGAAGGAAGGCGAGCCGCCGCACCCGGGGTTAAATCCTAAGGATGGGGATCTTATGGATGATCTACGGGGAGACTGGCTTGATTTATTGGAGGAGAAGCGGCTCACCAACAGCGACTTTCCAATGCTATCAGATAGGCAGATCACTACATTTCATCGTGTTCGCCCCGATGTCCTTGAGGGACCGCAAAAGCTATATCGTGTGACTTCACCCTCCAACGGCGCCGCCGGAGACTGCTGGATGTTGGAGGAAGACTTTATGAAGTTGATGAAACAGGCGGAGGACCCGAAAAGCGATTGGCGTCAATTCCTGGCGGTGTGGCCCCAGTGGAACCCCAATGGGCAATTCGTGGTGCTGGATATCCCCGCAGGAGGCCGTGTGAATGTGTGGCGTGGTCCCGCCGCCAGTCAGGTCTTGGAGCAAGTGCCTGAAATGGAAGGCAAGTATCTGGAAGGCGGATGGGAGCAAATCGTTATTATGACTGCAGATCAAGGCAATCCGACCGGTACCGTTTCAGATACTTTCCGGTTTTTCCGGCAGTCCGATGACATGAGTGGACGATTGGACCCGACAGAACTGGACTACTCCGCCTTTAAAGACTTACCAGAGGCAGAAAAGGCTCGTCACGTCAGTCTGCGGGAAGCCGTCAATGACCCGCGCATCCAAGGTCCCTATGATACTGGTTGGGGCACCACGGACTTCGACGCCCAGTTGGAGGACGTCAAACTGGGCCTGCCTAATCTGCCTGGGCAAGTGACGAAACAAGGAGACGGCTCATGAGCGGCTCGCCTATGACCCTGAACGTATGGCAAAAGCGTCAGGCCACGGTGCTGTATCACTACACCTCGCAGGCGTACTTACAGGGCCTGAAGGACCGGCTGGATGTGCTGATCGGTGACACGGAAATCACTCTTGATACGGCGCTTCAACAGGGCCGGGACCAGTACATCGCCAATCCGCGCTGGGGATGGCGGGACACCGCGGCCAACTGGAGCACCTACGGCTTCCCGGCGTTGAAGGAATGGCGGCAAAGTGTGATTCATCAGATCGCCCGGCGGGCCATTGAGGTTTATAGCAACACAGGCGCAGAAAACTGCTCCGGCATGCTCCGGAACCTATCCATGGGCTGGACCACCCCCGAGGAAGAAAAACAGTTCGAGGAGGCTTTCAGCGAAGTTTACGGCTATGCCACTTATATCGACAGCCTGATTGGACCACCAAAAAACATGACGGAAAGCGCCTTTAATTCGTATTGGTACGGCTCCCGCACTGACCCGAGCAACCCGGGGATAGCCCACCTTTTCCCCCGACTCCCCAAGTATGTCGTCCATATGGCTGTCGAAGCGGAGACGGGGAAGAAGCCGCCACGCACGGGCGTGTATGTACCTCAAGACGACCCGCTAGGGGCGCTCCAGTTTTGTTGGACAGGAGGGGAAACCAATGGCAGCCCTGGGAAATGCGTCACTTTCAATGATCTGGGAAGAAAGATCATTCAAGCAGCGGAAAGGGATAACTTTTGGGTCAAAGGCCCCGAGCTTGTTAACGCGGTCAAACAATACGCACCTTCGGAATACGAGACTTTTGTGCGCAACCTAAGAGGGCGCAACTTCTCCCCTTCGGAATTGGATAACCCGAATATGGCCAGTCGTTTCCTGAGAAACGAAGGTATGGCACTCAACTCCTGCAAGTGGTACTTCGTCGAACAGATTGAAGGCGAGTACGACGACGCTGTCGAGCCGGTTGATGTTCCGGTACGCCCTCCCCGAACCCCCGGTGGTCAGCCGTGCCCTGAGTCCGGCTGGTGGTTCACCCCGGCAAAAGCGGGCTCCCGCCGTTATTTCAAGAAGGGAGAGGTCATGCCGAGTTTCAAGGGCAGTGCTTACGGGGATACGTTCTGGCAGTGGGATGCCAGGCAGGGACAGTAAGACCTGAGCGATGAATCGACCAGCATATCCTTGCAAGAGCGGTTATCGGCACCGCACCCAGATCATCGGTGAGGCTTGGGACATTGATGGTGAACACTGGGCCGTCCGCAAGCGGGTGCGCTCCCCCCACGGTATTTTCATTGAATACGGCTGGCGGATGGACCAAGTGCCCGGCCCCGGCATCCCCTCTCGGGGTATCAGCCTGATCCTCACGCCGGTATTGGCTCAGGCTCTGCATGACCTCCCTATCTTCAATGAGGCCAAGGCGGCCTTGGAGATCAGCCATACCGCCTTGAATCAGTTACGTCGACGGGTGGCCATGCGCCACCGGGACCAGTTGGACCGCTGGTGGCGGGACCGTATTGATGACCTTAAAACCCTGCCGATAGACACTTTCGCTCGCTGCTACGGCGTGCATCCGGACACCGTCATGGCCTACCACCAGCGGCTGGTCGGCCCAACGCAGACCGGCACCAACCGGACGAGGGAGTACCAGAGGGTAAACCAACTAATGGTGATGTTTCTGGATCACCACGCCGACACCGGGTTCACCAACCTGCGGCACGCCAAGCAGAATCCCGCCATCCCCATGGGGGAATACGGCTATCGAGAGGAGACCCCGCAAGGCCCGGTTTACTTGTTCACCTCCGACACGCTGGTCAAGGCCATTCCGGAATTCACACTCAAGCGGATCTCCCGAGCCCTGGAGGCAACCGGTTGGGTGGAAGCCTCGACCTGGGTCAACGGCGAAAAACCCATACCAAAGCCACGCCGCATCAGCGGGCGCCGTAGTCTGTACTATCACGTGCATCGCCCCAATTCGTGACCTTACTCCGGTGCGAAGGGTTGCGCTGGCCCCAAAAGCTTGACACCCCGCCGCCATCGTTGATTAGATATTGATCGAACACCCTCACCGCTGGGATAAGCGGCCCCTTGAAAAAAGCCTTGTCGGATCGTGAAACGAGGCAGCCTTCGGGCTTCGATCCACTCTCAACCCTCGCCAGCCGGCAACCTTCGACACCTTTTTCCATATCACCCCAACGGGGAAACACATCCCCATGGGGCACGCTTATGCGTGGTGTTTCTCCGTATTTTCTTAACGTTAAGGAGAATCACCATGAACCCAGCTCAGTCCACTCAACCGACTCAATCTACTCAAGAAAAGCAATACTTCGATCTGCACACCACCGGCATCGGGTACCTGAACCGTATCCGCGAAGTGTCTCCCAAGAAGGGCAATCCCTTCCTGGCGTGCAACATCGCGGCGCTGTCCGGGGCCTCCGACGACGTGACCTACGTCCGCTTCGACTGTCGTGTCAGCGGCAAAGAGGCCGCCGCGTTGGTCCAGCAATACGAAGCCGCCGTACAGCAGGATCAGAAGGTCCTGATCAGCTTCAAAATTGGCGACTTGTGGGTCGATACCTTTACCTACACCAAAGGCGACAAGGCCGGCCAGACCGGCGTCAGCCTCAAGGCCCGTCTGTTGTTCATCAGTTGGATCAAGGTGAACGGTCAGTTGGTCTACAAGGCGGAACAGCCGCAGTTGGAGCAAGATCCGTCCGATCCCACCCATCAGGGTGGCCAGGACGATCAGGCTGAAGCGGCCCCTTCCGAGGATGCCCCGGCACCCACTGCCGAGGATGTACCCTCACCGAAGGAAACGCCGCGTCAGCCTGCTCAAAAAACGCTGCCTGAAACCGTCCAGCTGTCCAAGGACGCACCGGACTTCCAGGCACGGGTGGCTCAACTGGTACAGCAAGGCTACGACTACGATGGTCAAGCCAACGTATGGCGTTTGCCCACCGATGCGGCCAAGGCCGCCATCGAGGCGCAACGCCAGGCTAATGCCCAGGACTGGGCGCGCAGTGCTCAGGCCACCGCCTGATTACCGCTCGTCACTGTCACTCTCTACCCAGGCCTCGTTTTCGGGGCCTTTTCCCTTTCTCCAATTGCCTGCCCTTCCATCCACCCCACGGGGAAACACCTTCCCTTTGGGGGACGCCGTTCATGCGGCGTCGGTGTTTCTCCGTCTTTTCCAACAGGAGAATCACCATGGATATCTACGAGTCTGTGACACAACGTATCATCACCGCCTTGGAACACAGCACGCCACCCTGGATCAAACCCTGGTCTTGCTCAACCGGAGGCTCTGCTGACGGCCTCATGCCGAACAACGCCATCAGCGGCCGCCCCTACCAGGGCATCAACATCCTGGTCCTTTGGATCGCCGCCGCCGACCAAGGCTACGCCAGCGCCCGCTGGCTGACCTACCGCCAAGCCCAAGCGGCCGGCGGACACGTCCGACGTAACGAACAGGCCACCCTCGCCTGCCTGTACCGGCCAATGGAGCGGCCAGAGCAGGACGATCAAGGCCACCCTATCCTCGACGACGATGGGCACCCGAAGATGAAACGCTTCGCCATTGTTCGCGGTGTCCCTCTGTTCAACATCGAGCAGTGCGAGGGATTGCCTGACGACCGTCCTTCCAACCGCCCTGCAACCGCCACGGACTTCCGCCCCCACGAGGACGCGGAACGGCTCATTCAGGCGACCGGCGCAGATCTGGAGCACGTCGCCGGAGACCAGGCCTACTACAGCCACCAACAGGACCGGATCCGGCTTCCCCTGAAAGGTCAGTTCCGCAGCGAGGGCGATTATTACGCCACGGCGTTGCATGAGCTGGCCCACTGGAGCGGCCATCCGACCCGGTTGAACCGGGACGGGATCCGTTGTTGGAGCGGCTTTGGCTCCGAGGAGTACGCCTACGAAGAGCTGATCGCGGAAATCACCGCGGCCTTTCTGTGTGGGCACCTGGGCCTGGAAGGCAAACTGCAGCACGAAAGCTATATCGCCAACTGGCTCAAGGCACTCCGCAATGACAAACGTCTGATTTTCCGGGCGTCGGGAGAAGCCCGCACCGCCGCGGATTTTCTGCAATCGTTTGGAACAACACGTCAGGAGGGCAAGGCCTTACAAGACTGCGCTTAACACGGCGCGCCGTCACTTCATCCTCTGTTTCATTCACCCACCGGGGTCCTGTCACCCCGCCGGGTGCCGTGGCCCCTTCACTTTAAAAGGAAACCACCATGGCACTCGTAAGACTGTCCCAACCGTTGTTCCCTGCCGGTGACATCGTCATGACCCAGGGCGTGAACGACCTGATTCAACGCGGCGAGGTCAATCCCTCCCCCTATCTCCAACGCCATCTGGCGGGCGACTGGGGCGACCTCTGTGACGAGGATCGGCGTACCAACGACGACGCCCTCGAACAGGGCGACCGGCTGTTTTCGTCCTATCAGGTCACTCCGGCCTTAACGATCTGGATCATTACCGAATGGAACCGCAGCGTCACCACGCTGCTTTTGCCTGACGAATACTGATCGACCTTAACTTTTCCTCTCCACCCGGGAGTGTAGTGGTCAAGTGATCTTGGACAGTTTCC
>NZ_ARXS01000050.1 GCF_025532145.1 Alloalcanivorax balearicus MACL04 | reverse complement strand
ACATCGCCAAGGTTTCCGTTGGCGGGAAGAGTCGTTCCCGGTGGTGCTCGGGCAATAAGGATTCCAGTACATCAAAGAGCTCTGCCGAGGTGAGCAGATTGAAAAAGCGGATGGCATCCTGGCGGGACAACTGTTGTATGATCGCTTGCTGCTGAAATCGATTCTGTTTAGTATCCATGGGAGCCGATCCTTGCCAGGGTGTGGATTCTTTGGCGAGATAAACACGCCGCCACTGGATCAGCTTTTTTATTTCTGGATCAAGGCCTTATCGGCTAAGTAAGTGCCATTCAGACCTGACCCTATTCCCGCTATGTTGTTAGAGATTGTTTGCACCAACACATTCACTGGCTTTGTTGCCGTTTAGCTCAGAATAACCGCAGCTATACTTTACAAAAAAGTAGTCTGGCTGCCGATTATGGAACCGGAGCTTGCTTTCCGCCTCGCTGATGGTTGGTGCCTCACACACGGGGCAAAAGTATGAAACCGACATACCTGAAGTATGCATGATCATGGATTTAAGCCTTTGGTACATCTCAGTGGCATCTGACAACTCGGCTTCTTTCTTCCTGATAAGTTCGGAGTTGGTTTCCTTGTCAGTTCTTAGCCGTGCAATTTCATCCGTGAGCAAATTAACACGCGCGCCCAGGGCACCAGCCAATTCATCAGCACTTGCGGCAGCGGATTTTTCCCTGTGAAGAGCCAGCCTCTCCCTTAGAGACTCGATAGTTGCGCCTTTCTGAGATACAAGCAGGCGATACAGAAAAAAAATGGACGCAACGAACGTAATTTTTGATGCAATTTGCGTGTAAAAAAATTAGTTCGTTGCTCATGGAGTTCCTTGATCTCTAACAGGTATTAGGAGGTCAGCTCGAATATCCAATGAACGCGCCGGCGGCCTTCCAAGTAAGCCCTTACTACCCGTCTAGGTCAAATCATTCCCACTCGATTATAGATATAATAATAAAGCTATTTACTATCAATAAATTAAAACGCATGTATTCTTTAATGCCATTAAATACGCCATGTGCGCCATCTCATGGTTGAAAGGCGACCCCTTTCGGCCGCCGCCATTCTGGTTACAAACCTGGCTCAGTCATCCAAATCTCGGCATCTGCGCCTCCGGGAATACGTAACGGGGCAGATGGATCGGTAGCCGCCCGCCAAACTGCTTTCGCCACATCGGACGCATAGGTCACAGGACCAGAGTCGTCCTGTACGCTCTTTACGAATTGCTGAAGCATCGGTGCATAGTCCGGTTCGTCCATGCCACGCAAATGCGGGCGTGCATTAGTGCCGAAGCTGGTTTCCGGTGAACGGCCGGGCAAAACGATGTGCACGCGGACGCCGAAGGGCTCCATCTCCACCGCCAGCGACTCGGTGAAGGCGTTTACCGCCGCCTTACTTGCCCGGTAAACTCCAACGATCGGCAACGTTTTGAGCGTCACCGTGGACGTCACATTGATGACAACACCGGCCCGGCGCTGACGCATTTGCGGCACGACGGCCTGAACCATCGCCAGCGTTCCGATCGTATTCGTCTGAAACAGGGCATGGATTGTTTCTGGTGCCGTTAGCTCAACCGGGGATGGCGCGCCGAAGCCGGCATTATTGACCAGAACGTCGATTGGGCCTACCACCTCCATTGCCCGCGCGATACTTGCAGGAGAGGTGACATCAAGCTCAAGCAGGCGCAGCCGATCGGAAACCGGCAGCAAACCCTCGCAGGGCGTTCGCATCGTTGCAATCACATCCCAACCTTTTTCAACAAACAGCTTCGCTGTTTCCAGACCGAAGCCGGACGAGCAACCAGTGATCAATATCGTAGGCATAAGCATCTCCACAAAAAGTTAACGCTCTTATGATAGCGGCGAAAAGGTGGACGCAATATAATCAATAGTCGCCATTACTTTAGAAATAGTCCCGATTATGAGCGTAGACCCTCTTGCCCAAATCGTTACTCTGCTACAGCCTGCCGCCCGCTTTTCAAAGCTGGTGGAATGTGCCGACGCGTGGCGGATTCATCGTGAGGCGACGGGCGAGCCATTTTATTGCGCAATTCTTGAAGGAAGCTGCCGTGTAACCTTCGGCGGGAACCAACGATTCGTCCTCAGGGCTGGCGACTTCATACTCGCCCCGGCGATGCGGGAGCTGGTCAACGACAGTCTCAATGCACCGGACGACATGCCCTCCACATTGCCGATAAGGGTCAGCGAGGGTCATTTTCGCGTCGGGTGCCAGGATGGCCCAGCCGATCTGCGCATGCTGATTGGGCATTGCAGCTTCGGCGCGTCGGATGCGGCGCTGCTTGTTTCGCTGTTACCGGACGTGGTTCTGGTGCGCAATCGACCCCGGCTCGCCACGCTGATACAGCTGATCGGTGAGGAAACACGTGAGCGACGGGCGGCAAAAGAGCTCGTGCTGGAGAGGCTTCTCGAGGTATTGTTGATCGAAGCATTGCGATCCGGAACGGAAACCACATCCGCGCCAAGCCTGAGCCGCGGCCTGGGTGACGAACGCCTTGCGGCCGCGCTTCGTTCCATGCATGCTCACCCGGAACATTGCTGGACAGTCGCCGAACTTGCCACTGAAGCCGCGCTGTCCCGCTCAGCCTTCTTTGCAAAATTCAGCCGCATCGTCGGCCTGCCACCAATGGAATATTTGCTGGCCTGGCGTATGGCGCTCGCAAAGCAGCTATTGCGGAGCCGGGAACTCAGTATTGATCGGGTTGCCGTACAGGTGGGTTACGGATCGGCAAGCAGTTTTAGCGTTGCGTTTGCGCGATATGTCGGAATGCCCCCTGCCCGTTATGCTCGTACGCAAGCCCCGACCCCATCGGAGCTGGCGCAACACGGCAACCTGACTAAACGTGATCCTTTCGACGATCTCTCACGCCAGGATTAAACGTGCGGTTTTTCAAACAAATAATGCCTGGCTGAAAAATATGTCCGGCAATGGAGTTGTCAGAAAAAGCTAACCAGGAGTTGAACAGCAGAAGCTGGCCTTGAAGCGGTACGACAGGCATAAATGCAAGCGAAGATGCCCATTTTTTCAAACACGGCTAACAATACAATTTGATCTGGTTGGCAAGCAAGGGTGCAAAGCGGCCATGGCATATCCGGATATGGGAGCACTTGCGGAGAACTTCCCGCAAAGCCACAGCGTGCTGCATAACACAGGCCGAGACCATGTCAGGATTAGACATCGGAGCAGGGTATCGGCCCTTTTCCCGATAGTATGCCTTCGGCATACCATGAGAGTTATCATTGAAGAGGTAGCACGATAGCTATTAATTCCTTTCATAATTGAATCAATAACTAATAAAACGTATCAACTCCATTGTTAAATAAACTATTTTTCCCAATCAAATCAAAACCTCAAATAATACCTATCGAATGATACCATAAAATACCATTTCTATTTTGGTCAGCACTCATCCGTTAGCCCTAGATTGAATAGCTATCCCGCGGCTCAAGCCGCACTGCAAAATGGCCACAGAACATGGTGTCGACACCTAAACCGGCTTCCTCACATGCGAGCTCGGCAAGACGATCATAGTTTGTCGTCACAACCGGCATGCCCGCATCTGGCTTTAACAAATGCGGAATCAACTTGGCGGTAGCAGGTGGGGCCTACTCCCACTCAATCATCAACAAGAGCTCTAACCTATTGAAAGTAAAGATTTCACAAAAGATTGATTTGGGGGTTTACCGTCGCTTTTACCGTCAGCAGCCCCAGCTCTGTATTTCCGCGGCTTTATGCACTGATCTTTCTGGCGACGGCGTTTCCCACACCATTATTAACCACGTGACATATTACCAGAATTGTAGAAGAGTGCACGAGAGATAAAATCTAAGCTGAATCAAACAGCTTCACCGACCCACTGTGAACACAGCCTTACCGTCCACATAACGTCCACATAACGTTCACATAACGTTCACAGCCCAGTGTAATCATGAACGTCACCGCATCCGCTCGTCTACAGTATGGTGGCAGCCAGATGAACAGAATATGCCATCCACCAGCCATGCTTCATATATGAACAATTATTAGGGAATAACAGATCCTATATGAGTGCTTATACAACGAAGACTTGGCTAACTTTGCAAAGGCCGGCAGGATGGCGGTTCTAGGAAAAAATGGGACCGGTAACGCGAGCCAGTCGAGCGAGATCTTCAGTGTAAACTCGGGAGACGCCCCTATTCCTCACGGGCGGGATGCCTCTCGAAGAGAGGCGTAGGTTCCGGAGTTTCGGCATCGCCACGAAGCAGCTTGCGCCCGGCCTCCAGGCCACCAATCAGTTCCAGTTCCACTCGCGCTTTGTCGCGCTGCCGCACGTCGTCTATCACGTCGCTTGCTTGTTTCTCGTCGAGACCCAGCCCGGACAACACGGCGTGGCTGAATACCAAGGCGGATTCGAACGTTTCGCGGATCTCGAACTGCACTCCTGCCTTGTTGAGGCGCAGCGAATGGCCCCGGTCGAAGGCGCGGACGTAAAGCTTGGCCATGGGGAACGCCGAGCGGCACAGTTCGGCGATGCGGTCAGCGGCCTCCGGTTTGTCGACGCAGACCAGAATCGCCTCAGCGGTGTCCGCACCCGAGGCACGCAGCACATCGAGACGCGTGCCGTCTCCGTAATGGACTTTGACCCCAAAGTTGGCGGCGGCTCGGATCATGTCCACATCGTTCTCGATTAATGAGAGCTCGACACGACGGGCGAGCAATGCTTGGCTCGCCACCTGTGCGAACCGGCCGAAGCCGATGAACAAGACTCGCCCACGCAGGCCGTCAGCTTCTTCTATGCCGTCGAGGGAGACGGGTACGGATCGCCGCATCCGGCTCTGTGCGAGCAGCACGATGGGCGTGAACGCCATGGAAAGAATCACGATGGCGCTCATGACCGCCGAGGCCCGTGCATCGAAAATGCCAGCGGCCGTGGCCGCCGCATAGAGTACGAAGGCGAATTCGCCGCCCTGGGCGAACAGCGCGGTGCGATGAGCGGCGGCAGCGTGGTCGGCGCGCGCCAAGCGGGCGATGACATAGATGCCCACGGCTTTGACCGCCATGAAGGTCACCACGCCGCCGAGCACCAGACGCCACTCGTCGGCGACGATGCGCAGGTTCAGCGACATACCCACGCTGAGGAAAAACAGGCCAAGGAGGATGCCACGAAACGGCTCGATGTCCGCTTCGAGCTGATGGCGGAAGTTGGATTCTGAGAGCAGTACGCCGGCCAAGAAGGCGCCCATGGCCATGGAGAGGCCGACGCTTTGCATGAACACCGCCGAGCCCAGCACCACCAGTAGCGCCGCGGCGGTGAGCACTTCGCGGGCGCCAGCGCGGGCGATGAGCTGGAAGAACGGGTCGAGCAGCCAGCGGCCCGCCACCAGCAAGACGGCCAGGCCGGCGACGGCGATGGCGATGCCCTGCCACACGGACGGAGCGTCCACGTCTGCCGGGCTGTCGAGCGCGCCCCACAGGGCCACCAGGGCCAGCAGCGGGACGATGGCTAGGTCTTCCAGCAGCAGGATGGCGACGGCCCGCTGGCCTTCGGGGGTCGCGGTGTCGCCCTGCTCTTCCAGCAGCTGCATGATGACGGCGGTGGACGAGAGCACGAAGCCCATAGCCCCCACGATGGCGACGGGAAGGGACACGCCCGCCATCAGGGCGACCAGCGTCAGCAGCCCACCACAGGTGACCACCTGTGCCGCGCCGAGCCCGAAGATCTGCCGCCGCAGCGCCCACAGTTTGATGGGGCGTATCTCCAGCCCGATGATGAACAGGAACAGGACCACGCCCAGCTCCGCGGTGTGCAGCAGCGTTTCCGGATCGTCGATCAGCCCGAAACCGAAGGGCCCCACCGTCAGTCCGCCGGCCAGGTAGCCTAGCACGGAGCCCAGGCCGAACCACCGGGACAGGGGCACGGCGACGATGGCCGCGCCCAATAAAACAACGGCCTGTACTAGGCCAAACCCGGACGCGTCCGCCATCAATCCCCCTTCTTGTCCGACCTGGCCGGCAATGGCTCGTCGGGCAGCGGGATGAACTCGGCGTCGTCCGCGTCCGGCAGTTTCATTCTTCCGGCTTGCCAGTCCGCGGCGGCCTGTGCGAGCCGCTCCTTCGACGAGGACACGAAGTTCCAATACAGGAACCGCTCACCGACGGGCTCGCCCCCCAGAGCCATCACCGCCGAGTGTTCGACGGCGGTGACCCGCGAGGCCGCCGGGCCGAGCACCAGCATTCTGCCGGCCTCGTAGCGCCGGCCATCCAATTCCACCGTGCCGGTGGCGATATAGAGTGCGCGCTCCTTGTGGCCGGAGGGGATCTCAGCGGTGGCGCCCGCTGCCATGTCGAGGTGCGCATAGAACAGGGGAGAATGGGTTTCGGCACCGGCGGTGAGGCCATAGGCGCTGCCGGCGATCAGTTGCCCGCCCACGCCGGCGTCGTCCCATTGCGGCAGATCGGCGCCGGAATGGTGAGAGAAGGACGGTGCGGTCTCTTCCTGCTCGGTGGGTAGCGCCACCCAGGCCTGGATGCCGTGCAGGTGATCGCCCTGCACCCGGGCGTGCTCGAACCGTTCGCTGTGGGTGATGCCGCGTCCGGCGGTCATCCAGTTCACATCCCGTGGCCGGATCAGCTGTTCAGAGCCGACGCTGTCGCGGTGCATGACCTCGCCGGAAAACAGATAGGTCACGGTGGACAGGCCGATGTGCGGGTGCGGGCGCACGTCCATGCTGCGATCGATGCCGGGCGCCAGATCCATCGGCCCCATGTGGTCGAAGAATATAAACGGCCCCACCATGCGCTGCTTGGCGAACGGCAGCACGCGGCCAACTTCCAAGTGGCCACCCAGGTCACGCCGTCGCTGTTCGATGACCCTTTCAATCATGTCGGCTCTCCTGATCGGCTCTTTTCGTCAACGATGTCTCCCAGCCAGGGACAACGTGTATCAGATCACACGCTTCAATGTATGGGCGAATTCCGTCTTCTCGACGTTACTCACGCCATTAGCATGAAAGTGCTGAATGTGGGGGCCGAGCTCGTGATGTTTGGTGCGCGCTTCGATAGACGACCACTCCTCGACGAAGACAAAGCATCCAGATTCATCCTGGTCTTCGAACAGGTCATAGCGCACGTTGCCATCCTCCTTTCGCGATGGCTCGACAAGCTCCGCAAGGTCACGTCGTAGCTCGTTCTCTTTGCCCGCTTTAGCCCTGAGCCCAACGACAATGAACAGGGTTTCCATTTGTCTCTTCTCCTTTACCAAAAAGGCGGCGACCGTAATCGCAGTTGCCGCCTCATGAACGATTCGCGGCTCACAGAACCTTTGATTGCTTATTCGGCGGCCTTTTCAACATTGAAGCCGTCGAAGTTGTCGAAGACGCCCATAAAGCCCGGCACCGTCGCCTCACGTGCCCAGTCGCGCTGGAGTTCGCAGTACATCTGCACGCGACTGATGAGCTTCACACCGGCCTGCTCCATTCGCCGCAGCGCGGCCTCGTGAGCGGCCAGCGAAGTACCGCCCACCGCATCGACAGGCACGTACACCTCATAACCTTCCTGGATGGCGTCCAGTGCCGGAAAGGTCAGGCACGCCTCGGTCCAGAGCGCGGTCATGATCAGCTTCTTGCGCCCGATCGATTTGACCGCCTCCTTGAACCCGGTGTCCTCCCAACTGTTGATGGAGGTGCGATCGTAGGTCGGCAGATGGCCGAGCACGTCTTGCAGTTCCTGGATCGGCGGTTTGTTGCGGCCGGTCGCGACGTTGACGGTGGAGTGGACGATCGGCAGGTCGTAGTTGACCGCCGCCCTGGCGACGCTGGTGATGTTGAAGACCAGCTCATCGCGTGGCATGGAGCGGATCGACGACACCTGAATCG
>NZ_ARXS01000005.1 GCF_025532145.1 Alloalcanivorax balearicus MACL04 | reverse complement strand
GCCTGACAAGGTGGGATTACCGGACGCTTACGGTTTTTTCGCTGCCGTCAGCGCTGAATGTGCGGGCATAGATCTGGAAATAGCCGTTGCCGTCGTTATCGTCTTCCCATAACACGGCGAAGTTGCCTTCCGGGCCCATGGCCAGAGCCGGTGCCAGTTGCTGGCCGGAGGCTTTGCTGTTGGCGGTGAATTCAGGCAGCCACTCCTGGCCGTCGCTGAGGAATCCCCGCGCCAGGATCTGATAGTAACCATTGCCGTCCTTGTCATCCTGCCAGGCAACCACGAAGCGGCCACGATCATCCATGGCCAGCACCGGTTTTTCCTGGGTGCCGCTGACCACCTGGTTGACCGTGATCTCGGGGAAGTGTTCACGTCCCCGGTCGGTGAAACCGCGAACGGCTATTTTGCTTTGCCCATCCCCATCGGTGTCATGCTCCCAGGCCACGGTGAAATGCCCGTCATTACTCATGGCCAATGACGGGCGTTGATGGCGACCCGGCGTCGAGTTGACGTTGCGTTGCGTGAAGCGGGGCAGACCATTGCGCAAGAAGCTTTGCACATGGATGCCATCGCCTTTCTGTTCCCAGGCAATAGTAAAGCGCCCTTTGTCGTTCATGCCTATCGCCGGCCTGCGTTGTTGGCCGTCCAGCCAGTTCCAATAGTCGCCCGGTTTCCAGTGGCCATGGCCGCGTCCGCTATCGCCGGATGCCAGAATACCGGGGAGGAGGGCGGGGAAGCCTGTGCTCCCGTCGGCCCGTAATACGCGGTAGTGGATGCGGCCGTGGCCGTCACCGTCCGCATCCATGACCCAGGCCACCACAAAATTGCCTTCATCATCGGTAGCCACGGCGGGGTCTCGTTGCGGGACACTGTCCCAGGGAGAAACGGCCACTTCGGGGAACAGGGCATTACCGTCCTCATCGAAACCGCGCACGAAGACCTGGCTGTAGCCATCGCCGTCGCGGTCTTCCTCCCAGGCGGTGACGGTAATGCCGTTGGCGGCGGCGGCCACGGACGGTGCCCGATGATCACCTCGAAGGGTTCGATGGGGGTGACGATCCTTGTACAGAGTATCACCGGGGGTATAGCGGTACTCGGGGACAGCCGTCATGTCGAAGTCGATGACATAGTCCATGTGATTATGTTGCTGATCGGAGGGGGCCGCGATCTTGTTGTAGTCATCAAAGAATTGCGCGTCTCCACCTGGGAAAATCTGGGGATTACCGTCTTCGACACTCAAGGTTTCCACCTCTATCCGATTGTCCGTGGGGTGGAACGTCAGCAGTCTCAGCCATCCATTGCCCAGGGCGGTGCCGTCACCCATGACCGGCTCGCTCTGAAAGTCGGTCAGTATCTCATGTACCACATTGCCGCCGTTGCCGATTCGCTGACGGTAGGAGGTGCCGTGAATATGACCGCTGACCGTCATGAAAATGTTGCTGTGTCGTGCCACCAGCTCTTCCCATAGATCCACGCCTTCGCGACCGGCGGTGTTATAGCGGTTGGCCCAGCCGGTAAGGTGCTCACCGTTGTAATCCTGGTAGGCGTGGGTGGAGACGATGACGCGGTGCCGGGGGTGGTCGGAGATCACTTGATTGGCCCAGGTCACCACGTCCTTGCGCGGAAGAAACTCAAGATTCACCAGTAGGAATTGCTGCCCGCCAACCTGCAGGAAGTGATAGGTGTTTTCGCCGCTGTCACTGAAACTGCCGCCGAAGCCGGGCTTCTCCGCGAAGCGATCGGGACCGAAGTAACGGGTAAAGTAGGACTCCCTGGCATGGATATCGTCGCTGGGGTAGAGGTCGTGGTTCCCGGACAGAGCGGTGTAGCCGATTCCGGCCTGATCCAGAATGGTGTGGGCCTGATCCACCACTTGCCATTGTTCCTGGGTGTCGTGTTGGGTCATATCGCCGAGATGCAGCACGTACTGGATGTTGCGATCGTAGGTGTGATCCACGATCCACTGGGTTTGATGGTTATAGACATCGTAACTGGCTTTCTCGGCGTAGTTTTGCGTATCCGGTAACAGCACGATCGAGAAAGAGCCCGTGGGGGAGGATAGGGTGTTGCGGTCCTGGGTGGCTGCCGTGGCGGCATTGGTCGACAGGAGTAGCGAGCTGACCAGCAGCGGCATCCCGATCCGATAACGATAGGACATGATCCGTTCTCCATTGTTATTGCTGGAAAGAGAGAGGGGAGAGGCGCGCCAAGCATCCCGTTGGCGCGAAAGTCTCTGCCCCGGAGCCCGACGGTTCCAGGTAAAGCGATAATGAGAAGCCCGGTACCCGACGGGCCTGATCAGCGTGGAAAAACAATGTGTCAGGGCCGCGACATCAGCGGGCCTTGGGGGTGATGAAGATCACAGTCCGGGTGATGATCATAAAAGTGTTGCGATACCGGGAGCGGAAAGCTGAAGTGCGGGCGGGCTGGTGAGCCCGTGCCGCCTTGCGTCATCATCGGTTAAAGTAAGGCCACCCTGAACTCAGAGAGAGTCCTATGTCGTTGACCACTCCCGCGCTCCTCTTTCCCGCCATTTCGCTGCTATTGCTCGCCTACACCAACCGTTTCCTGGTTTTGGCACAGCTGATCCGAAAACTGGCGGATGAAGAGAAAGCTCAACACGAAGAAGTGGCCACGCGTCAGATCGAGTTGTTGCACAAAAGAGTGGTGCTGACTCAGCGGATGCAGGTGGCGGGGGTACTTAGCTTCCTGCTTTGTACCCTGTCCATGTTCGCGCTCTATCTGCATCAGGAAATGCCTGGGGTGGTGTTGTTTGGCGCCAGCCTGATCAGTCTGTCACTGTCATTGATCTTTTCGCTTTGGGAGGTGCTGATCTCCACCAATGCGCTCAATGTGCAGTTGGAGACGCTGCGACGTCCCAAACCCTGATCAGGAAAGAAGAGGGTTGTCGGGTAACAGGTGAACCCTGAGTGCACCGGCATGCACTTTTATATGAAAGTGGGTGTCCTCCAGGGGTTCGCCATCCAGGTTGAGATACATAGCCTCCGGAGTGTGTATCTCCATGGACTCGAGGCGAGCGCGGACGAACAAGCCTTCCTGTTCACCGTTCCCGTTGTTTCTATTGGCACCATTGTCCGAGCTGAACAGGCCGCGGAGGCCAGACATCAGGTCCATCTGCGCCGGCAGGATAGCCACGTCCATCAGGCCGTCGTTGATTACGGCGTCCGGACACAGTCTCTGGCCGCCCCCCGCCTGCCGTCCGTTACCGACCCCGAGTGCCATGAACTCGCCTTCCCATTCAAAGTCCTGGCCCTGGAAATGGCCTTGAGCGGCCCGGATCTCGGTGAAGCGGGTCAGGCCAGTGAGCAGGTAGGCGGCGCCACCCAGCATGGACTTCAACTCCTCCGAGGTTTCCGTGGTCACTTCGGTGCCGAAGCCACCTGTGGCCATATTGAGAAAGTAATGGCCGTTGACTTCGAGCACATCGATAGCGGTCGCGGGCTGGTCAAGCAGCGCCAGAGCGTCTTTCGGCGGCACGGGGATGTTCGCGGCGGTGGCGAAGTCGTTGGCGGTCCCCAACGGTAGAACGGCCAGGTTGGCCCCGCCTCCGTTTTTTATCAAGGCATCGGTGATATCGCGCACCGAGCCATCGCCGCCGCCGGCAATGACGGTGTCGTAGCCGGCGTTCAATGCTTCCTCTACATACCTTTCGGCGTCTCCGCCTTCCCAGGTGACCCGAACATCGAGTTGGTGCCCCTGTTCACGGCGGGCCATGACCGCCTGACGTACCTCATCATTGGTGGCTTGTTTACCGTGAAGGATCAAAACAGTTTTCGCACTCACCATCGGCACTCCTTGCAATGGACAAAAAACAGCCACCGGTAAGGTGATCAAGAAAAAGTTGTCGGGTGGCTCGCCACTCATTCTATTCCAGATTGGTTTTGACGGAACCGTCAGCCTCAGCCGTTAACGCCTATTTGGCCCTCCAGGAGGAGGTCGCGCTTGCGAGTTCCCGATGGCGGCGCCTTCCCATAGTCTCAGGCTATTGAAAGTATAATATCATCTTCCTTTTTGTATTTGTGAGAATGGTTATCATGTACAAATAACGGTGGAGGTGTCCCATGGTGAAGACATTCAGTTTCGGCATTATGCATATCAGTGTGGCGTTTCTTGTGGTGTGGGCTATGACCGGCGACTGGCGCATTGGTGGCGCCACGGCTTTGGTGGAACCTTGTGTGAACACGGTGGCTTACCACTTCCACGAGAAGATCTGGAAACGCTGGCAGCGTCGCCGGGCTCCTCGGGAAGAGGAGAACGCCGCTCTGGCTGCCTGATAGACCCTTTGTTTACGGGGTTCCGGGGCTTGGTTTAAGCTACGCCCCGGTAAACAAAAACAAAGGATAAGTTACTGTGTGGAATCAAGGGGATGATCTGGACGCCATCCGCCAGGTGGTTAATCAGGTGCTGGACGCTCATGCCGAGGACGAAGGGGGCCCCCGCTCGCCGGCGCGGGCGGAAATTTTGATTCATTCCGTGCAGGTATTCGCCCTGCGCGGTGTCGAGCGCACCACGGTGCAACATCTGTTGAGTGCGGCGAATGTGTCACGGCGCACTTTCTATAAGTACTTCCGCAATAAGGTGGATGTGCTGGAAAATATCTACCGCATCTTCATCGACAATATGCTGCTGCATTTCCATCATGAAATGCGTCAGGCCCGTTCCGTGCAGCAAATCATCCACAACACCACCAAGGTCTACTTCGACTACCACATCAGCATGGGGCCGGTGATCAAGCTGATGATGGAGGAGGCGCGCAGCTCCAATTCGGCATTGGCGCCGCATCGGGACCGGGCGCAGACCATTGCCGCCGAAGTGCTCACCGCCGAAATCAACCGGCTTACCGGCCGTGATTTTGACCCTTTGGTGATGCGGACCATGCTGTGGATTCTGGAAAGCTATTCGCTTTATGTCTTCGAAGGCGGGGAGTTCAGCGAAGAGCGGCTGCATCTTTGCCAGCGCACCATGATCGGGATCGCGGAATCGGTGATCCTGGGCCAGGAAGCCACTCCAGGGGCACTGAAGCGGCACTCCTGACCCGGGGCCGGGCGGTTACAGGTTACAGGTACTTGATCTTTTCCAACTGATCTTCCAGACGGGCAAGCTGGGAACGGTAGTCGTCGAGTTTGGCTTTTTCCTTGGCGACCACGGCTTCCGGCGCCTTGTCGACAAAGGCCGGGTTTTTCAGCTTCCCTTCCGCGCGCCCTACCTCCTTGCGCAGCTTGTCCACTTCCTTGGTGAGGCGGTCGATTTCCGCGTCCTTGTCGATCAGGCCGGCCATGGGCACCAGGATTTCCATGTCGCCGACCAGGCTGGTGGCGGAGGCCGGCGCGGAATCGTCGGCATTGAGCCAGTTGATGCTGTCCAACTTGGCCAGGCGGCAGAGGAAATTGTGGTTGGCTTGCAGACGGCGCTGGTCTTCGTCCTTGCCGTTGTGCAAGTACACATCCAGGGTGCGGCTGGGCGGAATGCGCATTTCGCCGCGGATATTCCGGATCGCGGTGATCACCGCCTTGATCCACTCGATGTCCCGCTCCGCCTGTTCATCCACCTTGTCCTGTTCGGGCTGGGGGTAGGGTTGCAGCATGATGGTGGCGTTCTCTATACCTGTATCCGCAGCAGGCGCTTTACCCGTATCCGCGGCCGGTACCTTGCCGGCCAGCGGCGCCACCTTCTGCCAGATTTCCTCGGTAATGAAAGGCATGAACGGATGCGCCATACGCAGAATCGCTTCCAGCACCCGCACCAGGGTGCGGCGGGTACCGCGCTTCTCCGCTTCCGAATAATCGTCGCTGTAGAGCACCGGCTTGGACAACTCCAGATACCAGTCGCAGTATTCGTTCCAGATGAATTCATAGGCGGCGTGGGAGGCGACATCGAAGCGGAACTGATCCAGTGCTTCGGTCACTTCGCGCTCGGCCCGCTGCAAAGCAGAGATGATCCAGCGGTCCGCCAGTGACAAGCTGACGTCACTTCCTTCCTCATTCACACCGCAGTCCTGGCCCTCGGTGTTCATCATCACATAGCGGGCGGCGTTCCAGATTTTGTTGCAGAAGTTGCGGTAGCCTTCTATGCGGCCCATGTCCCACTTGATGTCACGGCCGGTGGAGGCCAGAGACAGGAAGGTGAAACGCAGCGCATCGGTGCCGTAGCTGTTGATGCCTTCGGGAAATTCCGCCCGGGTACGCTTGCTGATCTGCTTTTCCTTCTGAGGTTGCATCAGCCCGAGGGTGCGTTTCTCCACCAGGTTGTCCAGGTCGATGCCGTCGATCAAATCCAGCGGATCAAGCACATTGCCCTTGGACTTGGACATCTTCTGGCCCTCGGCATCCCGTACCAGGCCGTGCACGTAAACCTTCTTGAAGGGCACTTCACCAGTGAACTTCAGCGTCATCATGATCATCCGCGCGACCCAGAAGAAAATGATGTCGAAGCCGGTAACCAGCACACTGCTGGGATGGAAGGTGCGCAATTCCTCGGTCTGTTCCGGCCAACCCAGGGTGGAGAAGGTCCACAACGCGGAGCTGAACCAGGTATCCAGTACATCCTCGTCCTGGCTGAGCGGGCGATCATCGAGATCATGGGCGGCGCGGACTTCCTCCTCGCTGCGTCCCACATAGACCTTGCCGTCCTCGTCGTACCAGGCGGGAATGCGATGTCCCCACCACAGCTGCCGGGAAATACACCAGTCCTGCAGGTCGCGCATCCAGGAAAAGTACATGTTCTCGTAGTTCTTGGGCACGAACTGGATGTCGCCGTTTTCCACCGCTTCGATGGCTGGTTTGGCCAGGCTTTCCACCGCCACGAACCACTGATCGGTGAGGTAGGGCTCGATGACCACGCCGGAACGGTCGCCGCGCGGCACCTGCAAGGTATGATCATCGACCTTTTCCAGCAGGCCCAGGGCATCCAGATCATCCACCACCTTTTTGCGTGCCTCGTAGCGGTCCAGACCGCGATAGGCTTCCGGTACCTGGTCGTTGAGGTGGGCATCGATGGTGAGGATGTTGATCATCGGCAGATCGTGCCGCTTGCCCATTTCATAGTCGTTGAAGTCGTGGGCCGGGGTGATCTTCACGCAGCCGGAGCCGAAATCCGGATCCACGTAGTCGTCGGCGATGATCGGAATCTCGCGATCGGCCAGCGGCAAGCGAATGGTCTGACCAACCAGATCCTTGTAGCGCGGATCCTCGGGGTGCACCGCCACGGCGGTATCGCCGAGCATGGTTTCCGGGCGGGTGGTGGCTACCACCAGATGGCCGGAGCCGTCGGAGAGGGGATAGCGGAAGTGCCACAGGTGGCCCTGCTCTTCCTTGTTTTCCACTTCCAGATCGGAGATGGCGGTATGCAGGGCCGGGTCCCAGTTCACCAGGCGTTTGCCCCGGTAGATCAGGCCTTCCGCATAGAGGCGCACGAACACTTCGCGTACCGCATTGGACAGGCCTTCGTCCATGGTGAAGCGCTCGCGGGTCCAGTCGACGCTGGCGCCCATGCGGCGCAATTGGCGGGTGATGGTGCCGCCGGATTCCGCCTTCCACTCCCAGATTTTCTCGATGAAAGCATCGCGGCCGAGATCGTGACGGTTCTTGCCCTCGGCGGCCAGACGCCGTTCCACCACCATTTGAGTGGCAATGCCGGCGTGGTCGGAGCCCACCTGCCACAGTGTGTTGCGCCCCTGCATTCGACGGAACCGGATCAGGGTGTCCATGATGGTGTCCTGGAACGCGTGGCCCATATGCAGACTGCCGGTCACATTGGGCGGCGGGATCATGATGGAATAGGCATCACCCTGGCCGGAAGGGCGGAAATAGCCCGCATCCTCCCAGGTGTTGTACCAGGCCTGCTCGATACGATCGGGTTGGTAGGTTTTGTCCATGATCTCCGCTGTCTTTCATCGCAAAAACGAAAGGCGGATTATACCGGAACCGGGGCCTGCCGTCAGAGGTTGTGGGTTTTCAGTGGAAAGCCCCTTTCCCGGTAGAAACGGAACCGCTCACGGCCGCCCTCGCGCTGCTGTGGGTCGCCGGTGATCATCTCGGCGGCCCGTTCAAAGCGGGTGACGAAGTCCGGTACCGCCGCCGCCAGGTTGATCAGCACATCGTGGTGGCCGCCCGGGTCGTCGCCGAAGCCCAGCACCATCGGTGCCGGGCTCTCACCGAGCAGGGCATGGGGCAGGAAGCCCGAAGCCGGCTGCGCCCAGAATTGTTGATCCAGCTCACGGGCATGGGCCTCGTCCTGGCAGTGGACGTAGATCTGGCGCCCCTGGCGCCAGGCCTTTTCCGCGATGCGCCAGGCGAGGGCGTCACGCACCCCCGTTCCGGCTTGCTCGGTGATGTAAAACAAAACCTCGGTCAATGTCTCAGCCCTTGCCGGCCAGATTGATCAGATAGCGGGTCAGCATCGGTACCGGACGGCCGGTGGAGCCCTTGTCCTTGCCGCCGCTGATCCAGGCGGTACCGGCGATGTCCAGATGCGCCCAATTCACGTCCCGGGCAAAACGATGCAGGAAACAGGCCGCGGTGATCGAGCCGCCCTTAGGGCCGCCGATGTTCTGCATGTCGGCGAACGGGCTGTCCAACTGGCTTTGATAGTCCTCCCACAGCGGCATCGGCCAGCCCCGGTCGCCGGTGTCCTGGCCTGCTTCCAGCAGTGATTCGCGCAGCACATCGTCGTTGGCGTACACCGCCTGGGCGTGACTGCCCAGAGCGACCACGCAGGCACCGGTGAGCGTGGCGATGTCGATGACCGTATGCGGCTTGTACTTCTGCTGCACATAGGTGAGGGCGTCGCACAGCACCAGGCGGCCTTCGGCGTCGGTGTTGAGGATTTCCACGGTTTGTCCGGACAGCGTTTTGACGATGTCGCCGGGACGGGTGGCGCCGCCGTCGGGCATGTTTTCCGCCGCGGCCACCACGGCCACGAGATGGATCGGAAGGCCCAGCTCACAGACGGTTTTGACGGTACCGAAAACGCTCGCCGCGCCGCCCATGTCGTATTTCATTTCGTCCATGTTGGCGCCCGGTTTCAGGGAGATACCGCCGGTATCGAAGGTGATCCCCTTGCCGACCAGGGACACCGGCTTGCCGGCGGCGCCCTTGTACTCCATCACGATGAGGCATCCTTCCCGGGTGCTGCCCTTGGCCACCGCGTGGAAAGCCCCCATGCCCATCTTCTCCGCCTGGGCCTGAGTGACGATCTTCACCGTCAGCTTGTCGTATTCCTTGCCCAGGGCCTTGGCGCGTTCGGCCAGATACTCCGGATAGCAGTCGTTGGGGGGCATATTGCCCAGATCGCGTGCCAGAGCGGTGCCGGCGGCCACGGCCCGGCCTTGCTTGAGGGCCTGGCGCAGGGCAGCATCGCGTTGCGCATGCCAGAATGTCAGCTTGCGCAGGGCGGCAGCCTTGGCCGGTTTGCTGCGGTAGTCGTCGAACCGGTAGCTGGCTTCTTCCGCTACCCGGGCCCCTTCCCTCACCCGCCAGTCCAGCTCACGGGCAACGTTGACGGTGTCCAGCATCAACACCGCTTGCTTCACCGGAGAAGCGAGCAATTGCCTGGTGGTGCCGGTGACCAGACGCTGCCAGGCCTGGCCGTCGAGTTCGGTCTTGTCGCCGCAGCCCACCAGCAGCAAACGGCGGGCGGCGACGCCCGGCGGATTGTGCAACCAGCTGACCTGACCCTGTTTGCCGGAAAAATCCCCGGTTTTGATGAACGCCTGCACCGATGCGCGGGTCTCATCGGGAAGGGCCTCCGGCAGGGTGGAAGCGCTACCGAGTGGCAGAACCAGACAATCTGCTTTCAGTTTCGGCAGGGCCGAGTGGCTAATTGCGTACTCCATGCTCTCTCCTGAGTTACAATGCCGCACACTGCAAAGATGGAACAGGTGCGGGCGGGACCAACGTTGATACTACACCGCTACATAAATCGTCAGGTATTCGTGACCACGGTGCTGGTGACCTTCATTTTGGTGATGGTGCTGGTCAGTGGTCGCTTTATCAAGTATTTGGCAGAGGCCGCCGCCGGTCAGATCGCGGCGGACGCTCTGTTTCTGGTGATGGCGTTCCGGCTGCCGGAATTCCTGCAAATGATTCTGCCGTTGAGTTTGTACATCTCCCTGTTGCTAGTGCTGGGACGTATGCACATGGACAACGAGATGGTGGTGTTGCAGGCCGGAGGCCAGGGGCACGGCCGGATCATCCGCTCACTGGTGGTACCGGTGTTGGTGGCGGTCAGCGTGGTGGCGCTGTTCTCATTGTACGTCACGCCCCGGGGCGATGCCGAAGTAAACCGTATCTTCGAGGAACAAAAAGGCCGTTCGGTGCTGGAATTGCTGACACCGGGCCGGTTCCTGGTGCGCGGCTCGGATGGCAGCCAGCGGGCCACCTACGCGGAGAGTCTTAATCGCGAGGACGGCTATCTGGAGAACGTATTCGTCGCCGATGCCCGGTTTGACGATTCCCAGGCCGGGCGCGTACTTACCGTGTGGGCCCATACCGGGCGGTTGGTGCAGGACGAGAACGGCATCAACTACCTGGAATTACGTGACGGCTATCAATACCAGGGCAAGCCCGGTGAAGCGGATTATCAGGAAGTGGCGTTCGAGAAGGCCCGGGTCCGGATCGGTAGTGAAAACACCTCGAGCCGGCCGCCTAAGGTAAGAGGGCGCACCACCGGCGAATTGCTGGAGAGCGCCGGGGATAATCAGGCGGTGGCGGAGTTGCAATGGCGCTGGTCACTGGTATTGACGGTCCCGATTATGTGCCTGGCGGCGATCCCGCTGGCCAAGGTCAACCCTCGCCAGGGGCGTTTCCTACGGATGATTCCGGCGGTGATCGGGTACATGCTGTACGTCGGTTTGTTGCTCACCATGCGCAGCTGGATGGCGGATACCGGTGGTGAGCGGCCCTGGTATTACTCGATGATCTGGATTCATGCGCTGGCCGCGGTGGCGGTGTTCTTCCTTTATTACGGCGACCGGTTGTGGCGCCGCAGGAGGAGCACATGAAACTACTGAGAGGCTATTTCTGGCGGGCGGTGCTGATTCCGTCCCTGGCCATCGTCGGCATTATCATTGCCTTGGACTGCCTGTTCAGTTTCGTCTACGAGCTGGAATTTCTGCGTGGCGGCTATCAGGCGTTGCAGGCGCTGCAATTCGTGGTCACCACGGTGCCGCGCCGTTTCAATGAGTACCTGCCGTTGGCGATCCTGCTGGGGACCCTGATCGGTCTGGGGCTGATGGCCAATAACGGCGAACTGGCGGTGATCCGTGCCGCGGGCATATCCACTTTGCGGATCGCCTGGATGGTGCTGCGGCCGGTGATCTTCCTGATGCTGCTGTCAGTGCCGGTAGGGGAATACCTGGCCCCGTACTCGGAGCAGGTGGCGCAGAGCAATCGCTCGTTGCAGGAAGGCGGGGGTGAAACCATCCGCAGCAAATACGGCTATTGGCACCGCGAAGGGGATGAGTTCATCCACATTAACGCGGTGCAACCCAACGGCGTGCTGTACGGCCTGACCCGTTACCGCTTCGACGAAGAGCACAAGCTGGCGGAAAGCCTGTATGTGGAGCGGGCCATCTACCAGGGTGATTCCTGGGCCCTGGAAGGCGTGCAGGGTACCCGTTTTCAGGGCGAGCGCACCGAGACCTACCGTGAGGAACACGACGTCTGGGAGACCAGCCTCAAACCGCAATTGCTCAGTATCGTGGTGCTGGACCCGGCGCGGCTGGGGATGGCCAAGCTGATAGAGTACGCTTCCTACCTGAAGCGGCAGGGGCTGGAAACCGCCGACTATATGCTGTCGTTCTGGCAGAAACTGCTGATGCCCGCCGCCACCATCGGCATGGTGCTGATCGCCATCTCCTTTGTCTTCGGCCCGTTGCGGGAAGTGACCATGGGGCTGCGGGTGGCGGCCGGGGTGGTGGCCGGCCTGATATTCCACTACGGACAGCAGTTTTTTGGCCACCTTTCCCTGGTGTTCCGCACCGAGCCGCTGCTCGCCGCCGGCCTGCCGCCAGTGCTCTGCCTGATGCTGGGCGTCTGGTTATTGTTGCGGGTGCGGTAGCCACAATATCCACGGCATAATGGCTGGCATTGTCCGGCGAGATTGGTATACTCGCCGGCCGATGGCCTGATGCAGGCTGTTGCCATCCCTTGCCAGAGTGGTGGAATTGGTAGACACGACGGATTCAAAATCCGTTGCCTTCGCGGGCGTGCCGGTTCAAGTCCGGCCTCTGGTACCAAATTGACGGCGTGATAGCGTCGGGAAAACGCCGGGCCGAGCCCGGCGTTTTCGTTTCCGGTTTCCGGGTTTTCCCGGGAGACAGGTCCGGCCCCGTGTGCAACCTCTCCGGCCAGTAATAGAGCATCACCACCAGGGTGTTGCGGTGTTCGCCGCGGGCGGGGTCGGTGCTGCCGTCGGTGGCCGGGATCATGTCCGCCTCGTCGTCAAACTCCCGCTCCAGAGCCGCTTTGACCTTGTCGATGGCCGGATTGTCCGGCTCTTCCGCGAGCAGGAAACACAGCGCCATCTCGGTATACACATCCGGCTTGGTGCCTTGGATGACGTGGTCGACCCGGCGCTCGAAATAATCGAAAATCCAGCCAAAGTCCTTGCGCGCCACGGAATGCTGGTAATAGCCGCTGGCGGCGATCACCAGATGGGTCATACCGTAGATTTTCTCCTGCAGATCCAGCCCTTGATGTGGCGTGCCGGGCGGATAGACGCGCCGGAACGCCTGTTGGTAGGGTTCCCGCAAATCCTGTAACCCGAGCCGATAAAGGTAGTAGACCAGGTTCGCGGTCTGCGCCGAGTACACCTTGATGACCTCGGGATCGAGCACGAAGGACTGAAAGTCGAATGCCCTGAGATAGGCCAGGGCGCGGCCGGTGTCCTGAAACGGGGGCTCGCCGGCAAGATGCAACTCCTCGAGCTGATTGACGCGGTACAGCAGCTGCTTGGCGAAGGGGAGCTCCCCGCTGCGGCGCAGCAAGGCCTTGCGGCGTTGGTATTTCGGGGTGTCGTCGCGGTAATCATCCACTATCTGGCTGGCCAGGGCCTGCCGTTGGCCAGCGTCGTCAAGGGCCTGCATGGCCTTTTGCCAGCGCGGCAGTATGGCCAGGACCTCATCGCGAATTGGCGCCAGATAAGCGTCATCACCAGTCAGTCGGTACAGACGCAGCGCGTAGTGCCGTTGTTTGTCCGCTGGCAGGGAGGGCAGCACGGTCTCATAGTGATCCCGGATCTGTTCGCCGAGGGACGACGTGGAGGAAGGCGTCGAAGTGGCGACGATCGCCGCCGGACCGACCAGAGGCGCAGACAGGGCAACAAGAATGAGCAGGGCGTACAGGCGGAAGCCGGACATGGGACTCCCTCCGGATGGCACCCCGGTGATCGGGGTTATAAGGTCCTTGTACCGCCGCCCGGTGCCTCCTCGCAATGACCGCGATGACGGGCTGTGACGCCGGTCCGCGCCCTCGCTCTGGTGGGACAGGAGGTCCCGGGTTTGCTAGAATAGCGGCCGTTTGGGCCGGTCGCCGAGCCGATCGCGCCGCCGAGGATTTGAAAGGCCCGCGCCGAGCGGGCTTTTTTGTGACCACCGTCCATGGTGGTCACCCTCCGGGCCGTCGCTGGGGCGACGTCAAAAATCGCTCCCGGCGATTTGTTTGTGACCATCATCCATGATGGTCCCCCTGCGGTCTGTCGCCGGGGCGACGTCAAAAATCGCCGGGAGCAGATGGTCAGGGTAACCCGTAATGGAGCAGCGATGATCGAAAATGCCAGACCCGCGGGCCTGATCAAACGGCTGATGGCGCTGGTCTATGATGGTTTTCTGGTGTTGGCGTTATGGTTCATAACCGCCGGGATTTTCGTCATCGTTTATAACCACACCGGGCTGCCGACCCAGGAGATCAACGGTGTTACCCGCGCCGATCCGATGGTGCTGAAGGGCGTGCTGTTCCCCCTGCTGCTGGTGGAAACCTGGGCCTTCTATGCCTGGTTCTGGCTGCATGGCGGTCAGACTCTGGGAATGCGCGCCTGGCGGCTGCAAATACGTGACTATCGTGGCGGGCCGGTGCGGTTCTGGCAGACCCTGGCCCGGTTCGCCGCCGCTGGTGTGTCCTGGCTGATGCTGGGGGCCGGTTACCTGGTGGTGTTGGTGCACCCTCACCAAACTCTGCATGACCGATTGTCCCTCACCGCCACGGTGGAAATACCGAAAAACGGTAAAGGTCGCTCCTGAACACATGTGAGCTGAATACGGGTGATACGTGCAAGTCGACGACTTTGATTTTGACTTACCGGACGAGCTGATCGCCCGCTATCCGCCGGCGCAGCGGCGCGATGCGCGCTTGCTGACCCTGACCGGGGCGGGGATGGGGCATGGCCGGTTTCCGGATCTGTCCGCCTGGCTGAAGCCTGGTGATCTGCTGGTGTTCAACGACACCCGGGTGATTCCGGCTCGTCTGTTTGGCCGCAAGCAGACCGGTGGACGGGTGGAAGTGCTGATCGAACGGCTGCTCGGCGGTCGCGAGGCCTTGGCCCATGTGCGGGCTTCCAAGTCGCCCAAGGCCGGCGGTTGGCTGGAGTTCGATCAGGGTGTGGCGGCGGAGGTTCGCGGCCGGCGCGGTGAGTTGTTCCACCTGATGTTCACCGGTTGTGAGCAGGTGCTGGATGCGCTGGAACGCGTTGGCCACGTGCCGCTGCCGCCTTACATCGACCGTCCGGACGAAGACGCCGACCTGCAGCGTTATCAGACCGTGTACGCCCGGGAGCCGGGCGCGGTGGCGGCGCCCACCGCCGGTTTGCATTTCGATGAGGCCTTCATTGAGCAGTTGCGGGGGCAGGGTGTGGAAACCGGCTTCGTCACTCTGCACGTGGGCGCGGGCACGTTCCAGCCGGTACGCGTGGACAAGGTGGAAGAGCACCACATGCACAGCGAGCGTTTCCGTATCAGCGAGGCACTGGTGGAGCAGGTGCTGGCTGCGCGGGCCCGTGGTGGCCGGGTGGTGGCGGTGGGCACCACGGCGTTGCGGGCCTTGGAAGCGGCCAGTGCCGACGGCGCTCTGAGTTCGGGAGAAGCGGAAACCGATATCTTCATCTATCCCGGCTACCGTTTTCGTCAGGTGGAGGCCCTGGTCACCAACTTCCACCTGCCCCGTTCCACCCTGTTGATGCTGATCAGCGCTTTTGCCGGTCGGGAACGGGTGCTGGCGGCTTACCAGGAAGCGGTCCGTGAAGGCTACCGCTTCTTCAGTTACGGCGATGCCATGTTTATCGAACGGCAGCCCGATGTGTGAACATAAGGTTTTTTCATGTCCCGAATGAGCTTTGATCTGCTGAGCACCGATGGCACCGCGCGCCGGGGCCGCTTGACCTTTCCCCGCGGTGAGGTGGAGACGCCGGCGTTCATGCCGGTGGGCACCTACGGTACGGTCAAGGCCATGTTACCTCGGGACCTGGCCGACAGCGGCGCGCAGATCTGCCTGGGCAACACCTTTCACTTGATGTTGCGTCCCGGCACCGAAATCATCGAACGTCATGGCTCGCTGCATGGCTTCATGCAATGGGACAAGCCGATCCTCACCGATTCCGGCGGTTTCCAGGTGTTCAGCCTGGGTGAGCTGCGCAAGATTTCCGAGCAAGGCGTGGTGTTCAAGAACCCGATCAACGGCGACCGGGTGGAACTGACGCCGGAAAGGGCCATGCAGGTGCAGCGCTCTCTGGGCAGCGACATCTGTATGATCTTCGACGAATGCACCCCATACCCCGCCACCGAGACGCAGGCTGCCGAGTCCATGCGGCTGTCCCTGCGCTGGGCGCGCCGTTCGAAAGCGGCCCATGTGGCCGATGAAGGGAACGATGCGGCCTGTTTCGGGATCGTACAGGGGGGCATGTACGATAATCTGCGCCGCGAATCCCTGGCCGGCCTGACGGATATTGGTTTTGACGGCTATGCCATTGGAGGTCTCAGCGTCGGTGAGCCGCAGGAGGAGATGCGGCGTACCCTGGCCGGGATCACGCCGCATATGCCCGCCGACCGGCCCCGTTATCTGATGGGGGTGGGGCGGCCTGAGGACATTGTCGAAGGGGTGCGCCGTGGGGTCGATATGTTCGATTGCGTGATGCCCACCCGCAACGCGCGCAACGGCCATCTGTTTACCCGTGAAGGGGTGATCAAGATTCGTAATGCCCGCCACCGCGACGACCTGTCGCCGCTGGAGGAGGGCTGCGATTGCTACACCTGCCGCCAGTTTTCCCGCAGCTATCTGCATCACCTGGATCGCTGTGGTGAAATGCTCGGCGCGCAGCTGAACACCATCCACAATCTACGCTATTACCAACGGCTTATGGCTGGATTGCGGGGGGCCATTGAAGCGGGTACATTGAGCGCCTTTGTCGGTGACTTCTATGCGGCCATGGGCCGCGATGTGCCCGCTCTTTAACACGAAAACGTGGAGAATTGAGATGAACTGGTTGATTTCGCCCGCTTATGCGCAAGCCGCCGGAGGTCCGGGCGGTGGCATCGAACTGATCATGCTGGTGGTGATGATCGCGGTGTTCTATTTCTTCCTGATCCGTCCGCAACAGAAGCGCGCCAAGGAACACCGTAATCTGGTGCAGAACCTGAACAAAGGTGACGAGGTGGTGACCGCCGGCGGTATTCTCGGCCGGGTGACCAAAGTCACTGACGAATTCGTCGTGGTGGAAATCAGCGACAATCTGGAAATCAAATTGCAGAAACAGAGTGTCCAGGCAACGTTGCCGAAGGGCACCATCAAATCCATATAAAAAGAGGTGTGTCCGGCCCGGTTGCTCCGGGCCGCCACCTCCCGGCAATACCGGAAGACGATTATGACCCGCTACCCGCGCTGGAAATTCTTCCTGCTCATGGCCGTATTGTTTGTTTGCGGCCTTTACGCTCTTCCCAACCTGTTCCCCGACGCCCCGGCCGTGCAGATCAGCAGCGCCAAGCCCGGTGGAACCGTATCCGACAGTGCCAGCCAGCGCGTGTTACGGCAATTGGATCAGGCGGGTCTGGAACATGGGCCCGGTGAACAGATTGATGGCGGCTCCTGGCTGGTGCGCTTCACTGACAATGACAGCCAGCTTCGTGCCCGCGAGCTTCTGGCCGGTTCCCTCGGCGATGACTATGTGGTGGCCCTGAATCTGGCGCCCACTACTCCAGGATGGCTGCGTGCCATTGGTGCTTCGCCGATGAATCTGGGCCTGGATTTGCGCGGTGGTGTGCATTTCCTGCTGCAAGTGGATATGGAAGCGGTGGTGAACCAGCGCATGGAAGCCTGGGCCGGCCAGATCAAACTGTCGCTGAAAAACGAAGGCATTCGTTACCGCGACGTGCAGCAAGATGGCCAGCAGTTGCGCGTGCAGTTCGCCAACTCCGAAGACGCCGATTCCGCCCGCACTCTGCTGCGTAACGCGTTGCCGGAATTCTCGCTGGACTCCGATCCCGAGCAGCGGGTGCTGGTGTTCAACCTGAACCCGACCGCCCTCAAGGAAATGCAGGATTACGCGGTGGATCAGAACCGTACCGCGCTGAATAACCGGGTAAACGAGTTGGGTGTGGCCGAGCCGGTGGTGCAACGGCAGGGGGCGGACCGCATCGTGGTGCAGCTGCCCGGGGTGCAGGACGCGGCCCAGGCCCGCCGTATTCTCGGCCGTACCGCCACCCTGGAGTTCCGCCTGGTCAATCAGGACTACCCGGCCAGCCGTGCCGCCACCGGCGTGGCACCGCCGGGCACCGAGATTTTCCCCTTCCGCAGTCAGGGGGATCGCCCGGTTATTCTGGAGCGCTCCAAGATCGCTACCGGCGACGAAGTGACCAACGCGCAAATGGGCTTCGATCCACAAAACGGCACCCCGCAGGTGAACGTGTCCCTGGACTCCGCCGGCGCCCGCCGGATGCAGCGGGTGACGTCACAGAACGTCGGCAATCCGATGGCGGTGCTGTTCATCGAAACCAAGACCGAGATGAGCTCGCGCACCAATGAAAACGGTGAAACCGAGCAGGTGCCGGTAAGCACCACCGACCGTTACGTGATCAACGTGGCCACTATCCAGGATACCCTGGGCAGCCGCTTCCGGATTACCGGTCTGGACAGCCCGGCGGAAGCGTCCGAGCTGGCTCTGCTGTTGCGCGCCGGTTCCCTGGCGGCGCCGGTGACCATCATCGAAGAGCGCACCATCGGCCCCAGCCTGGGGGCGGAAAACATCGAGTCCGGACTCAAATCCATGGCGCTGGGCATGGTCCTGGTGCTGGTGTTCATGCTGGTCTGGTACAAGGTGTTCGGTATCTTCGCCAATGTGGCGCTGGTCGGTAACCTGCTGATCATCGTCGGCATCATGTCGCTGATTCCCGGTGCCACTCTGACCCTGCCGGGAATCGCCGGTATCGTCTTGACGGTGGGCATGGCGGTGGACGCCAACGTGCTGATCTATGAACGTATCCGGGAAGAACTGAAAAAAGGCGTGCGGCCACGGCAAGCCATTGATGAAGGGTACGCCAAGGCGTTCAGCACCATTCTTGATGCCAACATCACCACCATGATCGTCGCGGTGATCCTGTTCTCCGCCGGCACCGGCTCTGTGCAGGGGTTCGCGGTGACGCTGTTTATCGGCATCCTCTCCTCCATGTTTACCGCCATCGTGGGCACTCGCGCCATGGTGGAAATGGTCTACGGCCGCGGTGCCCGTCCGCCGGCCAAACTGAGTATTTGAGGTGCTTATGAGTAACAAGGCTCCTTTCTCCATCAACTTCCTGGGTATACGGCGGTTGTTCGCGGCGTTGTCGATCATTCTGGTGCTCGGCTCCATCGGACTGCTGGCGACCCAGGGTTTGAATCTGGGGATGGATTTCACCGGCGGCACCTCGGTGGTGGCCAAGGGCGAAAACGAAGTGATCATCGACGATGTGCGTTCCGCGCTGGAAGGCACGCCGTTCGAAGAGGCCACCGTGGTACGTTACGGGTCGCCCCGGGATATCAGCATCCGGGTGCCCACCCTGAACGATATGCCCGCGGATCAGGTAGGGCCCCGGCTTACCGAGGTGGTGGAAAGCAAGCTGCCCGGGCTGAAGGTTCAGCAGGTGGAGTTCGTCGGTCCGCAAGTGGGTGACGAGCTGCGCGACGAGTCCGGTCTCGCGCTGCTGATGGCACTGGGCTTGATGCTGGTTTACGTCTGGTTCCGCTTCACCAACAAGTTCGGTGTCGCCACCGTGGTGGCCTTGCTGCATGATGTGATCATCGTGCTCGGCCTGTTCTCGCTAATGCGCTGGACCTTCGATCTGACGGTGCTGGCGGCGGTGTTGGCGTTGATCGGTTACTCGCTGAACGACTCCATCGTGGTGGCGGACCGGATCCGGGAGAACTTTCGCGACACCCGTGAAACCGATCCGGAAAAGATCATCAACGGCTCTCTCAATGAGACCCTGAGCCGGACCATCAACACCTCCTTCACGACTCTGCTGGTATTGATTGCCCTGTTCTTCTTTGGCGGTGAAGTGATGCGCGCTTTCTCCGAAGCGCTGCTGGTGGGGATCGCGGTGGGTACCTACTCATCCATTTACGTGGTCACCAACATGCTGTTCCTGATGAAAGTGGACAAGCAGGACTTCATCATTCCGGAGAAGAAGGAAGTGGATGACATGCCCTGAGCGGTGGTTGAAGTCGAAAAAAAGGGGCGCCAGCGGGGCGCCCTTTTTTGTGGGTTCCGGCGTGGGCTTCAGGCCACCGAAAAAAGTATCCCAGTGGCAATGGCGACGAGCAGCAAGGTCAGATGCAACTGCTGCAAGCCTGGCTGTTTGAGCCAATATACGAACCACATTCCCCCCATCAGCATGAACAGCCAAAGCGCGGCGAAGGCAGTGAGCCCTTGCTGGACCGCTGTCACGGTTTGAGTACTCAACGCCGATGCCGAAGCGTCGCTCAGAAGCAGTACGGTTCCGCGCCACAGCAGTACCACGGTAATAGCTTGCAGAGTCATGATGGCGACCGCTCCGATGACATGCCAGAAGCGGGATTCGATACGACGGCGCAACAACGGATGGGTGTCGTTATCCTGGGCAATGAGGTTCATGGTCATGATCAGAGCGACGCTAGCCACGGTGCCTTTCCGATCGGTGATCACGTTGATCAGAATCAGCGTCAACCAGACGGCAAGGCCGCCGACGACCACCAACCTGAGCAGCAATAATCCGGGTTCCAGCATGTTGTCTTGCCTCCTGGTGCGGGCCGTGGCCCGAAAAGGCGGTGGTGGGTGCCTTCAAGGACGGGCCTTGTTCTGGTTGTGATGAGTACAGATAATCGTGGTGTTTGAGAAGTTCCGCTGCAAATGAGCATTTTTCAGTGCCGCATTAGGTGAATTCATGATGAAAGCGCCCGCCAACAGCTATCGTTCGGTGCCGCCCTTGACCACGCTACGCACCTTCGAGGTGGTCGCCCGCAAGGGCAGCTTCACTCTGGCGGCTCAGGATCTGTCGATCACCCAGAGCGCGGTCAGTCACCAGATCCGTGCCCTGGAAACCTTCCTGGGGACTCCGGTATTCCATCGCCTCAACCCTGGAATTGAATTGACCGGAGAAGGGCAAACCTTGTTGGAGGGAGTGCGCTCCGGGCTGGATCTGATGTTGTGTGCTTGCGATCGGGTGCGCCGCCGTCATCAGGCCGGCGTGCTCACCATTGCCGCGCCAGCGGCCTTCGCCAGTTGGTGGCTGGTACCCCGGTTGGGACGTTTCGCCGCCTTGCATCCGGATATCGAAATCCGTCTCGCTACCCTGGACTACCGGCGCCCGGACTTTGCCCGCGATGGTGTGGATGCGGCAATCGTATTGCGCCCCGCCGAGGGGGCTCTGGACAAGAATGAACTGCGGCTCTTCCGTGAAAAGCGCTTCCCGGTATGCAGTCCGGGTTTGCGCGACGGCGACACGCCGTTAAGGTCCGCTCGCGATCTGCATCGGTATACCTTGATCGAGGAAGATCCGGAATCCGGAAGCGCCGGTAATTGGGAGGAATGGCTTGAGCGTCTGGGCGTCGCTGATGCTCCGGCGCCGGCGAGGCTGCGTTTCAGTCATTATGGCGTGGCGCTGTCAGCGGCGATTGACGGTCTTGGTGTGGCACTGGCCCGGTCACCGATGATTGACGCGGAGCTGCACTCCGGTCGTTTGGTGCCGGCATTCACGGATGCACCGGCGGTGCTGGCGTCTCATGTCTACAGTCTGACCTGGCCCGATGGTGCCGCCCATGATCAGCGTTTGCTTGCGTTCCGGCATTTTGTTCTGGATGAAGCTTGCGGCTGTGAGCTGGCCGCCGGGCCTTGCGGTGCCCCGGAGTCGGAGCAGCAGGCGGTGGATTGGTCCTCGGAGCGCGCCGCGCGCCGGCGCGCGGCGGTCCGGGAGCGCTAGCAGAATCAGAAATCCTGCTTGGCCATCCAAGGAATAATGCGTTCGAAGGCCGCCTCGATCTGCTCCAGGGAGGTGGAGTAGCTGATCCGTATGGCATTGGAGCAGGACTCGCCGAAGGTGTCGCCCGCCACGGTGCAGACGCCGGTTTCGCGCAGCAATTTCAGCGCAACGTTGCCGCCATTGACGCCTTCCGGCAGTGACGGGAACAGATAGAAAGCGCCGTCAGGCCGGTAGCCGGTGAGATGGGGCGTTCGCTCCACCAGTTCCACCAGGCGATCCCGCCGTCGCTGATATTCGGCGAGCATGTTATCGACGAAACCGCGATCCCCGGTCAAGGCCGCTACTCCCGCCCACTGGCAGGGCGTATTGGCCACGGTGGTGGTGAACATGTGATAGCGGCGCAGCTTCTTGATCGCGCCCTGACTGGCCATCAACCAGCCGATGCGCATGCCCGCCATGCTGAACGTCTTGGAAAAGCTGGATACCACCATGACATGGTCGAGGTCGGCGCAGCACGACAGCACGCTGGGGTATTCGCGCCCGTCGTAGACCAGGTGATCGTAGACTTCGTCGCTGATGACATAGACGCCACGGTAGGCCGCTTCCTGGACGATGGCCTCCACGGTTTCCCGGGGATAAAGCGTACCGGTGGGGTTGCTCGGGGAGTTGAGCACGATGGCGCAGGTATTGTTATCGATGGCGTCGATGACCGCTTCGGGGTCCAACTGGTGGTGTTGTTCGGCATGGGTGGGAATGGCTTTGACGACGCCGCCATTCATGCGGATCAAGGGCGCGTAAAGCATGAAGGCCGGTTCCGGCACGATGAATTCCCGGCCCGGTGCGGAAGTCGCGGTAAGCGCCAGGTAGATGGCCTCGGTAGCACCGGTGGTGACCATGATGTTTTCCGGCACCAGTGGCCGTTGATAACGATTCCGGTAGTAGTCCGCCAGGGCTTCCAGCAGTTCCGGCAGCCCGGCGTCCATGGTGTAACCGGTCTGACCCGCTTGCAGCGCCTCCACCGTCGCCTGCACCACATGGTCCGGTGGTTTGAAATCCGGTTGTCCAATGGACAGATGAATGACGTTATCCATGGTGGCGGCCAGGTTCACCATGCGGCGGATCCCCGGCACCGGCATGGTGTGCAGCGCCGGATTCCAGATCGGGTCCTCCGATTCGTAGAAGTCGATGTCCAGTTCGCTCACGATGCCTCCTGTCGACGGTGCTTACCCATTGAGAGTGCCTCCGGTCAGTCGACCCCGGCCAGCGGCGGAAACCGTCGCCAGGGCCGTTGCTGTTCGAACTGATGCCCGGCGCGCAGCACCAGGGCGTCATCGAAACGGCGGCCGACGATCTGCAGCCCCATCGGCAGTCCGGCGCGATCCAGGCCGAGAGGCAGTGACAGCGCCGGTTGGCCAGTGAGGTTGAACGGATAGGTGAAGGGCGTCCAGGTGGGCCAGCGGGTGCTGGGCCAGTCCACGGGTACTTCCCGGGCGGTGTCGAAGGCGGTGATCGGCAACGTGGGTGTTACCAGAAGATCGTACTTCTCGTGGAACAGCGCCATGCGCTCCGACAGCGCCAGCCGTTCGTTCACCGCGCCCAGATAGTCCAGCATCGACAGCCGCTCCGCCTTGCTGACCACCTCCATCAGGGCCGGGTCCATCAGTGAGCGTTGACGCGCGCCAAGCTCCCGGCAGGCGTTGGCCGCGCCGCCGTAGAACAGGTGGCCGAAGGCGGCCAGCGGACTGCGAAAGCCCGGGTCGGCTTCCACCACTTCGGCGCCCAGATCCCGTAACACCGCCACCGCCTCATCACAGGCCCGTTCGATGTCGGCGGCCACATCCACATAGCCCAGGTTGCGGCTGTAAGCGATACGCAGTCCTTTGAGGTCGCCGTCCAGGGCGGCCAGGTAATCCTGTGGACGGCGCGGCGCGGCCTGGGCGTCGCGCGGGTCCGCCTCGCTCAGCACCTGCATCATCAATGCGCAGTCCTCCACCGTGCGTGTCATCGGCCCGGCGTGGGCCAGCGTGCCGAACGGACTGGCGGGCCAGTGCGGCACTTCGCCGAAGGTGGGTTTGTGCCCGACGATGCCGCAGAAGGCGGCGGGAATACGGATGGAACCGCCGGCGTCGGTGCCCAGGGCCAGTGGCGCCATGCCGGCGGCCACCGCCGCCGCCGACCCGCCACTGGAGCCGCCGGCGGTTTTGGCCGGGTCCCAGGGGTTGTTGGTGGCGCCGCACATCGGGCTGTCGGTAACCCCTTTCCAGCCAAACTCCGGCGTCGTGGTCTTGCCCAATGGCACATAGCCGTGACGTTCCAGAGCGGCCACCGCCGGGGCGCGCTTGCCCAGTGTCTTGGCGGGATCAACCGTGCGGGAGCCTTTCAGGGTGGGCCACATCGGGGTGAGGAAGACATCCTTGATCGCCACCGGGACACCGTCCAGCAACCCCTGGGTATCATCGCGCAGATAGCGTTGCTCGGCCTCCCGGGCCGAGGCCAGGGTGGTCTCACGATCAATCAGGCACCAGGCATTCAATGCCGGGTCCTGTCGTTCGATCTGATCGAGCAGGGTTTCGCTCACCTCCACCGGGGAAAGCGCCCGGCTTTGGTAGGCTTGCCGCAATGCCCGCGCGCTCAGGGCGCGTATATCCTCGCTCATGGATGGCCTCCTCCGCTGGTGGCGGTGCCGGCACGGGGGTGGAGGAACGGTACGAGGAGAGGTCAGCGTTGACCGTAACCTCGCTGAGTATCCACCGGATTGCGCAGGGGCTGCCCCCGGCGCCAGCGCTCAAAGTTGTCCACGAACTGGTGGCCCAGGGCGGCGCGCCAGCCTTTGGCGTCGCCCGCCATATGGGCGGAAATCATCACATCGGGATAGTCCCAGAGCGGGTGATCGGCGGGCAGCGGCTCCTGCTCGAATACATCCAGGGCGGCGCCGCCGAGATGGCCGTCATCAAGAGCGGCGAGCAGGGCGCGGGTGTCCACAATGGCACCGCGGCCCACGTTGACCAATACCGCGCCGGGTTTCATCCGCGCCAAAGTGCCGGTATTGAAGAGTCCTTCGGTCTGGCGGGTCAGCGGCGCGGTGATGATCACATAGTCGGCGTCGCCGAGCAGAGCCGGCAGATCCTCCTGGGCATGGACCCGGGCGAAAGCTTCGTCGTGCTGCCGCGCCCGCCGCGCGGTGCCGATCACTTCCATGCCGAGGGCGCCGAGCAGCGTCGCCACTTCCCGGCCGATGGAACCGGCGCCGACCACCAGCGCGCTTTGGTCCCGCAGCATGTGGGTTTCCCGGTGCCGCCACTGTCGTTGCCGTTGATAGCGCAGATTGCCCAGAGTGTCCTTGGCGAACAGCAACAGGGCGCCGAGCACGTATTCGGCGATACCGCGATCGAAGATGCCGGCGGCGTTGGTGACCGGAATATCGCTGTCCCGCAAGGGCGGAATCATCAGTGCGTCGACGCCGGCGCTGGTGGCATGCACCCAACGAATCGGACAAGGGGAGGGCCAGGCCCGTTCCAGCGCCTCGACGCGAAAGTCGGTGACCACCAGCACATCGGTTTCCGCCAGCCGGGGCGCCAGACCATCGACGCCACGGTGCTGGTGGATCCGGGCCTGGCCTTCCAGGCTTTCCAGACCGGGCAGATCAGGCTCGTCCTCGGCCAGCAATACGGTAACCCGGGGCAACGTCATGCACTGTTCTCCAGGGCGTCTTCGAAGGTGTCCACCGCCAGATCGATTTCCTGACGGCTCGCCGTCAATGGGGGTAACCAGCGCACCACCTGACCATGGGTGCCGCAGCGCAGCAACAGCAGGCCTGCTTGTTCGCACCGGGACAGCAGCGTCTGGGCGCGTTCGCCATCGGGCTGGCCAGGGGCGCGGACCATCTCAATGCCCAGCATCAGGCCCTTGCCGCGTACCTCATCAATATCGTCGTGTTTTCGAACCAACGCCTCCAGGCGCTCACGCAGATAGCGGCCATGCTCGGCGGCCTGGTTGACCAGGTCTTCTTCCTCGATCACCTCCAGGGTGGCAAGAGCCGCGGCACAGGACACCGCGTTGGCGCCGTAGGTGCCGCCCTGGGAGCCGGGCCGTCCCTGCGCCATCAAGCCCTTGGCGGCGGCCACGGCGGACAACGGATAACCGCTGGCCAGTCCCTTGGCGGTGACCACCATGTCCGGCTGGATCCGGGCATGCTCATGGCTCCAGAAGCGGCCGGTACGGCCGTAACCGGCCTGAATCTCATCGGCGATCAGCAGGATGCCATGGCGGTCGCAGCGTTCGCGCAGACCGGCCAGGAACGAGGCCGGTGCCGGGTAGTAACCGAACTCGCCTTGCACCGGTTCAATGATCAAGGCGGCGGTGTCCCCGGGGGGGCTTTGCGTCAGCAGTAACTGATCCAGCTGCTGCAGACAGAAGGTGCTGGTGGTTTCTTCGTCCCAGCCGTACAGGTAGGTGTGCGGGAATGGCGCGAAGAACACTCCGGCCATCATCGGCCCCCACCCGCTGCGCACCTTGGTGGTGGAGCTGGTCAGCGAGGCCGCCGCCAGGGTGCGACCGTGAAAGCCGCCCTGAAAAGCGATCAGGTTGGGGCGGCCGGTGGCGTGCCGCGCCAGCCGGATGGCGGTCTCCACCGCTTCACTGCCGGAGTTGGAGAAGGACAC
Organism: Alloalcanivorax balearicus MACL04; assembly: GCF_025532145.1. Lineage (GTDB taxonomy): Bacteria > Pseudomonadota > Gammaproteobacteria > Pseudomonadales > Alcanivoracaceae > Alloalcanivorax > Alloalcanivorax balearicus. The sequence goes on along the minus strand of NZ_ARXS01000005.1, from coordinate 205,872 downwards.
GGCGTCGAGGCCGGCGGGCAGGTGTTCGCTGAGCCGGTCGCTGAGACGCAGCATGTTGGGATGGGTGACGGTGGTGTACTGGGCGTGGACCAGCCGGGCCACTTGTTCCTGGGCGGCGGCCACCACCTTGGGGTGGCAATGGCCGGTGGCGGTGACGCCGATGCCGGACGTGAAATCCAGCCAGCGATGCCCCTCGGCATCGAACAACCAGCTTCCTTCACCGCGCTCCGCGCAGATGCCGCTGGATTGCACCAGCAATGGAGACAGATGATGCATCGCTCTCTCCTCCGTGCCTGAAGTGGCTCGGGTCGATATCGCGTTGCGCTGCTCGGATTACCGTAACGCGTTGGCAATACGCCGACCCACGGCGTCGGTGCCGCTGGCCGGATGTCCGGCAGCGAGATCCGCTATCAGCGTCTCATGCAATTGGTGGCCCGCGCTAGAAAAAAGCCGGTTTTTTTCGTTCGAGTTCTTAGTATCTGCGGTGGCGCCCGAGCGCTGTCCCAACCATTCCAGCAACAGCGCCAGACTGAACAAAGTGGCGCGGGGATCGGCCAGATTGCGGCCGGCGATATCCGGCGCTGAGCCGTGGGTGGGTTCGAACAGCGCCGGCACACTGGCATCGGCGGGGTTGATATTGGCGGAAGGCGCCACCCCCAAACCGCCAGCCAGGACCGCGGCCAGATCGGTAAGAATGTCGCCGTGCAGATTGCTGGCCACCACCACATCGAAACGCCATGGACACTGCACGAATTTCATCGCCGCCGCGTCCACCAGTTCGTGGTGGGTAGCCACATCCGCGTACTCCGTCGCCACCTGCTGGAAGACGCGGTCATACAGCTCGCCCCAGAAGGCCTGGGCATTGCGTTTGGTGATCAGGCAAACCTGGGATTCCCGGGGTTCGCCTCCGGGGCCGGTGAAAGCGCGCATACGCTTTTCATCGCGGCGCTCCCGTGCTCGTTGCCGGGCCCGTTCGAAAGCATGGCGGATCAGCCGCTCGGTGGCGGCATAGGTGAACACTTCCAGTTGGGTGGCGATTTCATCTTCGGTGCCGGCGCGCAGACGGCCGCCCTGGCCAGCATATTCCCCCTCGCTGTTTTCCCGGATCACCAGCATGTCCAGTTCCCTGGCGCGGGGATCGGACAGGTAGCAGGGGACGCCGGGGTAATAGCGGGCGGGGCGTTCGCAGGCCCAGAGATTGAGCGATTTACGCAGCGTCAGCAGGGGAGCCAGGGAAACGCTGTCGGGCAGACGATAGCGGTCCGGTTGATCCAGTGGGCCAGGATCCCCCAACGCTCCCAAGAGCAAGGCGTCGTAGTCGAGCAACTGATCGATAGCGTCGTCCGGCATCATGCTGCCGTGTTGACGATGCCACTCGGTGGCAGGCCAGGGGAGGACCCGGTAATCCAGCGGCAACCGGTGCCGCTGGACCAGGGTATCGAGCACCGGCACGGTGGCGGCCATCACCTCGCCGCCGATACCGTCACCGGGCAGTAACGCGATGGAAACCATGGACGGCTCCTTGAAACGGGCAGCGCGGGCGCACTGCCATGGTCATTACCTCATACGTTATCAGCCCATGCAGAGGTATTTCACTTCCATGTATTCTTCCATGCCGTACAGGGAGCCTTCACGGCCCAGGCCGGATTCCTTGACGCCGCCGAACGGGGCGGCGGCGTTGGAGATCAGACCTTCGTTGATACCCACCATGCCGGCTTCCAGCGCTTCCGCCACGCGCCACACGCGGTGGATGTTTTCGCTGTAGAAATAGGAAGCAAGACCGAACGGGGTGTCGTTGGCCAGTTGGATCGCTTCCTGCTCGTCCTGGAAGCGGATTACCGCGGCCAGTGGCCCGAAGGTTTCCTCGTGGCAGAACTCCATGTCCTGGGTGGCGCCGGTGATCAGCGTCGGTTGCACGAAGTTGCCGCCGCGCTCATGAGCGGCGCCGCCGACCACCACTTTGGCGCCCTTGGATTTTGCGTCCTCGATGTGCTCAAGCACTTTTTTCACCGCGCCACCGTTGATCAACGGTGCCTGGGTGACGCCGTCCTCGAAGCCATCGCCCACTTTCAGTTGATTGATCGCCGCCGCCAGTTTTTCCACGAAGGCATCGTGCACACCATCCTGTACCAGGAACCGGTTCACGCACACACAGGTTTGTCCGGTGTTGCGGAACTTGCTGGCGATGGCGCCTTCCACCGCTTTGTCCAGATCGGCGTCGTCGAAGACGATGAACGGCGCGTTGCCGCCCAGTTCCAGGGACACCTTCTGGATGTGTTCGGCGCACTGTGCCATCAACTGGCTGCCCACTTCGGTGGAACCGGTGAAGCTGACTTTGCGTACCACCGTGGACTGGGTGATGGTGGTGGAAATGGCGGCGGCGGAACCGGTGATCACATTGATCACACCGGCGGGAATGCCGGCCCGGGTGGCCAGTTCACCCAGCGCCAGCGCTGAATAAGGCGTGGCGCTGGCCGGCTTGACCACCATGGTGCAGCCGGCGGCCAGGGCGGCGCCGGCCTTGCGGGTGATCATGGAGGAGGGGAAGTTCCAGGGCGTGATCGCGGCGGTGACGCCGATGGGTTGCTTGATCACCACGATACGCTGGCCGGGACGGGCGCCGGGAATGGTGTTGCCATAGGCGCGCCGGGCCTCCTCGGCGAACCATTTCAGGAAGGAGGCGGCGTAGGCGATTTCGCCCTTGGATTCGGCGAACGGTTTGCCTTGCTCCAGAGTCATGATGGTGGCCAGGTCGTCCTGGTGCGCCATCATCAACTCATACCAGGCGTAGAGCAGTTTGCCGCGCTCCTCGGCGGTTTTGTCACGCCAGGCGGGCAGGGCGTTGTCGGCGGCGGCGATGGCCTGCCGGGTTCCCTCTTCCGCCATGCGCGGCACGGTGCCGATGATTTCACCGGTGGCGGGATTGTCCACGTCCAGGGTGGCGCCACCCTCGGCATCACACCACTGCCCGTTGATGAAACACTGCTGGCGGAACAGATCAGAGTCCTTGAGGTTGTGCTGGGTCATGGTGTGGCTCTCCTGAAAGCGCATCAAAGGCAAGAGGCGCGGCCTGTGGCCGCGCCCGTGAGAATAGAGGTATAGGGTTACGCTAGCAGAGCCCGGCGCGCAATCCCATCCCTTGGTAAATCGGATTTACAAATCAGGGGGCCCGCCAGAAGCGGGCCCGCGCGGGGCTTATTGGCGGCGCAGAGACGCGGTGAGATGAGGCTGGATTTTCTGCAGCAGACCCTTGAAGACCTTGGGCGCTCCGGCCGCCACATGGCCAAAGTCCAGGTGCCCGTGGCCGCCGGCGAGATCGCCCACCAGACCGCCGGCTTCGGTGATCAGCAGCGTGCCCGCGGCCATGTCCCAGGGCGCCAGGCCGATCTCGAAGAAACCGTCCATGCGTCCGGCGGCGACCCAGGCCAGATCAAGGGCGGCGGAACCGGCGCGGCGCAGGCCGGCGGTGGATTCGGCGATGGATTTGAACATGCCGAGATAAGCATCCAGGTGCTGGGCCTGCTCGGCGCGGATGGGAAAGCCGGTGCCGATCAGGGCGCCGGCCAGACCGGCGCGCTTGCTGACCCGGATACGGCGGCCGTTGAGCGCCGCGCCGCGGCCGCGGCTGGCGGTGAATTCCTCATCCCGTAACGGATCGTAGATCACCGCGTGCTCGACCCGGCCTTTGATGGACAGAGCAATGGAAACGCAATATTGCGGAAAACCGTGGATGAAGTTGGTGGTGCCGTCCAGAGGATCGATGATCCACTGATAGTCGGTACCTTCACCGGTGCCGGTGATTTCGCCGCCTTCCTCGGCGAGGATGCCGTGTTGCGGATAGGCTTTGCGAATCACCTCGATGATGCGAGCTTCCGCCGCCCGGTCCACCTGGGTGACGAAGTCGTTCATGCCCTTTTGATCCACGGTCAGGGGATCGTTGTTCTCCGCCGCGCGGCGGATCAGATTGCCCGCCTGGCGGGCGGCTCGCAGAGCAATGTTCACTTGCGGCGCGTGCATGCCGGTATCCTGTCGGTTTAAAAGAGCGGTGTTGGCCGGCGACCTTGAACGGGCACCAGGAGCCATATTGCCGCGAAGTTTAGCAGAGGCGAAGGACTGTGGGCAGGTGAGAATCTGTTAAACTCCCTTTCTTTCCCGCGATCTGGATACATCATGTTAGACAACGTGCGCGTGGTGATGGTGGGAACCACCCACCCGGGCAATATCGGTGCGGCGGCTCGCGCCATGAAGACCATGGGATTGAGCGATCTGCGGCTGGTGACGCCGAAAATCCATCCCAGCGCCGAGGCTACCTCCCGCGCCTCCGGTGCTGGCGACATTCTTGCCGCGGCCAGGGTGTGCGACAGCCTGGATGAAGCCCTGGAAGGTGCCACTCTGGTGGTGGGCACCAGTGCCCGTCATCGCCGTATCCCCTGGCCCTGCCTGACGCCCCGCGAACTCGGCCAGCAACTGGAGCAGGAACCCGCCGACGCCCGCATTGCCGTGCTGTTCGGACGTGAGGACCGTGGCCTGACCAACGAAGAGCTGCACCGCTGTAACCTGCATGTTTCCGTGCCCACCAACCCGGAGTATGGTGTGCTGAATGTGGCGTCGGCGGTGCAGTTGATTGCCTATGAACTGCGTCTGGTACTGGCCGACGACGATACCGTGCCGAAGGCGGCGCGGGCCAATCGTGCCACCATGACGCCACCCCGGATGTATTGGGACGAGCCGGCGGCCAGTAATGACGCCGTCCAGCACTTCCTCGATCATCTGGAGCGAATCATGGTGCGCAGTGAGTTCCTGGACCCGGAAAAACCGGCCCAGGTGATGACACGCATGCGGCGATTGTTCCTGCGCGCCCGCCCCGACAGAATGGAAATCAATATCCTGCGCGGCACTCTGGTGGCCATTGACAAGGCCCTGGATGACCGCTCATAGAGCAGGCAAACAGGCTCTCTGAGGTAACTATGTTCGAGCAGATCAAAGAGGACATCCAATCCGTCTTTCACCGTGACCCGGCGGCGCGCAACACCCTTGAGGTATTGCTGAATTATCCGGGGCTGCACGCCGTCTTGTTCCATCGGCTGGCGCACTGGTGCTGGCGGCACGGTATGAAACTGCTCGCTCGCCTGATCTCCACCTTCAGCCGCTGGCTGACCGGCATCGAGATTCATCCCGGAGCGCGCATTGGCCGGCGCTTCTTCATCGATCACGGCATGGGCGTGGTGATCGGCGAAACCGCGGAAATCGGTGACGACGTCACGCTCTATCACGGCGTCACCCTGGGTGGCACCAGCTGGAACAAGGGCAAGCGCCACCCGACGCTGGAAGATGGCGTGGTGGTCGGTGCCGGTGCCAAGGTGCTGGGGCCGTTCGTGGTGCATAAGAACGCCAAGATCGGTTCCAACTCCGTGGTTACCAAGGAAGTGCCGGAAGGTGCCACGGTAATTGGTATTCCCGGCCGCGTGATTCGTCAGCCGGCCGACGAGCAGGAGCGCAACCGCCGGGAGATGGCGGAGAAGATCGGCTTCCAGGCTTATGGCGTCAGCAACGATATGCCCGACCCGGTGGCGGAGGCCATTGGCACGCTGCTGGATCATATGCACGCGGTGGACGGCAAGCTGGACCGGGTCTGCGAGAACCTGCGCCGCCAGGGTATCCAGGGCTGCGACGAGCAGCTACCGGAATTGAAGGATGAGGACTTCGAGTCCATCAAGGCCCGGGAGGGCACCGACTGACACCCTCCCGCGAGACGGTATCCAGAACAACAACATCAGATAGCGAGGGCAGGGCATGATCGCGAGACTTTTCCCGCTGTGGGCGATTTTGTTTTCCATCTTCGCCTATTTCATGCCAGCGCCACTGGCGGCTTTGTCCGACTGGATCGTGCCGCTGCTGATGGTGATCATGTTCGGCATGGGGCTGACCCTGACCTGGGAAGACTTCCTGCGTGTATTCAGGGCGCCCGGCGTCATTGGCCTGGGGGTGGCACTGCAGTACCTGGTCATGCCGCTGGCCGCGCTGCTGGTGGCCAAGGTTCTGGCTCTGCCCACGGAGGTGATGGTCGGTCTGGTGATCGTCGGCGCCTGTCCCGGCGGCACCGCTTCCAACGTGATCTGTTATCTGGCCCGTGCCGATGTGGCGCTCTCCATTGCCATGACCGCTGTCTCCACCCTGGTGGCGGTGTTGGCGACACCGGCGCTGGTCTGGCTGTATCTGGGTGAAACCCTGCCGGTGCCGGTGGCCGCCATGTTGTTCTCCTTGGTGAAGATCGTGCTGCTGCCGGTGGTCGGTGGCACCCTGATCAATTCGCTACTGGGGGCGCGGCTGGATCGGGTGCGGGATGCCTTTCCTCTGATTTCCGTGGCCGCCATCGTCCTGGTGATCGGCATCATCGTGGCTCTGAACCAATCCCGTATCGCCAGTGGTGGTGCCCTCGTGATGCTGGCGGTGGTGCTGCACAACAGTATCGGCCTGGCCGCCGGCTATGGCGTTGCCAGACTGTTCCGTTTCGACCCGCGCCGTGCCCGTACCCTCGCCATCGAGGTGGGCATGCAGAACTCCGGTCTCGGTGTGGCGCTGGCGGTGAAGCACTTTACCGCCATGGCCGCCTTGCCCGGTGCCTTGTTCAGCGTCTGGCACAACCTCTCCGGCGCGGTGCTGGCCTGGTATTGGCGGCGTCAGGAAGAGTCCGCCGAAGCGGCTCAGGCTGACGAAGATGCCCGTGGCAATGTCAGATAAACCCCGGCCAGCATCAATGGCGCGCCAAGCAAATGGTGAAGCCCCAGGGTCTGGCCAAGGATCAACCAGGCGAACAGGGCGGTGAAAAACGGTGTGCTGAGGCGGATTACCGTGGCGGCCGTGGGAGTGATGCGCTGGCACGCCAGCGGGTAGAGATAGCCGGGGGCGAGGGTGGAGAACAGCGCCAGGCCCACGAACAATCCCCATTGTGGCCAATCGGGCAACGTCAGCATCGGCACGGCGAACGGCAGGCTTATCAGGGCGCCCAGCAGGCAACTGATCAACACCACGGTCCAACCCTGGCCCTGCAAACGCGGCCCGGCCAATGAATACAGTGCCATGGTCAGAGCGGCGCCCAGGCCGCAGAAATTACCGAGAGCGGGAAGGCGGCCCGCGGTTGCCGCCGCGCCGCCGCCAATCAGCACCAACACGCCGGCAAAAGCCAGAACCCCGCCCACCATCTCCTGGTTGCGTAATGCCTCTCGTCGGCAAACACGAATCAACATGACGAAGAACGGTGAGGTAGATACCAGCAGCGAGACGCTGACCACATTGCTGAAATAAAAGCCGACAGTGGCGAACAGATAGTAGGCAGCCAGTAAGGCTCCCGCGCCATAGCCATCACGAGTGGGTTTGCGGATACCGCCGGAGAGCAGTAGTGCCGGTACCAGTAGCACGGCGGCGGTAACGAAGCGGAACAGCAGCGTGGAAGACACCGGCAGAACCGTCAGGAGGGCTACCCAGATACCGGTGGCGCCCCATAAGGCGCTGGTGGCGAAGGCGTATCCTGTTCCCTGCAGTTGAGCACGATCCATCAATGGGGCTTCCTTCCGGTGCCGGATGGGGCAAAGCAGAGGGGGCTCAGCGCCCGGCCCAGTGCTTTTCGGCCCAGTGGTTGAGCGCCAGCAGTGTGCTCTCCAGTTCCTCACCGGCCTGGCTGAGACGATAACCGGTTCCGTCTTCCCGTTGAACCAGATCCAGCTCGCGCAGGGTTTTCAATCGATCATTCAGGACCGTGGGCGACACCTGGTCGCAGCGTTGGCGCAAGGCTCTGAAGGACAGGGGCTCACCGCGCAACTCCCACAAAATACGAAGCGTCCAGCGCTGCCCGAGAATATCCAGCAACACCATGATCGGGCGGCCGGTGGTCGATCCTCGTACCGGTTGGCTGACGGTCTTCTTGCCCATAGAGGTTCCTTTTTTATTGGCTTGACTGCTACATAAAAAGTAGCGGAGACTAAAGATGTGCTACACATATTGTAGCGAACAGGAGACCACAGTGACACACGACTTGAGGCCCCTTTCGGGGCCGCCATTCGACAGCGAGACTCAGGCCATACTGGACAAGTACTACCCGCAGCGGGACGGCGAGGTGTTGAGTCTGTTCCGGGTTTTCGCCCGCAGTCCCCGTCTGTTGCGCAAACTCGGCGCGGCGGGATTGCTGGATGAAGCCAGCCCCTTGCCGTTGCGGGACAGAGAAATCGTCATTCTGCGTACCACGGCGCATCACGGATGCGAGTACGAATGGGGAGTGCACGCCAAGGTGTTCGCCAAGGCCGCGGGGCTGGATGAAGCGCAGTTGGCTGCCACCCGGCACGGGACCGCGGAAGCGCCGTGCTGGACCGAGCAGGAACAGGCCTTGATCCGAGTGGTTGATGAACTGCATGGCGAAGGTAACTTGAGTGAGGAGGCGCACTCGCTGTTCGTCCGGCATTGGGAAACCGAGCAGCAGTTGGAAGTGCTTGCTTTGTGTGGGTTTTATTCGACGGTCAGTTTTATCGCCAACACGGCACGGCTGGCGCCGGAGCCCTGGGCTCGGTGTTTTTCTGACGCCGGAGAAATCATGCCTTGAACCGGGTTCATGGCGAGAAGCCGACTGGCATCGATGGGGCGAGACGCCAGGGTGTTTTGTTTTCTCCCGCTGGACCGGGCTGAGACTACGGTGGCTGGCACAGTCAGGAGCAGTCAGGAGAGCACCGTGGCGGCGAATCGCTCCCGCAGCCATTTGGCCGCCGGCCCACAGGGGCGCTGTTTGTGCCAGACCATCTCCACCGCCACCGGCAGATCAAAGTCGTCGAACTGCAACTCCGGTGTCACCAGGTCCGCGGCCACCGGCGACGCTTCGATCACGTGGCTGGACACGAACGCCCAGCCAATACCCTGACGGACCAACTGCAGGATCACCCAGTGGCTTTCCACCCACCACACTTCCGGTGCCACCCGCAGGCGTTGCTTCTCCGGGCCGTCGCTGTGAGCCGCCACCAGAATCTGGCGATGGCGTTTCAGGTCCTCCCAGTCCACCCGCACCTCAGCCAGGGGATGGTTCTGGCCGCAGACCATTTTGATGGGGACCCAGCCCAGGGTTTGGAAGCCCAGCTCGGTGGGCAGGATCTCCTGCCTCCACATGACACCGAGGTCGGCCTTGCCGGTCAGCACCAACCGGCTGACGTCCTCCATCATGGGAAACAGCAACTCCAACTCCACGTGAGGGAAGTGTTTGGCGAATTCGGCGAAGACCTCGGCCATGACTTGTTCCGGGTAGATCTCGTCAATCGCCACCACCAGCCGCTGCTCCACGTGGGCCTCGAAACTGCGTGCCACGCCAATCAAATGCTCGCGACGGTCCAGAATCACTCTGGCTTCCAGTAACAGGCGCTCCCCGGCCGGGGTCAGGATAGGACTGCGTCCGGCACGGCTGAACAGCGCCAGCCCCAAATCCTCTTCCAGATTGGAAATCTGGGTGCTGACGGCGGATTGAGCCTTGCGCAGGCGCCGGGCGGCGGCGGAGAACGAACCGGTCTCGGCGGCAATGACGAAAGCCTGCAATTGGTCCAGGGAAATAGTCATCTATCTGAATTTTAGATGGTATCTAACTTTGTTTCCGCGATATTGAAGATAGATTAGGCGCCAGTCAAATCATTGAGGAGTGTTTCATCATGGCATTGCGTACGACTCAGGACCGGGTCCGTCACGCGGTACTGTTCGAGCTGATTGGCCTGGCGATCATGGTCCCTGTGGGCGCTTACCTGTTTCAGTTGCCGGTCGGTCACATGGGCGTGCTGGGGGTGGTGGGTGCCACTATCGCCACGGCCTGGAACTTTGTATTCAACCTGGGGTTCGACCACGCCATGTTGCGTTGGTTGGGCCATACCAGGAAAACCCTGCGTATGCGGGTAGGGCATGCATTGCTGTTCGAAGGCGGCCTGCTGGTAATGCTGCTGCCGATGGTGGCCTGGTATCTGGGGATCGGTTTGCTGCAGGCCCTGCTGATGGACCTCGCCATGGTGTTGTTCTATCTGTTCTATGCCTTCAGCTTCAACTGGGCCTATGACCGGGTGTTCCCGGTGCCGCCGATGGCGAAACCGGCGGTTTGAAGGCTGCTGATGTGTCATGGCCACGAAAGACGGCCGTGCATCATACTGGTGCGCGGCCTGTTCCCGTATTACCATGGGCAACGTCAAATCGTTACGAACGGATTCCCTCTCATGAATGTTGTCGCACGCATCGTTGCTGTAGCTGTCCGGTCTTCCGGCGACCGCGTGCGGGATCATGGCATGTCTCCTCCGCTTGCTTCCGTCGTTGTTGCCGCGGTCCGAACGTCAGTCGCCGTAGTACGCCAAGTCGTTCGCGGCTGATATCGCCGATTTACCTCCCCGATCTGTTTTAACGGCTTCGCCGCCCGGTTTCCGCGGTGTCAGGTCGGGGCCGTTCGTATTCGATGGATGAGCTTTCATGAAAACGGAAAATACCTTTTGGGCGGCCCAGGGCGCCATGGCCACGTTCGTGTTGCTGTGGGGCAGTGCCGCCATCGTCACGCGTTGGGGGTTGGACCACGGCTCGGTTCTCGCCCTGTTGATTCTGCGTTTCGCTCTCGCGCTTGGCGCCTTGCTGTTGATCCGTGGCGGTCGTTTGTTGCCTCCGCGAGGGCAGCGTTTGCCCGTGGCTGGCGTCGGCTTGTTGCTGATCGGTTTTTACACCCTGTGTTACTTCCTGGCTTTGGAGCATGAGGTCACGCCGGGACTCCTGGCCACGGTGCTGGGGGCACAACCGATCCTCACTCTGGTACTCACCGAGCGGCGTTTTGCGCCGTGGCGCCTGGCGGGGTTGCTGCTGGCTTTGCTGGGGCTGACGCTGGTGGTCTACCAGAGTCTGGTCCTGGCCAGGTTGTCCTGGACCGGTATGGCGTTTGCTCTGGGCGCTTTGCTCTGTGTCACTGTCGGCGCGTTGTGGCAGAAGCGTATCGCGTTGCCGCCGAGCGAGGTGCTGCCGTTGCAATACGCGGTGACGCTGCTGTTATGCGCTTTGCTGATCCCGTTCCAGCCTTTCCATTGGCAATGGAGCGTGGGGTTCCTGGTGCCGGTGGTATGGATGGGGCTGGGGGTGTCGGTGGTGGCGCAGTTGCTGCTTTATCGGATGATCCGCTCCGGTAATCTGGTCAATGTCACCAGCCTGTTCTATCTGGTTCCTGTGGTGACGGTATTGCTGGATTACCTGGTATTCGGCAATGCTCCGTCGGTAATGTCGCTGGCCGGCATGATCGCGATCCTGGCCGGGCTGGCGGTGGTGCATGGCCAGCGGGAGCGGGTTCCCGCTGAGTAGAAAGAACGGGTGGCGCGGTCATACACGCGGACCTGTACGGGGACCTTCCGGGGTCTCCGTTTCCGAGCAGCAGCGTACATTCACGAATACCCCTTCACCACTGACCCTGTCAAAGCGTTAAGAGCTTCTGAAAAACGTCATGCCGGACTTGATCCGGCATCTCCTGCTACTAAGTGATGCGCCCTGCGGAGGGAGATCCCGGGTCAAGCCTGGGCTGACGGTACGGGGCACGCCCAGGATGAAGGGTGCTTTTCAGAGGTTCCCTATTTACGCTATAGGCTCACATTTTTTTATGAACGGCCTGTCATAATAAGAAAAAATATGCCCAGTAAAATGAGGCTGTTATCACAGTGTTGTCCATTACGGATCGCAAGTGGGGGGGAAATTGACCATGCGCAGGTTGCTCATCCTATTGTTAGCATTGACGGCATCGGCCTGTGGCGGCGGAGGTGGCGGCAGCACACCACCCGCGTCCGCCCCCGATTCCCCGCCTGCCGAGGAACTGCCCGAACCGAACTTTGAGCCAGCGCCAGTCAGCGATATCAGTCCGCTGCCGTCCGCTGATGCGCCGGTACGACCCGCGCCACCGCCGGAGCTGCGCTTGGCAACGGCAACTGACGATGGCGAATGTCAGCCAGCGCAACCCATCACTGGCATCACCGCGAGTTCGTCCGGCGACGAAAACGACAATAATACTGCCGGAAAAGCCGTAGATGGCGACCCGAGCAGCCGCTGGGAAAGTGCTTGGAGCGATATCGCCGACCCTGACGATGCCTGGTTACAGTTCGATTTTGGTACCAAAACCGCCATCGGTTCCATGGAACTATACTGGGAAAACGCGTACGCCGACGAATACGCCATCTATATTTCCGACGATGCGGAAGACTGGTATCAAGTGCGTTACATCACCGTCGGAAAGGGCAACACAGAGACCTTTTTCAATCTCAATATCGACGTTCGCTACGTGCGTTTGCAAGGCATTCGCCGCCATACCCATTATGGCTACTCGCTATTTGAAGCCGAATTTAAAACGCCCGGTTGTGGTAACTCAATGCCAATACTGGATACTTCTTATGTGCCTTATCCCGTAGACGGCAGAGGCCGCCAGCCCCTGCCAGCGCCAGCGGAGCCCATTGAAAGTATCCGCTTTACCCTGGCCGATGGTACGCTGGTCACCCGTTTTGGCATGGTGGGCCGCTCACGTCACGCTCGTGAACGCGGCGAGGAGTGGAATGAATACGGTTTTGGCCGCAACGATACCGTTGATGGTCAAGGCAATCCGCTCGATAAGGGGCCAGGCGCGCACTTAAACTTTGTCGCCAACTACTTCAAAAATCGCACCTGGGGCGTTGAATTTATCGACAACAGTAACGTCGCGGGCGTCACCGAGCCACGCATTATCGTTAACCAATACTTTCAACAGGCGCAAAAAGGGGGAGGACATTCCTTTGTGCGCCGCTTCGATGACCCCAATGTCACCGGTTTTGGCTGGATGAGTCCGGGTGATCTGCTTGACGATTCAACCTACCTGAGCGACGGCGCGCCCTGTCCGGTAGTGCCCAAGCCCGCTAACAACGAGTTATTGAACCCCGATAGCGGTTTTCATGGGATTATCGGCGCCAACGATGGCTGTAGCGTGGTGTTCGACACCTATCCCGGTCACAGTGCCTTGGCTGAGAATGCCGACGGCGTGTTGGTTCCCAACGGTGACAACGTGCCAGCACGGCCGCTGAAACAAGGCGATATCATTGAGTTCACCAGTTCGTTTTTCTCGACCCGCGAGGCCATGGATGCCATCGGCGATGACGGTGCTGTTCGTTACTATACCAACGAACTGACTTACGTAATGGGTGAAGGCTTACGCCCTTGGTACGGTCAAGAGCCACGCTTGATGAACGAACCCTTGCCCAGGTACGCCCTGCAAGGCGGGTTGGGTTCGGTATCATACGATTACGCCGACAATGCCAGCTTTATCTTTCAGCAGCCCCACAACAACGTCGGCATGCGGAATATTCAGCGTTTTATGGAGGGGCGACGCTGGTTACACACCAATCTGTGGAGCGGCGCGCATAATGAAGCCGGTAACGACCGTAATGACGCGGGCCGGGAGCTGCAAGGCCAACATTTTAACCAATCGACCTGTGTCAGTTGCCACATCAATAATGGCCGCAGCGTCGCGCCGGTGGTTGCCAATCAACGGTTAGACACCATGGTGGTACGTGTGGGTGCGGAGAGTAACCCGGCCAACGGTCTGTATTTACCGCACCCTGTCTATGGCCAAAGCCTGCAAATGAATGCGCGTTCAACCACCAGCGGCACTAGCGAAAACTGGGGTAACGCCGCTTATGTGGCTGGCTTCGACAGCCACGATGTAATCCTTGCCGATGGCACGGTGGTTACACTGCGCAAACCCACTATCGCCTTTGAAGGGCCGTCACCCGCCTCCTATTCGCTGCGCGCGGCGCAACCGTTGATTGGCATGGGGCTGTTGGAGGCCATTGCTGATGACACCATTCTGGCGCGAGTTCGCGGCACGCCGGATGAGGATGGCGTACTCGGCACAGCCAACTACGCTTACGATCCCGAAAGCGGCGAGGTACGTTTAGGCCGCTATGGCTGGAAAGCAGGCAAGGTCAGCCTGCGCCATCAGGTAGCCAACGCCGCCTTGCTTGATATGTCGGTGACCTCATCGCTTTATCCAAACCGTGACTGTCTGGCCGGCCCGAAATACTGCGATCCCGCCAGCGGCACCGAAGCCGGCTTGCCCGACGACGCGCTGCAATTGATGGCCGACTACTTGCAGTTGCTGGCGGTACCCGCGCAACGCAGCCAGGTAAGCGGTTTTCCACAGGGCGTGTCGCCATTGCCCTATTTGGACGTCGATCCCAATAAAGTGACACAAGGCGAGCAAGTGTTTAACGATATTCGCTGTAACGCCTGCCATGTTAGCGAAATACAAACCAGTGCGCGTTCGCGCTTCGCCGAAGTCCGCAACCAGACAATTCGCCCATACACCGACCTGTTGTTGCACGATATGGGCGAAGGCCTGGCCGATGACTTTGCCGAAGGTCTCGCCAGCGGCCGTATGTGGCGCACACCAGCGTTATGGGGCATTGGCTATACAAAATACGTGGCCGGCGACATACCCGTTGGCTATTTGCACGACGGCCGCGCCCGCACACTTACCGAAGCCATCATCTGGCACGGCGGCGAAGCCGAGGTGATTAAAAATCGCTTTATCAACCTCAGTAGCAAACACCGTGAAGCATTGTTGGCGTTTTTAGGATCGTTATAGGAGGCGTGAACCCCAATCCAGTGTACGCAACAGTCCAGGCCAAGTGAGATGACCATCCTGTCCCTTGGCCATTTTTCCGGGCGGCTCTTTGATATCGTCGACGATACCCTCCAGCACTATCCCGGGCGGCGTACGGCTCTCAGCTTCCCGCTGCCTCCGCCGCCACAGAAGAAACGGTCCCGGCCATCGGACTCGAGCCCGGACACACCCATTCCGGCCGGCATCTCAATTCGCTCCAGCAGTTCTCCGGTGTCGGAGTCGATACGTCGCAGTTCGCTTTCGTCATTTTCCCAAGTGCCGTGCCATAACTCTCCCTCCAGCCAGGTGACCCCGGTGACAAAGCGGTTGGATTCAAGCGTGTGGAGAATCGCTCCGGTTTCCGGGTCCACCTGATGGATCTTGCGGCTGCGATGCTGGCCCACCCAGAGTACGCCTTCACCCCAGGCGAGCCCCGAGTTGCCGCCTTCGGGAGCGGGGAGGGTAGCGATGATCGAGCCGCTTCGAGGGTCGATCTTCTGGATCTGGTTTCCGCTGATCTGAAATAAATGCTGCCCATCGAAGGCGGTTCCGGCGTCCGCGGGGACGTTCAATGAGCGCCCGGTTTGGCCGCTGTCGGGGTCCAGGGCGGTCAGTGTTTCTCCGGTGGCAAGCCAGACGTGCTGGCCGTCGAAGGACACCCCATGGACGGCGTCGATAGCGGGGAAAGGCCCGTATTCACGGATCAGGTCGGCTGATGATGTGTTCATGCTGTTGTCCTCGTTGCTGCCCGCGTATGGGCCAGGTGCTTTCATCCTAGCCACCCGGCAGCGGGGCCGGGAGTAACAAGGTTGTCGTGAATCCTGGAATGGGGGGAAGCAGCCAGCGGCGGGCGCGACCCCGACCAAAACATTGCACTTTCTCCTCCCGTGCCAGCGATTCAAGGGCTCTCTGCACGGTGCGCTGACTGGCGCCCAGTGCCAGGGCCAGAGCCGAACTTGACCAAGTTTCGCCGTCGGCAAGCAGGGCTAGAATCGCCGCGTGCTTTTCGTCCACCGGAGGGGCGAGCACGGCCACGTCAGTGTCGGGTTCGGGGGTCAGGGTGAAGCCCCGGCGGGTTGCTTTTATTCCGGCGTGACCTCGCAGGCGCTGACGCAGACGCCCGATTTCCACCCGCAGCCGGGCGCGATGGGAATCGTCGGCAAAGCGCGTTCGGAATACCTTCTCAATGAGAACGTCTCTGGGCACGTCTTCCGGCCAGGCCTCGGCCAGCATGCGAGCGAGAGCGAGCAGTATCGGGCGTCCCACGAACAGGATCGAGGTGCCGCCGCTACGGACCTGATGGCGGCATTCATCCACGATCAGCGTATTGGAAGCCAGCAGCGTTTCCACTTCCTCAAGAAGCAGAGCCCGTTGTCGGCCTTTATGAATCAGACGCGCCGCCGGAACCGTCAGAGTGAGTGCGGCCTGTTCCACCTCCGCGATCAGGGCAGGAATACCGCTTTGGCGGGCGGCCGTATCGGCACGGGCGAAAGCGGACCGGGCCCGTCGCGTTTGCAGACGACGCAAAGCAATGCCGGCGATCACCAATTCATGGGCGGCTTGCAGCGGGGGAGGATAGGAAGAGGCATCGATTCCGGACAGTCCCCGCTCCGCTTCGTCAAGACGGCCAAGCAGGAGTTGGCGCCGGATTCGGATATGCCGGGCATGGGCGGCATTGATCCGCTCTCCATGCTTTTCCAGTGTCGATCTTGCCGCCTCGAGGGGTTGTTCGGACCAACCCAGATCGCGCGATGCCAGGGCGATCTCGGCCTGGGCGACAATGCAGCGGGCCCGGGGCAGGGCTTCTTTCTTCCCGAAGGCCCGGGCCGCGGCTTTCAGCAAGGCTCCGGCACGGGGCAGGTCGCCGAGTTGCGCCAACGCGATACCGCGCATGGCAAGCGCGGCGGCGTCATCACGCAGGGCGACCTGATTGAGCGCGGCCAGCGGATCGCCCGCCGCGAGAGCACGCGCCGCCGCCGTGATCAATGAATCCATCGGAATCCCGCCATCTTTGTTACTCACACTGCCGGCTGGCTAGGGCCTGTTCACACTACTTGCATCGCGCCTTCATTGGCGGCTTTTTAGCCACAGCAGGCACGATGCAAGTAGTGTGAACAGGCCCTACATGATCAGTCACATAATAGGCACCGACGAACTCAGAAGGTACAGGCGATTGGCGTGTTCGCGTGCCAGCGTGTTGCGTGTAAGCGTACTGTCTCAAAGCGGTGGGATCGTGGCAGGAACAGGCAAAGGTGCGGTATTGACCTGACATCGCTTTTTAGCGGATGTTGATAAACACCATTCGGAGACGAATGTGGCAAAGAAGCCATGGCACCGTCGTAATCGGATGAGTGTTTTTTTGCACTGTTCTTGATTTGCGGTAGGGGCTCATGCCCTTATTGGTTATGGTCACCACGCTGATTGTGCAACGCAAAGGAGTTCGCCATGCCCCAGCTTAACGTCAATGGCCAGACCAGGGAGGTCGACGTTCCCGACGATATGCCGCTGTTGTGGGTACTGCGCGACGAACTTGGCATGACCGGTAGCAAATTCGGCTGCGGCATGGCGCTGTGTGGCGCCTGCACCATGCACCTGGACGGAGCGCCTGTCCGCTCTTGCGTCACGCCGGTGTCCGCGGCTGCGGGGCGCGCGATTTCGACCATCGAAGGCATGGCGTCCGACCGTGTCGGTCAGGTAGTACAGGACGCCTGGATCGAGAACAACGTGGCCCAGTGCGGCTATTGTCAGGCGGGTCAGATCATGACGGCGGTGGGGCTGCTCAAGACCACACCGGCACCCACGGAAGAACAGATTGACGGCGCCATGGGTGGCAATATCTGTCGCTGTGGCACCTATCCGCGTATTCGCGCCGCTATCTTGCAGGCGGCGGATCGTCTGGCGCAAGGAGACGAATAAATGTCCACGACCGTGCAACTCTCCCGGCGCCGTTTCCTCCAGAGCAGCCTGGGAGCACTGACGCTGGCGGTGACGGCGGGTGGTCTGGTTACCATCGTCAGAGCCGCTGATGCCGATTCCAAGAAGTACGGTGCCGACTCCATGCCGGGCGGTACGGTGGACGATCCTCTGGTCTTCGTGTCCATCGCCGCGGACGGCACGGTCACCATCGTGGCACACCGCGCTGAGATGGGAACCGGCGTGCGTACCAGCCTGCCAATGGTGGTGGCCGATGAAATGGAGGCCAGTTGGGACCGCGTGCAGGTGGTGCAGGCGGAAGCCAACGAGGCTCGCTATGGCAACCAGAATGTGGACGGCTCCCGTAGCATGCGCCATTTTCTGATGCCGATGCGGCGCGCGGGCGCGGCGGCCCGACAGATGTTGGAAGCGGCTGCCGCGGCCCGCTGGTCGGTGTCCGTGTCCGAGGTCAAGGCGGTGCGGCATGAAGTGGTTCACCAGAGCTCCGGGCGACGTCTGGGCTATGGTGAGCTGGCGGCCGACGCGGCCCGGCAACCGGTACCCGGGACGGAACAGCTCAAACTCAAGGCGCGCGCCGACTATCGCTACATTGGCAAGAATCAGGTGCGTCTGGTTGACTTGGAGGCCATCGGCAAGGGGCAGGCCACCTATGGCATGGATATGCGCCTGCCCGGCATGGTCTACGCGGTGGTGGCGCGCCCGCCCGTGGTGGGCGGCAAGCTGCGCCGTTTCGACAGTGAGAAAGCGTTGGCCGTGCCCGGTGTTTTGAAAGTGGTGGAGATTCCCGCTTTCCAGGGGGCGCCGGCATTTCAGCCGCTGGGCGGCGTTGCCGTGGTGGCACGCAACACCTGGGCCGCGATCAAGGGCCGTGAGGCACTGGAGATAGAATGGGACGATGGCCCCAACGGCGGCTACGACTCCGCCGATTTCCGCAAGACGTTGGCGGAGGCTTCACGTGCAACGGGTAAAACCATTCGTGATAACGGTGACACCCTGAGTGTGTGGAACGGCGCCGCCGAGACGGAGCGGTTCGCCGCCGAGTACTACATCCCACACCTGGCGCATGCGTCAATGGAGCCGCCGGTAGCCACCGTGCAAATCAAGGAGGGCCGCGCCGAGGTCTGGACCTCGGTGCAGAACCCGGAGGCGGCACGGACCGCGGTCGCCACCCGGCTGAAGCTCAAGCCGGAAGACGTCAAAGTCAATGTGCTGTTGCTGGGAGGCGGTTTCGGCCGGAAATCCAAGCCGGACTATGTTGATGAAGCGGCCATCGTTGCCCGGGCCATGCCCGAGGGGACACCGGTCAAGCTGGTGTGGACTCGCGAAGACGATATCCACCACGACTACCTGCACACCGTTTCGGCGGAACGGCTGGAAGCGGTCATCGACAAGACCGGCAAGGTTCGGTCCTGGCTGCACCGCAGTGCCGCCCCCACTATCGGCTCGCTGTTCGCCGAAGGTGCCAAGGGGCAGCAGCTTTTCGAGTCGGCCATGTCGGCCATCAACATGCCATATCAAATCCCGAACGTGCGGGTCGAAACCGCTGAGGTTGCCGCCCACGCCCGCATCGGCTGGTTCCGTTCGGTGGCCAATATCCCTCACGCCTTCGCGGCGCAGTGTTTCATCGCGGAACTGGCGCACCGTGCCGGCAAGGACCACCGGCAGTTCGCGCTCGATCTGATCGGTCCAGCACGCCAGATCGATCCCGGCGACATGGCGGACACCTGGAACTACACCGAGTCACCGGAACGCTATCCTTATGACACCGGCCGCTTGCGAGGCGTCATCGAAGCCGCCTGCCAAGGCGCCAAATGGGGGCGCGAGCTTCCCAAGGGGCATGGTCTGGGCCTGGCCTTCTGTTACAGCTTCATGAGCTACACCGCCACCGTGGTCGAGGTGGCCGTGGACGAGAAGGGCCAGGTACGGGTGCTGGCGGTGGATATGGCCATGGATTGTGGTCCGCAGATCAACCCCGAGCGCATTCGCGCACAGATGGAAGGCGGCGCCGTGATGGGGCTGAGTCTGGCGCTCACCAGCGAGATTACCTTCGAGAAAGGGCGTGTAAAGCAGAGTAATTTCCATGACTACCAGGTGCTGCGCCACAATGCCTCGCCGCGGGTGATACGTACCCATCTGGTCAACGATGACCATGATTTGCCGCCTGGCGGTGTGGGCGAGCCGCCGGTGCCACCGGTGGCCCCGGCCCTGTGCAATGCCATCTTCGCCGCCACCGGCAAGCGCGTGCGCAGCCTGCCGGTGGGGACGGTGGCTTGAATGTCGCAAGCCGGGCCACGGATGGATCTGTTTCGGAGCCGGTCTTGAAGGAAAGCCACTGGGTCAACACATCGCCGGTCCGAACGCTGCGGACCGATGATCCGCTGGAACTGCTGAAATTCGCGCGGGCCGGTTTCCGCGGAGGCGGTGTGGCGATCGCCATGCTCGTTGGCATAAGGGGAGGCGCGGCGCGCGCGCTTGGCTCGCAGGTTGTGGTCACCGAGGAGGGCGAATTCGCCGGCTTCGTTTCTGGTGGCTGTGTGGAAGCGGCCGTCGCGGCCGAGGCGCTTCTTGCCATATCCGAGGGTGGTGATCGGTCCGTGCTCTACGGCGAGGGCTCGCCATTTTTTGACATCGTTTTGCCCTGCGGAGGCGGCATCACCGTCGCCATTCATGTGCTCAGAGACATCGACGCCATCGATCAGGTTGTCGAGTGTCTCGGCAAGCGTTGCCCGGCCGGGCTGGCTTACGCACCACAACAGCAATCGTTGAGCTGTGTGGCGCCGCCCGAACAGGCGGGCTGGCACGGCGACACCTTTGTTTCGGTCTATCGTCCGGCGACGCGCGTGGTGATATCGGGGCGCGGCATCGAAGCGGAACGCGTTGCCCTGCTGGCGGAATGCTCGGGCTATGATGCCGTCGTTCTCGACCCCTCCCGGGCCGCGGAAGGGCTGGACGGGGTGGCTGATGCCTATAGCGCCATTGTGCTTCTGCATCACGATCTGGACGCGGAACTGCCGTTCCTGGAAAAGGCGCTGAAGGCTCCGGGCTTTTACCTCGGCGCCCTGGGCAGTACCCGAACCCATCGCAAACGTATCGAACGTTTGCGCGGCCTGGGTTTCAGTGATGAGGAACTGGCCCGGATCAAGGCGCCGATTGGCCTGTTCGGGCCGGCAAGAGAGGCGTCTTCCCTGGCCATTTCGGTGCTCGCCGATGTCGCCGCGACACGCTTGGCGACCTTCGTCTGAATATCGGTAAGGTTGATCGTGCCAGGCGCTGGCGGCGGTCAGTTTTTCAGTACGCCGCCTGCCCGGATGACCGCTTCTGGCGTGTCGACGTCGAGAAGCGCGGCGGGACCGGTTTCCACGTCGACGATCGGCAGCTCCGACCGCTCGACCAATGACCGCGCTCCGCTATCGCCGGACAGGTGCCGCATGGCGCCATAAAGGGCCTTGGGAATGATAACGGGATTGCCCCTTTGTCCGTTGCAGCTTGCGCGCACGATCACATTGCCGCCGTGCTGGCGGAAGGTCCGGACCAGCCGGTCGATGTGATCCGGGTTGATCGCCGGCATATCAGCCAGCATCACCAGAGTGCCGTCCGCTTCCGCGATCGCCTGGTGGGAAAACCCACAGGCAAGCGAGCTCCCCATGCCAGTGGTGTAGGCGGGGTTGAGGAGCGCTTCCACTTCGAGCCCTTGCAGTTCGGCTTCGATTTGCCGGTATCGATGTCCGGTGACGACGATGACCGGGCAAAGGCGGGACGACAACAGGGTTTGCGCTGATCGTCTTACCAGCGCACAGCCGTCGAATTCGGCCAACAGTTTATGTTGTCCGCCTGATCCCATGCGGCGGGCCTCGCCGGCGGCGAGCAGCAAACCGGCAACCGCGATCTTCCCACCTGGCACCGATAGCCCTCTTATCCGTATTCAGGAAAGGCAGTATGGCGCCGTCCCATTGAAAGTTAAACGGTGTCTATCCGTAAGCAGGCTGCTGTCTGATTGAAGGTGGGCTGAAAGGTTCATGGGCGGAAACCGGCGGGGCGGTTTCCGCCTGACGGGCGGGCTGGTCCTGGTCGCCTGTGGCGCGGAGCAAGCAGGATCAGACGTTGAAGCGGAAGTGCACCACGTCGCCATCCTTGACCACGTACTCCTTGCCTTCCAGGCGCCACTTGCCGGCGTCCTTGGCGCCTTGTTCGCCGTTGTAGGCGACATAGTCGTCGTAGGCGGTGACCTCGGCGCGGATAAAGCCTTTTTCGAAGTCGGTGTGGATGACGCCGGCGGCTTGCGGGGCGGTGGCGCCGACCTTGACGGTCCAAGCGCGTACTTCCTTTTTGCCGGCGGTGAAATAGGTGTGCAGGCCGAGCAGGGTGTAGCCGGCGCGGATCACCCGGTTCAGGCCAGGCTCTTCCATGCCCAGGTCCGCCAGGAAATCGGCTTTTTCGTCATCGTCCAACTCGGCGATTTCCGCTTCGATTTTGGCGCAGATTGGCACTACCGACGCGTTTTCCTTTTCCGCCAGTTCCCGCACCGCGTCCAACAGCGGGTTATTGTCGAAGCCGTCCTCGTCCACGTTGGCGATGTACATGGTGGGTTTGAGGGTGAGCAGGTTGAGACTGCGCAGTTGCTTGCGTTCGTCGTCGCTCAGTTCGACGGCCCGGGCTGGTTCGCCTTCGTTCAACATCGGCAGCACCTTGTCCAGTACCGGCAACAGTGCCTGAGCTTCCTTGTTCTGGCCTTTGGCGGCCTTGGTAGCGCGTTGATGGGCGCGTTCCACGGTGTCCAGATCGGCCAGCGCCAGTTCAGTATTGATGACGGCGATGTCGTCCAGTGGCGACACCTTGCCGGACACGTGGATCACGTTTTCGTCATCGAAGCAGCGGACCACATGGGCGATGGCGTCGGTTTCGCGAATGTTGGCCAGGAACTGATTACCCAGGCCTTCGCCCTTGGAGGCGCCGGCCACCAGGCCGGCGATGTCGACGAATTCCATGGTGGCCGGCAGCACCCGTTCCGGGTTGACGATGGCGGCCAGCTTATCCTGCCGTGGATCAGGGATGGGCACCACGCCGGTGTTCGGCTCGATGGTGCAAAAAGGGAAGTTTTCGGCGTCGATGCCCGCCTTGGTCAAGGCGTTGAAAAGAGTGGACTTGCCCACGTTGGGGAGTCCCACGATGCCGCACTGAATACCCATAGCCATACCTCCACGTTCGAGGGCGCAATGCTACTCAAGCCGTCGGCAAAAAGCGACCGTCCCGGCGGGTTGCCAGGGAGCCGGGGCGGCCAGGCGCTGGCGCCGGGAGGGCGGCTATGAGGCGCCGCTAGACTGGTCGGTCAGAAAACCAAGAGTCTGATGATCATGCGTATCCTTTACCAGTTTCCCATTTCCCATTACTGCGAGAAAAGCCGTTGGCAATTGGAGCATAAGGGACTGGCCTACGAGACCCGTGACCTGCTGCCCGGGGCGCACTGGCCACGGACCCGCTGGCTGGCCCGGATCGGTACCGTGCCGGTGTTGCGCGACGGTGATCGCAAGGTGGGGGATTCCACCAAAATCGCCTATTACCTGGAGAAGTACTATCCCGAGCGCTCCCTGATTCCCGAGGATGCGGCTTCGCGTCACCGGGTCATTGAACTGGAGCAGCAGTTCGATCGCCTGGGTGTCCATCTGCGAACCTGGATGTACGGGCATGTGCTGGATCGCCCGGAAACCATGGAGTTACTGCTGGCACCGGCGGGAATGGCCCCCTGGCTGACACGATTGCTGGCGCCGCCATTGCGTGAAGCCATCCGCCGCAAATACGCCATCAATCCGAAATCGGTGGTTTATGCCGGTGAGCGGGTGGAGGACGGTCTGACCCTGGTGGAGACGCTGCTGGTACAAAACGGGGGAGACTATCTGGTGGGGGATCGTCTGACGCTGGCGGACATTACCGCCGCCAGTCTGCTGGCGCCGATGATGGGAATTGCCGGTACCCCTTGGGAAGGGATCGAGGTTTCCAGCTTGCCGGAGCCGGTCCGGCATCAGTTCCGGTTGGTCCGTGAACGCCCTGCCGGGCAATGGGTGAAGGAACGTTACCTGCGTGATAGATAGTGCGGGGCGTGGATCCGGAGGTCAGGCGCGAAAGCCGTTCAGGTGGTTCATGGCGCTGTTCAGATCGCCGCGCAGCAAATCGGGGGTATAACGCACCGCTTCGTCGATGGCGTGTTCAATAAGCGTACGGTCGGCGGTGGACGGCTTGTTAAGCACATGGGGCGTGACCAGCTGGGCGCTGCCCGGGTGGCCGATGCCGATGCGCAGCCGGTAAAAGTTCCGGTTGTTGCCGTGGCGGCTGATGATGTCCTTGAGGCCATTGTGGCCGCCGTGCCCGCCGCCTTGCTTGAACCGGGCGGTGCCGGGCGGCAGATCCAGTTCATCATGGGCGACCAGGATTTGCTCGGTGGGGATCTTGAAGAAGTTGGCCAGGGCGGAGGTGGATTGGCCGCTGCGGTTCATGAAGGTGGTGGGGACCAGCAGGCGGATGGTTTCGCCCTCGAAGGTAAAAGTACCGGTGACGCCGAAGTACTTCTTCTCCTCGTTGAGGTGAACCCCATGGGCACGGGCCAGCGCGTCCACGTACCAGACGCCAGCGTTGTGGCGGGTCTGCTCGTATTCCTGCCCCGGGTTGCCGAGGCCGACGATCAGTTGAACCTGTGCCATTTCCTTATCCTGGAATCAAAAAAAACGGGGGCCGAGGCCCCCGTTTCGTCTCGGGCCGATTATTCCTGGCCTTCGCCTTCTTCCGCCTCGCCGCCTTCTTCGGCGTCGTCGCTACCGCCACGCACTTTCGGTTTGTGCACCGCGGCTACCGGCTGGTCGTGGCTCTCGCCGTGGCTCAGCTCGACCAGGGTCACGCCTTTCGGCAGCACCAGATCGGACAGGTGAACCACCTGCTCCAGTGCGACGTCGGCCATGTCCACTTCGATGAATTCCGGCAGGTCCTGCGGCAGACAGCTGACCTGAACCTCGGACACATTATGGTGGATTTCACCGCCTTCCTTCTTCACGCCGACGCTGGTTTCTTCGTTAATGAAGTGCAGCGGAACGGTCATGGTGATGGCATGGCTGGTGTCCACGCGCAGAAAGTCAGCGTGGATCGGGAAGCCGCTGGACGGATGGCGCTGCAGATCACGCAGTACCGCCTGGTGCTCTTTGCCTTCCAGTTGCAGGGTCAGCACGTGGCTGTAGAAGGCTTCGTTTTCCAGGGCTTTGCGCAGCTCGCGCATTTCCAGGGACAACATGGTGGGCTCGGCGGTACCACCGTAGAGAACGGCGGGAACCCGGTCTTGCAGACGACGCAGGCGGCGGCTCGCACCTTTCCCCTTGTCGCTGCGTGCTTCAGCGTTCAGTACAAACTCATTGCTCATGAGTGTTCTCCAGTAAAGCTCCACGGCACCCCGCGACCAGGCGCACCGGGAGGGATCAGTCGAATAAAACCGGCAACGGGCCGGAAGGGGGCGGATTATGCCGGAAAAGGCCGCCGGACGCCAGATGCCCCGGCCAATACGCTTTCTGTGGGAGCTTGCTTGCAAGCGAATGGGGCTCACTCGAACGATTGGAAATATTCGCTTGCAAGCAAGCTCCCACAGCGGCTAAAGATTACCTGTTTTTGCTTTTTGTCTTTCCGCTGTCGACTGCCTTCACACCAGTTCCAGGCGGTCGAACATGGCGGACAGAGACTCCTCATTGTTCACCCGGCGTACCGTTTCAGCCAGGATCGGCGCCAGGCTGAGCACGCGGATGTTGGGGCAGGCTTCGCCTTCCGGGGACAGCGGGATACTGTCGGTGACCACCAACTGATCCAGAGGGCTGTTGCGGATATTGTCGATGGCCGGACCGGACAGTACCGCGTGGGTGCAGTAGGCGTAGACCTTGGCGGCGCCGTGGTCTTTCAAGGCCTGGGCCGCCTTGCACAGGGTGCCGGCGGTATCGACGATATCGTCCACCAGGATGCAGGTGCGGCCTTCGACTTCACCGATGATGTGCATGACCTGGGATTCATTGGCTTTCGGGCGACGCTTGTCGATGATCGCCAGATCCAGGTCATTGAGCTGCTTGGCCAGGGCACGGGCGCGAACCACACCGCCCACGTCCGGGCTCACCACCATGGCGTCGTCGTACTTCTGGCGCTCGATATCGGCCACGAACAGCGGTGTGGCGTAGACGTTGTCCACCGGAATATCGAAGAACCCTTGAATCTGATCGGCGTGCAGATCCACCGTCACCACCCGGTCAATGCCCACCGCGGTGATCATGTCGGCCACCACCTTGGCGGTGATCGGTACCCGCGCGGAGCGCACCCGGCGGTCCTGACGGGCATAGCCGAAGTAGGGCATGACGGCGGTGATGCGGCCAGCGGAGGAGCGGCGCAATGCATCCGCCATCACCAGCACTTCCATCAGGTTGTTATTGGTGGGGTTGCAGGTGGACTGGACGATGAACACGTCCTTGCCGCGCACATTCTCCTGGATGTCCACCGCGACTTCGCCGTCGCTGAAGGTGCCGACTTCGGCATCACCCAGGGGAAGGCTAAGGTGTCTGGCCATGGCGTCGGCCAGAACCGGGTTGGCGTTACCGGAAAAGATGACGAGTTTGGACACTGGCGTCCCCTAGGATGTTGAAAGTACCGTTTTGAAGTACTACAGGAAAGATGGCTGGGGTACCAGGACTCGAACCTGGGAATGACGGGATCAAAACCCGTTGCCTTACCAACTTGGCGATACCCCAACACTAACTTGCTCAGGACGTTCCTGAATTCTGTCTGGCCCGAAGCGTTGCCAGTGCCTCCCGGAGAGGGGAGATTTGTTTGCTTCGTGCCACAAAACCTGTCCAGTGCTGTGGCAACCTCGGCAGCAATTGCCGGGCTGCTTGCTCACCGGCAAGGCGTGCGAAACAGCAGGCGCCGGTGCCGGTCATGCGGGCGTTGCCCGCTTCTCGCTGGAGCCAGTCCAGGGCTTCCGCTATGGGCGGAAAGTGCCGTTTGGCCACGCTTTCACAGTCGTTTTGCAGACTGTCCAAGGAGCCCCTGTCCAGCGAGGCCGGTACTGTAATGGGGGGTGTGTGCCTTGTCAATTCCTTGTCGCTGAAAATTCGAGCGGTCGGAACGGCAATGCCGGGATGCACCACCAGAAACCATTCCTCGGGTATGAACACCGGGGTCAGGCGCTCGCCGACGCCTTCCGCCCAGGCACTGTGGCCGGCCACGAACACCGGTACATCGGCACCCAGTTTCAGCCCCAGGGCGATTAATTCCGCCTCTTCCAGGTTCAGATCCCAAAGCAGGTTCAGGCCGCACAAGGTGGTGGCCGCGTCGGAGGAGCCGCCGCCGACCCCGCCCCCGGTTGGCAGTCGTTTTTGCAAGCGCAGGCGCGCGCCCTGGCGGCAGCCGGTGTGCTCCTGCAGAAGCCGGGCGGCCCGCAGTACCAGATTGTCGTCATCGGAGGGCAAATCGGGATCGTCACACTGGAGGTCGAGATGAGAGTGCGGTTCAAAGTGGAGACGATCGCCATGGTCCAGCATCACGAACAGGGTTTGTAGCTCGTGGTAGCCGTCCTCCCGGCGTCCGGTGATATGCAAAAACAGATTCAGTTTGGCCGGAGCCGGCAGATCGAAGGTGGTCATGGCAGAGGGCGCCAGTCGCGGATCAACAAGGTGAACCGGTTGCCGTCCTGCTCCGCCTTGATGCGATGGGGCAGGGTGACCCGGCCCACCGGCTGATAACGGTCGAATTGCAGTTGCCAGCCTAGTTGATTCAGGGTGATCAGATTGCCGGCTTGATCGCGGTCGCTTTGCGCTGGCGCGCCCGGCCAGACCAGACCGCGGCTCCAGTACTCCAGCGCCGATACTGGCAACCAGAATCCGGTCAGATGCCAGGCCAGCTCCCCGGGGGTGCGGGCCTGCCATTCGCCCTTGGCGGTGCGCAGATGGGCCAGCCCCGGGTCCCAGCGCAGTTCGGCGCTGCCGAAACCCAGAGGGCCGGAAAACTGGATCTCGCCCTGGCGCGGCGTTTGATGCCAGTCGAAGGTGGCGGAGCCGCCGTCGGCTTCGGTGCGGTAGCCCAGTTTGCCGGACATGCGCCACTTCAGGATCTGGTCGGGACGGGTGAAATCAGTGCTGACCGGCTGCTGCTGACAGGCGGCCAGCAGCAAGGCCAGTGCCACGGCGGCGATGCGCATCATAACGACACTCCCAGACGTTGCAGGGTGCCGTGCAGCAGTTCGCTCTCCGGGTCGTCGGCGAGGGCATCGCGCCAGACTGTGCGGGCTTCGTTGCGTTGACCGAGATTCCACAATACCTCGCCGAGATGGGCGGCGACCTCGGCGTCCGGAAACTGGGCGTAGGCCCGCTGCAGATAATCCAGCGCCTGTTGGGGGCGCCCCAGCCGGAACAGCACCCAGCCCATGGAGTCGAGAATGGCAGGATGGTCCGGCTCCTGTTCCAGGGCCTGGCGGATCATGTCGTGGGCCTGATCCAGATTGATGCCCAGATCCGCCCAGGTGTAGCCCAGGGCATTGAGAGCATCGGTATTGTCCGGACTCAGCGCCAGCACCTTGCGCAGATCACCGGTGGCCTGGTCCCAATCCTTGAGCAAGGTGGCGGTCATGGCGCGGGCGTACAGCAGATCGGGATCATCGGGTTGCTCGCCGACGGCTTCATTCAGCAGGGCCATGGCCCCGGGCACGTCGCCGGTATCGGTGCGGATCTCCGCCTCGGTGACGTACAGCAGCGAAGTGTGGGTCGGGTGCTGTTGCACCAGACTGGTCATCAGGGCGTGGCCCTTGGCGGTCTGGCCGCGTTCGTACATCAGCCGTACCGCCTGCACCCGGGCGGGCAGGGTCTGAGGGCCCTGCACCTGCATATAAAGGTCGATGGCCTGGCTTGGCACGCCCTGCTGTTCCGCCGCCTGGGCCAGCTGCATGCGCACCTCATCCGGACGGTAACCCTGATCCAGCAAGGCCTGGAGGCGCTCCTGTGCCACCTCGGCGGCGCCGGACTCCAGTGCCATCAGGGCCAGGGAATACTGCAGATCCAGGTCGTCCGGGTCCTGGGCGGCGAGAATCTCCAGTTGCTCCTCGGCGCGTTCGTGCTCGCCATCGGCCAACAGCACACGAACATAGGCCAGGCGGTAACGGCGTTGCTCCGGTGCTTTTTTGACGATCTTGCGCAGATGCCGCTGGGCGCGCTTTTGTTGGCCCATGTCATGCCAGAGCTGGGCCTTGAGCAGCAGTGCTTCGTCATGATCCGGGTTGAGCTTGAGGGTTTTGTCGGTGGCCTCCATGGCCCCTTCCAGATCGCCTTGCTCACGCCGCTCCAGGGCCCGCGCATACCACAGCGGGGCATGTTCCGGGTAGCGGTCGGCCAGGCTGGACAGGGCATGGAGTAATTCCCGATTGCCCTGTTGGTCCAGGTTCTGAGCCTCCGCCACCAGCGGTACCAGGGCTTCGGTGCCATGATGGGCCACCAATTGGTCCACATGAGCCGCGGCGGCGTCGCCGTCACCGAGTTGGATATCGGCAAGAGCGGCCAGGCGCAGCGCGTCAGGGTCTTGCGGGGAATGCCGCAGCCATTGGTTGGATAGTGCCCGGGCCTGCTCGAAGTGGCCGAGATAGGCGGCCAGTTGGGTGGCCTGGCCAAGCACCCTGGGGTCGCCGGTACGCTCCGCCACTGGGGCATAGTAATCCAGGGTCAGAGCCAGCGCCTGGCGCTGGGCGGCGGTTTCCGCCACCAGTAGATCACCGATATCGGTGCCATCGTACTCGATCGGCCGGGTGGGGGGCGTGGGCTCGGCGGTGGCGGCGGGAGCCTCGACCCGGGGGGCCGGACTGGCGCAACCGCCAAGTAAGAAACTGGCGATCAGTGGCGGGATCGCGGCAAAAAACGGCGAACGTGGTTTCATCGAACTCGCTGTCACGGCACGGGTGAGCGGCTATCATGGCACAGACATTTGCGTCACCCAAGGGGCCTCTCCCCGGGTTTCCCGCTGCTGATCCTGGGCTTGGTGGCGTGGTGGTGTATAGACTATAAACAGGCTCTCATTGTTTCCACGGGCGCTTTCGCGCAAAATGCGTGACCCTTGCGCGTGTAGCCAACCCAGGCCGGGTCGTCGTCGTTTCTTATGAATCTCTTCGCAGTCGGGGTCAATCACACCACCGCGGACGTGGAGTTGCGCGAGCAACTGGCGTTTTCAGCGGATCAGGCCGACCAGGTGCTGGCCGTCTTGCGCGATGAGCTGCCCGGCGTTCGCGAAGCGGCGCTATTGTCCACCTGTAATCGCACCGAACTTTATTGCCTGGTGGACGGCCCCATCCCCGACTTCAGCGACTGGCTGGCCCGTGCCCGGCGCATGTCCTCGCAGCGTCTGCGTGATGTGGTCTATCAGTATCGGGACGAGCAGGCGCTGGAACATATGATGCGCGTGGCCGGCGGGCTCGATTCCCTGGTTTTGGGGGAACCCCAGATTCTCGGGCAGATGCGTGAGGCCTATGCCCGTGCTCACGAGGCCGGCCTGCTTAACAGCGAACTGGGGCGAGTGTTCCAGGACGTTTTCTCGGTGGCCAAACGTATTCGCACCGAAACCGGTATTGGCGCCAATCCGGTGTCGGTGGCCTATGCCGCGGTCTCCTTCGCCCGGCACATTTTCTCCGACCTGAAGAAGAGCCGGGCACTGTTGATCGGCGCCGGGGAAATGATCCAACTGGTGGCCCGGCATCTGCATGAGCAGCAGGTGCGGGAGATCGTCATTGCCAACCGGACATTGGAACGGGCCAGTGAACTGGCGGCCGAAGTGGCGGGACGCGCCATCGGTCTGGAAGAATTGCCGGTGGCGCTGGAGCACGCGGACATCGTCATTTCCTGCACCGCTTCGCCACTGCCGGTGCTGGGCAAAGGCACGGTGGAACGGGCGCTGAAACGGCGCCGGCACCGCCCCATGTTCATGGTGGACATTGCCGTGCCCCGGGATATCGAGCCGGAAGTGGGTAAATTGGACGACGTCTATTTATATACGGTGGATCACCTTCAGGAAGCCATCGAGGAAAATGTACGCGCCCGTCAGGAAGCCGCGCGCGAGGCCGGTGAGCTGATCCGCGAGGCGGTGCACCGTCATCGTCGTTCGCGTCGTGAGCAACGTGCCGCCGGTGTGTTGCGTGATTATCGACAACAGCGTGGGGTGCTGGCGGACCAGGAACTGGAACGCGCGTTGTCGCAGCTGCAGAACGGCGCCGATCCGGAGGACGTACTACGCCGCTTCAAGCACAATCTGGTCAACAAATGGCTGCACCAGCCCAGCGTGTCACTGCGGCGGATGGCCGCCGAAGGTCGTGTGGAGGATCTGCGCACCGCCCGGGAACTGCTGCTCGGCGACGAGCCCGATCAGACCTGACGCCGCGTCGCCCGATCCCTCTTTTTCAACATCGGAAACCTCTATGAAAGCTTCGCTGAGCGCCAAGCTCGAGAAATTGACGGAACGTTTCGAGGAACTGAGCGGCCTGCTGTCCGACCCGGACGTCATCGCCGAGCAGAAGCGCTTTCGTGCCTTTTCCAAGGAATACGCGGAGCTGGAACCGGTGGTACGGGGATTCCGGGAGTATCGAGCCACTCAGGACAACCTGGAAACCGCCCGTGCGCTCACCGAGGACAGCGACCCGGAAATGCGCGCCATGGGCCAGGAAGAAGTGCGCGAGGCGCAGGCACGTCTGGAGCAACTGGAAAGCGACCTGCAACGGGCGATGCTGCCCAGGGACCCCCGTGACAATGCCGGGGTTTACCTGGAAATCCGTGCCGGCACCGGCGGTGATGAGGCGGCTCTGTTCGCCGGCGATCTGTTTCGCATGTATTCCCGCTACGCCGACCAGCGTGGCTGGAAAGTGGAAACGGTCAGCGCCAGCGAGGGTGAACACGGTGGTTATAAGGAGGTGATCGCACGGGTGATGGGCGACGGCGTTTATTCCCGCCTCAAGTTCGAATCCGGTGCCCATCGGGTGCAACGTGTCCCCGCCACCGAATCCCAGGGTCGCATCCATACTTCCGCCTGCACCGTGGCGGTGATGGCGGAGGCCGAGGAGGCCGGTGATATCGAGATCCGCAACGAGGATTTGCGCATCGACACTTATCGTTCCTCCGGCGCCGGCGGCCAGCACGTCAACACTACCGACTCGGCGGTACGGATCACCCACTTGCCCACCGGGGTGGTGGTGGAATGCCAGGACGAACGCAGTCAGCACAAGAACAAGGCCAAGGCCATGTCCCTGCTGAAAGCACGTTTGCTGGACGCTCGCGAAAGCGCCTCCCAGGCGGAACAGGCCGCCCAGCGCAAGTCTCTGGTGGGGTCCGGTGACCGCTCCGAGCGTATCCGCACCTATAATTTCCCCCAGGGCCGCCTCACCGATCACCGCATCAACCTGACCCTGTACCGTCTCAACGAAATCGTCGCCGGTGACATGGACGAAGTGCTGGACGCGCTGCTCGCCGAACATCAGGCGGAACAACTGGCGGCGTTGGCGGGCGCCGGTGGTGCGGAGTAACCGGTGCGCATCGACCAGGCGTTGCGAGAGGCCCGTTCCCGTTTGCGGGCCTCGCCCAGTGCGGCGCTGGATGCCGAGTGTCTGCTGGCCCATGTACTGTCCCAATCCCGCACCTATCTGTTCACTTGGCCGGAACGGACCCTGAGCGAATCCCAGCAGCGGCGCTTCCTGGAATTGCTGGCTCGCCGTGAAACTGGTGAGCCGGTGGCTTATCTGATCGGCGAGCGGGAGTTTTATGGGCGGTTGTTCAAGGTTACCCCGGATACTCTGATCCCGCGCCCGGACACTGAAACCCTCATTGACGCCGTGCTGGAGCGGCTGCCGGAATCGCCGTTGCGGGCGGTGGACCTGGGCACGGGCACCGGCGCCATCGGCATTACTCTGGCGCTGGAAAGGCCGGCCTGGTCGGTGTTGCTGGTGGATATCAGCGATGCCGCCCTGCGGGTGGCGAAGGACAATGCCCGGGCTCTGGGAGCGGAAGTTGGGGTCGTCGGCGGAACCTGGCTGGAGGCGCTGCCCGGCCCGTTTGAGCTGATCGTATCCAACCCGCCTTATGTCGATCCCGAAGACCCGCATCTGGGGCAAGGGGATGTCCGCTATGAACCGCGTACCGCCCTGGTGGCGGCGGAACGGGGGCTGGCGGATATTCGCGTGCTTGCCGATCAGGCAATAACGCGCCTTGTGGAAGGCGGTTGGCTGGTGCTGGAGCATGGTTATGATCAGGGAGAGGCGGTGCGCACCCTGTTGACGGAGCGAGGGTATCGCGAGGTGGAGACGCTCTGCGATCTGGGAGGACAGGATCGCGTTACTTTCGGGCAAAGATAACGGCGCTGACCCTAACCGGGGCCGACGATAGGCGGAGACACCATGTTCAACGACGACCAGTTAATGCGCTACAGCCGCCAATTGCTGCTGGCGGACTTCGATCTGGACGGTCAGGAAGCGCTGAGTCGCGCCCGGGTGCTGTTGGTGGGATGCGGCGGTCTGGCCAATCCGGCCGCCCTGTATCTGGCCGGCGCCGGTGTCGGCGGTTTGTTGCTGGTGGACGACGACCGCGTGGAAGTCTCCAACCTGCATCGTCAGGTGGCTTTCCGCGCCGATCAGGTGGGAGAGCACAAGGCCCTGGCTCTGGCGGCGCAATTGCGTTCGTTGAATCCCGATGTGCCGGTCACCCCCGTGGTGGTCCGTGTCGATGCCGCCTGGCTCGATCAACAACTGTCGGAGGTGGATCTGGTGTTGGATTGCACCGACAACTTCGCTACCCGGCAAGCGGTCAATGCCGCTTGCGTGCGTCATCGCAAACCGCTGGTGAGCGGCGCCGCCATTCGTCTGGAAGGACAGATCGCCGCGTTCGATCTGCGGCAAGCCGACAGCCCCTGCTACGCCTGTTTGTTTGGCGACGGTACCGAAGGGGATTTGCTGTGCAGCGAGGCGGGGATTCTGGGACCGGTGGTGGGTGCCGTGGGCACCCTGCAGGCACTGCTGGCCATGCATTTGCTCACCGGCACGCCGGTGGCTCCGCAACTTCACGTCTTTGATGGCCGTACTCTGAGCTGGCGGCAATTGGCACTGCGCAAGGACCCGCATTGCCCGGTGTGCGGCGATCCCGTCGCCGGGGAAGACGGATGATCAGACTCCGGAGACATGGATTGGCGTTGTCTTCGCGGCCAAGGCCGCTTCCCACAGCGGGAACTGCAAAGTCACTGTGGGAAGCGGCTTTGGCCGCGAATGGAGGGGGTGCTCAACGACTACGAATCAGAGCACCTTGGTGGGAAAGGCGCACAGCGGACTGCCGGAGCAGTTTTCGGTCGTTACAAACAGCAGTCGCTCGCCGGTGGGGTCGTTGACCGGATCATTGCTGACGAAGGCCACGAAGCCGAAGAAGTAGATGCCGTCCGCGCCTTTGGCATTGGCATCCGCCACCACTTCCGCATAGGTGTCCGCCGACGGCGTTAACTCATAACTGAAAGTAGCCTGGCTGTTTTCATCCTTGATGTAGAAGTTGGCGAATTCTTCAGCGCCGTTGGTATTGACGAACGCAAAGGGATAAAGCCAGAGGTAACCCTGATTGCCTTGTTCGGAGATGGCGGTCAGGAACTCTTCTTCGGTTTCTTCGAAGTCGGCTGGCGTCGAGCGGTAGCTGTAACGTGCCGTGCCATTGACGGCACGTTGCCAGAGGTAACCGGCATTGCCGCTGTCGTCCGCGATCGGGCCGAGGAGCAGGTAACCGTCCTTTCCTTCCTCATTGGCCGCGTCAATGAGAGCCGCGGCGCTGGTTGCAAGGCCCGGCGTCACCTTGGTTTCGTAGGTGGCATTAGTGCCTTGTTGGTGCATGTAGACGGTTTGAATGGTGGTGTCGCCATACAGACTGATATAAGGAGCACTCAGGGCAAAACCCTCTTGTCCCTGAGCATTGGCCTCGGCCACGAACTGGTCCAGCGTGGGTTGTTGCGGATTGATCCGGTACTCATAAGTGGCTTCCTGGTGGCGACCGAACAGCAGCCCCCCCTGATCCACGTTGGAACCCAGAATCATCGGCCCCAGGAACACATAACCTTCGGCGCCCATATTGATGATTTGCGTGTCGGTGAACTGTGTCCCGGGCAGGAATTCGTAGTGGTATGTGCTGGCGCCGCCATCACCACCGCCGTCACCATCTCCCCCGCCGTTGTCGCCGCCGCCGCTATTATTGCCGCCGCTACTTCCGCCACCGCCACCGCAGGCGGCCAGAGTGATGGAAAACAACGTAACGAAAAGGAATGTGAAGGTACGTTTGAACATAACAGCGTCCCTGTTCATGCATCGCGTTGGGCACCCCTGTTGTCAGACCAGGGGTGAAAGGTAAAGAAACAGTAATAAACGATGCTTCCCGATCCGGCGCTCCCGGGAGGGTCGGTCGAATAGCGATCCGTCAGAATTGGCAATCAGTCGTCGTTCTTGCCGATGGAAGTCATGTCATCCTTGGTGTCCTGGACCGCCTGTCCGGTGTCCTGAACGGACTTCACCGTGCCTTGCACGGTGTTGGTGGCCTTGTCGGAGGTTTCCTGCACCTTGTTGATGGCGTTGGAGGTCTTGTCCAGGGCGTCGTTCATTTTGTCGAGAAAGCCGGCCTGGGCATTCATGGACAAAGCCAGTGCGCAGGCGGCGGAAGTGGCGATAATCAGGGTTTTAAATGTCATTGTCGGTCTCCGTACTGTTAACCGTTGTTCATTGACGAGGTCCGGAATGGGCATGCCCTCCAGACAACGGGCAAAAATATTGCACCGACGCAGAGAACCCGTACCGATTCCGACGCCGGGTGTCGTAAAATGGGGACAATAACGCTGGGTTGCTTTGCCATGGCTCGAGGGGAAGGGAACACGCCCATCGATGTGTTCCCGGCGCAGCTTTCAGAGTGTTGTCACCCGAGTGAATCAAAGCTATCGCCAGTGCCCGGTCTGAACCACCCTACCGTGGTAGGGTTTTCACCCGTCGCCAATGACCTAGGATGGAACGGCGAATGAATGAGGAAGCTGGGCTTCACGGGAAACCGGAAGAAAGGAAGGGAAACATCGAGTATGCCCTGGTGGTGGATGACCACCCTTTGGTAGTGCGCGGTGTGGCGGAGTACCTGATCTCACACTGCGGTTACCCTTCGGTGCACAGCGTCGCGGATGGCGACGCCTGTATGGCGTTCATCGCCGATAACGGAGCGCCCAACCTGGTCATTATTGATTTCTGGCTGGCCGATGGTGCCGCGCCGCCTCTGGTAAAGGCATTATCCGATCATTGCCCCGCCACCCGGCTGTTGGTCATGAGCGGTGATGATGGTGTTGGTATCGATGCCCAGGCACGGGACGCCGGCGCTCACGGTTTCATTCATAAGAATGAATCGCCGGAGACGTTTGCCCGGGCCGTGACGGCGTTGCGCCGAGGGAAAACCTGGTTTGCGGATGTGGACCCGGCGTCAGCGGCAATACTCCGGTCCCGTCGGGAGCTGCTGATCAGTCCGGCGGATCTGGGATTGACCCGGCGCCAGGGCGAGGTGTTGGCGATGATGCTTAAGGGACTGCCTAATAAACGGATTGCCATGGCGCTCAATGTCACCGAGCAAACGGTCAAGGAGCATGTCTCGTCCATCCTGCAGAAACTCGGTGCCAGTAATCGGGTGGAAGCGATCGCGTTGCTGCACGGGCGACGCCTGCGGCTATGAACACCCCGCCTGCCAGAGGGAATGTGGTGGCACCTTCCATGGCCGATTTGAGTGCTGACGGCCGCGCCCGCCTGTTGGATATCACTCGTGTCAGGCTGTTTTATAGCGCTTCGGTAACGCCGTTCGCGGGCATGGCCTTCATCGTCTGGTTTTATCTTCAGGGGCAGGATATTTCCTGGTTGCTTGTGGAGTTGGCCGCGTACCTGCTGGGCGTCTGGCGGCTGTTCGTTCTGCGTCGGCGTTATCTGGCGGACAGAGCGTCCCTTGATAGTGAGAAGGTGCTTGAAAAATGGCTGCCGGTGGTCAAGCGCATCGCCGTTCTGCATGGCTTCGGACTGGCCTTGGTGGTGTTCCTGACGGCGGGGAAGGTGACTTTTGAGTTTGCCGCCGTGCTGCATATTACCTATGCCGGTACCATCGCCGCCAACGCCACTCACCAGACGCCGGTGTGGGGTGTGTTCCTGCGCTTTTTCCTGTGTTGCTGGGGGCCGGTGGTTTTAATGATGCCCTGGACGGTTCCCGAGCATTGGCATTTCGTGTTGCTGATGGGGGTATTGTTCGGTGTGGCCATGTATCGCCATGGCATCACCTCCCACCGCTTCTTTCTGCAGCAAATGAAACTGGAAGAGGACAGTGCTGCTTTGGCTAAACGTTTCCGTGCGGCCAAGGAAGAAGCGGAACGAGCCTTGCAGGACAAGAACCGGTTTCTTACCACCGCCAGTCATGACCTGCGCCAACCGGTGCATGCCATGGGCTTTCTGATTCAGGCCATCGCGCATCGCAATCGCGATGAAACGCTCAAAGATCCGATCCAGGATTTGCAACAGAGCGTGCGTTCGGTGGATCTGATGTTCAACTCGCTGCTGGACCTCTCCAAGATGGAAACTGGCGCGGTTACCGCGCAACGCACGCCGGTGCTGTTGGACGCCATCGTCGAGGATGTGGCGACCACGTTTCGCGAGGAAGCCAACAGCCGTGGCCTGGATCTGCGTATCCGCATCGCCCGAAAAGAAGCGGTGGTTCTGGGCGACGCCAGCCTGATTCGCCGCTGTTTGATCAATCTCACTCACAATGCTCTGCGTTATACCGCCCATGGTGGTGTCCTGCTGTCGGTACGCCACCGACAGGGGAATTGGCTGCTGGAAGTATGGGATACCGGAATCGGTGTGGCGCTGGAGGAACAAAAGAGTATTTACACGCCGTTTTATCGCAATGCCTATTCCTGGGGAATCGACAGCGCCGGCCATGGCCTGGGGCTGGCGATGGTGGCGCGTAGCGCCAAGATAATGGGCGCTGGCTACGGCCTGGATTCCAAGGAAGGGCGGGGCTCACGGTTCTGGTTGTCATTGCCGGCTATGAAACAATTGAAAGCCGGTCATGCGGCCTCGGGTAATGCGATGAATACCTCTTTGAACCGGCTCACGTTGCTGACCGGGAGTTGCCTGGTTATCGACGACGACCCACTGGTGACCAGGGCCTGGCAGAGTCTGATGGAAGCCTGGGGCATAGAAGTCCGCTGCGCCGCATCTGGTACCGAGGCGTTTGGTCTGTTGCGAGACGGGTTCCTGCCTCAAGCGATTCTTTGCGACCAAAGACTGCGCTCCGGGGAGAGCGGTTTCGAAGTTTTCCAGGCTCTGCTGGAGGCATGCCCGGAATCCGGCGGAGCTATGGTCAGCGGTGAATTTCATTCTCCTGTTCTGGAGCAGGCGGAACGGGATGGCTATCTGGTGTTGCGTAAACCTCTGCAGCCGCCGCAACTGCACGCCGTATTGTCGCAATGGCTGGAACCCGGAGAGGCGGCCAGCGAAAGCGATTGTTCCGGGTCAGCCGGATAGCGCCACCACACGATGATTGAGTCGGGTGATTTGCCGCGCCATGTCGGTCATCAGCCTTTGAATCAGGGTGGGATGGGCCCGGATCAGTTGATGAAACTGGCTACCGGGCACCCGCACCGCGGAACAACGAGTGCGCGCTCGTACCGTGGCGCTGCGTGAGGAGCCGGTAAGCACGGCGATGGCGCCCAGCACCTCGCCCTCGCCGACCTGACCCACGGCCACATCATCCACCAGCACATCCGCTTCGCCTTCGAATAAATGGTAGACGTCAGTGGCATGCTCTCCCTGACGGATCAGCACCTCGCCGGGTTGAAAGTAGACGAAGGCTGAGTGAGCGTGGTGATCTTCACCGACCCTGGCCGCCAGCATGTGCAGCAGAATACGCTCCCTTAGATCCCGCAGGCGCTCCCATAAAGCCGCGAGATGGGACTCTTTTTGCAACCTCTGAAGCACGATCTTCCAGGGATAGGCTGCCAGTAACACGGCGCTATCCGCCTTGTAGCTCAGTTCCGTATCCTGTGGCAGTACATCCCCTTCATCACACAGGAACAGGGGGCTTTCGCCGTGACGGGCCACCACCATGCCGCCACGTACCACATGCAGACATTCTTCATGGAGCGGCAGCCTGTCCGCCGGAGGCTGAGGGCGAGGGATGGCCAGATCCGCCAGAGCCACGGTCAGTTCACTGCCCAGTCGCTTGTAGTCCCGTGCCAGTGCGGCAAAGCCGGGAAGAGGGTCGCCAAGTGTCATCATGGTGTTCTGTCGTCCGCGGTAGCCGAAAAGTAACGTGTCGTTGACCAAGCAGGGGGCGTGCCATTCCCCGGCGTCTTTAATCATGGCCTCTGGGCGTTATCGAGAGACGTGAAGGCAGGCACAATATTGTGCAAAGTGACAAAAAAAGTCAGGGAGGAGTGCTGTGGGATACTGGATCCGCATAATGACAGTGGTGTTACTGGCCACCCTGGGCCTGCTGGGGCTGGGGTTGATTGCCGTGGGGATGATGACGATGGACGATTGCCCGTCTCGTTCCGATTGTCTGGCCTGGCGCATGCTGGGTGTGATCATCTGGCTGCCGACATCACTGGTGTTGCTGGTCACCGCGCTGTGGCTTTGGCGCTGGCCCTCCTGGTGGGCGCTGACGCCGCTGTTATTGCCGCTGTGTCTGATGGCGGTTTTTGTAATGGGATAATTTTTCCTCGCTTCCCTTCTGCTTCCGCCGCGCTGTTTTTTGCACCATCGTCCTCCCTTTTTCCGCCAATTCCCTACCGAGGTAGGGTTCTTTCCCTCGTCATGATCACTAGGCTGTTGGACAAAAGTGTTGGATAAGCAGCAAAAAAGTGAAGTTTTGAGGGGGGATACCATTCAATCAAGGCGGCATCAGCAGGGAAGACAAGCGGGCCGGCGACAAGGAGAGATTCATTATGGCTATCTTCCGTTCTTTATTCACTGTACCCCTGGTGGCGTTGCTGGCCGCCTGCGGTAGCGACAGTTCCTCGTCAGGTGGCGGTGGCGGGAATCCGAACCCCGAACCGGATCGCCAGGTAAGTGGCGTCCTGATCAGTCCCGAAAGCAACTCTCAAACCACTCTCCGCTTCAGCAGCGACGCATCGCCGGTGATGTCGATGGCGGCGACAATGGCGGTGGAGTGTCCGGGAGATATCCCGGCGGGCTATGTCCGTTTGGCTGACGTCACCGTGACGCTGCTGGACGTGGATGGCAACGCACTGGCGGAGACGCTGACCACTGACGAGTGCGGAATCTTCGACGGTACCGTCCCGGAGCAGGCGATGTCGATACGCGCGGAGCCGGGCAATGGACTGCGGCCCATGGAGGCGGATATCGCTGTTTTCGTTGTCGATGACGACGACGCCGAACCCACCGTAGTGAGTACCATAAGCGATAGCGCCGAGTATGAGATTCGCTCACTGCTTCGGCAGTCGGACGGTCGTTTCGCCTTTACCGTGGCGGATAGTGAATCCGGACGGCCGGTGATCGGCATTCCGGAGGGACGCTTCTCCCTTGATATCGCTGGCACCGATGTGCCGCTGGACTCCGTGACGGTGGCGGCCCAGGCTCAGGAACAGGCCGCGATATCCCTGGTGCTGGATGCCAGTGATTCCATGCGCACCGAGGTTTACCAGGATGGGGATGGTAATTCCATCAAACGTTGGCACGTGGCGCGTGAGGCAACGCATTTATTCCTCAATGAGAAAGGGGCGAATGACCTGACCGGTATCGTGATCTTTTCCGCGATCGATGAAGTCAACCTGATCAATGACGCCTTTTTGGATCAGGCTTTCGACTTCATCGATGGTGAGGGAAACAGCACTTCGTTCGCCTTCTCCGTCAGTGGCTTCACCACGGAGGTGGTTGGCTTGAGAACGGTGGCTGATCTGTACAGCCCCTATAGTAAGCTCTATCAGTTCCCTTCTTCCGGGCTGCAGACGGAGCCACACCCGGATTCAGCGGCTATCCAGGCCTCCTATTATCCCTGGGCCAGCAGCACTGCCTTGTATCACGCGGTCGCTCTTGGACTGGACGAGGTCGCCATGCAATCACCGACCCGAAAGGCGGTGGTGACCATGGGCGATGGCGAAGATAACAGCTACGGTATTTCCTTGCAGGAGGTCATTGATCACGCCAATAATCTGGCGATTCCGGTATTTTCCATTGCGCTTGGGGTGGATGAAAGCAGCACAGGCGGACAGGCACTGCGCCAGTTGGGCGAAGAAACCGGTGGAGATTTCGTTTCGGTGAGCGACGATGGTGCGGAAACCGAGCTGTTGCGCGTATTCGAGTCGATCCAGATCGGCATTGTGTTCCAGTATCTGGCCACTCTGGCTGATGCCGATCAGGTGCAGCCGGGGGATACGGTGACGTTACGCCTGGAGTACAACGGTTTGGAAACCGAGCGGCAGTTCACTGTCCCGACACCGTAGAACGCGCCGGTCCGGCCAGGGATGGCCGGTCCGGCGATGTCGCCTTCAGCGCCGGAGAGGCATCATGCGCCGCAGCGTGTCGTCCCGGTTCAGGAAATGGTGCCAGAGTGCGCCGATCACATGCACGCTAACCAGCACCAGAAAGACGTACCAGAGCAGATCCTTATGCAGCCAGGCCAGTGTTTCCGCCAGTTCTGGCCTTACCGGTAGCCACTGAGGTATTTGCAAAGAACCGAACAGGATGACGGGCTTACCGGCGAATTGGCGCATCGTCATACCGATTATCGGCAGAGCAATCACTACCAGATAAAGGCCGGCGTGGATCAGTTTGGACAGACCTTTTTGCCAGCGTGGGCCGGTGAAAGGGGGAACGTCGTGACGTCGGCGCAAAATAAGACGATAAAGCATCAACACAAGAATGAGTGCGCCGAGGGAAAAGTGCAACATGGTCCAGCGGTCGCGCCAGACCCCGCCTTTCTCAGCCATCTCATGCAGTTCCACAAACGCCCAGACCAGTACCAATAAAACCGCGACCAACCAGTGCAGGTATCGTATGGATCGGTTCCAGATTCGTTCCATCGCGTCCTCTCCTGTTTCAAGGAGATTAGTATTAGCGGTTTTTCTATTCCGGGTTTGATTTATGTCAACAAGCCGGAGAGCGATATTATCGCCACGGTGTTACGGCATTTGGATTTTCTGCATTGGAATACCCATTTCAAAACCACCTTCAAAATGAATAGAAACACAGTCGCGGAGAATTGAGCGTCGCGCAGCCGCCCCGGGGTGGGTAGGATACCAGAGAGGCTCTCGCCGAGGGTGCTGCTGAGAGCAACCAGGGAAAGGCATTATGAAAAAAATTCGGATTTTCATCGTCTTCACTTTCATTACGACCTTGGGTTCCACAGTTCAGGCCACCCAGCCTCCGCCTCAGGGCGGCGACTGGCCGGTATGTGACCGATTGGAGATGGGGTTCTTCGTGGTCGCCTCCCTGCGCTATGAAGAAGGTCTTTCCAAGGAGGAGGCACTGGAACTGCTGGCGGAGGACGACATCGAGGACCCGGCGGAAGAGGCCCTGTTTCGGCGTATGATCGATCGGGTCTACGAGCTGCCGGCGGATTTGCAGGAGCAGGCCGAGGCTCAGGGCGAGCCGGAGATGACGGTGGAAAATCTGATCGGTGACCTGCTCGAGGAGTGCGAGCGGCAACTGGGGTGAAGAACGCGACCCGGGTTTTGAGGTGCCGCCACGGAAAGGGATGGAGAAGTAATGACCCCACAGCGAGAGAACACCTGGCCGTTGGCTTCGATGACTTTCATGGCACTGGCCGGAGCGTTGGCGGGCGGCGCCGTAATGGCCTTCGTGGCGATGCTGCTGGGGGCCCTGAGTGGTTCCTGGGTAGCGGCGGGCATCTTGTGCGCGGTGTTAGGTGCCTTGGGAGCACTGACCGGCTTCGCCATTGTTCTGCTGGTGCTGATCCGGGACCGGGTGACGGCCAGCGAACAACGGATCCGGGCATCGCTCGCGTCGGCTGACAGGGGGCCTTCGTCTCACGCCACATCGCAGTCGGCAGCGCCGGTGGTTTCGCCGGAGCCGGCTTCCGTGGAACCGCCACTACCTCGCCCGCCGGAATCGCCACCACCACGACCATTGCAACCTCCAACGCAGCCGCAACCGGAGCAGGCGCCCGGGAAGCCGCTTGCCCCGCCGGCTCCGTCCCTGTTTTCGCGGGGCTTCCAGCGTATCGGTGCCTGGCTGAAAGGCGGCAATACCATTGCCCGCGTGGGTGTTCTGGTGCTGTTCATCGGCGCCGCGTTGCTGGCCAAGTACGCCGCGGAGAGTGGCCTGTTTCCGCTGGAGGTCCGGTTGGCGGCGGTGGCGTTGCTGGGGATGGCGTTACTGGGGTTGGGTTGGCGGCTGCGCATCCGGCATGTTGGCTATGCGCTGATTCTGCAGGGCGGAGGCGTGGCGATACTGTATCTGACCCTGTACGCCGCTTTCCGCCTGTTCGCTGTGATCCCCTCCGGGCTCGCGTTTTCACTGATGGTGGTGGTGGCGTTGGCCGCGGCGATGCTGGCGGTGGCGCAGAATGCGCTGATCCTGGCGGTGATCGGCTTCGCCGGCGGTTTCCTGGCGCCATTGCTGACATCCAGTGGCGCAGGCAGCCATATCTCGCTGTTCAGCTATTACACCGTGCTCAATCTGGGCGTCTTTCTGGTGGCCTGGTTCCGGGCCTGGCGTCAGCTCAATCTGGTTGGCTTTCTGTTCACGTTCGGCATCAGTGCTCTGTGGCGTGGAGGGGGCTATTCGCCGGAGCATCTGATCAGTACGGATCTGTTTCTGGGGCTTTTCTTCCTGATGTATATGGCGGTGTCCCTGTTGTTTGCCCGGCGCCAGGCGAAGGCCGATCTGGGGTATGTCTCGGGGACGCTGGTGTTCGGGTTGCCGGTGGTCACTTTCGGTCTGCACGCTTCCCTGGTCTCGCATCTGCCCTACGCCTTGGCCTGGAGCGCCTTGGCCTTCGCGCTGTTTTACCTGGGGCTGGCACTGATTCTGTTCTATCGGCGCCGATCGGAATGGCGCCTGCTGGCCGAGGCCTTTGCGGCTCTGGGGGTGATATTCGGCAGTCTGACGGTGCCCCTGGCGCTGTCCGGAAGTGCCACCGCGGCGATCTGGGCCGTGGAGGGCGCCGGGCTGTTGTGGCTCGGGGTGCGCCAGAAGCGAAAGCTGGCGCGGGCTTTCGGGGTCCTGTTGCAAGTGCTGGCGGCCGGACAGCTGATGCTCGCCATGCCGGATTACCTGCAACCGACCATGCCGTTCTTCAACGGGATCTTCATGGCGGCGTTCGGATTGGCGGTGGCCGGATATGCGAGCGGCGTGTTCCTGTCCCGGCTGGGCGCGGCGCGGGCCTCCTACGAACGAGGGGGCGCCCGGATCCTGTTGGCGTGGGCGGTGTTCTGGGCTTTGTTTGCCGGTGGCGCGGAAGCGGGCGAGTACGCTCCCTTCCATAGCGAGGCGGGCTGGTTACTGCTGGTGCCAACCCTGATCATGCTACTGCTGACCTGGGCCGGACGGTGGCTGGCCTGGGAAACCAGCGTTCGCGTCGCGCCTTTGTTGGGCGCGGGTTTTGTCGCTATTGCCGGCCTGGCGTTGTTGACCCTGTCGCATCCGCTGGCGCATGGGGCTCTGTGGGGCTGGCCGGCATTGTGGCTGGTGTACTACCACACGTTGTGGCTGCGGGACCGGAGAGAGGCAACGTTGCTGCCCGGAATGACGCCGTGGCTGCACGCCCTGGGACTATGGAGTCTGGCACTGGTGCTGTTGCCCGAGTTGCCGTGGCGGATCGGCAATGTGCTTGATGGCGTCTGGCCGGTGCTCACCTGGGGGCTGATCCCGGCGGCGCTCATCACTCTGTGTGCCCGCTCACCGGGTGTCTGGCCCTGGCGGCGGCATGCGCCGGCGTACCGCTGGCAAGGGGCCCTGCCCCTGGCGGCGTTGGCCGTCGGCTGGCTGATCTGGATCAATCTGTCTCACGACGGTGCACCGTCGCCATTGCCGTATTGGCCGTTGCTCAACCCTCTGGATCTCAGTGTGGCTGTGACGATGATGGCCATTGTTGGCTGGTGGCGGGAGACACCACGACCCTATTCCGTGTTTGCTGTATCGATGCTGGCGGCACTGGTTTTCCTGTGGCTGAGCGCCGCCCTGGTG
The DNA here is from genome assembly GCF_025532145.1 of Alloalcanivorax balearicus MACL04. Classification (GTDB taxonomy): domain Bacteria; phylum Pseudomonadota; class Gammaproteobacteria; order Pseudomonadales; family Alcanivoracaceae; genus Alloalcanivorax; species Alloalcanivorax balearicus. The sequence continues at coordinate 161,059 of NZ_ARXS01000005.1, read as the reverse complement.
CGTGCTCTGCATTACGGCGTGGGCACCCCGCTTGATGCCGCCGGGATGGTACATTCAGTGACGGTGCAAATGGCCTTGTCCCTGTTCTGGGCCCTTTTGGGGCTGGCCGCCATGATCACCGCCACCCGCAAAGGATGGCGCCCCGTGTGGATTCTGGGAGTGGCCTTGTTGGGCGTGGTGGTGGTGAAACTGTTTCTTATCGATATGGCGGGCACGGAAACCCTGGCCCGTATCGTCTCGTTCCTGGGCGTCGGGCTGATACTGCTGGTTGTCGGCTATTTCTCGCCGTTGCCGCCCCGGGGAAAGGAGTCTTCCTGATGCGTCTCTGGATTCTGCCTTGTTTCATCGCCGCGCTCGGTTACGGTTCCGCTACCCTGGCGGTGCCGCTACCGGATGATTTCGCCGAGGGCATTCCGATCACGCCGGTGGGGGAAGGGCGGGCCTATCAGTTGTCCTTGCCGGAACCGGTTTATCAGGTCAGCACCCGGGCCGATCTCGGTGATGTCAGGGTCTTCAATCGTGACGGCGGTGTGGTGCAGCACGCCTTCTGCGAGATCGAGGATCAGACCGAGCAAAACACCGTGGCGCATCCGGCGGCGTTGTACGGCCTGCCCCCCGGACGTCGCCCGGCCGAGCACCTGGGCGGTCAACTGGCCATCGACACCGCGGATGGGCTGAGCATGCGCTGGCAGCGGTCAGAGCCGGAGGAGGGCGCATCGGCGGAGGCCGGTGCCTTTGAATACATTGTGGATGCGCGTGGGGTGGAACAGCCGGTCGCCGGTATTCGCCTGGACTGGCGCTGGCGCTCCCCGGAAGGACGGCAGGAACTGCCGATTCGTATCGCCGCCAGCGACGATCTGGATCAATGGAGAACCGTCGTCACGCGAACCACACTGTTGCGGCTGGACGGGGAGGCGCTGGAGACCGCTGCCGTGGCACTGCCGGAGCATCATTATCGGTTTCTGCGCCTGATCCCCGAGGATGAACGGGCCCGGGACTGGTTGCGAAACGCACAGGTGCTGACCACGCGCACCGAGGTGGAATCCGTTCCGTTGATATGGGCGGAGACGGAGCGGAGCGCGGCCGATGCCCTTGATAGCCGGTTCCGGAGTTCCCGCCCCGCGCCGGCGCGGCAATGGCGGTTGACCCTGCCGGGGCCGAATCGGGTTCTCGAGGTGCGGTTGAGTTCCCGTGCCGACGAAACAGCCGCCTGGCGGCAACGCTTTCAGGGCCCGGTCACCTCGGGGCCGGAGACCGGGGCTACCGAAGCTCAGGACATGGCCTCGACGAGTGATGGGTTATGGCGGCTGGAAGTGTTGTCCGGTGGGGAAGCTCTATCCGGGGAACCGCCCTCGTTGCAACTGGGGTACCCGCCGATACGGCTGGGGTTCCTGGCCCAGGGGGAAGGGCCATTCCTGCTGGCCTACGGTAGCCGCCGGTCCGCGCCCGCCCAAGTGTTGGATTGCGCGGTTCTGGGCGATGAGCCCGCGGCGGCGCGGGCGGAATTGAAGCAACGGCGCGAGCTGGGGGGCAACGCGGCTTTGCAGGCTCCGCCGAAGCAAACCCCGATACGGCGGATGATATTGTGGGGGATTCTGATCCTGGGCGCGGCCCTGGTTGTCGCCATGGCGGTGGGTTTGCTGCGCAAGCTGGACAACCGCTGATTAGCCGTTGATTAACTGTAGATGATGACGAGGCCCGCCGGCGGGCCTCCGCCGTACCCGGTCAATAGCTGAAATGTACCGGGAAGGTGACATCTGCCCTCCGCCAGATGCCTTCCAGGTTTCCCTGTTGATCCACCTCCAGCAGAAATTGTGCTTTGCCATCCGGCCGGGTCAGTTTCAATGACTTGTCCTGAGTCGTTTCCAGAGGATGCAGCGGGCCGGCCTGGGATTCCGCGTAGAACGATTGATCGACATCGGAGCTCCTGCCGAGAACCAAAGTGACGAGATCACCATGATCAGCCCGCGCGCGATAGATCCCCGGGTGAGGGTGTCGTCCCCTGGGCAACGAGCAGGAGGAGAGAGACTTACGCTCAAACAAACAACGGCCATAGTCGTTCAGCCAGGGCTGTAAAGCATCCCGGGAATAGCGTGCCGAGAGCCGGCCCAAATCATTCAGCGCCTGTGCCACGCGCGGGAACGGACAGTCGCGGGTGAGGGTGAGTTGAGCCGCCTCGAGGATCATGGTGTCCGCGACGGTCTGGTCATTGAGAAGCGCCTCGAGACACTGGGTGTAATACTCCTGTCGCGATTGCATTTCGTCGGAGTCCCGGGAAGCCCCTGTCTCATTTTTCAGGGCGGCCTCGAGCCTGGGGCGCCATTGTCGACGTACATCCTGATTCAGTGAAGCCAGCCCCTGTTTGGTAAACAGATCTTGCAAGCTCAATGGATGGCCGGTGGCGGTGTCGAAGCTGTAGGCGTGGGAGAAGGACGAAGGATACCCATTCAGTTGGGTGCCATGAACCGTCAGTGAAAGAAAAGCGCGGGTGTGGGCCAGGACAGTGAAATCCAGGCTGGTGAAGCCATGGGGTTTGCCGGAAGAGGTCCAGACCCGCTCAAAGGCGGTGCGGCCATCGACCGGAAGCTGACCGAGCGCGCTGGCTTGCAGCCAGGCATTGATGCGCCAGGCGATCCATCCGATGTTGCAACGCGCGGTGGGCCCACAGGAGGAACCGGTGATCCAGGGAAACCGGAAGGTGGTCTCCAGATCGGGGTGCGTGGCGGCGATCGCCGCCACCGACAGCCGGGTTGGCCAGGGACTGGGGGGCTGCGCTTGCGCCGTGGTGGACACCGCGGACATGACGGCGAGCACGAGAGCACCCGCCATGCCCAACCAACAGGCCCGGTGTCCCGGTCTAGCAGCAGGAGAGGGCTTCGACACCAAGGATATATAACCCCTCTTGCCGGCTTTCGTCTGAAGAGCGAATGATGAGTTCATAGTCTCCTGGTGCTCTTAAAAAGACGTCGAGGTGTGCATCGGTGTCGTCACCGCTGTCGATGGCTTCATAGTGGCTGCCATGGTCGACCAGAAGATAAGCGCTGAAATCGTCGGAGCCGAAGCGAATCCGGTATTGTCCGATCTTGTCGACGTGCAAGGTGTGCTTTGCATCGAGCCCCCGCAGCCAATCCTTGATGGTGACCCCGGGCACCAGAGGGGCGATGCTCTGAAGCTCGGTGGTCTTGAAGCTCACTGTATACTGCCCCAGGGAACGCTGTGAATTCCCACCCACGGCCAGTAGATAAGAACCTTCTTTTTCGATTTTGTGGCTCAGATGACCATGGTAGCGGTTCAGGGCGGTGTCGCTTTGATCGTCTTTCTCATACCGCAATAAGGTCCCGTCGGGGGCGAACAGGGAAAGGTAGCTGTTGAGTTCCCCGGTGACGTCGAACCTGGCCACCTGGTTGGCCGCAAGCTCAACTCGGTAGAGATGATAACGACTGCCGTCGTTGAAGTTCATGGGTGCTTCGGCCGTCAACCTGTCTCCGGTCTCGTCGCCGGGCTCCAATGGCCGGGACGTGGCCTCGGATGCCCTGGCCTGGAGAGCGGCGAATAGCAGGATCAGGCTGAAAAGCGCCGTCAGCCGGCGTTTCCCGCCGGTTACCGAAAGACAGAGTGGTGATGAGAGTGTCATGAGGTGGGGTCATCCCGAGGCAGTGGCTTGGATAGCGTTCTTTGGAGGATCAGCGCCGGCGTTTTTTAGCAGACTCCTGCAAAAAGGCATCGAGACTCCGAACATGACTTTGCAGCTTGGCGAAGTTCCAGACGAAATCGCCCCACATGTTCATCGTATATTCCCGTTCGGCGGTGACCACGATCAATTTGTTGGGTCTGATGGGCAAGGCCCTGAGGCTGAGAGTATTGTCCTGAACGGTTATTTCTTTTATCCGTTCAACGGGAATGTCGTAAAGCAATCCGGTGCGATCGGATGACAGCGTCAAGCGAGCTTCAGTGCAGAGCAGCAGCTTGCCGTCGTCGACAATGCGGTGAACCAGCCAGAGTAATGCCGCGACGACCGGGAGTGGCCAGGCGATGAACAGATTCAGACCATCGAGGGAGGTGCCGGTATACAGCGCGAAGCTGATAACAACGATTGCGGTCAGCATGAAACCGCCGCAGCCGGCCAGAGCGATGAAAAACACCACCCGCCAGAAACCCGCGTAGTACCAGGAGAATTCGGGACAAGCCGATTGAGGCGAGTGGGTGGGTGTGGTCATCAGTCATGGCTCGAAATGAAAGGCGTGGCGGGAGCTGTAAAAATCTTTCAACGCCTCGGTTCGCTTATTGCGGTAGTTCATATAGTAGACCACGTGGGTTTGGCCAAGCCGGGCGTAGCGCACCAGATGCCAGTCTTGTTTGGACTCAAAGATCAGCCCGCTGTCGTCGGCTATCAGAACGCTTTGATCGCCAGACACTCTGTCAGCGTCGAAGACGAAGCCATCATCATATCGCATATAGATCCCGCCGGATGGACGTTCAAATTCTGACTGGCTCGGTTGCAACGGAACCTTGACTCTAATGTAGTCACTTTTCCCATCGTCGCTTTGGAAGACCATGTTTTTTCCGAGGGACAGCATGTAATAGCCGCTGCCGGACCAGTGTTCGGCCGTATAGCCCTGAGGGAGTGTCATTTTCGCGCCCTCGAACAGGGAGACGGATTGCGCCGGCGAGAACAGGCCGAGGATGTTGTCCATGTAGCTGTTCAGACTGACGCTGTCGTCCGCGCCGGTGGTCCGGGCGTTATTGGCGATGACGCCGAACCGTTTGGCCTCGTCCATATTCCTCAATGTGCGGGCGGTGATCAGCAGGGTACGCCCCTGGCTCAATGGAACCGTCCGATACAGGTCATAGCCGGCAAGATAGGCCTCATCCTCGGCTTCGTCGTACTCGGTGAAGGCATCGACGAACAAGCCGTCCTGTTCATAGAGACGATGCGTTCCGGGCCAGCGGCTTTCTTCCGCGACGTCCTTTGGAGGCGCGTCCTTGATCGTCAACGTCAGGTCCGGGTTCACCTGATTGAACAGAGGCTGGTTGGTCTTGGGCTTGGCCAGGCTGAATAAACGCCACTGCTTCGGCCCTTCCTGATGGACATAAAAGCCGTTATCCCCCGACGGCAGATTCAGGGTAAAGGCCTCGGGGAAAACAACAGTCACGCTGTTGCCGGCCTGAGCCGGGATTGCCAGGTCGGCGTGTTTTTCCGCTTCTTCCCGTTTCATCGTCTCGATGTGCTGGTGCCGCTCATTCAAAGCATTCTTGAACTCGGCTTCGCCGTCCAGCGGATGGGGTTTGATGAAGAAGATGTTTTCGCGGCCGTCGGACATCAGCAGTTTCAACTGGCCGTCAATCAGCTTCGCCGTCAATTGTGTCTTCAAACGCTGCATGCGCTTGTCGTCCGGCTCGGGCAGCAGAGCGAGCGGTTTGTCCGGTTTTTTAGCGTCATAGGCGACCAGGCTGCCGTCTTCGTCGTCATAGACGAAGAAACTCGACTTGCCGAGACCCGCCAGGGAAAGAGGGGACAGCATGGCGGTCTTGAGAACGAACCTGGTATCGTCCGGGCCTTGCACCCGCCAATAGCTTTTTTCCGCCAACGCGATGCCCGGCGTCGTGACCAGGGTGGCTTGCAGGCAGAGCCAGAGAGCCGCTTTAGTATTCTTGGCGTTCATCATAAAAACTCGGTAACCCCGGAGCGTAGTAGAGGGCGAGGATGCCCCCTCGTCCTCCCTTGGGACGTTCGTCGCCGGACCAGCTCGATGCCAATTCGCACAAACATTCGTTCTCGACGCTGAGGCGCACGGCGCCGTCCTCGAGCCGCCAGAAATAGACCTTGCCGCGATGGTCTTCCCCACTGGCGGTGACCGGACCGTATTCTTTCTCCAAGCGGGTCTTGAGCGTCATCACCTGATCATCATCGAACACGTCCAGGGGCTTTTCCCCTTTCACGCCGTCGTAGTTACCGACCCGCGAGGTGATGATGTACAGGGTGTCGTCCTGGTCGGTAAGAAAGGCGGGCGCCCAAAGGGGAATATCGTGGAAGTAGACGTTGGGTCTGGCGGTTTCCTCTTCCCAGTCGATGGAGAAGTTGCCTCGCAGGATGTCCTTGGCCTGATACTGTTCACCAAAAAGGAACACCTGCAGGTTCATGACCTCATTGGAAGGTTCCCGGGTATAGGGAATGTGGTTGTCGTCGAGCAGTGGAGCGATGGCGGTATCGCTGTCCAGAGCATCCAGATCCAGCCTTGGGGCACGATCCGCGCAGCCGCTCATCGCCAGTATCGCTCCCAGGCAAAAGCACACGGGCCGGAGCAGATCTCCGTTGATACTCATGAGTACATCCTTTGCAGTTTTATCGACATGGTGATCCCTCCATGCTTGGTCAAAGTATAGGCAGTCCTGGTTTAACCCGCAAAAATCGTGGTCTGGGGACAGGTGATCAACGCAACAGACCCCGCTTGGCGCCAGCCACGGTCAGCGCCATTTGCCGCGGCAGCCAGGGCATGCGACACATCAGCGGAAAGGCGATGTCACGTAACGCCGGGATCCACGTGCCATGAGACTGGAACAGGGGCGTCAGCCAGCGACTCATGTTCTGGTAGAAGCGGATCGAGCCGGACCGCCGTCGCCGGAAGCCAGCCCACACCTGGGACCACTGATCCGCCTCCGCCATCGCCTGGCCCAGAGCCTGGGCATCCAGCAGCGCCATGGTGCCGCCCTGGCCCAGTTGCGGGCTCATGGCATGGGCGGCGTCGCCGATGATGCCCAGCCGGCCCTCGCCCCAACGGTGCAAAATCACATCGCGATAGGTAGCCTGGAGCAGATCCTCGGAAGAAGGCAGGTGTGTGAGCAACGGTGTCAGGTCCGGCCAGAACGCGGCGGTTTCCTGTTTCCATTGTTCGAACGGATGGGCGCCATTGCGCCAGTGGGGCATGTCGGCCACCGGCAGGCTCCAGAAAAAACTCAGCAGCGGCGTGTCGAGGGCGTCCGGAGTACGGCCGGTGGGCAAAACCCCGGCCATGCGATGGGCTCCCTCGTAACACTGGCGCAGCCAGGCGCCGTCGAAGCCGGCTTCCATTGGCATAATCGCCCACAGTGCGCCCCACGGGTATTGGCGGTCATAGCGCACCCAGTCGGCGGGACGCAGGTGGCTGTTGCTGCCGTTGGCAATCAAGGCAGCGTCGAAGCGATGCTCGCCCTGGTGGGCTCCGGCGCCCACTACCACCGTGACCCCCTGAGGATCGTGGCGCAGGGCGTCCACCCGGGTGCCCAGCCAGCGTTGATGGGCATAGGCGTCCAGACTGTCGCTCAGAACGTGGCAAAGACTGGCCCGATGTACTCCGAGTCCTTGTACCCCGGGACCCAGCAGGTGATACCGGGTATCCATCAACACCCGCCCGGAGCGGGTCACCCCGTGGAGGCCGTCCATGGGAGCGCCCAGTTCGGCAAGGGCCTTATAGCAACCCAGCTCCCGAAGGACCGACAGGCCGGTGGGCTGCAGCAAAATGCCGGCGCCCACCGGTGCCAGCGCCGGTGCTTGCTCCAGCAGGGTGATTTCATGTCCCTGGGCGGCCAATACCCGGGCGCTGGCCAGTCCGGCGGTGCCGGCGCCGATAATGGCTATGGATTGCGACTTCACAGGTGATGCTCCCCCGGTGATCAGCCTGGCATTATACGCACCTGGCACCCTCGTGCAGGGGGCTGTCTGGCATTGAAACCGTGCCTGTGCCATGATTTTGGCCGTCATCAAGGATGTTTCGGCACTGAATGGAGTCAGACCATGCCCCCCTTTGACGAGCTGCGAGACCTGTTGACGTCCGCGCTGTCGCTAAAAGACCATCGCCGCCTTTATCGCTTCGCCCTCGACGACGACGCCACCCCTTTGCTGGTGGAGCGCTGGTGCGGTGACGAAGCCCTTTCCACCCCTTCGGTGTGGTGGGTGGATGTCCTCACCGGTAATGCTCAATGCCCGTTGGGGGAGTGGTTGGGTCGTAAGGCGACCCTGTTCACCCGCCTCGGCGATGGCAGCGAGACTCCCCGCACCGGCCTGGTGGAAGAAGTGGCCCTGCTCGGTGCCGATGGCGGCCTGGCCCGCTACCGCTTCACCTTGAGACCCTGGAGCTGGCAGCTTAGCCACGGCCGCCATAGTCAGGTATTCCAGGACAAGAGCGTGGTCGATATCGCCGGCGCCGTTTTCGAGCGTTATGGAGAATGGGCCAGTTGGCGGCAACGTGATGACGTGGCGCCTTTCCTGCAAGCCGTCAGGCCGCGCAGCTACTGCACCCAGTATCGGGAAACGGACGGTGATTTTATCCATCGTCTGCTCGCCGAGGAGGGGCTGGGATTCCGTCTGATCGAAGCCCAAGACGCCCCCGCCGGACATCACCTGGAACTGTTCTCCGACAGCCGCCTGTTACCGGAAGACGTCACCTCCGAGGCCCAGGGTGGCGTGCTGGTACATCGTGGTGATGCCAGTGAGGAAGGCGATGGCCTGCACCGCCTGGGGCGTCGTCGTCGCCCCGGGGCTCAGCGACTGACCCTGCTCAGCGAGGACTACAAAACCCGTCAGGCCACCCCGGTACAGGTGACGCTTGCTGCCGGCGGTGAGCGCGATCAGCCGGTGGAACAGTACGACAGCGTGGGCCAATACGCCTGGAAAGACGCCGAGGAAGCCCGCCATTACGCCGAATTGCGTGCCGCCCATGCCGAGAGCGTGCGTGACTACTGGCAGGGCGAAGGCGCCGTGCGCACCTGTCGGGCTGGCACCTTCCTGCGGCTGCGGCAGCCGCCGCAAGGGCTGGCGGTACCGGATGCTTTGCTGCTGACCCGGGTCCGCCATCTGGGCATCAACAATCTTCCGGCCACGGCTCAGGAGCAGGTGGCGCATACCCTGGGAGAGACGCCTCCCTGGCCCGACGCCCAGGCACAGGAGGCCAGCGAGCGACTGGCGGAACGGGCCGCGCAACTGGGCTATGCGAATCTTTTTGATGCCCAGGATCAGGGGCGTCCGTGGCGGCCCCGTGCCACCGATGAGCAAGGCCGCTGGCGCGGCCGTCCGGTGGCGCGGGGCTATCAGACCGCCCGGGTGGTGGGGCCGGATGGTGAGCCCCGGGTGAGTGGTGGTGAGGAGGTGTTCAGCGATGGCCTCGGACGGGTCAAGGTTCGTTTTCACTGGCAGCGCGGCGATAGCGAAGACGATCGCGGCACCTGCTGGCTGCGGGTTGGACAGTGGCAGGCCGGTCCTGGTGCTGGAATGCAGTTCGTGCCGCGCATTGGCCAGGAAGTGGTGGTCGGGTTCATCGGCGGCGACATCGACCGGCCGGTGATTCTCGGAGCGCTCTATAACGGCCAGGGCGAAGGCGGTATCGCGCCAACGCCTGGCGGGACCGGGGCGCGGGAGAACAGCGCCGACGTTTTCGCCCGGGCCCATGATCTTGCCGCCAGCGCCCGTGCCAATCGCGGTGGTGGTGCCGCGCCGCCCTGGCATGGCGCCAGCCCCGATGCCGCCGGTCACGGTAACTCCGCCGCCTTGTGGGGCATGCAGTCCAAGGAGTGGGGCGGAGACGGCTATAACCGTCTGGTCTTCGACGACAGCGATGATCAGTTGCGGCTGCAACTGGCCAGCAGTCATGGCGACAGCCAACTCAACCTCGGTCACCTGATCCACCAGGCCGGTAATTATCGCGGCAGCTTCCGGGGCGAAGGGCTGGAGTTGAGAACCGATGAGTGGGGAGCGGTCCGGGCCGAGCGGGGATTGTGGCTCAGCGCTTGGGGGCGGAATGACCCCGATGCTCCCGCCGGCGATATGGAAGAAGCCGCCGCTCTGCTGGATCACCTGCGGCAACTCGGACAAACCCTGTCTCAGGCCTGTGCCCGCCACGGCACCGCGGTGCTGGCCGCCGCCGAAGGCTCCGACCGTTCCGGCGCCTCCTGGCTGATCGATCAGGAAGCGCCTCTGAACGCCCTTTATACCAGCACTTCAACCCGGGTTACCGGCGTCGATTGCGGCGCGGCTCTGGGAGAGGCGCCCCAGCACAACACCAGCGGCGGCAATGACCGGGTGCCCCACAGCAGCCATGCCTTGTTGGGGTTAACGGCCCCTGCCGGCATCGGGTTGCTGGCAGGCCAGAGTCTGACCTGGAGCAGCGCCGAGACCCTGGCCCTGGCCAGCGGGCAGGACAGCAACCTGGCGGTGGGCGGTGACTTGCGTCTGCACAGCGGCCAGTCCCTGGGGCTGCTCGCCGCCGCCGAGGGTGCCGATGGCGATGCGCTGACGCTGGTCAGCGCCGAAGGCGAGGTCCGTTTCGAAGCCCAGCATGAACGCCTGCGCGTGCAAAGCCGCGACGACCTCAACATCACCAGCGCCAACGGCCCGCTGGAACTGGTTGCCGGCCAGTCCCTGCATCTGGCCACCAGCGCCGGTGCCCGACTGACCCTGGAAGGCGGCGATCTGATCGTCAGCTGCCCCGGCGAAATTAAGGTGGAGGCGGGCAAGAAGTCGTTCCTGGGGGGCACTCAATTGAGCCGGGAGATGAACAGTTGGCCCAACACCCAATTTAACAAGAAGGTGCGTGTCAGCATGCCAAGCGGGGCCCCTGCGAAGAACTACCGCTACGAAATAGTGCGCGCCGACGGTGCCAGGATACAGGGCGTGACCGATGCGGATGGTTGGGCCGAGGTACAGAACGCGAACGCGCTTGAGAAATACAGCATGCGTCTTCTTGGGCCGAGTAAAGGCTGATAGTCCGGAGGGGAGAGAAAGTGCGGAGGGATCGGTGAGTAGACTTTTTTTGGTTCATCGCGGTTTAGAGGGAAACGGCCTTACCCTCCATCAGGGACAGCAGACCCGTGCCCCGATGGAGACGCTCATTCCCGTCATTCCGCGATGAACCTTTTTTTTTCGCTGGTATCGGCGGCCCTGGCTTTGATATTGATCGGTTGTGACTCACCCGGGAACGACACAAAGGATTACGCGCTTATGAACCAGATTCCCCTGACTACCGAATGTGTGGGTTATATGCGTATCGGACTGCCGGACAAAGGGGGCAGGGCATGGAGCGCAACGGTGGACGGCGCCGGGCTGGAGCTTTTGAAAGGGCTGGATAGAAAGGCTTTTGACGCTTATGTGAAAAGCAGAAAAGAGCAGCTTGCCTCCTTACCTCATAACGTTGAACCCAACCGTCTGGTAACGTTCCGTCCCTTCGGAGATAACGGCACCATCCTGTTGTATCGGGAGGATGCGTTCCAAACGGAGGTAGTGGAAATGGAACGCTACCTGTGGGTGGAAGATGGTGAAGGGGGCGGCCGGGGATATTTTCTCGATTCCGGCTCCCACTTCGGGAAAGTGGAGCGGGAACTGGAAACCTTCTCCCGCGTATTCTCGAAATTCTCCTTGCGGCGACCGGGGGAATCCACCACGAACGCCTTTTGCGTCGATGGCGCTTCTCTCACTGATGACGGCATTGATGTGGCGGCGGACGTGACGGTGTCCATTCCCGGACAGTCGGGCTGGGACCTGTATGCGAGCTATGCGAAATTGGCGGGCCAGAATGGCGTCCAGGACACGGAAGGCCTGGATGCACGATTCTCCACGGCGACGGGCAGTCTGGAGCTGGAGCAAGAGAAATATCAGCGACAGGCTGAAGCGTACCCGGATATCAGAAAAGAGCCGGATTATCCAAAGCATTTCGAGGTGCTGAGGAAAGGGAGCCGCGAGCTGGCGAAGGTGAAGGGAGGGGAAGCGGTCTGGAAGAAGGAACTGAATAATGGCGAGGTGCTCTACACCTTTCTTTGGATGGATGAATCGCTGTCCGGCCAGAGTGCGATGGTGGAGATGAACACCAGGGACAAGGAGGGTACGGCGTCATCGGAAGAGCGGATGTACGCATTGTGGGATGCCGTGCTGGCGTCCGTGGAATTTTGAGGGCCTTGATGGCCGCATGCTGGTTTGTGCTGAAAACAGGGAATGTTGACTATGGTAGAGACGCGTCGGGTTCAAACTTCTCTGGATGAGGATGGCGTAACGTCATCGTCCCACTCCATGTCATCCGCATCGGATGACACCGCCGATGAGGTGGTGGCGCCTCCCGCCGTGGCGGTACCCATTGTCTTTTTACCCGGTGTCATGGGCTCCAACCTGCGCGCCAAGCGGGATATCCACCTGAACGCCGTGGTCAGGGGGAAACCGGTCAGACGCCAACTGGCCAGGGCAGGGGATCGCATCTGGGACGTGGATAAGGCCGCAAAGATGAGCCTGAGTGAAGGGCCCCTGGATTGGTTGGGACGGGGCCCCGCGGAACGGCAGCTTTTGCTGAATCGTGAAAACGTGGAAGTTGATGACAGGGGGATGATCGCTGAAGGGCAGGATCAGCGGCCGGGCGCGATGGGCTCGACCTATTCCACACCGTCCGGACGGACGGAGCATTCTGAACTGCCGTTGGCAAAGGCGCGCGCGCGTGGCTGGGGGCAGATCAGCTGGTATTCGTACGGGCCGTTCGTGGACTGGCTTGAGGAGCAATTGAACGGTGGCGCAATGGAATCCAGTGGTCCGAATGCGGTGCTGAATGAACTGCTGCAATTGTCCGGAGCCACCCCGCCAGGCGTTGCGGGAAGTGTTGACGCTTTGCGCGAGGAACAGATAACAAAACTGCTCGATATTTACTTTCCCGTCCATGCCCTGGGTTACAACTGGCTTAACTCCAACCTGGATTCCGGCGAAGAGGTCGCACGGGGGATTGAGGCTATTATCCAGCAGTATCAGGAACGCCATGTCTGTGAAAAAGTGATAGTGGTGACCCATTCCATGGGGGGGCTGGTGGCCCGTGCGGCATCGGAGGCCTCTGGCGCCAGAGACAACATTCTTGCCGTGATTCATGGAGTGATGCCCACCGACGGCGCGGCCTTGTTCTATAAGAGGCTCATCGGCGGCGGATTTGGCGAAGGGGGAGGCGTCGTGGGCTATATGACGGCCCAGGTTCTCGGGGCGACGGCACAGGAAACCACCCCGGTTCTGGGGCATGCACCGGGCCCGCTGGAACTGGCGCCCAACCAATTGTACAACGGCGGGCGCCCCTGGCTTTTCATCAACGCTGCTGCTGGCGGTACCATGAAGAGCCTGCCGGAGTCGGGGAACCCCTATAACGAGATATATCGGGCGGGCCGGGAATGGTGGCGTGCCATCAATCTGGATTGGCTCAATCCCGCTCAACTACCCGATTCATTACCCAACCATGTCAAAGCTCTGGCCAAGGCGCAGGGGTACCACCTCACCTTGGGAAATGCAGGGTTTCATCCCGAAACCTATGCCCATTACGGTCGTGACGATGGGGAGAGAATCTGGGGTACGGTAACCTGGACGGCGACGGCCATGGAGGGGATAAGAGGCGGTCCGGGCAATCTGCCCCAGGCTTGGCAGAAGCGTCCGTCTCTGCCGATCGCCGGAGACCCGGCCAACTGGTCCGTGGACTACCAATGGGGCGGCCGGCCTACCCGCAGTGTGGACGATGGGCTCAACGAACGGGTTCGATGTGAGATCGAGCCCGCTGCCGATCCGGGCGACGGTACGGTACCTGCTGATCAGGGCGCGGCCGGCGTGTCCCGGGCCAATCCAAAGGTTCTATGCGTGACAGCGGGGCACGACCACCAGAGTAGCTACGATAGTAACGATGTTCGTCGTTTCGTCATCGATGCAGTGGCCCGGGTGGCGGCTTCCGTCACGGTGTGACGGATAACGGCGCGCCCCCCGGTTCTCAGTAATCCCGCTGCCGCGGCCCGAACCGTGGTGCTTCCTTCTTGAAATTGGCGTTCATTGCCGTGCGCTGATTACGGCTGCGCAGCAGTTTGAACTGAAGCCGGGATTCGCGCAGAAAGGCCTGCTCTTCCGGGGCATTCCAGGTGTCATGGAACAAGGCCTTGGCGGCACTGACGGCATCCGGGGACCGTTCCAGCAGCGCCTCGGCCAGTTCCCGGGCGGCTTGCTCAGGCGTTTCGGACACCCGGGTGACCAGGTGCAGGCGTTCCGCTTCATGGGCGTCGAAGCGGCGGCCGGTCATGGTCAGTTCCTTGGCCACGTCCAGGGGCAACAGCTCGCGCAGGGTGACGGTGCCGGTCATGTCCGGGATCAGCCCCCATTTGATTTCCATTACCGAGAATTCGCAATCCGGCGTGGCGATACGGAAGTCCGCCGCCAGCGCCAATTGCAGGCCGCCGCCGTAGCAGTAGCCATGCGTCACCGCGATGACCGGCATGGGCAATTGCCGCCAGGCCCAGCAGGCTTGCTGGAACAGATTGGTTTTCTTGATGCCGAAACGGGTGAAGGCGAGCAGCATCTTCATCGGGGTCTTGGTGACGCGGCCAAAATCCAGGCCGGCGCAGAACGCTTTCCCTTCCCCTCTGAGAATTACCACCCGCACCTGGCGGTTCTTCCTCAGTTTTTTCGCACAATCGACCAGGGCCTGAAGCATCTCCAGATCCAGGGCATTGTACTTTTCCGCCCGCGCCAGCGTGACGGTGGCGACGTGATCAGCGATGTCCAGGGTCAGGCGATCCCGAAAAGTATCGGTCATGGTGGTGCTCTCCTATCGCTGGTCAGCGGCCGGGGGCAGGGATGCAGGAGGCTTCCACCATCTCCCATCGTTTGCCGTCGCCAAGCCGTTCCAGCCAGCAGCGTTGATTATTGAGCAACAGTCGGAAGGCCTCCGGCCGTTGCAGGTCCCGGCCATTGAGCGCGGGTCGTCTCAGGTCCCGAGGCGGAGCACGCTCGATCACCAGCAGGCTGTCGCGCGTGAGCGCGTCATGGGCCAGCAGGACCGGTTTGTCCGCCGGCAGGGCGTCCCGGATCTTTTCCCGCAGTTCCTTTTGGTCCGCTTCCGTGCCGGACAGCAGCGCCGGAGTGTCGCCGCCCGCCGGTTGCGACTGGCAGGCGCCCAGCAGTACCAGGATGCCCAGCGCCAGAGCTGTTTTCGTAGGGCTCATAGTGTCACCGGGTTGGAGTCATTATGCGGTTTTCCCGCCACAGTGCTTTGTGGACACGGCCATCGTCGATGGGCGGCGCGGTCAACGATCGGCCTAAGGCATGACGGCTCACCGTCGATGGGCAGTATCCATTGTCGATGTAGTGCAGAGCCGTGGCCAGGCGCGCTTCATCGATGTTGCCGAGGTCATGATCATAGTCGTCCGCCACCTGGCAGCCCTGCACTCCGGCCTGGCCATCGTCGGCGCCGGGCACGAAGCCATCCGGGTAATCGCCGAAGCCCTTGGCGTTGACGCCCTGGAACTGGATCGTGAAGTAAGTGGTGCCGCAGTTGTCGGTGGGATAGAACCCGTAGGGTTTTCCGCAGGTGCGATCGCCGATCTGAATCACCTCCACATCCACACCGCGTAGCCCGTTGATGATGGATTCACTGGCGGAGCAGGTGGTGGCGCCGGTGAGTACGAACACTCGCGACAGGTTCAGATTGGGCAATGGCTCGCTGGCCGGAACCGAGAAGCCCAGGGTGGCGTTGTAGAACGGCGTCGGAGTCAGGGGCTGGTCAGTGACCGGGTTGATTTGCGGATGCTGATCATTGAACCGGGAGATTTCGAAAGCTTGACCGGCGGTCCGCGCAGGGCCGGCGATCATGTATGAAAGCTGACTGGCCAGCGCGAGATAACCCCCGCCGTTGTAGCGCAGATCCAGTACCAGTTCGTCGATGTCATTGCCTTGCTGTAATTGCTCCACCGCTTCCAGTAGCGCTTTTTCTGCGGTGGCGATGTGGTCGTTGAACAGCATGTAGCCCACCCGTTTGCCGCCGGCGCTGGTCAGCACTTGTACTTTCTGTACCGGCTCGGAGGTGATGGCTTCGGCGGCGAGCGTGATGATATGCCGACTGTCATCGGGATATTTGAACTCGAACTTATGTTGCTCGTCTTCTTGGGTGGGAAACAAGCCCGCGTTCAGCGTATCCACATCATTGCTCCATTCCATGCTGACGCCGTCGACGGACAAAAGCCGGGCGCCTCGTGGCGGCAGGTCGGGGCGGTCTTGCTGATCGTGATAGGCCACCCGCACGTCCCGTGGCAGAGAAGGATCGACGATCACCCACTGCATGCCGTAACCCAGTGCCACGCCGGATTGGGATTGCGCGTTCCATTCGTCACTGGGTATGGTGAAATGAAATTGATCCTTCGGCGTGCCGCTGGCGGTGATGGCTTCCGTTTTCAACAGGTCGAAATAAGCCAGCGGGTTATCATGATTGCCGGGATTGCGATCCAGGATCTCGTCGTACCAGAGGTAGGTCTCGTGGCTCCAGGCGCGCAACCAGTTGTTTTCATCCAGCACTAATCCCGCCACATCGGGGTACTGGTTGCCGCTGCGTGGCCTGAGGCACTGATTGGCGAATTGTCCGGCGTCGGCGAACTGGCCGGCTTGCCAGGTGGTTGCCGGGCTGCTTGAGCCGCCACCGCCACCTCCTCCGCACGCGGAAAGAAGGACGAGAGCAGACAATAGTGTGGCGTGACGAAAACCTTCCATGGTGATTTCCTTATTATCGTGTTGTATGCGGGCGCCGGGGCGGCCCATCCCGGGCCGCAGCGTAAACCGGCTCCTGTGACGGTTTGATTAACCGTTCAGTTTTTGTTGCAGCAACTGGTTCAGTTGCTGGGGATTCGCCTTGCCCTGCGTGGCCTTCATGGCCTGACCGACGAAGAAGCCGATCTTTTTCTTCCGTTTGGCGTCATCGGAGCCACGGTAATCCTCTACCTGTGCCGGGTGGTTGGCGATGATGTCATCGACGATCTTTTCCAGCTCGCCGGTGTCGCTCATCTGCTTGAGGCCTTTGCTCTCGATGATTTGATCCGGGCTGCCCTCGCCGGCCCAGCAGGCGTCAAACACCTGCTTGGCGATTTTGGAACTGATAGTGCCGTCCTTGATGCGCTGGATCAGTTCACCAAGATGTTCGGCGCTCACCGGACTTTGCGCGATGCCGATGTCGTCGGCGTTGAGACGCGCGGTCAGTTCTCCCATCACCCAGTTGGCCGCCAGCTTGGCGTCGCCGCCCTGTTTGGCCGCCGCTTCGAAGTAGGCAGCGGTGGCGAGATCGGCGCAGAGCAGTTCGGCGTCGTATTCGGAGAGCGCGTAGGCTTCAACGAAGCGCGCTTTGCGGGCGTCCGGCAGTTCCGGCAGCGCGTCGCGCAACTCGTTGATTTCCTCTTCACTGACCAGTACCGGCAGCAGGTCCGGGCAGGGGAAGTAGCGGTAATCGTTGGCGTCTTCCTTGCTGCGCATGGCGCGGGCAGTGTTGGTTTCGCCGTTGTACAGGCGTGTTTCCTGCACCACTTCGCCGCCGTTCTCGAGCACATCGATCTGCCGTTCCACTTCCAACTTGATGGCTTTTTCCATGAACCGGAACGAGTTCAGGTTCTTGGTTTCGGTGCGCGTACCCAGTGGTTCGCCGGGACGGCGTACGGAGATGTTCACATCGAAACGCATGTTGCCCTGGGACATATCGCCGTCGCTGATGCCCAGGGAGGTGACGATGGCGTGCAGCTTGCGGGCGAAGGCCACGGCTTCTTCCGCGTTGCTCATGTCCGGTTCGGAGACGATCTCGATCAGCGGCGTGCCGGCGCGGTTCAGGTCGATGCCAGTCATGGCCCGCCCGGTTTCGTCGGAGAACGCTTCATGCAGGGATTTGCCGGCGTCTTCTTCCAGGTGGGCGTGGTGGATGCGCACACTCTTGCGAGTACCGTCCTCCAGTTGCAGATCGACCACGCCGGCGCCGACGATGGGTTCGGCCAGTTGAGTGGTCTGATAGCCCTTGGGCAAATCCGGATAAAAATAATTTTTCCGTTCGAACACGGACCGGCGGCCGATTTCCGCGTCAATGGCCAGGCCGAAGCGAATCGCGTGACGGATGGCTTCACGGTTGACCACCGGCAGAGTGCCGGGCATGGCCAGATCGATCAGACTGGCGTTGCTGTTCGGTTCGTCGCCGGTGCGGGTGCTGCTGGCGGAGAACAGTTTGGAGGCGGTGGCCAGTTGCACGTGCACTTCCAGGCCGATAACGGTTTCCCAACTCATGCGAACGCTCCCGGAATCCGTTGGTGCCAGTCGGTGGCCAGTTGATAACGATGGGCCACGTTGAGGATGCGGCCCTCCTGGAAGTAGTTGCCGATGACCTGAGTGCCCACCGGCAAGCCGTTGACGAAACCGCTGGGCATGGACAGCGCCGGCAGCCCCGCCAGGTTGACGGCGATAGTGAAGACATCGGCCATGTACATGTTGATCGGATCATCCACCTTGGCGCCGATCTTGAACGCGGTTTCCGGGCTGGTCGGCCCCATGATCACGTCCACCTCGGCGAAGGCGCGGGCGAAGTCGTCACGGATCAGGCGGCGGACTTGCTGGGCGCGGCGGTAATAGGCGTCGTAGTAGCCGGCGGACAGAGCATAGGTGCCGACCAGAATACGGCGTTTGACCTCCTCGCCGAAGCCTTCGGAACGGGAACGTTTGTACAGATCCAGCAGATCCACGGGATCGTCACAGCGGTGACCGTAGCGCACGCCGTCGAAGCGGGACAGATTGGAACTGGCCTCCGCCGGCGCGATCACGTAGTACGCCGGCACCGACAGTTTGATACTCGGCAGCGACAGCGGCACCAGTTTGGCGCCCTGTTTTTCCAGCTCCCGCAGAGCTTCGCGGCTGCTTTCGGCAATGGCGCCATCCAGGGTATCCGGGAAAAATTCTTCCGGAACGCCGATCCTGAGACCCTCCAGATTCTGGTTCAGGTCGTTGAGATAATCACCCACCGGCTCGTCGAGGCTGGTGGAATCCTTGTCGTCGTGGCCGGCCATGGCGCCCAGCATCAGCGCGCAGTCGGCGGCGCTCAGGCCCATCGGGCCGGCCTGGTCGAGGCTGGAGGCGAAAGCGATCATGCCCCAGCGGGATACCCGTCCATAAGTGGGTTTCAGACCGGTGACGCCGTTCAGTGCCGCCGGCTGGCGGATGGAACCGCCGGTGTCGGTACCGGTGGCGGCCGGAGTCAGGCGCGCGGCCAGAGTGGCGGCGGCGCCGCCGGAAGAACCGCCGGGCACCCGCTCCTGGTCCCAGGGGTTTTTCACCGGGCCATAAAAGCTGGTTTCGTTGGAGGAGCCCATGGCGAACTCGTCCATATTGGTCTTGCCCAGCATCACCGCGCCTTGCGCCGCCATTTTTTCCACCACGGTGGCGGTGTAGGGGGCGATGAAGTTGTCCAGCATGCGTGAACCGCAACTGGTTCGGACGCCTTCGGTACAGAAGATGTCCTTGTGGGCCACGGGCAGGCCGGTGAGCAGTCCGCCTTCACCCCGGGCGAGGGTGGCGTCGGCGGCGTCGGCCTGGGCCAGGGCCTGCTCCTCGGTGACGGTGATCAGACTGTTGAGTTCACCGTCGAATTGCCGGATACGGCGCAGAAAGTGTTCGGTCAGCTCGCGGGAGGAAAATTCCCGGGCGGCCAGGCCGGCTCTGAGTTCGGTCAGGGTCTTGGTATGCATGGCGTCTTATTCAATGACTCGGGGCACCAGGAAGCAGCCCTCTTCGATGGCTGGGGCGATCGGCATGACCCGTTCGCGCACGTCCGGTTCGGTAACTTGGTCGTCGCGTAGCGGCTGACTCACATCCAGGGGATGGGCCAGAGGCGCGACGCCTTCCACATCGGCCTGCTGCAACTGGTCCACCATGGCGAGGATGTCGTTGAGCCGTTCGCTCAGCGCCGCGGTCTCGTTGTCGTCCACTTGCAGGCACGCCAGGTGGGCGACTTGAGCAACCACCTTGGAATCAATGGCCATGGTTCTCTCCGTTCTCTCCGTAGAATTGGCACACCCCGTGGCATCAGTACGCCGTGGCGTCGGCACGGGATCGGAAATCGGCTTCAGGAAGGCGCAAAAAGTACCACAGACCGGCCTCGGGGAGCCACTGAACCGGTATCCGAGGGGGGTAAATCCGGGTGCTTGCCCCGGTGATTGCGGATGATCGCCTCCCGATACGACCAAAAGAGGGGCGCCGTTGGCGCTTGCGCCGATCCGTCGGCCTTGCCGGATGGGCCCGCCGTTGCTAGAGTTGCGCCATCTTGCCGTCGCCTGTGAAAACGGGATCAAGACGGCGCTTTCCTCTCGACGAGACTTCAGGAAACTGGCCAGGATGTCCGTTATCAAACGTATTCGGGGGATGTTTTCCACCGATCTTTCTATTGATTTGGGGACCGCCAACACGCTGATCTATGTGCGTGGTCGGGGTATTGTCCTCGATGAGCCCTCGGTGGTGGCGATTCGTCATCACGGTGCCCAAAAGAGCGTGGCCGCGGTTGGCGCCGACGCAAAACGGATGTTGGGTCGTACCCCCGGCAACATTACCGCCATTCGTCCGATGAAGGACGGGGTGATCGCCGACTTCGACGTCACCGAGAAAATGCTCCAGTACTTTATCAAAAAGGTGCATGACACCGGCTTTTTCCCGCCGGCGCCCCGGGTGCTGGTCTGTGTACCTTGCAAATCCACGCAAGTGGAGCGACGGGCAATTCAGGACTCCGCCTACGGCGCCGGGGCTCGCGATGTGTTTCTGATCGAAGAGCCCATGGCCGCCGCCATCGGTGCCGGCCTGCCGGTGGAAGAAGCGCGTGGCTCCATGGTGGTGGATATCGGCGGGGGCACCACCGAAATTGCCCTGATTTCCCTGAACGGCGTGGTCTACTCCGAGTCCGTGCGTATTGGCGGTGACCGTTTCGATGAGGCCATCGTCGCCTATGTGCGCAAGGAGTATGGTTCGCTGATCGGTGAATCCACCGCGGAACGTATCAAGCACGAAATCGGCACCGCCTATCCCGGTGGCGAGGTGCTGGAAATCGACGTTCGCGGGCGCAATCTGGCGGAAGGGGTGCCGCGCCAGTTCACCCTCAATTCCGAAGAAATCCTGGAAGCGCTCAAGGAGCCGCTGGCCGCCATCGTCAATGTGGTGCGCAATGCCCTGGAAGCTTCACCCCCGGAGTTGGCTTCCGATATCGCCGAACGGGGCCTGGTGATCACTGGCGGTGGTGCGCTGCTGCGTGATATCGACCGGCTGCTCAGCGAGGAAACCGGCCTGCCGGTGATCATCGCGGATGATCCGCTGACGTGCGTGGCGCGCGGTGGTGGCAAGGCCCTGGAAATGATGGATACCCACGGGCTTGATATGCTGGCCATGGGTTGATAGACATTGGCGCCTCACGGCGCCAATGTCCTGGTAACCGACGGCCATGTCCTCTTCCAATCCTACTTACCGTCTTCTCATCGCGCTGGTTCTCGCCGTGGTGCTGATGGTGCTCGACCAGCGCACACCGTGGGCACAGCCGATCCGCTACGTGTTCGGCTACCTCACCGCGCCGGCCCAGTACCTGGCTCATCTGCCGGTGGACACCGCCCGCTTCGTTTCACGCCAGACCCAGAGCCGCGGTGAACTGCTGGAAGACCAGGAACGTCTGAACCGCCAGGTGCTGATTCTGGAACAGCGGGTGCAGAAACTGGCGGTGCTGGAGGCGGAAAACACCCGCTTGCGCGAGCTGCTGAATTCCTCGGCGAGCCTGGAAGGGTCGGTGCTGGTGGCGGAGATTATCGGTCTGGACCCGGACCCCAACCGCCAGGAAATCGTGATCAACAAGGGCGCCCGCGAGGGCGTGCGCCGTGGCCAGGGCGTGCTGGAGGCCCAAGGGTTGATCGGTCAGGTGGTGGAAGTGGGGCCGCTGGCTTCGCGGGTGCTGCTGATCACCGACGCCAGCCATGCCATGAGTGTGCAGGTTAACCGCAACGGGGTGCGCGCGATTCTGGCCGGTACCGGCCAGGGCAATACCCTGCGTCTGCTGTATGTGCCGGACACCGCCGATGTGCAGCAGGGCGACTTGCTGGTGAGTACCGGCCTGGGACAGCTCTATCCCCGTGGCTATCCGGTGGCCGAGGTGGTCAGTGTGGATCACCGGTCCGGCGCCGCCTTCGCCGATATCCTGGCCCGCCCCAAGGCCCAGATTGATCGTGCCAGTCACGTGCTGTTGGTGGAATCCAAACCGGTGGAGCCCGCCCCCGCTGATCAGGACGAACAAGAGGACGCGCCGCCGGACATGGCGGAGGAGGAAGGCCAATGAGCAAGGAGAAACCGGCCGGCACCGGCGTGATCCTGGTGACGCTGTTCCTCGCCGGTCTGCTGGAGGTGGTGCCGCTGCCCGAGGACCTGAACTGGTTGCGTCCGGACTGGCTGTTGCTGGTGTTGATGTACTGGGTACTGGCGTTGCCGCATCGGGTCGGCGTGCTGTGGGGCTTCGTGGTCGGGCTGTATCACGATGTGCTGGTGGGCACCACGCTGGGTCAATGGGCTCTGGCCTATAGCCTGGGGGCCTACTTCATGTTGGCCGCCTACAAGCGTATGCGTGTCTTTCCGGCTTTGCAGCAAACCGCGGTGGTGTTCCTGTTGGTCGGCTCCTCGAATCTGCTAGCCTATCTGGTGCAGGAATCCGTGGGGCGCGCTTATTATCCTCCCTATACGATCCTTTACAGTACGCTGGCCAGCGCGGTGCTCTGGCGGCCGGTCGTGGCCGCGTTGCGCTGGGTGCAGTTGCGTTTTCTGGTGCGCTGAGAACGGATCGACCAGGCCGATGGCAGGACGACATGACGGACGTTGTTTTACCTCAGTGGGGGACGCCGCTGTTTCTCGCTTCCGGTTCGCCCCGACGAGCCGAGTTATTGACCCAGGTGGGAGCCCGGTTCACTCGCCTGCCGGCTCCAGGCGTGGACGAAACGCCCTTGCCCGATGAATCTCCCGAGCAATACGTGATCCGTTTGGCCCGCGCCAAGGCCGGCGCCGGTGAGGGTCTGCGGACGTCGCCTGGTGCGGTGCTCGGCGCGGATACCGCGGTGGTGCTGGAGGCGCGCATTCTCGGCAAGCCCGTCGATGATGAAGATGCCCTGGCCATGATCGATGCCCTGTGCGCCCGGGAACATCGGGTGCTCAGCGGGGTCTGCGTGTTGCATCAGGGCGAGGCGCGCACGGCCATGTCGACAACCCGGGTAAGGTTCCGGGAGCTCACCGCGGCTCAGCGGCGCGCCTATGTGGCCTGCGGAGAAGGCCGGGACAAAGCCGGTGCCTATGGCATACAGGGGCTGGGCGCCGCGCTGGTGGCGTCCCTGGCCGGCAGTTACAGTGGGGTGGTGGGACTGCCCCTGGAGCAGACCCTTCCTCTGCTGGAATGGGCGGGGGTTCCCTACGGTATCTCCGTGCCCGCTGAATAGGGCGCGAAGGTGGTGACGAGGCCAAGGTGAGCAGAAAAAACGACAGGCACGGACATGCCTTCTGGCGCGACTGGCTATGGTGGTTGGTGGCCATTCCACTGGTGTTGCTGGCGGTGTACGTGGTCGCCATGCGGCAGTTCATGGCGGTACTGCCGGAATACCGGACACAATTGGAAACGCTGGTGGCGGAGCGCTTTGGCACCGACATCGAGATCGATCGCCTGGAAGGCGAGATGGAGGGGCTGTCACCGCGCATCCGGCTGTTCGGGCTGAGTCTGCCCGCGGTGGAAGGCGGGTCTCCGCTGACCCTGGACCGAGTGGAAGTCAGCGTTCGGGTTCTGGCCTCGCTACTGACCCGAGAGCCCCGCCTCAACGAACTGCGTGTCGAAGGCGTGGATCTGCATCTGGTTCGCGACGAGCAGGGCCGGATCCATCTGCGTGGCCTGGAGGCCTTCGAAGGCGGTGAACCGCAATGGGACCGCTGGTTGTCCCTGCTCTATCACCAATATCGTATCGTCATCGACGACGCCCGCTTTTCCCTGGAATGGCCGGATTTGCCACCGCTGGCGTCGTCTTTGCGTCTGGCGCTGGTCAACCATGGCGATCAGCATCGTCTGGCGGTGAAGCTGGAGGCCCGTGACCGTCCTTTTTCCGTGGACGGACGGCTGCGTCTGGATGGCAATCCGCTGCGCTGGGAACAGGTGAATGCTGGCGCCTATTTGTCGTTGGATGGAGAGCGACTGGAGGAGTGGCTGCCGGACACCCGTGAGTGGCCCCTGGACCTGGAGAACCTGCAGGGTAAGACGCAGCTGTGGCTGGATGTCAGGGACGGCCGCCCCACCAGCGGCAGCGCCCGCCTTTCGGCGCCACGGTTGGTACTCACCGATGGGGAAAACCCCTGGGCGATCAGCGACCTGAATCTGGACGCGCGCTTCCGTTATGACCCGGAACAGGGGGGAGAGGTGGTGCTCTCCAGCGTGCGGGGTGAAACGCCGGCCGGCGATTTGGCTCCGGGGCCGCTGGCGGCATCCTGGCGCGAGCCCGGAGAAGGCCAGTCCTCGTTATGGGCGGCCCGTGGTGAACGGCTGCGTTTACAGGCTCTGGCGCGGCAACTGGCGCAGTGGCCATTCGCGTGGCCGGCATCGATCTCGCCGATCCAGCAAAAGCTCGAGGCATTTCAACCCCAGGGCCAGTTGCAGAGCCTGTATCTGACCGGCGAGGGGACGGATTGGCGCTCGCTCCAGGCCCGCTTCAGCGATCTGGCGGTACAGGCGGTGGGTAAACTGCCTGGCGTCTCGGGCCTCAATGGCTGGCTGACGGCCACGCCGGAGGGCGGCTTGGTGGATCTGCGGGGCGACACGGTTGGCCTGATGCTGCCGGAATTCTATGACCATGCCCTGGAAGCGGCTTTCACCGGTGCGCTGCGCTGGTCGCTGGAAGATCAATCCTGGACGTTGGACAGCGGCGCCATACGCGCCCGCAATCCGGATGCCCGGGGCGTGGCCATGGCCCGGGTGCGGGGCGGGGCGGAACAAATCCCTGAATTGCGGCTGCTGGCGGATCTGTTCGACGGCGACGGTGCTCGCGCCAGTCATTATATTCCGCTTGGGCGTCTGCCCGACGGTCTTGGCGACTGGTTGGGCCAGGCGTTCCGGGGCGGTCACCTGGATCATGGCCAGTTCCTGTACCAGGGGCCGGTGAAGATCGATCGCGAGTGCCAACAGGACCGCACCTTCCAGATGCGCTATCAGGCCCGCGATGTCGCCCTGTCATTTCTGCCCGACTGGCCGGTGGCCACCGCCGCGGACGCGGACGTGCTGGTGGACGGACGGCGTCTGGTGGCCACCGCCGGCAGCGGTACTTTGCTCAACAGTCAGATCAGCCAAGTGGCGGTGGATATTCCCGAGCAGGGCGGTCAACTGGTGGTGCAGGGCAAGGTCAGCGGTCCGGCCGCGGATGTTGATCGCATTTTCCATGACACGCCGCTGGCCGCGACCCTGCCGAAGGAACTGCTGGATTGGCGCTTCCGTGAGGGCCAGGTGCAGGGGCATCTGCTGCTGGATGTGCCGCTCAAAAAAGGTGAAGGGCGGCAGGTCACAGTGGTGGCGGACGGCAGCGCGAGCGGTGTTACCGTGGCCAATGAGGCGCGTCGGCTGACCCTGACCGGGGTGGCCTCGCCGGTGCACTTTCACAGCCGCAATGGATTGAATCTGCCGGATCTCAAGGGGGAAGGGTTGGGAGGCCGCTTCAGCGGCGCCTGGACCACCCGAGACGCTGACAGCCGTCTGGTCCTGAGCGGTGGTTTGCCGGCGGCGCGGTTGCGGCAATGGCTGGGGTTCGACTGGCTCTCCCCGGTATCCGGGACCGTGCCAGTGGATATCACCATGAGCATGCCCTGGCGCGGGCGGGGCTTCCATCTGGAGGCTTCGTCATCGCTGCAGGGGGTGGTCGTGAACGCGCCGGCGCCGCTGGGCAAATCGGCGGATACCCGCCGCCGGCTGTGGCTGAGTCTGGATCCGGAAAGGCAGGATCTGCGTTTGGAGTACGCCGGCGTTGGCCGTGGCCGGATCCGTATCGGCGATCCGGTGGCCGGGGTGATCCGGCTGGGCGAGGGGGATCTGCCGAACATGCCGTCCCGGGGCGTGACTTTCCTGGGGCATGTGGACCGGGCCGATGCCAATGC
Source organism: Alloalcanivorax balearicus MACL04 (assembly GCF_025532145.1). GTDB lineage: Bacteria > Pseudomonadota > Gammaproteobacteria > Pseudomonadales > Alcanivoracaceae > Alloalcanivorax > Alloalcanivorax balearicus. Next base: position 135,123 of record NZ_ARXS01000005.1, on the reverse strand, counting down.
CTGGATGGAGTTTATCAGCAGCCTTGCCGGCAGCGGCTCCGGTGGCGGACAGAATAGTCTGGTCAACAGAGCGGTGTTCAATGTTGGCGAGTTGACGCTGGCGGGGCAGCCGTTTCGGCAGGTCCGTTTTTCCGCCATGCCGGCGGGGTCCGGCTGGGAGCTGGGGCTGTTGGGGGATCAGGTGGCGGCCTCGTTGCAGGTTCCCGACGGCTTCCAGGCACGGGGGCAACGGCCTCTGCTGTTGACAGTATCCCGTCTTTACCTGCCGGAGGGTGCCACCGGTGGGAACGATGGCGGTACCGGTAAAGCGCCGATTGCCCCCTCCACGCTGCCGCCGCTGGACGCAACGATCAGCGATTTACGGCTGGGGGATCAGCAGTTGGGGGACTGGAGCGGCAACCTGCGTCCGGTGGACGGCGGCGTGCACATCAGTGGCCTGCGTGGTGGCTGGCGCCGCGTCAGTCTGGACGGTGCCCTGACCTGGACCGGCGACAATCGTGCTCAGCACACCCGCTTCCAGGGCATGTTGTCTTCCGATGACCTGGGCAAGGCGTTGTCCGCCTGGGGCCTGCCGCCGCTGGTGGAAAGCAAGGACGCCCGCGCTTCGCTGAATCTGTCCTGGAACGGCTGGCCGTTGTCACCGCCGCCGTTGGGACTGCAGGGGCAGGTGAACGTGGACATCGGCGAGTGCCGGATACCGGATACCGATTCGCGCACTTCCATTTTGCGGGTGCTCGGTGTGTTTAACATCGGTACGCTACAGCGCCGCCTGCGACTGGATTTCTCCGATCTCTACAAAAAAGGCCTCAGTTGCGATGCCCTCAAGGGCGACTTCCAATTCCAGGGGCCTCGGGTCAGCACCCAGAATTTGCACATCGACTCGCCATCGGCGGCGTTCCAGGTTTCCGGGCAGGTGAATCTGGCGGAACAGACCTTGAATAACCGGGTCGCCATGACCTTGCCCATTTCCAGCAATCTGTATGCCGGCTGCCTCGCCGGTCCGGCGGTTTGTGCCGGGGTTTTCGTGGTGGAGCGGCTATGGGGTGATAAGCTGGACAAGACCACCACCATGGAATACCAGGTCTCGGGACCCTGGAAGGAACCCCGGGTGACGGAAGCGGAGTGAGGCGATGAGTAACGTGATCACCGTGGCCGCGGTGCAGATGACCAGCGGCAAGGTGCTGACGGACAACCTGCGCGAAGCGGAAGCGGGCCTGGAGCGGGCTGCTGCCGGTGGGGCCCGTCTGGCGCTGCTGCCGGAAAACTTCGCTGGTTACGGCGTGGATTACCGCGAGCTGGCGACACGGTACGACGATCTGCTGGCGTGGCTGGGGGAGCAGGCGCGGCGTCATCAATTGTATCTGGTGGCCGGCAGCCTGCCGGCGCGATACCGTCCTGACGGCAGTGAAGTGCCGGCACCGCGGGTGCGCACACGCAGTGTGTTGCTGGGACCGGATGGCGAGGTGATCGCCGGTTACGACAAGCTGCATTTGTTCGATGTGGATGTGCAGGACAGTCAGGGGCGTTACCGGGAGTCGGAGGTATTCGAACCCGGCGATGCCGTGGTCACGGCGCCGTCCGCCGGCCTGACCCTGGGCATGGCGATCTGTTACGACCTGCGTTTCCCGCTTCTGGCCCGGGCCCTGGTGGCGCGCGGCGCCGAGTTATTGATTTACCCCAGTGCGTTCACCGCCACCACCGGTGCCGCGCACTGGGAATTGCTGATGCGCGCTTGCGCGGTGCAAAACGGTTGCTACGTGCTGGGCGCCAACCAATGCGGACAGCACAGCGAGAAACGGGCGAGTTTTGGTCATTCCATGCTGGTGGACCCATGGGGTAGGGTGGTCGCCCAAGCTGGCGGCGAGCCCTCGGTGGTTCTGGGCGACGTGGACCTCGCGATCCTTACGCAAGTGCGTTCCGCGTTGCCGGTGCACCAGCATCAACGATTCACGGTGGAAAGTTTCTATGATCTCCGATGAGCGCTTTACCCTGGCGGCGGATATTCTGCTGACGCCGGCGGAGCTGGCCCCTGACCAGTTGCAGGCCCTGCTGGGCGGGAAGCTGGCCGGACAGGCGGATTACGCCGACATCTACTTTCAGCACAGCCGCCATGAGGCCTGGGTGCTGGAGGACGGGCTGGTGCGCGACGCCAGCTTCAATCTGGAACGCGGTGCCGGCGTGCGTATCGTCAGTGGCGATAAAACCGGTTTTGCCTACAGCGATGATATTTCCCTGGACACCCTGACTCAGGCGGGTAATGCCGCCGCCGCGATCGGGCGTCAGGGCAGCAGCAAAGCGGTGCGTGTGAAAGGCGGCCGGGCCATGACCGAACGCTATGCGCCGCTGGACCCGTTGCCGGTCTGGAGCAGCGAACGCAAGGTGGCGGTGCTGCAGGAGATGGATCGGCTGGCGCGGTCGCTGGATCCGGCGGTAAAGGAGGTCACCGTCAGCCTCAGCGGTGTGCAGGACGTGATTCTGGTGGCCGCCACCGATGGCACCCTGGCGGCGGATGTGCGGCCGCTGGTGCGCTTCAATATTTCGGTGATCGCCGAGCGCAATGGCCGTCGCGAACGGGGCAGCGCTGGCGGCGGTGGCCGGGTGTCCTACCAATGGCTGGAACAGGACGGGCGCATGGAATCCTGGGCACGTGACGCGGTACGGCAGGCGCTGGTCAATCTGGAAGCGGCGCCGGCGCCGGCCGGGACCATGCCGGTGGTACTGGGTCCCGGCTGGCCCGGGGTGTTGCTGCACGAGGCGGTGGGTCATGGCCTGGAAGGGGATTTCAATCGTAAGGGAACGTCCATGTTCGCCAGTCGAATGGGACAAAAAGTGGCGTCGGATCTGTGCACGGTGGTGGATGATGGTACCTTGCCGGATCGCCGTGGCTCGCTCACCGTGGACGACGAAGGGACGCCCAGTGGCTACAACGTGCTGATCGAGAAGGGCGTGCTCACCGGCTACATGCAGGACAAGACCAATGCCCGCCTGATGGGCGTGGCGCCCACCGGTAATGGCCGCCGGGAGTCCTATGCCCACCTGCCCATGCCCCGCATGACCAACACTTACATGCTGCCGGGCGAATCCGATCCCGAGGAAATACTGGCGAGCCTGGATCGCGGCATTTACGCGGTGAACTTCGGCGGCGGTCAGGTGGACATCACCTCCGGCCGGTTCGTGTTCTCCACCAGCGAAGCGTATCTGGTGGAGAAAGGAAAAATCGTTTGTCCGGTCAAGGGCGCCACGCTGATCGGCAGCGGTGCGGAAGTCATGAGCCGGATCTCCATGGTGGGCAATGACCTGGCCCTGGATACCGGCATCGGCGTATGCGGTAAGGAAGGCCAGTCAGTACCGGTAGGTGTGGGGCAGCCGACCTTGCGGGTGGACTCCCTGACGGTCGGCGGTACCGCCTAGAAGAACATAAGAGACAGAAGCGGAGAGAGCCCGTCCGGGCTGGTGGAGTTGTACAGCAGGGAGTAGGGGAATGCCGAGCATTCCATTGTCGCAATTGTTGTCTCATATGCGGCTGTTCGATGGTCTGGAAGCCGAAGAACTGGCCGTGGTGGAAAAACTGGTGTTCGTGAATCGGGTAAAAGCGGGGGAAACCGCGTGTCGGGAAGGGGATCACAGCGACTTTGTCTGCTTCGTCGCCAGCGGCCGTCTCGACATCATCAAACAGCATGCCGAGCAGGGCGAAGTGGTCATCGCCCAGCTCAAGCCCGGTGATTCGCTGGGTGAAATGGCCCTGGTGGATCAACAGCCCCGTTCCGCCACCGTACGGGCGGTGGAGAACTCCGCTTTGGTGGTGCTAACCCGCAAAGGGTTTGAGCAGCTGCGCCGACGGCGCCCCCGGGCGGCGGCGGTGATCATGGAGAACATCGCTTTGGTGTTGTGCACTCATTTGCGGCAGACCTCGTCCCGGCTGGCGCGTTTCATGCTGCCATTGGGTTAGATTGGATGACCGTGCTCAATAGCGGGCAGGCTCGCCGTCTGCCGTTACCGTTGTTTCTCGCTGCCCTGTTGCTGATCGCTCTGAATCTGCGGGTGGGCATCGTCGTGATCGGCCCCCTGGCCAATGGCATGGGGGAGGAGCTGGCACTCAGCGGTGGGGCCTTGGGGCTGCTGACCACGTTGCCGCTGCTGTGCTTTGGCGCGCTGTCGATTTTCTCGCCCCGTTTCGCCGAGCGCTGGGGGCTGGAGACAGTACTGCTGACCGCGCTATGGCTGCTGTTCCTGGGGTTGGTGCTGCGACTGTTCGGCAGCTACTTTTGGCTGCTGGCGGGCACGGTGTTGTTGGGCACCGCCATCGCCGTCATGAATGTGCTGATCCCGAGTCTGGTGCGCGGCCGTTTCCCTCACAAGGTGGCGGCGCTGACCGCGCTCTATTCGGTTACCATGACCCTGGGAGCGGCTTCCGCCGCCGGTATGGCGGTACCGGTACGGGATGCCTTCGGTGGTGACTGGCGTTATCCGCTGGCGGGTTGCGCGCTGGTGGCTTTGGCCGGTGCTATCGGCTGGTGCTTCATGCTGCCATACCGGACTCCCGCCGCGTCCGGCAAGGCGCCATCGTTGGGATTGTGGCGTAATCCCCGCGCCTGGGTGTTCAGTGTCTTCTTCGGTTTGCAGAGCCTGTTGTACTACAGCCTTACCGCCTGGCTGGCGACGGTGTTCGTCGATGCCGGCATGAGCGAGGCCCGGGCGGGGGAATTGCTGACCCTGTTCAATCTGTCCGGTATGCCCGCCAATTTCTGCGCGCCGCTGCTTTTTATCCGCATGCGAAACCGGCGTCTGGCCATGGTGCTGTTGCACGTGCCGCTGCTGATCAGTGTCCCGGCGCTGATGATCGCGCCAACCAGTCAGCCGGTACTGTGGGTGGTGCTGCTTGGCCTCGGACAAGGTTCGATGATCAGTACCGGCTTGACGTTGATCGCACTGCGCGGCGCGGATGCCCGGGCCGCCGCCGGTCTGTCCGGGTTATGTCAGTCCGTCGGCTATCTGCTGGCGGCTTTGGGGCCGGTGACTCTGGGATTGCTGCACGACACCGCTGGTAACTGGCGGATACCGCTGATGCTGCTGTCGGCTCTGCTGCTGGTGCAGTTTGTCGCCGCTGTGCTGTCCGCCGATGGCGAGCCGATCGGCTGACGTCGAATTCGCCAGCAGGCTGGCTCCCACAGTTTGTGCTACGAAGCCGCTGTGGGAGCTTGCCTGCAAGCGAATGGGGCAACGCCGGAAGCCGTAATCGCCAGCAAGCCAGCTCCCACAGCGGCTCCGTAGCTTCTCTTTGCGGGAAGCTGCCCTGGCAGCGAATCAAGATGTGGATGTGCCAGCCAATCAATACAAAGGCGCGTTTCTCTCCAGATCGTTGAGCGCGCTCAGAAAGCGCTTGCGCTCGCGCTTGAAGCGCTCACGTTGCTCCTGTTCGGCGGCGCCGGGGTCATCCAGGCGCGCCTTGATCAGGTTGCGCGCCTGATTGCGCAGCGCCTGGCGGTCCGCGTGCGGATAGAACTCAAGGATTTGCTGAATCACCGGTTCCGCTTCCTTGGCTGAGGCCGCTGCCATGACCTGCTCGGTCCACTGCAGCAGGCGCTGCTGTCGTACCGGGTCCTTGAGCGCGGCCAGGGCGGAGAGAATGGCATCGGTTTCGGCATCGCGGATCAGGCGACCGACAAACAACGCATGGCGGCGTTGAGCATCGGCATTGGTGATGCGGCGAGCCTCTTCCAGCGCCCGCCGCAGCGGGTCGTTGAGCGGCAGCCGTGCCTGTTGCGCCGGTTTCAGCGCCATGATGTCCAGCCCGGTCTGCTGCAGCTCCGACATTTCCTGTTTGAGCTGCGTTTTGCTGGGAGGTAGGGGCTCGTTATACTCGGTCATTGTTTATGGGAGCCGGTCCGCCGCGACACGAACGCTCCGCCATCAAGCTGAAGGAAACCCTATTTTATGTCCGATCACCCCCGTCCGTCAGCCGATCTCGGCCCAAACCAGTTGAATGTGGCCAAGGACACCGTGGCTTTTGTACTGGAAGAAGCGCGCCGGCAGGGCGCCAGCAATGCGGAAGCCGGCTTGTCCCTGTCTCAGGGGTTGTCGGTGGACGTCCGCCTCGGTGAGGTGGAAACGGTGGAGTTTCATCGCGACCGGGGTGTGTCGGTGACGGTCTACTTCGGTCATCGCAAGGGACAGGCCAGCACCTCGGATGACCGCCGCGAAAGCCTCTGCGACGCGGTGCGCGCGGCCTGTGCCATCGCCCGGCATACCGAGGAGGATCCCCACTCGGGTATCGCCGATGCCGGTTTACTGGCGCATCAGGTACCGGATCTGGATTTGTACCACCCCTGGGCATTGACCACCGATCAGGCCATCGAACAGGCGCAGCGGTGTGAGGCGGTGGCTCGCGACGATGCGCGCATCGTCAATTCCGAGGGTGCTTCGCTCAGCACCGGCGCCAGTCTGTACGTGCTGGGCACCAGTGCTGGTTTTCTGCAAGGTTTCGCCGGCACCCATCACAGCCGCAGTTGCGCGGTGGTGGCTCAGGATGAGGCCGGCATGCAGCGGCAATTCTGGTACGACAGCGGCCGGCGCGCGGAACGGCTGGCCAGTCCGGAGCAGGTTGGCGAAAAGGCCCGCGAGCGCACGCTGGCCCGATTGGGGGCCGATGTGCCCGCCACCGGCGAGTTTCCGCTGCTGTTCTCGGCGGAAATGGCGAGTGGTCTGATTGGCCATTTGATCGGCGCCATCAGCGGCGGCTCGCTGTACCGGCGCGCCTCTTTCCTGTGTGACGCACTCGGCTCCCGGGTATTACCCGAGGGTTTTCGTTTGGGAGAGCGGCCGTTGATGACGGCCGGCAACGGTTCCACCCCTTTCGACGGCGATGGGCTGCCCACCCGGGACCAGGATTTCATCGAGGATGGCGAGCTCAAAGGCTATGCCCTGGGGTTGTACGCGGCCCGCCGGCTGGGAATGTCACCCACCGGTAACGGAGGTGGAGTACATAACGTCATTCTGAGTGACACGGGAGAAAGCCGGGAAGCCCTGTTGCGCCGCCTGGGAACGGGGATTCTGGTCACCGAAGTGATGGGACAAGGTGTGAACCTCGTCACAGGCGACTATTCTCGCGGCGCCGCGGGGTTCTGGGTGGAAAACGGCGTTATACAGCGACCGTTGCAAGAGTTTACTATTGCTGGAAATCTGAAGGATATGTTCGGAGGCGTTCTGGGCAGTGGCACGGATGTGGATCGAAGGGGGAATATCCACTGTGGTTCGTTACTGTTGTCGCCCATGAAAGTCGCCGGGCGCTAGCTGTTTTTCGTCTTTCAGAATGATTATTCACTGTTTGGCTTAACCAAGGACAAGGAGCATACATTATGGAATCCAATAATCCATATCAGGGACCCAGCGCGGATGTGCTGGTAACTCAGGCGGGATCGGGGACGGTAGGGCAGGCGCAGAAGCGGCCGGTGGGGAACGGCGGTGCCTGGTGGGCGCAGGCGTGGCAGATCGTGAGTCAGAACAAGCTGATGTGGGCACTGGCCACTTTCGTCTTCCTGCTGATTTTCATGGCCATCGGTCTGATCACCGCGTTTATTCCTTTTATTGGCACTTTCATTCCCACCCTGTTCGCGCCGGTATTCGTCGTCGGCTTGTATTTCATTGCCCACAGGGTACGTGAGCAAAACACGTTTTCCTTCGGTGACCTTTTCGTCGGATTTTCCAATCAGACCGGGCCGCTGTTCATGGCCGGTCTGGCGCAGATCGTGGCGATGCTGGTCTTTTTTGTTTTGATCGGCATTCTTGGCGCACTGTTCTTTGGCAGTGAGCTGATGATGATGTTCAGCTCCTTTGCCGACCCCTACGCCGCGCCCATGATGAACCCGGCCTTTGGCATCGCCAAGATGATCCTGTTCGGCCTGGTCTCTCTGTTGTTGATCATTCCCTACATGGCGGCGATCTGGTTCCAGGTGCCTTTGGTGTTCTTCGGGCAGCGCAATGCGTTCGCGGCCATGGTGGAAAGCTTCACCGCGGTATTCCGCAATTTCCTGGCCATGCTGTGGTACGGCATCATCGGTTTCCTGATTTTCCTGGTGCTGGGTATCGCGGCGGCGATCATTGTCGGAGTGATTACCGGAGTGCTCGGACAGGGCGTGATCAGCGGTATTCTGATGTTCGTGTTCGGTGTGGTGATGCTGTTGGTGATGTTGGTGCTGATGGCTCTGTACTCCGCCACTATCTATTGCTCGTTCCGCGATATCTTCGAGTTGGGTGAAGCCGCGCCGCGGCAGCCCGCCTCTGTCTGATACGCTCAGCATGACCTTACCCGATGCCAATTGGCGCCGGGATCCTCGCCGGGCGGTTTGATACCGCCCGGTGTTCGTTTGGGGCTATGAATGGCGAAAGGAGAGGCCATGGCGATCATCGGTATTGATCTGGGCACCACCAACAGTGCGTGTGGTGTCTGGACCGGGCAAGGGGTGGAGCTGATTTCCAATCGGTTGGGCGATGTGCTGACGCCATCCGTGGTGGGCGTGGATGCCAGCGGAGAAATCATGGTGGGCCGCACCGCCCGCCAACGGCTGATTCATCATAGTGATAGAACGGTGGCGGCCTTCAAACGTCTCATGGGCACCGACCACAAGATTACCCTTGGCGACCAGCGCTTCAGCGCCACCGAGCTGTCCTCCCTGGTTCTACGCTCGCTCAAGGAAGACGCCGAGACCTACCTGGGGGAGCCGGTGACGGAAGCGGTGATCAGCGTTCCCGCCTATTTCAACGACAACCAGCGCCACGCCACCAAACAGGCGGCGGAGCTGGCGGGGCTGACGGTTCGGCGGCTGATCAATGAGCCCACCGCCGCGGCCATGGCCTATGGTCTCCATGAGAAGCAGGAAGGGCTGTTTTTGATCCTCGACCTGGGGGGCGGCACTTTCGATGTGTCGTTGCTGGAATTCTTCGACGGTGTGATGGAAGTGCACGCCAGCGCTGGCGATAACTTCCTGGGCGGCGAGGATTTCGTTGATGCCATGATCGACGATGTGCTGGCCGAGCATGAACTGAGCCGGGACGCCTTGCCGGCCAGTGTGATGCAGAATCTGTATCTGCAAATGGAAGGCGCCAAGCGCCGGTTGGGCAATGCCCAGACTCTGAGTCTGAAGCTGGGGGACCGGGAGGTGACTCACGAGGTGACGCCGGAGTGGTTCGCCCGTGTCGTCACGCCTTTGTTGCTGAGAGTGAAGCATCCCATCGAAAGGGCATTGCGGGACGCCAATTTGCATCCTGATAAGGTGGATGATGTGGTATTGGTGGGCGGTTCCACCCGTCTGGCATTGTTCCGCTCCACTGTCGGCAAGATGTTCGGCCGGCTGCCGTCCTGTCATCTGGATCCGGATACGGTGGTCGCCGTGGGCGCGACTATCCAGGCCGGCCTGCTGGCGCGGGGGGAAGGGCTGGACGACGTGGTACTTACCGATGTCTGCCCTTACACGCTCGGTACTGGTGTGATCAACGAGGACAACCCTCGGTTGGGCGATTACTTTCTGCCCATCATCGAACGCAACAGTGTGGTGCCGATCAGTGTGGAACGCCATCTGTCCACCGCGTCCAACAACCAAACCAAGATGAAGATCCGGATCTATCAGGGCGAAAACCGCCTGGTGGAGAAGAACGTCTATCTGGGCGAGTTGAGCGTGACGGTGCCCAAGGGACCACGTGGACAGGAAAGCGTGATTGTCCGTTACAGCTACGACATGAACGGTCTTCTGGAAGTGGACGTGAAGGTGGAGTCCACCGGCAAGACCTATTATCAGTTGATCGAACATACGCCGGGTGCCTTGAGCGAAGACGACAAGGCAAGATCTCTGCAACGTCTGGCGGCATTGAAGTTTCACCCCCGGGACGGCGAGGAAAACCGTGCCCTTCTGGCCCGCGGCGAACGACTGTATGAGTCCAGTCTGGGAGACCGCCGGGAGTTCATCGCGGACCTGATGGGGCGGTTCGAGCAGGTTCTGGACCGGCAAAACCCTCTGGACATCGCCCGGGTCCAAAAGGAGTTCAAGGAGGCATTGGACAGTCTGGAGAGTGAGGACTGGTTCTGATGGATCCCTGGCGCGTCCTGGGGCTTGAGGCCACCGAGGATACCCGGGCGGTCAAGCGTGCCTACGCGCGCTTGCTGAAAAGCACCCGCCCGGATGAACATCCGCAGCAGTTTCAGGCTTTGCACGCCGCCTACAAGCGTGCCCTGGCCCTTGCCGAGCAGCGTGCCCGTACCGCTGTTGCCGGTGATACGGAGCCGGAAACGGAAACCGGGGAGCAAACGAAAAAAGAATCCACTGCCGCCGAGACGCAGGCGCCCCCGCTAAAGACGCCGGAATGGAGCGCGCCGGTGGTTCCGGATGATCCGCTGGTGGCACCAGTGGAACCTGAGCCGGCGTTCCAGGATCAGCCTCCCCCGCCGGCGCGGGACCCGGAGCCGGCCTGGGCCGTGGCACGGGAGCTGGAAGACCAGGAGCCGGAAGAAGATGAGTGGCTGGCGGCCAGTCGTGAACACGAACGGCTGCTGATCCAATGCCAGGCTCTGCTGGAGCGGGAGGGGCAACCGGTTGCGGAGCAGGAATGGCGTTTTCTCGCCAACAGTTCCTGGATGCTGGACAGCACCTTCCACCATGGTTTGGGCGATGCCCTGATGGCACGGCTGGTGGAGCGGCTTCGACAGCAGGATAACAAGCCGCCCCTGGATGCGGTGACGCTGGGCTATTTGAACAGCCTGTTCGATTGGGAAGGGCGTCGTGGCTTGCTGGCGGCCCGTTTTGGCGATACCACCATGGATCAGGTGTTGGCCCCTCTGGATGCGAATTCTTCCGGCGATCAGGCCTTATTGCAGGGGCTGCGTGGTGGTAAGGAGACGGTGCCGCCGTCGCGCCAGACCACCGCCGAGCCGGAACCCGAAACCCTTTATTTCACCGGCATGACCCTGCGTATGGCCGCTATCGTCATCGATCTGCTGGTGGTGGCGGCACTGCTGGTCATGCCGATATGGGTGGTGAGCATCATGGTGGCGGATTTCAACGGAACAGGTGGCGACATCAGTATTGAGGCGTTCATGGGCTTCTTTCTGGTGCTCGCCGTGCCGGCCTATTTGCTAATGGCGCTGGTAATGGAGGCGGGACCCAAGCAGGCAACCCCGGGGAAACGGATGCTGGGGCTCAGGGTAACGAATCTGGAGTTTCAGCGGCTGTCATTCCTGCACAATTTATGGCGAGTCATGGCGTTCGTAGTGGTCAATGCGCTGACCAGTAAAGTGGTAATCCTGGTGAACCTGTTCCTGAAAGGGAACCTCCTGCACGATCGCGTCAGCCGCAGTCATGTCATCAACTGGGCACGCAGCCAGAGGGAGGAGAACGACGGGCAGTGACGGAGCTCCCCGTGGACCGGACTACGAAGCCGCTGTGGGAGCTTGCCTGCAAGCGAATTCTTGCAACGTTGCGCATTCGCTTGCAGCGGCCCGCCGCCCGGACAAGCTCCCACAGCGGCCTTGTAGCGAGCTCTGCCAGAACGGGGCGTGATGTCAGCTCTTTATTCTTCTTCGTCGAAGCGTCGTGCGAACAGGTCGGCCAGTTCCTCCATGGCCGGCTGCTCGTCGTCTCCATCCACTCGTACTCTGAGGCTGGTGCCCTTGGCGGCGCCGAGCGTAAGCAGGCCCATGATGCTCTTGGCGTCGACCTGACGCTCGTTGTGAAGCACTTGAATGGTGCAGCTGTAACGGGATGCCACGCTGACCACTTTGGCGGCGGCGCGGGCATGCAGTCCCAGTTTGTTGATGATGGTGAGTTCCCTCTCGATCATCCCTCCAGCTCCCGATGCCGCACATGCAAGGGAATGGCTTTATTGCGCAGGCGCTGGGCCAACTGCTCGGCCAGATAGACGGAGCGATGGCGGCCACCGGTGCAGCCGATGGCAACGGTAACGTAACTGCGGTCGTTGGCGGCGTAGCTGGGTAGCCAGCGGACCAGAAACTGGAAAATATCGTCGATCAAATCTTCGGTTTCCTGATGAGATTGCAGGAAGGCCGCCACCTTGTCGTCGCGACCGGTCAGGGCCCGCAGATCGCCATGCCAGTGGGGGTTGGGCAGCATGCGTACGTCGTAGACCAGGTCGGCGTCGTTGGGCAGACCGTTCTTGAATCCGAACGATTGGATCAACAGCGACAGTTTGACGTTGCGGCCGGCTACCCGCTGGCGGATCTGGTTGCGCAGGGAGTGGACATCCAGAGTGCTGGTGTCGATCACCAGATCCGCGCGCATGCGGATATCGGAGAGCAGCTCGGCTTCGTAGGCGATGGCATCGGCCAGGGTGCGATCATCGCCGCTGAGTGGGTGGGGGCGCCGGGTGGCGCTGAAGCGTTTGAGCAGGGTGCCGTGATCGGCGTCGAGAAAGATGATTTCCGTTTCCACCTGCAACTTGCGCAGTTCCGCCAGGGTGGAGGGAAAGGCCAGCAATTGCCTTGGCAGGTTGCGGGCATCGATTCCCACTGCCACCCGCTCCAGCACCCGGTCCTCGTCATCCAGCTGTCCGGCCAGTTGCGGCAACAGGCCCAGAGGCAGATTGTCCACGCAGTAATAACCGTGGTCTTCCAGTGCTTGCAGAGCCGTGGTCTTACCGGAGCCGGACCGGCCGCTGAGAATGGTCAGTTTCATGGCGATTGACGCTTTCTTCCCCCAAAAGACGCCCCGGCCGGGGAGAACCGGCCGCATGGGCCCTGTCGTAGCTTATGAAGCCAGGCGCAATTCGGCCTCTGACTCCACGGCGGTAATATAGAGTTGATGATCGTCCGTGGCCTGGCGCAGTTCACGCCGGTAATCCTCGTCATTGAACAGGTTGGCCAGGTGACTCAGGGTCTTGAGGTGCTGTTCGGGGTTCTGTTCGGGCACCAGCAGAACGAACACCAGATCCACCGGACGGCCATCCACGGCATCGAAGTCCACCGGTTCGGCCAGTTTCAGCAGCAGGCCCACCGCCTGCTCGCAGCGTCCGAGCCGACAGTGGGGGATGGCGATACCTTCACCGATACCGGTGGAGCCCAGGCGCTCCCGGGCCACCAGCGCATCGAACACTTCCTGGGCACCGAGGTTACCGCAACTGGCCGCGGCCAGCTCGGCAACCTGGTCCAGAAGGCGTTTTTTGCTACCCACCTCGATACCGTTATGGGTGCGGTCCTCGGTGAGAAGTTCTCGTACTCGCATAGATCCGCTTAGTGACCGTGCTTGCGGCTCACGGTCTTCTCCTTGTGTTTGAGAATCTGACGATCCAGCTTGCTGGTCAGGGCATCAATAGCCGCGTACATGTCACCGGCCTCGGCGGTGGCGAATACCTCGCCGCCGGAAATGTGGATGGTGGATTCCGCTTTGTGGGTGTTCGGCTCCGGGGACAGGATTACCTGAATGCTGGTGATCTGGTCGAAATGCCGTTCCAGCTTGGAAAACTTGTCGTCCACATAATCACGAAGGGCTTCGGTGATATCCAGGTGATGGCCACTGATGTTGATTTGCATAGCTGGCTCCTTTGCCTCGTTATTCAACCCCGGCCTCTGGCCCGGGTTATAAGCCGTTTCCCGCGTCGTCAAACCAGGCGTTTGCGAGCGCTGGAAGACGGGATTCGCATCGCCTCTCGATACTTGGCGACGGTCCGGCGCGCCACCTTGATCCCTTGCTCATTGAGCAAACTGGCCAGCTTATTGTCGCTGAGCGGCTTGCGAGGGTTCTCGGCGGCGACCAGCTTCTTAATGATGGCACGAATGGCGGTGGAAGAACATTCACCGCCGCCTTCCGTGTCCACGTGACTGGAAAAGAAATACTTCAGTTCGAACACGCCTCGGGGCGTGAGCATGAACTTTTGATTGGTGACCCGGCTGATGGTGGATTCGTGCATCTCCACCGCCTCGGCGATATCGGCCAGCACCAGCGGTTTCATGGCTTCCTCGCCATAGTGGAAGAAGTCCTGTTGTACCTCGACGATACGCCGGGCCACCTTCAGCAGGGTGTCATTACGGCTTTGCAGGCTTTTCAGGAACCAGCGCGCCTCCTGCATGCAGTTACGCAGGTACTGGCCGTCCTCGCCCTCGGTACGGCGGGCCAGGCGGGCGTACTGGGCGTTCAGGTTGACTTTGGGCAGGACTTCCTCGTTCAGTTCCACCCGCCAGCCGCCGCGGAAGGGGCGCACCACCACGTCGGGAACCGCGTATTCCGCCACTTCGCCGCCGATTTGTTCGCCCGGGGCGGGATCCAGGGTGCGCAGCAACGCCAGGGCGTCAAGGAGGTCGTTTTCCGTTACCCCCATGGCCCGGCGTAGACCCGCGTAGTCGTGCTTCTCCAGTAGCGCGAGATGCTCGAGTAGGGCGGTCGCGGTATCCCGGTGCGGGGTGTCGGCGGGCTGTTGGCGCAATTGCACGCCCAGGCATTCGGCCAGATCACGGCTGGCCACGCCGATCGGGTCGAACTGCTGCAGTCGATGCAGGACCGCCACCACTTCGTCTTCCTCCACCGGATCATCGGCGTCGGCGATCTGCCGCTCGGCGGTGTCGAGCAGATCATCCAGGGGCAGGGACAGGTAGCCACGGTGGTCGAGGGCGTCGATGAGGATGCCGGCGATGACACGGTCCCGGTCGCTCATCGGGCTGAGATTGAGTTGCCAGAGCAGATGATCCTGGAGGGTGACCGGAGCGACGTGACGCTGTTGCCAGGCGTCGGCGTCATCGTCCTCGCCGCCGCCCGAGCCGGAACCGGACTGCCCCACATAGAGGTCGTCCCATTCGCTGTCGCTCTCCACCGGCCCTTCCACCAGGTCGTCCAGGGCCTCGTCGCGTTCGAGGTCCATTTCCTCCGCTTCCCAATCGTCATCGGCGGGGGCGTCGTCCTCGGTGTAGGCCTCGGCTCCCTCTTCAAGTTCCAGCAGGGGATTGGTTTCCACCGCCTGCTGGATTTCCTGGCGCAGGTCCAGCGTCGACAGTTGCAGCAAGCGAATCGCCTGCTGCAACTGCGGCGTCATGGTGAGTTGCTGGCCGATCTGGAGTTGTAGACTCGGTTTCATACTGCCTTGGTGGTCCGGTGAATCGCCAAGGCGGCAGAATAGCAGCGTCTTTCAACGCTTCGCAATTTATTTAAGCAATATATATGCCAATGTTGAAATTGCAATTGAAAAAGAGTAAGGGAGATGGGGGGCAACAGAGCACCGCTGCCTCACAAATTCAGGAGCCTGCTCCTCTAGCTTCTGAATTTGTGAGGCAGCGGTGCTCCATTGACCGCGATTTCCAAGGGGCTACAGCCGGAAGTCGGCGCCCAGATAGACGTCGCGGACCTGCTGATTGCCAAGGATGGTCTGGGAATCGCCCTCGGCGATGATGTTGCCGGCGCTGCAGATATAGGCGGTATCGCAGATATCCAGTGTCTCGCGCACGTTGTGATCGGTGATCAGCACGCCGATGCCGCGATCCTTGAGATGGCGAATGATGCCTTTGATGTCATTCACCGAGATCGGGTCCACCCCGGCGAACGGTTCATCGAGCAAAATGAACGCAGGGTCCGTGGCGAGGCCACGGGCGATCTCCGCCCGCCGCCGCTCGCCACCGGACAAGCTCATGCCCATGCTGTCGCGGATATGGGTGATGTGGAATTCCTCGAGCAGGTTGTTCAACTCCTGCTCACGCTCGGCTTTGCTCAGTTCCTTGCGGGTTTCGAGGATCGCCATGATGTTCTGCTCCACGGTCAGGCGGCGGAAGATGCTCGCCTCCTGAGGCAGATAGCCGATACCGCGCTTGGCGCGCCCGTGCATGGGCAGGTGGGTGATGTCCTCGCCGTTGATCTCGATGCGCCCGGCGTCCGCTTCCACCAGCCCGACGATCATGTAAAAGCAGGTGGTCTTGCCGGCGCCGTTGGGGCCCAGCAGGCCCACGATCTGGCCCGCTTCCACTTCCAGGGAGACATCCTCGATGACGCGGCGCCCCTTGTAACTTTTGGCCAGTTGGCGGGCATTCAGTTTCGCCATGGTCAGGGGGTCTCCGCGTCATTGGGGGGGGCGTTCTCCGGCGTGGTGGCCGGGGTGCTGTTGACGGGCGATTGTGGCGAGCTGCTGTCCTCGCTTTGGTTGCCTTCGTCTGTTTGCGACTCCTCGTCGCCGCTGTCGCCGTTCTGAGCCTGGGAGGCATTGGCGGCCGGAATCACCAGCCGCACCCGTTTGTCGCCCTCGCTGCTGGCGTCCATGCGCCGGGAGTTGAGATCATATTCCACCCGGGCCCCTTCGAAGGTGTTGCCCTGATGTTGCACGTAGGCGTTGCCGGTGAGGATCAGACGGCGGCGCTTGAGATCGTAGACCAGCTTGTCGGCGTGGGCGTTCAGATCCTTGCCTTCACGCATGCGCACCGGACTGCCGGTGGCTTCCACCCGCACCAGTTGCTCGTTCTCGGTGAACAGCCGCAAGACATCGGCGTTGAGCTGACGGTTACCCTGAATCAGTTCGGCGTTACCCCGGTATACGCCAGTGCCGGCGTCCCGTTCGAACACGGCCTGGTTGGCGCTGACCACCACCTCGCCTTCGGCGCCGGATTGGGCCACGGCCAGCGCTGGAACCAGAATGGCGGCGGCCATTACCGCGCGCCAGCGGCGCAGCGGCCCATGCACCGGACCGTTATGGCTTGGGTCCTTTGAATTCACTTACTACTCCTTGCTTGAGAGTCATGCGCCCGGTGTCCAGGTCCGCATCCATGCTGCCCGCCCGGGTGCTGCCTTCACTGTGTCGCATATTGACGGTGTCCGGGGCGGAAACCTGGCGATCGCCACTCAGGTAGTGCAGCTCCCGGGTGTCGAGGGTGACGCCGTTGTTCTTGCTGACCGCCTCGACGTTGTTTTCGAAGACGATCAGATCGCCGTTGTCGCGTACTTCACCATTGTCGGCCTGGATGGTCCACTGGTTGTTGCCGTTGTTCAGGCTCAGGTCCGGGTGATCGAGCAACGTCAGCGCTTCGCGTTCGTACTGTTCCAGATTGTTGGCCAGAAGCCGGTATTCCACTTCGCCACTGTCGCGGTTGAACTGGCGGGCGACGATGTTTTCCGCGGTGATGGCCGGCGCACTGAGGAACGCTTCGTTATCGCCTTCCAGCGGGTTCCCCCATTCGTGCAAGGTCATCATCACGATTAACCCCAGCAGGATGACACCGCTGGCGCTGAGCAGGCCGGGCCGTCTCACTGGCCCCCCCGCAGCCGCAGCAGGCTGTCGCACACTTCCCGTACCGCCCCTTCGCCGCCGCGGGCCTCGGTGACATGGATGGCGGCGCTGCGCGCCACCGCGTGGGCGTTGGCCGGGGCGAAGCCCAGTCCGGCCCACTCCAGTGCCGGCACATCCGGTTCGTCGTCGCCCATGTAACCGATCTCCGCGGCGCTCAGTCCCAACTGCTCTGCCAGCGCGGACAGAGCCACGCCTTTGTCCTCACGGCCCTGGATCACGTGCTCGATACCCAGGTCCCGGGCCCGGCGGGCCACCATGGCGGAATTGCGGCCGGTGATGATAGCCAGGGTCACGCCGCTGGCCGCCAGCTTTTTCAGCCCATGGCCGTCCAGGGTACTGAATGTTTTCAGCATCTCGCCGTCCGGGCCGTAATAGAGACGGCCATCGGTCATCACGCCGTCCACGTCGAAGGCCATCAGGCGCAGGCGCAGAGCCTGTTCCGGTTTTATCCCCAGCGTCATTACATTACCCCCGCGCGTAGCAGGTCCTGGGTGTTGAGCGCGCCGATCGGGCGCTGCCGGTCGTCACAAATGATCAGGCCGTTCACCTTGCGCGTCTCCATCAGTTGCAATGCCTCCGCCGCCAGGCGACCGGGCTGGATGGTGACCGGGCGCGGTGACATTACATCGCGAATGCCGGCGACACGAACATCGACGCCTTTCTCCAGGGTGCGGCGCAGATCACCGTCGGTGAAGATGCCGATCAGCTTGCCGTCCTCATCCACCACCGTGGTCATGCCCAGGCCCTTGCGGGTCATTTCCAGCAGAGCATCGGACAGTGGTGTGTCGGCGCTGACCACCGGCAGTTGTTCCTCGCCGTGCATGACATCGTCCACTTTGAGCAGTAACCGGCGTCCCAGGCTGCCGCCGGGATGGCTGAGGGCGAAATCCTCCGGGGTGAAACCGCGCGCTTCCAGCAGCGCTATGGCCAGGGCATCGCCCATGGCCAGGGCGGCGGTGGTGGAGGAGGTGGGCGCCAGGTTGTGCGGGCAGGCTTCTTCCTTCACCGCCACGTTCAGATGAACATCGGATAATTGCGCCAGGGAAGATTCCGGACGGCCGGTCATGCTGATCAGCCCGCTGCCTTTGCGTTTGATCACCGGGATGATGGTCAGTATTTCCTGAGTCTCGCCGGAATTGGACAGCGCCAGCACCACGTCCTCGCTGGTGATCATGCCCAGATCACCGTGGGACGCTTCCCCTGGGTGGACAAAGAACGACGGGCTGCCGGTGCTGGCCAGAGTGGCCGCCAGCTTGGTGCCGATATGGCCGCTTTTGCCCATGCCGGTGACGATGATGCGGCCGGTGCAGGCCAGCAGACGCTCGCAGGCGTTTTCGAAATCCTTATCCACACGCGCACTGAGCGCGGCCACCGCCTGGGCTTCCTCGTCCAGTACACGGCGCGCGGTGGCGATGAAGTTGTAAGGCATAGAATCTCCCTTCACGGTCGCGGCCCGGTCCGCTGCCGGGATTTGTCGGCGGGGGCCTGATGAAGCCGCCGATTATACACCGGATGTTGTCTGAAGACTTCGCCAGAGCACCAGCAAATAGACCGCGTATCCGCCTAACAGTGCCAGACCAGTGCCACGCCCCAGCGGGCGGCGTGCCGCCAACATCATGCCAAGTGCCATGACCAGGGTCAGCAGCACCATGGCGGCGTAGTCGCGATCCAGCAGTGCCGGATCGGCCAGCCTGCCGGGGCCGAGCAGAGCGGGCATGGGTAGCACCATCAGCAAATTGAGGATGTTGGAGCCAAGCACATTGCCCAGGGCCAGGTCGCCGTGTCCGCGACGGGTGGCCGCCAGGCAGGTGGCCAGTTCCGGCAGGCTGGTGCCGAGCGCCACCAGGGTCAGACCGATCAGGGCCTCGCCGACACCCAACTGCCGGGCCACCTCGGTGGCGCCCCAGACCAGCGCCCGGGCGCTGATCAGAAGCAGCGCCAGCCCCCCGAAGAACAACAGCAGGTCGTGGCGCCGGCTCCGGCCCGGTGGTGGCTGCGACGGCTGCGGCGGTGACGTTTTGCGATGCCAGGTAATCAGTGCCAGCGTGGCCAGGCCAATAAGCAGGATGGTACCGTCAGTGCGGGTCAGGTGGCCGTCGATCAGCACCACTCCGGCCAGGGCCGTGACCAGCAAGCAGGCGCTCAGTACCTGCCGGCGACTGTGATCAGGACAGGGTACCGGACGCCACAGCAGGGTCAGCGCCAGCACCAGCCCCAGATTGGCAATGTTTGAGCCAAGCGCATTGGCCACGCCAAGGGCGGAACTGCCCCCCAGGGCAGCGGTGGCGGAGACCAGAATTTCCGGCGCCGAAGTGCCGAAGGCGACCAGCGTCAGGCCCACCAGTGCCCGAGACAAGCCAAAATCCAGGGCCAGGCCAGCAGCGCCGGTGACGAAACGGTCGGCGCTCCAGGAAAGTACTGCCAGGGCGATCAGGCTGGTCAAAAGGGCAGCAAACATGGAACCTCCGTTGTCAAAAGCCGTCAAATCGTGCAAGAGCCGTGGCGCGCGCGGAACCCGCGCGTGTAGGATGCGGTGAGTTTGCCGGGGCCATCAACCGGATAACCGGATCACCAAACGACCAGGGAGCGAGTGCATGACTTATCCGAAACAGCTGTTTTCCATGATGGCGGCCGTGTTGCTGCTGTTGACCGCCGGTCTGGCGCAAGCGGAACAGGATCCCCGCCAGCTGGTGGAGCAGACCGTCGAGCGCATGACCAAGCGTATCGACGCGGAACGCCAGAAGCTGAATAACGATCCTCAATACGCCCGCGAACTGGTGCGTGAGGAACTGGGTGATCTGGTGGATTTCAAACGGATTACCCGGGTGGTGATGGGCGATTATTTCGATCAGGCCTCCCGGGATCAGAAATACCGTTTCCTGGAGGTGTTCGAGAACAGCCTGGTCAACACCTATGCCTCCGGTGTGACCTTGTACGACGGCCAGAAGATGAAAGTCCTGCCTTTGCGCGAGGAAGACCGCCGTGGCAACTATGCGCGCGTGCGCATGGAGTTCTCCACCAACTCCGGCCAGGTGGTGCCGATCTTCTTTACCCTGTTCCTGGATGGCGGCCAATGGCGTGTGGTTAATGTTTATGTCAATGGACTTGATCTGAGTCAGATCTACAAGCAGCAGTTCGCTCAGTCCATGCAACAGCACAATGATATGGACGTGGTCATCGCCAACTGGTCCGCCGCCGATGTGGCCGACGAAGTCGAGAACAAGGCCAACGTCAACTGATTCCTCCGTTTCCCTCCCTCATTGACGCGGGGCCGGCATGGCAAGGCCCCGCGCCCTCGCGTATTATTGCCGGTTCATTCGAATGAGGAGTTCCCATGAATCCGGAAGACGTGAAGGCGCTGGTGGAAGCCGGCTTCGACGATGCCGAGGTGGCGGTGGACGGCGGCGGTGACCGCTTTCTGATCCGCGTGGTATCCGATGCCTTCGAGGGCCTGATGCCGGTGAAGAAGCAGCAACTGGTCTACGGCTGCATTAACCAGGCGATCGCCGACGGTACCATTCATGCCGTAAGCATCCAGACCTATACCCGGGCCGAGTGGGAAAAAGCCCAGAAGATGGGGCTGGCCTGAGCCCCGAGCGGCCCGCCATCTGCCTTTACCAACAGGCTCTAAGAGATCCGCATGGACAAACTCAAGATTACCGGTGGACAGCGCCTGGATGGCGAGATCCGTATTTCCGGCTCCAAGAACTCATCGTTGCCGATTCTCGCCGCCACCCTGCTGGCCGACGAGACCGTCACCGTAGGCAACCTGCCGCATTTGCAGGACGTCACTACCCTGATCGAGCTGCTCGGCCGGATGGGCGTGCATGTGGTGCTGGACGATCGCATGAACGTGGCGGTGAACCCCACCGGTATCCGCGAGTTCACCGCGCCCTATGAGCTGGTGAAAACCATGCGTGCCTCGATCCTGGTACTGGGGCCGCTGGTGGCGCACTTTGGCCGTGCCGAGGTGTCCCTGCCCGGCGGTTGTGCCATTGGCTCGCGGCCGGTGGACATCCACCTCAAGGGGCTCGAAGCCATGGGCGCCGAGATCGAGGTGATGAACGGGTATATCTCCGCCCAGGTGCAGGGGCGTCTCAAGGGCGCCCGCATCGTCATGGATACGGTGACCGTGACCGGCACCGAGAACCTGTTGATGGCCGCCGCCCTGGCCGAAGGCACCACGGTGCTGGAAAACGCCGCGCGCGAGCCGGAAGTGGTGGATCTGGCCAACTTCATCAATCGCATGGGCGGCAAGATCACCGGCGCGGGCACCGACACCATCGTGGTGGAGGGCGTCACCTCGCTGGGCGCCTGTCACCATGACGTGATCTCCGACCGTATCGAGACCGGCACTTATCTGATCGCCGCCGCCATCACCGGCGGCCGCGTCAAGGCCAAGAACACCGATCCGGCCCTGCTGGATTCGGTACTGCAGAAATTGCGCGAGGCCGGTGCGGTGATCGAGACGGGGGAAGACTGGATCAGCCTTGATATGGAAGGCCGCCGACCGCAAGCGATAAGCCTGCGCACCGCGCCTTATCCGGCGATGCCGACCGATATGCAGGCCCAGTTCATGGCCATGAACACGGTGGCTGAAGGCACCGGCACCATCGTCGAGACGGTGTTCGAGAACCGCTTCATGCACGTGCAGGAACTGAATCGCATGGGCGCCCATATCGAGGTGCAAGGCAACACCGCCATTTGCCGTGGCGTCGAGTCGCTGACCGGCGCTCCGGTGATGGCCACCGACCTGCGAGCCTCTGCTTCCCTGGTGATCGCCGGCCTGGTGGCCAAGGGCGATACCCTGGTGGATCGGATCTACCATGTCGACCGGGGCTATGAGTGCATCGAGGAAAAACTGCAATCCCTGGGGGCGACCATCCGTCGCGTCCCATCCTGACCGTGAAGCCATGAGCCAGAAACCGCTGATCATCGCCCTTTCCAAGGGCCGCATCCTCAAAGACACGCTGCCTCTGTTGAAGGAGGCGGGCATTGAGATGACCGAGGATCCGTCCGCTTCCCGCAAGCTGATCTTCGACACCACCCGCGAAGACGTGAAGATCATCGTTATTCGCGCCACCGATGTGCCGCCCTATGTGCAGCACGGCGGTGCCGACATCGGCGTGGCCGGCAAGGACGTGTTGATGGAGCACGGCGCGGAAGGCCTGTTCGAGCCGCTGGACCTGGAGATCGCCCGCTGCAAGCTGATGGTGGCGGCGCTCAAGGACGCCCCGCCGGTGAGCGGACGCCTGCGGGTGGCGACCAAATTCGTCAATGTGGCGAAAAGCTACTTTGCCCAGCAGGGCCGCCAGGCAGAGGTGATCAAACTGTACGGCGCCATGGAACTGGCGCCGCTGGTGGGGCTGGCGGACCGCATCGTGGACATCGTCGATACCGGCAACACCCTGCGTGCCAATGGCCTTGAACCCACGGAAACGATCGCCACTATTTCTTCCCGGGTGGTGGTCAACCGGGCCAGCATGAAGACCCGTCACAGCCAGATTCAGGCGATCCTGGATCAGGTGGCGAAAGCAGTGGCGGCGCGACGGGAGCAATGACATGAAAACCAACTGGCTGGACGCGGGCGACAGCGATTTCGCCGAGCGTTTGACGGCGCTCACGGCCTGGTCGGAGGAACGCGACGAGGAAGTGGCCGAGCGCGTGCGCGGCATCCTCAAGGATGTCGCCCAGCGCGGTGACCAGGCGGTGATCGACTACACCAACCGGTTCGATCGCCGGCAAGTGACGTCCATGGCCGAACTGACCGTGAACCGGGAGCAACTGCTGGCGGCGCTGGAGCGGATCCCCGTGGCCCTGCGGGAAGCCCTGGAGGCGGCTGCCCGGCGGGTGCGCGCCTACCACGAAAAGCAGAAGCAGGATTCCTGGCAGTACCGGGATGAGCACGGCTCGTTGTTGGGGCAGCAGGTCACGCCGCTGGACCGGGTCGGCATCTACGTGCCCGGCGGCAAGGCCGCCTATCCCAGCTCGGTGCTGATGAACGCGCTGCCGGCCTACGTGGCCGGGGTGGGCGAAATCGTCATGGTCAGCCCGGCGCCGGATGGCGAGTTGAACGACGTGGTGCTGGCGGCGGCGGCGATAGCCGGCGTCGAGCGGTTCTTTTCCCTCGGTGGCGCCCAGGCAGTGGCGGCGTTGACGTATGGTACCGAGACCGTGCCGGCGGTGGATAAGATCGTCGGGCCGGGCAATATCTATGTGGCGGAGGCCAAGCGCCAGGTGTTCGGCAAGGTGGGCATCGACATGATCGCCGGCCCGTCCGAGATTCTGGTGGTGTGCGACGGCAAAACCGATCCCGAGTGGATCGCCATGGATCTGTTTTCCCAGGCCGAACACGACGAGGAAGCGCAGTCGATTCTGGTCAGCCCGGACACGGAGTTCCTCAAGCGGGTGGACACCGCCATGGACCGCCTGGCGCCGACCCTGGAGCGGGAAGAGATCATCCGCACCTCCATGGCCAACCGGGGCGCCCTGATTCAAGTGGCGGACCTGGATCAGGCCCTGGATGTGGTCAATCGCATCAGTCCCGAACACCTGGAATTGTCCATGGATGACGCCGAGGCCTGGGCGCGCAAGGTGCGCCACGCCGGTGCCATTTTCCTCGGACGCCATACGCCGGAGGCGCTGGGTGACTACTGCGCGGGCCCCAATCACGTGCTGCCGACCAGCGCCACGGCCCGGTTCTCCTCGCCGTTGGGCGTGTACGATTTCCAGAAACGCAGTTCCTTGATCGGCTGCTCCCCGGAAGGGGCCAGCGAGCTGGGGCGTATCGCCTCCGTTCTGGCGCGGGGCGAGAGCTTCACTGCCCATGCCCGCAGCGCCGAGTACCGCATCAAGAAGAGCTAACGTCGTGGGGAGTGGCCCGGTCCGCCCCCACGACAGGATCAACGCACCGTAGGAGCGGTCCAGCGACCGCGATGGGTTATGAGCAAATTCTGGAGTCCGTTCGTTCGCGATCTCGCGCCCTATGTGCCCGGTGAACAGCCGAAGATGGCCAACCTGGTCAAGCTGAACACCAATGAGCACCCGCAGGGGCCATCGCCGAAAGTGCTGGACGCTATCCGGGCGGAAGCGGATGACCGCTTGCGTTTGTACCCGGATCCGCGCAGCACCGCGCTGTGCGAGGCCATCGCCGACTACTATCGGATCAAACCGGAACAGGTGTTTGTCGGTAACGGCTCCGACGAAGTGCTCGCCCACATTTTCATGGGGCTGTTTCGCCAGTCCCGGCCGCTGCTGTTCCCGGACATCACCTACAGTTTTTATAAGGTCTACTGCGGGTTGTACGGTATCGACTATCAGACCGTGCCGCTGGACCAGGACCTGTCCATCCGGTTGACCGATTATGATGCCCTGAACGGCGGCATTATCTTCCCCAACCCCAATGCGCCCACCGGCCGTCTGTTGCCGCTGGCGGACATCGAGGCGCTGCTGCGGCGTAACACCGAGTCGGTAGTGGTGGTGGACGAAGCCTATATCGATTTCGGCGGCGACAGCGCCATCGCTTTGATTGGCCGCTATCCGAACCTGCTGGTGACCCAGACCCTTTCCAAGTCCCGTTCCCTGGCCGGCTTGCGTATCGGTCTGGCGGTGGGTGACGAAGCGCTGATCGAGGGGCTCACCCGCATCAAGGACAGTTTCAATTCCTATCCGCTGGACCGGTTGGCGGTCGCCGCTGGCAAGGCCGCCTTCGAGGACGATGCCTGGTTCCGTCAGGGCCGGGATCGGGTAGTGGAACAGCGCGGCTGGTTGATCGGGCAGTTGGCCGAGCGTGGCTTTCAGACGTTGCCTTCCGCCGCCAATTTTGTCTTCACCCGCCATCCCGGGCACAGCGGCGCTGATCTGGCCCGGGGCCTGCGCGAGCAAGGCGTGATCGTGCGTCATTTCGGCAAGCCGGAGCGTATCGCCGATTATCTGCGCATCACCATTGGCACCGCCGGGCAGAATCAGACACTGGTGGCCGCGCTGGACCGGTTGCTATAACCTGCCAGACATTGCTTTTGTTTGGTGGTACACCCGTTTAGTCATACTCTCGTTTAGTCATACAAGGACGCCATGATGAAACGCCTGCTGTTGCCCGCGTTGGTCGCTGGTCTGTGCCCGCCCGCGGCGTTCGCCGCGGTCTTTCCCGTCACCGCTCCGGTAACCGAGGTGGTGCTGTTTCCCTCCCAGGCCGAGTTGACCCGCACGTTGAGTCAGTCGTTGCCGGCCGGGCAGCATCAACTGACCATTGCCGATCTGCCGGAACTGGATTTGGATCGCCTCCGGATCGAGGTCAACGGGGCCGTGCTCGAGGGCGTCCAGCGCCGCCGGGAAAGTAACGCCGAGGATGTCTCCGAGCGCCGCCAGGCATTGGATGAACAAATCGCCGCGCTAGAGCGCCGCATCCAGGAGGCCGCCATCGCCGACCGCCTCGACCAGGATCAGATCCAGCAATTGCAATCCCTGCTCGGGCAGGCGCCGCAAGGGCCGGCGCTGTACAGCGAAGTGCCGGTGGAAAAGTGGTCCAGTGCCTGGGCTCAGATCCGTGAGGCGGTCAATCAGCGTCAGTCCGCGATCAATGAGCGGGCGGCGCAACGGCCGGACTGGCAACGGCAGCTGCAGGCGCTGCAGCAGCAACGCTCGCAGTTGGGCCAACAACAGCAACAGCGCCAGGTGCTGGTGGTGGATCTGGTCGCCGAACAGGCCGGCACCGCGGATCTGGCTTTGCGCTACTTCACCCATCAGGCCGGCTGGAGTAATCAGCTCCAGGCCAACCTGGACAGTGGCGCGGAACAGATTGATCTGAACGCCTACGCCGAAGTCCGCAATAACACCGGTGAGGACTGGAGCGACGTCAAAGCCACCCTCGGGCTGTTGCCGGCCGGCTATCGACCGGTACCGGAACCACAGCCGTGGATCATCGGCCTGCTTAACCCCAATCCCCCGAAAGCCATGAAATCGATGGCAAGGGAAGACGTGGCCTACGAAGCGGCGGACATGTCGATGGCGGGATCAAGCCTTAAAGCCGCCGCGCCGGCTCCGACGCCGCAGCCAGTGGCCCATGGGTTTGATATGCGGGTGCCGCTGGACGCGCCCCTGTCCCTGGCCAGCGACGGCAGCACCGCCCGCATCGCTTATCAGGATGCGGTGGTACCGGTGACCTTGAGCCGCGAGAGCTATTTGTGGCAACAACCCGCGGTGCTGCTGGTGGGGGAATGGAAAAACAGCAGCGGCGTGCCCTGGCTGAGCGGTCAGGTGACGGTGCTGCGTGACGGGCAAAGGCTGTCCAGCTACGGTCGCGCGGAAGGCATCCAGCTCGGGGAAACGGTGCGGATGAGTTTTGGTGACGACCCCCGGCTGCGGGTGGAAGTGGTCACCGAGCCCGCCAGCCGGGGCGAGGCCGGCCTGATCAGCAAGGAGAACACGCTTACGGTGACGCGCAGTATTACCGTTGCCTCGGGCTATGATAAGCCGGTGGACGTGGTGCTGTACGACCGTCAGCCGGTCCCCAATGATGACCGCATCAAGCTGGAAGCCACGGGAGCCCAGCCAGACCAGAGCAATGTCCGCGATATCAAAGGGCTGATGGCCTGGGAGCGCACCGTGTCCGCGGATCAGGAGACGCGCCTGGAGCACGGCTTCCAGCTGCGTTACCCCACCGATATGGATCTGACCGGAGTGGAAGGCCTGCCGCGTTAGGCGACGGGGCGGGGCATGAATTCAAGGGTTGATTCGCTGCCAAGGCAGCTTCCCACAGCAGTGTTTCCGGGCCGCTGTGGGAGCTGCCTTGGCAGCGAATCAGCCTCAGCCCTCAGCCGCCGGCCGGGTGCCGATGGTGACTTCGACATCCATGCGGGTGCGGTTGCGGATCACGTTGAGCGTCACCTTGGTGTCCGGAGCGGTGCCGGCGATGCGGTTCATGGCCTCGTAACCGTCCTTCATGGTCTCACCGTCGATGCCGATCAGGACGTCGCCGGGTTGCAGGCCTCCCTGATTGGCCGGACTGTCCACTACTACCTGGGTGATCACGCCGCCGGCTACCCGATCCATATCGAAGGTTTCCGCCAGAGAAGGCGTGATGTCCTGCACCGTGACACCGAGATAGCCCCGGATCACCCGGCCGTGTTCGATCAGGTCCGACATCACCTCGCGGGCGATGGACGCGGGCGTGGCGAAGCCGATACCCTGCCATCCGCCGGTGGAGGAAAGGATCGCCGTGTTGATGCCGATCAGGTGACCGCGCGTATCGATCAGCGCGCCACCGGAGTTGCCGCGGTTAATGGCGGCGTCGGTTTGAATGAAGTTTTCGAACGTGGCGATGCCCAGATGGCTGCGGCCGGTAGCGCTGACGATGCCCATGGACACGGTCTGGCCCACGCCCAGCGGGTTGCCGATGGCCAGCACCACATCGCCGACGGTCACCTGATCCGGACCGTTCAACTCGATTTTAGGCAAATCCTCCAGGGCGATCTGCAGCAGCGCCAGATCGGTCTCCGGATCCGTGCCGACCACCCGGGCGGGAGCATCCCGGCCGTCGCGCAATGACACCAGGATCTCGTCGGCGTCCCGGATCACGTGATAGCTGGTGAGGATATAACCGTCGTCGGCGACAATCACACCGGAACCCAGGCTGGCCAGGGCGCGCTCCCGGCGAGGCTGTTCCATGAAACGGTTGAACAGCGGATCCTGGGTGATGGCGCCGGTGGAGACGATCTGCGTGGTGTAGATATTCACCACCGCCGGAGCCGCCTGGTTGACCGCGCTGGCGTAGCTGTCCGGGCTGGGGGCGCCCTGGCCGCGCGTGGAGCCGGGTCCCTGCTGGTGCCACCAGAGCACGCCGAACCCCACCAGCAGACCGGCGAGCACCGGTAAGGCGAGGAAACGGATCAGTCGAGTTACAGCCCCCATGAAAATGCCTCGTTTTTTGCCTCGGTGCGCGCACCGGTTGTAGAGAAACAGAGAGAAACTTGCCCCGGCCCGGCGAACCGGCTAGTTTGCCGGGCTGAGCGGGCCGCCGCGGTGGTTCCATAAAGCGCTCATGGTAGCAGATCGACGGTAGAATGGGCTTGCCGTAAGCTGCCAATCGATTCCGGGAGGGTGCCCTCATGCTGAAACGAGACCGTCTGTTGTCGGTGCTGGACACCGAGCTGCAAAGTCACCGGTTCAAGGACTACTGCCCCAACGGCCTGCAAGTGGAGGGGCGCGAGCAGGTGCGTCATCTGGTCACCGGCGTCACCGCCTGTCAGGCGTTGATTGATGCCGCCATCGTCGAGGAAGCGGACGCGATTCTGGTGCATCACGGCTATTTCTGGAAGAACGAGGATGCCAGGGTGCGCGGCATGAAGAAGCAGCGTTTGCAGAGCCTGCTGCGGCATGACATCAGCCTGTTCGCCTATCATTTGCCCCTGGATGCCCACCCCGAGCTGGGCAACAATGCGCAGCTGGCGCGGCGTCTGGGCCTGGTGGTGGAGGGCGGACTACAGCCGCAGGACAGCTTCCCGATTGGCAACGTTGGGCGTTTGGACGGGCCGATGACCGCCGACGAGTTTGCCTCCCATGTGGAATCGGTACTGGGGCGTCAGGTGCTGCATATCGGCGATACTCAGGACGAGATCGAGACCCTGGCCTGGTGCACCGGTGCCGCTCAGGGTTTTATTGATCAGGCCCAGGCGCTGGGCGTGGACGCCTACCTGAGCGGTGAGATTTCCGAACCCACCACCCATTTCGCCCGAGAAACCGGCATTCATTACTTCGCCTGCGGCCATCACGCCACCGAGCGCTACGGCGTGCAGGCCGTGGGGGAATGGCTGGCGGATGAATACGGTCTGGAACACACCTTCATTGATATCGACAACCCGGTTTGAGGCCCCCTTCTGACTCGCCATGGCGTGCCATTCACGCCGGGCGCATGCAGTACAGGACAGCATGAACATAACCGTCATTTTCAATCCCACCGCCGGCGGCGGTCGGGACCGCCGACTGCGGCATTTTATCCGGACCCTGGAGCAGGGCGGAGCGCGCGTCCGCCTCTATCACACCCGCTCTCCCGGGGATGCGATCCGCTACCTGAAGGGCCTGGAAGACCAGGGGGATTGCGTAGTGGCGGCCGGCGGTGACGGCACGGTCAATGAGGTGCTCAACGGCCTGCGGCCCGGTGTGGCGCTGGCGTTGTTCCCGATCGGCACCGCCAATGTACTGGCCAAGGAACTGGGGCTGCCGCGCCGTCCGGAAGCGGCGGCGAAGGTGGTTCTGTCCGGCCGCTCCCTGCCGGTGACGCCGGCGACGCTCAATGGCCGCCGCTTCATGGTCATGTGCGGGGTGGGCTACGACGCCTGGGTGGTCGATCAGGTGGACCTGATCCTGAAACGGCGGCTCGGCAAGCTGGCTTACGCCCTCTGCATGCTTCGGCAACTGGCCCGCTACGGCAAGGTGAGCTATCGGGTATCGGTGGATGGCCGGCCCCTGGACTGTTTCTCCGCGGTGATCACCAATGGCCGTTATTACGGCGGCAGTTTCGTGCTCAGCCGGCAGGCCAATATTGCCCGCGCCAAGTTACAGGTGCTGCTGTTTCAGCGCTCCGGGGTGTGGTTCTTGTTGGGATGCCTGGTGGCGCTGATGATGGGGCGGCTGGAACGGCGGGACGGCGTGGCCTCGGTGAGCGCGGAGAAAGTCACCGTGGAAGTGTCCCGGTATTTGGCCGGCAGTGAAGTCCGACCGGTGGACGAGGCGGCCTGGCCGAGACCGGGGCCGGAGCCGATCCAGGCGGACGGCGATCCCGCCGGTTGGTTACCAGCGGAAATCGTGCTGGAGAATCAGGCGGTGCCGGTCCGGGTGCCGCAATAGAGTTGACAATTGACAGTGGGCAGTTGACAGCGAAAAGACAAAACACACGGCTCCTTAGCCGCTGTGGGAGCCCAGCTTGCTGGCGAAGGTCCGTAAACCTCTTCGCCAGCAAGCTGGCTTCCCACAGCCGCCATTCATGGTTCATCGCCCGTATAGCATAAGACCCAAACGTAATATTCTTAGTAGCGGTGGAGGATCGCCGCCGCCGGCCGGTATAATCCGCGCCCGTTAATGCCCAAAAAATGACCTCTAGGGAGTGAACATGTCACAACTGGTGAAACCGCATGGCAGCGATACGCTGAAGATCCTGCTGCTGGAAGGCTCCGAGCGGGAGCAGGCGCTGCAAGCCGCCGAAACCCTACCGAAAATCACCCTCAGCTCCCGGGAGCGGGGTGACCTGATCATGTTCGGCATCGGCGGTTTCACCCCCCTGGACGGGTTCATGGGCAAGGCGGACTGGCAGAGCGTGTGTGACAACATGACGCTGGCGGACGGCGTGTTCTGGCCGATCCCGATCACCCTGTCCACCGACGCGGCCACCGCCGAGGGCTTGAATGAAGGGCAGGACGTGGCGCTGGTGGATGAGACCGGTGAGATCATGGGCGTGCTGACGCTGACCGAAAAGTACGGCATCGACAAGGCCCACGAATGCCAGCAGGTGTTCAAGACCACCGATGAAGAGCACCCGGGCGTGAAGATGGTGATGGCCCAGGGCGAAGTGAACCTGGCCGGTCCGGTCAAGGTGTTCAGCCAGGGCGAGTTCCCCACCAAGTACGCCGGCATCTATATGACGCCCACTGAAACCCGCGCCATGTTCGAGGAAAAAGGCTGGAAAACCGTGGCCGCTTTCCAGACCCGGAACCCGATGCACCGCTCCCATGAGCACCTGGCGAAAATCGCCATCGAGATCTGCGACGGTGTCATGGTGCATTCCCTGCTGGGCAACCTGAAACCCGGCGATATCCCCGCCGAGGTGCGCCAGGAAGCCATTGGCACCCTGATCGACAAGTACTTCGTGAAGAACACCGTGGTGCAATCCGGCTACCCGCTGGACATGCGTTATGCCGGGCCTCGCGAGGCGCTGCTGCACGCCCTGTTCCGTCAGAATTACGGCTGCTCCCATTTGATCGTTGGTCGTGACCATGCCGGCGTGGGCGACTACTACGGTCCGTTCGACGCCCACCATATTTTCGATGAAATCGCCGATGACGCGCTGATCACCCAGCCGCTGAAAATCGATTGGACTTTCTGGTGCGACAAGTGCGGCACCATGGCGTCCATGCGCACCTGTCCGCACGAAGCGGAAGACCGGGTACTGGTTTCCGGCACCAAGCTGCGCAAGCTGTTGAGCGAAGGCGGCGATGTGCCGGATAACTTCAGCCGTCCGGAAGTGCTGGAAGTGCTGCGCCGTTACTACGAAGGGTTGCAAGAGCACGAGAAGGTGAAAGTGGAGCTGAAAGGCCACTCCGCCCGCTGAGCGGCTGCTTGAAGACTATCGAGACTTGATTCGCGGCCGAGGCCGCTTCCCACGGAGGAGCTACCAAGCTGCTGTGGGAAGCGGCCTCGGCCGCGAAGGGTTTCAGGCTTTCTTGTCGTCGCTTTCGCTGTCCACGTCCGCGTAATCCCGCGGCGGCTCGACGAAGTTCGCCGGCTTCGCGTTGTCGTCCACGTTGACCGGTTCGAACGGACCGTCCGGATTGGCGCGCAGACCGAAATCCTCGGCCAGGGTTCCCTTGGCCTTGGGCGCGTAATCCAGCGGTTGGGATACCGGCATATTCTGTTCGCCGGCGGCGTCCAGGGATTTGGCGGCGGCCCGCTGGCGGCCCGCTTCACTGCACAATTCACTGGCGCCTTCGGACAATTGCT
The DNA here is from genome assembly GCF_025532145.1 of Alloalcanivorax balearicus MACL04. Classification (GTDB taxonomy): domain Bacteria; phylum Pseudomonadota; class Gammaproteobacteria; order Pseudomonadales; family Alcanivoracaceae; genus Alloalcanivorax; species Alloalcanivorax balearicus. The sequence goes on along the minus strand of NZ_ARXS01000005.1, from coordinate 103,158 downwards.
GATGTACCGCGCGATAGGCGTTGGTCAGTTCGTTGACCAACTCGGCGGTACGCAGGAAATGATGATCCACCTGATCCCGATAATGATTGAGCGCCTGACGGGCGTCATCGCGGTCGCGCAGCACGCGGCTGGACTGGCGGCGCGCGGGCAGCAGCCAATAAAGCAGGCCGGCGCCCAGCACCAGGCCCACGGCGAATGAGATCAGATTGGTTGTCAGCATATCCATGTCATACTCCTAGCGACCCTGAACAGGTCCTACTACCCGGATGGCGCACCAGATACCCGGTGGACCCGCTCCGTTCCACACGGCTCGCGCCGTCCACCATTGTCATGCACCATACAACGACGACTGCGCGGTTTGGTGCCGTACCCGGATCAAGCCGTATTGCAGCACAGACATTGCCCGGGCGCCAACTGTAAACGGCCGCCGGCATTTAAAAACATGAGCCGGATCAGCGTCAGGGACCGGCGGAAAAACGCGCGCCACACCAGGAATTCGGGAGGATAATCATGAGCTCAGAACGGCTGTTGCTGGACGGGCCGGAAGGCAAACTCGAGGCCGTGCTGGAAGGGACCACCGAAAACCCGCGGATGATCGCCATTATCTGTCATCCTCACCCGTTGTTTGGTGGCACCATGGACAATAAAGTCGTCACTACGTTGAGTCGCGCCGCCCGCGAGGCGGATGCCGCCGTGGTGCGATTCAACTTTCGCGGTGTCGGCGCCAGCCAGGGCGCCTACAGTGACGGCATCGGCGAAACCGAGGACCTGGTGGCGGTGCATAACTGGCTGAGTAAGCGTTATCCGGGATTGCCGTTCTGGCTGGCGGGGTTTTCCTTTGGCACTTTCGTGGCCGCCCGTGGCGCCGAGGTTCTGGCCGCCAATGACAGCGGACCCAAGGCGCTGTTTCTGGTGGCGCCGGCGGTGCACAACTACCCCTTTGACGAGATCGAATCGGTTGGCTGCCCGGTGACGGTGGTTCAGGGGGAGGACGACGAAGTGGTGCCGGTGGACAAGGTGTTCCGCTGGGTCGAGACCACGCCCTTGGCGCCGGACCTGATCCGTTTCCCCGAGAGCGGCCATTTTTTCCACGGCCATCTGCTGGAATTGCGCGACGTCGCCGCTTCGCGGCTGCCGTGAATAGCGGTCGACGGAATCGTGGCTGGTGAGCCGAGATTCCGCGTGTTGCTTGTCTCCTGGCAATGAGGACGCTACATTGAGCCGCCGTCCACTGGCCGTTTGAGTTTGCCCAACCGATGACGCCGCTAGAGAAGTATCAGGCCGATCTGGCCAGCCCGGAGTTCATGCACGACGCTGCCCAGGAAGAGGCTGTACGGGCCCTGGATGCTCTCTATCACCGGCTGCTTGAGCCACGCAATGGCGGCGGCTTGCTGGGCCGGCTGCGCAAACGCAAGCCAACACCGGAAATGGGCCTGTACATGTGGGGCGGCGTGGGTCGTGGCAAGACCTACCTGATGGATGTGTTCTTCGAGGCGCTGCCGTTCGAGGAAAAACGGCGTATGCACTTCCACCGCTTCATGCAGCGGATCCACCGGGAAATGCGCGCCCGCCAGGGGGAGAAAAACCCGCTCACCAATATTGCCCGGGAATTCGCCCAACGTTATCGGGTGCTGTGTTTCGACGAGTTCTTCGTCACCGACATCACCGACGCCATGATTCTTGGCACCATCATGGAGACCCTGTTCGACCAGGGCGTGACGCTGGTGGCCACGTCCAATATCGAGCCGGACGGGCTTTACAAGGACGGTCTGCAACGGGCCCGTTTCCTGCCGGCCATCGCCTTGATCAAGCAGCATACCCGGGTGCTCAACGTGGACGGCGGCAAGGATTACCGGTTGCGCTTGCTGGAGCAGGCCGAGCTGTACCATTGCCCGCTGGGGCCGGAAGCGGACCGCTTTATTTGCGAACGTTTCGAGGCGCTTTCCGGTGATCATGGCCGCCGCCGGGAGCAGGGCAATATTCTGGTGGAAGGGCGCAAGATCGCCACCCTGAAGTCCGCCGATGATGTGGTCTGGTTCGAATTCGAGGCGCTCTGTGACGGTCCGCGCAGCCAGAATGATTACATCGAAATCGCACGGGAATTCCATACCGTGCTGGTATCCGGCGTGGAACGCATGGGCGTGGCCACCGACGACCGCGCCCGCCGTTTCATCAACCTGGTCGACGAATTCTATGACCGTGGGGTCAAGCTGGTGATGACCGCCGAGGTGCCGATCGAGGACCTCTATGCAGGTGGGCGCCTGGAGTTTGAATTCGAGCGTACCCGCAGCCGTTTGCTGGAAATGCAATCGCAGGAATACCTGGCGAGAGAGCATCTGGCCTGATCGTTTTGGTCATTGTCCGCCCGCGCCACTTGTTTCACTCTGGTTGACTGTTTCGCCGGCTGAGCGCCGGTTTACCCAACAACAACCGGAGAACATCATGATCCCCCGTACCCTGTTCAGTTCCGACCACGAAGCGTTCCGCGATACCGTCCGCCGTTTTCTGGAAAATGAAGCCGTGCCTCACCATGAACAATGGGAAGAGGAGGGCCAGGTGCCGCGCGAACTGTGGCGTAAAGCGGGGGAACAGGGGTTTCTGTGCCCGATGGTCAGCGAAGCCTACGGTGGCATTGACGCGGATTTCCTCTACAGCGTGGTGGTCAGCGAGGAGGTTTCTCGCGCCGGCCTGACCGGTATCGGCTGGGGCCTGCATACCGAGATCGTCGCTCCCTATATCGAGCACTATGGTTCGGAGGCGCTCAAGCAGAAGTACCTGCCGAAGATGGTGACCGGTGAGCTGATCGGCGCCATCGCCATGAGTGAGCCCGGTGCCGGCTCGGACCTGCAAGGGGTCAAGACCAATGCGGTGAAGCAGGGCGATCACTACATCCTGAACGGCTCCAAAACCTTCATTACCAATGGTCAAAACGCCGATATCGTCATCGTGGTGGCCAAGACCGATCCTGAGAAGGGGGCCAAGGGCATCAGCCTGCTGCTGGTGGACGCGGGCACGCCGGGCTTCGAGAAAGGCAAGAACCTGAAGAAGGTGGGCATGAAGGCCCAGGACACCTCCGAGCTGTTCTTCCAGGACGTGAAAGTGCCGGCGGAGAACCTGATCGGCGAGGAGGGCATGGGCTTCATTTACCTGATGCAGGAATTGCCTCAGGAGCGTCTGGGTATCGCGATTAACGGCCTGGCCATGGCGGAAAGCGCATTTGAGCATACCCTCAACTATGTGAAGGAGCGCACCGCCTTTGGGCGTCGCGTCGCCGACTTCCAGAACACCCAGTTCAAGCTGGCGGAGATGCACACCAAATTGGAAGTGGCCCGCGCCTACGTGGACCGCTGTCTGGAGTTGCACCTGAAGAAGGAACTGGACGTGCCCACCGCCGCCGGTGCCAAGTACTACGTGTCCGACCTGCAGTGTGAGATCGTCGACGAATGCGTGCAGCTGCACGGCGGTTACGGCTATATGTGGGAGTATCCGGTGGCACGCATGTTCGCTGACTCGCGGGTGCAGCGTATCTACGGCGGCACCAATGAGATCATGAAGACCATCATCAGCCGGGCCCTGCTCGCTGGCTGATCCGCCCCTCCACTCCTGTCCCCCCCCCACGTACCGGCCGCCTTTGAGCGATCCGGCACGTGGGTGCGGTTTTACAATACAAATCTTCCCCAAATGTATATCTCTGTATAACCTTTGCGCACAAGTGCTCGCTGAGGCGTCCCGGGCCCGTTCCAGTGGGGAAAATAAAAGGAATCCGGGTTCCGCGAACGTCGCAGTGCCCCCGCGAAGGCCATGTTCTATGGCCGTGCGGAAGGCGGCGATTGGCCCAATGTGGTGGCTAGGCGGGTGCTTTTATCAGGTGTATAAGGGGCTTGAGACTTGTTCATGAGTTTCACCCAAGGACGCCTTTATTCAGCTCGCAGGATGATGGAGAAAATCATGAAAATAAAAGGTGCGATTCTGGCAGGATCGGCGCTGTCACTGGCGGTGAGTTCGGCAATGGGTTCCGGGTTCTCTGTCTCTTATCAATCCGTTTCCGCCCTGGGTACCGCCTATGCCGGTTCCGGGGTGCTCAGTGAAGACGCCTCCAATCAATGGTATAACCCGGCGACTCTGGCTGGCCTGAAGAAGGCCCAGGTCTCCGTGGCCGGTCATCAGGTCTGGATCGACACCGACTTCAAAGCCGATGGTGTGGGTGGTCCAGGCAACTTCAAGGATGTGGAGCCGTTTGTCGGCAGCGCGTTTCTGGCGGTACCGATCAACGACACCATGACCTTTGGTCTGGCGCTGACCGCGCCGTTCGGCACCAAGATCGAGTATCAGAACGGTTGGGGTAACGTCGTGGCTCCAGGCGTTACCTCCGGTGATTTCTACGCGCAGGAATCCGACGTCAAGACCGTGAACATCAACCCGTCCCTGGGTATTCAGGTCACCGACCGGTTGAACCTGGGTGTGGGCGTCAGCTATCAGACCATCGACGCGGATCTGCAAAACGCCGCCACCCGTCTGGAAGGCGACGATGATGCCGTGGGCTGGAACGTCGGCCTGACCTACCAGGCGGACGACAACAACCGCTTTGGTGTAGCCTATCGCTCCAAAATGGAATACACCGTGGACGGTGATATCACCTTCCATCCGGTGTCCGCCGGACCCCTGGCAGGAAAATATTCCGGCAAAGCCGACATTGATCTGCCGGCCAGCCTGCAGCTCTCTTACGCCGGTAACATGACCGACCGTACCCAATTGCTGCTGGGCGTCGAATGGATGGAGTGGAGCGACCTGAGCACACTGGACGTCAAACACAGTGGCCCGGCTCCGTTGCCGAATCCCGCCGTGGAAAACTTCGACTGGGAGAACACCGTGCGTTACTCCCTGGGTCTGCGTCACACTCTGACCAACGACACCGTGTTGCGCTTCGGCGTGGCCAAGGAAGACTCCACCCAAGGTACTTCCAACCGGTCCGCGGCGTCTCCGGACTCTGATCGCGTCTGGGTTACCCTGGGTGCCGGCTTCAAGCCCACCGACAACATGAGCATCGATGTAGGCTACGCGCATATCTTCGTCAGCGACGCGGATATCACCCGTCAGGACGGTACCAAGCCGCCCCTGTCCGGCACCTACGAACTGGATGCCAACGTAGTGGGCGCACAGCTCAACTACACCTTCTGATCGCCTTTCGGGACGATCTCGACGGCGCGGCTTCGGCCGCGCCGTTTTTGCTTCCGCACTCCTTCCCGTTAACGTAAACCCTATTGTCCCGCCATTACCCCTCCTTCAGTCTGTCGATAACTCGGACCGGGATGGGATCATGTTCAGAGTCGCGCTACTGCTGTTTTTTATACCGCTGGTGGCTTGCCGCTCCAGTGGCGGAGAGCCGGTGCCTCAAGATGACGTCACCGAACTGACCCTGTATGGCGACAGCCACGCTCGTATCAATGAAGTGGTGGGCATCGTCGCTGTTTTGCCGGACCGGTATGATCAATACCAATGGACACAGCTGGACGGCACGCCGGTGGCATTACCGGACCGCCACGGTCCGGCGATCAGCTTCCGGGTCGGCGACCCCGGGCTTTATCGATTTCGTTTCCAGGCCGGCTCGGACCAGGGCAGCATCAGCGATGAGTTTGCCGTCACGGTGGCGGATGACGGCGAGCCGGCCCGGGCCGCTCTGCGTGCGGATCGCTCGGTCAGTGCCGGCGGGCGCACTTCCCTGCGTTTCTGGCTGGATGACCAGGCGCCGGCCTCGGCACCCCGATTTCGTCAGGTGAGCGGCCCCGCCGCCGGCCTCGCCTACGGCAGTGACCCGGCGTTGGTGTACCTGACCGCGCCTGATGTGCCGGGCGACCGGGTACTGGTGTTCGAAGCCAGCGTGGATACCGCTGAAGGCACCTTCACTGACCAGGCGCGGGTGGTGGTACGCAATCGTCCGCCGGTGACCAGCCCCTACTTCTGTGCCGGAGACGGCGCGAACTGCGCCACGACGACACCGCTGCAGGAAGTGCGAGCCTATCGGCGGGATTCAACCTATCGGCCGGTATTGGAACGTTGTGTCTATGACAATCAACTGGATGGTGCCCGGCTGTGCCGGGTGTCGGAACTGCCGCCATTGGGAAGACAGGGGGATTTGCCCACGGTGGACCGGATCATGGATCGGGTGCTGGTCAGCCACGACTGGATGGGCGAGCGTTTCGAAGCGTTATTACGCGACCCTGAGACGCAAACGGATTTGCGCCACCTGCTGCGGCCAGTGACCGCCGTGGTGATCTCCAGCGACCTGCGCCCCTCGTTTTACTGGGCGCTCACCGGCGCCATCTACCTGGATCCCCGTTACCTGTGGCTCACCCCGGAGGAGCGGGATCTGATCAACGAGCAGCCGGATGCCCGTAGTGGTTTCGGTGAAGACCTGCCGTTCCGGATCGTCAGCCGTTTTCTCTCCGACCATGGGCCCATGCCCACTTTGCCCGCCGCCGGCGAGCGGGTGGTGATCAGCGAAGATCGCTTGCGCCCCCGACTGACCAACACCCTTTATCACGAACTGGCCCACGCCAACGATTATCTGCCGCCTTCCGTGCTTCCCTTTCTGGACGCTGAGCTGCGTATCGTCGACGAGGTCAATCGCCGCACACCGGTTTCCGCCACCTTGCCCGGAGGTCCACGGGACACCAACTTGACGCAACTGGCCCGGGTCCGCTATTACGGCGACCCCATCACCGAAGCGCAGAAACAACTGGACCCGGATCAGGTGGCGGACTGGTTCTTCGCCGACGTCACCAACGACTTCTACGCCTACACCACGCCCCGCGAAGACCTGGCCATGCTGTTCGAAGAGGCCCTGACCGGATTTCGTCTGGGATACCAACGGGATCTCGCCGTCACCGACATCGACTATGTAGTGCGCCAGGGCTGGCGGCATCGCATCGCGCAAAACGGCGTGGCTGAACGGGTGGGGTATGTGCTGGACCGGATCTATCCCGAGCAGGCGCCGGCCATTCGCGCCCAAATGGAAAGCCTCACTCCGGAGCCGCTATGCGCGGGGGTGTCGTTCGTATCTAGCGGCCCTGAGTGCGCGATGCCAATGGCCTTCCCGGCATCGCCGGGAGCGTACCAATACCGGCCGGAGCCGCATGAGCATTTCTCTCCACCTTCGGTGCGTCCTTAGGTGGGATGGCTTTATTGCTGGACTGTTATGTGCGAGTTTCTCGGCTCAGCACATCGGTGACCCATTGGTTGATGCTCTTGTGCGCGAGTTCAGCTCTGACCGCAACCGTTGCGTGCAACTCTGGCTCCAGTCGCAGGCTGAGCTTGCCGGAGTAGGGTTTTTGCGGCTGGCGATTCAGTTTGGCGCAGGTATCGAGATAGTCATCGACGGCTTCCTCGAAGGCGGCGCGCAATTCCTGAACGGACTCGCCATGAAAGCCCACCACATCACGAATGCCTGCGATGTGTCCCACGAATAGATTGTCTTCGTCACTGTAATCGATGCGGGCTGCATAGCCCTTGTAGGTCATTGCATTCATGGGGTAACTCCTGCTTGCTCAAGGAAGGCCCGTGCGTCACGTACCTGATACGGCTTGGCCTCCTTGTCGGGATGGGGACGGTGAAAAGTGCCGATCACACCATTCAGCTCGAAGCGCACCCTCGAGCCATTCCCTTCGATAGTGTTGGCACCGAGAGCCATAAAGAGCGACTCAATCCGCTTCCACTCCAGCGATTTCGGAGCAGGGCTGGAGTAGATGGCCTTCAGAGTGTTGCGCTGCTTGCCGTTCATGGTATCAAATAGTAATACCATTTCTCTGGTATGACAAACTCAGGGAGGCTCGGCTTGGGTTGTGACGCAGTTCACAAAAGAGTAAAGTCGATTATAAAAGAAAAATGCATAAGGATTTGCCGTGACCCACCTGGAGCGTTTTTACCGCATCCACGGTCTGTTGCGCAGTGCCCGGCAACCCGTACCCATGCGGCGACTGATCGAAGAACTGGGGGTAACCCGCAACACCATCACCCGGGATTTCGAATATCTCAGGGATTTCTTTGGCGCGCCCATCGTTTACGACCGGGACCGCAACGGCCATTACTACGACCCGAAACCGTTCGCTGCCGCGCAGGCAGGGAGAGAAGTGCAGGCCATGTTTATTGATAGTCATAAAGATGTCTGCTTTGAAGCAGAGGGTGAGTCAGGGCGCCAGGGAAGGGTGATCCTGAAGGCATGAGTTGAGGCCGGTATCATTGCCCTTGGACCGCTCCCACAAGACGATCTTGTGAGAGCAGTTAGGCAGAGTGCCTGATTAACGATACCGCGCCAGTTCCAGCCGTCCGATCTGGTTGCGGTGGACTTCGTCGGGGCCGTCGGCCAGGCGCAGCATGCGCGCGTTGGCGTAGGCTTTGGCAAGGCCGAAGTCGTTGGTGACGCCACCGCCGCCGTGGGCCTGGATGGCCCAGTCGATGACACGGGCGGCCATGTTGGGGGCGGCCACCTTGATCATGGCGATTTCCTTGCGCGCCACTTTGTTGCCGACGGTGTCCATCATGTGAGCGGCGTTGAGTACCAGCAGCCGGGTCTGGTCAATGAGAATACGGGATTCGGCGATGCGTTCCAGGGTCACGGTTTGTTCCGCCACCGGTTTGCCGAAGGCGACCCGTTCCTGGGTGCGTTTGCACATTTTCTCCAGCGCCCGTTCCGCCAGGCCAATCAGACGCATGCAGTGATGGATACGGCCGGGGCCGAGGCGGCCCTGGGCGATTTCAAAACCACGGCCTTCGCCCAGCAGCATATTGCTGGCGGGTACGCGCACGTTTTCGAAACGGACTTCTCCGGTGACGTCCGGCGTGCCGGAAAAGCCGAAGACGGGCAGGGGGCGGACCACGGTAATGCCCGGGGTGTCCCGGGGCACCAGAATCATGGATTGCTGTTTGTGCCGGTTGGGGTTGTCCGGGTCGGTCTTGCCCATGAAGATGAAAATCTTGCAACGCTCATCCGGCGATCCCGAAGAAAACCATTTGCGCCCGTTGATGACGTAGTCATCACCGTCACGCACGATGGCGCTTTGGATGTTGGTGGCGTCGGAGGAGGCCACGTCCGGTTCGGTCATGGCGAAGCAGGAGCGGATCTCGCCGTCGAGCAGCGGCTGCAGCCATTGTTTTTGCTGCTCCGGCGTACCGTAGCGGGCCAGCACTTCCATATTGCCGGTGTCCGGGGCCGAGCAGTTGAACACTTCCGGCGCCCACATTACCCGTCCCATGATTTCACACAGAGGAGCGTATTCCAGATTGGTGAGTCCGGCGCCGTGTTCCGATTCCGGCAGGAACAGGTTCCACAGGCCGGCGGCGCGGGCTTTCGGCTTCAGTTCCTCAACCACTTCCGGCCAGTAGTTGCCGGCGGCCAGCTCCTCTTCGTAGCGGGCTTCGTTGGGATAGATATGTTCGTCCATGAAGGCGTTGAGCTGGGCGATGAGTGTTTGTGTTTTTTCCGGGTAGGCGAAATCCATGGTGGTTCTCAACAAGGTTCGGTTTCGGGGTGGGCGAGGCGATCGCGCAAGGTGGTCTTCATTACTTTGCCGTTGGCATTGCGCGGTAGCGGCTCCCGTTGCAGATGAACAAAATCGAGGACTTTGTAGTCGGCCAGGCGTTCGGCGCAGAAGCGGCGGAGCGTATCGGCATCGAGGTCGCTGTCCTGACTGCTGACCACCGCCAGAATTTTTTCGCCGAGCACCGGATCCGGCACGCCGATCACCGCGCACTCGGCCACGGCCGGGTGATAGGCGATGGCGTTTTCCACTTCGATGCAATAGATGTTGTAGCCGCCGCGAATAATCATGTCTTTCTTGCGATCAAAGATGCGCACATAGCCATCGGCGCTGATGTCACCGATGTCGCCGGAGCGCCAATAGCCGTCGACGAAATTCTCCGCGGTGCGTTCCGCATCCTGCCAGTAGCCGGGAATCACCACCGGCCCGGAGATCCATAACTCCCCGGACTCCCCCGCCGGCCGCTCTTGGCCTTGTTCGTCCATGATGCGGATATCTACGCCATCCAATACCCGTCCGATGCTGTCCAGGTGCTCCAGCTGTGTTTCCGGTGGCATGGCGGTGACGGCGGTGCAGGTTTCCGTGGCGCCGTAGGCATTCATTAATTGCAGGTGTGGCAGCCGCTGGCCAAACTCGACGATGGTCGATTCCGGCATGGGGGCGCCGCCGAATGCACCGACCCGCCAGCTGCTCAGATCAAGCGTGTCGAAGTTGGCGCGCATCAGGCATAGCTTGTACATGGCAGGAACCATGATGGTGCTGGTGGCGCTTTCATCGGCGACCAGTTGATTGAATTCGGCGGCGTCGAATTGCGGCATGATCAGAGTGCAGCCGGCCATGTGCGCCATGGTGAAGATGATACCCATCAAACCAGTGACGTGGCTGCCGGGAACGGCCAGGACGGAGCGCTCGGCGAAGCGCAGGTCCATGGATTTTTCCCACAGTTTGACGGTATGGGCGATATTGAGGTGGGTCTGCATGGCGCCCTTGGGGCGGCCGGTGGTGCCGGAGGTGTAGAGCAAAACGGCGGTGTCTTCCTGGTCGGGGCGGGCCAGCGGCAGCCTGGTGTCGGCGCCTCCGAGCAAAGCCTCGAAGGGGCGGGCTCCTTCGGCGTCGCCCCCTGCCGCGAACAGCGCGACCAGATCTTTGGTGGCGCCGCCGTCGTGTAGCCGCTGTACCAGGTCGGCTTCGGCGATAGCCACTTTGGGCGCGCAATCGGAAAAAATATAGCCGAGCCCGACGCCTTGTTCACGGGCGTTCAGGGGAACCGCGATGGCGCCGAGCCAGAGCGCGCCATAAAGGCCGTACATCAACGCCGGGCCGTTGCGCAGCACCAGCGCCACCCGGTCTCCGGGGCGCACCCCAAGTTGCTGGAAGGCGGCCGCGACCCGCGAGGCCCGCCGTGCCAGTTGGTGATAGCTGACGCGTTCGCCCTCGACCACGAAGGCATCGCCGTCGGGATTGCGCTCCAGGGCGGATTGCAGCATGGCTTGCACCGAGGTTGGCCGCTGCCGGAAACAGCGAATGACACGGCCGCCGAAGTGCGTTTCGTAATGCATGTCGAAGCGATTGCTGGGATGGTTCACACTGCTCTCCTCAGGCCACTTCCAACCAGTCGCGGCGAATGTCATCCCGCGCCTGCATGTCGGCGGTGGAACCGGTGAAGACGATCTGGCCGTGTCCCATCACCAGTACATGGCTGGCCACGCGCAAGGCCATGGTCATCTTCTGTTCCACCAGCAACACCCCCACGCCGCGCTGGTGAATGTCACGGATCACGTCCATGACCACTTGCACGATCATTGGCGCCAGTCCTTCGGTGGGTTCATCCACCAGCAGCACCAGTGGATTGCCGAGCAGCGAACGGCAGATGGTGAGCATTTGCTGTTCGCCGCCGGACAGGTAGCCGGCTTTCTGATTGCGGCGTTCACGCAGGCGGGGGAAGTACTGGTACATATCCTCCGCCTGCCAGCGAGGGGCGCCCTCGGCGCCGGTCTGCATGCCCATCATCAGATTTTCTTCCACGGTGAGGTTGGGGAAGACCTGACGTTCTTCCGGTACGTAACCCAGGCCGCGCCGGGCGATGACATGGGCCGGACGGCCGGCCAGATCCTCGCCATTGAGCGCCACCTTGCCCTGGCTGGGAGGCACCAGCCCCATCATCGCTTTCAGGGTGGTGGAGCGGCCGGCGCCGTTGCGCCCCAGCAAGGCGACGATGCGGGGTTCCGGCATGGTGAAACGCACGCCGTGCAGAATATGGCTCTTGCCGTAATAGGCGTGCAGATGGTCGATGTCCAACAGCATCAGTGTTCCTCCTCCTCGCCCAGATAGGCGCTTTGCACCTCCTGATTAGAGCGAATCTCCTCGGGACTGCCGGTGGCGAGAATACGGCCGTAGACCAGCACCGAGATGCGGTCGCACAAACCAAACACCACGCTCATGTCGTGCTCCACCATCATCAATGTCTTGCCTTCGGTGACCTGGCGGATCAACTCCACCATGTAGGCGGTTTCGTCCCGGGACATGCCGGCGGTGGGTTCGTCCAGCAAGATCACTTCCGCGCCGGTGGCCAGGGTCATGCCGATCTCCAGCGCCCGTTGCTCCGAGTAGGTGAGATCCGAAGCGAGGTTGTCGGCACGGTGGTCCAGGCGCACTTGTTGCAGCAGAGCATGGGCTTCGTCATTGATGGCGCGCATCGGTTTGATCCGCCGATACAGGTTGAAGCGAATGCCGTGCCGGGCCATGACACCGATGCGGATGTTTTCGAAAGCGCTCATGCGGCTGAACACATTGGTGATCTGAAACGACCGGGTCAGACCGCGACGGCTGATCTGTTCCGGTTTCAGACCGCTGATGCGCTGGCCGCGCAGATAGATCTGCCCGCCGCTGGGGCGGTGCTCTCCGGAGATCAGATTGAACAGGGTGGATTTGCCGGCGCCATTGGGGCCGACCAGGGCGTGGCGTTCGCCTTGTTTAATAGTGAGGTCCACGCCGCGCATGATTTCCAGGCCGCCGAAGTGTTTTTGCAAGTCGTCGATAACCAGGACGTCGGGCTGCATTCCGGTGTCCATCAGCGTCCTCCTTCCATCAGTTGCTGCGTGGCGGCGGGGACGTCGCCGTTGTCATCGTCGTCGTCCTTGTCCCATAACGCCTTGATGCGGGCGAAGGCTCGGCGCAGCAGGTACAGACCGGGCACCAGCAACAGCACCGGGAACAGCCACGTGAAGGGATGGAACACCTGCCATTCCCGGGCGAACACCGTGTACGGCGCATATTCGCCGGTGCGGGCCACCGCCGCCGCGTACTCCCGGGACAGCACGATTTCCAGACTCTGCACCACGAACACGGTGGCGCAGGCGACCATCAAGCCGGCCAGAGTGGCGAGCGCGTACGGGGCGGCCAGCCGCTTCCAGGGCAAGGCATGGCGTTGTTCGATGTGAGCCTGGATGACGCCGCCGATGCCCTTGGGCGCGAACAGCATGACCAGCACGAAGATGATGCCCTGATAGAGCATCCACGAGTGGGTGACGCCCGAGACCACGAAGGTGAACAGTGACAGCACGCAAGCGCCGACGATCGGACCAAAGAAGATGGTGGAACCGCCAACGAAGGTATGCAGCACCACCAGGGCCGAGACCTGGGTGCTGAACACACTGTAGTTGGCGGTTTCGTTGGAGATCGCCATGAGGCTGCCGGCGACACCGGAGAACATGGCGGAGATGGCGAATACCACGATCTTGGTGCCGTGGGCGTTGAAGCCCATGAAGCGGATGCGCTGCTCGTTGTCGCGCAATGCCAGGGTGAGCCGTCCGAAAGGCGTGCGGGTGTAGGCGTAGAGCAGGCCGATGCAGATCACCACCCAGGACAGCGTCAGGTAATAGACTTCCAGCGTGGAGCCGAAGGTGAAGCCCAGGGAGGGCATGCGCATGGACGATAATCCGGCTTCGCCGCCAAACATTTCGTCCCAGTGCGGTGCCAGGGAGTGCAGCAGCTCCGCCAGAGCCAGGGTCACCAGCGCGAAATAGACGCCGGAACGCATGGTGGCGAAGAAGCCGGCCAGGGCGCCGCACAGCAGGCTGACGGCGGCACCGGCCAGCGGCAGCAGCACGGTGGGGAAGGGGATATCCCCGTATTCCACCGACTGCATCAGATGGATCACGGTGAAGGCGCCGACACCAAAATAGGCGGCGTGACCGAAGGACAACATGCCTCCCTGGCCCACCAGAAGATTGAAGGCGGCGGCGAACAGGGCGGCGATCAAGGCGTTGATCAGCGCGTACTGCCAGCCGGTGCCGAGCAGGGGCGGCGCGATGATCAGCAGCGCCAGCAGAGCCAGGATGGCAATCAGGGCGTATCGCATCGTGGCCTCCTTAATTCTTTGAACCCATCAGGCCGGCTGGACGCACCAGCAGCACGATGAGCATCAACAGGAAGGGAACGGTGGCGGAAATCGAGGACAGCGGCATGGTCACCAGTCCCCCCAGGCTGTTGGCCCAGTCTCCCAGGCCGATCAGGCCGAACAGCGAGGCCAGGGACCAGTCCAGGCCCACCGCGAACGAGCTGAACACGCCGATCAGCAACGAGGCGATCAGTGAGCCGGCCAGGGACCCGAGTCCGCCGACCACCACCACCACGAAAACGATCACGCCCAGCTCCAGGGCCATGTTCGGATTGGTGGGAAAGAACGCGCCGGCCACCGCGCCGGACAAGCCGGCCAGGGCCGCGCCGGCGCCGAACACGCCGAGGAACACCATGGGCACGTTATGCCCCAGTGCCCGCGCGGTGTCCGGCAAGCGTTCGGCGGCACGCACCACCATGCCCACTCGGGTGCGGGTCAACAGTACGAACAGCACGATGAACATCAACAACGCCACCAGACCGATGAACACGCGATAGAACGGATAGTCGGTGCCGAACAGATTGAAAATGGCGAAATTGAGGTAGTCCGGGCGCTGATAATTCACCGGGAAGTCGCCGTAAAACAGCTTGATCAACTCCTCGAAGATGAACACCAGGCCGAAGGTCAGCAGCAGCTCGTGGGCGTGGCCGTGGGCATGCACCCGGCGCAGCATGTAACGCTCAATGAACATGCCGATGATGGCCACCAATAGCGGGGCGACGATCAGCCCCACCCAGAAATTGAACAGGCCGGAAAGGGTGTAGGCGAAATAGGCGCCCAACATGTAGAACGAAGCGTGGGCGAAGTTGAGCACGCCCATCATGCCGAAAATCAACGTCAACCCGGCGGACACCATGAACAGGAGCATGCCGTAGATGACGCCGTTCAGCGTGGAGACGATCAGAAACTCCATGCGTCTCTCCCGATGTTGTTATCAGTATGGCGGCCGGCTCCCAGGGAGGCGCGGCCGCGGAATCGGAGCGGGATGGGTTATTTCGGGCGCCGCATGCGGCAGCTGTCCTGGGCCGGATAGATGGCGTCCTCGCCGGCCACGGTCTTGATCGGCTTGAAGCCCAGCTCGGTGCCGTCCACCGGGTACTTGACGCCGCTGGCCACCTGGGACACCACGATGGGGATCACCGCCTGATGGTCCGCCTTGCGGACATGCATACCGCCCAGACCGTTATCGAAGGTGGTGTTTTCCATGGCCAGGGCGATTTCGTTGACGTTGATATCGCCGCCGTCGAAATTCACTTGTTTCAGGGCTTCGGCGAACAGGCCGACGCCATTCAGGGTGGTCGGTTCGATGAACACCGGATAGTGGCCGGTGGCTTTCTTGTAGGCTTCGGGGCCGGCCTCGTCGAGCAGTTCTATGTTGCTGCTGTGGGCCACGTAATGGCCCTCGGCCACATCACCGGCGTTGGCCACATTGCCGGGCTGGTCCATGAAGATGGTGCCGAAGGTGATATCCAGGTTGGCGTCGCCCACCGCCTTCATCAGCAGCAGCAGGTCATTGGACCAGTTGCCGGTGATCACGGAATCCGGATTTTCCGATTTGATGCGGGCCACGAACGGAGAGAAGTCCTGGATCCGGTTCACCTCGTGAAGCACCTTGTCCACCACCTGGTAATCGAACCGGTCCGCGTTGTCGACGATGGCGGTTTCCATGTCGCGGCCCCAGGAGTAGTTCTGGTTGATGGAATAAACGCGCTTGCCCAGATCGCCCTGTTCGGACATGACCTGCATCAGCGGGACGGTGCGATAGGGCGCGGTGGTGGTGAAGTGGAAGGCGTGGAAATGACACTTCTTGCCGCGCAGCTCCATGGCCTCGGCACCGACATTGATATAGATGATCGGATTGTCGGGGTTGCGGATATTGTGCTTGCGTACGTCTTCGGTGACCTGGCCGCCAATCGCCGAGGACGCGCCCTGAATGATGACGTGGGCGCCGTCGGCCGCCGCTTCGCGGAATTTGGTGGCGGCGCCGGAGGTGTCGCCGGCGTTGTCGTACTCCTTCACCTGGATGGGTTCGCCGTTGAAACCGCCGTTGGTGTTGGCTTGATCGATCACATACTCAGCGGCGGTGGCGATCAGGCGGCCGGTGGAGGTTTGCGGGCCGGACAGGGATTCGATGATGGCGATTTTCAGAGGTTCGGCCTGAACCGCGGGAGCGATGGCGCCCAGGGCGGTGATGGCCGCGGCCGTGGTGATCCAACGTGGCATGGTGTGCCTCCTCAATGGTTGTTGTGTTTATACGCCGGGCCCGGTGGCGCGGCGGGTGGTGAGGTGTTGCGTTTGTCTGAAACTAGCCCATGGATTATTGTGGGTCAATATCGTAGGACAATATTGCTAACATAATTCGAAGATGCGTACCGGGCGAGGCCTCATTAGAATGCGCTGCCAGCCTGCTCCGGCCCCTAAAAACGACGATCAAGGACCGTTTCCCATGCGCAGAGCCGAAGACGCCACCCTGCCTGCCACGCCGCCGTTGAGTTCACCGGATGCGGTGATCCAGGCCATTTGCAAAGGCATTGGCAGCGGCCGTTATGTGCCGGGGCAGCGGCTGGTGGAAGCGGATCTGACCCGCGAGCTGGGGGTGAGCCGGGGGCCGGTGCGGGAAGCGTTGAAGCGGCTGGCGGCGGAACGGATCATTACGCTGACCCGGCACAAGGGCGCCTATATCCGCTCGCTGAGCCGGGAAGAAGTGCGTGACCTGCTGCAGAACATCGAGGTATTGCTGGGGTTGGCGGCACGATTGGCGGCACAGCGCATCGACCAGGCCGATTATCGCCAGCGTTTTGAAGAGGTGTTTGACGAACTGCTGGCTCACCGCCGGCGTGGGCTGAGTTTCGCCTATCTGGAGCAACGGGACCGCTTTTACGGTGTGATGATCGACATCGGCGGCAACCGGGAATTACCGGGTATGCTGCCGGCGACCATGGTGCAGCTGTTGCGCCAGCAGTTTCAGTCCTACGATCAGTTCACCAACCCGCCGCGCCGCTTCCGCGAGTATCAGATCATGGGGGAGGCGATTCTGGCCGGTAATCCGAAACGGGCGGAGCGTTGCACCCGTCTGCACATCCGCAGCTCCCGGCTGGCGATCCAGAGCCTGCCGGATGCGGCGTTTTACGGAAACGGGGGCTAGGCGTTCAAGGCATGCTGATGTCGTCCGCCACCGTTCGGGCGATAAGCGCATAGCCTTGTTCGGAGGGGTGATAGCCGTCCCCGGCCAGCAGATCCTTGCCTTCCACCAGCGGATAAGCCAGGTGGTGTACGCCGGCCAACGTGCGGGCCAGATCCTGCTGCACCCGATCCAGCCCCTGTGCACGCCAACCCAGCAAGTCTCGTAACGGCCGAGGCAGGGCAGTGAAACGCTGCATCGGAGGCACCGCCAGCAGATAAACCGGTAGATCGGCTTTGTCCCGCCGTAGTTCGGCGATCAGCTCCGCCAATGCTTGGCGATAGCCGCGGCGCCGGGTCAGGCCAGTGGTGTCATTGACGCCCAGGCTGATTATCGCCACATCCGTCTCCGGCGCCCTGGGCAGGTGCCTGATCAGCGCGGCGGCGCGAATGCCGTTGACGCCCACGGTTCGCCACAACACGATGCGGCCATGGCGCCGGCTCAATTGCGCGGCCAAATGCGCCGCCAGGCCTTGTTGATGGTCACCAACACCGACGCTGGCGGCGGTGGACTCTCCCACCACCAGCAGTCGTAGCACCGGGCCGGTATCTCCGCTCTGGCCGCTCGGTTCGCCGCCCGCCTCCGGCAGGCGCGGCGTGGTCGCCCGAGTGCGTTTCGCCTGCCACAGCAGCCACGGGGACAACAGCAACAGCGCCAGCCAGAAACGAATCATGATTACTCCATGAAGAGTCAGCCCGCGAACATGGTCTTGGCCAACGGCAGGGCGCGCACGCCGCCCACCGAAATGGCGGTGACCAGCCCGGCGATCATGGCCCCGGCGACGCCGCAGGTGAGCACATCCTGGCCGGTGAGATAGAGGCCGGGAATGGTGGTCTTGGGGCGCAGCCATTGTTGCTCGAACCGGTTTGGATCGTGGTTCAGGCCATAAATTTCGCCACTGGGGTAGCGGCAGAAATAAGCGGTGGAAAGCGGAGTGGAGAGCTCGTAGTAATCAAGGTGCTCCCGCAGGTGTGGCATTTTCTCGAACAGTTTTTCCAGCAGCCGCTGTGAGAACGCTTCCTTGACCGCCTCGTAATCTTCGCCCCGTTTGCCCCAGGGGGTGCCGTCCCAGGCCTGGAACCATTCGTAGGGGGCGGCGGCGACGATCTCGATGGTGGCGCGGCCCGGATAGCGTTCGCTGAAACTGGGGTCCTTGGCGCTGGGGAAGGAAATATAGGTCAGCGGAATATCGTGATCATCGGGGGCCGCCAGGGCTTGCTCCAGTTGCCGCTGATAGTCGTTGTCCGGGTAAATCCAGAAATTGGTCTTTGGCAATCCCAGGTTGGCGGCGTCCGCGTTCAGGCCCACGTACAGGCAGGCGCTGGCCATGGAACGTTGCACCCGGGTCAGCCGGTCCAGATAGCTCTGGCGCTGCGGGCAGGTGTCCGGCAACAGGTTCTGGAAGGTGTTGAAGACACCGGCGTCGCTGATGATCACCGGCGCGGAAACCACATTGTCGTCCGCCAGCCTCAGACCGGTGGCGCGACCGTTCTCGATGACGATCTCCCGCACGTCGGCGTAGGTGAAGACGTCGCCGCCGCCTTGCTGGATCACCGGGATAATGGTTGTGGCCATGGCCGAAGCGCCGCCCACCGGGTAGAAGCCGCCATACAGATAATGGCGGGCGATGATGGCGTGGATCAGAAAACTGGACTGCTCCGGTGGCAGGCCGTTATCGCCCCACTGGCCGGTGAGCACCGCGATCAACTCGCGATTGTCGGTCAGTTCGCCCAGCACTTCGGCGGTGGGCCGGTTCAGCTTGCCGGCCCCGGTGAGACTCAGCCCCTTGGCCAATAATTTACCGACGGCGCCGGGCAGTACCTTGGCGGTGGTCAGCACCTGGATCGCGGTGGCGGCCTTGGCGGTGAGCGCCATATAGCGGTCGATGGCGGCATGGTCGTCCGGGAAGGCTCGCTTCAAGGTCTCGACGAAGGCCTTGGGGCCGGCCATCAGGTCGTACTGCCGGTCGCCGATATGGATGCGGTCGTAGCAGGGATCCATCGGCGCCCATTTCAATTGGCCGTCACTGATATGGTCGAACAGCCGTTTTGCCAGGGTATGGTCCTTGCCCACGTCACCGATGTAGTGAACGCCCACGTCCCATTCGTAGCCGTTGCGCTCGTAGGCGTGGGTAAAGCCGCCGGCGGTGTAGTGCTGCTCGAACACCGCCACTTTCTTGCCGAGCTTGCTCAGACAGGCGGCGGCGCTGAGCCCGCCGATGCCGGAGCCGATGACCAGAACATCGTAACGGCCTTGCAGGCGGTTGGCGCGGTAACGTCGGCCTATTCGCAGAGTACTGGGGCTGGGCATGATGGGCTCCTCAGGGGTTGTTGTTATCGCGGGAAGACGGGCCGCCGGGCAGCAGCAGCCGGGTGACCAGAGCCGCCAGGCCCGGTGCCTGCTGCTCGTCGGGCAGATGGCCATCAATGGTCAGTTCGGCGAAACCGTGCACCAGGGACCAGGCGGCGGCGGTCAGCGGGCCGGCCGGCTGGCCATTCAGATAGCCGGCGGCGAGAGCGTCATCAATGCTTTGCTGCAGAACGGCGAAGGCGCCGAGGCCGGCGGCGTCCAGGTCCGGATGGGCGCCGCGCGGCAGCAACTGGCCGCCGAACATCAGCCGGTACAGATTGGGCCGTGCCTGAGCGAAGGCGATGTAGGCCTGGCCGATGCCGGTCAGTTGCTCCAGGGCGTCATCCCGCCGCACCGCCAGCAGTTGCCGGCGCAGCTCCCGGAAGCCGTGCACGGCCAGGGCGGCAAGCAGACTGTCGCGATTGCGGAAATGCCGGTACAGCGCCGGCGCGGTCACTTGCAGACGGCGGGCCAGGGCACGCAGGGTGACCGCCGCCGCGCCTTCCTCATGGAGGAGGGCCTGCGCCTGTTCCAGAGCCTGACGGTACAGATCGCCGTGATGATAGGTGGAGGTCATGCTGATCCCGATGCTGTGTTAACGACGTTAACATTGCGCCGATAACATTGCACCGATAACAAGGGAGCCGTCAAGAGGGGGCTGGGAAACATCTACCGGGGGGGGCTACCAGGCCGCCACGCCAGCGTGCCATTCGCTAGCAGGCTGGCTCCCACAGATCATGCTGCAAACCGCTGTGGGAAGCTTGCTTGCAAGCGAATGGCCAACGGAGCGGGGGGCATTCGCGGCCAAGGCCGCTGCCCACAGCAATGGACTACGAAGCCGCTTTGCGAATTGCCCGAGCGCAGTTCGCGCGTCAGGGCGCCGGATAAGGGAAGCGGGTATGAATCGCCTCGATCTCCTTCTCCAACTCGTCGTTCCAGCTCAGATTGACGCTATCCAGGTTTTCCTGGAGTTGCTCCAGAGTGGTGGCGCCAATGATGTTGCTGGTGACGAAGGGCCGGGTGGTGACGAACTGCAGCGCCAGTTGGGTGGGGCTGATTCCGTGTTGCTCCGCCAACTGACAATAGGCTTCGGTGGCGGCGACGGACTGTTCGTTGGTGTAGCGGGAAAAGTGCTTGAACAGTGTCAGCCGGCCTTTTTCCGGCCGCTGGCCGTGACGGTATTTGCCGCTGAGCAGGCCGAAGGCCAGTGGGGAGTAGGCGAGCAGGCCAACGCCTTCACGGTGCGCTACCTCGGCCAGGCCCACTTCGAAGCTGCGGTTGAGCAGGGAATAGGGGTTCTGGATCGATACCGGACGCTCCAGGCCGATCTTTTCCGCCTCGCGGAGGAAGCTCATGGTGCCCCAGGGGGTTTCGTTGGACAGACCCCAGTGGCGGATCTTGCCGGCGTCCACCAGTGCCTTCAGGCCGGCCACGGTTTCCGCGATCGGTACCGCCTGGTTGTCCTCGCGGTGTTTGTAGCCAAGGCGGCCAAAGTAATTGGTGGGGCGCTCCGGCCAGTGCAGTTGATAGACATCGATAACATCGGTTTGCAGGCGCTTGAGGCTGCCTTCCACCGCCTCTTGCAAGCTTGCCGGGCTCAGGCGCGGCCCGCCGCGGATATGTTTGACGTAATCACCAGGGCCGGCGGCCTTGGTGGCCAGTACCACCTTGTCGCGGTTACCGGTGCGGGCGAACCATTCGCCAATGATGGCTTCGGTGCGGAAAGAGGTGTCCGGGCTGGCCGGAACCGCGTACATTTCCGCCGTATCGAAGAAATTGACCCCCTGTTCGAGGGCCAGATCCATCTGCGCGAAGCCGTCCTCGGCGGTGTTCTGATTGCCCCAGGTCATGGTGCCCAGGCACAGGCTGCTGACTTTCAACTCGGTATGGCCGAGAAAGCGGTATTCCATGGTGGCTCCTTAATCTATCCGGGTCTGTCCGGGCGGCTTTTCAGGTGTCTTTCCGGGTGTCTTTTCAGGTAAGAACGAGTCAGCTGACTATACCCAACAATTTCCCGTTTTCCGTGCTTGTCTTTACCCGGGCGCTTAAGTACAATTCGTGCCCTCTTGCCCGGCGGGCTTAACGTCGGCGGGTTCCTGGAACCCGTAAGCATCTGAATTTAGGGCACAAATTTTTAGGGAAGACTCCCATGAAGACCTTCAGCGCGAAACCGGAAAGCGTAAAGCGCGACTGGTATGTGGTAGACGCCTCCGGCAAAACGCTGGGTCGGCTGGCTACAGAGATCGCCAGTCGTCTGCGCGGTAAACACAAGCCGGAATTCACTCCGCATGTGGACACCGGCGACTATATCGTGGTGATCAACGCCGAGAAAGTGGCGGTTACTGGCAAAAAAGCCAGTAACAAGATGTACTATCGTCATACCGGCTATCCGGGCGGCATCAAGGAAGCCAACTTCGAAACCCTGATCGGCAGCAAGCCGCAGTTGGTTATCGAAAAGGCCGTGAAGGGCATGCTGCCGCGTACTCCGCTGGGTCGCGCCATGTTCAGCAAACTCAAAGTCTACGCCGGCGCCGAGCATCCTCATGCTGCTCAGCAGCCGCAGCAGCTGGAAATCTAAGGGGTTAGTCGATGGCAACTGCAAACGCCGATTACGGAACCGGTCGTCGTAAAACCGCCGCCGCACGCGTTTTCCTGCGCCCTGGTAGCGGTAACATCACCGTTAACGGTCGCCCGCTGGATCAGTTCTTCGGTCGCGAGACCAACCGGATGGTGGTGCGCCAGCCGCTGGAACTGGTGAACATGACTGACCGTTTCGACGTCTACGTGACCGTGAAAGGCGGTGGCAACAACGGCCAGGCCGGTGCCATTCGTCACGGCATTACCCGTGCTCTGATGGAGTACGACGGTGAAATGCGTGGCGCGCTGCGTCGTGCTGGCTACGTCACCCGTGACGCCCGTGAAGTCGAGCGTAAGAAAGTGGGTCTGCACAAAGCGCGTAAGCGTCCGCAGTACTCCAAGCGTTAATCGGCACCGCCGAATACCGCTCACGCTTGCGAAAAGCCCGGCAATGCCGGGCTTTTTTGCGTTCAAATCAGGGGTTTACCGGGCGTCTCTCCCCGGAATAACCGGTTGTAAGATGTGGGTTTTTTCTTTACCATTTCGGCCGCCTTACTCCGCCTGAAGCGTGAGCTCTGACCTCTCGTCCCGGTCCGGGACATCTTTGCCTGATCTGGGTCACTCCCGCGCTCTGACGGAGCCCGCTTTCGTTCGATTTGATCCGCTGTTGTCGGCATCATTCGTCCTGCGGGATTTAAATAACAAACCGGTTCGGTGTTGCCGTTTCACACACCCTTGTCCGTCCGGGTCCGGGCCTTCCGCCCCTGCCTGACATAGCATTGGTGTGTGCCATGCCCTGGTGGTGTGGCTGGCGTGGCTCGACATTCCTGGCACGGATCCGGGTGTGGATGTGAAGCCTGGCATCCACCGGAAGAGCAACGCGGCGAACGATGGAAAAGACAGATGAAAACAGGCTCCAGGGGAGAAGATCTCAATGAGCAATGACGGCGTAAATACCAGCCGCCGCACCTTTCTGATTGGCCTGACATCGGCGATCGGAGCAGCAGGTGCAGTGGGGCTGGCGGTTCCTTTCGTGAAATCCTGGCTGCCTAGCGCCAAGGCGGAGAACGCCGGCGCCCCGGTCCAGGTCGATATCAGCAAGTTGGAATTGGGCCAGCGAGTGGTACAGGAATGGCGTGGGCAGCCGGTGTGGGTAGTGAATCGCACCGACGAGATGCTCGCAGGCCTGGCCCAGATCGAGGGTTCGCTGCGCGACCCCGGTTCCGAGCAAGATCAACAACCGCCGTACGCCAAGAATCAGTGGCGCTCCATCAAGAAAGAATATCTGGTGCTGATTGGCACCTGTACTCACCTCGGTTGCTCCCCCCTGTATGAGCAAGAGCCCACCGTGCAACTGGATCATGGCGGCTTTTTCTGTCCCTGCCACGGTTCCATGTTCGACCTGGCGGGACGTGTTTACCAAGGCGTGCCGGCTCCCACCAACCTGGTGGTTCCGCCGCACTCTTATCTGAGCGAGTCCGTGATCATCGTCGGCTCTGAAGAAGGGGAGACTCAGGCATGAGAGTGGTGAATGGCTTGATCGATTGGGTGGATGCGCGTCTTCCCGTCGTTAACACCTACAAAAAGCACATGTCGGAGTACTACGCTCCGAAGAACTTCAACTTCTGGTACTACTTTGGGGTGCTCTCCATGGTGGTACTGGTGAACCAGCTGCTCACCGGCATCTGGTTGACCATGTTCTTCTCTCCCAGCCAGGGCTTCGAGTCCGTCGAGTACATCATGCGCGACGTGCAGTGGGGCTGGCTGATCCGCTATATGCATGCGGTCGGCGCTTCCGCCTTCTTCGCCGTGGTGTACATCCACATGTTCCGTGGCCTGCTGTACGGCTCCTACAAGCCGCCGCGGGAATTGGTGTGGATCTTCGGCATGTTGATCTACGTGGCACTGATGGCCGAAGGTTTCCTCGGCTATGTGCTGCCCTGGGGTAACATGTCCTACTGGGGCGCTCAGGTGATCATTTCCCTGGCCGGCGCGATTCCGTTCGACGTGATTCCGTTCATCGACGCCAACGACGCCAAGGAAATCGGTGAGGCCCTCACCACCTGGGTGCGTGGCGACTATCTGCTGTCCACCGCCACCGTGAACAAATTCTTCGCCCTGCACGTGGTGGCGATTCCGCTGGTGCTGGTGGCTCTGGTTTTCCTGCACATCCTGGCGCTGCATGAAGTGGGCTCCAACAACCCGGATGGCGTGGAAATCAAGAAGAACAAGGATGAGAACGGCATCCCCAAAGACGGCATCCCGTTCCACCCTTACTACACCGTCAAGGACCTGCCTGGCGTCATCATCTTCATGATGGTGTTCGCGGTGGTGATCTTCTACTTCCCCACCGGCGGCGGCTATTTGATCGAGAAGCCGAACTTCGCGCCGGCGGATCCGCTGAAGACCCCGGATCACATCGCTCCGGTGTGGTACTACGGCCCCTATTACGCGATGCTGCGCGCCACCACCATCGATTGGTTTATCTCCTCCAAGGCCTGGGGGCTGATCGCCATGGGTGGCGCCATCGCCATTCTGTTCCTGCTGCCCTGGCTGGACCGCCATCCGGTCAAGTCCATCCGTTACAAGGGCCTGGTGAGCAAAATTACCCTGGCGTTGTTCGTGGTGGACTTCCTGATCCTCGGTTATCTCGGGACCCAGCCGGCCACCGGTCTGGCGAAGACCGTGGCGCAGATCGGCACGGTGTATTACTTCCTGTTCTTCATCGTGATACTGCCATTCGGCCATCGATTCGAAAAATCCAAGCCGGTACCTGAGCGCGTCACGGGGGGTCACTGATGAAGAAGTTTTTTGCCGCCATTTTGTTCAGCTGTTTGCCGGTATTGGCTGTGGCCGCCGGTGGCCATGACGCTGAGTATGAGAAGGCTCCGGTCAATCTGCAGGACAAAGTGAGCCTGCAGAACGGTGCCAAGCTGTTCGTGAACTACTGCATGGGTTGTCATAGTCTGGAATATCTGCGTTACGGCCGTATGGGCGAGGACCTGGGCATTCCGGATGAGCTGGTACTGAAGTATATGAACTTCACCAGTGATAAGATTGGCGATCGGATGCAGAACGCCATGGATAAGGACGATGCCAAGAAGTGGTTCGGGACCGCGCCGCCGGATCTGACCCTGGAAGCGCGTCTGCAATCCCCGGATTGGCTGTACTCTTATCTGATCGGCTTCTATGAGGATGAATCCCGTCCGTTCGGGTACAACAACAAGGTGTTCCCGAACGTCGGTATGCCGCATGTGATGGCCGGTATGCAGGAAGCCCTGGATGAAGAGGAATTCAAGGCCGCCATGGGCGATATCACCAACTTCCTCACTTACGCGGCGGAGCCGATTGCGCCCACCCGTGAGCGGATTGGTGTTTACGTGCTCGTGTTCCTTGCTATCCTTCTCGTACCGGCGTACCTGCTGAAGAAGGAATACTGGAAAGACGTTCACTGATCCACGAACGTCGATCCAGCCTGCAACAGGGTAACCGCGCAAGCGGCTACCCTGTTTGTGTTATTAGATGATGCTTGGAGATGACTCGACCATGGGCGTGGTGACCAAACGTTCCTCAATGACTTTCTTCTCTTCCCCGGACGATCACTACAGCCACCGGGTGCGTATTGTCCTGGCGGAGAAGGGCGTAACCGTGGATATCGTGGACGTGGACAGCCGGGACAAACCGGAAGATCTGGCGGCCCTGAATCCGTATAACGAGGTCCCGACCCTGGTGGACCGTGAGCTGACCCTGTATCAGTCCACGGTGATCATGGAGTATCTGGACGAGCGCTTCCCGCATCCGCCGTTGCTGCCGGTGTATCCGGTGGCGCGGGCGCAGAGTCGTCTGCTGGTGCACCGTATCGAGCGTGACTGGTGCGGCCATGTGGACGCCCTGGTGCTGGGCGAGGAGAAAGACGCCGCTTTGAACAAGCGCCGCAAGGAACTGCGCGAAGGAATGATCGCCACCGCGCCGATCTTCAATGAGCTGCCGTTCTTCATGAGCGAGGAGTTCACCCTGGTGGATTGCGTGGTGGCGCCGATTTTGTGGCGGTTGCCCATTCTGGGTGTGGACCTGCCGGCCAAGCAGGCCAAGCCGCTGCTGGATTATGCCGAGCGTTTGTTTGACCGTGACAGCTTCCAGGCCAGCCTGACCGAGGCTGAGCGGGAAATGCGCCTGGCGCTGTGAACCCCGGCCCGTGCCCTTGCGCACGGGCTTTTTTTGCCGCCGGAGCGCGGCCGCATCCATCGGAAAAGCCCTGCTGTTATGTCCGAAATGACTTCCAACCGGCCCTATTTGATTCGCGCTACCCACGAGTGGATATGCGATAACGGTCTCACCCCTCATCTGGCGGTGGACGCGGGCTATCCCGGCACCGAAGTGCCGCAGGAATTCGTCAAGGATGGTCAGATCGTACTGAACGTGGCTCCCCGGGCCGTGACCCAGTTCGTGGCGGGTAACGATGAGATCGTCTTTTCTGCCCGTTTCGGCGGCGTGCCGCATCATCTCAGAGTGCCGGTGGGCGCGGTGATCGCCATTTTCGCCCGGGAAAACGGCCAGGGCATGGCGTTCGAGCCCATGGATCCACCCCCGGATCCCCCTGAAGACGGCCCCGATGACAATGGCCCCGACAAAGGTCCCGACAAGGGCCCGCGTTTACGTGTGGTGAAATAAGCGCCGCCGACCCCGATAACCCGCATCTGATTGTGGAGCCTGTATGCTGTTTTCGCCACGTGTGCGATTGATCCTGAGCCTGGTTGCCGCGTTCTTCCTGGTTTTCGTGGTACTGAGGGGGGCGTTCTTCTGGTTTTTCCTTTCCGGCCTGGAACTGCCTTCGCAAGAACTCTGGCATGCCTTCGGCATTGGTGTCCGCTTCGACTTGCGTTTGGCCCTGCTGATTGTTCTGCCGGTGGCCATTCTCAGCCTGCTGCCGGGTCTGCTCGGTCTGCGCCACGGGCAACTGGCCCGGAAACTGGCGGTGGCCTGGCTGGCTCTGGCCTCCGCCGTGGCCTGTTTCGTTTACATCGCGGATTTCGCCCACTACAGCTATCTGGAAGAGCGCCTGAACAGCTCTGTGTTGCGTTTCCTGACCAACCGTGGGGATTCCCTGCAGATGGTGTGGGAGAGCTACCCGGTGGTGTGGCTGGCGCTGCTGCTGCTGGTGACGCTGGCGGTGGGCGCCTGGTTGGGGCGCAAGCCGATTGCCGCCTTCGCGCGCCGCCCGGCGCCGGGGCGGGGCTGGTTGGGTGGCACCATCGCCGTGGCGTTGGGTATCTATCTGTACGCTCTGGGGATCATGGGGCAAACCGGCACCGTGCCGCTGCGCTGGAGTGACGCTTACTTTTCCAACAATCTGCAGGTGGCGTCACTGGGGTTGAACCCGGCGATTTTCTTTTACGACACCTACACCACCGGTACCCGGGAGCATGATGACGAGCTGCTGGCGCTGCGCTATCAGCGGGTGGCGGAATACCTGGGAGTGACCAATCCGGATCCCGAGATCATGACGTTTGCCCGCTCGGTGCCCGGCCAGGCCCCGCAGCGGCCGCCCAATGTGGTTCTGATTCACCTGGAATCCATGGGCGCCAATCGTATGGGGCTGTTTGGCAACCCCATGGAAGCCACGCCCAATCTGGACCGTCTCGGTAATCAAGGGCTGTTCTTCCCCAATTTCATGGTGCCCTCCAGCGGTACCGCCCGCACCGTGTTTGGTCTGGTGACCGGGATTCCCGACATTACCTGGGGCGGCTCCACCGCCTCCCGGGATCCGCAGATCGTCAATCAGTACACCCTGGTCAACGCTTTTAAAGGCTACGAGCGCCTTTACTTCATAGGCGGTTCCGCCGGCTGGGCCAATATCCGAGGTGTATTGAAGAACAACATTCAGGATCTGGAGTTGTGGGAGGCCGGAGACTACGACGCTCCCAACATCGATGTCTGGGGTATTTCGGACCGGGATCTGTTCAAGGCCGCTCACCAGCGCCTGGACCAACTGGATCCGGACAAGCCGTTCATCGCCTTTATCCAGACCGCGGGCAACCATCGGCCGTTCACCATTCCCGATGATGATTCCAACTTCGAGGTGATCAATCCGCCGGAAGACAAAGTGCGCCAGCACAGCTTCCTCGGCAACGATCAGTACAACGCGGTGCGTCTGCTGGATTACAACATCGGTTACTACCTGAATGACCTGGTGGCCAATTCCCATTACGCGGACAACACCATCTTCATTCTGTACGGGGACCATAACGATCGCTCCGAACCGTCCCGGCATATGGGTTACAGCGAGTCCCTGCTGCTGGACAAGCATCATGTGCCGTTGATCATCTACGGCCCCGACGTCATTGGTGAGCACCGGGTGATCGAGCGCCCCGCCAGCCTGGTGGATATCATGCCCATGGCGCTGGGGCTGGCCGGGTTGCCGTATGAGAACCGCACCATGGGGCGGGACCTGCTGGACATCGAGGGCCCCTCATACGCGATCACCTTCGGCGGTGACCGTTCCCATCGGCCGTTGATCGGCCTGGTTGGCGAGGATTATCACCTGAGCATGTACTACGACGGTGACAACGCGCGGCTTTACGATCTGAAGGATCCACGCCTGGAAGCGGATGTTCGCGCGGACCAGCCGGAGGTGTTCCAGGACCGCAAGGAACTGCTGGAAGGGCTGTATCAGGCGGGGCGTTATATGCTCCATCACAACCGGCCCTGACGCTCTTGGGTTTCACCCTCTCCCCCAACCCCTCTCCCCTCAAGGGAGAGGGTGAAACCTCACAGGCCGACACAATCACCAACCTTTTCAAGACACCGCCACATCAGCCGGAAACCGGCGAATACGCTGGGTCAGAAACAACCCGACGATCAGCCAGAAGCAAGTGAAGCCGATGGCGAGCGGGAAACCTCCCTGCGTCTCGATCAGCCAGCCCGCCACCG
Organism: Alloalcanivorax balearicus MACL04; assembly: GCF_025532145.1. Lineage (GTDB taxonomy): Bacteria > Pseudomonadota > Gammaproteobacteria > Pseudomonadales > Alcanivoracaceae > Alloalcanivorax > Alloalcanivorax balearicus. The sequence continues at coordinate 74,189 of NZ_ARXS01000005.1, read as the reverse complement.
CCGGGCCGATAAGTTGTCCGCCGGCGAAGAACAGGGTGACATAACTGAACGCGATGGGAATGTAACGCGGCGCCACCTGATCGGTACTGGCGGCCTGGATCAGGGTGAAGACCCCATTGACCGCGCAGCCCATGAAGAAGAAATGGGCGATGAACAGAGGCAGGCTCTGATCGACCAATGGCAGCGCCATGGCAACGGTCACCACCGACATGGCCAGGCTCAGAGTATTGCCGCGCCCCCAGCTGTCCGACAGCGAGCCCCATAGCGGGCCGCTGAGGACGGAGAGCAGCCCCATCATCGCCATCAGCCACCCGGCGATGGTTTCGTCGAAGCCGGATTCCACCACGTAGCTGACCATGAACAGAGCCTGGGTGATGTACACCATGCCGATGATGCCGTACACCAGCGCCATGATGATGACCCGGGGATTCCGGTAGATCAGCCATTTGTCCGCCGAGGGCGGCCGCGCCGTGCCGGCATCATCAGCGGCGGGGGGATCACGCACCGCCAGCAGGACCAGTAAGCCGACAGCGCCGGCGACGGCGGCGAAAATCCCCCAGGTCACCCGCCAGCCGTTCGCACCAAAAAGATCGGAGAGCCAGGGCACCAGCAGCCCGATGAAGAAGATCCCCGCGCCAACGCCGGCGGTCATGCAGCCGATCATCATCCCGCGCCGCTCCGGGTACCAGGTGGCCAGCAGCGACACCGTGGGAGCGAAGCAGAACGCGGTGCCGAAACCGAGCAAGGCCATCGGCGCCCGCCAGCCCGGCAAAGCCGAAGGTCACCGCGGCCAGACCGAAAACCACCGTATTGCGGGCGCCCCAGCGGCTGGCCGCGAGGCCGCCAAGCAATACGAACAGCAGATAACCCAGGGCGGTGACCGTGCCCAAAGCGCCGGCCTGGCGGTAGCTCAGCCCGAGATCGGTGCGCATGGCCGGCAGCAGCAGGCCGTAGGCCAGGCGGGCGAAGACAATCACCACCAGCGCCACCAGCATGGCGGACACGGCCATGACGAAGGGGTTGGGCCTGTTATCGGTTCGCGGCATTGGGGGGATCACTCTGGTAAGACCGGATCAGCATGGTCGGCGTCATGCGCGCAGCACGCAACCGTATCCATCACGCGTTGCGCGCCATCAGACCACCGTCCACCGGAATCACCGCGCCGGTGAGGTAGGATGCCGCCGGCAGGCACAGGCTGACGGTCATATGCGCTACCTCTTCCGGTGCGCCATAGCGTCGTAAGGCGGTTCGCCGTCTGGCGAAAATGGCCTTGTGCTCGTCGGCGATCCGCGCGGTCATGCCGGTGTCGATGGGGCCAGGGCAGATGCAATTGACGGTGATGCCTTCCTTGCCCAACTCCACCGCCAGGGCGCGGGTCAGGCCGGTAACGCCAGCCTTGGCCGCCGCATAGGCGCTGTTCTCGGCGGTGGCGCCGAGCGCTTCGGTGGAGGCGATATTGACGATGCGCGGATGGTCCGAGCTTCTCAGGTGGGGCAGCGCGGCCCGTACCAGGCGTTGCTGAGCGGTCAGCAGAATCGACAGGCTGGTGTGCCACGTGGCCTCGTAGTCGTCCGCCGAGGACGAGATGGCGGTGAAGCCGGAGACCCCGGCATTGTTGATGAGAATGTCCAGGCCGCCGAAGGCTTCGGCCACCTCGGCGGTGGCCGCTTCGATCGCCGCGGCGTCGCTCACGTCCAGGGCCCAGCTTTGCGCCTGGAAACCCGCCTCCCGGATCTCCATGGCCACCTGCCCGGCGCCGTCACCATCGCGGTCGGTAACGGCAACCCGCGCGCCCTCGCTGGCGAACACCCGGGCGGTGGCCCGTCCCATGCCGCTGGCGCCACCGGTCACCAGGACCCGGGCACCGTTCAGAGAACGGCTCAATTCGGTGAGGCTACTCATGCTTGGACCTCTCTTGCAGGTTCACGATGTTTGCGCCACACGCCAATTCGCTGCCAAGGCAGCTTCCCACAGCGGCTCCGCAGTTCCCTTTGTGGGAAGCGAGCTTGCTCGCGAATACAGCGCTCACGGTGTGAACAGGCGCTAGGAATCGGCCGCCCATTGCTGGCGAAGGGCTTTCTTGTCCAGTTTGCCGTAAGCGGTGAGTGGCAGACTGTCGAGCAGGTGGATCTGTTTGGGGACCTTGTACTTGGACAGAGCGCCTTTGCAGTGGCGCAGCAGGGCTTCCAGGTCAAGCTCGGCACCAGCATCGGGCACCACGAACGCCGTCACCGCGTCGCCCCAGTCCGGGTCGGGCAGGCCGACCACCGCCACCTGGCCGACTCCGGGGTACGGCTGGATGGCGTTCTCCACCTCCGAGGTGTACACGTTCATGCCGCCGCTGATGATCATGTCGTTCTTGCGGTCCAGCAGGTACAGATAACCGTCCGCGTCCATCCGTCCGATGTCACCGGTGTGCAGCCAGCCGTCCACCAGCGTTTCGGCGCTTTTCTCCGGCAGGCCGTGATAACCGAGCATGTTGTACGGCGTGCGAGCCGCCACTTCGCCGCTTTCACCCGCGGGTACCGGTTCCCCGTTGCCATCGACGATACGGACCTGACTCATGGTCGCGGCCTGACCGCAGCTGAGCAACCGCTCCGGATAAGCCGGGTCGTGGTCCTCCCGGCGCAGACGGGTGATGAAGTTGGGCGCTTCCGACTGGCCGTAGAGCTGCATGAACACCGGCCCGAAGGTTTCCAGGCCCTGAGTCAGACGCTCCACCGTGATCGGGGCGGCGCCGTACAGCATGGTGCGCAGCGAACTCAGATCCGGACGGGGCTCCGGATTGGCCTCCAGCCAGTCCAGCAGCCGGTAAATCATGGTGGGTACCATGAAGGTGAGAGTGACCTTGTCCTCGCTGATGCGGCGGATCACGGTGGCGGGATCGAATCCGGGTTCGATGTAATGGGTAGCCCCTTTCAGCAACCCGACCATCAGGATACTCCCGGCGGCATGGGGCAGAGGCGAGGTGAGCAGGAAGCGCTCGTCGTCTTGCAGTGCCAGCTCCATCTGATGGGAAAGCAGGTTCAGATAAATGTTTTGTTGGTTGTGCAGGACCCCCTTGGGTTTGCCCGTGGTGCCGCCGGTATAGGGAATGAAGGCGAGATCATCCGGTGTCACGTTGACGTCGGTGTACTCCGGCTTGCCGGAGGCGAGAAAATCATCCCAGGGCATCATGTCCGACGGGCAATCCCGCGTCGGCCCGAGTGCGATGACCTGTTCCAGTTCCGGCAAGCGATCGCGGTGGCGGGAGAGCAACTCGAAACGTTGAGCATCGACGATGGCCACCCGGGTGTTGGAATCCGCCAGAATATAGAGCACCTCGTCGTCGCTGAGCATGCTGTTCAGGGCCACCCGGGTGGCGCCGGCCTGGATCAGCCCCTGGGCCGCCACCGCGAACTCCAGGCAATTGGCCATGGCGAGTGCTACCCGGGTGCCCGGGGTGACACCGAGGTCAATGAGGGCGTTGCCGACCTGAAAGCTGCCGCGCTGCAGTTCGGCGTAACTGAGGCCGCGGCCCCCCATGGTCAGCGCGCAGCGGTCCGTGAAACGGGCCAGAGCACCGGTATACAGGGATTTCAGCGTCATCAACGGGACGGTCATGGAGGCACCTGATTGTTGTCGTTGTCGTTGTCGGGCGGCAGGCGGAGAGCCGGATGGGTCGGTGTATTACGTTAGCGAGGGCGGGAGTGGGTGAGCATCGTCGGAACCGACGAAGCGGTGGTTTCGAAGGAGGGGAGGCGGCGTCCCCATGAGAACGCCGCGGGGCTGAATCAGCGTAGAGACCGGAGCAGTTCCGGCAGTGCGAGACTGAGTTGAGGGAACAAGGTCACTAGCGCCAGCACCCCCAGCAGGGCCAGCAGGAACGGCCAGATGCTGCGAATGATCTTCTCCACCGGTACCCCGGAAATCTGACTGGACACGAACAGGTTGACCCCCAGCGGCGGTGTCAGGAAGGCGATCTGGATATTGGTCACCAGAATGATGCCGAAGTGCACCGGGTTGATGCCGAAGGCGGTGACCAGCGGCACCAGGATCGGCGCCAGGATGATGATCGCCGACATGGTTTCCATGAAGGTGCCCACCAAGATCAGGAACACGTTGATCCACAGCAGAATCACCAGCGGATTGGTGGAGACACCGGACATGGCCACGGAGATCTGCTGTGGAATGGTTTCCAGGGTGATCACCTTGGCCAGCAGCGCTGAGCAGGCGACCACGATCATCAGCGCGCCGGAGATGCGGTGGGTCTGCTCGAAGGCTTCGTGCAGTGCCTGGGCGTCCAGTTGTCGATACACGAAACGGGCCACCACCAGCGCGTAAAAGACCGCCACCACCGATGCCTCCACCGGGGTGAACAGGCCCGAGTAGATGCCGCCAAGAATCAGCACCGGCAAAAACAGGGCGAATTTGGCGTGCCAGATCAACGCGCCCAGGCTCTCGTTTTCGTCCTCCTGCTCATGCGCCGGATTGACCACGGCACCGGAACGTTTGGCCATCACATAGGCGGTGAATACCAGCACCACGCCCATCAACAGCCCGGGCAGCAGACCGGCGGCGAATACGTCGGCGATCGACACATTGGCGATGATGGCGTAGATGATCATCGGGTTACTGGGGGGAATCAGGATGCCCAGAGTGCCGCCAGTGGCGGTGACCGAGGCCGCGTAGGGTGCCGGGTAGCCGTAACGCACCATGGACGGAATCATAATCGAACCGATCGCCGCCACGGTACCCGGCCCGGATCCGGAAATGGCGGCGAAGAACATGCACGACAGAATCGTCACCATGCCCAGGCTGCCGGGAATGTGCCCGAACATGCGTCGGAAGATGCGGATAATATCGTGGGTCAGGCCGCCCTTTTCCATGATATTGCCGGCCAGGATAAAGGCCGGAATCGCCAGCAGCGCGAAGTTGTCCACGCCGTTGAAAATACTCTGCGCAGCGAACACCAGGTCGGCGCCGAGAAACCAGGCGGCGGCGAAGCCAGTGAGACCGAGCGCCGCGTAGATCGGCACGCCGAGCAGCAGCAGTGCCGGCAGCATAATGATCAGTACCCATTGCACGGTAGTCATGCCAGACCCTCCCCGGCCTCGCCACCGGCGTTGCGGCCGAACAGCCGGCCCAGCGCCGATAGTACGAACGCCAGGATCAACACCACGAACAGATAGTTGGTATTGAAACCGAGCACCGGCGACACGCTCGGGTATTTAATGCCATCGATGACGTTGCGATAGCAGTAGATGATCATCAGCACGTCAAACAACAGCAGCAGGGCCGTGGTCATGATTTCCACCGGACCCCGCCCCAGGCGCCGGCTCAGCCAGTCGGCGAAGACGCCGATGCGCAGGTCCGCTCTGGTCAGCGATGAGTAACTGGCGCTGATAAAGACGAAGGAGATAAAGGCGAACCGGGACAGTTCCTCGGTCCATTCCAGGCCGGCGTTGAAACTGCGGCCGAAGATCTGCAGCAGCAGCGCCAGCACCATGCCCGACAGCAACGTGTGGCACAGCGCCAATTGGGACTTTCTCAACAGGTTGTACATAAGTCTGTCTCCCGTCGGAACGGCCTGCGCCGTCCTGACCGCGGGCTGAATTGTTTTATTGATTGCTCGCTTTATAGGTCTCGAGGATGTCCAGCGCTTTCCTGGTCAGTGCCTCACCATCCTCGCCGATCAGGGGGTAATAGGTGGGCCAGGCGGCGCGGGCTTTCTCCGCCCAGGGCGTCTCGTCCTTGATGTCGGTGATCTCAACGCCCGCTTCCTCAGCCAGTTTCCACCAGCGTGCCTCGTCCAGTGGCTGCCACCAGCGCACGTATTCCGTGGTTTCGCGACCAGCTCGCAATACTGCTTTCTGCAAGTCCGGCGCCAGGTCCTGGAACCAGCGCTCGGACACCACGATGGGATGGGTGAGGATGGTGTAGTGCAGCCGTGAGATGCGCTTGATCACCTCATCGAATTTCATGCCGATGATGTCGCTTACCGGACTGTCGCCGCCTTCCACCACGCCTTGTTGCAGAGCGCTGTACAGTTCGTTCCAGGCGATTGGCGCCGGTGAGGCATTCCAGGATTTATAGGTGCCGAGCATGATCGCGTTGGGCGGTACGCGCATTTTCAGCGGCGCCAGATCCTCCGGCGTTTCGATGGGCTCCGGAGCGTTATAGAAAAAATGCCGCCAGCCGGTATTTTCCCAGCCGATAATGCGGACACCCGCTTCCTCGATCACCCGGGGTTGCAGCACCGGTGTGATGTGGTCCAGCAGGTAGTTGGATTCCTCGGTGCTCTGGGTGAGATAGGGTAGCAGCAGAACGTTCAGGCTGGGCGCTACCTGGGCCATGTTGTTGGTGGCGGGAATCGTCACCTGGATGACGCCCTGACGGGCCTGCTGCAGCATTTCCTTTTCGCTGCCGAGCTGGGAGCCCGGAAAGATCACCGGGCGGATGCGGTTGTCGGTGTAGATGGCGACCAGTTCCGCGAAGCGTTTCAGCGCCACGGTTTGCGAGCTCCACTCCATATTCAGAGAGTGGGCCAGCCGCATGGTGATCTGATCACCTTCCTTGGGCACCGACCGGTAGTCGAACGGATTGGGGGTGTCGGCGGCCACCGAGTGGGTCAATAAAATGGTGGCCAGCACAGCCAGTTTGGCGATTGTTCTCATGATTATCACCCTGTTGTTATTTACCAAGCCAAGTAAGCGGCCTGTTCTATGGTGTAGAAGGCGGACGCCGAAGCGCCCACCGAGTAAGCGCCCAGCCCGGAATGCTTCATGCCGCCGAACGGCATGTTCACGTCCGGCGCCGTGCCGTTGTTCACGTGCAGCATTCCGTTGCGGCTTTCGTCCAGGAAGCGCTGGATCAGCGCATGGGAATCCGAGAACAGGCTGGAGGTGAGCCCGTATTCGGTGTCGTTGAGGATCGACAGGGCCTGGTCGGCGTCGTCGTAGGGCAGCACCGAGAGCACCGGGCCGAAGATTTCCTGACGGCTGGCGGTGTCGGACACGCCGGCGTTGTCCAGCAGTGTGGGGGCGAAGAAATAGCCGCCCTCGCAACCGGGCACGGTGGCCGGCTCGCCGCCGGTGACCAGGGTGGCGCCCTCGTCCACGGCGCGGGCGGTGAGCGTTTTGACGCTGTCGAAGTGGGCACCGTTGCACAGCGGGCCGAGGGTGGTGGCGTGGTCCAGGCCATCGCCCAGACGTAGGGCCCGCACCCGTTCGGTAAGGCCGCTAACCACGTCCTGGTGCAGATCGCTGTGTACGATTACCCGGCTGAGGCTGGTGCAGCGTTGGCCGCCGGTCTGGAAGGCAGCGCCGAACACCTGGTCCAGGCAACTGTCCAGGTCAGCGCTGTCATTGATGATCACGCCATTCTTGCCGCCCAGTTCCAGTTGCGCGGGCACCAGGCCCTCGGCGGCGGCCAGGCCGACCTTGCGTCCCACCGCCACCGAGCCGGTGAAGCTGACCCCGTCGAAGCGGCCGGCGGCGGTGAGCTGGCTGGCGAAGGCGCCGCCGCAGGGCAGCACCTGCACCAGGCCGGCGGGGAAGTGTCGCGCGGCGATTTCCGCCAGCAGAAAGGCTGCCGCCGGGGTGAACTGGGATGGTTTGATCACCAGCGCATTGCCGAAGGCGATGGCCGGGCACAGTTTGCGCAGCGGTGTCATCGCCGGGAAGTTCCACGGGCAGATGGCCAGCAGGGTGCCGCGCGGACGGCGCAGGATCAGATTGCGCACCCGCGGGCGGGCGGCGGCGGTGGTCTGCAGTTGCTGACGCGCCGCTTCGCCGGCCATGAAGCGGCCTTCGGCGCAACCCTTGAGGGTTTCATTGCGTGCTTCATTGAGTGGCTTGCCCTGTTCCAGGGTGATGGCCTCGGCGATGCGGTCCACGTTCGCCACCACCTCATCGAGGAACGCCAGCAGCCGGTCGCCACGCACCACCGGTGGCACCCCCGCCCACTCGGCCTGGGCGCGGGCGGCCTCGTTGAACACCCGGTCCACGGCGTCCGGGTCGGTCACTTCCGCGTAACTACCCACCACCTGGTCGGGGCGGGCCGGGTTCACGGTATCGAAGGGCGTGCCCCCTCCGAGATGGCTGCGGTAATCGAATTTCATGGTTGGGACTCCGGGTTGGCGTCTTCAAGAATCAGGGCCGCGCCTTTTTCACCGATCATCAGTGAGGGCGCATTGGTATTGGCGGAGGTCACCGTGGGCATTACCGAGGCGTCCACCACGCGCAGGCCTTCCACACCACGTACGCGCAAGCGTGGATCGACCACGGCGCCGTCGTCGCTGCCCATGCGGCAGGTGCCGACGCAATGGAACACGGTGCCGCCGCGCTGCCGGGCGGACTCCCACAAGGCGTCGTCGCCGTCCACCTGCTCGCCGGGTTCCATCTCCACGTCCCAGAGTTCGCGGAACGCCGGCTGGCGGGCGATGTCACGGAGAATTTTCATGCCTTCGACGATCACCTTGCGGTCGTGGGGGTCGGAGAAATAGCGCGGCTCGATCACCGGCGCGGCGTCCGGGTTGGCGGAGGCGATGCGTACCCGGCCACGGGAGCGCGGGTGGCACTGCCACACCGAAGCGGTGAAACCGGGGTAGCGGTGCAACGGCGTGCCCGGCTTGTCCACGGACAGCGGCATCACGTTGAACTGCACATCCGGCCGGCCACCGTCGGCGTAGCGAGTGCAGGCGCTGCCGCCTACCTGGCCGGCACCCACGGTAAGGGAGCCGGAGGCGTTCAGCAGCCATTCCAGTCCCATCTTCGCCAGCTTGATCGGGTTGCGCACATCGGTGTTCAGCGACAGCTTCCGCTTCAACCGGTAGATGGCCCGCACCTGGTAGTGGTCCTGCAGATTGGCGCCCACCTCCGGTGCGTCATGAATCGGCTTGATACCGTGCCGGCGCAGCAATTCAGCGGGACCGACGCCGGACAACTGCAGCAGTTGTGGCGTCTGGATGGCGCCGGCGCACAGAATCACTTCACGGCTGGCGCCGGCCCGGTGCACGGCGCCGTTCCGGCGCCATTCCACGCCTACCGCCTGGTTGCCTTCGAACAGCACCCGATTGGTGGGTGCCTCGGTGACGATGGTCAGGTTGGGACGGTCCTTGATCGGAGTCAGAAACGCCTTGGCGGAACTGCAGCGCCAGCGGCCCTTGAGGCTTAGCTGGTAGGGGCCCACGCCAAGGGTGTGGGTGCTGTTCATGTCCGGATTGAAGGGCAGGCCGTATTCCCCGGCGGCGCGCAGCCAGGCCTGGCAGGCCGGGTTGTTGGTGCGCATGTCCGACACTTCCAGCTCGCCCCGGTCGCCGCGGCTGGCATCGCCCCGGTCGGTGCCGGTATAGCGTTCCAGGCGGCGGAAATAGGGAAGTACCTCGTCATAGGACCAGCCGGTGGCGCCCTGTTCGGCCCAGCTGTCGAAATCCTCGCGCTGGCCGCGAATAAAGATCAGCCCGTTGATGGAACTGGAACCGCCGATCACCTTGCCCCGCGGCCAGACGATATTGCGCCCGCCACTGCCCTCGGAGGGCCCGGTGTCGAACAGACGCGCCACACGGGTATCGTAAATCGAGCGGTAGTAGCCCACCGGAAAGTGCAGCCAGAAATTGCGGTCCCAGCCGCCCGCTTCCAGCAACAGCACCCGGTTGTCGCGGTTCGCGGACAGCCGGTTCGCGACGATGCAGCCGGCCGAACCGGCGCCCACCACGATGTAGTCGTATTGTTTGTCGGACACCGTGTACTCCTTGCGGCGAGAAGTCATGAAGTCCTAATGTTAGGACATCAGTTGATGCGAACGTTTCCACATGCTAGGTTTCGTGTCAAGCATTTGCCGGGAAGGGATGGATGGCTGATCACAACGACGACCGCGGGCTGATGAACGCGAGCCCGATTCCACTCTACTTGCAGGTGGCGGACATCATCCGCTATCGGATCGGGCGGGGCGTGTGGGCGGAGGGCAGCATGCTGCCGCCCATCGAAGTACTGATGAAGGAGTTTTCGGTGTCCCGGGTGACGGTGCGCCAGGCGCTGCAGTTGCTGGCCCGCTCCGGTCTGATCAAGGTACAGCGTGGCGTCGGCACCCTGGTGCTCAAGGGCGGCGCGGACCAGCACCCAGTGAAGGTGGAAACCACCCTCAACGCCCTGGTGGAGGCTTATCGCGGCGACACTCCGGTGGTCACCAACATCTCCGATTCCAGTACACCGCCGAGCCTTACCGACAGTGACGGTGTCCCGGCCGCGCACTACCAGCACCTGCGTCGGGTGCACGCCCGGCAAGGCGTGAAGTATTGCGTGATCTCCATCTATCTCGAAAAGCGCGTGTTCAAGAAGGCGGAGAAGCGTTTCCGTAACGAGATCATTCTGCCGGTGCTGATGTCCCTGGATCTGACCGTGGCGCAGGCCAAGCAGAGCATCACCATTTCCAAGGCCGATCTGGAAGTGGCGCGACTGCTGGACATGCCACTGGGCGACCCGATCGCCAATGTGCGGCGGGTGCTGGTGGACTCCGACAACGCCATCATCTACGTCGCCGAGGCTACCTACCGCGGCGATTACATTCATTTGGAAATGGATCTGAAAGCATGAACGACCCGGTAGCCGTCCGCGCCCTCGATACCTTTGTGTACCGCTGCCCCCTGGATACCCCGGTGGAAACTTCCTTTGGCACCATGATGGACCGGCCGATGGTAGTGGTACGAGTGACTGACCAGGATGGGTATCAGGGCTGGGGCGAGATCTGGTGTAATTTTCCAATGGTCGGGGCAGAACACCGTGCTCGCTTGGTGGAAAGCGTGTTCCGCGCGCAAATGGTGGATCGGGTATTCGATTCGCCGGCAGCGGCCTATGAGGCGCTGGACGCAGGTACCCGGGTGCTGGCGCTGCAATCCGCCGAGCCGGGGCCGTTCGCCCAGTGTCTGTCCGGCATCGATCTGGCGCTGTGGGACCTGTGCGCGCGCCGTGCCGGTCAGCCGCTCTGGCAATATCTGGGCGGCGACACGGATCGTATCCCGGTGTACGCCAGCGGTCTCAACCCCACAGCGCCGGAGCGACTGGCTGTGGAGCGGGCGGCGCAAGGTTACACACGCTTCAAACTGAAGATCGGATTTGGCGCGACGCGGGACCTGGCCAATCTGGCGGCGTTGCGCGACACCCTGGGAGACCAAGCATCGTTGATGGTGGACGTGAACCAGGGTTGGACCCTGGACCAGGCCCGGGAACAGTTGCCTGCCCTGAATCGCCTGGGGCTGAAGTGGATCGAGGAACCGCTGCGGTGCACCGCGCCCTGGTCAGAGTGGCAGGAACTGGCGGCGCTCACCGATATTCCAGTATCGGCCGGTGAAAACCTGTTAGGTGAGGCGCGTTTCCATGAGGCCATCGACAGCGGCGCGTTGTCGATCCTGCAGCCGGACGTTGCCAAGTGGGGTGGTATCAGCCGCCTGCTACCGCTGGCTCGGTCCATCAACAATGCCGGGCTGCATTACTACCCGCACTACCTGGGTGGCGGTATCGGTCTGCTGGCCTCCGGCCATTTGCTGGCTGCGGTAGGGGGAGAGGGTGCTCTGGAAGTGGATGCCAATCCGAACCCATTGCGTACTGAATTATGCGGCCCATTGAACCAAGTGGAAGGAGGACAGGCATCATTGGGTGGGGAGCCTGGTATCGGTGATCTGGCTGCCCTTGCCGGACTCGAACGCTACCGGGTAGGAGAATTCCGGTAACGGTTCGGACGGAGGCCATGGCTGCCGTCCGGCATCATGGTTTCGATGGGCGCCGCAAAAAAAGGGGCTGTTTTGAACTCAACTCGTCGCTTGCGGTGGTGGTCTCTGGATAAAGGGGAGGCACCGGACCCGCGCTTCACATTGGCTAACGAACGCACTTTCCTGGCATGGATTCGTACCGCTTTGGCGTTGTTGGCGGGAGGCATTGCCATGGAAGCGTTTGCCAATACCTTATTCTCGCCCGCTGTCCGGCTTGGTTTGGCTGTCGCTCTGATCGTTCTGGCTATGGGGGTCAGTGCTGGCGCCTGTCTGCGCTGGTTGAGAATCGAGCAGGCTATGCGCGAAGACCGCCCGATCCCGCCGCCGTTTCAGATTCCGGTGTTGTCCTTGATGGTGGCAATGGTGACGTTATTGCTCGCGGTGCTGCTGTTGTCATCGTGACTGATGGTGATTGATGGGGCATCGTTTGCACGCGGACCCTGGATTGCAGCCTGAGCGCAACTGGCTTTCCTGGCGGCGCACCATGGTATCCCTGACGGTGGTTGGTGTGATATTGATGCGCTGGCTGCCGCATCATTCCGGAGTTTCCCATGGGCTTATGGTGCTAGCACTGTTTTGCGCTTTGTTGATCGGCAAATCGCTGTATCGCCGCTATTGTCTGCAGGCTGGTTACATGAATAGAGGGGGCGCGTTGCCAGCCACGGTTTCAGTGGTGTGGTTGTCAGTGGCGGTGTTGTCGCTGGCGACCGCCAGTCTGGTGGCGGTGCTCGGAAGATGATCAGGCAAGAGGCGGCGGTAGGGCCGCCCCGGATGGATCAGTCGATGTATTCGATAATCTTGACGATCTTCTGCACGCCGCCGACTTTTTGAACTTTTTGCACCGCCTGGTCGGCTTCTTCATGGGTGAGCAGCCCCATCAAATAAACCACGCCGTTCTCGGTGACCACCTTGGTGCGCATGCCAGGGGTATCGCCGCTCAGCACCAGGCGGCTTTTCACCTTGGTGGTGAGCCAGGCGTCGTTGGTGCGGGCCATGGCGGAGTTGTTGCCGGCCACGCGCAGTTCATTGTGGACGTTGCGCACATGGCGCACTTCGCCGGCGATATTTTCCGCCTGGGCTTTCAGTGATTCACTGGCCACCTGGCCGGCCAACAGCACATTGCCGTTGAAGCTGACCACGACAATGTGGGATTCGTCCAGATCGGCGCTGGTGCGGGCCAGATTGATCTTCACCTTGCGCTCGATGTTGCCGTCCTCGATGAACGCCCCGAAGGTGCGGGAGCCGTGGTCCTGATCCACCGGCTGCTCCGACATGTTCTTGGTCATGGTGGTGCAGCCCGTGGTGAGCAGGGCGGCCAACAACACGATCAAACCGGTGACGCGCATCAGGCTCCTCCGAACAGCTGTTGATCGATAAAATCACACAGGGAGTGAATCACCAGAAGGTGTACTTCCTGAATGCGGGCAGTGGAGTGCGCCGGCACCCGGATTTCGATGTCCTGGGGGCCGTACAGGTTCACCATCTCGCCGCCTTCCCGGCCGGTCATCGCCACGACCTTCATGTCACGGTCGTGGGCCGCCTGGATCGCCTGGATCACGTTGGCGGAATTACCGCTGGTGGAAATCGCCAGCAGCACGTCGCCGCTGTTGCCAAGCGCGCGCACCTGCTTGGAGAAGATCTCGTTATAGCTGTAATCGTTGGCGATGGAGGTCAGGGTGGAGGAGTCGGTGGTCAGTGCCACCGCCGGCAGCGCCGGGCGCTCCATTTCGAAGCGGTTGAGCAATTCGGAGGAGAAGTGCTGGGCATCGCCAGCGGAACCGCCATTGCCGCAACTGAGAATCTTGCCGCCGTTGAGCAGGCATTCCACCATCACCTGGCCGGCCATGGCGATCACCTCGGGGAGCACTTCCCCGGCCTTTGCCTTGGTCTCCAGACTTTCGGCGAACAATTGCCTGATGCGATCCACACTCATCATTCGTCTCCGTAAAAAGCGTTTTGCACCCATTGGTAACGGACCTCTCCGTCACCATCCGGTTCCAGTCCGAGCACGTCGAAACGGCAGGGATGAGAGCCCCAGCGGGCATTATGAGCCAGAAAATGACGGGCGGCGACGTGCAGCCGCCGTTGTTTGGCGCGGGTCACCGAGGCCAGCGCGCCACCGTAGTCGCGACGGCTGCGCCAGCGTACCTCAATGAAGACCAGGGTGTCGTGGTGGGTCATGATCAGGTCCACCTCGCCTCGGCGGCAACGGTAGTTCCGCGCCACCGGGCGCAGGCCCCGCTCCCGCAACCAGCGCAAGGCCTGCCACTCCGCCCGTTGACCACGCCAGGCGCCGAGCATCGGATCAGGGCGTCAGCAGCGGGCTGGGCAGACCCCCTTTGAAGGTGGCCCACTGCAGTTGGCGCACCACACGTTTGCCGTCCAGGTGCAGCACGCCGGTGGCGCCGGACAAGGTGCTGCCCGGGGCGCTGTTCAGCATGGGCAGCCGGGCCTGCAGACGGAAGGCGTCCACGCCCATGGCGAACAGGCGCGTGTAACGACCGTGGCCATCGGGCCAGTTCGCCGCGGCCATATCCTTGAGACGCTGGTCCGGGTTCAACACCCAGGGCATGTCCACGAACTGGACCCGGTCCAGATCCTGGTCGCGGCGCGGATCAGGGACTCCGCCGTAAATGTACGAGGTGCTGTGCACCGGCAGATAGCGGGCGTAGTGGTAGTTCAGGGCCGGTTTGACCTGACGTCCCTGGTCGGCGTTGGCTACCAGGAACACAAACGCCATGTCCTCCGGGCCGCGGGGGCGGAATTCCTTGCCGCCGCTGGAACCGAGATTGCTACGGGCTTCATCGAGGAAGGCTTTCACCGAGCCGCCGATATCGTCATCGGCGTAGGTGCGGCTGGCCACGATGGAGCCACCTTGTGACTGCCAGGCATCACTGAACGCCTCGGCGACGCGGTAGCCCCACTCCGAATTGGGGTAGAGTACGCCTGCTCTCACCGCGCCGGCGGCGGAGCCGTCACGGGCCACCTGACGGGCCTCGTCTTCCGGCGCCAGGCCGAACTGATAGAGGCCGTTGCCGCCGTCGTCCAGGTAATTCAGCGCCAGAGTGGGCACCGGCGGGGTGCCGAGTGCGGCGATGGCGGCGACCTGGTCCTTGGCCAGCGGGCCGATCACGAACTGAGCACCATCCATCACCGCCTGCTGGTAAACCTGGACGGCATCGGCGTCGGCGGTATCGTAGAAGCGCAACTCGGGGGTGTAGTCGCCGTTATCACGGGCCAGATAGTAGCCCGCCATCAAACCGTCATGGAGAGCGTTGCCGGCGTAGGCGAGCGGGCCGCTTTCCGGCAGCAGAACCGCGACCCGGGCCGGCCGCTCCTGCGCGGCGCGGCGCATGGCGTTGAGGGTCTCGGGCAACTGTGCCTGAGCCGGGTGCTGCGGCCAGCGCTGCTGCCAGTCGTTGATGCGCGCCACCTGATCATCGAGACCAGCCTGGGCGTCGCGGTAGATGTCCGCCAGTTCCAGCCAGCCGAGCAGATCACCGCTGGCGCCCTCGGCTTCCCGCTGCAATTGGCTGCGCGGTACACGCAGCAGCGCCTGCCAGGTCATATCCTGGTTGTAGGCGCGGTCGGAGCGCCCCAGTCGCGGCTGGATTTCGACCCGCTCCTTGAGGCTTTCCATCAAGTTGTCGTTGAGAGCAAGGGCATCCGCCCGCAGCAAAGCCAGGCGTGCCTGCTGATCCGCGGGCAGGGAGCGGATGTCCCCCTGGTAATTGTTGAGCAGATCCAGCGCCTGTTGCGGTTTGCGTTGGCCAAGCAAGGCCTGGGCACTCAACTGCAACCAGCGGAAACGCTGATCCATGCTCTGGGCGCCGCCGCGCACCAGGTCCAGCACTTCACTGGCTTCCCTGGCCCGGTCGTTGACCAGGTAATAGCTGGCCCACGATAGGGCGGTATCGGTCCGCGCCGGATCCGCCATATCACCAAGGCGTTGTCTTGCGGATTCGGTGCTGGAAGGGGCTTCACGGGCGGGAGCCGTGTCCATGGCGGGGGTGCCGGTGCGCTGGTACGCCCCCGGTGTCTGGACGCAGCCGGTGATGGCGAGGATCACCAGCAACGCGGCCCATTTAACCTGTCTCAATTCCATGACGGTGGGATAACCCTTTGCTACTGCGGGAATGGAGCCGGTATTGTAGGGACTTTCCGACTCGCGAATAACCCCCGGCGGCGCTGCGCGCCCCTTCTCTTGCCCTATCAGTGAGACAGAGCACGTAAAATGACCCGACCCTGCCACGACGCCGAAGCGGGCTACCTGTACGTAGTCAGCACACCGATCGGTAATCTGGACGATATTTCCCGGCGCGCCATCCAGGTGTTACAGGAGGTGGATTGGGTGGCCGCCGAGGACACCCGGCACAGCCAGGGGCTGATGCAGCAACTGGGGATTTCCCCCCGCCTGATCAGTTGCCACGACCACAATGAACAGCAACGGGCTCCGGATCTGGTGGCACGGCTGGCCGATGGCGAGAGTGGCGCATTAATCAGCGATGCCGGCACGCCGCTGGTCAGTGATCCGGGCTACCGTCTGGTACGGGCTTGCCAGGACGCCGGGGTGGCGGTGGTGCCGATCCCCGGGGCCTCGGCGCTGCTGGCGGCGCTGGCGGTGGCCGGCCAGCCCAGCGACCGCTTTTTGTTTGAAGGTTTTCCGCCGGCCAAGGGCGCCGCCCGTGAACGGGTTCTGGAGCGCCTGGCCGCCGCTGACGTGACCTCCATTATTTACGAAGCGCCCCATCGGGTGCTGTCCCTGCTTGAGGCATTGGCACCGAAAGTGGCACCGGAGCGGGAACTGACCCTGTGCCGGGAACTGACCAAGCGCTTCGAAACCGTACGCCGGGGACCGGTCGCGGAGGTGCTGGAATGGGTGCGCGCCGACAAGGACCAGCAGCGTGGAGAACTGGTGCTGGTGCTGGGACCGGCGCTGCAAAGCGACCAGCTCAGCGAGCGCGACCGGGCCCTGGCCCGCGCCCTGCTGGAAGAACTGCCCCTGTCCCGCGCCGCCCGCGTGCTGGCCGCGCATACCGGGCTCAAGCGGCAGGCGCTGTACAACTACCTGGAAGCAGTTAACAGTGAATAGTGAATAGGTAACAGCGAAAAACAAGAGGCGTTGCGGTTTTGCAAAACGCCCTTGCTTATCCGCAATTCTTGGTTTGGTGCCCGAGCCTTCTTTGAAAAGCGGGAAGAGTGCCTCCTGGGGCTGGGCGCGGCCTGGTACCTTTAAGGACACTCTGTCGCTGCTCGCGCAACTATTAACTATTCCCTGTTCACTATTAACTGAATCCATTATGCTGCGCCCGGGTCGGTCAGGCAGCCGCTGGCGGGAAACCGCTGGAGGAAAGTCCGGGCTCCACAGGGCAGGGTGCCAGGTAACGCCTGGGGGCCACACTGGTGACGGTGTGGCTACGGCCAGTGCCGCAGAAAATAGACCGCCTGTTCCTTCGGGGGCGGGTAAGGGTGAAAAGGTGCGGTAAGAGCGCACCGCGCCGCTGGTAACAGCGGTGGCAGGGTAAACCCCACCCGGAGCAAGACCAAATAGGGATCCAATGGCGTGGCCCGCGCTGGATCCGGGTAGGTCGCTAGAGGTCCCCGGTGACGGGGATCCCAGATGAATGGCTGCCCACGACAGAACCCGGCTTATCGACCGGCCCACCTTATTGCCTCAATGTCGGGACCCGTCCTGGACGGGTCTTGATACAGATCAAGTGCCCTCCGTCGCGCCTATGCAAAATACTTGATTTACATCAAGGAGGAGGCGCGATGACACGGGCGGATATTCTGTTCCAACAGGGCGATCACGTGGTGGCCAGATTTCATGATCTGGTCCAGGGCGAAGGCGTGCAGGCCAATCAGTTCGCCATTCGCCATGGCGAACAGGGCGCGCTGATCGATCCCGGCGGCGATCTTACCTATACCCCTCTGACCATCGAATTGAGCCGTCATCTCAACCTGCGTGATCTCACCTACATTCTGGCGTCCCACCAGGACCCGGATATCATCGCCTCGCTGCCGCGCTGGATGTTGCATTCCCACTGCAAGGTGGCGGTATCCCGGCTCTGGTCGCGGTTTCTGCCCCATCTGGCGTCCACCTTTGTCACTTCGCGGGTGGGCGAGCAATGGCAGGAGCGGATTCTGGCGCTGCCGGACAAAGGGGCGATATTGCCGTTCGCGGATTCGGAACTGTGGGCCTTGCCCGCCCACTTCTTGCATTCGGTGGGTAATTTCAGTTTTTACGATCCACTCAGCCGCATCCTGTTTTCCGGTGATATCGGCGCCTCTCTGGGTGGGGAGGAAGGCGAGGTGAGCCGTTTCGAGGATCACATTCCGGCCATGGCCGGGTTTCATCGGCGCTACATGGCTGGCAACCGTGCTTGTCGCTACTGGGTGCGCATGGTGCGGGAATTGAGTCCGGCAATGATCGTGCCGCAGCACGGGGGCTATTTTGCGTCTCGAGTGACCATTGGGCGCTTTCTGGATTGGCTGGAACGGTTGGAATGTGGCCCCGACTTGATGGGGGTGGAGCATTACCGGCTTCCCGGGAGAGTTGGCGCTCACCCAGAAAGAACAAAATAAACATTAAATATAATTTATTATTTCTAAATGATCTAATACTTAAAGTGCTTTCTCAGCTCCAGGGCGCAGCTGTCTGATTAGTTTCAGAACCAATTTCCCCTCCTTTATTCCCCTTTCAATGTGACACAGCTAACAAACTGATTTTCAAGGAATTTCTTTTACATTCGCCAATGTCGTGAAACTTGACTTGTGAAAAGCGCTGGCCATAGAGTGTCGCAATGTGGTGAAAAGTGGGATGAAGTGGGAAAAAGGCTTCATCCGGTGTGGCGAAGTGGGACGGATGACCGCTCCCAATGCTCCGACATAAAAGGGGAAGGCCAGTGTTCAATGGGCGTACCGCGCTCAATCTGGATGCAAAAGGTCGGCTGACCGTGCCGACGCGCTACCGTGAGTCGCTGAACAGCGCTTGCGGTGGCCGCGTCGTGCTTACTCAGCACCCCTATGACGCCTGTCTGGTGATGTACCCGTTTCCCGAGTGGCGTGAGATCGCCCGCCAGGTAGCCGCGCAGAGTGACGCCCACGCCCAGGTTCGTGCGTTGAAGCGCCGGTTCCTGGGGCAGGCGGTGGAAATGGACATGGACGGTAATGGTCGTCTGCTGGTGCCGCCGGAACTGCGGGACGTGGTCGGGCTGGAGAAGCGCGCCATGTTGGTGGGGCTGCTGCACCGCTTTGAAATCTGGGCCGAAGACACCTGGAACGAACTCGAACAGCAGAACCTGGACCAGGAAGCCATGCCCGAGAGCGTGCAGGCTCTGTCGTTCTGACGCCGCGAGGTCATGGCATGAACAACGGGAAGCAGTACGCACACCAGCCGGTGATGCTGGAGGAGGTACTGGAAATGTGGTTCACGCGGGACGACGGCTTCTATGTGGACGGCACCTTTGGCCGCGGTGGCCACAGTCGTGCCTTGTTGTCCCTGCTGTCGCCCGCCGGGCGCCTGACGGGCGTGGACCGTGACCCGCAAGCGGTGGCCACCGGTGAGCAACTGGAGGCGGAAGATGCCCGGTTTTGTATTCACGCCGGCCGTTTTGACTGTCTGCCGGAGCTGGTGAGTGAGGCCGGGCGGCCGATTGACGGTCTGTTGCTGGATCTGGGTGTGTCCTCGCCGCAGTTGGACGACGCCAGCCGCGGGTTCAGTTTTCTGCGCGACGGTCCGCTGGACATGCGCATGGATCCGGGCAGTGGTGAAAGCGTGGCCGACTGGCTGGCCCGCGCCGAGGAAAAAGACATCGCCGATGTGTTGTATCGCTTCGGCGAGGAGCGCAAGTCACGGCGCATTGCCCGTGCCATAGTCGCGCGCCGTCAGGAAACGCCGTTGCGGACCACCCGCCAACTGGCCGATCTGATTGAGTCGGTGCTGGGCAAGGGCGATCCAGGCAAGCATCCGGCGACGCGCAGCTTCCAGGCCCTGCGCATCCACATCAACAGGGAGTTGGAGGCGCTGGAAGCGACTCTGGCACAAACGCTCGAGAGGCGGGCGTCTCGCCGTTATCAGCTTCCATTCTTTGGAAGACCGGCTGGTGAAGCTGTTTATCCGCGACCAGTCCGGCATGGCGCCGCGGCCTGCCGCTGGGTGAGGAAACACCACAGCGGCTGCGGCCGTTGGGCAAGGCCCGGCGGGCCGCGGAGGAAGAAGTGCGGCATAACCCACGCGCCCGCAGCGCGGTGCTGCGCGTGGCGGAGCGGGTGGCCTGATGGCCCGCTGGCTGCATTGGCCGTTGCTGATCCTGGTAGTGGGGTCGGCACTGGCCGTCAGTTATACGGTGCACGAGGCACGCCGCCTGACCGATGAGAGTCAGCGGCTGCAACGGCGCCAGGCGCAACTGGAAACCCAGTGGGGCCAGTTGCTTTTGGAACACAGCACCTGGGGCAGTTACGCCCGGGTGGAGAGCCTGGCCAGAGAAAAGCTGGGCATGAAAGTCCCGACCACCGATGAGCGAGTGTTGACACGGCCATGAGCGCCAACAAACGCAAAGCGACACGCAAACCGGTCGCCAGCAAACGCTGGACCGGCAGACGCTGGCACCTGGTGCTGGCGTTCTGGCTGGTGTGCGCCAGTGTGTTAGTGGTGCGGGCGGTGGACCTGCAGGTGGTCGAGCATGAATTCCTGGCCCACCAGGGCGATATTCGCAATTTGCGGGTGGAACCCCTGGCCGCCAATCGGGGCGTGATTCGCGATCGCAATGGCCGGCCGCTGGCGGTCAGTACTCCGGTGGTGACGCTGTGGGCGAACCCCCAGGAAGCGATGGAGAATCAGCAGCAATGGTCCAAGCTGACCGGCAACCCGATTATTGACCGGGCGCATTTCGCCCGGCGCGTGAAAGCGCATGCCAGCCGGGAGTTCATCTATCTGGCTCGTGGGTTGGCGCCGGAACAGGCGGAATCCGTACTGTCCCTGGGCGTGCCGGGTGTCTATTCGCTGACGGAGTACCGCCGCTATTACCCGGCCGGTGAAGTGACCAGTCATGTGGTCGGGTTCACCAACATTGATGAGCAGGGCCAGGAAGGCGTGGAACTGGCCTTCGACAAGCAGCTCACCGGCGCGCCGGGCCGCAAAAAAGTGGTCCGTGACCTGCTGGGACGGGTGATTCAGGACATCGAACTGATCGAGCCGGCGCGTCCGGGTGAGGATGTCACCCTGAGCTTGGATCTGCGGTTGCAGTATCTGGCGTACAAGGAGCTGATGTCCGCGGTGCAACGTTTCGGTGCCACCGGTGGTTCGGTGGTGGTGCTGGACGTGAAGACCGGCGAGGTTCTGGCCATGGTCAATCAGCCGGGCTACAACCCCAACAACCGCAGTGGCATCAATACCTCCAGCCTGCGCAACCGGGCCGTCACCGACCTGTTCGAGCCCGGTTCCACGGTGAAACCGTTCACCGTGGCCGCGGCCCTGGAGCAGGGCATGGTTACCCCCGCCACCGCCATTAATACCCACCCGGGCTATCTGCGTGTGGGGCCGAAAACCATTCGCGACCATCGTGATTATGGCGTCATCGATGTGACCACGGTGTTGACCAAGAGCTCCAACGTGGGCACCAGCAAACTGGCGCTGTCCATGGATCAACAGGTGTTGCCGGCCATGCTCGAGCGGTTCGGCTTCGGCCAGCCCACCGGCGTGCGCTTTCCTGGCGAGAGCGGCGGGGTGCTGCCGATCCGTGCCAAGTGGCGTGATGTGGAACGGGCGGCGCTGTCCTACGGCTATGGTGTCAGCGTGACGGCTCTGCAACTGGCACAGGCCTACGCCATTCTCGGTAATCAGGGGCGCCGGGTGCCGCTGTCCATGATCAAGGTGGATGAGGCACCCCAGGGCGAGCGGGTGATTGGCACGGATACCGCCCGTGCCATTGTCGACATGCTGGAAACCGTGGTCGGCCAGTTGGGCACCGCCCGCCGTGCCCGTATCCCCGGTTATCAGGTGGCGGGCAAGACCGGCACGGTGCACAAACTGACCGCCACCGGCTATGCCGAACACCGCTATCAGGGCATTTTCGCGGGTCTGGCGCCGGCCACCGATCCGCGCATCGCCGCCGTGGTGGTGATCGATGATCCGGACCAAAGCGCCTACTACGGCGGTCTGGTGGCGGCGCCGGTATTCTCCACCATTGTTGGCGGCGCCCTGCGTGCCATGCACGTGCCGCCGGACAAACCGGAAGGGGTCATCGCCGGTGAGCCGGACGGGGAGGGTCGCACATGATCACCCTGGGCCAATTGCTGACCGATCTTGCATTGCCGGCCGACCTGGCCGGCTTGCCGGTTATGGCGCTGCGGCTGGACAGCCGGGCGGTCCGCCCCGGTGATGTGTTCCTGGCGGTGCCCGGATTCCGTGCTGATGGCCGCAGTTATATCGGTGCCGCCGTCGAGGCCGGAGCCGCGGCCATCCTGCAGGAAGGCGACGCCTTCACCGTTGACCAGAGCGGCGCGGTGCCGCGCATCGGGATTCCCGGGCTTGGCCGCGGGATCGGTACCCTGGCCGCCCGTTTTTATGGCTGCCCCGCCAACCAACTGAACGTTGTCGGAGTGACCGGCACCAACGGTAAAACCAGTATTACCTGGTTCCTGCGCGACGCCCTTGACGCCGTCGGCCACCGCTGTGGACTGGTCGGTACCCTGGGGGTGGGACTGAAAGGGGAAGAAGCGGATACCGGCCACACCACGCCGGACCCGATCACCCTGCAGTCGGCATTGTACGGTCTGCGGGAAAAAGGCGCCGATTACGTTGCCATGGAAGTGTCCTCCCACGCTCTCGATCAGGGGCGTCTGGGGGACACCAGAGTGCCCTGCGCGGTGTTCAGCAACCTCAGCCGCGACCATCTGGATTACCACGGCAGCATGGACGCCTATCTGAACGCCAAGTGTTCTTTGTTCACCCGTCCGGGGCTGGCCATGGCGGTGATCAACACCGACGACGAGGCCGCTTCCACGCTGGTGGCCAGCCTTGACGATGGTGTGCGTTGCGTGACGTTTGGATCCACGGATGGCGCCACCGTTCGTTGTCTGGAGCATCGCGCCCTGCCAGAAGGCATGGAAATGGTATTGAGCGTGGGTGGCGAGCCGGTATCCCTGCGTCTGCCGCTGTACGGCGACTTCAATTTGAGCAATGTGATGGCGGTGGCCGGTGTTCTGCACGGATTGGGTTGGGACAACGAGGCGCTCAGTCAGGGACTGGGCGCGCTGACGTCGGTGCCGGGACGGATGGAATCCCTGTGCCAGCCGGGGCAGCCGGTAGTGGTAGTGGATTACGCCCATACACCGGACGGTCTGGAGAAGGCCCTGAGCGGTGTGCGCGGTCATTTCCCCGGTCGGCTGTGGTGCGTGGTGGGTTGCGGCGGTGACCGTGACACCGGCAAGCGCCCGCTGATGGGCGCGGTGGCGGAAAAGCTGGCCGACCGCGTGGTGCTCACCAGCGATAACCCGCGCAATGAGGCGCCGGAAGGCATCATCGAACAAATCCGTGGTGGCATGAACCGGCCGCAAGCAGCGCTATGTCTGAGCGACCGGCCCGAAGCCGTGGCCAGGGCCATCGCCGAAGCCGAGGCCGGTGATGTGGTATTGATCGCCGGCAAAGGCCACGAACGTTATCAGGAAGTGGCCGGCCATCGTTATCCCATGGACGATCGGGCGCTGGCCCGGGCGGCGCTGGCACGCCGGGGAGGGCAGGCATGATGCGTCTGTCACGGATCAGCGAGTGGACCGGTGGCGTACTGCGCGGCGCCGACCGGGATATCAGCGCGGTGTCCACCGATACCCGCCGATTGTCCGCTGGTACCTTGTTCGTGGCCCTGCGTGGCGAACGCTTCGACGGCCATGCCTTCCTGGAGCAGGCCCGTGAAGCCGGCGCCGTGGCCGCGCTGGTGGAAACCGATCAGGACGTTTTCGAGTCCCAGGTGACGGTGGCGGATTCGCGCCGTGGGCTGGGCCTGCTGGCGGCGGGTTACGCCGCCGGATTCGCGATTCCCCGGGTGGCGGTGACCGGCAACGCCGGCAAGACCACGGTGAAGGAAATGATCGCCGCGTTGCTGGGCGAAGGGACCCTGGCGACCCTGGGCAATCTCAACAACGACATCGGGGTGCCACTGACCTTGCTGCGGTTCGATGACCAGGTGCGTCAGGCGGTGATCGAACTGGGTGCCAATGCGCCGGGCGAAATTGCCTGGACCAGCTCGCTGGTACGGCCGCGGGTGGTGTTGATCACCAATGTGACCGGCGCTCATCTGGAGGGCTTCGGCACCATGGAAGGCATTGCCCGCGCCAAGGCGGAGATTTTCTCTGGCTGTGCGGCGGGTGCCACCGCGGTGATCAACAACGCCGATGGCTTCGCCGACTTCTTCGCCGGGGAAGCGGCCAAGCGCGGTTTGAACGTGGTCCGCGTTGGCGGCGCGGATGGCGCGCTGCGTGCCGAAGAGGTGGTTCTGGAGGACGCCGAGGTGCGTTTCCGGCTGATGCCTCAGGGACTGCCGGTGCGGGTGCCGCTGGCCGGCGCCCACCAAGTAGAGAACGCTTTGTTGGCACTGGCAGCCGTCAGTGCTCTGGGGGTTGAGCTGGCCGACGTGATCGGCCGCTGGCAATCGCTGAGTCCGGTGCCGGGGCGGATGAATCTGAAGAAGCTGGGGAGCGGCCTGTTGGTGGATGACACCTACAACGCCAATCCCGGTTCGGTGCGGGCGGCGGTGCGCTGGCTGGCCGACCGGCCGGCGCCGCGAACTCTGGTGCTGGGGGCTTTGGGGGAATTGGGGCCCGGCGCCGGCGACATCATGCGTTCCCTGGGCGAAGAAGCGTCCCGGGATCTGGATGTTTTGATTGCCATGCCCGGGGCGGAAGCCGCCGCGGCGGGCTTCGGCGAAGGCGCCGTTCTGGCGGCGGATCACGATGACGCCGCCGCGCATGCCGGCACGGTTCTCGACGCTGGCGGCACGGTATTGGTGAAAGGCTCACGCACTGCCCGCATGGAGCTTGTGGTGCACCGGCTTGAAGAACTCAAGGGGGGACACTAAATGCTGCTTTGGCTGGCGGAGAATCTATCGAGCCTGTACAGCGGATTCCTGGTTTTCCAGTACATCACCATGCGCGCCATCATGGCGGTGCTCACCGCGCTGTTCCTGGCGTTCTGGATCGGGCCGGTGATGATTCGCAAACTGCAGGAAAAACAGGTCGGCCAGGCGATCCGGGACGATGGCCCGAAGAGCCATCTGAGCAAGGCCGGCACGCCGACCATGGGCGGCGGCCTGATCCTGGTTTCCATCGCCGTGGCGACGCTGCTGTGGGCGGACCTGTCCAATCGGTACGTCTGGGTAACACTGGGCGTGCTGGTGGTGTTCGGCGCCGTCGGCTGGGTGGACGACTGGCGCAAGGTGATCGAAAAGAACCCGCGCGGCCTGCCCGCGCGCTGGAAATACTTCTGGCAGTCGGTGGGGGCGCTGGGCGCGGCACTGGTGCTGTTCTTCACCGCACAAAGCCCGGCGGAAACGCAATTGATCGTGCCGTTCTTCAAGAACGTGGCCATCAACCTGAGCTGGTTCTATGTGGTGCTGACCTATTTCGTCATCAACGGCACCTCCAACGCGGTCAACCTGACCGATGGCCTGGACGGGCTGGCGATCATGCCCACCGTGCTGGTGGCGGCGGCGCTGGGTATTTTCGCCTACGCCAGTGGCCACGCCGAGTTCGCCACCTACCTGCAGATCCCCTATATCGCCGGTGCCGGCGAACTGGTGGTGATCGTCGCCGGTCTGTGCGGAGCGGGGCTTGGCTTTCTCTGGTTCAACGCCTATCCGGCCCAGGTGTTCATGGGCGATGTGGGCGCGTTGGCGCTGGGCGCGGTGCTCGGCGTGATGGCGGTGATCGTCCGCCAGGAAATCGTGTTGTTCATCATGGGCGGCGTGTTCGTGATGGAGACCGTGTCGGTGATGTTGCAGGTGGCGTCGTTCAAGCTCACCGGTCGGCGCATCTTCCGTATGGCGCCCATCCACCACCACTTTGAACTGAAGGGGTGGCCGGAACCGAAGATCAT
Source organism: Alloalcanivorax balearicus MACL04 (assembly GCF_025532145.1). Classification (GTDB taxonomy): domain Bacteria; phylum Pseudomonadota; class Gammaproteobacteria; order Pseudomonadales; family Alcanivoracaceae; genus Alloalcanivorax; species Alloalcanivorax balearicus. The sequence goes on along the minus strand of NZ_ARXS01000005.1, from coordinate 48,351 downwards.
CGTCCGGTTCTGGATTATTACCGTAATGCTCGTACTGGTGGGTCTGGCGACCCTGAAACTGAGGTAAGGATGACGAAGGACGCGTTTGATCTGGTCATTGGCCTGGGTGTTTCCGGCCGCTCCGTGCTCCGCTATTTGCAGGGGCAGGGTATGGCCGTGCGCGCTCTCGACACCCGTCAGTCCCCGGCGGGCCTGGATGATCTGCACGCGGAATTCCCCAAACTGAAGGTGCATACCGGCGGCTTCAAGAAAGGCTGGATGGAACGTGCCCGCCGTCTGATCGTCAGCCCCGGCGTGGCGATTTCCACCCCGGCCATCGCCGCGCAGATCGCGGAAGGCAAGGAAGTGATCGGCGACATCGAACTGTTCGCCCGTGCCGCCAGCCGCCCGCTGGTGGCGATCACCGGTTCCAATGCCAAGAGCACCGTCACCACCCTGCTCGGTGAAGTGGCCGAAGCCTGCGGCCGTCAGCCGGGGGTTGGCGGCAACCTGGGAATCCCGGCGCTGGATCTGTTGGCCAGCGACGCCGGTCTGTACGTCCTGGAGCTGTCCAGCTTCCAGCTGGAGACCACCTACAGCCTGAATGCCCAGGTGGCCACGATCCTCAATGTGTCCCAGGACCATCTGGATCGCTACAACCGCTTCAGTGACTACCTGGCCGCCAAGCAGCGCATCTACGACGGCTGTCAGGTGGCGGTATGGAATCGCGATGACGTGGCCACCCGCCCTCAGGTGCCGGTGCCGCGGGAAGTGACCTTCGGCAGCCACCCGCAAGCGGACTATCGGCTCGACAGCGACCGGAACGCTCTGCTTTACAAGGGCGAAACCCTGTTGACGCTGGACCAACTGACGCTCACCGGCCATCACAACGCCATGAACGTACTGGCGGTGCTGGCCATGGCCGATGCTCTGGGGCTGGAACGGGAGACCGCACTGGCCACGGTCTGTGCGTTCCAGGGCTTGCCCCATCGCTGCCAGAGGGTGGCGGAAACCGGCGACGTGCGCTGGTTCAACGATTCCAAGGCCACCAATGTGGGCGCCACGCTGGCGGCGTTGACCGGCATTGGCGAGGCCATCAATGGCAAGGTGATTCTGATCGCCGGCGGGCAGGGCAAGGGGCAGGATTTCTCTCCGCTGGCGGAGCCGGCCCGGCAATACCTGCGCGCGGCGCTGCTGCTCGGTGAAGACGCGGACAAGGTGGCGGACGGTCTGATTGGCGTGCCGCGTGAACGGGTTGAGACCATGGCCGAGGCGGTGACGCGGGCGCGGCAACTGGCCCAGCCCGGTGATGCGGTGCTGCTGTCGCCGGCCTGCGCGTCCTTCGACATGTACAGCGGCTACATCGAACGTGGCGATGATTTCGCCCGTCACGCCCGGGAGGTGAGCCATGGCTAGTGTGCTCATGCGTCCGCGGACCGGGCAGCTCGATCAGGTTTTGATGTGGTCGGCGATCGGCTTGACGTTGGTGGGGCTGGTGATGGTGACGTCCGCCTCGCTGCAGATTGCCGAGACCCGGCTGGACAACCCGTTCTATTACGGCATTCGCCATGGCACCTATTTGCTGATCAGCCTGGGTGTGGGCGCCGCCGTGTACTGCTGCGTGCCGCTGGCACTGCTGGAGCGGCTGCGCTTCGCCATGCTGCCGGTGGCGGTGGTGGCGCTGGTTTTGGTGTTCGTACCCGGCCTGGGCCGTGAAGTGAACGGCTCCACGCGCTGGATCGCGCTGCCGGGTATGACGATTCAGGCCTCCGAAATCGTCAAGTTGTGTTTCGTGCTTTACCTGGCCGGCTATGTGGCACAGCGCAAGGCGGAGCTGGAAACCCAGTGGAAGGCCTTTTTCGTGCCGCTGGGGGTGTTGGGACTGCTGACTTTCATGCTGTTGCTGGAACCGGATTTCGGCGCCGTGGTGGTGCTCGGTATCACCACCATGGGCATGTTGTTCCTGGCCGGTGTGCCGACCCTGCGATTCCTGCTGATCGGGCTGGTGGCGGTGGGCCTGGCGGCCTTGGTGGCCGTGGCGGAACCCTATCGGGTGGCGCGGCTGATGAGTTTTCTCGATCCCTGGGCGGATCAGTACGGATCCGGCTACCAGCTGACGCAGAGTCTGATCGCTTTCGGCCGCGGCAACTGGTTCGGCGTGGGTCTGGGCAACAGCGTGCAGAAATTGTTTTACCTGCCGGAAGCGCACACTGATTTTGTTTTCGCGGTGCTGGCCGAAGAGTGGGGACTGTTCGGCACCCTGCTGCTGATTTTCGGCTTCGGCCTGCTCGGCTGGCGCGTGTTCCGTATTGGTCACAACCTGGAACAACGGGGTTTTCTCTACCACGCCTATGTGGTTTACGGCATCGCCTTTGTGTTATGCGCCCAGGCGTTCATCAATCTGGGAGTCAATATGGGTGTCCTGCCCACCAAGGGGCTGACTTTGCCTTTTGTCAGCTATGGCGGTTCCTCGCTGGTAATTTCCGCGGTGATGGTGGCGCTGGTATTGCGCGCCAGCGCGGAGCAGCAGGAACTGCAAGCGCGGGGGAGGGCGAAGCGATGAGCGGGACCATCCTGATCATGGCCGGCGGTACCGGCGGCCACGTTTTCCCCGCCCTGGCCGTGGCCGAGCAATTGCAGGCCGCTGGCCACCGCATCCTCTGGCTGGGTGCCGAGGACGGCATGGAAACGCGGCTGGTACCGCGTTACGGCTTCCCGGTGGCGACCCTGGGCGTGGGCCGGCTGCGCGGTGGCGGCCTCAAACGCAAATTGATTGGTCCGCTGCAGTTGATTCGCGCGGTGTGGCAGGCCCGGTCCGTGATTCGCCGTGAGCGGCCGGTGCTGGTGGTGGGCTTCGGTGGCTTCGTCAGTGCGCCCGGCGGTCTGGCCGCGCGGCTGTGCGGTGTGCCTCTGGTGATCCATGAACAGAATGCGGTACCGGGAATGACCAACCGGTTGCTGGCCCGCTTCAGTGATCAGGTGCTGGAAGGCTTCGAAGGGGCCATGCCCGGCGCTATCTGGGTGGGTAATCCGGTACGCGAGGACATCACCGGCCTGAACGATCCGGCCCAGCGCTACGCCAGCCGGCGCGGCCCCCTGCGGGTGCTGGTGCTGGGCGGCAGCCAGGGCGCTCTGGCCTTGAATCAGGATTTGCCGGAACTGCTGCTGGCCGCGCTGGGGCCACACCTGGAAGTGCGCCACCAATGTGGTCGTGGCCGCGCCGAGGAGGCCCGGCCGGTATACAAGGCGTTGGGGCTCAACGCCACGGTGACCGAATTCATCGATGACATGGCGCAGGCCTACGACTGGGCCGATCTGGTGGTTTGCCGTGCCGGCGCCTTGACCGTGGCGGAAGTGGCCGCCGCCGGTGTAGCGGCGTTGTTCGTACCGCTGCCGACGGCGGTGGACGACCACCAGACCCTCAACGCCAACTGGCTGGTGGATCGCGGCGCCGCCCTGATGCTGCCGCAGCGGGATATGAACGCCAGCGCCCTGGCGCGCAGTCTGGCCGGCATGACCGAGCGGGATGCGCTGGCGGAACTCGCCTGCCGCGCCCGTCAACTGGCCATCGCCGACAGCGCCGAGCGGGTGGCCCGACTTTGTGAGGAGGTGGCCGATGGCCGATAACGTCGCCGCCAGTAACCAGGCCGCCAACAGCCATGTGGTGCCGGAGATGCGGCGCATTCGCGGCATCCATTTTGTCGGCATCGGCGGCGCCGGGATGTGCGGTATCGCCGAGGTGCTGGCCAACCAGGGCTACCAGGTCAGCGGCAGTGACATCAAGGAGTCGCCGGTGGTGGTACGTCTGCGCCGGCTGGGCGTGCGCGTGGACATTGGCCACCGCGCCGAGAACATTGAAGGCGCCGACGTGGTGGTGACCTCCACCGCGGTGAGCGCGGATAACGTGGAAGTGGCGCGTGCCCACGAGTTGCGTATCCCGGTGGTGCCGAGAGCGCAGATGCTGGCGGAGCTGATGCGCTTCCGTCACGGCATCGCGGTGGCCGGTACCCACGGCAAGACCACCACTACTTCCATGGTGGCGGCGATTCTCGGTGAGGCCGGACTGGACCCGACTTTTGTCATCGGCGGCCGTCTCAACAGTGCCGGCACCAACGCCCGCCTGGGTCAGAGCCGTTATCTGGTGGCCGAGGCGGACGAGTCCGATGCCAGCTTCCTGCACCTGCAGCCGATGAGTGCCATCGTCACCAACATCGATGCCGACCATATGCACACCTACGGCGGTGATTTCGCCCGCCTGGAGAATACCTTCATCGAGTTTCTCCACAATCTGCCGTTCTACGGCGTGGCGGTGATGTGCGTCGATGATCCGGTGGTGCGCCGATTACTGCCGCGGGTGAACCGGCAGGTGATCCGCTACGGCTTCGACGAGGACGCGGATCTGCGTGCCGAAGCGGTCAGCGCCCACGGCATGAGCACCAGTTTCCGGGTGGTGCGCGCCGAGGGTGAACCGCTGGAGATCACTCTGAACATGCCGGGGCGTCACAACATTCTGAATGCGCTGGCGGCGATTGCCGTGGCCAGTGATGAAGGGGCTCCGGATGAGGCCATCGTGCGTGCCCTGAACGGCTTTAGCGGGGTGGGCCGGCGCTTCGATGTGCTTGGTGAATATCCCTGCCAGGGCGGCGGCGCCACCCTGGTGGACGATTACGGTCACCACCCCCGGGAAGTGGCCGCCACCGTGGCGGCGATCCGCGAGGGCTGGCCGCAACGGCGGCTGGTGATGCTGTTTCAGCCGCACCGTTATACCCGGACCCAGGACCTTTACGAGGATTTCGTCGAGGTGCTGTCGCGGGTGGATGTGCTGCTGATGCTGGAAGTGTATGCCGCCGGCGAGGAGCCGGTGCCGGGCGCCGACGCTCGTGCCCTGTGTCGCAGTATCCGTCAGCGCGGCCAGGTGGAACCGGTGTTCGTCGACGACCCGGCGGAACTGCCCGCCTTGCTGGAGAACCTGCTGCGCGACGGTGATCTGCTGGTGACCCAGGGGGCCGGTAACGTGGGAACGATCGCGCGGGATCTGGCCGAGCGGGTGAGAGGAGAACGGTCATGATGATCGATAACGCCATGAAACAACGATTGGCACGCATCGGTCGGGTGGCGGTGCTGGCCGGCGGCAGCTCGGCCGAGCGCCCGGTATCCCTGAAAAGCGGTGCCGAGGTCCATCAGGCGCTGCGCCAATTGGGATTGATCGCTGAGTTGGTGGATCCGTCGGAAGTGGGGGTCGAAACCCTCAAGGGCTTTGACGTGGCCTTCATCGCCTTGCACGGCCGTGGTGGCGAGGACGGCGTGATCCAGGGCGTGCTGGAACATCTCGGTGTGCCGTACACCGGCTCCGGGGTGATGGCTTCGGCCATCGGCATGGACAAGGTGCGCAGCAAATGGCTGTGGAAAGGCGTCGGCCTGCCGACCCCGGCGTTCCATGTGGTGGGCGCGGATGATGACGGCGAGGCGCTGGCCGAATTGGGCTTCCCGCTGATGGTGAAGCCGGCCCATGAAGGTTCCTCCATTGGCATGGCCAAGGTGGAGGACGAGACGCAGCTGCGCAGGGCGCTGGATGACGCCCGCCAGTACGACAGCGAAGTGCTGGTGGAGGCCTGGGTCAATGGCTCCGAGTACACCGTATCCGTGGTCGGCGAGCAGGTGCTGCCGGCGATCCGGCTGAAGACACCGAATCAGTTCTATGACTACGAGGCCAAGTACCAGTCCAACAGCACCGAGTACCTGTGTCCGGCGGGGCTCAGCGACGAGGACGAGAGCGCACTGCGGGCGCTGTCGCTGCGGGCCTTCAAGGTGGTGGGCTGCCAGGGCTGGGGGCGCGTCGATGTGATGCGTGACGAACAGGGTCGCTGGCAACTGCTGGAAGTGAACACGGTGCCCGGCATGACCGACCACAGCCTGGTGCCGATGGCCGCCCGTGCCGCTGGTGACGAGTTTCCGATTCTGGTGGCGCGGATTCTGTTGGACGCGGTGGACCGGTTCCCGCCGCGCAAAGGAGGTAAACGCCGTGGCTAAGGCGCCTCGCCGTCAACAGGGAGTGCAACCGCGTTCCCGTGGTGCTTCCAGCGTCCGGCGCAAGACGCCCCGGGTGCCGCTGCGTGAGCGCCTGGCGGCGGCGGTGCCGGCGGTGCTGGTGGCCCTGGTAGCGGCGGTGCTGGTGGGCGGCGTGATTTACCTGCCACGGGTGTTGGATCACTACCCGGTGCGCAAGGTGGGCGTGGACGGTGTCACCGACGTCCGCCGTCAGCAGCAGGTGCAGACCAAGCTGGCCACCCTGGTGCGTGACGCCAACTACTTTACCGCGCCATTGGACCGGATCTATGACCAGGCGCGGGAACTGAGCTGGGTGGCGGATGTCTCGGTGCGGCGCCAGTGGCCGGATACCGTGGTGCTCACCGTCACCGAGCGGGAACCGGTGGCGGTGTGGAACGAGACCTTGCTGGTCTCCAATACCGGCGAACCGTTCAAGGCGCTGAAGCAGTACGACCTTTCCGGTCTGCCGCGTCTGAACGGACCGGAACAACGGCTCGACGAAGTAATGAGCTACTACCACAGCATGGCCAAACTGCTCAGCGACATTGGCCTGGGGATCGAGCGGATGGAGGTGAACGCGCGTCTCACCGCCCGCCTGACCCTGAATAACAACATGCAGTTGGTGGTGGATCGGGAACAGTACGTGAACAAGCTGCGCCGCTTCGTGCGGTTGTACCGCGGGGTGCTGAGCACCGACAGTCGCGGCGTGGCCCGGGTGGATCTGCGCTACGCCGATGGCGTGGCGGTCACCTGGCGGGATGACCAGGACGCGCAAGCGGCATCCGCCCGCCGGGCGGGCAAAGTATAACGGATCGAGGCAGGCGCTAATGGCGAACGCAATGGACAACATGATCGTGGGACTGGACATCGGTACCTCCAAGGTGGTGGCGATCGTGGGTCAGGTGACCAGCGAAGGCACCGTCGAGGTGGTGGGCCTCGGGTCGCAGCCCTCCCGCGGCATGAAGAAAGGCGTGGTGGTGGATATCGAGGCCACGGTGCGCTCGATCCAGCGGGCGGTGGAGGAGGCGGAACTGATGGCCGGCTGCCAGATCCACTCGGTCTACGCCGGCATCGCCGGATCCCACGTGCGCAGCCTCAACTCCCACGGCATCGTCGCCATCCGTGACCGGGAGGTGATGCAGGCGGATATCGACCGCGTCATCGATGCCGCCCAGGCGGTGGCGATTCCGGCGGACCAGAAGACCCTGCATGTGCTGCCACAGGAATACGTGGTGGACAACCAGGAAGGGGTGCGCGAGCCAGTGGGCATGAGCGGGGTGCGCCTGGAAGCCAAGGTGCACCTGGTGACCTGCGCCGTGAACGCGGCCCAGAACGTGGAAAAATGCGTGCGCCGCTGCGGTCTCGAAGTGGAGGACATCATCCTCGAGCAATTGGCCAGCGCTTATTCGGTACTCACCGAGGACGAGCGTGAATTGGGTGTATGCATCGTCGACATCGGCGGCGGTACCACCGATATCGCCATCTTCACCGAAGGGGCGATCCGCCACACCGCCAATATTCCGATTGCCGGTGATCAGGTCACCAACGATATCGCCATGGCGCTGCGCACGCCGAAGCAGCACGCCGACGAGATCAAGATCAAGTACGCCTGCGCGCTGACGCAACTGGCCGGTGCTGACGAAACCATCAAGGTGCCGAGCGTCGGCGATCGGCCGCCGCGCACCCTCAGCCGTCAGAATCTGGCGGAAGTGGTGGAGCCGCGCTACGACGAACTGTTCACCCTGATCCAGGCGGAAATCCGCCGGTCCGGGTACGAGGACCTGATCCCCGGCGGCATTGTTCTGACCGGTGGCTCCTCGAAGATCGAAGGCGCGGTGGAACTGGCGGAGGAGATTTTTCATATGCCGGTACGGTTGGGTACGCCGCAGGGCGTGGCCGGGCTCACCGACGTGGTGCGCAACCCGATTTATTCCACTTCCGTGGGCCTGCTGCTCTACGGGCTGCGGATGGAGAAGGAAGGTCTGAGCGCGCGCGCCCAGGCCGGTGGTGGACAGGTGAACTGGGTCGAGCGCTTCAAGCGCTGGTTCCAGGGCAATTTTTAAGTGTCTGACGTCCGGCGTCAGACACTTTAACGGTTTCAAAACGGGCCGGACAGGTTGGCCCGATTTGGAAAAGGCAGTAACCAGGGAAGCAACAAGCGGGAGATCAATTATGCAATTCAAACTGGAAGATTCCGTACCCCATGGCGCGGTGATCAAAGTGGTGGGCGTTGGTGGTGGCGGCGGCAACGCCGTGGACCACATGGTGCGCTCTAACGTGGAAGGCGTGGATTTCATTTGCGCCAATACCGATGCACAAGCCCTGCGCAACTCCTCGGCCAAGACCGTGATTCAACTGGGCAGCCAGGTGACCAAGGGTCTGGGTGCCGGTGCCAATCCGGAAATTGGCCGGCAGGCGGCGCTGGAGGATCGTGACCGCATCGCCGAGTTGCTCGACGGCGCGGACATGGTGTTCGTCACCGCCGGCATGGGCGGTGGTACCGGTACCGGCGCGGCGCCGGTGGTGGCCGAGATCGCCAAGGAACTGGGTATCCTCACGGTGGCGGTGGTGACCAAACCGTTCCCGTTCGAGGGCAAGAAGCGCATGCGCTCCGCCCAGGAAGGCATCCAGGCCCTGCGTGACCAGGTGCACTCCCTGATCACCATCCCCAACGAGAAGCTGCAGTCGGTGCTGGGCGGTTCCACCACCCTGCTGGACGCTTTCAAAGCGGCCAACGAAGTACTGCAGGGCGCGGTGAAAGGGATCGCCGATCTGATCGTCCGTCCCGGCATGATCAACGTCGACTTCGCCGACGTGCGCACGGTGATGAGTGAACTGGGTACCGCGATGATGGGTACCGGTATCGCCACCGGCGACAACCGGGCCTCCGAAGCCGCTCAGGCCGCCATTTCCAGCCCGCTGCTGGAAGATGTGGATCTGCGTGGCGCCCGTGGCATCCTGATCAACATCACCGCCAACGAGTCCATCGCTCTGGATGAGTTCTCCGAGGTGGGTGACATCGTCAGCGAGCTGGCCAGCGAGGAAGCCAATGTGATCATCGGCACGGCCATCGACCCGGATATGGGCGACAATATCAGTGTGACGGTGGTCGCCACCGGTTTGGGTGCCCAGCAGGAACTGAAAGTGGTTCGTGGCCGTCAGAACTCTCTGGGCGCGGAAGGCCGGGTGGACTACAACGACCTGGAGCGTCCCGCCGTCGAGCGTCGTCGTGCTGTGCAACAAAGCATGGGCGGTTCCGGCCGTGGCGCGGTGAATACCGCGGAAGATCTGGACTTTATTGATATCCCGACCTTCCTCCGCCGTCAGGCCGACTGACGGCGGCGCGGCTAACGGCGCGATAGGCACGGTCAATGGTGCGGTAAGAGGATTTTGGGTATACTTATCCTCTTATAACGCTTCGAGGATGGCAGTATCCTTATTTTTCAGGATACCGGTAGCTTTGTGACGGATCGATGATCAGACAACGAACACTCAAAAACGTAATTCGCGCCACCGGCGTAGGGTTGCATACTGGTGAGAAAGTCTACCTGACGGTACGTCCGGCGCCGGTGGACACTGGCATCGTGTTTCGCCGCGTGGATCTGGACCCGGTAGTGGAGATCAAGGCAGGTGCCCACAGTGTGGGAGAAACCACCTTGTCCACGACCCTGGTGCAGAACGGCGTCAAGGTGGGCACGGTCGAGCATTTGCTCTCCGCCATGGCCGGGCTGGGGGTCGATAACGCCTATGTGGAGTTGTCGGCACCGGAAGTCCCGATCATGGATGGCAGTGCCGGGCCCTTCGTATTCCTGCTGCAGTCCGCGGGTATCCGTGAGCAGGAGGCGGCCAAGAAGTTCATCCGGATCAAGAAGAAGGTGACGGTGAAAGAAGGCGACAAGATTGCCACTTTCGTGCCTTTTGACGGGTTCAAGGTGACTTTCTCGATCGAATTCGACCACCCGGTCTTCGAGGAACGCGATCAACTGGCGAGCATCGATTTCTCCACGACCTCGTTCGTGAAGGAAGTGGCGCGCGCCCGGACCTTCGGGTTCATGCGTGATATCGAGTTCCTGCGTAGCCAGAATCTGGCGTTGGGCGGCAGCGTCGACAATGCCATCGTGGTGGACGAATACCGCATCCTTAACGAGGACGGTCTGCGTTACGACGACGAATTCGTGAAACACAAGATGCTGGACGCCATCGGCGACCTGTATCAATTGGGCTATAGCCTGATTGGCGAATTCGTGGGTCACAAGTCCGGTCACGCTTTGAACAACGCCCTGCTGCGCGAACTGCTGAGTCAGCCGGACGCCTATGAAGTGGTGACGTTCGAGGACGCGGACGCGGCGCCGATCTCCTACGCCGGACCTTTGGCCACCGCCGAATAACGGTGCGCTTCCCTGATCCACTCCGGCCACCCTCCCGCGGCCGGGGTGGGCAGTTACGCCCTTCAGATGACCCTTCCCGTCACTTTTTGACCCGGCTGGCCAATCGGGCCAGGGCCTCACTCAGGCCCGGGTCGTCCATGTCACGCGCCGCGCGAGCAATATGAGCCGCACTTTCCGCATCCAGAACCGGTCCCATGGCACGGTATTTGCCTTCATCCGTGGAGTGCGCGGAGGAACCGGAGCCGCTATCAAGCTGGCGCCGGCCGGTCACCACGATTTTGACGCTGGCGGCGCCGGGCAGAGCCCGTTGCAGCCGGGGCAGATGGAAGCGCAACAACTGCGCGGTGGCACTGTTTTCCACCAGCGCCAGCCAGCGTTGCGACTCTTCCACCAGCATGACCCGGTCACGCAGCGCGGGCGGCAGGCAGGTTCGCGGGTCGCCGCCTTGAGAGGGTGCGGGCTGCGCGCGAGCATTGGCCGCCAGCCGTCCCAATCTGGGATGACGTTTGAGCAGCGCCCCGAGATTTTGGGGCCGGTTTGTGTTGGCCATGGTATTTCCTTACACTACCCGGCTAATTGTAAAAAAACGATAAGTCTCTCGCCAGCTACTCCGGGCTCGTCGAACCACGGCCAGACCATAACCGGCCGGGCGGCACGAAGGAAACCGGGGAGACCAGCGGGCGACGGTGCCGCCCGGCACCACCGGCATTGTCATTTATGAATGGGTATTCCGCGGGCCCTCGGACCGTTGGCCTGAAGACTTTTTGGAAGGGGTGTTTCCACACTCATGAACATCATATGGCTTAACAGCAAGGGCGGCCATGCCCGATCGGTGCAGTTATCCCGATCCTGGTTGTATCTGGCGCTTTTTATAATGGTGGCGCTGCCGGTGGCCCTGGGTAGCGGCGCCTACTGGCTGAACTACAAACTGGTGCCGCCGGCGTACACCGAAGCCGTGGCCGAGCGGTTCCAGAACGAACTCAACGAGCAGAAGCGTGAAGTGGCGGACTTGTCCCGTCTCAGCGCTGAACAGTTCCGCGCTTTGACCCTGCAACTGGCGGACACCGAAGCCCGCCTGGTGCGTCTGGATGCCCTCGGGGAACGTCTGGTGGACGTGGCCGGCATCGACGGCCAGGAATTCGATTTCAGCAGCGCCCCGGCCATCGGGGGGCCGGAAGTGGAGGGCAGCAGCAGCTTTACGCCGCCGTCCTTCATGCAGGAACTGGAGCGGGTGACCACCGCCTTGCAACGGCGCGAACAGCAGTTGGACATCCTGGAAAAGCTGCTGGCGAACCGTCAACTCAAGGATGAAACCTTCCTGTCCGGTCGACCGATTCCGCATGGCTGGATGTCCAGCCGTTATGGTCGCCGCACCGATCCGTTCAGTGGCCGGGTGGCCTGGCACAAGGGCGTGGATTTCGCCGCCCGGGACGGGTCGCCGATCATTGCCACCGCGTCCGGTGTCGTCACCTTCGCCGGCAAGAAGACCGGCTACGGCCAGTTGGTGGAAATCAATCACGGTAACGGCATCAGCTCTCGCTATGCCCACGCCAAGAGCGTGACCGTGGAGGTCGGGGATATCGTGCGCACCGGCGATACCGTCGCCATTGTCGGCAGCAGCGGCCGTTCCACCGGTCCCCATGTGCATTACGAAGTGTTGAAGAACGGCCAGCAGGTGGATCCTTCCCCTTATATCGCTCGGGCGCGCCGCTAGCCCGCCATCCCTGGCGGAGGCGGGTGAGAACCGGGGCGCTGTCAAGCGCCCCCATTGGTCAGGGACCGTCACCCGGGTCTTGATTCCTCCGCCCAAGGCTTGAATTATGGTCGCCCCTACCCAATCTCGTGAGTAGAATGATCCCTCCTTAGCGCGGGGCGCTCTGCTCCACCCATTGAGAAAAAACGGACGTTTCATGCTGTCTTCCATCGCAAAGAAAGTCTTCGGCACCAAAAATGACCGTGAACTCAAGCGTATGAGCCGCCTGGTCACGGCGATCAACGCGCTTGGTGACGACATGGCCAAACTGGATGACGAGGCGCTGAAAGCCAAGACCGGCGAATTGAGGGCCGCCTTCGCCGAGGGCAAGACGCTGGATGAACTGTTGCCAGAAGCGTTCGCCGTGGTCCGCGAGGCCGCCACGCGAATCATGGGCATGCGTCACTTCGATGTGCAGTTATTGGGCGGGATCGCTTTGCACGAAGGGCGTATCGCCGAGATGCGCACCGGTGAAGGTAAAACCCTCACCGCGACCTTGCCGGCCTATCTCAACGCCCTGTCCGGCCTGGGCGTGCACGTGGTGACCGTGAACGAATACCTGGCCGAGCGGGACGCCAACTGGATGCGTCCCCTGTACGAGTTTCTCGGCCTCACCGTCGGCATTATTTATTCCCAGCAGCCGGCGCCGGAAAAACGCGAAGCCTATGGTTCCGACCTTATTTACGGCACCAACAACGAATACGGCTTCGACTATCTGCGTGACAACATGGCCTTCCGGCTGGAAGACCGGGTGCAGCGCAAACTCAACTTCGCCATCGTCGATGAAGTGGATTCCATCCTCATCGACGAAGCCCGTACCCCGCTGATTATTTCCGGCCCCGCCTCCGACTCCTCCGAACTGTATCGCCAGATCAATCTGTTGATGCCACGGCTTCAGCCGCAGCCGGAGGAGGGCGATGAAACCGGTCACTATGTGATCGATGAGAAACAGCGGCAAGTGGAGCTGACCGAGGAAGGTCACCAGCTGATCGAGTCCTTGCTGGTGGAGAACGATCTGCTGGAGCAGGGGGAGAGCCTGTACGCGGCCCATAATCTGACGCTGCTGCATCACGTGCACGCCGCCCTGAAGGCCCACGCCTTGTTCCACCGGGATCGGGAGTACGTGGTGCAGAACGACCAGATCGTCATCGTCGATGAGCACACCGGTCGGACCATGCCGGGCCGGCGCTGGTCCGACGGCATCCACCAGGCGGTGGAAGCCAAGGAAGGGGTGCGCATCCAGCAGGAGAACCAGACGCTCGCCTCGACCACGTTCCAGAACTACTTCCGCCTTTACGACAAACTCTCCGGCATGACCGGTACCGCCGACACCGAAGCGGTGGAGTTTCGTCAGATCTACGGTATGGATGTGGTGGTGGTCCCCACCAACCGTCCGATGGCGCGGATCGACGCCAACGATCTGGTCTATCTGACACTGAAGGAAAAATTCGAAGCGATTGTCGATGAGGTGAAACAGTGCGTCGAAAAAGGCGCGCCGGTACTGGTGGGCACCGCCACCATCGAGGCCTCCGAATACCTGTCCCATCGCCTCAATCAGGACAAGATCAAACACGAGGTGCTGAACGCCAAGCAGCACGAGCGTGAAGCCCAGATCATTGCCCAGGCCGGGCGCCCGGGCAGCGTGACCATCGCCACCAACATGGCCGGTCGGGGTACCGACATCGTGCTCGGCGGCAATCCGGAGGAGCAGATCAAGCATCTCGATGATTCGGATGGCGCGGAAGCGCGGAAGATCCGGGACGAATGGCGGGACAACCACGCCAGGGTGCTGGAGGCCGGCGGCCTGCATATCATCGGCTCCGAGCGGCACGAATCCCGCCGTATCGACAACCAGTTGCGTGGCCGTGCCGGCCGTCAGGGCGATCCGGGGTACACCCGCTTTTTCCTGTCCATGGAAGACGACCTGATGCGCATCTTCGCCTCCGACCGGGTGCGTAACATGATGCGTTCACTCGGCCTGAAGGACGGTGAGGCCATCGAGCACCGCTGGGTGACCCGCGCCATCGAGAACGCCCAGCGCAAGGTGGAAGCGCGCAACTTCGATATCCGGAAGAATCTGCTTGAATACGATAACGTGGCCAATGACCAGCGCCGCGTGGTGTACAGCCAGCGCGAGCAGATTCTGGAATCCGAGAGCCTGGCGTCCTCCATCGAAAGCATCCGTCGTGACGTGATGCCGGATGAAATTCACGCCTACATGCCGCCCGGTTCGGTGGAAGATCAATGGGATGTGGATGGGCTGGAGCGCACCCTGGCGACCGAGTACAGCTGCCGGGCGCCGGTAAGCCAGTGGCTGCAGGAAGATACCGGGCTGCACATCGACGGGGTGGTGGAAAAGGTCATCGAGACCATGGAAGAGGAGTACCGCCGCAAGGAGCAGGAGGTCGGCGAGGAAACTCTGCGCCAGATTGAAAAACACCTGATGCTGCAGATCCTCGACCGTCATTGGAAGGACCACCTGGCCAGCATGGATCATCTGCGCCAGGGCATCCACTTGCGCGGTTACGCGCAGAAGAACCCGAAACAGGAATATAAGAAGGAAGCCTTCGAGCTGTTCCAGGCCATGCTGAACCAGATCCAGCACGAGCTGATCCGCGTACTGCACAATTTCGAGGTGCGACGCGATGATGAAGTGGAACGGCTGGAAGCCCAGCGCCAGGAAGAAGCCCGGATACAGGCGGAGCGGATGAAGGCGCAGCAGGAGCAGATAGCCGCACCCACCGCGTCCGGCGACGGTATCCAGACCCAGGGGCCGCCGCAGGTGGCCCAGCCGGTGGTGCGTGAAGGCCGTAAAGTGGGCCGCAATGAACCCTGTGTTTGCGGTTCCGGCAAAAAGTACAAGCACTGCTGCGGCCGTCTGGAAACGTGATCATTGTGGTTCCCCGCAAGGGGTGAGCGCTTTTCCATCCAACCCCGCCATCGGCGGGGTTGGTGCGTTCGGGGCCCTTGCCCCTTTCGGCCCGGAAAGGCCATGCTATTAACCGGGGCCGCGAACAGGTGGCCCGAATTATTCCATGACCCTTGGTGAAGGATCGAACATGACGCAGTCGCAGTGGTTTCCGGTGGCCGGTGTGCGCCTGGCCGCGGTGGAAGCGGGCATTAAAAAAGCCCAACGTAAGGACCTGGTGGTGATCGAGCTGGCGCCGGGCAGCCGTGCCGCTGGCGTATTCACCCGCAACCGCTTCCAGGCCGCGCCGGTACAGGTGGCACGCCGTAACCTGACGGAAAAAGCGCCTCGCTACCTGATGATCAACACCGGCTATGCCAATGCCGGTACCGGTGACAAGGGGCTGGCTCTGTGTGAGGAGACCTGCGTGCTGCTGTCGGAGCTGGCTCTGTGCCACCCGGCTGAAGTGCTGCCGTTTTCCACCGGCGTGATCGGTGAACCGTTCGCCATGGAACCGTTTGAGAACGGCTTGCCGGCGGCGCTGGAGACTCTTGATGAGCACGGGTGGGGTAACGCCGCCGAGGGCATCATGACCACCGACACGGTGCCGAAAGTGGCCAGTCGCCGCCTGGAGCTGGACGGCGTACCGGTGAACATCACCGGCATCGCCAAGGGGGCCGGCATGATCAGGCCGAACATGGCCACCATGCTGGGTTACATCGCCACCGACGCGGATATCGCCAAGCCGTTGCTGGATCGCTGGGTGCGCCAACTGGCGGATGCCTCGTTTAATCGCATCACCGTGGATGGTGACACCTCCACCAATGACGCCTGCATTCTGATCGCCACCGGCCGGTCCGGGGCGGCGCCGATCGAGCGGCAGGACAGCGAGGCCGCCCGCTTGGTATTCCAGGCGCTGGAACAGGTGTTCGTGGAACTGGCCCAGGCGCTGATCCGCGATGCCGAAGGAGCCTCCAAGTTCGTCGAGATCCAGGTGGAAGGTGCCGCCAGCGACGCTGACGCCGTGGCGGTGGCGGAGACCATTGCCCACTCCCCGCTGGTCAAAACCGCCCTGTTTGCCTCCGACCCCAACTGGGGCCGGATCCTGGCCGCCGTGGGGCGGGCGCCGATCGACACCCTGGATGTGAACCGGGTGGCGATCTGGCTGGATGATGTTCGTATCGTCAATGAAGGTGGCGTCGACGACGATTACACCGAGGAACGCGGCGCCGCTGTCATGGCGCGTCCGGAAATCACCATCCGCGTGGATCTGGCGGCGGGAGCGGGCCGGGGGCAAATGTGGACCTGTGATTTCAGCTATGACTACGTGAAAATCAACGCCGAGTATCGTACCTGACCATGTCTGATTCCCATGAGACCCTTCCGGAAATCACCGTGGTGGCGGGCATTATCCGCGATGGAGACGGACGTTTGTGCCTGAGCCGCCGCCCCGAGCACAAGCATCAGGGCGGGCTGTGGGAGTTTCCGGGAGGCAAGGTGGAGCCGGGAGAAGCCCTCGATGTTGCCCTGGCCAGGGAACTGCACGAAGAGCTCGGACTGGATGTGACCGGATGCACGCCGTTCATGACCGTGCGCCACTGCTACCCGGACCTGAAGGTCACCCTGCATTTCCGTGAGGTACGGCGCTACAGCGGCGAGCCCCATGGCCGCGAGGGCCAGCCGGTGGAGTGGGTGCCGCTGGCTGATATCACCGAGCGTGCGTTTCCCGCCGCCAATCGCCCGGTGGCACTGGCGCTGAGATTGCCGCCGGAATGGGTGGTGGTGCCCGAGGGCCTCGACGAGCAAGCCGTGATCCAGGGGCTGGAGCAACTGGACCCGCGACGGCAGGGCGTGTATTTGCGCAGTTGGAGTCAGGACCCGGCACTGCCGCGGCTGGCGGCTCTCTGCCGTGAGCGGGCGCTGCGTTTCTGGGTTCGGGACGATGCGGCGCTGGCGGCGCGGGAAGGGGCCAGCGGATTGCATTTGAGCCGGCGGGCGCTGATGGCCGCGGCGACGCCGGAGTTGAGTGGATTTGCTGGCGTGATCTCCGCCGCTTGCCACGACACTGCCGCCCTGGAGCAGGCTCTGGCGCTGGATATCCCGATGGCGGTGGTATCGTCGGTGCAGGCCACCGCCACGCATCCTGATGTGGCGCCCATGGGATGGGACCGTTTCGCGGCGCTCACCGAAGGGCGGCCTTTGGTGTTTTATGCCCTGGGCGGGTTGTCCCCGGATGATCTGACCACGGCCCGTCAACACGGTGCCTATGGCGTCGCCGGCATCCGCGCTTTCTGGCCCGGGTTGGGCTGACCCCGGCCTTTCAGGCAGCTTCCCCCTCAGAAGGGAGCACGAAGCCACTGTAGGAGCTTGCCTGCAAGCGAATCTCTTGTCGCCCGAAAGCCCTTCGCTTGCAGGCAAGCTCCTACAGTGGCTTTGTAGCGATTTCCGAAAGACCTGGCTGGCGCGTAAAACGGGCTTGTATCACCGCTCCGGGTCGTCGAGATCGTCCACCGGTGCGTTCGGATCCCCCGGAATCATATGTTGCTCCGAGGCCCAGGCGCCCAGATCGATCATCTTGCACCGTTCGCTGCAAAACGGCCGCCAGGGGTTGTCGTCCCAGCGCGTGGGTTTCTTGCAATGGGGGCAGGGATAGATACGAGTGGTGTTATCCGCCATGACGTCGGGCTAACTCCAGATAACGTTGATGCAGTTGTTCCAGTTGCTGATGAAGCCGTTCCAGGGGACCGTCGTTGGTCACCACATCGTGGGCCAGGGCCAGGCGCTCTTCCCGCGATAGCTGGGCGCGCATGATCGCCTCCACCTGCTCCATGGGGACCTGATCCCGATTCACGGTGCGGGCCACCTGAATTTCACCGGGCACATCGACCACCAGAACGCGATGGGTCATGTCCTTTTGCCGCCCTTCCAGCAGCAAAGGCGAAACCAGCACGGTGTAGTCGCTATCGCTGCCCTGGATCTGCCGGCGCAGCTCGTCGCCGATGGCCGGATGGGTAATCGCTTCCAACTCCCGCCGTGCCTGATCATTGCTGAATACGATATCGCGCAGAGCCCGGCGATTGAGCGTGCCGTCCTCCTGCAGTATCCGCTCGCCGAATCGATCGACGATGGCATGGAGTGCCGGCTGCCCCGGCTCCACCACGATCCGGGATGCCTGATCCGCATCGACGATGGTAATGCCCAGACGGGCCAGGAAATCGGTGGCGGCGGTTTTACCACTGCCAATGCCACCGGTGACACCTACCACATACATGCTTTGTCTCCACCCGGAACTGGTCTGCAAACTACACGGCGGAGCCGGAAAAATCCAGAACGCCGCCTCCCCAGGCTGCCGTCGGCCTCGTGGATAAATTCATGGGTTGCTACGAAGCCGCTGTGGGAGCTTGCCTGCCAGCGAATCTTTCCCTGAAACACAATTCGCTTGCAGGCAAGCTCCCACAGCGACTTTGTAGGCGGAGAAGGCGATATCCTAGAATTGAAACAGGCCCAGATAAGCACCGACGATCCGCTCACCCCATAGCAGCGCGATCCAGCCGGCAATGGCCAGATAGGGACCGAAGGGAATGCCCTGACCCTTTTTGAGGCCGCCATTCGCCATCATGCCAATGGCGAACACCAGCCCCACCACCGAGGACAACAGAATCACCAGCGGCAGATACTGCCAGCCCAGCCAGGCGCCCAGCGCGGCGAGCAGTTTGAAGTCACCGTAGCCCATGCCTTCCTTGCCGGTGACCAGTTTGAATACCCAGTACAGGCTCCACAACGACAGATAACCGGCCATGGCGCCGACGACGGCGTCTGGCAGGGAAACCGGTGAGATGCCCAGCAACGCCGCCAGCAGACCTGCCCACAGCAGCGGGAAGGTCATGGCGTCAGGGAGCAGCGTGGTATCCAGATCGATGGCCGCCAGCGCCAGCAGGGTAAAGCTGGCGAACAGTATGAACACCAACCAGCTCCCATAACCAAACTGCCAGGCGCAAACGGCGGCGATCAGGGCGCTGAGCAGTTCAATCAAGGGGTAGCGGGCACTGATGCCCTGGCCGCAGGCGCTACAACGTCCCTTCAATAGCAGCCAACTGATCACCGGGATGTTTTCATGCCAGCGGATGGCATGATCGCAATGCGGGCAGCGGGAGCGGGGTACCACCAGGTTATAAGGGCTGGTTTCCTCGATGGGCAGTTCCAGCACTTCCTGGGCTTCACGCCGCCAGGTGCGTTCCATCATTCGCGGTACGCGGTGAATCACCACATTGAGAAAGCTGCCCACCAGCAGCCCGAACACGGTACAGAAGATAATGAGCAGTGCGGGCTGGTCGGCGAGAAAGCTAAACACGAATGACGTTATCCTGTCTGTTGTTGGTCAGACCACCTGACCCAGTTGGAAGATCGGCAGATACATGGCGATGATCAGGCCACCGATCAGCACGCCCAGCACCGACATGATCAGCGGCTCCAGCATGCTGGTCAGACCATCCACGAGATTATCCACCTCATCCTCGTAGTAGGTGGCGACTTTACCAAGCATACCGTCCAGGGCCCCGGATTCCTCACCGATGGCGGTCATCTGCAAGGCCATCGGCGGGAACACGCCGGTGGAGCGCATGGCGAATTGTAGCTGCTGGCCAGTGGCCACGTCTTCTTTGACCTGCAGTACCGCCTTGCGATAAACCACATTGCCGGTGGCGCCGGCACAGGCGTCCAGGGCGTCGATCAGAGGAACCCCGGCGGCGAAGGTGGTGGACAGGGTTCGGGCGAACCGGGCGACGGTGGCTTTGTGAGTAATGTCGCCAATAATCGGCAAGCGCAGCAATAAGCGATCCACGGCATCCTTGAACGCTTGGGAACGCTTCCTCCCCTGGATGAAGCCAGCAATGAGTGCGCCAGCACCGAGCAGTATGGGGAGAAAATGAGCCTGCAGTCCTTCGGACAATCCGATGACGAATTGGGTAAAGGCGGGCAACTCGGCTCCGAACCCTTCAAACAATTCCTGAAAGGTCGGCACCACTTTTACCAGAAGGATGCCGGTGACGATGACGGCGATACAGATGACGGCAATGGGGTATTTCACCGCCTTGCGGATTTTGGATTTCAAGGCCTCGCTTTTTTCTTTATAGAGCGCGACACGATCCAGCATGGTCTCCAGCGAGCCGGAAGCCTCGCCGGATTCGATCAGGCTGCAATACAGATCGTCGAACAGCATAGGGTGCTGTCGCAGCGCTCCGGCGAAGTTGTTTCCGCCTTCCACCTCGGTCTTGATCTTCAGCACGACGTCCTTCATCGATGGATTGTCCAGGCCATCGGCAACGATATCGAAGGATTGCACCAACGGTACGCCGGCTTTCATCATGGTGGCCATCTGGCGGGTGAACAGGGCGATGTCGGCGGGTTTGATCTTCTTTTTGCCGCCCAGGGACAGCTCCCGCTTTTTGATGACTTTACGTGCCTGAATGCCCTGGCGGCGCAGTTCCGCGCGCACCAGCGCCGGGCCCTTGCCGCTGATTTCCCCTTTGACTTTACTGCCCTTGCGATCAAGGCCTTCGTAGAGAAAAGTGGCGGTTTTCTGCTGCGCCGCTGTCTTAGCCATAGGCGTCCTGTATCCCCCTTAATCGTGTCACGCGCCACGGAAATTCCGTGCACACGTCCCCCATAAACGTTCTAGTGGCCGCTGGTGACCCGGTCCATTTCCTCCAGACTGGTGACCCCCTGCATCACCTTGAGCAGCCCGGAGCGGCGCAGATCGTTGAAGCCTTCCTTGCGGCACTGGTCGGCGATCTCGATGGAATTGCCATCCTGCATGATGATGCGGGCAATGCCGTCCGTGACCCGGACCACCTCGTAGATCCCGACCCGGCCCCTGTAGCCGTTATTGCATTTTTGGCAGCCTTTCGGACCGAACACAGTAAAGCCACTCTCGATGTCCGGTTCCGTGAAACCCATCGCAAGCAACGAGGGTTTGGGCACATCCACCGGTTCCTTGCAGTGGCTGCAAAGGCGGCGGGCCAGGCGCTGGGCAATAATCAGACTTACCGAAGTGGCGATATTGAAGGACGGTACCCCCATGTTACGCAGACGGGTCAGGGTTTCCGGAGCGCTGTTGGTGTGCAGGGTTGATAACACCAGGTGGCCGGTCTGGGCCGCTTTCACGGCGATTTCCGCGGTCTCCAGATCGCGGATCTCCCCCACCAGAATGACGTCGGGATCCTGACGCAGGAACGCCCGTAGCGCGGACGAGAAATCCAGCCCCTGCTTGGGATTCACGTTGACCTGATTGATGCCTTCCAGGTTGATTTCCACCGGATCCTCGGCGGTGGAGATGTTGCGCTCCGGCGTGTTGAGAATATTCACACCGGTATAAAGAGACACGGTCTTACCGGAACCGGTGGGGCCGGTGACCAGAATCATGCCCTGGGGCTGGTTCAGGGCTCTCATGTACATGTCTTTCTGCTCGGGCTCATAACCCAGGGCATCAATGCCCATCTTGGCGCTGTCCGGATCCAGAATCCGCATCACGATCTTTTCGCCAAACAGGGTGGGGCAGGTATTGACCCGGAAATCGATGGCGCGATTCTTGGAAATCTTCAGCTTGATACGACCGTCCTGGGGCACCCGCCGTTCGGAAATATCCAGACGCGCCATCACTTTGAGCCGGGCCGCGATCTTGCTGGCGCTGTTGATCGGAGGCTTGGACATGGTCTGCAACACGCCGTCCTGACGGAAGCGTACCCGATAGGTTTTTTCGTAGGGTTCGAAGTGCAGGTCCGAGGCGCCGCCCTTGATGGCGTCCAGCAGCAGCTTGTTGACGAAGCGAACGATGGGGGCATCGTCGGCGCCGTTGTTTTCATCCTTGGAATCCGCGGCCGCTTCGCCGTTGGCCACATCCAGATTGTCCAGGCCCTCGTCGAGATCGGCGAACGCCTTGCCCTCCGCCTCCGATTCCAGCCGGTCGATCCACCGGGTCAGCTTGTCGTCCTCGACAATCACCGTTTCCACATTGAGACCGGTATTGAAGCGGATTTCCTCCAGCGCCGGCAGATTGGTGGGGTCGGAGACGGCGACGAACAAACGGCTGCCCCTTTTGTACAGGGGCAGCACGGCGTGACGGGCGATCAGCTTGGCATCCACCAGATCCTTGACCAGGACATCCGGGGAAAACGCATCCAGGTCTATGACCGGATCCCCGAACTCCTCGGCGGAGGCCCGTGCCACGGTGGCCGCGGTCATCAGACCCGAGCCCACCAGACGGCGGACCAGCGGCATCTGCTCCCGACGGGCAGCACCGGCCGCTTCCATCACCTGCTCGGTGGACAGATGGCCTTCGTTGACCAGGCGGCGGGCTAGGCCGCTCAGGGATGATTGAGGACTGCTCATGGGTCGGAAAGAATGAGTTCGTGAATAGGAAATAATTCTTATGTATCAGAAGATTGGCAGCCTTTGCCCGGGCTGTAAAGAGCTTGTGCCCGGCGGCTGAGAACCGGGTCCCACTTCCTTGACGGAGAGAGGGTACTGGAGCGGAGCCGTCATCCGAACAGGTGCCCAAACCCGTCCATTCCGGGTGACAAAACCGGTCAATGGCTGACGCATAGCGGCAGAGTGCACCGTTCACACTTTGTCTCCAGCCCCCGTGAATCCTGGCTTAAGAAAATTGGCCCGGTAGCTGCATTGACGAAAGCGCGACGCTCGCCTTGGGGGTGAGCACGGAAAACACAGTTCCCGCTATGGAGACGCAACAATGAAAAACGTGCAAAAGGGTTTTACGCTGATTGAATTGATGATCGTGGTGGCGATCATCGGGATTCTGGCGGCGGTGGCTTTGCCTGCTTATCAGGACTACACCGTGCGCGCAAAAGTATCCGAGGCCATCCTTGCTGGTTCCGCTTGCCGTACTACGGTGACGGAGGTATACCAAAGTGGAAGTGCGTTGCCGGCTGCTGATGCCTGGGGATGTGAAACTAGTGCAGCATTGGGCAATAACACAGCAAAAGTTGATAGTGTTGCCACCAGTGCTGCCGGTGCTATCACGATCACGATTAATACCACTGAGATTCCGCAATTGGCCGGTGCCAACGTGCTGACCCTGGTGCCGCTGACCGACGCTACCACTGCTGCAGGTACCGCTGGTGATCCGATCTTCGGCTGGCGTTGTGGTGATACTGCAGACGGTACCACCGTTACTAGCCAGTATCTTCCCAGTTCTTGCCGGGGCTAATTGCTAGTTGGTTAAAAAGAAAAATAAGGCATATTCGGGGTCGGGCCTTGCTTTTTGCCTTTGCAATCGCAGGCAAAAAAGCGAGGCCCAGCCTCGTAAACCGTAATCCCCGAAACCTGCTCTTACACCACGCCCAATCGCAACCCAAACGGCTTCAACAACTGCTCCGCCGTACCCAATGACGGAGCTGTATTAGCGGTAGCCTTGCACATTTCTCCAGTGCTGAAACTCAGCCGGGCGCAGGCCGTATCGTGCCAAAACGCCTTCGTGGAGACGGCGTAGCTCCTCAATGATCAGGTCCGCCACTTCTCCCTGTTCCTCTTCGGAAGCCAGATCCGTCAGGCTGTTCCTGATCACGTCCAAGGGGTTGCTGTCAGCCTGGAGCACCACCTGACGGACCGTCTCCCTGATCCTTTGGCGCCAGGCCAGGCGCATCGGGTCGGGTTCCGCGAGTTCCTGTTTGATGGCCAGGTATTCCTGGGTGGAGCGTTCATAGGCCCAAAGATAGAGATCACGCAGGAGTTCGATGCGTGTCAGTTCGTACACTCCCAGGATGGCTGTAGGCCTGCTCCGGCACGCCGAGGAAAGTTAATGGGCAGAGGTTGGCGCGGATAAGCGGAAGGTTGGCGGCCAAACGGGAGTAGGTGTTGCCTTCAAGGTGACAGGAGGCCCAGGACAGATCGATCAGCGGGCGGTCCAGGATAGCGCCTGACCGCCGGTCGCTCGATTTGGCCGGTGTCCCCCATGGGAAAATGGCAATGTAGCGGCGGGCCCGGGCGGCGCCTGCCGTTCGCACTTTGCGTTGGGTGACCAGAACCGCCAGCCATCGCTGAAGCGTGCGGCGGGGAATGTCCGGGTGCAGCCCGAGAAGCTCGCTGATATTCAGGCCGTCGGGGTGGGCTTGAAGACTTTGAAGTACGGCGTCCGGAGAGCTCATGGTGGCGCGATTTTTGACCTCTGTGGCGCGATTCTGGCATAAGAGCGAGAATCGCGCCACTTGGATGGCGCGATTCGTGTGCGAGCACCGGCCCTAGACTCGGGTCTCCACCGGCGTCGCGGAACCCTCTTTCTTCGCCAACAGAAACAACGTCACCGTGATCACCGCGCCCAGTACGTCACTCCACAGGCCGGGATAGATCAGTGACAGCGCGCCGGCCAACGCCAGCAGACGCCACACCGCGCCTAGCGGGCGCCGCAGATAGCCTTCCACCGCCACTGCCAGCAGCAGCACCCCCACCGTCCCGGTGATGATCACCCAGATGATGTTGCCGACGGTGGCATCGATCATCAGCATGTTGTGGGCGAACACGAACATGTAAGGCACGACGAAGCCGGCCACCGCCAGTTTCATCGCCTGGAAACCGGTGGCGTTGGGCGAGCCGCCGCTGATGCCGGCGCCGGCGTAGGCGGCCAGGGCCACCGGTGGCGTCAGGTTGGCGAAGATGCCGAAGTAGAAGACGAACATGTGGGCGATGAAGATGGCGGTGTCGTTGTCGCCAGCCAGTTCACGGAACAGAGGCAGATTGAGCAGGATCGGCGCCGCCATGGTGCTGGTGATGATGTAGGTGGGGATGCTCGGCAGGCCCATGCCCAGGACGATGGACGCGATCATGGTCAGCATCAGGGTCGCCAGCAGTTGCAGCGTCGGGTAGGGAATGGCCCGTCCCAGTTGCACCACCGCGTCGGCGGCTTCCAGCGCGATGCCGGTGAGGGTGGCGATCCCGACGATGATGCCCACGGCGCCGCAGGCCAGGGCCACGGGAATGGAATTGCGCACGCCGTCGGTCATGGCGTCACGGCAATCGGCCACATCCATCTTCTCCGCCACCAGGCCAAGCCGGGCGCGAACCGCGTTGATCAGCACCGGAATGGCGATGACCGCGAACAGAGTCAGGCGGCTGGTTGGCATGGACGGAATGGCATTCCCGAGAATCAGGGCGCGCAACTGAGGCTCGAATATCAACAGCGTGAGCAGGATCGTGGCTCCGATCGTCACCCGCCGGGTGCCGCAAATCAGTACGGTGGCGGCGATGGACCAGAACGCGGCGAAGAACGGGGCTCGCCCTTCGTACAATAACCACATCAGTACCGCCATCGGCACCAGCAGGTGACCGCGTTTGAGCATCACCTCCTTGATCGGCGTCAGTTGGGAGCGGGGAATGCCTTCCAGGCCGTTGCGCATGGCTCGCAGGTGCACCTGGAACAGCACGCCGAGATAGAACAGCAGGGCGGGAATGATGCCGGCCATGATCACCTGGGTGTAGGGCACCGACAGCACCTCCGCCATGATGAAGGCGGCGGCGCCCATGATCGGTGGCAGAATCTGTCCGCCGACGCTGGCGGAGGCTTCGACCGCGCCGGCGAAATTGGGCTTGTAGCCGGTTCGCTTCATCAATGGAATGGTGAAGGCACCGGTGGTCACCACGTTGGCGATGGCCGAGCCGTTGATGGAACCGAGAAAACCGCTGGCCAGCACCGCCACCTTGGCGGGACCGCCCCGGGTGTGGCCCGCCACGGCCAGGGCGAGATCATTGAACAGCTGCCCCAGCCCGGATTTCACCAGGAAAGCGCCGAACAGAATGAACAGAATAATGTAGCTGGCGGATACCGCGATGGCGGTGCCGAGCAGACCTTCGGTGATGAACACCAGGTGCGACATGATTTGCCGCCCGGTGGCCAGCAGGATGGTCTCGTTGATCTGCGGATAGAACGAGAGTTTGGCGTAGAAGCCGTAGACCAGAAAAAGAGTGGCCAGAATCGGTAAGCCCCAGCCGGTCACTCTGCGGGTGGCATCCAGCACCAGCAGAATCGCCACCGCGCCCACCACCATGTCGATGTGATTGATGCGGCCGCCCGAGGTGATCACCCGGTCCGTCACCACCAACATATAAACGCCAATGCCAAAAGCCACCACCACCAGGATGGCGTCGAACCACGGGATCCGGTTGCGGGCTCCTTTTTTGGTGATCGGATAGAGGATGAACGCCAGAGCCAGCAACACATAGAGGTGGATGCTGCGCTGGGCGATATCCACCAGCGGCCCGGAAAAGGACGTGTACAAATGGAAGGACGCCAGCAAGACGCACGCAACGGTAATAAAGGCGAGGATCCAGCGGGGCAGGGCGTCGCGGACCAGACTTTCGCGATCGTATTTTTCCAGCGCTTCCTTGATGGCGGGATCCGTTTCCACCCTCTCCGGTTCCGGTGGAAGTGGGGATGGGGACGAAGCAGATGGGTTCATGGCGATCTCCACTGCCGCCACCAGGTTCCGAACCGGGCGGGCAGCATCGTCAACAAGGGGGCTTCCCGAGTCGTGAATGTCAGAATCGGTGGGACACCGGGATGCGTCAGATCCAGTGTCCTCCCTTGGAAGCATAGTCGGTAGTGTTCAGCTTCGGCGGCTTGGACATGCAGCGGATCCACCGGGCGGTGGATGCCGCTCATGACCACCCAGCCCTGTTCAAGACGGGTTTCGCTGCCCACGGCAGCGGGGACACCGGCACCGAAGGTCTTGAACCGGGTCTCCACCAACATCAGGCTGCCATCCGTCTGAATCTGGAACCGTTCTTCCCAGTCTTCTTTTTCCACCGAGTGTGTCCAGCGCAGTACGAAGTCGGAACCTGATGTGGTGGGGAAGGCGTAACGCAGTGCCTTGCCTTCCTGAATCACCAGCCAGGATCGCGGCCAAAGCAGTGCCGCGAGAACCGCCGCTATGATCAGAACCGCCGCCAACCGCCGGCGGCGCCGGGTTCCGGTCCTCGCTACCACCGTGTCGGCTTATTCGCCGCCGCCGTTGCGGCCATCGTAATAGCTCTTGGCGCCGGGATGCAGGGGAACCACCAGATGCTGGTCCATGGTTTCCGGGTCAATGTCCTTGAGGGCGCCAACCGACACTTTGCCGGAGTGCAGATAGTCGTCGAAACGCCGGGTTAATTCCTCTGCTACCTTATCGTCCATGGAGGCGGGAACGATGAGGATGTTGCGAATCGCCACCGTGGCGACCTCGGCATCCAGGTTGTAGCGTTCGGGTTTACCGGCGGGAACGGTGTACGTCTCATAGTAGGGATAGGCTTCGAGCAACTTGTCGGCCACTTCGCCGGTGACCGGCACGAACGTCACGTCGTTGGTCTGCATCAGCCCGGTAATGCTGGAATTGGGAACGCCGGAGGTGAAGAAGGCCGCGTCCAGGTTGCCGTTGCTCATTTCCGTCACGCTGTCGGCGTAGCCGGTGTGGCTGACCCGGGCCAGATCATCGTAGCTGAGGCCGGTGGCTTCCAGCACGATCTTGGCGCTCTGTTCGACGCCGGAACCGACCTTGCCCACGCCGACCCGTTTGCCGGCCAGATCATCAACGCTGTCGATACCGCTGTCCGCGGTGGCGACGATTTGCACCACGTTGGGGTAGAGGCCGGCCAGGGTGGTGATGTCGGCCTTGTTGCCTGCGAACTGATTGTTGCCATTGACCGCGTCGTAGGCCACGTCGCTCATGACGATGGCGATCTGGTTGAGGCCGTCCTGAATATTCTGGATGTTTTGCACCGAGGCCCCGGTGGAGACCACCTGCACCCCGCCGATCAGGTCACTGTCTTCGAAGATGGGTTTCAGCGCGCCGCCGATGGGATAGTAGGAACCGGAAGTCCCACCGGTACCAAAGATCAAATTCACCGGTTTACTGTCGCTGGTCTGGGTTTGTTCGGAAGCCGAGCCATCGCTGCCGCTTCCGCTCTGTGGTGCGTCCTGGGGCTCGTCGCTGCAACCCGCGAGCAGGGCGCCGGACAACCCCAGCGTGGCGGCAAGAATCAAAGTACGAGGTGTCATGGAGCTTCTCCTGTTTTTATCGCCATGATGAATACGTGGACCCGCACTAGCTTACGAGCCGTATCACTTTGATACCACGTGAAGAGGTTAAGACTAAAGTAGAACGGGGAAGAAGGGAGAGAAGGGGAAGAACAGCCGGGCTACGAAGCCGCTGTGGGAGCTTGCCTGCAATCGAATCTTTGGGAAACCGGCCCAACTCGCTCGCAGGCAAGCTCCCTCAGCGGCTTCGTAGCGACCTCTGAGGCTGAATTAGTTCAGTACCCGATAACCGCGTCCGCGCATGCAGTTTTTCATGACCCGGGACTTTTCCTGTTGGGCGTCCCCAGCCTTGCCGGCGCCGCCAAGTACCGCGCCACCGCCGGCCATGCGACCGGCGGTGCCGGAATCACCGAAGATGGCACCGAGAATGCCGCCAATCACCGCGCCGCCGACGGCACCTTCGGTGGCATCACGGCCGGTGGAAACCTGATCGGCGACCTGGTCGCATTCAGCCAGATCCTGCTGATACTGGGCCTGATCCACGCCCTGCGGGTCCACCACGATCCGTTTGGTCGAGGTGCAGCCGGTCATCAGCAACAATCCGGCGGTACCGAGGATGATCATTGCACGCATGGCTTCTCTCCTTAGTCTGCCTCGTTATGCACATTCCATGATATGTGATGCCGTGTCGATAGCTCCGGCGCTTGCTTCCGTTTACCCCGATGATACGCGATTTGGCCGTATGGAGGCTGAACAGCAGGGAATTTTACGTTACCTGGCTTTTGGCTTTTCGCTGTCAACTGTCCACTATCAACTGTCCACTTTTCAAGCCGTCCCTTGCAGGCGCAGCGACAGGTCCACTGCCTGACAATGCTTGGTCAGCGCGCCGGAGGAAAGGTAAAGCGGGCGGCTGTCCGGCAGGGCGGCGACATCATCCAGAGTGCGGTTGCCGGAGATCTCCAGGGCGCTGTGCGGTGCCAGCGACATGGCCTCGGCCAGCATCTCCGGGGTGAAATTGTCGAGCATGATCTGATCCGGAGTCAGCGCCGCCGCTTCTCGCAACTCGTCCAGATTTTCCACCTCGATGATGATTTTCTTGTCGGCGGCGACACGACGGGCCTGTTCGATGGCGGCGGTGATCGAACCACAGGCGGTAATGTGGTTTTCCTTGATCAGGAAGGCGTCGTACAAGCCCAGGCGATGGTTTTCGCAGCCACCACACAGGACCGCGTATTTCTGTGCCGCGCGCAGGCCCGGCAAAGTCTTGCGAGTGTCCAGCACGGTGACCGTGGTGCCGGCCACGGCGTCGGCGTAGCGCCGCGCGCTGCTGGCGGTGGCCATCAACGTCTGCAGGAAATTCAGCGCGGTCCGTTCGCCGGTGAGGATGCGGCGGGTATTGCCGCTGAGCGTGCAGAACACGGTGCCGGCGGCCAACCGCTCGCCTTCCCCGGCGTGCCATTGCACGTCCACGCCGCCCAATTGGCGGAATACTTCCTCGGCCCAGGGCGCGCCGCACATGACCGCGTCCTCGCGGGTCACAATGGTGGCTTGCGCCTGTGCGGACTCGGGGATCAGTCGCGCGGTGATATCACCGTCGCCGATGTCTTCTTGCAAAGCGAAGGCCACGACCCGCGCGATATCGGCGCGGGCGTAGTCGGGCAGGGATCGGGTCGTCATTGTTGATCGAAAAACTCTTTGCTGAGGCGCACCACCACGGGGGCCAGGAATAACAGAGCGATCAGATTCGGGACCGCCATCAAAATGTTCATGATATCGGCTATTGGCCAGACCAGGCCCAGGTCCATCATCGCGCCCACTGGCACCACCAGCACCCAGACCCAGCGAAACGGCACCAGTGCGCGGTCGCCGAACAAATACTGGGTGCAGCGTTCGCTGTACAGGCTCCAGCCGAGCAGGGTGGTGAACGCGAAGATGGCCAGGCCACAGGTCACCACGATTTCGCCATAGGTGCCAAAAGTGCTGGAAAAGGCCAGGGCGGACAGGGGCGCGCCCTTTTCACCGCTGGTCCAGGCACCACTGGCGACGATGGCCAGACCGGTGACGGAGCATACCACGATGGTGTCGATAAAGGTGCCGAGCATGGCGACACTGCCCTGGCGGGCGGGGTGGTCGGTGTTGGCGGACGCATGGGCGATGGGGGCGCTGCCCAGGCCGGCCTCGTTGGAGAAAATGCCCCGGGCGATACCATATTGGATCGCCTCCTTGATCACGGCGCCGGCGAAGCCGCCCGCGGCGGCGGTGCCGCTGAAAGCGCCGTCGAAGCACAGAGCAATGGCGGCGGGCAGGGCGGCGGCGTGATCCACCAGTACCGCCAGGCCGGTGAGCAGATACGCCAGGGCCATGAAGGGCACCACGAAGGTGGCTACCCGGGCGATACGCTTGATGCCGCCCAGTACCACCAGACCGACCATGGCCATCAGCACCAGCCCGGTGGTCCAGGTGGGTACGCCAAAACTATCGTGGAGACCATCGGCCACGGAGTGGGTTTGCGTGGTGTTGCCGATGCCGAAACCGGCGCACATGCCGAAGAAGGCGAACAGCACCGCCAGCCAGGCCCAGCGCGACCCCATGCCCTTGCGGATGTAGTACATCGGGCCGCCCACGTATTGCCCGTGGTGATCCTGTTCCCGGTAATGCACCGCCAGTACCGCCTCGGCGTATTTTGTGGCCATGCCGACCAGGGCGATCAGCCACATCCATACCAGCGCGCCGGGGCCGCCAGAAGCGATGGCGGTGGCGACGCCGACGATGTTGCCGGTGCCGATGGTGGCGGACAGCGCCGTGGCCAGCGCGGCGTTGGAGCCGATGGTGCCTTGGCCCTGGGAGGGGCGGAACATCTGCCGAAAGCCGAATCCCAGGCGCCGGATGGGCAAGAATCCCAGGCGCAGACTCAGATAAATACCGGTGCCGGCGATCAATATCAGAGCCGGCCAGCCCCACATGAGGTCGCGGACGGCCTCGGTGTGATCAATGATGGTTTCCATCGTTTCCCTTCCTGTCTTTTCACAGGAAGAGTAGGGAATTCGGCCTGCCGGGAAAAGCGGGAATCCGGGGTTCGCGGGTTTTTACCGGCCAGGCGGGGGATTGTAATGAGACGAATGTCTTATTTGAGAGTTGGTTCAAAATAGTGATTTTTGGAGCGTGCTAGCTTAGTTTCTCTGCATCCGTATGGGCCATTCTTGCTGGGCCTTCTTTTCGGGGTTCCGGGGTAATCAGCCATGACCAACGTCACGCACATCGGTACCGCACCAGGTCGCCGCGCCCGCGCCGCCGGCGCCGAGCCTTTGCCGCGTCCGCTGGAGCAGGTTCGCGAGTGCACCCGGGAACGGGCTCTGGCGCTGCTGGCGGGCATGCTCGACGGCGCCGACGACATGCTGTTCAACATGGCGGAAACCGAAACCGACCGTGAGCGGGATCGGTACTTCGACGCCATGCGTGAACTTCGCCTGCAAAGGCGGGCGTTGGAAACCGGCTTTCATGACGGCATCGTCGCCTTGTTCAATGAGATCGGCCGGGAACGCAAGCCGTCTCCGGAGGCGTCCTCCGCTGGCATCGAGTCGCTGACGCTGGTGCAGAATGACGAGCTGGAAATCTCCGTGGCGCTGGATAATCTGGCGCGCCGGGCCCGTAACGGCTGCGAGGAGGCTCTGGCCCTGCTGTGTCACCGCCTGGAATATCTGTTCGAGGGCAAGGTGGCGATCAGCGAGAAAAACAATCCGCTGGAACCCCGCCAACTGGCCGCCTGCTTTGCCGACTGCGTATTGCGCTTGTCGCTGGATATCCGCGCCCGCCTGATCGTGTTGAAGCTGTTCGAGCGGGTGGTCATGGACGAGGCGCCGGCCCTGGTGGAGCAGGCTAATCGCACTCTGGCGCAGGCCGGCGTGTTGTCGGAACTGGCCAGCGCGCCGGTAGCGCGGCGTCCGGCCCGGCGTTCCGGCGGCACGGAATCGCGCCAGGCCGGTGATAGCCAAACTTCCGGCGCCGACCTTGGCCAACTGGGCGAGTTGCTGGCCTTGCTGCGGGGGCCGGCCAAGGCGGTACCGGAGGCGACCCCGGAACCGTTTGATCTTTCCGGCCTGGCCACGCTGCTGGACGGCGTGGCGCATCGGGATGGCGCGCCGATCACCCTGGATCAACCGGTGCAGGCGGTCAGCCGCGACGATCTGATGCAGGTGTTGTCGCGCCTGCAGCGTGATGGCCAGGGGCAACCGGGGCGGGAGGAACGTCAGGGACTGCGCGAGTCCCTGGCCCGGGAACTGGATCAACAGCGGGACCAGCAGCAAGGTGCCCCGGTGGTGCATGCCCTGGAGCAGGCCGATGATGACCTCATCAATCTGGTGGCCATGCTGTTCGACTTCATCCTGGATGACGAATCGCTGCCCGCTGACGTCAAAGCGTTGATCGGGCGTCTGCAGATTCCGCTGCTGAAAGTGGCGATCAACGACAACGGTTTTTTCGGTGACGACGGCCATCCGGCCCGGGCGTTGCTCAACACTCTGGCCCGGGCCGGCGCTCAGTGGGATCCGCAGCAAGGTACTGGTGACGAGCTGTACCAGCGTATCCGCCGGGCGGTGTACACGGTTATCGACCATTACGATGAAGACGACGGCCTGTTCGCCCAGTTACAGACGGAATTCGACGAGTATTTCAGTGAGCAGGACACCCGTGCCCGCCGGCTGGCGCAACGTTTGCGCGAAAGCGAGGAGGGGCGTGCCCGGGCCGAGCAGGCGATGACGCGGGCGCGGGCGCACCTGGACCAGCGGCTGGCGGGCCGGGCCTTGCCGGAGGCGCTGATCCGCCTGTTGCGTCAGGGTTGGCAACAGGTGCTGTACCTGACCCTGCTGCGTGAAGGAGAAGACAGCGAAGCCTGGCGCCGGCAAAGCAAGATCGCCGATGCGCTGATCTGGTGTCTGCTGCCCCACGCGACGGAAGCCGATCAGCATAAGGCCCGCCAGATGGCACCCAAACTGAGGGTGGCGGTGGCTCAAGGGCTGGCGGCGATACAGCATGACGAGGTGGAAAGTCAGGCGTTGGTGCGTGGCCTGGCCCTGGCCCAGGAGGCGATGTTGCGGGGGCAGGAGCCGCGGCGGGTGAAAGTGAAAACGGCGCCGGAGGACGTCACCGCCTCACCCTTGCCGGAGGACGATGCCTTGCTGGCGCGGGCGCGGGCGCTGCGACCCGGTCAGTGGGTGGAAATCGGCATGGGCGACGAGGCCCGTCGCGCGCGACTGGCGGCCAATATCCGCGAGGGCGCCAAACTGGTGTTCATTAACCGCCGGGGCATCAAGGTGGAGGAATTCGACGCCACCGCGCTGGCCGTTGCCATGCGGGAAGGCACTGTTAAACTCATTGATGAGGGAGCGCTGTTCGACCGGGCCCTGGAGGCGGTGATCGGCGATCTGCGCCGGCGGCAAGGCCACTGAGCGGCGCTCCCCATCATCATTGGGGAGTTTCCGTGTCCGTATCACCGTCGTTGACGCCGACCTATACCTTGCAAGAGCACTGGGTGGAGCAAGCCCGCAAGGTGCCCTCACCGAACTTCAATGCCCGCCCCGATCCGGACGACATTGGGCTGATCGTTCTGCACAACATCAGTCTGCCGCCGGGCCAGTTTGGCGGCCCGCATATCGAAGCGCTGTTCCAGAACCGCCTTGACCATGAGGCTCACCCCTATTTCGAGGGTTTGAGAGATCTGCGGGTGTCCGCCCATTTCCTGATTCGCCGTGACGGAGAGCTGGTTCAGTTCGTCGCCTGTGACCAGCGTGCCTGGCATGCCGGGGCCTCGTCCTGGCGCGGGCGGGACAACTGCAACGATTATGCGCTCGGCATCGAGCTGGAAGGATGCGATGATCAAGCCTTTGATGAACGTCAATACGCGGCGTTAAAGCCGTTGCTGGCGGCTCTGATCCGTGATTATCCTCGATTGAGCCGCGATACCATCACCGGCCATGAGCACATCGCTCCGGGCCGTAAAACCGATCCGGGTCCCTGTTTTGACTGGGCGCGGATCGGCGTTTGGCAATGACAGCTGGACATAACCACTGAAAGTAACCACCGAGGGAAACCGCTGGGAGCGCTATGAAATTGCTCGTCTTGCTTTTGGTTCTGGCTTTGCGTCGTCGCGATGGCGGCTGGCCCGGGGTGCTGGCGCGGCCGGATCGGCACCAGCGCTGCCTCGCCACCTTGTCGCCGGTGCGTCACGGTATTCCGGGCTGGTGGCTGAGCGTGGCCCTGCCGGCGATCCTGGCGGCATTGCTGTTCGATTGGCTGGCCGGCGGCTGGGGCAACCTGCTGGTGCTGGCATTGGGGACCGCCCTGATGCTGTGGCTGGTCGGTGTGGAAAGCGAATTCCGACTGGTGGATGAACTGCTGGTGTGTGGGCGCCTGAACGACGGCGAAGCGCTGCGGGAGCGGGCCGAACAGGCGTTGCCGATCACCGGCGAAGCCGGTTCCCAGGACTGGTTCCGACAGTTGGAAAGTGGCTTCCTGGAACGGGTCTTTGTCTTGTTCGCCGCTTTGTTCTGGCTGATGACGCTGGGGTTCGGCGCGGTGGTGCTGTTCGTGCTTAACCGGGCCTGGTTGCAGCGTCACCGCGAACACAGTGACTGGTCACAGAGTCTGGATGCGGCGCTGCGCTGGATTCCGGCGCGCCTGACGGTGCTGGCGCTGGCACTGGCGGGACAGTTCGGCGCGGTGACGCGGGCGGCGGCGGGTAAACTCTGGCGCCTGGACGATAGCCGTGAACTGCTCAACGATACCGCCCAGGCAGCGGAGCCGGTGGAGGAAATCGCCGAGAAGAGCACCGAGGAACCGCTGGCGGCGGGAATGGATCGTCTGGAGGCACTGCACGGAGTGCTGTTGCGCGCCCTGGCGGTATGGCTGATCTTCGCCGCGCTCTGGAGCCTGCTGGCCTGATCGGTATGAATTCAGAGGAACCACGTCATGCCGGACTTGATCCGGCATTTCCCTCTACAAAGTCCATTGCTCTCCAGAGGGAGATCCCGGGTCAGGCCCGGGATGACGGGGTGGTTTTAACGGCGTGTTCGCTTCCGGCGGATGAACCCATTCAACCCGTCACGGCAAACTGCGGGACAGCAGCGACTCACGATCCACGATTTGCGTTCTCCCTTCGGATGATTGCTCCTGTCTGCCCATAAAAATGAAACGCTATTTCGGTTACGGTTTGCCCGCCATGGAGCGGTGGGGGAATCGTTCGAGGCCTGTTACTATGGCCGGTGACCTCCTGGTCAGGGAACCCTGAATAACGCTCCGGTTTCCTAGCTCCCTGGTGTTGATTGCCCTCGAATCACCGGAGGAGCGAGCTTCCTCGACCTGTCGCGACGACCACACCCGGAACCGTCGACACAGGCACGACATTCGCTGTCGCGGCGATCCCGCGACGGCGTGGCTAACGCGATTAAAAAGGACGCAAGCCCATGCAGAAAAGAAACTTCTTCGATGATATCGATCCGGCGGAAACGCGTGAATGGCTGGACGCGCTGGAATCGGTGATCGAACGGGAGGGGCCGCAACGGGCCGCCTGGCTGTTGGACATATTGACCAACGGAGCCCAGGAACAAGGCGTATTGCGCACCCACCTGAACACCCCTTACATCAACACCATTCCGCCTCGCAAGGAGGCGCCGTTACCCGGTGATTTGTTCATGGAGCGGCGTATTCGCTCCCTGATCCGCTGGAATGCGTTGGTGACGGTGCTACGGGCCAATAAGAGCGATGACGATCTGGGTGGTCACATCGCCAGCTTCGCCTCTTCCGCCACCCTCTACGACGTCGGCTTCAATCACTTCTTCCATGCTCCTCACGATGACAACCCCGGTGACTTGGTGTTCTTTCAGGGACACTCCGCTCCCGGTGTCTACGCCCGTGCCTACCTGGAAGGGCGTATCGACGAGGAGCAACTGGATAACTTCCGCCGGGAAGTGGCGGGCAAGGGACTATCCTCCTATCCGCACCCCTGGCTGATGCCGGACTTCTGGCAGTTCCCCACCGTGTCCATGGGGCTGGGGCCGATGCAGGCCATCTACCAGGCCTATGTGATGAAGTACCTGCAGAACCGCGAGCTGGTTGCCGATCATAATCGCAAGGTCTGGGCCTTCCTCGGCGACGGCGAAATGGACGAGCCGGAATCCCTCGGCGCGCTGTCCATGGCCGGGCGGGAGAAACTCGATAACCTGGTGTTCGTGGTCAACTGTAACCTGCAGCGCCTGGATGGTCCGGTGCGCGGCAACGGCAAGATCATCCAGGAACTGGAAAGCTTGTTCCGGGGAGCCGGCTGGAACGTGATCAAGGTAATCTGGGGGCGCTTGTGGGATCCGTTGTTGGAAAAGGACGACGAGGGACTGTTACGCCGCCGCATGGAAGAGTGCGTGGACGGTGAATATCAGGCCTACAAAAAGAACGGCGGTGCCTACACCCGCGAGCACTTCTTCGGTGCCTATCCGGAACTGAAGAAAATGGTCGAGCACATGAGCGATGAGGACATCTATCGTCTCAACCGCGGCGGCCACGACCCGTTCAAGGTATTTGCCGCCTACAACGAGGCGGTGAACCACTCCGGTCAGCCCACCGTGATTCTGGCGAAAACCGTGAAGGGTTACGCCACCGGTGCCGGGGAAGCGGTCAACAAGACTCACCAGATGAAGAAGATGGATCTGGAGAGCCTGAAGGAATTCCGCGATCGCTTCGACATGCCGTTCACCGACGAAGAGCTGGAAACGATCCCCTACTACAAACCGGAAGAGGATTCTCCGGAGCTGCGCTACATGCGCCAGCAGCGGGAGAAACTGGGCGGCTATATGCCGGTGCGCCGGCGTGAAGCCAGCCAGGCCCTGAAAATGCCGGGCCTGGACTTCTTTTCCAACTTTCTGGAAGGCACCGGCGACCGGGAGATTTCCACCACCATGGCGTTCGTGCGCATGCTCAACGCTTTGGTCAAGGACAAGACCCTGGGCCAGCGGGTGGTCCCGATCGTACCCGATGAAGCGCGCACCTTCGGTATGGAAGGCATGTTCCGGCAACTGGGTATCTATTCTTCCAAGGGGCAGAAGTACGAGCCGGAGGATGCCGGTCAGGTGATGTACTACCGCGAGGACAAAAAAGGGCAGATCCTCGAGGAAGGCATCAACGAAGCCGGCGCCATGGCCGCCTGGATCGCCGCGGCCACCAGCTACAGCGTCCACGATTTCACCCTGATTCCGTTCTTTATCTACTACTCCATGTTCGGCTTCCAGCGCACCGGGGATTTCTGGTGGGCCGCCGGCGACAGCCAGGCCCGCGGCTTCCTGCTGGGCGGCACCGCCGGGCGTACCACGCTCAATGGCGAAGGGCTGCAACACCAGGATGGTCACAGCCATGTTCTCGCCAGCACGGTGCCGAACTGCGTCAGCTACGATCCCACCTACGCGTATGAAGTGGCGGTGATCCTGCAGGATGGTCTGAAGCGCATGTATGAAGACCACGAGAACATCTTCTACTACCTGACGCTGATGAACGAGAACTACGTGCACGGCGCCATGCCGGAAGGGGCGGAGGAAGGCATTCGTCGCGGCATGTATCTGTTGCACGAAGGCAAGGGTGGTAAGAAGGCATCGAAGGTGCAGCTGTTGGGCTCCGGCACTATTTTGCGTGAGGTGGAGGCCGCGGCGGAATTGCTGCACCAGGACTTTGGCGTCAGCGCTGACGTGTGGAGTGTCACCAGCTTCAATGAGCTGCGCCGTGAAGGCATCCGTGCCGACCGTGATCGCATGCTGGCGCCGGAACGCGACAAGCACGAACCGACCTGGGTGGAGCGCTGTCTGGCGGACCGTGCCGGCCCGGTGATCGCTTCCACCGACTACATACGGGCTTACGCGGATCAGATCAGGCCCTGGGTCAAGGCGCCTTACCGGGTGCTGGGCACCGACGGCTTCGGCCGCAGTGATTCCCGTGCGCAACTGCGCCACTTCTTCGAGGTGGACCGCTACTTCGTGGTGCTGGCGGCGTTGACCGCGCTGCGCGATGAAGGCGAGGTCGATGCCGACGTGGTGCAAAAAGCCATGGAAAAATACCGAATCGATCCGGCCAAACCCTACCCGGTGACCCACTAATGATTTTCCACTCTTCTTCCACAAGAAGGAGCAAAGCGTGAGCAAGGAAACTATTCGAGTCCCCGATGTCGGCAGCAGCGATCCTGTTGATGTCATCGAGGTGACGGTGAAAGAGGGCGATACCATTGCCCCGGAAGACACCATCGTGGTGTTGGAATCGGACAAGGCGACGGTGGAAGTGCCAGCGCCCAAAGGCGGCAAAGTGCTTGGTCTTCTGGTCAAGCAGGGTGACAAAGTCAAGGAAGGCGACCCGCTGTTGGAGCTGGAGGCGGAAGCTGGTGACGACGATGCCGGACAGGCGGCCGGGGAGGAACAAGCTGATCAGAATGGCGCTGAGGAAGCCGAGCCTGAACAGGAGAGCAAAAGCACGGACGAAGGCGCTGACAGCGAAGATGATGAACAGGAAGCACCCCAGGGAGGCGGCAGCCAGACCGTGACGGTGCCCGATCTTGGCGATATCGAAGGCGCTGAAATCATCGAGATCCCGGTCCAGGACGGGGATCAGGTCGAGGCCGAGCAGACCCTGGTGGTGCTGGAGTCCGACAAGGCGTCCCTGGACATCCCCTCGCCGGCGGCGGGCACCGTGGCCCGGTTGCGGGTCAAGGTGGGTGACAAGGTCGGTACCGGTGATCAGCTGATGGATCTGGATGGGGCCGGCGGCGGCGGGGCGAAGAAAGCGTCCGGCGACGACGGTAAAGCGGCGGCGAAAGCCGGCGGTGACAAGGCCGTGGCCAAAGCCGAATCCAGCCCGGCGAAAAGTGCCGGTCAGACACAAAAACCGGCCGATCAGGCGCCTGCCAGACAGGAGAGCAGCGCGGCTTCCGCGTCCTCCGGTCAGCCATCCGCCCAGGTTCATGCCGGCCCGGCGGTACGCAAGCTGGCCCGTGATACCGGTGTGGACCTGGCGCGGGTCAAAGGCTCCGGTCCCAAGGAGCGTATCCTCAAGGAAGACGTCCACGCCTATCTGAAAAGCCGTATGGAAGCGCCGGCCGGGGCAGGCACGGCGGCACCGGTGGACGATTTGCCGGACATTGATTTCAGCGAATTCGGACCGGTGGAGCGAGTGGAACTGAACAAACTGCGTAAGGTGGCGGCCCGCAACCTGCACCGCAGCTGGATCACCATTCCGCACGTTACCCAGTTCGACGAAGCCGATATCACTGACCTGGAAGCGTTCCGCAAGAGCCAGAACAAACTGCTGGAGAAGGAAGGCGTCAAGCTCACCATGCTGGCCTTTCTGGTGAAAGCCTGTGCCAATGCGTTGCGCGCCTTCCCGCGTTTCAACAGTTCCCTGGAGAAAGGCGGCGAAGCCCTGATTCAGAAGGACTATGTGCACATTGGCATCGCCGTGGACACCCCCAACGGTCTGGTGGTGCCGGTATTACGTGACGCCGACAAGAAAGGGCTCAAGGAGATTGCTCTGGAAATGTCGGAACTGGCGGCCAAGGCGCGGGATCGCAAGCTGACACCGGCGGACATGAAGGGCGCCTGCTTCAGCATCTCGTCCCTGGGCGGTATCGGCGGGACCGCCTTCACGCCGATCGTCAATTGGCCGGAGGTGGCGATTCTCGGTGTCAGCCGCTCCGACACTAAACCAGTGTGGGATGGCCAGGCGTTCCAGCCCAGGCTGACGCTGCCGTTGTCACTGTCCTACGATCACCGGGTGATCGACGGCGCCGACGCGGCGCGCTTTACCACTTACCTGAGCAGTCTGCTGGGGGATTTGCGTAGAGTGTTGCTGTAGTAAAAGAAAGATCGCGGCCAATTGGCCTGCTCCCATTGCTATTTCAAGAAGTCGCTGTGGGAGCGGCCTTGGCCGCGAATTATCTCAGCACGGTCGTGGTTTATTCCGCGTTTTTCCGCTCCAGACGCTGCTGCATCCGTTCCATGCGCTCCTTCATCTTTTCCTTGCGTTCTTCCTGCAGTGCCTGCGCTTTGTCCCGCTGTTCCGTGGTTAACACCGCGTCCACTCGTTCGCGGGTCTCATCGTGCAGCGTTTTCATTTTCTCGTGCTGTTCCTCGAAGATCGATTCAATCTCGGTACGTTGAGCGTCGGTCAACTCCAGGGTTTCCGCCATGCGGTCCATGCGTTGCTCCGGATCGAACTTCATCTTCGAACCGTGACCCATGCCGGGGCCGGCGAAGGCGGTGGTGGTGACCAGGGTGAGGGCGATCAGTAGTGCTTTCTTCATGGCGTTTTCTCCGTTGAACTTCGATGCACCCAGTGTCGGAGAAAAATGTGCAGAGAGCGTGCAGGAACCGTGGAACAACCCGCGCTTATTCGTCTTCGTCGGTACCGTCTTCCGGCCGGGTCTGAAGACGGTAGCCCACACCGTAGACGCTGCCGATCCAGTCGTGGTCACCGGGCAGCCCTTCGCCCAGTTTTCGTCGCAGCTTGCGAATATGGCTGTCTATGGTGCGATCGGAGACCACTCGGTGGTCCGGGTAGATCACATCCATCAAATGATCGCGGCTCCAGATTCGGCCCGGTTGTTTGGCCAGGGTGGCCAACAGTTCGAACTCGATGGCGGTGAGCGCCACCCGGGCACTTTGGTAGACCGCCTCGAAGCGGTGACGGTCCAGTTCCAGGCCGCTGCCCGGTTCCTGTTCCGTGGCCAGGGAGCGGCGCAACACCGCCTTGACCCGCGCCACCACTTCCCGGGGGCTGAACGGCTTGCAAATGTAGTCGTCGGCGCCGATCTCCAGCCCCAACAACCGATCCACCTCTTCCACCCGGGCGGTGATCATCAGAATCGGTACCTGGGAGAAGCGGCGGATGGTTTTGCACAGTTCCATGCCGTCGCCGTCGGGCAGCATCAGATCCAGCAGTACCGCCTGATAACCTCCTTCACGGACGAGCCGTTCCGCCTCCCGCACACTGGCGGTCTGATCCGCCTGGAAGTGACTGTGGGTCAGATAGTCCGCCAGTAGCTGCGCCAGGCGGGGCTCGTCTTCAACGATCAGTACGCGGGGCATGATGATCCTTGGGCAATCGAATGGTGATACGCAGGCCGCCCAGCGGGCTGTGCCCGGCCGTGATGGTGCCGCCATGGGCTTCGACGATGCGCTGGCAGATCGCCAGTCCCAGGCCGGCGCCGCCGGTGCGGCGGTTGCGCGAGCTTTCCACCCGGAACAGGTGATCGAACAGTTTCGGCAACGCTTCCTCTGGCACACCCGGAGCGGTGTCGTTGATGGTAAGGCGCCAATGGTCCTGCTCGTCGTCCAGAACCAGTTGCACTTCGCCACCCTGATCGGTGTATTTCAGGCTGTTGTGCAGCAGATTATCGAGCAACTGGCGCAGGCGTACCGGATCGCCGCTAAGGGTGGCCGGCGGCAGGGTGGTGAGCAGGGTCAACCCCTGGCGCTGCATCGCCGGGCGCACCGCGTCCACGGCGT
The DNA here is from genome assembly GCF_025532145.1 of Alloalcanivorax balearicus MACL04. GTDB lineage: Bacteria > Pseudomonadota > Gammaproteobacteria > Pseudomonadales > Alcanivoracaceae > Alloalcanivorax > Alloalcanivorax balearicus. The sequence goes on along the minus strand of NZ_ARXS01000005.1, from coordinate 6,731 downwards.
CCTCGCAGAGGGCGTCCAGGTCCATCCGGGTAAAGTGATAGCGCAGGTTGCCGGCATCGGCCAGGGCCAGATCGTGCAGATCGCTGACCAGATGGGTCAGGTGCCGGACCTCGGATTCCAGGGTGCTGATGGTCTCCTTGCTCATCGGACGCACGCCGTCCTGGATCGCTTCCAGCTCGCCGCGCAGTACCGCCAACGGCGTGCGCAACTCGTGGGCGATATCAGAGAACCAGCGCTGACGGGCCTGCTGGCCCTGATTCAGGCGCTGCGCCAGGCTGTCCACATGGCGAATCAGATCGCCCAGCTCATCGCGCCGCTGACTGGTCAGCCGGGCCCCGTAATTCCCTTCGCGCAGTTGCCGGGTATGGCGGCTCAGGGCGGTGATCGGTGCCACGAAGTGGCGTGCCAGCAGCCACGACACCAGTAGTGACAGAGCCAGGCCAATCAGGGTCATCCACAGCATGAAACGCAGTTGCCGGTCCTGGAATCGGCGATCCATGGAGTCGCGGATCGCTTCCTGGTCCGGATAGACCAGCCAGCCCACTACCTGATCGCCGATACGGATCGCCACCTTGCGACGGAATTTGGGCGCCACTGGTGGGCCCAGCAGAGGGTGCTTGTCGGCCGTCAGCAACTGCAGATGACGATGGGCATCGCGATCGATTTTACGCGGGTCGGGCTGATTGCGGTCACCAGCGAGCCAGTACAGCCGTCCCAACTGACGCGGGTCACGTAACAGAAAGTCCCAGCTGCCCCGCTGCGCGTAGAGTACTGCCAGGTGATCGGCGAGCCGTTCCACCTGGGCTTGCTGACGCTCATCCAGATACTTGGACAGGCTCTGCTCGAACGACAGGTAATAGAAGGCGCTGGCCGCCAGGATCAGCAGCAGGAAAGTACCCAGAAAGGTGAGGAACAGCTTGTTGCGTATGCCCATGATGCCCGCGGGAGCCGTGGAGAATCGCTCCAGTGTAAGGCCGTCCGGGGTGTCTCCCTAGCGACTTGCACATTCTTTCAAAATGGAATGCCTCCAAGCCGCGCGGCGTCCGGTCAGCGATCTTCGCGCCGTACCCACTGTGATTCCGGCGTTTCGGCGCGCAGATTGATCAGGCGGGCCATGATGAACAGCAGGTCGCCGAGACGGTTGAGGATCGCCAGGCTGACCGGGTTGACCTCTTCCTCGGCGGCCAGCGTCACCAGCCGGCGTTCGGCGCGCCGGGCCACGGTACGGCAATGGTGACACCAGGCGGCGTCGGCGTTGCCGCCGGGTAATACAAACTCCTTCAGCGGCGGCAGTTCGGCATTGATCAGATCGGCCTGGGATTCGATTTCCACCAGTTCGGCATCGGTGAGGGTCGCGGTGGCGGGAATGGCCAGCTCGCCGCCGATATCGAACAGCCATTGCTGCAAATTCTCGATCAACCGGTCCAGATCCTCATCAAGCGGGTGAGCGCGTAGTACGCCGAGTGCGCTGTTGAGTTCATCCAGGCTGCCCAGGGCTTCGATGCGGGGATGGTCCTTGGCGACCCGGCTGCCATCGGCGAGGCCGGTCTGGCCATCGTCGCCGGTGCGGGTGATGACCCGGTTGATGCGGGTCTTTTCATCCTTGCGGGAAGACATGGTGATTCCTTTTTGATGATGTGGCGTGGAATCCATGAATGTACTCCGGATTCCGCCACGGGTGCAGCCCCGACCCCGGAGACATGAGGGGAGGAGAGCCGACCGTCGGCTCTCCACCAGCTCTGAAACCGCTCGCTTCGGATCACCCTGCTACGAAGCCGCTGTGGGAGCTAGCCTGCTGGCGAATCTTTTGGGCGCCGTGTCTTATTCGCCAGCAGGGCTAGCTACAGCGGCCTTGTAGCGACCTCTGATTTCATGTCTCCGAGGTCATGGCGGCGACGATGCGCTCATGGGCCGGCAGTGACAACCCCTGGGCAGCGGCCCGGCGCAGTAAATAGCCATTGATGGCATCGATCTCGGTGCGGGCGCCTTTGCGGACGTCGGCACGCATGGACGAAGTATTGCCCGCGGTGGCGCTTGCCACCGCCATCACCCGGGGCAGGGAGTCGCCGGGCCAGGTCGGATCCAAAGCAGTGAACAACTGGTCGGCCTCCCGGCACAGTTCGGCGGCCTGGCGTTGCAACTCCCGGTCTTCCAGCAGCCGGCCGTTGGGCACATCGTGGAGCGCGGTGAGCGGATTGATCACCGCGTTGGCCACCAGTTTATGCCACTGGCGGTGTTGAAAGTCCGTTGGCCAGCTCAGGTTCGGCCAGTGTGCGCTCAACGGCTCGAACCAGTCCGGAGCGGCATCGCCGCCGCCCATCCAGGTTTCGTTTTCCGCCACCACCTGATGTTGTTCCGGCCCGTCCTGCTTCACCGCCGAAGTGGTGACCACCTCGATCGGCAGCACGCCCTCTGGCAGCAGACCATCAAGGCTGCCGAGACCGTTCTGCAGGCGCAGCACCTGGGTATCGGCGATCAGCGGCACTTGCCCAAGGGCGGTGGCGCTGTACGGCGCCTTGCAGGCCACGATCAGATGGCGCGGCGGTTCGGTCAGCGCGGCGGGCGAAAGCACCGGCAGGATCAGATCGTATGACGGCCTGCCGTCGGCGAAGGTGAGCCTCCTGCGAAGCGGGCTGGCGGTGTCGCGGCGCAGCAAGGTCACCGGGAAACCGGCCTGGAGCAAGTAGTACGCCGCCAGCAAGCCCATGTTGCCGGCGCCGAGCAGGTACCAGGTGCTCATAGCCGTTGTGCCTCCGGCCGGGCGCCGTGTCGGATCAGCCACAGCAGAATCAGCAGTCCCGGTATCGCCATCAGCGCGGTGAGTATAAAGAACACCTCCCAGCGGCCTCCGAGAAGATCCACCATCCAGCCGCTGCCGGCGGCCAGGGTGGTGCGGCCCAGATTGCCCAGCGATGCCAGCAGAGCATACTGCGTAGCGGTGAACTGCCGGTTACACAGGTCGGAGATATAAGTGACGAAGGCAATGGTGGAAACACCGCCGGTGAAGTTGTCGAGAATCACGCAGGTCAGCAGCACGGTGTCGTTACGCCCGGTCACCGCCAGCCAGGCGTAGAGCAGATTGGTCAGGGCCATGGCGATCCCGGCTACCAGCAGACCCCGGGAGGCGCCCAACTTGATACTGATGGCACCGCCGAGAAAGCTGCCAACACCGAGTGCCACCATGCCGGCGGTTTTCACGTAGGCGAACACCTCCGCCCATTCGTAGCCGATTTCGTTGTAGAAGCGGATCGACATGGTGCCGAGAAACGCCTCGCCGATCTTGAACAGAAAGATGAACCCCAGCAGCACCACGGCCATCTGCGTGCCGTTGCGGCGGAAAAACTCAATGAAAGGCGCGAATACCGCGCTTTGCAGCCAGCGTGCCATGCGCTCGCCCGGCGGGGCGTCCAGGCGTCCGCCCGCCATGGTTCTGTCTTCGGGTTCCCGTGCCAGCAGGCAGCCGGCCACCCCGAACAACATGGCGCTGCTCATCACCAGGTAGATCTGGTTCCAACTGTCGAGCAAGGCGGTCAGCCACAGGGCGATGCCGGCGATCAGCAGATTTCCCAGCAACCACCCCACCACGCCGGCGGAGGCGGCGGCGCCCTGCTGGTCCACCGGCACGGATTCGATCCGCAGGGCGTCGATGGCGATATCCTGGGTGGCGGAAACAAAAGCGATGATCAGACAGATAATGCCCACGGCCAGCAGCTGTTTGCTGGGCGTGAACACGGAGAGCAGGATCAGCAGCCCCACCAGTGCGATCTGGCTGAGCAGAATCCAGGCCCGGCGCTTGCCCAGCGCCCGCCCCAGCGGTCCCAGACGGAAACTGTCCACCAATGGAGCCCACAGAAAATTGAGCGCGTAGGGCAGGGAGACCAGACCGAACAGGCCCAGGCTGGTACGGCTCAGACCCTCGTCGGTGAGCCAGGCGGACAGGGTGGAAACGATCATGCCCTTGGGGAAGCCGCTGGCAATACCCAGCAGAAAGATCACCAGGATGCGGCGATCAAAAAAGGCGTTTTCCAGTTTCATTTACTCTCCGGGGGCGGATTCGGCGGCCTCGGGGCGCCATTGGAAACGGCGCAATGGCACGCGGTGGCCCAGCACCGCCACGCCTTCCTTGTGTAACCGGCGCAGTTGGGTCTCTCCGCTGGGGGTGCCGATCAACGGCAGACCGCCGTCGCCCCGGATCACCCGATGCCACGGTAGTTTGCTGCCTTTGGGCAACTGGCTCATCAACCGGCCGACAAAACGGGCGTGGCGTGGGTAACCCGCCATACGGGCCACCTGACCATAGCTGCAGACGGTGCCGGCGGGGATGGCCGCCACAATCTGATAGACCGCGTCGCGGAACTCCTGATTCATGCGGCGAGTATGAAAGTGCCGGGGGCACCGCGCAACCGCCATCCACCCTTTGGGCCGTCGCTGACACGACGTCAAAAATCACTCCAGGTGATTTTTTGTGCTCCGCGCTCTTGAAAGGCCGGCTGGCAGCCCCATTAGGAGGTCACCGGCGTGACGGCCTATTGACTGTCATGACGGTCCAATTATGATTAGCACTCTCTGGCATAGAGTGCTAAGCCGGATCTGGCCATGCCGGTCCGGCCATGATGCTGACTACATTCGTTGATTGCTGAAACCTCAACAGGAGAAGAGAGGCAATGAAAATCCGTCCGTTGCATGATCGCGTACTGGTGCGTCGCGAAGAGGAAGAAACCAAGACCGCCGGCGGTATCGTGCTGCCCGGCTCAGCCGCTGAGAAGCCTTCCCGGGGTGAAGTGATCGCCGTGGGTAATGGCAAGATCCAGGAAAACGGCGACGTGCGTCCTCTGGACGTGAAAGCAGGCGACAAGGTGATCTTCGGCCAATACGCCGGTAACACCGTGAAGGTGGAAGGCGAAGAACTGCTGATCATGAGCGAGGCTGAAATCCTGGCCGTGATCGAAGGCTGATCCTTATTCCCCACTGCTTTCCTGGATAACCGAATTTCAGAGGAACACGACAATGGCTAAAGAAGTACTGTTTAGTGACGACGCCCGCCAGCGCATGGTGAAAGGCGTGAACATCCTGGCCGACGCGGTGAAAGTCACCCTGGGTCCGAAAGGCCGTAACGTGGTGCTGGAGAAGTCCTTCGGCGCTCCGGCCATCACCAAGGACGGCGTGTCCGTGGCCAAGGAAATCGAGCTGGAAGACCGGTTCGAGAACATGGGTGCGCAAATGGTCAAGGAAGTCGCTTCCAAGGCCAACGACGAAGCCGGTGACGGCACCACCACCGCCACCGTGCTGGCCCAGGCCATCGTCAACGAAGGCCTGAAAGCCGTGGCCGCCGGCATGAACCCGATGGATCTGAAGCGCGGCATCGACAAAGCCGTCATCGCCGTGGTCGAAGAAATCAAGAAACTGTCCACCCCCTGTGACAACACCAAGAGCATCGAGCAGGTGGGCACCATCTCCGCCAACGCCGACAGCTCCGTGGGCGAGATCATCGCCCAGGCCATGGAGAAAGTGGGCAAGGAAGGCGTGATCACCGTTGAGGAAGGCCAGTCCCTGGCCAACGAACTGGAAGTCGTGGAAGGCATGCAGTTCGACCGCGGTTACCTGAGCCCGTACTTCATCAACAACCAGGAAAAAATGCAGGTAGAGCTGGAAGAGCCCTACATCCTGCTGGTGGACAAGAAGATCTCCAATATCCGCGAACTGCTGCCGGTACTGGAGAACGTGGCCAAAGCCGGTCGTCCGCTGATGATCATCGCCGAGGACATCGAAGGCGAAGCCCTGGCCACCCTGGTGGTGAACAACATGCGCGGCATCATCAAATGCGCCGCCGTGAAAGCGCCGGGCTTCGGCGATCGCCGCAAAGCCATGCTGCAGGACATCGCCATCCTCACCGGCGGTACCGTGATCTCCGAGGAAGTGGGCCTGAGCCTGGAGAACGTTTCCCTGGAAGATCTGGGTAACGCCAAGAAAGTGAACATCGACAAGGAAAACACCACCCTGGTCGATGGCGCTGGCCAGCAAGGCGATATCGATGCCCGTGTCGAGCAGATCCGTCGCGAGATTGATAACTCCTCTTCCGACTACGATCGCGAGAAGCTGCAAGAGCGTGTGGCCAAACTGGCCGGCGGCGTGGCCGTGATCAAGATCGGTGCCGCCACCGAAATGGAAATGAAAGAGAAGAAAGCCCGCGTTGACGATGCTCTGCACGCAACCCGTGCCGCCGTGGAAGAAGGCGTGGTCCCGGGTGGTGGCGTGGCGCTGGTACGCGCTCTGGCCAACATGGGTGACCTGAAAGGCGACAACGAAGAGCAGAATGCCGGTATTACCATCGCCATCCGTGCTCTGCAGGCTCCGCTGCGTCAGATCGCCACCAACGCTGGCGCCGAAGCGTCCGTGATCGTGCAGGAAGTTCGCAACGGCAGCGGTAACTACGGTTACAACGCCGCCACCGGCGAATACGGTGACATGCTGGAAATGGGTATCCTGGATCCCGCCAAGGTCACCCGTTCCGCGCTGCAGGCCGCCGCTTCCGTGGCCGGTCTGATGATCACCACCGAAGCCATGGTGGCGGACAAGCCGGAAGAAAAAGGTGCTGCTCCGGATATGGGCGGCATGGGTGGAATGGGTGGCATGGGCGGCATGATGTAATCGCCGCTCCGGCTCCCACCGAAGCCCGAAAAAGCCTCGCCCGCAAGGGCGGGGCTTTTTTATGGTTCATCGCGGATTACCGG
>NZ_ARXS01000049.1 GCF_025532145.1 Alloalcanivorax balearicus MACL04 | reverse complement strand
GTGCCCCATCAACCATTAAATCCGTATACCCGTCTTTGTTATTGCTGTTCCCCGTGGCCGGCAACGCCGCCAACAACGCCCGGCTTTTCAAGAATCCCAACTGCTTCTGCTGCGATGAATACGCGGCTTACCTGCGCCAGAATGGCCTCGATGTGGAAATGGTCAACAGCAACGATATGGACACGATCAAACAGCGCCATAGCGTGCCCGAGCCACTTTACGGTTGCCACACCCTGCTGCTGGATGGCTACGTCTTCGAAGGATTGATTCCGGTGGACAGCATCCGCCGTCTGCTCAAGGAAAAGCCCGCGGTCGTGGGCCTGAGCCTGCCCGGCATGCCGCGGGGCGCTCCGGGCATGCCCGGCGCCAAGCGGGCACCATTGAAGGTGTACAGCTTCACCAGCTTGCCACCACGGCACGAGGTCTATGACGTTTATGCCGACTAACCGCCGCCGCTGTCCCGGTGCCATCCGTGCCCTGGCGCTATTCGCCCTGATCTGGGCACCGCTGGCGCAAGCCGCCACCGATGCCCTCGCCACCGCCGCCCTCAGCTATGAGGAAGGCCATTTGATCCGCGCCCTGGGCGACCATCTCGCCGTCAGCGAGGATCAGGGGCGCGGTTGGCGGGACCTTCCCTTACCGGCCACCGCCAAGGGCGGCCCGCTCACCGCCGCCGTGCTCAGTCCCGTGTCGCCCTCGACCCTGTACATCACCGGGCCGGAAATCGGCGTGCAACGCAGTGACGATTGGGGCCAGCACTGGAGGTCAATTCAAGGCGATTTGCCGAGCACGGACGTCATCGCATTCACGCCCCATCGCACCCAGCCGGATACGCTGTACGCGGTGCTGGCCGACATCGGCATTCACCGCAGTGAAGACGGCGGCAAGACCTGGCGCCTGATGGACAGTGGCCCTACCCAGGGCATCCAATGGCTGATCCACTCGGACATGCCCGGCAGCATGCAGACCGGTTGGCTGGTGGCTGGCTCCGCCACGGCGGTGCGCCTGTCCATGGATTGTTTTTGCGGCTGGCGCCTCGGCGGCGACTTCGAATCCGGCCCGGTGCACAGCGTCATCGACTTGCCGGGTCACCCCGAGCATTGGATTGCCGCCACCGACACCGGGCTGTTCCACAGCGACAACGGCGGACAACAATGGCAAGCCCTGACGGAAACGAACACACCGCTGGTGGCCCTTACCGCCGTGGATGAAAACACCTTGCTGGCACTCACCGCCCAAGGCCGCTTGCTCACCAGCGAGGATCAGGGCCGAACCTGGAACCCTGACGAGTGAAAACGCTCATCCGCCTCGCGACGGCCACGGCCCTGCTGACCCTTTCCGCCCTGGTCACAGCGGGCGGCGACGCAACACCGTCCGGGGAGAAGCTCTACCAGCAGTTCTGTGCCAGTTGCCATGGCCCCGACGGAGAAGGCCAGCCGGGCTGGGAACACCCCAACGCAGCGGGAGAGCTCCCGGCACCACCCCATGACGCCACCGGGCACACCTGGAAGCACGCCGACGCCATGCTGTACAGAATGGTCGCCGAGGGCTGGCGGGACCCCTGGAACGAAACCCGCCGCCTGACCATGCCCGCCTTTGGCGCGATCATGACGCCGGAGGAAATTCGCGCCGTGATCACCTATCTGAAAACCCTGTGGACTCCGGAACAGCGGCGGTTCCAGCAGGAAGAAAGCCGCACCTGACGAAGCCGCTGTGGGAGCTTGCCTGCAAGCGAATTGCTCGTTCCCCAAAAAAATTCGCTTGCAGGCAAGGTCCCACAGCGACTTCGTAGCTCCTTCTGATCGCGTTTTTACATTGTCATGTTCCCCTTTCCCCGGCCGATCAAATCGCTATACTGCGCGCCGCTCACTTCACGCCGTTCCCACACTGTAAAACAAGGCTTTTTTGTTAATGGCATTATTGAAACGCGGGCTCCTTGCTCTCTTTGTTTGTCTTTTCACCCTGTCGGCGCTGGCCGCGCCACAACACTTCGCCGAAGCCAAAAAAGAACTGCGCGATCACGTTTACAACGACCGCAATCAGGTCGGCGACGCCTACTGCCAATGCACCTGGGACTGGACCGGTCGCACCGGCGGCCGGGTACATCTGCGGGAATGTGGTTACCAGGTGCGCGCCCAGGCCAACCGGGCCGCGCGCATCGAATGGGAGCATATCGTTCCCGCCTCCAACTTCGGCCGTCATCGTCAGTGCTGGCAAAACGGCGGGCGCCGCAACTGCGTATCGGAAGATCCCGTATTCCGCGTCATGGAAGCGGACATGCACAACCTCACCCCGGTGGTGGGCGAGGTCAACGGCGATCGCAGCAACTACAACTTCGGACCGGTTCGGAACGTAGCGGCTCAATACGGCGCCTGCGATTTCAAGGTCGATTTCAAACACCGCACCGCGCAACCGCCACCGGCACTGCGCGGCCAGGTCGCCCGCGTCTATTTCTACATGGCCGACCGTTATGGCCTGCGCCTGAGCAAACAGCAACAACGGCTCTTGATGGCCTGGGACCGCGACCATCCGGTATCCGCCTGGGAGCGCCAGCGGGACCGGCGCATCGCCGCCATCATGGGGCACTCCAATCCGTTCGTTACCGGCGAGCGAAGCTGGACGCTGAACCACCGCAACAGCCGCGAGGGTCTGGTCTCCGCCGTCGCCGATGCCAGTCGGACACCAGCCAGCACCGAAAGCACCCGATCCACGGGCCCCATTCACGGCAACCGCAACAGCAAGGTCTACCATTTGCCCCAGGGCTGCCCCAGCTATAACGCCATGAAACCCAGCAACCGGGTGAACTTCGACAACGAAGCCGCCGCCCGCGCCGCCGGCTATCGCAAGGCCGGTAACTGCCGCTGAGTCGCGGCTTGCGGGTTACGGCTGCCTTACAATTGTGGGGCAGCCTGCCTACACGCCGATTCGCTGCCAAGGCAGCTCCCACAGAGGGCGCTACGAAGCCGCTGTGGGAAGCTGGCTTGCCAGCGAACGCAAAACACTCCCCATCTATTTACAGCCACCGCCTTACCGTCATATTCTAAATTGGATCCAGGATCCAATTTAGAGGTGCATTGTGCCCCGCAAACCCATTCCCACGCTCTCCGGCGTCTTCACGCCCACCGAGACCCCGGCCCATCTGGCACGGGACGTGATCGAAAGCGCGCTGCGTGAAGCAATCATGGACGGCCGCATCCCGCCGGAAACCCCATTGCGCCAGGAAGAGATCGCCGCCCTGTTCGGGGTCAGCCGCATGCCGGTGCGTGAAGCTCTGCGCCGGCTGGAGTCCCAGGGGCTGCTGCACATCCAGCCGTACAAAGGCGCCGTGGTAACCGCGCTGATCAGCCAGGACGCCATTGATACCTACGGCGTGCGCCTGCTGTTGGAACCGGAAGCTCTGCGTCTGTCGCTACCGCATCTGAGCGACACCGATCTGGCCGAAGCCTCCGCCCGCCTGACCGCCCTGCGACAAGCCAGGGACAGCGCCACCCTCGCCCGTCTCAACCGGGAGTTCCATATGGCGCTCTACCGGCGGGCCGGCAACGCCCGTCTGCTGTATCTGATCGAGCAGGAACTGGAGCAGGAAGAGCGCTTCTTGCGCTTCCATCTTTCCGCCATGGGCACCGGCCATCAGGCCCGCGATGACCACGATGCCCTGCTCGATGCCGCGCGGAGTGGCGACGAGAGCCGTGCCCTGGCACTGCTACGCCGCCATCTGAGCCAGGCCGAACAAGCCATCCGCCACTATCTGGCGGGTCAGGACAACGCGGAGTCACCCGCGGGTGATGCCCCCCGAATCGCAGGAGAACCGAAATGATGTTGAAGGACCCGTCCAGCAAATACCGCCCCTTCCAGACCGTCCAGCTGCCGGACCGCCAATGGCCCGACCGCGTTCAGCGGCACCCACCGGTCTGGTGCAGCGTGGATATGCGCGACGGCAACCAGGCGTTGATCGATCCCATGAGTCTGGAGCGCAAGCGGCGCTTCTTCGATTTGCTGGTACGCACCGGCTTCAAGGAAATCGAGGTGGGCTTCCCGGCGGCCTCGCAGATCGATTACGACTACGTGCGCGAGCTGATCGAGACCAACGCCATCCCCGACGACGTCACCATCCAGGTGATGACCCAGGCCCGGGAGGATCTCATCGAGCGCACTTTCGAGGCGCTGCAAGGCGTGCCCCGCGCCATCGTCCACGTCTACAACGCCACCGCGCCAGTGTTTCGTGAAGTGGTGTTCAATGTGGACCGCCAGGGCTGCATCGACATCGCCACCCACGCCACCCGGCGGATCCGGGAGCAGATGGCGCGCTATCCGGACACCGACTGGACCTTCCAGTACTCCCCGGAGACCTTCTGCTTCACCGAGCAGGATTTCGCTCTGGAAATCTGCGAGGCGGTGATGGACGTGATGGCACCCACGCCGCAGCACAAAATGATCCTCAACCTGCCCACCACCGTGGAGGTCGCCACCGCCAACGTGTTCGCCGACCAGATCGAGTGGTTCTGCCGTCACCTCTCCCGGCGGGACAGCGTCATCATCAGCGTGCACCCGCACAACGACCGTGGCACCGGCGTTTCCAGCGCGGAACTGGCATTGCTGGCCGGCGCCGAGCGGGTCGAAGGCACCTTGTTCGGCAACGGCGAACGCACCGGCAATCTGGACCTGCTCAACCTGGCCATGAACCTGTACGCCGCCGGCGTCAGCCCGGGCCTGGATTTCTCCGACATCCACCACACCCAGCGGGAAGTGGAATATTGCAACCAGCTGCCGGTGCATCCGCGTCACCCCTATTCCGGTGATCTGGTTTTCACCGCCTTCTCCGGCTCCCACCAGGACGCCATCAAAAAAGGCTTCGCCGCCCGCGCCAACAACCCGCAAGGATTTTGGGAAGTGCCCTATCTGCCGGTGGACCCGGCCGACCTGGGACGCAGCTATGAAGCGGTGATCCGCGTCAACAGCCAATCCGGCAAAGGCGGCGTGGCTTATCTGATGGAACAGCACGGCATCACCCTGCCCCGCCGTCTGCAGATGGAGTTCAGTACCGCGGTGCAACTGATCGCCGACCAAACCGGCCGCGAAATCACCGGCGACATGATTCTCGAGTGCTTCCGCAAGGAGTACCTGTTCGAAGCAGCCCCCCTGGCGCTGCGGGATCCGGTGGTGACCACCACCGACGGCCAGGCCCGTCTGCGTGGCACTCTGCAAACGCTGGAAAGCGAACTCACCCTGCAAGGCAGCGGCAACGGGCCGTTATCGGCGCTGGTCGATGCCTGCGCCCACCTGGGGCTGACGTTCGATATCGCCGACTACCACCAGCATTCCGCCGGTGATGGCGCCGACTCGGAAGCTTACGCCTACGTGGAAATCCGGGTGGGCACCCGGCAGTTGTTCGGCGTCGCCCGGGACCAGAATGTGCTCACCGCCTCCCTCCAGGCCCTGATCTGCGCCCTCAACCGGGCGATAGGCAAAGGATGGCTGGCCATGGAAAGCCATCAAAATGTGACACACCTAACACTAACAGACTGATTTATAGGCATTTTACACACAGTTACCGTCACCTGTGAGAGAGTAAGGGCCTCGCTGGCGACCAAGGATTCGGTCACACCCGCCCCCAACGGGTGCCAATCAGTGAGACCCCTTCTTTCAGGTATTGAAAGCATGGCCGTTCTAATCCCCCCCCCCCAAGAACGGCCATCTCTTTTTTCCTTGCTTCCTGATCCCCAGCCTGCCTACCTCCTCATAAATCTGGCGGATTAGACGCCCCTTTGTGCTTTCGCTAAACTGCCAACTGAAGGTTGACTTCCGTTCCGTCATAAGGTTAGGAAATAAAAGGCCAGGGATATGCAGCAGCAAACGAATTTCGATATGCCCGAGCGGCTTCCGTTCCTGGAAGCGGTGTGCTGGGAGTTGCGCGACGTGCATAACCTCACCTTGGACGAAATGCTCAATCGCTATGAACGTGGCTGGGCCTACCGGGGTGCCTTGGCTGATCTGGAAGGTCCGGAGAAAGCCTTTGTCCGGAAACTGGCCGTCGCCAAGGGTTCTTGGCTTCAACTCGATGTTTGATCACGAACATCATTGCAAAATTCTGAGTGTTCTCAACGCGCTCGATCCCTCCCTGTTCAAGGAAACCGGCTCTTATTTCGGCGGAGGCACCCTGATCTCCTTGCTGCACGATGAATATCGCTGGAGCAAGGATGTCGACTTCCTCTGCGCCGTCGGCCCCGGCTACCGCAAGTTGCGTCAAGCGGCGATGGAAGCAGCCTTCGCTCCTTCCTTTTTATTTCTCAATCAGGACAACCTGGAATTTCCCCGAGATCTCACAGCGGATCAATATGGGATCCGCTTCCTGGTAATGGTCGATGCCACTCCGATCAAATTCGAGATTGTGGCGGAAGCCCGGATCGAGCTTGGGGAACCAGAAACCCACGAATGGCTGAATGTGCCTTGCCTGAATCAAACGGACCGCTACGCTGAAAAATTACTGGCCAACGCTGATCGCTGGGCAGACTCCAGCATTGAATCCCGTGACCTGATTGATCTGGCGGTTCTCAGATTACATGGTGAGCATAGCGATGCCGCCATTGCCAAGGCGGAAGCCGCCTATCCCGTACTGGAGCCTCTCAAAAAAGCATTGGCGAAGTTCCAAACCTCGGAAGACTATAGAAGGAAGTGCTTCGATGCTCTCGAAATCCGGGATCGTTCCATGATCCTGGACGGCATCGACCTCCTCGCTGCCGACCAGAACCTACCGAAGACAAAACGTTCGCGTTCCGAAGTCTAACTCTGGGATCAGTCGGATTCGCCAGCAGGGCTGGCGAATCTTTTGCAGTCGAGAGCCCACTCGCTGGCAAGCCAGCTTCCCATGGATCGTGCGACGAAGCCGCTGTGGGAGCTGCCCTGGCGGCGAATACAGCGCGAATCCATATCTCCAGAATCAACAGCTCTCCACAGCCACTCAACACTCCGTGCACATCCGTTTACTTTTTGGTTATAAACCGCTGCCGTACAAATACCCCCTCGCATCCCCTTAAAAGAAAAACGGCCCAATAAGAATATTGATGGCCAACTTTCCTGTCCCCTTTTTTTGCACCTCCGGTGCAGATTGGTAGCACTGTCTTTTTCTCAATCAAAAATTGCTTTTGCAAACGTCCCAAGCACCTTCTATTTATCCTGTAAAAATCACTGCAAATCGAGCTCTTCGCTTTTAAATGGCGCAGAAGATAAAGGTCAACTCTTTGATTTATAAAGACTTATTTTTCACCTTCGAGTCCCTGTTTGAAACTTTAGTGCCAACTTGTTACGTGCCCCCATTCTTATGGGGTACTCTCCATTGAACCGGAGAAGCCGCCCGGGGATGGGCAAGCGCCGGCCTCTCGAACAATAAAACATCACTACGATAAGAAGATAATCAGGAGGATTGTCAGCAATGACACTAAGCCCCGTATTGAACCGTGGCCTCGGTGCCGCGGCGCTGTTGCTTGCCCCGGCGATTGCTTGCGCGAACATGGGTAACCTGGGCACCACCTACGGCGTCATGCCCAGCGATGTCGCCACCGTCCAGGCCCTCTCCATGTTCAACACCCAGGTCTCCACCACCTACTACAATCCGGCTTTCCTCGCCCGCGACACCCGTGGCGAACTGACCGCCGGACTCATGCACGCCGATCCCAACCTCAAGGCGGACAGCCAGAACCACGGCAAGTACAAGGTCCAGGATGATCCCGCACAACAAATCCTCCTCGGCCTGCGCACCGATCTCTCCGACATCGCCGAACTGGGCCAGCCCCTGGTTCTCGGCCTGCTGCTCGGCTCCGAGAAGTACTCCAAGGAACTGATGGCCTTCACCTCCCAGACCGCCCCCTATGGTCAGTACTTCAGCCATGGCCGTGAGCCGCTGTTCCTGTCCCTGGGCATCGGCACCAACATCTGGCGTGGCCTCGCCATCGGCTTCGCCACCCGTGTCACCCTGCCCTACGACGCCAAGCTGGTCGCCCACACCGACCTCTCCGGCAACACCCAGTACGAGGCCCTCGACGTCACCGCCAAGCCAGTGCTGCGGCCCATCCTCAGCATGAGCCTGGACT
>NZ_ARXS01000048.1 GCF_025532145.1 Alloalcanivorax balearicus MACL04 | reverse complement strand
TTGTGCTCTACCAGCTGAGCTATTCCCGCTTTAGCGTCGATTGTTTGCCTCGACGCGGATCAGCATTCTACTCATGCCCCCTGGTCTGTCAACCCATTTTCTCTGTTTTTTCAGGGTCTTGGACGTGAACGTCGGAACTGCGGCGCCGCTGCCTTCAGATACAGGAACATCGACCATAATGTAAGCAACATGGCCACGTACAGGCAAAGGTAACTCAACCAGAGGATCGGCGTCATCACCATGCCACCCCCAACGTCGTAGCCGGGCTGGACCGCCAGCAACAGGGTAATGGCCACCATTTGGGTCACCGTCTTTATTTTGCCAATGGCGCTGACCGCCACCTTGGCCCGCAGGCCCAGCTCCGCCATCCACTCCCGTAGCGCGGACACGGTGATTTCCCGGCACACGATGACCATGGCCGGAGCGGTGAGCCAGAGCGTGGCATGCTGTTGCACCAGCATCAGCAAGGCCACCGCCACGATCAACTTATCCGCCACCGGGTCCAGAAAGGCGCCAAAAGGACTGGTTTGCCCCAGTTTCCGGGCCAGGTAGCCATCCAGCCAGTCGGTCAGCCCGGCGGCCAGAAACAGCACGGCCGCCACCATATTGCTGCCTTTGAACGGAAGGTAAAACGCCGCCACCAGGACCGGAATAGTGGCGACACGGATCAGGGTCAGGATGTTGGGCAGATTCAAAATCGGAGAGTGCGCAGGCATGAACCACTTCGACCGGCTGAAAAAAAACCAGTATAGCCGAATCCCGCCATCTTCTCATTGCCGGACTGCTTTTGTGGGTATGGTGTGTGGCAGCCGCTCAGGCAAGACCGGCTAGCCGTGGAACCAGTCGTATATGGTCTCGGCGGTCTGGGCGTTGACGCCCTCCACCCGGGCCAACTCCTCCTTGGAAGCATTGCGCAATTGCTTGAGGCCGCCAAAATGACTCAGCAGCGCCTTGCGCCGCTTGGGCCCTACTCCCGGAATCTCCTCCAGTCCCGAGCGGCGGGCCTTGGCCCGGCGGGCGCGGTGGCCGGTGATGGCAAAACGGTGAGCCTCGTCCCGGATCTGCTGCAGCAGATGCAGCGCCGAATCGCCGCCGCCGGGCACCAACTCGCGACCGTCGGGCAGGTACAGCGCCTCAAGCCCGGGCTTGCGGGTAGGCCCCTTGCCAATCCCCATGACCAGAATACGGTTATCCAACTGCAAGGACTGGATCACATCGAAGGCGCGCCGCATCTGCCCCTTGCCACCGTCAATCAACAACAGGTCCGGCAAGCGCCCCTCCTCCTTGACCACGCGCTGATAACGGCGGCGGACCGCCTCCTCCAACGCCTGATAGTCATCGCCGCCCTGATCGGGGGTCACATTGAAATGACGGTAATCGCCTTTGCGCGGCCCATGCTGATCGAACACCACACAGGAGGCCACTGCCCTTTCTCCCTGGGTGTGGCTGATATCAAAGCACTCCACGTGGCGGATCGGCGCGTCCGCCTCCAGCAGGGTCTCCAGAGCGTGGAAGCGGCTCTCCAGATGCTCGCGGGCCGCCAGATCCCCGGCGATGGTCTGGTCGGCGTTGGCTTTGGCCATGTTGAGCCAGGCGGACCGCCCTGCTCTGACCCGCCAGGCCAGCCGGATTTGCCGCTGGTAGCGGCCGGTCAAGGCCTCCTGTAGAGCCTCGGCACCGGGAAGTGCCATTGGCAGCAGAATTTCCTTCGGAATCGATTGTTCATCCCGTTCGCCCAGGTAGTACTGGGCCAGGAAGGCCTCCAGGATTTCCTCCTGATTATCCTCACCACGGGTATCCGGACGGAAGCTGCGATGCCCCAGCACCCGGCCCTGCCGGACCATCAGCACCTCGATCACCGCCAGGCCATGACGGGTGGCTATGGCCACCGCGTCCACATTGCCGCTGCCGGCTTCCACATTTTGCTTCTGCTGCACCGCCTGCACCGCGGCCAGTTGATCACGCAACTCCGCCGCGCGCTCGAACTCCAGCCGCTCGGCGGCGGCTTCCATTTCCCGGGTCAGCCGGCGGGTCACCTCACGGCTACGGCCGGAGAGAAAATCTATCGCCATTCGTACCTGGGTCGCGTAATGCTCCTCGGATACCAGATCCACGCAGGGCGCGGTACAGCGATGGATCTGATACTGCAGACAGGGGCGGGAGCGGTTACGGAAGAAGCTGTCGCGGCAATTGCGGATCAGGAACACCTTTTCGATCAGCGCCAGCGTCTCGCGGACACTGCCGGCGCTGGGATAAGGACCGAAGTACTGGGCGCCGGGGCGGCGGCTGCCACGGTGGAAGGTCACCCGGGGAAAGCGGTCCGAGGTAGTGATCTTGATGTACGGATAGGACTTATCGTCCCGCAGCAGAATGTTATAAGGAGGCCGCAACGTCTTGATCAGCGACTGTTCCAGTAACAGCGCCTCCGCCTCGCTGCCGGTGACGGTGGTCTCCACCGCTTCGATCTTGGCCACCAGCGCGCGAGTCTTGGCCGAATCCACGCGCTTCTGGAAATAACTGGAAAGCCGGGCTCGCAAATCCCGCGCCTTGCCCACGTACAGCACGCCTTCTTTGCCATCCAGCATGCGATATACCCCAGGGGTACGCGGGCAATGGGCGAGGAAATGCTTGGCGTCGAAACTGGACAAATTCACTCCGAATCGATGGGCGGCGGGACCAGGAGGCAGCCGCTCGGTATCCCAAGCCAGCCACCCGGAACGCAAAACGCCCGTGCCGGAGCACGGGCGTCGCATAGTTTAGCAAAATCCGAGTTTAGCAAAATCCGGTTGGATTGGCGGATGCCGTTTACAGGGCCACCGCTTCGTGGGCGTTGACCAGGCCATGGCGCACGGCGATCAGCGCCATTTCCATGTCACTGGTGATGCCGAGCTTATCGAAAATCCGATATCGGTAGGTGTTGACCGTCTTTGGGGACAGGCACAACTGATCGGCCACGTCCTGCACTTTGAACCGATTGACGATCATCGTCATGATCTGCAGTTCCCGTTCGGACAGTACATCCAGTGCCGCCGGCGTCGGCTTGTAGGCACGCAACGCCATCGCCTGCGCGATGTCCGGGCTGATATAGCGCTGACCGCTTTGCACCACCTTGATCGCTCGCACCATTTCTTCCAGATCCGCCCCCTTGGTCATGTAACCGGCGGCACCGGCCTCCATCACCCGGGAAGGAAACGGTTCTTCCTCGCAAACGGTTACCGCGATGATGCGAATGCCGTCGTCCTGCTTCATCATTTTACGGGTGGCAACCAGTCCACCCATGCCGGGCATCTTGATGTCCATCAGCACCACGTCCGGTTCCAGATCGCGGGCCAGTTTCACCGCCTCCTCGCCGGAGGCGGCTTCCCCAATGACCCGGATGCCATCCTGGTCACTCAGCATCCGGCTAATGCCGGTACGCACCAACTCGTGGTCGTCCACCACCATTACTTTGATCATCGTCGAATCTCCCCCACGTCGATCCTTGAGTGTGGTTTTTGTTGTCGGAAGTCACCCCGGTTCCCCCCTGGCATGGCTTCCTCTCCATGACTAACAGACAGAGGCCGGACATCCGAAAAGGCCTGTTAAGCCTAACCCGCGACGGCCGCTCTGCCTAGAGAGCGCACCAACATTGAGCGCTTTGGACTTTGGTCGCATTGACCAGCTTCACACTTTGAGGTTAATTCTGTGATGGACATGTCTTACCCGACTGCGCAGCGAATAAGGATTAATCATGAGCGCCATTGTCTTATTGATCCTCGGGCTGGGCGGCATGGCCGCCGGCTACTTTGTCTATTCCCGCTTCATCGCCGATAAAATCTACAAACTGGATCCGAATTTCGAAACACCCGCCCATTCCATGGAAGACGGCGTGGATTTCGTGCCCACCAACAAATTCGTACTTTGGGGCCACCATTTCACCTCCGTGGCTGGAGCCGCGCCCATCGTCGGTCCGGCCATCGCCGTGATCTGGGGCTGGTTGCCGGCGTTTTTATGGGTGGTGTTCGGCACCATTTTCTTCGCCGGTGTCCACGATTCCGGCGCGATCTGGGCCAGTGTCCGCAATCGGGCACAGTCGGTGGGGAGTCTCACCGGCGAAGTGGTCGGCCCACGTGCCCGCAGCGTGTTCATGATCGTTATTTTCCTGGTGCTGTTGATGGTCAACGCGGTGTTCGGCGTGGTCATCGCCCGCTTGCTGATCAACAATCCCGGCGCGGTCCTGCCGGTATGGGGCGCCATTGCCGTGGCGCTGGTGATCGGCCAGATGATCTATCGCTGGAAACTGAATCTGGCGGTGGTCTCCCTGCTGGGCGTGATAGCCCTGTACGCCTTGATCTGGGTCGGCCCATCAGTGCCGGTCACCTTGCCGGAATCCACCTTCGGTCTCTCCGCCAGCGCCGCCTGGATCCTGATTTTGTTCGCCTACGCCGCCATCGCCTCGCTCCTGCCAGTGTGGGTGTTGCTGCAACCTCGTGATTACATCAACGGACTGCAGCTCTTTGTCGGCCTGATCCTGCTTTATGGCGCCATGCTGATCGCCAATCCGACGGTGGTGGCCCCGGCGTTCAACGTCGACGTCCCGGCCGGCACACCGCCTCTGCTGCCCCTGCTGTTCGTAACCATTGCCTGTGGCGCGATCTCCGGGTTCCATGGTCTGGTCGCCTCCGGCACCACGTCCAAACAGCTGAACAAGGAAACCGACGCTCGTTTCGTCGGCTATTTCGGCGCCATCGGTGAAGGGGCTTTGGCGCTGGCCGCGATCCTCGCCGCCACCGCCGGTTTTGCTTCTCTCGCTGAATGGCGTGAAATCTACTCCGCCTTCGGCAAGGGCGGTGTGCAGGCCTTCGTCGACGGTGGCGCCGCCATCCTCAGCGCCGGTACCGGCATCAACGCCGCGGTGGCCGGCACCATGTTGACCGTGATGGCGGCCCTGTTCGCCGGCACCACCATGGATACCGGCCTGCGTCTGCAGCGCTACATTTTCCAGGAGTGGGGAGAAATCTATAACCTCGCCTGGATGCGCCGCCCGCTGCCCGCCACTCTGCTGGCGGTGGGCGCCTGCGTACTGCTGGCCTTCGGCGCCGGCGGCGCGGACGGTTCCGGTGGTCTGTTGATCTGGCCGCTGTTCGGCACCACCAACCAACTGCTCGCCGGGCTCACTCTGCTGGTGGTCACGGTAATGCTGGTGCGGCTTGGCCGCCCCACCCGCTACACTCTGGTGCCGCTGGTATTCCTGCTGGCCATGACGCTGGCGGCGCTGCTGATCCAACTGCGCGGCTTCTATGAGAAGCAGGACTGGTTCCTGCTCACTCTGGACCTGGTGGTCCTGGTGGCGGCGGTGCTGGTGACCCTGGAATGTACCGCCAGTCTGCGTCGCCATAAGAAAGCCCGGGAAGCCGAGGCGGAAGGATGAAAGCGGTGACTCTTCTCGGCAATCTCAAGCGTTGGTACCGGCGTGCCGGGGAACTGGGGGCGGAGTATTACAACGCCCCCTACCGGTCCGCCATTGCCCGCGCCCGCCGGGATGAAGATAATCTGTTCATGCTCATGGTCTTCTCCGAGACCATGGGCATTCCCAATCCGGCCAGTTGGTATACGCTGGAACTGCAGCCACTGCTGATGGAGCGATTCCACGATTGGCACCGGCGCATGGGCATGCCCCATTCACCTCTGGATAATTTCCGTTGTTGCTGAGCGCTGTCGCCGGCAAGTTCGTCAACGAGACTCACCACAATGCCGGAACTCAATCTGCATGACCTTCTGAGCCAGCACCGGCAGTTGATGGTCGGTGGCAAGGGCGGCGTGGGCAAGACCACGGTGGCTTCCGCGCTGGCCCTGGCCGCCGCCAATCTTGGCCGCCGCACGCTGCTGGTATCCACCGATCCGGCCCACAGCCTGGCCGACGCTTTTGACCGCGAGATTGGCAATCGGGAACAGGCTCTGGCGGTCAATCTCACCGCCCTGGAAGTGGATCCCGAACAAGAGGTCGACGAGCATCTGCAGCGGGTGCGCGCGCAAATGGCCCGGTTCGCCAGGCCCGATCAGCGCTCGGCCATGGAGCACCAGCTCAAACTCAGCCGTCAGGCGCCCGGTGCCCAGGAAGCGGCGCTGCTGGAACGTCTCACTACTATTATGGAAGAGGCTCGCGAGCGCTTTGACCTGGTTGTTTTCGACACTGCCCCCACCGGCCACACCTTGCGCCTGCTGAGTTTGCCGGAGGTGATGGCGGCCTGGAGCGAGGGACTGTTGCGGCAACACCGCCGCTCCGAACAGTTGGGCAAGGTATTATCTCACCTGACCCCTGGCCGCGATCTGGACAGCCCGGTCAACACACCGGAAGAGCATCAACTGGCCGGCCTGGACGACCGCACCCGCGATTTAGCCGCGCCTCTGATCGAACGCCAGCGCCGCTTCCAGAAAGCCCGCCGTCTTCTCTCCGACCCCGAGCACAGCGCTTTTCTATTCGTCCTCACACCTGAGCGCCTGCCCATTCTGGAAACCGAGCGGGCCGTGCACAGTCTCAAGGAGGCCGGCATCCCGGTGGCCGGCGCGGTGGTCAACCGCGTGCTGCCGGACGGCGCCGAAGGGGCCTTCTTCCAGGCCCGACGTGAGCGCGAGCAAAGGATGTTGCAGGAGCTGGCGCAACGGCTGGACCCGCTGCCCCGGCGGCAAGTACCCTTGTTCGTCGATGACATTCAGGGACGGTCGGCACTGGAAGCTTTTGCTTCCCGTCTGCTGAGCACTTCTTAGACGTATTCAGCGCAGATTTTTTTGCCCGTTAACGGATATCCCATGGCTCTGCACACCTGGTTTGCTTTCTTCGTGGCCTGCTGGCTGATCTGCCTGTCACCCGGCGCCGGGGCTGTCGCCTCCATGTCCACGGGTCTGCGCTATGGTGTTCTACGCGGGGGCTGGAATATCCTGGGTCTGGAGCTGGGTCTGGTGCTGCAGATCGCCATCGTCGCCGCCGGTGTCGGCGCCTTGCTCGCCACCTCGGCCCTGGCCTTTGCCTTGATCAAATGGTTCGGGGTCGCCTACCTGCTTTACCTGGCGATCAAACAGTGGCGTGCCCCCACCCAGGACTACGATACCCTTGGCGACGACCATCAGGGGCGCCGCCGTAGTGTGCTGCTGATTCGGGGCTTTCTGATCAACGCCAGCAATCCCAAGGCCGTGGTCTTCCTGCTCGCGGTCCTGCCCCAGTTTCTCGATCCCTCACGGCCCATGGCTCTGCAATACGCCATCATGGGGCTGACCCTGATTACCGTGGACGTGGTGGTGATGGCCGGCTACACCGGGCTGGCCGCCCGTGCGCTCAAACTGCTGCGCAGTGCCCGCCAACAGCGGCTGGTGAACCGCGGCTTCGCCGCCCTGTTCGCCGCCGCCGCCAGCCTGCTAGCCACCGCCCGCCGGGCAGCGGTCTGACCGCGCTACTCGTTGCGCATCAGGAAAGAACCGCGACCGGTGGCCAGCTTGCGGCCTTCGGCGTCGAGCACATCGGCGCTGCCGACCATGACCTTGCGGCCGGCCTTGATGATCTCGCCACGGCAGACGATCTCCCCCTGCCCGGTGGGCCGCAGGAAGCTGACATTGAGATCCACCGTGATCGGGCCGGCGTCGCGCTGATGGTGAGCACGCACGCAGGTGCCCAGCACGGTGTCGATCAACACGCAATAAATGCCGCCATGTACCATGCCGTAGGCCTGTAACAGCTCAGGAGTAACCGGCAGGGCGATCTCGGAACCGCCGTCGTCGTTGACCCAATTGATCTTGATGCCAAGGTGGCAACGGAATGGATTGTTGTTGGTCCAGTTGATTTCGTCTTCGCGAGTCCAGCTCATTAACCTGCGCGCTCCTGTCTGCTTGGCTGAAAAAGGAAAATGGCCGTTGCGGCCAGCATCCGAACCGGCGCATTGTATACTGTATACAGTAGACGGACCACGCTGGCCGCCGCTCCCTTGCACCGGGCCGGGAGCGGGTAAATCCTGTAAACTCCCGCCATCACTCGGGAAAACACTGTCTTAGCGTTTGAGAAACACACTATGCCGCGAACCCAAACCGACCCTTTCGCTCCCGTCCGCCGCCGCTCCATGGAGGAGGAAGTCTACATACGCATGCGCGAAGCGATCCTGCGCGGGGACATCGCCGGCGGCGAACGCCTGGTGCAGGAGGACCTGGCCAAGCGTTTCGGTACCAGCCGCATCCCGGTGCGTGATGCTTTACGCCGGCTGGAGGCGGATGGCCTGGTGGAGACCGAGGGCCGGGGCGCTTATCGGGTCAGTTCCTTCGGCGTCGATGACGTCAAGGAGATCTACGCCCTGCGCGAACTGCTGGAAGGCCATATGGTGGCCCAGGCCTGCCCCCAACTCGGCGACGAGGAACTGGACGAGCTGGAGCAGTTGCAACAGGACATGGACCAGGCCGCCGATGATGGCGACTCCGCTGCCTATGTGGCGCTCAATCAGCGTTTTCACCGGGTGCTCTACGATGCCGCCAATCAGCCGCGCACCCAGAAAATCGTCCTCACCCTCTGGCAGGGGGTGCCACCACTGACGCCGATTACCATCGAAAATCGCATGGCGGAATCCAGCCAGGAGCACTGGGCCATCGTCCGGGCATTACGCGCCGGTGACGCCGCCGCCGCC
>NZ_ARXS01000047.1 GCF_025532145.1 Alloalcanivorax balearicus MACL04 | reverse complement strand
GGATTCGCTTGCAGGCAAGCTCCCACAGCGGACTTGTAGCGCGGGCCTCCGTATTTATGTCCCCAATGGAGGGTAACCCCCTCTGAATCACGATGAAGAAAAAATTTCCCGCCCCGGGTTCAGAAATCCCGAACGGCTTCGTCTTCTCCGGCAGTGCAATCTAAATCATTTTCATTCGCAGAATTGCCACAGCACAGGAAACCGAACCGCCCATGAGTCTGAACCCCTTGCGTGCCGCCCTGTTCGGCGCGGTCATTCTGACTTCCGCCGCCCAGGCGGCATCGTTGAACCTGCCCGCCCAGTCCCTGGATCAGGCACTGCTGGATCTGGCCGACGCCACCGGCGTCACGCTGATCTACGACACCGCCCTGATCCGGGGCAAACAAAGCCCGGCCCTGCGCGGCGATTACTCCACCACGGCGGCGCTGGACCAGTTGCTGGCCGGCAGCGGCCTGCGCTACCGGCGCAACGATGACGGCAGCTACACCCTGGAAACGGCCTCGGCCCAAACCTCCCGGGCCCACTCCCCGGCCCGGCCCAATGTACTGGCAGCGGTGGCGGTGACCGCCCAGGCCGCCACCAAGATCGACCAGCCCACTTTGGAAACAGCGCAGTCCATCTCCGTGGTGCGTCGCGAACAGATCGAGTCCCAGGGCTCGGAAACCGTGCAGCAGGCCCTGCGCTATACCCCCGGCGTGTTCACTGATCAGATCGGCGCTTCCAAACGCTACGACTACGTGGTGATGCGCGGCTTTTCCGACGACAGCATCGATAACATCTACCTGGATGGTCTCAAGACCATGGGCGATCCGGGAACCTTCAATTCGATCCAGGTCGACCCGTACTTCCTGGAGCGGGTGGAAGTGGTCAAAGGCCCGTCCTCGGTGCTGTACGGCCGCGCCTCGCCCGGCGGCCTGGTGAACCTGACCAGCAAACAGCCGCTGTTCGAGACGCGTCAGGAGATCCAGTTCCGTGCCGGCAGCAATGATTACCTCGGCGCCGCCTTCGACTTCGCCGGACCGCTCGGCGACCGCGCCGCCTACCGCATCATCGGCCTCACCGAAGGCGGCGACACCCAGTTTGATCATGTGGAACAGAAGCGCCATGCCATCGCGCCATCGTTCACCATTGATCTGAGCGACCGCACCACTCTGGATCTGATGGCCTATTATCAGGACGACCCGGAAGGCGGCAGTCACAGCGGCCTGCCGGCGGAAGGCACCCTGTACCGCCACAACGGGCGCTATGTTTCCCGGCATTTCTTCGAAGGTGAGCCGGGCTATGAACAGTATGAGCGTACCCAGAAAATGATCGGCTACCGCCTGGAACACGTGATCAACGATACCTTCCGGTTCCGGCAGAACTACCGCTATCTGGAAAGCGACGTGCAATTGCAGCAGGTCTACGCCTATGGCTGGGTCGGCGACAGCAATGAGTTGAACCGCTATTTCTCCGGCGCCGACGAGCACCTCAGTGCCCATGCCGTGGATACGCAGTTGCAGGCGGACTTTGATAAATGGGGGCTGCGCCATACCGTGCTGCTGGGTTTCGACTATCAGCATCGTGACGCGGACGCTCTGTGGCTGAATGGCACTTTCCCACCCATCGACGCCTTCGACCCCGTTTATGGTTCCGGCCCCACGATGTTCCCTGCTGAAAGCCATGATCGCAAACTGATCCAAACTGGTGTCTACCTGCAGGACACCATGAGCCTCAACAACTGGCGCTTCTCACTGGGCGGTCGTCAGGACTGGGTGCGGACCGCCAATGTGAATCTGACCCAAGGCGTTCGTTCCAGCCAGAACCGCAGTCAATTCAGCAGCCGGGCCGGCGTGCTCTATCTGTTCGACAACGGTCTGGCACCCTACGTCAGTTACTCAGAGTCCTTCAAGCCCAGCACTCACGCCGATGAAGATGGCGATCCGTTGAAACCCACGGAGGGTACCCAGTACGAAAGCGGGCTGAAATACCAGCCACGTGATGGTCGCGGGATCTATACCCTCTCGCTGTTTCACATTGATCAGGAAAACATCGCTGTGCGACTGCCTCAGATTGAAATTTACAAGCCCATCGGCCAGATCCGTTCCCGCGGCGTGGAGCTGGAAGCGCAGACCATGGTCACCGACCAACTGGCGCTGCAGGCCAGCTACACCTATACGGATATCCGCTACCAGGACGCGGAACAGGACATCGAGGGCAACCGGGTCAACCAGGCACCGCGTCACCAGGCTGCTCTGTGGGGGCAATACCGCTTCAACGACGGCGCTCTGGAAAGTCTTGATGTGGGGCTGGGCGCCCGAGTCGTCACCGACATCGTGGCGGATCGCGCCAATACTCGAACGGTGCCTTCCTACACTCTGTTCGACGCTTCCCTGGGCTACGATCTGAGCCGTATCGGCCTGCACGGCATGAACCTGCGCGTCAACGTCAACAACCTGACGGACAAGGAATACGTAGCGTCCTGTTATTCCCTCGATTACTGCTACATGGGCGCCGAACGCAGCGTCATGGCCACACTCACTTATCGCCTGCGTTAACCCCTGGTCGACGCGCCCTTCTTTCCGGTTTTTTCTCAAGAGGGCGCGCATCGATTAAGAAACCCGATCATACCGGTCGGGTTTTTTCTATTTTTCTTATCCTTGTCCGCCCCCATCTTATAGCCATCCCGGTAACCATACTCTGTTGCCGAAGTGAGCATGGCGTTGCGCAGAATCGGGCAATGATCTTCCGGATCCGTTCTACCGCCCGCATCAGGCCAGCGCCTATAGTGCCCGTCGCCGGCATCGTCCGGCCATGAACCCTGGAGAAACGACGCCATGACCGTGTTGCCCTCAACGCGGCGAGGTCCTCTATTGCTTATCGCCGCGTCCAGTCTTGCCCTGCTGACCGCCGCCGCCCACGCCCAACCCGCCGTGTCCGTGCCCGGTCTTGATAGCGAACCGCGCCTGGCCATGTTGCCTGGCGAAGAACAACGTCCACGCCGCCCGCGCCCGCAACCTGAACAGGAGCGCCCGGCCGCGTCCTGGTCGGTGGCACTGGACAACGACATTCTGGTGCCCGGCTCCCGGGATCAGGACTACACCTACGGGCTGAGCTTTTCCTATACCGGCGCCCGGGCCGCCGATGCCTGGTTCTCCCTGGACCGGCCGCTGGGGTGGCTGGACCGGCTGGTGGGGGTGGACGATCAATCACCGGAAGGCATCGACGGCCACAGCATTGAGTTCGGCATGCAGGCGTTCACGCCAGAAGAGGTCAAGATAAAAGACCTGCTGCCCGGTGATCGCCCCTACGCCAGCCTGGTGTATTTGTCTTCCCACCGGGAGCAGATCGACCGTGCCCGCGACCTGGCTTGGCACACCAGCTTCACCGTCGGCGCCCTCGGCCTGCCGCTGGTGGGCGAGGCGCAGAACACCGTGCACCGGATCACCGGCAGCAACCGGGCCCGGGGCTGGGACCATCAGATCAGCGACGGCGGCGAACCCACCGCCCGCTACACCGTGGCCCGGCAAAAGTACCTGACACCAGGCCGCCCCAATCTGGAAGTGAAAAGCACGCTGCAAGGATCGGTCGGCTATCTGACCGAGGCACGCTGGAGCCTCAGCTTCCGCGCCGGCCGGTTACGCAGTCCGTGGTGGCGGTTCAACCCGGAACTGGCCCGCTACGGCGAAGGCGCCAGCTACGCCAATCCGCCCGGTGGCGTTCAGGAGCACTATGTATGGGGTGGCATCGGTACCGC
Organism: Alloalcanivorax balearicus MACL04; assembly: GCF_025532145.1. Classification (GTDB taxonomy): domain Bacteria; phylum Pseudomonadota; class Gammaproteobacteria; order Pseudomonadales; family Alcanivoracaceae; genus Alloalcanivorax; species Alloalcanivorax balearicus. The sequence goes on along the minus strand of NZ_ARXS01000047.1, from coordinate 5,776 downwards.
CGCGCGAGCTTACAACGCCTTCCTGCAAGGCCAGTTCCGTGACAGCGATCTTAGCTATGACCATGATGAAGTGCGTCATGTGGTGGGCGAAGCCTGGCTCGGCTATACCCTGGCCTGGCACAACGGCTGGCGCCTCAGTTATGTGCTGCGCGCGCAGAGCTCCGAGCTGAAGGACGGCCCCGGAGACCGCCACCTGCTGTGGGGCGGCATGGTCATCGCCCATACCTTCTGATCCGAACCGGCAGCCAGTTCACGCAAGACCCGTCTCATCTCCCATTGCTAGCGCCGGAATTCCGCCCGGTTCTGGAACGCTGGGTGGATCTGGTGCAGGGCATCGACAGCGCCGAGGCCCTGGCGGATCGGTACTGGGAGGAAGTCTATTCCAAGGTGGATGTGAGCCAATACGGCTTGTGATCCGATCTTCGTTAATTCAGAGAAGACTACGAAGCCGCTGTGGGATTCGCCTATCACAGCCCCCTGACTCTTGGCGGAAGGTGATTCACGAAGCCGTCTGTTCTCCCACATGGCGGGCCATGAGGTCCGCCAGATCCGGGGTGCTACCGAGGTATTCCAGCAGCTCGATCTTCAATTCAGGGTAACGCTCCCGCGCCTCGCGCACCTGGGCGGGGATATCCCGGGAAACATGTTTGCCGCCGTTGAAGAACATGGGATAAACAAAAACCCGCTGCACCGGCTGGTGGGCGAGTTGCTGAATCGCTTCATTCAATGACGGGCTCGCCAACTCCAGGAAGCAGGGCGCCACGGCGACAAACTCGGAGCAACGCCGTGCCAGTTGTTCCACCTGTGAGCGAAATTCATCGTTGGCCGCCGCGGCGCGGCTGCCATGGGCCATGACGACCAGTGCCTTGCTCATAACGCTCTCCGGATTCGGGACGATTATAATAACACTCCCGGCCTCGTACCCCGGAACGGCGCCACCAGTTCGGCCAGGCCCTCCACCTTGATGATCATCGCCAGGGCCATCAGCCGCCCCAGCTCGCCCTTGGGAAAGCCCTTGTCGGCGAACCACAGCAAGTAGGGTTCCGGCAGATCGATGACCGGACAGTTCTGGTATTTACCGAACGGCATGGTGCGCTGGCACACCGCTTTGAGATCCTCGGGTTTGAATTCCATGACGCCCTCTGTTTCAACCGTGCCGGTAGCATACATACCGGCCCCGGCTAGCACGAGGAACAACCGCTGCCTTCTCCCCGGCCCTCGGCGTTGGCCTGACGCAGGATCGCCATGGCGCTGTGACAAAACAACGCGGCGATCGCCACCGCCACCGCCAGATCCGGCCAGCGGCTGCCACTGGCCATTACCGCCAGACCGGCGCCGATCACCGCCACATTGGCGACGGCGTCGTTACGGGAACACAACCATACCGAACGGATATTGGCGTCTCCCTGGCGATAGCGCATCAACAACACCAGACTGGTCAGGTTGGCCGCCAGCGCCAGCAAGCCGATGCCCGTCATGGTGTGCCCCGGCGGCGGTGCGCCGTTGGTCATCGCCAGCAGACTGTCCGCCAGCACCAGTAGTCCCAGCAATAGTAACGACATCCCCTTGATCCGCGCCGCCCGCAATCGCCAGGCCAGAGATTGCCCCAGTGCCCACAGCGTCAGGGCATAAGTGGCGCTGTCGCCGAGGAAATCCAGCGCGTCGGCGCGTAGTGCCCGGGAGCCGGAGAACCACCCCACCAGCGCTTCCACCACAAACAGGGTGATATTGATCAGCAGCACCGCGATCAGTACGCGGCGGTAAGCCGGGGGTGCCTCCGCTTTCAATTCCGGTTCACAACATGTCATGGAACCACCTCCTGTCAGCGATGCAGCACGCAGACGTGCTCACTGTCGCCGCGCTCCACCTGCAAAGTGGTGTGTTCAATACGGAAACGATGGTGCAGCTCGTCGGCCACGCCATCGACAAAGGCATCATCGGCGCCGTTGGGCATCACCAGATGGGCGGTGAGGGCGCTTTCCGTGGTGCTCATGCCCCACACGTGCAGATCATGAATATCCAGCACCCCGGGCTGATCGCGCAGCCAGGCCTCCACTTCGTCCAAATCGATGTGCGCCGGCACCGCGTTCAGCGCCAGTTTCAGCGATTCCCTGAGCAGCCCCCAGGTGCCGATCACGATGACCACCACGATCAGCAGGCTGACCACCGGATCCAGCCAGTTCCAGCCGGTCAGCAGGATCGCCACGCCGGCGATCACCACGCCCAGGGACACCGCCGCATCCGCCGCCAAATGGAGAAACGCGCCGCGAATATTGAGATCGTCCTTGCTGCCCTTGACGAACAGCCAGGCCGAAGCGGTGTTGACCAGAATGCCGATGGACGCGACCACGATCACCGTCATCGACGACACTTCCGGCGGATCAGCAAGACGACGAATGGCGTCCCAACTGATGGCGCCGCAGGCAATCATCAGGAACATGGCGTTGGCCAGGGCGGCCAGGATCGAGCTGCCGCGCAGGCCGTAGGTAAACCGCTGATCCGGTATCTTGCGGGCCAGCAACACACCCGCCCAGGCCACCACCAGCCCCAGCACATCGGACAAATTATGGCCGGCGTCCGCCATCAGCGCGGAGGATTGCGCCAGAAACCCGTAGATGAACTCCACCACCGTGAAGCCCACGTTCAGTGAAATGGCAATGACGAATGCCTTGCCGAAACTGGCCGGCGCCTGGTGTGAGTGGCCATGTTCGTGACCATGGTGCGCATGCATCCGTTTCTCCTCTGGCTTGTGCACTATTCTAAGGCCGAATCGCGGGTTCTCGCCCTTGACGGCTACGATGTCCGCCCATTTGAATACCTGTAGCGGCTATAGCTTCAAGAGGAGACAGCATGTTTTCCATCGGCGATTTGGCCCGGGACACCGGCTGCAAGGCGGAAACCATCCGCTACTACGAACAGATCGGGCTGATGCCCGAACCCGCCCGCAGCGCCGGTAACCAACGGCGCTACACGCAGCGGCACCGGGATCGGCTGCACTTCATCCGCCACGCCCGGTCCCTCGGTTTCACCATTGATGACATCCGCGAGTTGCTGTCACTGTCCGACGATGAGCACCGGGATTGCTCTGCGGTGGATGCCCTGGCTCGCCGCCACCGGGACGCGGTCACCGCCCGTATCGAGTCACTGATGACGTTACGCCGGGAGCTGGACCGGATGATCGGCGAATGCGGCGGCGGCGAGGTGGGGCAGTGCCGGATCATCGAGGTTCTGCGCGATCACCGGTTGTGTGAGAGCGGGCATCCATTGGCCTGAACGCGCCCATTTCCCGGTGTCGGATGAGGACCGTCCAGGCCCTCACCACGGCCTTGCCCAAAAGGTCGCAAGCTTGACCCAAAAGCGCTAGAATCCGCCCCGCTGATTCCTGCCTTGGAAGTCCCCTATGACCGCATTGCTACTTATCCTGGTGGCTCTCGGCTTCCTGTCCATCGTCGTCGAAGACGTGGTTCACATCGACAAGGCCAAGACCACTCTGTTTTTCGGATCCCTGGTTTGGGTTCTGTTCTTTATTGCCCCACCCTCTCATCTCACCCATGAAGCCCTGATGGAGCAGTTGAACGACCAGCTCCTCGATATTGCCACCTTGTGGCTGTTCCTGATGGCGGCGATGACGTTTGTCGCTTACCTGTCCGGGAAAGGCATTATCGACGGCATCGTCAACAAGCTGATGCCCTCGCGCATGTCCGAGCGCAAGCTGATGATCATGACCGGGCTGTTCGCCTTTCTGTTCTCCTCCATGGCCGACAACATCACCGCCACTCTGGTGTGCATCGCGGTGTTGATGAACCTGCGGCTGCCGGCTAAGAAGTTGCTGCGCTATGTGGTGCTGGTGGTGTTCTCGGTGAACGCCGGCGGAACCGCGCTGATCACCGGTGACGTTACCACGCTGATGATCTTCCTCGCCGACAAGGTGGAGATCGTCGATCTGCTGGTACTGAGCCTGCCGGCCTTCGTCGCGGTCATGAGCCTGGCGTTCATGCTCTCCCTGGGACTCAAGGGCGATCTGGAGCTGGAAAAACGGGACATCACCTTCGGTCACGGCGACAAAGCGGTGGCGGCGCTGTTCTTCATGACCATCCTGACCACCATCGGCGCCAACGTGGCCTTTGGTATTCCGCCGGTGCTGACCTTCCTGTTCGGGCTGTCGCTGATGTTCATGGTGGTGCAGTTCATGAACAAGGACGAGCCGGTCCTCGATTACATCCGCAAGATCGAGTTCGACACTCTGCTGTTCTTCCTCGGTGTGCTGCTGCTGGTGGGTATGCTCAAGGAACTGGGCATCCTTGCCTATTTCCCGAAGCTCTACGACATCATGCCGACCCTCGCCGCCAACTACGTGGTGGGCATGGTCTCCGCGCTGTTCGACAACGTGCCGTTGACCGCCGCCTTGCTGAAATCCGGTATCGAGATGACCTTGCCGCAATGGCTGACCCTGACCTACTCCGTGGGCGTGGGCGGCTCTCTGCTGATCATCGGTTCCGCCGCCGGAGTGGTCGCCATGAGCAAGGTCGAGGAACTGACCTTCGCCAGCTACCTGCGCTACGCCGGCTATCTGTTCGTCGCCTACACCGTCGGTTTCTTCGGCGTGCTGGCCATCGGCGTCATGCTTTGAGTCCGCTCAGTTCCCTGGCTGCCACAGCAGGGAACTGACGCTCACCTCGCCCATGCGGCCCGCGAACACCCGGTCCGCCGGCTTGCCGGCGGCACCGGCACACACCAGTGCGGGGAGCAGATGCTCTTCGCGCGGGTGACTGAACGTTCCACCGGGAGCCTGACGCCAGGCACACAACCGTTTTCCCCGCTCTTCCTCGTCCCAGTCCCCGTTCTTGCAGGTCTGCCGCAGCCACTGCTCGAAATCCCGATTGGCATCCAGCGCCTCCGCCGGATCGCCACGCCCCATCAACACCGCCATGTTATGAAACGAGGAGCCGGAACCGATCACCGCCACGCCCTGCGCCACCAGCGGCGCCAGGGCACGGCCCAGGCGCCAGTGCGCCCCGGCGTCCAGGGAATCCAGCAGCGACATCTCCACCACCGGCACATCCGCCTCCGGGTACATCAGCGACAACGGCACGAACAGGCCATGATCGAAGCCACGCTCCCTATCCACTCGTGCCTCGATACCCGCCTCGTGCAGCAGACTGGCAGCACGGGCCGCCAGGACCGGATCGCCGGGAGCAGGGTATTGCAGGTGGTAGGCGGGCTCGGCAAAGCCGTAATAGTCGTAGATCAGTGGTGGATGGGCACCACCGGTAAACGACGCTACCGGCGCCTCCCAATGAGCGCTGATCAACAGGATCGCCTGGGGACGCGGCGCCGCCCCGGCCAGTTCACGCAACGACGCGATCAGTTCCCGGTGCCCCGGATCGCCGAGCAACGGCAGCGGGCCACCACCATGAGTAACATAAGCAACGAATGACATGGATCACTCCCAACACGGACTGTGTTCAGAGTACGGCATCGGCGCCAGGCAAGGGATTCAGCGATTGGTGCGATTAGATCAGATTTTTTGTGGCCTGCCGTCCATGGCGGCCACCCTCCGGGACGTCGCGAGCGACGTCAAAAATCGTTCCCGACGATTCTTTGTGGCCTGCCGTCCATGGCGGCCACCCTCCGGGACGTCGCAGGTGGCGTCAAAAACGGCTCCTGCCCAACTTCCCACAGACCAGACCACGAAGCCGCTGTGGGAGCTTGCCTGCAAGCGAATTGTGCTTTCGATCCCAATAGATTCGCTTGCAGGCAAGCTTGTATGGTTTCC
>NZ_ARXS01000046.1 GCF_025532145.1 Alloalcanivorax balearicus MACL04 | reverse complement strand
GAAGGTGTCTACTTTTTTGGGGCCGGTCCACAACCAGATATTGCGAATTAGCAAAGAACACTTGCGCATCCGAAACCTCCCCACTTTCCTTCACTATTCACTATTCACTATTCACTATTCCCTGTTAACTGTTCATTATTCATTGCCTTTTCCCGTCGATAACGCGCCGGCGTCTTTCCGGTCCAGCGTTTGAAGGCGTGAATGAAGTTGGAGACTTCGGAGAAGCCGAGGCGCGCGCTGATTTCCTCCTGCCTCAGCCCGCCACCCAGCAGCCATTGTTCCGCCAGCAGCCGGCGCACCTCGTCCAGCAATTCCCGATAACTGGTGTCTTCGGCCAGCAGCCGACGGCGCAGGGTGCGACTGGTGACGCCGATCTCGTCGGCCAGTTGTTCCATGGTTGGGAACCGGCCGGGTCTGGCCAGCAGCTGCTCACGAACCCGCGCCGCCATGCCCACTCGCCGACGGCGCTGCGCCAGCAACTGCTGACACTGTTGTTCACACAACCGGGCGGTGACCGGGTTGGCCTGCGGCAAGGGCCGGTCCAGCACGCCGGCGGCAAATCCGATCCGATTCAATGGCTGGTCGAATTCCGGCACCAGCCCGAACACCGCCTCGAAAGGGGCCGTGGCACGTGCCGGTAAGCGCAGTTGAAGACGCGACAGCGGCATCCGGCTGGCGAACAGTTCCTGCTGGATCATCATGATGGCGCTGGCATCGCGGGCCAGCAGATAATCGCGCACGCCTTCCGGCAGGTCACCGTCATCGATAATCAGCGCGGCCTGTCCGCCCTGTTCTTCCAGCGTCACCCGATTAAAGGCGAACGTCAGATCCAGGTAACGCTGCCCCAGCGCCACCGCCTCGCGGAAAGTGCCACTGCTGAGCAGAGCGAATCCCCAAACACCATAACTGCTCAGGTGATAACGCTGGCCCATGGCCAGCCCCAGCTCGGCGCTGTCACCCAATTCGGCGCACAGATTGGCAACCACCGCCAGCTCCTGCTCCGCTTCGATCTGCACGTCATTCCGCGTCAACCATTCCGGCTCGATGCCTGACCCGGGCAGCAGACTCGCCACGGAAACACCGTGCTCCGAGGCGAACTCCACCTGCATGCGTACGCTGGTCAAACCCCGGCTGGATGCGCTCATAGCTGTCCGTTTCCCACAACTTTTTGTCCTAGCATGCCATAAACAGCCTGTCCCCATCCCGCTACAGTGGGCCGATATCAATAAACAAAGTGGACACCACCATGGAAGCGACCCACCAGGTCATCATTATCGGCGCCGGCTTCGGCGGCCTGGGCATGGCGATTCAACTCAAAACCCAGGGTCAGCACGACCTGTTGCTGATCGAGAAAGGCGATGATGTGGGCGGCTGCTGGCGTGACAATACTTATCCCGGCGCCGCCTGCGACGTGCCCTCGCATTTGTATTCGTTTTCCTTCGAGCGCCATTACCCCTGGAGCCGCCGTTTCGCGCCTCAGGCGGAGATCCTGGACTACCTGCGCCATTGCACCGACAAATACGGTATCCGGGAACACATCCGCTTCGGCACCGAAGTCGCCGAGGCCCGTTATCTGGACGCCCATGGCCTCTGGCAACTGACGCTGAGCACCGGCGAAACCCTCACCACCCGGGCCCTGATCACCGCCACCGGACAGCTCAATCAACCGGCCTACCCGCCACTGTCCGGCATCGAGGACTTCCAGGGTCCGCATTTTCACAGCGCCCGCTGGAACCACGACGTGGATCTGACCGGCAAGACCGTGGCGGTGGTGGGCACCGGCGCCAGTGCCATCCAGTTCGTGCCGGAGGTGGCCCGCAAGGCCGGAAAGTTGCTGCTGTTTCAGCGTTCGGCGGCCTATGTACTGGGCAAACCGGACCGCCGTTACCGCCCCTGGGAACACCGCCTGCTGAAGACCCTGCCAATAACCCAGACGCTGGATCGTCTGCGTATCTACGCCGCCAATGAATCCCGGGTACTGGGGTTCACCTCACTGCAGAAAGCAATGGCGGTGTATCAGAGGCTGTTTCGCCGGCACCTGGAAAAACACATTGCCGATCCATCATTGCGGGCAAAGCTGATCCCGGATTACCCGATGGGCTGTAAACGCATCCTGATGTCGAACCACTACTATCCGGCACTGGCCCGGGACAACGTGGAAGTGATCAACCACGGCATTCAGTCGGTGGATCAGAGCGGCCTCACCGACAGTACCGGCACCCATCACCGGGCCGACGCGATCATTTACGGCACCGGCTTCAGGGCCACCGATTTCCTCACCCCCATGACCCTCATCGGCCGCCATGGCCTGACGCTCAATCAGGTCTGGCGGGACGGGGCCGAAGCGTATCTGGGCATCACCGTGCACGGTTTCCCGAACCTGTTCATGCTCTACGGCCCCAACACCAACCTTGGCCACAACTCCATCATCTACATGCTGGAAAGCCAGATTCACTATATCCAGCAGGCGCTGGCGCAATTGCCTGCCACCGGCGCTCTGGAAGTGCGCTCACGCACGCAGAACGATTTCAACCGGCGCTTGCAGAAACGCATCCGCGACACGGTTTGGGATAAGGGCTGCGACAGCTGGTACAAAACCGAAAGCGGCAAGAACACCAACAACTGGCCGGGCTTCACCTTCGATTACCGGCGCCAGACCCGGGTACTGGACCTGAGCGACTATGACTACCCTCACTGATGTACTGCGGCGACGGCGCCGCCCTGATCAACGCCTGCTGGCCGCCACGTTGCGCCGTGCCTTGCAGCTGCTGTTCAAACCCATGGCCCATCCCCGTGTCGGTATCACCACGCAGCGGCGCTGGCAGGAAGCCCTGGCGCGCACCAATCCGGGGGCCGGAGGTATTCCCCATCACAACGCGGAACTGGGCGGGGTGCGCTGCCGCGTCTATCAGCCGGAGGGCACCGACGCCACCGTGCTGTACCTGCACGGCGGCGCCTATATCACCGGCTCGCCGTCCACCCATCACGGCCTGACCTCTCATCTGGCCAGACACAGCCAGGCCCGGGTCGTGGTGCCGGACTACCGGCTGGCGCCGGAACACCCGTGTCCGGCCGCCATCGCGGATACGATGGCGGTATATCAGGCCCTGCTTGATCAAGGCACCGATCCGGCACAGCTGGCGCTGGCCGGCGATTCCGCCGGCGGTGGGCTGGCGGTGGCGACGCTGCTGGCATTGAAGCAGGCCGGCCTGCCGCTGCCGGCGTCGGTGTTCCTGATTTCTCCATGGGTCGATCTGACCCTGACCCGGCTGTTCGATACCGACCGGGACGTGATGCTGAGTCCGGCCTGGCTCGCCGACGCCGCCCGCGCCTACGGCGGCGACCATCCCGAACGGCCGCCATGCTCGCCGATCAACGGCGATCTGGCCGGGCTGCCTCCGGTCCTGATTCAGGCCGGTGGTGACGAAATCCTGCTCAACGACAGCCACCGGCTGGCGCGAGCGATCCGTGATGCCGGCGGCCAGGCCCGCATTCAGGTGCATCCACAACGCTGGCACGATTTTCAGTTGCACGCCGGGTTGCTGGCCGACGCCGATCTGGCCCTGCGCGGCGCGGCAGGTTTTCTTCGGCACCATTTCCAGCAATCCGACCACCCGGCAGCGGAGCAAGCACGGCCATGATCCCCTCCACCACGAAAAGTATCCTGATCACCGGCGCCGCCAGCGGCATCGGCCTGGCCACCGCGCGTCACTTTCATCAACACGGTTGGCGGGTGGGCTTGCTGGATATCAACGAGACCGCCCTGGCTGGGCTGGCGCGGGACCTGGATGGCACCTGGTTTCATCCTCTCGACGTCACCGATGCGGAGGCGTGCGCACGGGCGGTTTCCGCTTTCGCCGGCGACGGTGTGCTGGACGTGCTGTTCAATTGCGCCGGTATCCTGCGCATGGGGCGTTTCGAAGCCATCAGCGCGGAGCAGCACAAACGCATCATCGATATCAATGTCACCGGCCTGGTCAACATGAGTCTGGCGGCCCTGCCGGCGCTGCGGCGAGCGGACGCTCCGGTGGTCATCAACATGAGTTCCGCGTCGGCGCTTTATGGCGTGCCGCATCTGGCCAGCTATTCGGCCAGCAAGTTCGCCGTGCGCGGCCTCACCGAAGCGCTCAACATCGAATGGAAACGACTCGGCATACGAGTGGTGGATGTGATGCCGCCCTTCGTGAAGACCCCCATGGTGGAGGATGCCGACTATCAGGCGCCGGTGGTGAACCGTCTGGGCGTGAAGCTGAAGGCGGAGGACATCGCCGCCAAGGTCTGGGAAGCGGCGGCGCGGGAGGTGCCGGTGCACAACCCGGTGGGCGGTGTGTTCAAGATGATCAAGCTGCTCGACAAACTGCTGCCCAGTGCCTCCACACGCCTGACCATGACCTTTCTGAGTCGGGAGTAAGCGGAAGGTGGGAGTGGTGGTAAGGGCCATTGGGGGGCCGACGGAGGGGGACGGGAATGCCCGGGGACGGGCTCGGGGCTAGCGATTCGCCGTCCGCACGTCCTGGGAAAGGGGCTCGAAACGGATCTTGACCTTGCGTTTCCCCCAGCGCAGCGCCGCCCTGCGATCCTCTCCCATATAGATATCGATCTTGTTACGCCAGCGGTAGTGCATTTTGTCGCGCACGTACCAGATACCGTCCAGCCCTTCGATAGAGACCGGCGTACCGTAATCCAGGCCGGCATCCAGCAAATCACGGGACACGGCGATGACCCTCATGCCCGGTTCCAGTTGATCGCCCCAGGCAGCCAGGCTGTGATCTTCTCCCGCGCCCTGCCCCGGCAACGAATTGTAGGCTGTGGCGGTAACGGTGCGGCGCTCGGAGAAAGTGGTTTCACCGTGTACCGGTATGCTCGCGGCGGCCAGCAGCAACGCCAGCGCCCTTATGGCGGCTCTCATCAGCGCCCTCGGACTCAAGTCGGTTGATTTAGCGGCCGATTATACCTCAACAAGACGGGAAAGCGGGTAATGCAACGATCTGCGCTCTATCCGCAACGCCCGATCCGGCGGCGCGGCAGCCATAATCGGGCCGTCGCGTGCTACTTATCATGGCTACGGTTACCAAACTCCAACGAACCACAAATGTCCCCGGCGGTCCCAATTTGTAAGGCTCGAAACCTGTTCGGGGGCGTCGGACACAGCACCCTCGGACATTGCATCGGCGAGCATGACGTCTTTGAGCGTAACGTCCTCGAGCACAGCGTCTTCGGGCACAGGGAGGAGCAATGAAGAAAACCGTACTCATTACCGGGGGGAATTCCGGGCTGGGATTGCACAGCGCCGAACAAATGGCCGCGCGGGGCGCCGAGGTGCTGATCGGCTGCCGGGACCGGACCCGCGGCCAGGCCGCCGTGGCGTATATCAAGAACCACCACCCGCAGGCACGAGTACGGCTGTTTGCTCTGGATTTGAGTGATCTTGCTCAAGTCCGCAGCGCCGCCCGCCGACTGCGAGACGAAATCGGTGAGTTGGACGTGCTGATCAACAATGCCGGAACGGTCCCCACCCGGCAGCAGTTCACCGCCGACGGCTATGAGATGCAGTTCGGCGTCAATTACCTCGCCCCGGTGCTGTTCACCCATTTGCTGCTGCCCCTGCTGCGGCAAGCCCCGTCCGCCCGCATCCTGCATGTGGCGTCCGTGGCGCACTGGCTCGGGCGCATCAATTCCCGTACCTGGCGGGGCCGCTTCCCGTATCTGGTGATGGACGCCTACGGTCAGTCCAAGCTCGGCAACATCCTGTTCAGCAACGTCCTGGCCCAACGACTGGCGCGGGAGGGCATCACCAGCAATGCCCTGCATCCCGGCGGTGTCGACACCGGTATCTTCCGCCATGTTCCAGGCCCGCTGCGGACGCTGATCCGGCCCACTCTGATCACACCGGAAAAGGCCGCCTTTCTGCCGGCATCCATGGCGCTGGACGAGGATTTCGTCGGTGTCACCGGCGGCTACTTCGACGCTCGCGGGCGTGCTCGCCGCTCCCCCAGCGCACGCAACAGCGAGCTGGCGGCACGGCTCTACGAAGAGACCATGGCGTTATTGGAACTGACACCGCTGGCGGCGGCTCAACCGGCGCGCGTGCCCGGCTGAGCAGGGCGCTCCAGGGCGGCGCCCGCCACATGGGCACGCAGTTCGGGGTAGAAACTCAGAAAAGTGTCTTCCAGCGCCCCATGGTGGGCGCGGATATCCTCGATACTGCCGGCAAAGGCATTGGCGAAGCGTAATCGCCCGGCGATACGATCCAACGCCACGCCTACCGTATCCAGATCGGCGTAATGCCCGAACCAGTCGTTACTCACCAGGCGTCGGGTGGTCTCGCGCATGGGCCCGGGCATCAACGGCTGACCGTATTGCAGATGGCGATAATCGGCACGGATCACTTGCGCCAGTTCCTCATCATGGAAGCGGGACCAGTGGCGAATGAGAAAATGGTCGAACAGGACATCCAGCGCCACACCCGCAAAACGCCGCCGCTGCGGCGAGAAAAGCCGACGCGAAGCGCGCACTCGCGGATGATGATCGGTAAAGCGGTCCACCAGACGGTGATTACGCAAGCCTGCCCGAACCGGCTCCGACAGCGCCTCCTCACGAATCCCACGCATGAAATCCCCCATCAGATTGCCGACCTTGGAGGTCACCGTGGGCTGAGCCAGTACCAAATGAGCAAAATAATTCATTGTTTTATCGCGACGCCGAAGCGCCATCCACTTTTGTCTTATTGTAAAAATCATTGATTAATACAATAAGATGAGCACTATATAGCCATAAAAGATTAGAACGCGGACCAGCGCGAACCATAAAAACCGTCGCTTTTGCGATTTCATGCCCGCCTGGCGCCGGAGTCGGCGCTGCTTGGGCATTATTGGCGAGGATACCCATGAAAACTGGCCTGGTGGTGGATTCCGGTTGCGACTTGCCCTCTGACTTTATCAAAGAAAACGGCATCCTGGTGCTGCCGGCGTCGATCCGGATCGGCGACGAGATCATCGCCGATGACCGTTCTCCCCAGCGTACCCGCTCCTTTTATGACCGTCAGTTACTGGACAAAGTCCATGATGCGCAGTCCCTGCCCGCCACCGTGGCGCAGATCAAACAGCTTTTTCTCGAACAGGTGGTGACCCATTGCGACTACGCCCTGGTGGAAACCGTACTGCAAAGCCGCAGTCCGATTTTCCGCAACGCCACCGAAGCGGCCCACGGCATCCTGTCCGAGTACCGGGCGGTGCGTGACCGGGCCGGCCTGCAGGGTCCGTTCGCGGTGCGAGTGATCGACAGCCAGACTCTGTTCGCCGGTCAGGGCGCCCTGGCGGCGGAAACCGTGCGGCTGATGGCCACCGGCATGCGCGGCGCCGAGTTGCGCGCCCGGGTCAGCGCCCTGGCCGGCAAAGCCACCGGCTACGCGGTGGTGCCCGATCTCTACTATCTGCGGCAGAGAGCCCGCAAGAAAGGCGACAACAGCGTGGGGCTGGTGGGCGCGTTACTGGGCTCGGCCCTGGATATCAAACCGATTCTTTGCGCGCGCGGCGGCGAGACTTTCCCGGTGGCCAAGATTCGCGGCTTCGCCCAGGGCGTGGCACGCTTGTTCGAACACGGCACGCGCTGTATCGAAAAGGGGATGTTGTCGCCGGTACTGTGCGTGAGCTACGCCGGCGATCCCCAGGCGGTGTATCAGATGCCGGGCTTCGAGGCACTGAAAAGCTGCGCCGACCGCCATCAGGTCAGACTGCTGGTCAGCAGTATGGGGCTCACCGGCAGCGTCAACATCGGCCCCGGCGCGCTCAGTATCGGTCTGCTGGCCGAGCAGCAGGATTTCGCTTAGCCCCGCTTTCAGTCCACACGTGGGCCAGTGCGCTTACATGCAACACGCTGATTCGCTGCCAAGGCAGCTTCCCACAGACTTGACTAAGAAGCCGCTGTAGGAGCTTGCCTGCAGGCGAATTGTGCTTTCGGCCCCAAGATTCGCTTGCAGGCAAGCTCCTACAGCGGCTCCGTGGCCATCTCCGAATCCATGTCTCCAAGGCAGATCGGCAATCGACAATTCACGATTCGCGGACCAGGCCCCAGCGTCATCAAAATCCGTGGGACACCACTAGACACCCCGATCGGGTACGTCCAACAGAAAGTCCAGATTCCGCCGCACCGCCGGCCATTCCAGATTGATAATGGAGAACACCACCGTGTCACGGTATACGCCATCCGCACTGCGGGTGTGATTGCGCAGCACGCCATCCTGCTTGGCGCCGAGGCGTGCGATCGCCTGACGGGACGTCCGGTTATGCCAGTGGGTGCGAAACTCCACCGCGATGGCGTCCAGCGCTTCGAAAGCATGGCCCAGCAGCAGCCGCTTGCATTCGGTGTTCAAGCCGCTGCGCTGGAAGCGGCGGGCATACCAGGTATAGCCCACCTCCAGCCGATGGTTGTCCTCGTCCACATGGCAAAAACGGGTGGAGCCAATCACCTTGCCGCTGTCGCGATGGCGCACCGCGAACGGCATCTCCCCCTGCTGATCACGACGTGCGAGGGCAGCGCTCACGTATTCCGCCACCGCCTCCGGCGCCGGCACGAAGGTGTACCAGAGCCGCCACAGTTCACCGTCCCGGGTCGCCTCGGTCAGATCGTCCACGTGTTCAGCCCGCAACGGCTCCAACACCACCTGACGGCCTTCCAGCGTGACCGGCTCTATCCATCGACTCATGGTCGCCTATCCTTTTTCTGGGCATGACCCCCGAGGATAGCCAATCTGCTACCGCAAAAGCACCACGTGTCCTTCCCGGGGCAGTCCGCCGTGATCGTTCAGTGCACGGATCACCGGGCCCGCCGCCTCGAAACCCCGGTGCTCGCACAGGCTCATCCAGCCCGATACCGGGTCGCTGACCGCCTGCAGAAAACGCCGCTGCGCCGCGCCGAAGCGTTCGCTCAACACCGCTGGCCCCCAGTCCTGATTACGTTTGCGAATCTGCACCGGAGCGAAGAAAAAGCGGGGCTCCGGTGTCAGTGTCGCGTCGGCCTTGAGGAATTCCGTGTTGGTGGCGGAATCGGCGTAGCAGTCGTAGACCAGGGCCGCGCCGAAATGGTCGTGGACGGCGTGCCGCAACGCCTCATCGCCGGAAAAGTCCACGTACAGGGTCGGTTGATCGGCATCCAGTGACGCCAGTTGATCGTAGTCCACCACCTGCTGGTAGAGTCCCAGGCCTTCGACGTAGTCCCGATTCGACGGCGACGTCAGCGCAATGCGGGCCGGGTCGCCCATTTCCCGCAACGCGAAGGCGGCCCCATAAGCGGTCTTGCTCGAGGCGCTGGAGACCACCAGTTGCCGCGCGCCGAAGAAGTCATTGTCGGCGAGGAAGTCCGCCAGCATATAGGAAGTGAAGAACAGCGGCCGCAGCAGCATTTGGTAATCTTCCAGTTCCTTCACATAGGCGCCGTCGGTGCTGCACCGGGTGTACTGGTTATAGGGTGAGGGCAATCCCTGGCGGTAGTCGGTGGCGTCATAGAAGCCGCGCTCGCTGATCCGCTCCGGCCGTACCTTGAGCACCGTGGCGATGGGGAAGTAACCATAGAAGCGCTCCCCGGGGTCCACTCCCGGCACCCGCGAGTCGGTCACGGTGGCGAATCCCCACACCGGCATGTGGCCCCACCCGTCCTGCCCGGTGGGGAAGAAGGACCAGTAGTTCATGGCGTCACCGAAGGCGGCGTAGGTAATGTTGTTGGTGGTCAGGGCGAACCGGTCCACGGCGAGAAGCACCTCGCCGTCACCGGCTTCCGGCAGTGTCTGGCTGTTAGAGCCTGTTCATAGTCTTTACGCCGCCGCGTTGCTGCTGGAAAAGCCGC
>NZ_ARXS01000045.1 GCF_025532145.1 Alloalcanivorax balearicus MACL04 | reverse complement strand
TCCGTGTCTACTTAAATGGGGCCAGTCCATGATGTTCGCTGTTAACTATTCCTTATTCACTGTTAACTGCTTTTTTTCTGTGTTTTGCCGGGGTCTCCCCGGTCCAGCGCTGGAACGCGCGGATGAAGGCGGCGGGTTCGCTGTAGCCGAGCAGGCGGGCGATGTCCTCGACGCTGCGTTTGGAGTCCGCCAGGTAATTCAGGGCCTTGTTCAGGCGGACTTCGTCGAGAAGCTGCTGGAACGGCCGGCCTTCGGCGCTGAGACGGCGGCGCAGGGTGCGTTCCGGCAAATCGAAGGTGACGGCCACTTCGGCGGCGCCGGGGAAAGCCTCCAGAAACAAATCCAGATAGGCGCTGACGCGGGCGGCCAACTGCTCGCTGGGGTTCTGGCGGCGTGCCAGCAGGGCGTCGCATTGTGAGCGGTAGAGTTCATGGGCGGTGCGGTTGTAGCCCGGCAGGGGCAGGGCCAGATCACGGTTGCTGATGGTGGCCTGGCACCAGGGCATGTCGTACTTCACCGGCGCGCGGAAAAACTGTTCATAAAGTTCGGCGTGCTCCGGTTCGGGCAGCGGCAACCAGACTTCCCGCGGCGTCAGGTCCAGACCCAGTTGCGTCTGGATATCGTTGACCAGTTTGAAGGTGCCGACCATGTCGCGCTCGATGAGAATGCGGCGCACCGGCTCAGGCAGCGGAATCGGCTTCAGAATCAGGGCGGTGGTGTCAGTGCCCGGCACCAGCGATAACTCGCCGTAGAGATAGGTCAGGGACTGATAGCGGACGCCGAGCTGGAAGCCCTCGAAGGCGCTGGCACTGGTCATCAGCAGCATGGTCAGCGGGCCGTAGCCGGCCAGCCCGAACCGTTTCCCCATCTCCATGCCCAGTTGCGGGTCCTCCGCCAGGGGCAGCAGTTCCGCCAGTAATCGCAGTTCCCGATCGCGCTCGATTTCACCGTTGGGATCCAACCTGGCTGCGTCCAGCCCGTGCCGTGCCAGCACCGGCGCGCACTGGATGCCGCGCTGCTCCAGCAGATCCAGGGTGTACATCAGGGCAAGAACGGAGCGTTGTGACATAAGTGTCTGGTGGATGTCTGATTAGGGCCTGGGTTGTGGCCGGAATTATCAATTTCCAGACCAGCCTAACACGTTCCCGCCGACGGTCGCCAAGCTAGACTGCGGGCATGGCGTGTCCAACAGGAGAACAATATGAACAGTAAGGTGAATCTGGACGTTCGCGAGCTGACCACCAAGGTGGCGATCGTCGGCGGTGGTTTTGGTGGCCTGTGCATGGCGATCAAACTGCGAGAGGCCGGGATCGAGGATTTCGTGGTGCTGGAAAAAGCCGCCGAGGTGGGCGGCACTTGGCGGGACAATACCTATCCCGGTGCCGCCTGTGATGTGCAATCGCATATGTACTCCTACTCCTTCGAAGGCAATCCGGATTGGTCCCGCCGCTACAGCGGCTGGCGGGAGATTCAGGACTACATACTGCGAGTCACGGACAAGCACCGGCTCCACGACAACATCCGCTTCAACTCGGAGGTGGGAGCGGCCCACTTTGATGAAAAGAGAGCCCGCTGGACGCTGCGGCTCACCGACGGCACCCGTGTCGATTGTCAGCATTGGGTGCTGGCCACCGGCCCGCTGCATGTGCCGTCCATACCTGAGTTCCCAGGGCTGGAAAACTTCAAAGGCAAAGTGTTCCATTCTTCCCAGTGGGATCACGACTACGATCTCGGTGGCAAAAAAGTGGTGTCCGTCGGCACCGGCGCCAGTGCCATTCAGTACGTGCCGGAGATCGCGCCGAAGGTGGATCAATTGACCGTGGTGCAGCGTACCCCGGGCTGGATCGTCCCCCGTGATGAGAGGGCTTATTCACAGCGGGACAAGAACTGGTTCCGTCGCTTCCCGCTGTTGCGCAAACTGCATCGGGCGCGCTTGTACTGGAGCAACGAGTCCCGGGTACTGCCGATCTTTCATCCGCGCCTGGCGTCGCTGCTGGAACCGTTGGTGAAGCAGTTCATCCGCTATCAGGTGAAGGACAAGGACACCGCCCGCAAGTTGACGCCCAACTATCGGTTGGGCTGCAAGCGGATCATGATCTCCAATCGCTATTATCCTACCTTCAACCGGCCCAACGTGGAGCTGGTCACCGAAGGGGTGAAGGAAATACGGGAACACAGCATTGTGTTCAGTGACGGTAGCGAGCGGGAGATGGACTGCCTGGTGCTCGGTACCGGCTTCGTGGTGGATCCGCGCATCTATATGAAGGATTTCGAGATCACAGGGCTGCCGGGCCATCGTCTGCAGGACGACTGGCGCAACGCTTCCGAAGCCTACCTGGGGGTCAGCGTGGCCGGTTATCCGAATATGTTCCAGATGGTTGGCCCCAACACCGGGCTCGGCCACAACTCCATTATCTTCATGATCGAGTGCCAGGCCCGTTATATCGTCGACGCCATCAGCACGGTGGCGCGGCGCGGCGTGGACTATCTGGACGTGAAGCGCTCGGATATGGACGCCTTCAACGACCGGTTGCAGAAGGATCTCAAGGGCACGGTGTGGCAGAGCGGCGGCTGTTCCAGTTGGTATCAGCAGGCGGATGGCCGCAATGTGGCGATCTGGCCTTACTCCACCTGGCGCTACTGGCTGAAGACCCGCTCCCTGGACGAGTCCGTTTATCGCTGGGAAAAAGTGGCGGAGAGACACCGGCAGGCGGAGCCGGTGACGGCCTGACACGCCTTTCGAGACTATTCGCTGCCAAGGCAGCTCCCACGGCAGTATCGCTACGAAGCCGCTGTGGGAGCTGCCTTGGCGGCGAATACGAATACCAGCGTCAGAGATCCCCCACCGCCCTGCGGGCTTTCTCCACGTTTTCCCGCAGGTGTTTCGGGTTGACCGTGCCGGCGATCACGGCGCCGACGCCCGGTGTGCCCAGGATCCGGTCGAGACTGGCTTGAACCGGGTCGGCGTGGCCGGCATCAAGATGGCCACTGGCGAACGCCTTCTTGATCAAAATACCTTTGTCGTGTTCGGAGGCGTAATCGATCACCGGTCTTTCCTCATCGTGGGCCAGGTTGTAGGTGACCATGGCCACGTCCGCCCGCCGCAGGGTTTCCAGCCCGCCTTCGACGGTCTTGGTGGAAACACCGATGGCACGGATCAGGCCCTTGCGCTTCAACTCCGCCAGGGCTTCCAGCGTGCCCTGACGCAGCACTTCCAGATCGTTGCCGTCGGAATGAATCAGCACGCAATCCAGATAGTCGGTGTTGAGCCGGCGCAAGCTGCGCTCCACCGAGGCAATGGCGTGCTCGGGGGTAAAGTCGAAACGGCTCTCGCCATTCTCAAACTCTTCGCCGACCTTGGAAACGATCACCCAGTCCTGTCGGCCACTCAGCAGCTGTCCCAGCCGTTCCTCGCTGCGTCCGTAAGCTGGCGCGGTGTCGATCAGATTGATGTCCAACTCCCGGGCCAGCGCCAGCAGTTCACGCACCGCTTGGTCATCGGGGATGGTGAAGGCGTTGGGGTATTTCACGCCCTGGTCGCGGCCGATCTTCACCGTGCCGAGGCCGAGGGCGCTGACGGTCAGCCCGGTGTTGCCGAGCGGGCGCAGAAACGCCATCAGTGATTCTCCCGCGCGAAGCAGTGGTGCCAGTACGGTTGCCCCAGAGGGGCCTGCGGCAGGTTGTCGGGCGGCGCCATGGCGGGGCCCGGTTGCAGGCCGTGGTCGCGAATCAGGGCTTCAACCCGATCGCCCAGATCCGGCGCCAGCGTCAATTTGGTGGGCCAGGTCAGGATCAGGTCGCCATCGCGGCGGGCATAGGCGTTGTCGGGTTTGGCCAGGCTGTTCTGGCGCGGCTCGGCCCGGCTTACGTCCAGGGTGGCCCAATCGGCGCCGCTGAAGTCCAGCCAGGGGAACAACTGGTCGAGTTCCGTCCGGGCCGCGGCGATCTGTTCGGCGTCGCTGCGCTCCACGCCCCGTTCCGCCAGGTCACCACCGAGATACCAGACCAGGGAGCCGTCCGGCAGAGGGTGGGTGGTGACGGTCAGGCGTGGCTTGCTGCTGGCGCCGACGCAGTGAGCATAGAGCGAATGGCCGAGACGGTGGCGCACCAGCACCATTTTCAGTGGCCGGCTCTGGCTCTCATCCTGGGTGAAGAGATGCCGGGCGTGGGCGCCGTCCAGCAGGGCCGCGTTCCCCTCGCCGGCGGCCAGCACCGACAACTTCGGTCGGATCACGGCGCCATCGAGCCGCACCTCGCGAATGCCCCGCTCATCCCAGGTCAGCCGGCCGTTTAAATCCGGCGCCCGCAACAGGCGGGGCCGCACCGGCGCGGTCAGCACATCGAGCAGGCTCTCGGTATCCACCACCAGGTCGTCGAGCCGGTAAACCTGGCCTTTGAAACGGGCGTTGGCAAGAGCGGAAGGGTAGTCGCCGCGGCGCAAACGCTCGATACGGCCGCGCAGCATTTTACTGGCGAAGAAGGTGGTCATGCGGCTGGCCACGGAACCGGCGGACCACAGATGCTGGGTGTCCGAGAGCACATCAAGACCATTCAGCGGCACTGGACCCTGGCCGCCCATGGCGGCGCGCCAGCGCTCCGGCATGCCGGCGATGGCCTCGGATTCGTTGGACAGGGCGCCGCCGAGGGCGTACTTGAGCCCGCCATGAATAATGCCCTGGCTGGCCAGGGTCTGGGCCCCGCCCAGGGTGCCGGTTTCCAGCAGCAGGCATTGGTAGCCCTGATTCTGCAATTGGTTGATCAACCACAGGCCGGCGACGCCGCCGCCGAAAATGAGAACGTCCGGTTCTAGGGTCTGGGTAGTCATGGCTCACCGCCGGAAAAAGTTGCGGCTATGCTAGCATAGGCCGCCGTCAAGGATGCCGATGTGGATCATCTCTGGGGATGATAGCCGGCGACCTCAAGGTCAACCGTCTCGCCCGTGCCACCGTTTGGATCGTTCTATGCGTTTTTTCTACACCTTGCTTTGGTATCTGTTGCTGCCGTTGCTGTTCGTGCGTCTGTGGTGGCGGGGACGGCGGGCGCCAGCCTACCGGCAACGCTGGCGTGAGCGCATGGCTCTGGGATATCGCCCCGGTACGCTGAAACACAGCGTTTGGATCCACGCGGTATCGGTGGGGGAGACCCTGGCGGCGGCGCCGTTGATCGAAGCCCTGCTGGCGCGCTTCCCGGAAACGCCATTGATCGTGACCACCACCACGCCCACCGGCTCGGAGCGGGTGCGGGCGTTGTTCGGCGACCGGGTTACTCATGTCTACTGTCCGTGGGAATTGCCCGGCGCCTATCGGCGTTTTTTCCGTGCCTTCGATCCGCGCCTGGTGATCGTGCTGGAGACCGAGCTGTGGCCGAATCTGTGCGCCGCCGCCGAAGCCCGCGGCGCCAAACTGATGCTGATGAATGGCCGGCTGTCGGAGAAAAGCTATCGCGGTTACGCCAGGCTCGGCGCTCTGGTGCGCCCGATGCTGGGCCGCTTCCAGGTGCTGGCGGTGCAGACCGAGACGGAGGCGGAACGATTCCGCCAGTTGGGCGCCGATCCGCAACGGATCAAGGTCAACGGCAGCGTCAAATTCGACCTGACCCTGGACGACCCGGTGAAAACGGCGGCTTCCACATTGAGGGCCGGATTCGTGCAACGGCCGGTGTGGATCGCCGCCAGCACCCACCCCGGCGAGGACGAAATGGTGCTTGCCGCCCATCGCAAAATTCTGGCGGATCAACCACAAGCATTGCTGTTGCTGGTGCCGCGCCACCCGGAGCGCTTTGACGAGGTGGCCGGTCTGGCCCGCAGGCGCGGCTTCGGCGTCGCCCGGCGCAGTCGACACGATACGGTGGATGAGCAGACGCAGGTTTACCTGGCGGACACCATGGGGGAATTACTGATGCTGTTCGGCGTCAGCGACGTGGCGTTCGTGGGCGGCTCCCTGGTGCCGGTGGGTGGCCACAATTTGCTGGAACCGGCGGCCTGGTCGTTACCGGTGCTGAGCGGAACCCATCTGCATAATTTCACCGCCATCGCCGATTTGCTGGATCAGGCCGGCGCCCTGGAACTGGTAGCGGACGGCGATGCGTTGGCCCGCGCGGTAGCGGCTTTGTTCGCCGACGCCGATGAGTGTCGTCGGCGTGGGGAAGCGGCGGCGGCCGTGGTGGCCGCCAACCGTGGGGCGCTTCAGCGCGGGATTACCATTTGCGCTTCGCTCTGGCCTTCCAGATCCGGATTGTAGAGATCCAGACTTTCCTGACCGGACAGCCAGTCATTCAATGACGCCAGATCCTCCACATCCAGCTCGCCAGTGGCGGCTTTCAGGTTCAGGGTGTTGAGGATGTAGTCGTAGCGGGCGTTGGCGTAGTCTCGCAACGCACCGTACAAGGCTTGTTGCGCGTTGAGCAGGTCGACCACGTTGCGGGTGCCTACCTCGTAACCGGACTGGGTCGCTTCCAGGGCCGAGCGGGCGGAACGGATCGCTTGCTTGCGGGCACTCACACGCAGCGCGTCGGCTTCCACCGTGCGGTAGAAGGTCCGGGTTTGCTGGGTAATATCGCGGATCGCCTGCTGGTACAGCTGATCGGCGGCATCGGCGCGCAGGGCGGCCTGTTTGCGCTGGCTGTTGAGGCCGCCGCCACGGAACAGCGGCATGGAAATTTCGATGCCCACTTCCGTGCCGTGATTATCCGGGGTAATGCCGGAAGACGTGGTGCCCACCGCGCTGTCGCCTCGCGGAGAGGTGTGGGTATGGGAGTAGCTGCCCACCAAAGCCACCTGCGGCATCATCGCGCCGAACTGACGGTCGGCGGTGAAGCCGGCCGCCGTGGCGTTCCCCTGAGCCACCAGCACCTGGGGATTCTGTACCGAGGCTTTGTCCAGCCAGTCCTGCATCGCCGCCGGTTGCGGCCCTTCCATCGGCAACTGCTCGCGCAGTTCCGCCAGCGTTTCCCAGCGCTGACCGGTAAGGGTTTCCAACTGGTCACGGGCAATGGCGAAGTCCTGCTCGGCGACGATCAGCGTCACCCGGGTCAGGTCATAGGCGGCTTGCGCCTCTTCCACTTCGGTGGCCGGCACCAGGCCCACTTCGAAGCGCTCGTTGGTTTGCTCCAGTTGCCGGGAGATGGCCTTTTCCTCGGCCTGGGCCGACACCAGGGTGTCCCAGGCCCGCAGTACGCCGAAGTAGCCCTGGGCCACCCGCAGCACGAAGTCCTGACGCGCTTGCTGGAATTCGGCCTCGGCGGTGGAGACCACGGCCTTGGCTTCCTTGAAGCCGTACCAGGCGTCCAGCCGGAACAACGGCTGCGACAGCGTTACCGTGGTGGCTTCCGAATCGTACTTCTGGTTGAAATTGCCTTCCTCGATGTCCCGGTCGGTGCGGTAGCGGCCGTAGCGGGCATCAATGGTGGGAAGCAGCGCCGCCCGGCCCTGCACCAGCGTTTCCTGCTCCGCTTCCCAGGTTTGCCGCTCGGCGCGCCAGGTGCTGTCGTAATCCCAGGCGGCGTTGGCGACCTGGTTCAGGTCGGCGGCCTGGGCGCCCATGGACAGCAGGGTGATGGCCAGGGCCAGAGGTTTCAGCGGGCTCCGCTTCATATGCGTTTCCTTCCTCATTGCCAGCCGTGCCGGGCATTTGTCCCGGCACGGTTGGCGCTTGATCCCCACCGACAGGTAACGGTGAAATGGTGAACTGGCCAGTATGGTAATAGCAAGCGAGACGGATTGACACTCCCTTCGTCGCGCCCTCGGTTGTCCGTAAATGGGTCGCTGCGTATAGTGTTCGCCTCCCCCATGTTTGTGTAGCCCTGGAGGCCGATCGTGCCAGACGAGCAACGTAATGCCGCACCCAATGCCATCGACGAGGCCTGCCAACCCATCATGGGTTCGCGGAAGGTGTATGTCTCCGGCAGCCGCTCGGATATCCGCGTGCCGATGCGTGAAATCCGCCAGGATCCAACCCCCCTGGCCAATGGGGAACTGGAACAGAATCCCCCCTTGTCGGTGTACGACACTTCCGGTCCTTATACTGACCCTGACGCGCGTATCGACATCCGTCAGGGGTTGTCGCCATTGCGCGATGCCTGGATCGAGGAGCGCAGTGACAGTGAACGGCTTGACGGTCTGACCAGCGACTACGGCCGCCGCCGCGCCGCCGACGTGGCCACCGCCGGTTTGCGTTTCCCGCATATCCGTGCGCCGCGTCGCGCGCGCCAGGGCGCCAATGTCTCGCAAATGCATTACGCGCGCCAGGGCATCATCACGCCGGAGATGGAATTCATCGCCATCCGCGAAAGCCAGCGCCTGCGCGAGCATCGCGAAGCCGGCTTGCCGGTGGCGCAGCATCCGGGCCGCAGTTTCGGCGCCGCCATTTCGGACGAGATCACCCCGGAATTCGTCCGCGATGAAGTCGCTCGCGGCCGTGCCGTGATCCCCGCCAATATCAACCATCCGGAAATCGAGCCGATGATCATCGGCCGCAACTTCCTCACCAAGGTCAATGCCAACATCGGCAACTCCGCGGTGACCTCGTCCATCGAGGAGGAAGTGGCGAAGATGACCTGGGCCACCCGCTGGGGCGGCGATACCGTGATGGATCTCTCCACCGGGCAGAACATTCACGAAACCCGGGAATGGATCCTGCGCAACTCTCCGGTGCCCATCGGCACGGTACCGATTTATCAGGCGCTTGAGAAGGTCAACGGTATTGCCGAGGACCTGACCTGGGAAATTTTCCGCGACACGCTGATCGAACAGGCCGAGCAGGGCGTGGATTACTTCACCATTCACGCCGGCGTGTTGCTGCGTTATGTGCCGCTCACCGCCAACCGGGTGACCGGCATCGTCTCCCGCGGTGGCTCGATCATGGCCAAGTGGTGTCTGGCGCACCATGAGGAAAATTTCCTTTACACCCATTTTGAAGACATCTGCGAGATCATGAAGGCCTACGACGTGACCTTCAGCCTCGGTGATGGTCTGCGTCCCGGATCCATCGCCGACGCCAACGACGAAGCCCAGTTCTCGGAACTGCGTACCCTGGGTGAGCTGACCAAGATCGCCTGGAAACATGACGTCCAGGTGATGATCGAAGGTCCCGGTCATGTGCCCATGCACATGATCAAGGAAAACATGGAAGAGCAACTCAAGCATTGCCACGAGGCGCCCTTCTATACCCTGGGGCCGCTGACCCTGGATATTTCCCCAGGCTACGATCACATCAGCAGCGCCATCGGCGCCGCCATGATCGGTTGGTTTGGCACCGCCATGCTCTGCTATGTGACGCCCAAGGAGCACCTGGGGCTGCCCAACCGGGAAGACGTTAAGGAAGGCATCATCGCCTACAAGATCGCCGCCCACGCCGCCGACCTGGCCAAGGGGCACCCGGGCGCCCAACTGCGTGACAACGTGCTGTCCAAGGCGCGTTTCGAATTCCGCTGGGAAGACCAGTTCAACCTGGGGCTGGACCCGGACCGGGCGCGGGCCTTCCATGACGAGACCATGCCGAAGCAGGCGCACAAGGTGGCCCACTTCTGCTCCATGTGCGGGCCGAAGTTCTGCTCCATGAAGATCAGCCAGGAGGTTCGCGAGACCTACGGCGATGGACAGGCACAGGTCGATCAGGCCCGTGCCGGCATGGAGGAAAAATCCCGCGAGTTCCTTGAACAGGGCTCCAAACTTTATCATGAGGCCAATGAGTAATTCCCGCGCCCCCCGCTTCAGCGCCGCCGATGTGGAAGTGCTGAAGCGGGAAACCCCGTTCAAAGGTTTTTTTCAGGTGGACCGGCTGACCCTGCGTCATCGCCGCTATCAAGGCGATTGGGGCCCCGAGCTGACCCGTGAAGTGTTCCTGCGACAGCCGGCCGCGGCGGTGCTGCCCTATGACCCGGTGCGTGGCGAGATCCTGCTGGTGGAGCAGTTCCGCGTTGGTGCCCTGGGCTGGCGTGATACCCCGTGGTGCCTGGAAATGATCGCTGGTATCGCTGACAAGGAGGGCGAGCCGGTGGAGCAACTGGTGCGCCGCGAAGCGATGGAAGAGGCGGGCATCGAACTCGGCGAGATGCGTCCGGTGCTCAGCTATATGCCCAGCCCTGGCGGCACCAATGAGCGGCTGCATTTGTTTGTTGCCCGCGCTGATCTGGCCGGTGCCGGCGGTGTCCATGGCTGCGCCGAGGAAGGCGAGGACATCCTGGCGATAACGTTGCCGGTAGCCGAGATCCCGGCGTTGCTGGAAAGCGGACGAGTGGATAACGCTGCCTCCCTGGTCACTCTGCAATGGTTGCTGTTACACCGGGACGCTTTGGATCGGGAGTGGCGGGGATGATCGTTCAGGAGACACGTTCATGACTGTTCAGGAGGGACGTTCATGACTGTTCAGGAGACACGTTCATGACTGTCTCGCGCCGCTATCGCCTGAATTTTCGTGATTTGATGGCGCAGTGCGAGGCGAACTATGCCCGCCTTTTGCCGTTGATCCGGGCTCTGGGTGAACAGGACAGCCTGGATCTGTCGCTGGGTGCCGAACGGCCTCGCACCCTGAACATCCGGGTGCTGGAACGGGCTCCCTATACCACCACCCTGCGACTGGAGGATCAGGGGCTGCACGAAACCATGCCGGGGCAGCGCCTCACCGTGCGGCTCTACCACGACGCGCGAGTGGCGGAAGTCACCGAAGCCAGCAGGTTCCGGCGCGTCAGCGCTCGCTATCCCTATCCCAACCCCGACATGCATCAGCGCGACGAAAAGGCGCAGTGGAATCGCTTTCTCGGTGAGTGGCTGACCCATGTCAGCGACCATGGACGCAGTGCCGCCCCGGTATGGCCGGCGGCCGGTTCCTGAAACGGAACCAGGTTCCTGGTCAATCCTGTAATGGTTGCGTTATAAGTTCCCGAAAGCGTGGTTCGGCCGCTTGGGGAAGAGGCCGGCGACGCATGGGATGGGCGCCACGGCGCTTGAGGGTAAAACGGATCACTACAAACAGCGGGAGCGCGTACCTTGTCGCAACCGGTAACACCCGTTCGGGTGGTGCAACTGTCGGACTTCCACCTGTTCGCCGACCCGGCCAGCACCATGCTGGGGTTGAATACGCAGCACAGTCTGGAGACCGTTCTTCGTCTGGTTCGCGCCGAGCAGCCGGATATGCGGGCGATCCTGGCGACCGGGGATTTGTCCCAGGACGGCTCCGAGGCGTCTTATACGCGCCTCAAGCAGGCGCTGCGGGCCTTTGGTGTGCCGATCTACTGGCTCGAAGGGAACCACGATGAAACCCACCCGATGCGCGCCATGCTTGCCGATGAGGCCGGCCGGGTCAGCCCCTGTGTCGGCACCGTCGACGGCTGGCGGGTGATCATGCTCGACTCCACCATCCCCGGTCAGGTGCCCGGCGAGCTGTTCGAGCGGGATCTGGCGTTTCTGGAACAAGCGCTGCTGGAGAGTCGTGACCACCATGTGATGATTTGCCTGCATCACCATCCGGTGCCCATGGGCAGCCGCTGGCTCGATGAGCAGCAAGTGGCCAATTCCGACGCCTTTTTTCGCATCGTTGACCAGCACCCCCAAGTGCGGGCCGTGTTGTGGGGGCATGTTCATCAGGAATACGAAAGCCGACGCAAAAATGTGCGTTTGCTGGCGGTGCCCAGCACCTGCGTTCAATTCAAACCACACAGCGCCGACTTCGCCCTGGACCAATGCAATCCGGGCTACCGTTGGCTGGATCTCTACCCCGATGGGCGCATCGAATCCGGAGTGAGCCGGGTCCAGGGCATGCACTTCACCGTGGATCTCACCGTCAACGGCTATTAACCCCGACGGCGGTTGGGTTGACTCATTCGGCCGCCTTGCTATGCTCTGCGGATTCGGCGGGAGGCTAAGACAGGACCCGCCTCCTGGAAAAGGACTTTCCATGATCGATGCCCAATCCCTCGCCCGCGACCTATTGGCCTCTCTGGCCAACCCTTTGCAAGACCAGCGCCTGATCGAACTGGACGCCCCGGTGGACGGTCTGGTGGTGGAGCGCTTCCGTGGCCGCGAGGAACTCTGCGGCGACTACCGCTTCCAGTTGCAATGCTTCATCTCCGGTTCCGATCGCCGTGATGGTGGCTTTCTCGACGCCCTGATCGGTCAGCCCCTGACCTTGTCCCTGCGCCGCACCGACGGCAGCTGGCGGCGCTGGCACGGTGTCTGCGTGGACGGCCACCACTTCGTCGACATGGATGGCCTGCCTCGCTGTGAGCTCACTGTGGCGCCCTGGACCTGGTGGCTGGAACAGCGGCTCAACAGCCTGGTGTTTCCCCAATGCACCGTTCGGGACGTGCTGGAGCAGGTGTTCGCGGAGTACCCCGACGGTGCGGTGCGGTTCGACCTGATGGACCCGTTGCCGCGGCGGCCGATGATCACCCAGTACCGGGAAAGTGACTGGCATTTCGTGCGGCGGCTGATGGCCGAATGTGCCCTGGCCTGGCGTTTCGAGCATCGCCAGGACGAGGGGGAGGGCAATTCCGGCGCGCCGGTGACCCTGGTGATCTTTGATCGCCATGCCAGACACCCCGACGCCGCGCCGCTGCATTTCCATAACGACCTTTCCGAAGAAGGCCGGGCCGCGATCACCCGCTTCACCGACGGCACCCGCCTGACCCCCAACGCGGTGCAAGTGGCCAGCTGGCACAGCGGCAAGGTGCGCACCGTTACCGGCCGTGCCGAGGAAGCCGACCCGGATGGCCTGCCGGTGCGGGAAGTTTACTGGCACCGCCAGGATGCCCGCTTCGACGGCGCCGATCAGGCGGAACAAAGCGCCCGCCATCATCTCGACGCGCTGCGGGTATTGCGGCGTGTGCACCGCGGTGAGGGCCGCTCCCGCACTCTCGCGGCCGGCGAGGCGTTTACCCTGAGCGGCCACCCCCGTTGTGACCAGGGGCCCTATCTGGCCCTGGCGGTGGAACACGCCGCCGTGAACAACCTGGCCCACGCCGGCGAACTGCTCGGCGACGATACCCTCAAGGCCGGTCAGTACCGCAACACCTTCCTGGCGGTGCCGGCAACCACCCCGGTGGCGCCGCTATACCGCCCCAAACCCATCGTGGGCGGGCCGTTGGTGGCGAGGGTGGTGGGCATGCCCGGCGATGCCGTCACCAGCAACCGCGATCACCAGGTGCGTATTCAATACGCCTGGCAGCGCGGTACGGCGCCCAATCCCGGCAGCCTTGACGACACCGGAGGGCAGCACCCCGGCCATGCTCCGGGAGACCATTCTTCCGGTATCTGGGTGCCGGTGGCGGAAGCCCTGGCCGGCCCTAACTGGGGCGGCAATTTCCTGCCCCGGGTCGACAGCGAGGTACTGGTGGAATTCCGCCAGGGGGACATCGACCAGCCAGTAG
>NZ_ARXS01000044.1 GCF_025532145.1 Alloalcanivorax balearicus MACL04 | reverse complement strand
TTTATTACGTTCAAACTTTTCCTTTGCCACGGTTCTATACCTTTACAAATTCACCGTAAATTTAAGATTTCTTGCCGCTGATCACGTCTTCGGCAATGTTGCGCGGAGCCTCGGAGTACTTCAGGAACTCCATGGAATAGCTGGCACGCCCCTGGGACATGGAACGCACGTCGGTGGCGTAGCCGAACATCTCGGACAGCGGCACCTCGGCGCGAATCACTTTGCCGGAAACGGTGTCATCCATACCCTGGACGGTACCACGACGACGGTTCAGGTCGCCCATCACGTCACCCATGTACTCTTCCGGAGTGACCACTTCCACTTTCATGATCGGCTCCAGCAGGACCGCGCCGGCTTCCTTGGCGGCATTACGCACCGCCAGGCCACCCGCCATGCGGAAGGCGTTCTCATTGGAATCCACTTCGTGGTAGGAGCCATCATACAGAATGGCCTTCACACCCAGGATCGGATAACCGGCGAGCACGCCAGACTGCAGCTGCTCATCGATACCCTTCTGGATCGCGCCAAAGTACTCCTTCGGCACCACACCACCATGGATTTGTTCCTCGAACTGGAACTCCTCATCCCGGTCGATCGGCTCGAACTTAACCTTGACGTGACCATACTGACCACGACCACCGGACTGCTTGACGAACTTCCCTTCAACGTCGGCGGGCTTGGTGAAGGTTTCACGGTACGCCACCTGCGGCGCGCCCACGTTTGCTTCCACCTTGAACTCACGCTTCATGCGGTCAACGATGATGTCCAGGTGCAGCTCCCCCATACCGGAGATGATGGTCTGGCCGGTCTCTTCGTCGGTCTTCACGCGGAAAGAGGGGTCTTCCTGAGCCAGACGCCCCAGCGCCAGCCCCATCTTTTCCTGGTCAGCCTTGGATTTGGGCTCCACCGCCACGGAAATTACCGGCTCGGGGAATTCCATCCGCTCCAGCACGATCACCTTGTTCTGATCACACAGGGTGTCACCGGTGGTGACATCCTTCAGCCCCACGCAAGCGGCGATGTCGCCGGCACGGACTTCCTTGATCTCTTCACGGCTGTTCGCATGCATCTGCAGCAGACGACCGATCCGCTCCTTTTTCAACTTCACGGAGTTCATCACGCTGTCACCGGAGTTCACCACGCCGGAGTAAACACGGATGAAGGTCAGAGAGCCCACAAACGGGTCGGTAGCGATCTTGAAGGCCAGGGCGGAGAAGGGCTCATCGTCAGACGACTTGCGGGACTCAACGGTCTCACCATCTTCCAGCGTACCCTGAATCGCCTTCACCTCATCCGGAGCAGGCAGGAATTCAACCACCGCGTCGAGCATGGCCTGAACGCCCTTGTTCTTGAACGCGGAGCCGCACAGAGCCAGAACGATTTCATTGGCCAGAACCTGCTGACGCAGCCCGGTCTTGATCTCTTCATTATTGAGATCACCCTCGTCCAGGTACTTCTCCATCAGCTCTTCGGACGCTTCCGCCGCGGATTCCACCATCTGCTCGCGCAGTTCGGCGCAACGACCGGCGATATCTTCCGGAATATCGCGCTCGTCATAGGTCATCCCCATGTCGTCTTCGTTCCAGAAGATCGCCTTCATGCGGAGCAGGTCGACCACGCCCTTGAACTCGTCTTCCGCGCCAATGTTGTATTGGATCGGCACGACCTTGGCCCCCAGACGGGTGCGAATCTGGTCGCATACGCGATCGAAGTTGGCGCCGGCACGGTCCATTTTGTTAACGAACACGATACGGGGCACTTCATACTTGTTGGCCTGACGCCACACCGTTTCGGACTGCGGCTCCACACCGGAAGTACCGCAGAACACCACAACGGCACCGTCAAGCACCCGCAGGGAACGCTCCACCTCGATGGTGAAGTCCACGTGCCCGGGAGTGTCGATGATGTTAATGCGATGCTGTTCGTACTGCTTGTCCATGCCCTGCCAGAAACAGGTGGTCGCGGCGGAGGTAATAGTGATACCCCGCTCTTGCTCCTGCTCCATCCAGTCCATGGTCGCGGCACCATCATGCACTTCACCGATTTTGTGAGACACACCGGTGTAGAACAGAACCCGCTCGGTGGTGGTGGTTTTACCCGCGTCCACGTGGGCGCAGATACCGATGTTGCGATAGCGGTTGAGAGGAGTCTTACGTGCCACGCTGCTAACCTCGAGTCTCTGAATCCAATACAAAAACCGGCCTGATCGAAGGCCGGTTTACTCTGTCTACGCTCTGCCTTAGAAGCGGAAGTGGGAGAAGGCCTTGTTCGCCTCCGCCATGCGGTGTACGTCTTCCCGCTTCTTCATCGCCGCGCCTTTACCTTCAGCGGCGTCCATCACCTCACCGGCGAGGCGCTGGGCCATGCTCTTCTCACCCCGCTTACGCGCGGAGTCCACCAGCCAACGCATGGCCAGGGCGGTACGACGACTGGGGCGAACCTCCACCGGCACCTGGTAGGTGGCGCCACCAACACGACGGCTCTTCACCTCGACCACCGGGCGGATGTTATCCAGGGCTTTCTCGAACAGCTCCAGGGCTTCACCGCTCTTACGCTCGGTCACGATATCCAGAGCGCCGTAGACGATACGCTCGGCGACGGATTTCTTACCGTCCACCATTACGTGGTTCATGAACTTGGCCAGCAACTGGCTTCCAAATTTCGGATCCGGCAGGATCTCACGTTTGGCAACGACGCGTCTTCTTGGCATCGGATGTGTTCCTCTTACTACCCGCGGGGCGGGAATGCTTCAGGTTATCCGGGACCAGGCCCGGCCTTACTCATCCTACCGGGAGCAACGCCCGGCTGTATGAATAGGGTTACGACTTACTTCTTCGGCCGCTTGGCACCGTATTTGGAACGGCGCTGCTTGCGATCCTGAACACCGGCGGTATCCAGGGTGCCACGCACGGTGTGATAGCGCACACCAGGCAGGTCTTTAACACGACCGCCACGGATCAGCACCACGGAGTGCTCCTGCAGGTTATGGCCTTCTCCCGGGATATAGGAAGACACTTCATAACCGTTGGTCAGACGCACCCGGCACACTTTACGCAGCGCGGAGTTCGGCTTTTTCGGGGTAGTGGTGTACACCCGGGTGCAAACGCCGCGACGCTGCGGGCAGCCCTGCAGGGCGACCGAGTCGCTTTTCTCTACCTTGCTTTTGCGCGGGTTGCGCACCAGCTGGTTTACAGTTGCCATGAAACTACTGCTCCACGCTTACAGTTCTGTGACGAACTGACTTGATTGTCAGATTTTCGCCACCCGATTCCTACCTACAGAATAGGGGCGAGCGATTCTAGGGACCCCCCGGCACCAAGTCAAGATGCCGGGGGGCCTGGATGGCGCTTAATTCCTGGTCCCTTACTCCTGACCCTTTACTCCTGGCCAGAGGAGCTGAGCGCCTCGGACAGGGCCGCTTCCACCTCGTCCATGGTCGGACCGTCGCCGCGGGCATCCGCACGCTGGCGCCGGCGATCCATGTGGTAGGCATAGCCGGTCCCGGCCGGAATCAGACGACCCACGACCACGTTCTCCTTGAGACCGCGGAGGTCATCTTCCTTCCCGGTTACCGCCGCTTCGGTCAACACCCGGGTGGTCTCCTGGAAGGAGGCCGCGGAGATGAACGATTCGGTGGCCAGGGAAGCCTTGGTGATACCCAGCAGCATCCGCTCGAACTGAGGCCGCATCTTGTCTTCACCTTTCAGGCGATCCAGCTCTTCCATCACCCGGGCGTATTCCACTTGCTCGCCCTTGATGAAGGTCGATTCGCCCACTTCGCTGATTTCCACCTTACGCAACATTTGGCGGATGATCGTTTCGATATGCTTATCGTTGATCTTCACACCCTGCAGGCGGTAAACCTCCTGCACTTCGTTGACGATATAACGGGCCAGCTCCACCTCACCTTTGAGACGCAGAATGTCATGCGGGTTCAGCGGGCCGTCGGAAACCACCTCGCCTTTCTCCACGTGCTCACCTTCGAACACGTTGAGCTGGCGCCATTTGGGGATCAGTTCCTCGTAGGTGTCGCCACCATCGTCCGGGGTGATCACCAAACGTACCTTGCCCTTGGTTTCCTTGCCGAAGGACACGGTACCGGTTTTTTCCGCCAGAATAGCCGCTTCCTTAGGATTGCGGGCCTCGAACAGGTCCGCCACCCGCGGCAGACCACCGGTGATGTCACGGGTTTTGGAAGACTCCTGCGGAATCCGCGCGATCACGTCCCCCACCATGATATCGGCACCGTTCTTCAGGCCACACAGCGCACCGCCAGGCAGGAAGTAGTTGGCCGGGGCGTCGGTATTCGGCAGGCTTACCGCCTTACCTTTGCCATCCACCACACGAACCACCGGACGCAGGTCCTTGCCCGCGGACGGACGGTCCTGACTCGGCATCACTTCGATGTTGGTCAGACCGGTCAGCTCATCGGTCTGATAAGTAACGGCGATACCTTCTTCCATATCACCGAACAGCACCTTACCCGCCGCTTCGGCGATGATCGGGTGAGTGTGCGGGTCCCAGGTCGCCACGACCTGACCACCGTCCACGGAATCCCCTTCGCTCACCGTAACCAGAGCACCGTAGGGCACCTTGTAGCGCTCGCGCTCGCGGCCCAGATCATCGGCCACCGCCAGCTCGGCTGAGCGGGAAACGATCACCAGACCGTCTTTGTGGGTCACGTGCTTGGCGTTGTGGAAACGCACCTTGCCGCCGTGCTTGATCTGGATGCTGGACACCGCGGAGGCCCGGCTTGCCGCGCCACCGATGTGGAAGGTCCGCATGGTCAGCTGGGTACCCGGCTCACCAATGGACTGGGCCGCGATCACGCCGACAGCCTCACCCACGTTGACCTGATGGCCACGGGCCAGATCACGGCCGTAACAGGAGGAACACACGCCCCAACGGGTGGCACAGGTGATGGAGGAACGCACCTTCACTTCGTCCACACCCATGGTTTCCAGCTTGTCCACCCATACTTCGTCCAACAGGGTGCCGGCTTCCACGGCCACTTCGTCCTGGTTCAGCGGGTTCATCACGTCGCGGGCCACGACCCGGCCCAGCACCCGCTCACGCAGGGGCTCGACCACATCGCCACCCTCGATCAGCGGGGTCATGATCAGCCCCTGCTCGGTGCCGCAGTCTTCCTCGGTGATCACCAAATCCTGGGCCACGTCCACCAGACGACGGGTCAGGTAACCGGAGTTCGCGGTTTTCAGTGCGGTATCCGCCAGACCTTTCCGGGCACCGTGAGTGGAGATGAAGTACTGCAGTACGTTCAGACCTTCACGGAAGTTACTGGTAATCGGCGTTTCGATAATGGAGCCGTCCGGCTTGGCCATCAGGCCGCGCATACCGGCCAGCTGACGAATCTGGGCGGCGGAACCCCGCGCCCCGGAATCGGCCATCATGAAGATGGAGTTGAAGGAGCCCTGCTCTTCATCCTTGCCTTCGCGGTTTTTCACCACTTCGGTCTTCAGGTTCTCCATCATCGCCTTGGCGATCTGGTCGTTGGTACGAGACCAGATGTCCACAACCTTGTTGTAGCGCTCACCGCGGGTTACCAGACCGGAAGCGAATTGCTCCTCGATCTCGCGCACCTCTTCCTCGGCCTTGCCGATCAGCTCGTACTTGGCCTGCGGAATAACCATGTCCTCCACACCGATGGAGGAGCCGGACAGGGTCGCTTCACGGAAGCCCAGATACATGATCTGGTCAGCGAAGATACAGGTTTCCTTGGTGCCCAGAATCCGGTAGCAGGTGTTCAGCAGCTTGGAGATCGCCTTCTTGGTCATGTTCTGGTTGACCATGTCGAAGCCGATGCCTTCCGGCACGATGTCCCAAATTTTACAGCGGCCCGGAGTGGTATCCGCGATACGCCATTCCCGGTGAATGTTACCTTCCTGGTCCTTGACCACATCCTCCAGGCGCACCTTGATACGAGCGTGCAGATCCACCTCTTTGGTGCCCAGAGCGCGCATCACTTCCTTGGTGTCGGCGAACACCCGGCCTTCGCCGTTGACGTTCACCTTCTCACGGCTGATGTAGTACAGACCCAGCACCACGTCCTGGGTCGGACCGATGATCGGCTCACCGTTGGCCGGAGACAGGATGTTGTTGGTGGACATCATCAGTGCCCGGGCTTCGAGCTGCGCTTCCAGGGTCAGCGGTACGTGCACCGCCATCTGGTCACCGTCAAAGTCGGCGTTGAAGGCGGCACACACCAGCGGGTGCAGCTGAATCGCCTTACCCTCGATCAGTACCGGCTCGAACGCCTGGATGCCGAGACGGTGCAGGGTCGGCGCCCGGTTCAACATCACCGGGTGCTCGCGGATCACCTCGGCCAGAATGTCCCAGACCTCGGCGGTTTCGCGCTCGACCATCTTCTTGGCCGCCTTGATGGTGGTGGCCAGGCCGCGCCCTTCCAGTTTGGAGAAAATGAACGGCTTGAACAGCTCCAGCGCCATCTTCTTCGGCAGGCCGCACTCGTGCAGCTTCAGGGTCGGCCCCACCACGATCACGGAACGACCGGAGTAGTCCACCCGCTTACCGAGCAGGTTCTGACGGAAACGCCCTTGCTTACCCTTGATCATATCCGCCAGGGACTTCAGCGGGCGCTTGTTGGAACCGGTGATGGCACGGCCGCGGCGGCCGTTATCCAGCAGCGCGTCCACGGACTCCTGCAGCATGCGTTTTTCGTTACGCACGATGATGTCCGGGGCATTCAGGTCCAGCAGGCGCTTGAGACGGTTGTTCCGGTTGATCACCCGGCGATACAGATCGTTCAGATCGGAAGTGGCGAAGCGGCCACCATCCAGCGGCACCAGCGGACGCAGATCCGGCGGCAGCACTGGCAGAACGGTCATGATCATCCACTCCGGTTCATTACCGGAAGCCTGGAAGGCCTCCATCAGCTTCAGCCGCTTGGACAGCTTCTTCAGCTTGGTGTCGGAGTTGGTGGAGTCGATCTCTTCACGCAGAGTGTTGATCTCGTCGCGCAGATCCAGGTCCTGCAGAAGCTGTTGCACCGCCTCCGCGCCCATCTTCGCTTCGAACTCATCACCGAACTGTTCCAGCGCATCGAAGTACTCTTCGTCGGTCAGCAGCTGGCCACGTTCCAGGGTGGTCATGCCCGGTTCGGTCACGACAAAGGATTCGAAGTACAGCACCCGCTCGATGTCGCGCAGGGTCATGTCCAGCATCAGACCGATGCGGGACGGCAGCGACTTCAGGAACCAGATGTGGGCGACCGGGCTGGCCAGTTCAATATGACCCATGCGCTCACGGCGAACCTTGGAGAGAGTGACCTCAACGCCACATTTCTCACAGATCACACCACGGTGTTTGAGACGCTTGTACTTACCGCACAGGCATTCGTAGTCCTTGATCGGACCAAAAATGCGCGCGCAGAACAGGCCATCACGCTCCGGCTTAAAGGTCCGGTAGTTAATGGTCTCCGGCTTCTTCACTTCGCCAAAAGACCAGGAGCGGATCAGGTCCGGCGGTGCCAGACCGATTCGGATCTTGTCAAACTCCGTGACTTGTCCCTGACTTTTGAGCAAATTCAGCAAGTCTTTCAAGGCCAGTCCTCCGTATGGAGCTTTCGCTCGCGATTCTTTCCTACTAAATCCGGGTCAGGCAGTGGCGCCGCTCTGTTGTTGGAAGAGCGGCGCCGCGACCTCAGTCGTTTTCCAGCTCGATGTTGATACCGAGGGAGCGGATTTCCTTCAACAGCACGTTGAAGGATTCCGGCATGCCCGGATCCATCCGGTGGTCTCCGTCGACGATGTTCTTGTAGATGCGCGTGCGCCCATTCACATCGTCGGATTTCACGGTGAGCATTTCCTGCAGAGTGTAGGCGGCGCCATAGGCCTCCAGTGCCCACACTTCCATCTCACCGAAACGCTGACCACCGAACTGCGCCTTACCACCCAACGGTTGCTGGGTAACCAGGCTGTAGGAACCGGTGGAACGCGCGTGCATCTTGTCGTCCACCAAGTGGTTCAGTTTCAACATGTACATGTAGCCGACGGTTACCTTACGGTCGAACTTCTCGCCGGTACGGCCATCCCACAGTTCGATCTGGCCGGAACGGTCCCGCTTGGCCAACTCCAACAGCGCCTTGATTTCGTACTCTTTGGCACCGTCGAATACCGCGGTCGCCATCGGCACACCGCCGCGCAGATTGCTGGCCAGTTCGATGATTTCATCATCGGAGAACTCGTCCAGGCTTTCGCGGCTGCCACCGGCGCCGGTGCGGTTGTAGATCTGATCGAGGAAGTCACGCACTTCGGCAACTTTCTTCTGCTCGTCCAGCATCTCGCCGATGCGCTCGCCCAGACCTTTGGCGGCCCAGCCGAGGTGGGTTTCAAGAATCTGACCCACGTTCATCCGCGACGGCACACCCAGCGGGTTCAACACCACATCCACCGGAACACCGTTGTCGTCATACGGCATATCTTCCTCGGGCATGATCACGGAGATCACACCTTTGTTACCGTGACGACCGGCCATCTTGTCACCGGGCTGGATACGACGCTTGATTGCCAGGTAAACCTTGACCACCTTCAGAACACCGTGGGACAGATCGTCACCGCCGGAGATCTTGGCCTGCTTGTCCTTGTAGCGCTCGTCCTGTTCTTTCTTGTGCTGCTCCAGATACTGGTGCGCACGTTCGAGCTGTTCGGCCACGTCCTCGTCCGCCGGGCGCAGTTCAAACCATTTGTCCGCATCCAGTTCATCAAGGACCTCGTTGGTCATCTGAGTGCCACGCTTGAGACCAGCACCGCCGTTGACCTTCTTGCCGGCCATCACGGAACGCAGACGATCCAGGATGTCCTGCTCGAGGATCCGGTACTCGTCTTTCAGGTCCTTGCGGAATTTCTCCAGGGCCTCTTGCTCGATCTGCTTGGCGCGCTCGTCTTTCTCAACACCGTCACGAGTAAACACCTGCACATCGATGACCGTGCCCTTGACGCCGGAGGAAACCCGCAGAGAGGTATCCTTCACGTCGGACGCCTTCTCACCGAAGATGGCGCGCAACAGCTTCTCTTCCGGAGTGAGCTGGGTCTCGCCTTTCGGCGTGACCTTGCCTACCAGAATGTCCCCGGCTTCCACTTCCGCACCGATGTAGACGATGCCGGACTCATCCAGCTTCGCTAGCGCCGCCTCACCCACGTTGGGAATATCCGCAGTGATCTCTTCGGCACCCAGCTTGGTGTCCCGGGCAATCGCGGTCAGCTCCTGGATGTGGATGGAGGTAAAACGATCCTCCTTCACTACCCGTTCGGAGATGAGAATGGAGTCCTCGAAGTTGTAACCGTTCCAGGGCATGAAGGCGACGCGCATGTTCTGACCCAGCGCCAGCTCGCCCATGTCCACGGACGGGCCATCCGCCATGATGTCGCGGGCCGCCACCTTGTCACCCACTTTCACCAGCGGACGCTGGTTGATGCAGGTGTTCTGGTTGGAGCGGGTGTATTTGGTCAGGTTGTAAATGTCCACGCCGGCCTCACCCTCGGCCACTTCATCGTCGTTGACTTTGACGATGATGCGCGAAGCATCCACCTTGTCGACCACGCCACCACGCTGGGCCACCACGCAAACCCCGGAGTCCCGGGCCACGTGACGCTCGAAGCCAGTGCCCACCAGAGGCTTGTCAGCACGCAGCGTCGGCACCGCCTGGCGTTGCATGTTGGAGCCCATCAGCGCCCGGTTGGCGTCATCGTGCTCCAGGAACGGAATCAGGGACGCGGCCACGGATACCACCTGACGCGGCGAGACATCCATATGGGTAATGGTGTCGCGCTCCATGACGGTGAATTCGTAGCGGTGCCGTACGGTGACGAAGTCTTCCACGAAGCCGCCGTCATCGTTCATCTTGGCATCCACCTGAGCGATCACACACTCGGCTTCCTCGATGGCGGACAAGTACTCGATCTCGTCGCTCACCTTGCCGTCGATCACTTTACGGTACGGGGATTCCAGGAAACCGTACTCGTTGGTGCGCGCGTAGCTCGCCAGGGAGTTGATCAGACCGATGTTCGGACCTTCAGGGGTCTCGATCGGGCACACGCGACCGTAGTGCGTCGGGTGCACGTCGCGCACCTCAAAGCCGGCACGCTCGCGGGTCAGACCACCCGGGCCCAACGCGGACACCCGGCGTTTGTGGGTGACCTCGGAAAGCGGGTTGTTCTGGTCCATGAACTGCGACAGCTGGGAGGAGCCGAAGAACTCCTTCACCGCGGCAGCCACCGGCTTGGCGTTGATCAGATCTTGCGGCATCAGCCCTTCGGATTCCGCCAGGCTCAGACGCTCTTTCACCGCCCGCTCAACACGCACCAGGCCTACGCGGAACTGGTTTTCCGCCATCTCGCCCACGGACCGCACACGGCGGTTGCCGAGGTGGTCGATATCGTCCACCACGCCATTACCGTTGCGGATATCCACCAGCGTCTTGAGCACGTCGACGACATCAGACACTTCGCTGCCGAGCTGTTCGTGGTATTGCTTGCCTTCCTCATCGGTACGGGCACTGAAGTAGCGGCCGTCGTAGAGGATGCCCGGACCGGTTTCGATTTCCCGACCGAGACGACGATTGAACTTCATCCGGCCCACGCCAGAGAGATCGTAACGTTCGTCGGTGAAGAACAGGTTCTTGAACAGATTTTCCGCCGCTTCCTTGGTCGGCGGCTCACCCGGGCGCATCATCCGATAGATTTCCACCAGCGCCTCAAGCGGGCTGCGGGTGGGGTCGGCGCGCAGGGTATCGGCAATGAACGGACCGTGGTCCAGATCATTGGTGTACAGAGTTTCAAAACGGGTAACACCCGCCTTGCTCAGTTTTTCCAGGACATCGGCGGTCAGCTCGGTATTACACTCGACCAGAATTTCGCCGGTATCCTCATCAATGATGGATTTGGCCAGATAACGGCCCTGGAGGTATTCCGCCGGAATCTCCAGGTATTCGATATTGGCTTTCTCCAATTGACGGATGTGGCGCGCGGTTACCCGGCGGCCACGCTCCACCACCACTTCGTCACCGGCAAAGATGTCGAAGGTGGCGGTTTCGCCACGGAGACGCTCCGGCACGAGACGCATGCGATAGACATCGCCTTCGCTCAGAATCTCGTTGGTGTCGAAGAACATCTCCAGAACTTCATCGGAGGTGTAGCCCAGCGCACGCAGAAGAATCGTCGCCGGCAGCTTGCGGCGGCGATCGATACGTACGTAGACCAGATCCTTCGGATCGAATTCGAAGTCCAGCCAGGAACCACGGTAGGGAATCACCCGGGCGGAATACAGCAGCTTGCCGGAAGAGTGGGTTTTACCCTTGTCGTGGTCAAAGAACACACCCGGAGAGCGGTGCAGCTGGGACACGATGACCCGCTCGGTACCATTGATCACGAAGGTACCGTTCTCGGTCATCAGTGGGATCTCGCCCATGTAGACCTGCTGCTCACGGATGTCCTTGATCGCGCCATTGGACTCTTTGTCGTAGATCACCAACCGGATGCGCACGCGCAGCGGCGCGGCGTAGGTTGTGCCACGAATGATGCACTCTTTGACATCAAAGACCGGCTTGCCGAACTCATAGCCGGCATACTCCAAGGCCGCGTTGCCCGAGTAACTGGAAATCGGGAAAACGGACCGGAAGGCAGCTTCCAAGCCTTCTTCCAAGCGCGCCTCGGCGCCTTTATCCTGCTGTAGGAATTTGCGGTAAGAATCGAGCTGTATGGCCAGCAGGTACGGGACCTCCATGACCTTGGGAAGCTTGCCGAAATCTTTGCGGATCCGCTTTTTCTCAGTGAATGAGTATGCCATCTGCGTTCCTCGGCTGTTGACCACCTATCACCTCAGGGTGATATCTCTGCACGAAACCGTTCGTACAGAAACGACAAAAGGCTGGCAGCCCTTAAGCTGCCAGCCGGCGCCTTTCCTCGTTGTTGCGGAAAGACATTGCGTTACCGCGCTTACTTGAGCTCGGCGGTACCGCCAGCCTCTTCGATCTTTTTCTTGATCTCTTCGGCTTCGTCTTTGGAAACGCCTTCCTTGACCGGAGCAGGAGCGCCCTCGACCAAGTCTTTCGCTTCTTTCAGACCCAGACCAGTTACTTCGCGAACTGCCTTGATCACGCCGACTTTCTTGTCGCCGAAACCGGTCAGAACCACGTCGAATTCGGTCTGCTCTTCCGCGGCGGCACCAGCGTCGCCACCGGCAGCTGCCGGAGCGGCTGCCACTGCGGCAGCTGCGGTTACGCCAAACTTCTCTTCCATGGCCTCGATCAGTTCGACGAGGTCCATAACGCTCATTTCAGCAACTGCGCTGAGGATATCTTCTTTGGAAACGGCCATTTTCAATCTCCTAAATCACCGTACGGGCGATCACGATTGGATCGGGTAGTTACGCCGCCAGACTTAATGTCAGGCAGCTTCCTGCTGTTTCTTGTCCTTCACGGCCGCCATCGTGCGAACAAATTTGCCGGGCACCTCGTTGAGGGTACGAACAAACTTGGCCAC
The DNA here is from genome assembly GCF_025532145.1 of Alloalcanivorax balearicus MACL04. Taxonomy (GTDB): domain Bacteria; phylum Pseudomonadota; class Gammaproteobacteria; order Pseudomonadales; family Alcanivoracaceae; genus Alloalcanivorax; species Alloalcanivorax balearicus. Next base: position 3,091 of record NZ_ARXS01000044.1, on the reverse strand, counting down.
CGGGGCCTGCATGACGGACAAAAGCTGAGCAAGGGCCTCGTCGCGGGTAGGCAGCTTGGCCAGGACATCGATATCCTGAGCGCCATACGCCACACCGCCGATAGCCAGTGCTTTCACTTCGAGCTTGTCATGATCCTTGGCGAAATCCTTGATGAGCCGAGCGGCAGCGCCCGGATCTTCTTGGGAAAACGCCAGGACAGTGGGGCCGACCAGCGAATCGTTGAGGCACGCATATTCGGTACCTTCAACAGCACGCTTGGCCAGCGTGTTCCGAACTACTTTCAGATACACGCCGGTTTCACGGGCCTTCTTGCGCAGCTCGGTCATCTGAGCCACGGAAAGACCACGATAGTCGGCAACCACTGCAGACAGCGCTTCGGAAGCAACAGCGTTCACCGAAGCCACAATCGCCCGTTTGTCCTCCAGATTCAAAGGCACAATTTACCTCCTGGATTCACAAACAAACCGGATTCCCAGACTGCATAACCGAGGATCCGGCGGTTGCCATGACCGGTTACCCGGTCGTTATCGCGGAAGCCAGCCCCTGCTTTGACACAGGATTTGCAACTACCGCGCCTACGCAGGCGGTCACCCCTTAACCATCCCCGAGACCTGAGCTCATAAAGCCAGACTGCGTCTCGCGGGACGGACCTGCGGTCTTTGACGCCCCGACGGCATGCCGCCGGGATCAAAGAACGTGAGCCACGCCAACCAATCGGCGCGACCCATATACCTTACATAGCCAGGGAGGCGGTATCGATCGCCAGACCCGGGCCCATGGTGCTGGACAGCGTTACTTTCTTGAAGTACGCGCCCTTGGCGGAAGCCGGTTTCGCCTTCTTCAGATCGGCGATCAGTGCTTCCACGTTTTCCTTGATGGCATTGGCATCGAAACCGATCTGACCAACGGTGCAGTGGATGATGCCACCTTTGTCGGTACGGTAACGCACCTGGCCGCCCTTGGCGTTTTTCACCGCCTGAGCCACATCCGGGGTCACGGTACCCACTTTCGGGTTCGGCATCAGGCCGCGAGGACCAAGGATGGTACCCAGCTTGCCGACCACGCGCATGGCGTCGGGAGAAGCAATCACCACATCAAAGTTGATTTCGCCGCCCTGAACCTGTTCGGCCAGGTCGTCAAAGCCCACCACGTCGGCGCCGGCCTCTTTCGCTTCTTCGGCTTTGGCGCCTTGAGCGAACACCGCCACACGAACGGTTTTTCCGGTACCGTGAGGCAGAACAGAAGCACCACGGACGTTCTGGTCGGATTTACGCGGGTCGACGCCCAGGTTCACCGCCACATCGATGGACTCTTTGAATTTCACCGCGGACAGCTCGGTCAACAGAGCTACCGCCTCTTCCACCGGGTACGCCTTGCCCGGCTCGATTTTTTCGCTGATGGCGCGGGCGCGTTTGGACAGCTTGGCCATTGATTAGTCCTCCACGTCCAGGCCCATGGAACGGGCGGAGCCCGCGATGGTGCGCACGGCGGCATCCAGATCGGCAGCCGTCAGATCTGGTTCTTTCGCCTTGGCGATCTCTTCCAGTTGCGCACGATTCACCTTGCCCACTTTTTTGGTGTTGGGCTCACCGGAACCGCTCTTGATACCCGCTGCTTTCTTCAGCAGGTAGGCAGCCGGCGGGGTCTTCATGGTGAAGGTGAAGGAACGGTCATTATAAACCGTAATCACCACCGGAACCGGCGCACCGGCATCCAGCTGTTGAGTCTGGGCGTTGAACGCCTTACAGAACTCCATGATATTCACACCATGCTGACCCAGCGCGGGGCCAACAGGCGGTGAAGGGTTAGCCTGACCCGCTGCCACCTGCAGCTTAATGTAGGCTTGTACTTTCTTAGCCATGGTATTGAGACTCCTTGGGTGCGAACGCCAGAATAAAACAGGCTCCCCTCAGGTTGTCGACAATCCGGCGAAGATCGCCGGGACGGGCGTCAGGTCTTTTCAACCTGACCGAATTCCAGCTCCACCGGGGTAGAGCGACCGAAAATAAGCACGGCCACGTGCAGCCGGCTCTTCTCGTAGTTGACTTCCTCGACCACACCATTGAAGTCGGCAAACGGTCCATCGACAACCCGCACCACTTCGCCGGGTTCGAACAGCGTCTTGGGCTTCGGCTTTTCGACCGCGTCATCCATGCGGCGCAGGATGGCATCCGCCTCTTTCTGAGTAATCGGTGAAACACGTCCGGGATTCTTCGGGTCTTCACCAATGAAGCCCATGACCTTCGGCGTTTCTTTTACCAAGTGCCAGGAGTCGTCGCACATCTCCATTTGCACCAGCACATAGCCTGGGAAAAATTTCCGCTCGGACTTACGTTTCTGACCGCCACGAATCTCGACCACCTCTTCGGTAGGCACGAGAATTTCGCCAAACAACTCTTCCATGGAGCGCAATTTGATGCGCTCTTCAAGAGCCCGTTTGACGTGCTTTTCAAAGCCGGAATAGGCGTGTACCACGTACCAGCGCTTAGCCATGTGTACCCCTTAGCCGATGAGCATCGAGATCAGGCCGCTGAGCGCCCAGTCGAGCACGAACAACAGCAGCGCCACGATCACCACGAAGACCAGAACGATCAGCGTGGTCTGCAGCGTTTCCTGACGGGTGGGCCACACCACCTTGCGCAGCTCCACCATGGAGTCCTTACGCAGTTGATTGAAGGACCTGCCCTGCTCGGTCTGCAAAGCCACGAAGGCCGCAACCAGGGCAACCGCCACCACGCCAAGGGCCCGATACAGGGGAGACACGTCGGAGAAATAGCTGTTGCCAAAAACAGCAGCGGCCACCAGAGCGGCAACGACGAGCCACTTGATGACCTCTAGAGTGGAGGACCCAGATTGCCCTTCAACTTTCTCGTTCATCTGCCGATGCACCCCGCCGCCTGACGGCAGCTCTGGGAAAATTGGCAGGCCAGGAGGGACTCGAACCCCCAACAGCCGGTTTTGGAGACCGGTGCTCTACCAATTGAACTACTGGCCTGTAACTCACTAATCAGAAACAAAACAGGCCGGAGCCGAAGCCCCGGCCTCGAATTGTCTTACTTTACGATCTTGGCCACCACGCCGGCGCCAACG
>NZ_ARXS01000043.1 GCF_025532145.1 Alloalcanivorax balearicus MACL04 | reverse complement strand
GGAAACTGTCCAAGATCACTTGACCACTACAATGGCAAAAGGCAAAGGGCTAGTACCCGGACTATGTCCGCACCGCCATCTACACGACTAACGCCGTCGAGGCCGTTCACCGCCAGGTCCGTAAGTTGATGGCAGGCCGGCCCACTTTGCTGGGCACGGTAATCGTGGCTTCGAAGACTTGCTCTTCGGGTTCCTCATCACCCTGTACGACGGCGACCTCGGTACGGTTACCCATGGCGTCATACTGATAAGTCACCTGGGTTCCGTTCTCATACTGGATGGAGATGACGCGCCCCAAGGCGTCATAGGAATAGGTTGCCGCATTAACCAGACCACACAACAACACGGTCAGGCCCAAAAGCGTTTTTAAAAATCGGATTGGTGTTTTCATCCTTGCACCTAGCAGTCCTGAAAACCCCGATCTTATACGGCTCAAGTTTCAATATGCTGATCTGGCCACTGCGTATTTAAGCAATTACCAATATAGCAATCGTGGCTTTCTGCCCCCCCAACCGTGTTTCTGAATCAACATGAAATTGACATGCCCGATAACACCGACCACGCCTTAACGACCTTCATTCAGGTGGTTTAACACGAATCCAGATGAGCGGTACCCCCGAGACAACGGACCGGAACGCGTGAGGAAGAGGGGCTGATCTGACGAGTGTAAGGTCTACTGAACTGGGGACTGCTGGCGCAGTTCGACAGGAAGGAGTCGTACTTTCACCGGAACCCCCAAAAGCGCTTCCGCTTCTTCTTTCATTGCTGCCTCATTCATGATTCCGCTTTCCGATCGAACAGTAAGGACCACCCCGCCCTGCTCTGCGTCGGTCGCCATACCCTGCAATGTCGGAAAGAGCTCTCGCAGTGCCGCTTTATGAAGATCGATAGCTTTTCTGAGCTCGACGGCATCGTGAACAGGGGCAATCTCATTAGACATTGTTCTACCTACGGCGATCAGGATCGCAACCGTAGCGATGACAGCGCCTATTTTTAATAATGAAGAAGACGTTTTCATTCAACCTTCACCGCATCTAAATCGACGCCTCTCGGGGCTCCCAGCGTGAAAAAGCACCGAGAACTCCGAGAGCAACCCCCATTTCAGGGACCATACAGTAGCTGGAGTCCCAGGGATGATAGTCGGTCAGTGCTTTGATACACCGCCAGAAGACAATCCCCAATCCCGGTCCCCGTTGAGGCGCCAGCGGAGTGAATACCCGTTGCCACCGTGCTCACAAACCAGGGGCCACCGCTATCACCTCCCGCACAGGCCAAGCCGGTTCCAGAGCTCGGCGGCACCATCGAGATCCAAGTGGCATCACAAGGCACCGGATTCGAGGCTGGACCGCAGGTATAAGAGGTCGGCTGAAAGTCAGTCGCGTCCACGTCACCACAACTATAACCTGTCGTCGATCCATAGTGGCAGAAGTTATTCCCCACCGCTGTGCTGGCTTGGGTGCGTCGCCCTGTCAAAGTTCGTGGCGTTGTCGTGGAGTTTGCATAAAACTTAGGTTCTTCCGTAGCGGCCGAGGTATACCACTGTTCATCATTACTGGCCGTAAATGACCGGGACTGATAAGTGAGGGTCGCGGAGGCGCCGTCAACCCCGTTATAGTTGGCACTTCCGGGCCCACAGTGGGCAGCCGTGGTGACGCCCGTTGTCGTTCCAGTGGTTCGTTTGACCACGAACGCAGTAGTACACCCCATATCCAGACTACCGCTACCTCGAACCGCTTGTCGTTCCAGAGGAACCGGGATGGCCCGAATCCGAACAGGTACGCCGAGTTGCCGAGCAGCAGACGCTACTTGCAGCCTCATCTGGCGTGATTCTTCGTCACCCCCCAAAACAGTCAGAACCACTTCTCCCGTTCTCGGATCGGTATGAGTCCCTTGTAGGCCTGAAAAAGTCGCTTTGAGGGTATCCAAGTTCGTGGCAATCGCCTGCTGAAGCTCCGCTTGCGTGTGTGCTGCACCGCTCACAAACTCCACCGCCACCCGTTCGTCCGCCACGTTGTAGGATTGAGAGGGGATCAGCTCGCTCCCTTTTAAGCGAACAACGATCCGTTCCGTCGGAGAATGTTCTATGTATAGCCCAGCCAGACGACCCTGATATTGTTCCCGCAGACGTGCGACCACATCACCCGCCGCAGCTTGCCATGTCAGGCGATGCAACGCTTCGTCTTCGCTGATGTTATAGAGCTTTGAAAATCGGGCCGCTTCTGTTCTCAGCCCCTGTTCAAATGTTGTTGGCGTCAATTCATTAGCCATCAGTGTTCCGGAAACGGACCAAACCAGAGCGGCCAGCGCGCTTCCTTTCAATATGTTTTTCCACATAAGAACGCCCTCTGCATCGAGTTATGAAGATTCCATTCATTCACGATCCGCCATCGGCTTTTGGTTCTGGATCAGTTTACAGAAAAGTGGTCTACCGCAGCGGACAGAAGTAGGTTTATCAGTCCCCCATTCTTGTCTCAACGTGAATTCCCTCGATCACAAAAAGTTCACCTACCCCCTCCATTTCACGTAAGAGTACCCCTCCTAGATCACACCGCCCTTCACATTCCAGGCCGAAGAGTGACATTCAACGTAATTCGCAACCAACAATCCCAACAGGCCCCGTCCCTATTTCCCCTCCCTCCAGCGCCACAGGAGAGCTACCGTCCGCCGCATGATGCGGACAACACTCCAACAGGTTCGGCGCTGGTTCCAGGCGCCCAATGACGCCACTGTACCTCAACGGCCTTCTCATGGCCGTTTTGAGGTGCAGGACGCGGAAGCGCTGTTGTCGCCGCACAACGGCCTGGTCTCCACCTTGAAAGGTCTGGCCGGTGTCCCCGAATCACACTGGCAGCGCTTGTATCAGGCGCTGCTCGATCGCTTCGCGGCCCTGGTCCAGTTGCTCCCCGCATCGGAAGCCCACCACCACGCTGGGCCAGGCGGTTTGCTGCGCCACGGCCTGGAAGTGGCCCACAACGCTCTTCTGCTCAGACGCGGTATCTTGCTGCCGCCAAACGCCAGCCCCGAAGAGCAAGCCAGCCAACAGGATCTGTGGACCTACGCGTGCTTTACGGGCGCCCTGCTCCACGACCTGGGGAAACCTGTGGTGGACCAGGAGATCACGCTTTACTTCGCCAACGGCTCGAACCACGCCTGGACGCCCGTATCTGGTCCCATGCCCGACTGCTGCCAGTATCAAATGACCTTCCGGCGCGGGCGTATCCACCGGCAGCACGAGCGAATCGCCCCACTGCTCGCCCCCATCCTGCTGCCGCAACACGGCCTGGACTGGCTGGCCTCGGCCCCCACCCTGCTGGACGCTTGGCTTGCGGCCATTCAAGGCGCGATGGAAGACGCCGGCCCCTTGGGCGCCATCATCGCCAAAGCCGACCGACGCTCCGTTGCGGAGAACCTGGCCGGTGGCGTCACTCCCCAGATGCCCACGACGCGGGTCAAGCCTTTGGCCGAACGCCTGCTCACCGGGCTGCGGCACCTCATCACTTCTGGAGAACTACCCCTCAATCGCCGCGGCGCGGCGGGCTTTACCGATGAGCACCACATCTGGCTGGTATCCAAACGCACCATCGATGCGCTGCTGGTGCATTTGATCGAGGAAGGCCAACCCGGCATCCCCACTCGCAACAGCCGCGTGATGGATGAGCTGCAACAGCATGGGATTGTGGTGCCGAATGAGGATCGGGCCATCTGGCTTTGTGACATCACCATTGATGACTGGCGCCAATCGTTAACCTGCCTGAAGATCGACCTCAGCCGGATCTGGCCCGATCCGGATCAGCGCCCTTCAGGCACCGGCGTCACCGTCCAACCCAGTACCACCAAACCCACGACGGAAGTGGATTCCGATGAGGAAGCTGATCAGGAGCGCCGCCCATCGGCACCAGACTCACAAACACCGCCTGTGCATGCCAATGCGCCGGACTTACCGCTACCGCCCATACCCGCGTCCACTGGCCATCCGGATAGCCATGACGGCAAAGACATCGCTGACGACCTGTCGTTGCCGCTACCAATGGATCTCAACACCGACAGAGGCTCCAGCGAAGGGGTAACCGAGGACCCCGGCAAACAGGTTGAAGCGAACACGAGTTCGCCAACCAATCCCAGGCCTACCACGCCGGCGTCGCCCCCACCGTCACCTATAAAAAACGAAGCTGATCAGGCGTCAGGCGACCCAGGCAAGCAGTTTCTGGCTTGGTTACGCGATGGCCTGACCATGGGCCGGCTGGCCATCAATACCCCCCAGGCGCGCATTCACGTCGTCGAACAGGGCTTGGTGCTGGTCTCCCCGGGCATCTTCAAGGATTTCGATCCGGCGCGCTGGAACCACGTCCAGAAGCGATTCCAGAAGCTGAAGCTGCACCAACGGACCCACGACAACATGAACATTTGGACCTGCAAGGCCAGCGGCGCCCGGAAGCAGGCCCTGATGAAGGTGTATTTGATTTCAAAGACCGAGGTCAGCGAGCTGGGGCTGACGCTGCCGCCACCCAATCCGGCGGTCAACTTACTACCAATGGCTTAGTCATTTCGTCATATCAAGTTACAGACCGAAACACTATAACCTTTTGCCCGGGCACGGACGTGCCCTTCACACACAACCCAATCACGGAGGAATACAAAATGCTTCCCTCAAGGATGACTTTTAACGATCTTTGCGCGGCTTATGTTCGCTTCAAGCTGCTAAAGCCTGACACCGTCCTCATGTACCGGACGTCCGTAAAAAGCTGGCTCAACAATACCGACATCGAATACATCGATGAGGTGACAGAGGATGCGGTCATCGACTGGCGCAATCTGCGCCTACGGACTGTCCGGCGGACGACATGGAATATGCATCGCCGGCACCTGCGCGCGCTCTTCAATTTCGCCATGCACCCCAAACGCGCTTGGGTTATGTCCAACCCCTTCAAGGAAGTCCCCCCTGCCCCCGAACCGGGCCGGTTACCCAAGACCGTGGCGGTTCCCCTCCTCGACCAGGTCATGACCCTGCTGACACGTCATCGCGGCACGTCAAAGGGCATGGCGCCCCGATGGTTCTGGGGGATCGTTGTCCGGACGTTTTTCTTTACGGGACTGCGGCGCTCTCAGCTTCCGGGGATCCGATGGAAAGACCTCCATCTCGACGAGAAATACCTTCTTCTGCGCTACGAGACCAGCAAAACATTACGGGAATGGCCGGTCCCTCTTCACGATGACTTGATTCAGGATTTAATCTACTTGGAGCAACGCACACGCGATGTATTGGGGCGCGCTCCGCTGCCCGATGAACAAGTCTTCAACGGTACTCTGTTTAATCCGCGGTACGAAGGCTCAGTGCTGACGCCGGATCACATTACCCGCTTTTTCCAGGATCTGACGAAAGAGTTGGGCACGCCCATTTCCGCCCACCGTCTCCGGCATACCATGGCCACACACCTAGCGCCGACTGGTCAGTTGAAGGGCCTTCAGGACGTGCTCGGGCACACCAATATCAAGACAACCATGGGGTACATCCACCCCGACGTTGCTCAGCTCGGTGGATTGGTGTCCCACCTCCCCAGCTTGCGCCCCATTGGTCGGTCGTGTTAAAAGCATTCGTGTTGGGCTTTCCAACACTTAACTTGATGTCCGATATTTGACGGAAGGTCAGAACTCAACGCTACCCAAGTGGCAAGCGTCATGACACCGCAGGCAAAAAAAAGCCGGGGAAGTGAGTCCCCGGCGGCAATTTGCCAAGATTTAGAGGTGTCTTGGCGCACCTACGAAATTGGTGCGGGTAGCCGGACTCGAACCGGCACGGCCGGTAATCCGCGATGAACCATAAAAAAGCCGGGGACAGAGGCCCCGGCGCGACTGGTTGCCAAGATTTAGAGGTATCCTGACGCACCTGTGAATCCTGGTGCGGGTAGCCGGACTTGAACCGGCACGGCCGTGAAGCCGACAGATTTTAAGTCTGTTGTGGTTAGAATCTTCACGTTCAGAGTCCTGACCATGAATTAAGTTCATTTATCGGACATCTCTACTCGATAGAGGTGTCCAATGATAGTGACCATCTGTTCCACCAAAGGCGGGGTCGGCAAAACGACCACCACCGCCAACCTTGGGGGCATTCTGGCTGACGCAGGACAACGTGTTCTGCTCGTCGATGCCGATATCCAACCCACCCTTTCCAGCTACTACCCCCTCTCTGAGCGATCCCCCTACGGCCTGCACCAGCTGGTCACCAGCGGCAGTGTCGAGGGCTGCATCAGCCAAACCACCATCCCCAATCTGGACATCGTCATCAGTGATGATCCCGAGGGGAGTCTTGAAAACTGGATCTTGCATACGCCCGACGGCCGTATTCGCATGCGCACCGCATTGCGTGCCCTGGAGGGATATGACGTCGTCCTGATCGATACACAAGGGGCCGTAGGCCCACTGCAAGATGTCGGTGTTCTGGCGGGAGATCTTCTCCTTTCGCCCATCCCCCCTGAAATCCTTTCCGCCCGCGAATTTGCCCGCGGCACCCTGGGCATGCTGGACCGGCTGCAGCCCATGCAGCATCTTGGGGCTCCGGTCGGTCATCTCTATGGCCTTCTCTACCGCATGGACCACACCGTAGACGCGCGCCAAGTGGCCGATACGCTTCGTAAAGCCACGTTCGCCGAATCACGCGGCGCCATCTCCGTGCTCGATACGGTGGTGCCCTCCACCGTGGTGTACCGCGAAGCGGCCACCGCCCAGGTGCCTGTCCATCGGTTGGAACGCCGGCGTCGCGGCGCTGCCCCTTCTGCGCTGGAAACCCTGTCCGCTCTGGTCCGCGAGGTGTTCCCTCATATCGATTTGGGAGGGCTTCGTGATGAGATTTAAACCCTCCCTCGAAGAGTTGTTGGACGAAATGTCCTCGGCGATCGCGGTCCACTTGGGTATCGAGATTGGCAAGGCTAGCCTCGATAACTCCCCTTGGCATAACGCGCTCAATGCCATCAAGAAAGCTGTCGAATCCAGCCCGGTCGAGCGCCCCGCGACGCCAGAACGGGCGCTGCTGCACGAGGCGAAACACGCCCTGACCGCGATCGCCCTGTGTCCCCGGGACGACGCCGAGATCGAGGACCTTTTTGAGCGTATCGATCAGGCAGAGGTAACCGCCTGTCGAATCGCGGACTTTCTGTTCGAGTCGTCCAATCCAGAAGCGTCCAGCACACTGGAAGGAACGTCGCAGCACCAGGTCCAACATGACGCCTATGACGTTTCCGAAGAACAACTCGTTGTCATGACGCAGACGTCAACCCCGCCTCATGCGCTCAAGGAACAGGAACTATCCGCTCTACAACGCGACGCCGACCGTTATCGTTGGTTAAGGCACGATGCCCGCGTCAGCGCTGTGACCGTTGGGGCGCTCCGCTACAAATATCGTCTACGAACCCTGCTGGCCGGCGACCTGGATTCCGTCATCGATGCCGCCCGCCGCCGCCAAGCGCAGCATGGAGGGGCGGACCATGGTGCGTAAGCAGCGTTTCATCTCGTTCATTCCGCCGCTGATTCAAGCGTTGCACGCCGGCCACAAGACGCAGACCCGACGCCTGCAAGGCCTGGATGGTATTAATCAGGATCCGGATCACTGGGTGCCGCTCCACGCGGCGGTGACGCTCGATACCACCGGGCAGCTGGGCGTGGCGTTTCAGCACCTGGAAACGGGAGACCGTCAGTGGCTGCCCTGCCCCTACGGCGGTCCAGGTTCTCACCTCTGGGTGAAGGAACCCTGGGCCAGCCTAATGGAGCAGCACGAAGACGGGGTCGAGCGGCATTGCGTGGCGTATGAAGGCACGCCTCGTGTTGGCATCCGCACACCAGGTTGTTTGGGGGCCGTGGACCACATCCGCTACCTGGATGAGGATACCGATCTGTCGGAGCACTACTTCGGTTGGCCCCTGCGCTGGCGCGCCTCTCGGTACATGCCTCGACGGTTCAGCCGGTTCACGTTGACGCTGACCCAGGTTCGCGTGGAGCGGCTGCAGGAGCTTCGGCGAGACGACGCCATTGCAGAAGGCGTGCAACGTGTCGGGGGTGGCCTGCTGCGGTGGGAAAATTGGTCGGTCACCGACGGGCAAAACGGCGCATCACCCGAAGCGGCTTTTGCGCTGCTGTGGAACCACCTCAATAGCACCCGTCCCTGGAATGCCAATCCCTTCGTTTGGGTGCTGTCATTCACGGTCAGGCACGTGAACATCGATGCCCTGGATGACAATAGCCGTTCATACACGGTGTCCTCTCAGCCCGCGTTGAGGGTGGCGGGAGGGGCCTCATGACCCTCCCGGCCCCGATCCTGCGTTACCACGGCGGCAAGTTCCGCATTGCCGATTGGCTGATCCAGCACTTCCCGCCCCACCAAGTCTACGTTGAACCCTTCGGCGGTGGCGCCAGCGTGTTATTGAGTAAACCGTCGGCGCCGGCCGAGGTGTATAACGACCTGGATGGCGAGATCGTCAATCTCTTCCGGGTATTGCGCGATCCCCATGACGCCCGCGTGCTGGCACAGCAATGCCAATTCACCCCCTACGCCCGCGAAGAGTTCGAGCAAGCACAGCGGCCCTCAGACCTGCCGATTGAACAAGCCCGCCGCACCCTGGTGCGATCATGGTTCAGTTTCGGCTCCGCCGGCGCCACCCGTGGCCGCACCGGCATGCGAACGTTCACTAAGCCAGATAGTGCCTATCTGGGCGTGGCTCAAGCCTGGTCACGAGTGAGTCGGCTGATTCCGGTCGTCACGGAGCGACTCACTCATGTGGTCATCGAGCATCGGCCCGCCATCGATGTGATGCGCCATCACGACAGTCCCACCACGTTGCATTATGTGGATCCCCCTTACCTGCCTGAAACCCGTTCCAACGGCGGTACCCGTTACTACCGCCATGAACTGACTCAAGAAGACCACGAGGTCCTTCTTGATGTCCTTCAGGGACTCACGGGGATGGTACTCCTCTCCGGCTACGCCCATCCCTTGTACGACCAGTGCTTGCCCGGCTGGCATCACGTGTCCCTCGCCACCAGCGGCTCCAGCCGCTTCGGCTCCACATCCCGCACCGAGTGCCTCTGGCTCAACCCCCAGGCTCAACACGGCCTCGCTCAGCTGGATCTGTTTGATTCTTTTCATCGTTCCGACCGCTTTGATCGCACGGGAGGTATCGCCTTATGAACGTATCCAACCCCGTCATTGCTCGCATCGTCGAAGCCAAGGTGCGCCCCCTCGGCGCCGCCCCAGCCATCGTCCATACGGCACCCAAGCTGGCAATCGCCGCGATCCGCCATGGCCAGCGGCGTATTCCCGCCATCCACTTGGCGGTGGCCTGGGCGGCCATGCACACCGATCAAAACGCCTCAGCAAAACGGGAGGTGGATGATGAGTAAAAAACGGCCCTCTTCCGAACACGTGGCCTCTCTGATCGCCACACCGTTATTCCGGCGTGATCAGAAAAACGGCAGCGGCACCGCGACGCCCTCCACCGACCCGATCACCAGTACGCCGATGCGTATGGACGTGGATCAGATCCGCCGGTACGACCACGATCCGCGCCGTAACCGCAACAGCAAATACGCGGAGATTAAAGCCTCGATCCTGGCGGCTGGTGATCAGGAAGACCCTTTGGAGAGCCCGCTCGTGGTCACAAAGCGGCCCGGCGACCCGGATCCGCGGTACATGGTCAGTGCCGGCGGCAATACCCGCCTGTGCATCCTGCAGGAGCTCTGGAAGGAAACCGGCAACGAGCGGTTCAAACAGACCTGGGTCATCTTTAAACCCTGGGACAGTGAGTGCCGCACCTTGCTGTCACATCTGAAAGAGAACGACTTGCGCGGGGATCTCATTTTTATTGATCGGGCTCTCGCGATCCGGAACGTCCGGGAACTGATCCGGGAAGAGCGGAACCAGGACGATACCCTGTCGTTGCGCGAATTCTCTGATCTTTTACGAGAGCGGGGCTATCAGGTCAGTAAGGCTCTCCTGGGCTGGTACAACTACGCCGTCGATGTCCTCTATTCGTTGATTCCCACCGCGCTGGATAACGGCATGGGCCGTCCGCAGGTAGAGCGACTGCGCGGGCTCCACAATGCGTTTCGTGACGTCTGCCAAGCGTTTGGGCTTGGGGACGATGTGGACGGTGTGTTTGCCGCCGTCGTATCCCGCAACGATCAAAGCGATATCGATCTGGACCACATCCGGCGGGAGCTGGAATCGGAAATTTCCGTATCCGCCGACTGCGATATCGGGCGCGCCAGCCTGGCGCTCGGGGCCGCCTTGGACGGTGGCGAGATCCTCGTGCCCGACAACGACACCGAGGACGATCTGGACTTCCTGGATGCAACAACCGGTTCGGGGAGTCTTGATGATTACGGGTATGCCGGCAACGTCGGCGAGGCGTCCACTCAGGAAAATAGCGACGACACGGAAGACGACGACGGTCCTGAACTTCCGTCGTTCGGTACTGAGGACGATCTGCCCGGGCAACCCTCAACAACGACCTCCCAAGATGAGGACAGGGTGCCCATTACTGAGACACCCGCGTCATCGTCGGTGCCCGTCACCTCATCCAGCCCAACAAACCCAGCAGAGGAATCCGCCGCCACCGATCCGGCTGATCTACGGGCACAAGCGTGGGATCTGGCGGCGGCCATCGCCGCGGATGCCGGCCTTTCTGAACCGCTGTCTCTGCCCGAAAGCGGGTTCGGCTTCGTGCTGTTGCCGGAACCGGCGGACGGGCACGCCGCCTGTGTGTGGTGGCAGCTTGCCAATCTCGCTGGCCAGCACCCCAACCAAGCCGCACTGGCCGATCACCTGCCTCCAGATTGGGTCGATCACGTTCCCACCTTCAACCCTTTCCACCTGGCTTCTGAGTTGTACCTGCGCTGGTCCGACACGCAATGGCAGTCCTTCACCAAGCTGGTGGCACTCGTTCGGTCCATTCATTCGGTCACGGAGGGCGAACCATGGATATCCTGATGCGGCACAAGGAGGCGCAGTTAACCCGTGCGCTATTAACGTATGCGGCCGAATGTCTACACGATGGCGACTATGCCGCGCTAAGGGATCTGGGGTTCGGCGAAGAAGAGTTACGGTCTCTCCAGAGCCTCACCATCGAGACGGTCACGCTGTTGTCCCATCATCTCCAGCTGCATGGACACGTCCTGCAGGTACGCCTGGATCGCGGTGCCTTCCGGCAGTTACTTGCCCAAGTACACCGGGAGTCGGAACGAACGCACCTAAAGCGGGAGCTGGTGCGTCGCGAAGCGCCGGCGGACCTAATGGCTTCGCTGTACAGCATGGGCGTCCGGGAATACACCGGCCTGCGCCGCGCCGTGCGGCTCACTCGCGGCCCCGGCCGGCCCCCCGATCCGGATGAGGCCACCATTGAGGTGGTCTGGCGGGCATGGAAGAACCACTGTGGGGCCCAGGATCCTGCGGAGTTGACACCCGAGGACTGGCTAGCACTGTCGGAGAGGACCGGTCGGGATCTGAGGGTGATCTATCGCATCCTGAGCGAGTGCCCGGTGCCCTCGGCCCAGCGGGCTGGCAAGCGGGGTTCGCAGCGAGATTCACGTTCCACACGCTCAGAGTCCGGATCGCGGCGAGCCGTGGGGCAATAGCGGTGGTCCTTTTCTTCCCTCTTCGGTGCCACCGCCGTATGGCGGGTAGGGCGTGTGCGACTTGGCACGCGCCCTACCCCGTGGCCGGCAGCGCCCGCGCGTTCGCGCTTTCTTCTACATTGCGTTTAAAAGACGCACAAAGAAAAACGGCCACGTTCCGGGTTGGCGCCAAGAACGTAGCCGCTATTTTTCAGATCGACATCAACGCCGCCAGCGTTTTATCGAATCACATCTACAAACACACGAACACGTTCGATATGGACACGGACACGTTCGCTTTCTCGGAGACTATCTCTCCCGCGAGCGTGTTGCAAGTGTCGATTTTATTGCATTTGTGGCAACGAGAGAGGGAGGCGGCCGTTCAGGTCCCCGCCCCCTCTCCCGCGCTCGCGGGAGGGAGGCCATGGGATTTGAGCTGACGCCTGACAAACATCGACAAGGCGGCCTTCCCAACCGGGTGAAGTACGTGCCCAAGGCGCGGGACTGCCTGCATGCGTTGATCCTCGACACCCACTTGCCGCCGTTGCTCAAGGACGTGGCGCAGCGCCTGATGGCGTACCTGTATTGGCCCGCCGAGGTGCTGCCCTCACTGAACTACGCCAACGGCAGCCTGCGCCAACAACGGGTGGAACGCCGGGACAGTTGTCTGCGCCTGCTGCTGGCCGTGCTTCGGCAGTTGGATCTGGCCAGCCTGCGGGTGGGTACCCCCACCGCCGAGGGCTTTCGGCCCGTGCCACTGACCGCGTTATCCAAGAAGGCGAGGCTCGGGGTTCGGCGCCGTTCCGTCTCGTCGTCGGTAGCGCAAACCAGCCCAGACTCTCAAGATCAAGCCGCTCACGAGCTTGAACGCCATCCGGACAAAGAACGAAAGCGGGAAACCCCCACCCGAGTAGCCGAGGCCGCCTGGTCCGATATCGGCGTCGCCGGCCTGCTGGAGACCCACCAAGTGTGTCAGTTCGTGGACGGCGAATGGCGCACCTTCGTCGCCCTGAAAACGGTCAAACCGGAATTCTTTTATGCCTTGGGGATCTCCAAAAGAGCCCTCAAACGGGCCCGCGATTTCGCCAGTCAGCGGTTAAAGAAAAAAGCCGCCCAATGGGCCCGCGGTAATCCATCCCGACCCTCATCGAACTACGCCAAGTTTTTGCTCATGCGCAACGGCACGGTGTTCGATGACGGCAAACGCCAGCGGCACGGCTCGGTGGGCGGCGCCGCCTCGCCGCAGTCCCCACCCACCGGTCCCCCACTCACCTGGGCGGACTGGAACGAAGAGACGCGGCGCGCCTACACGTTGAAATGCGCCGACGTGATGATCCAGGATCCGACCCTCACTCCCGATGCCGTTCATCGTGCCGCGCTGGCTTGGTTACAGACGCGCTAGGTCCTCTATTGCCTTCAGACGGCTACATTCCCCTTCCCATCCCCCCATCACGATGATTTGGCGCCAATACCGCCCAATAGACGTCCTTTTTTGCCGGCAAAGGCCGGCCCGCCCTTCCAAACGGGACCATTGGCTCGGAAGTATTGTGGATAACCTCGAAAGTAACGGTATTAACTGACGGGAGGGTAACGGCTTAAATGGCGGTCATTAATTCCCAACTTAAAAACGTCTTATAGGCAGCAGGGCTGCCTGGAGAAGGCCCCGCTGTCGCCCCAAGGGGCTCCATCTGGGAAAAGCGCTTTTTTTGGGTCAGTGCTGCGCACTGACAACATCGCGATACAGTGTGGAGGGCCGGGTTTCGGTCCTGTCCATCGTGTTCTTATAGCGTTTGGTTCTATACAGACTGGGCGGGCCAGAGGCCGAGGCCCTCATCCACACCGGGGCCGAGGCGCCGGCGGCCCACCGCACCCGCCTTGATCAAGCGATCGGTGTGCCGCCTGTCATGCCGCTGCGCGGCATCGCCCGGAATACCGTAGTTCTGTGATCACAACAATCCATCGTTGCCGAGCCATAACTCATTTGATATCGTGACATCCTATCAATTGAAAAACGGGGACACGCCATGGCCTCTGCAGATCCAAACCCACCCACCATCCCGGGCAGCGGCGCTCGATTTTGGAAAGCAGTGGGGATTCCGCCCCGCGGCGCCAAGTTGCATCGGATCCTGCGCGACGGCTTGCCCTACACGGTGTACACCAAACTCGCCTCAGTGGCGGGCATTGAGCACAAGGAATTAGCCCGATATGTGGTCATCCCCCAGGCGACGCTGCAACGCCGGGCCAAATCCGGCCGATTCAAGATCGATGAAGGTGACCGGCTGTACCGATTCGCGGAAGTCCTGAAAGCGGCAACAGACCTGTTCGAGGGTGACAAAGCCCGGGCTCGGCAGTGGCTACTCAATCCGGTTCGCGGCCTGGGCGGTAGGTGTCCTGTGGAAATGATCGCCACCTCTGCCGAGGCCGAGGCGGTTCTGAATCTCATTGGGCGCCTCGAACACGGCGTCGTCGTATGAGTACCGTCCTCGCGTATCGACTCCTGAAGAAGAAATGGCGAACGACGGCGTTTGACGGGGAAGGCGCGCGCCGGTATGGCGGACGTTGGAACAGCCGCGGTCGCCCCTGTGTCTATTTGGCCGGCTCCGAATCCCTCGCCATGCTTGAGGTCATGGTGCATCTCGACGATTACACCCTGTTGCAACACTACATGCTATTGGAAGTGCCTCTACCCGAAGCCGCGATCCAGGCACTGCCCGTAGACCGACTTCCCAAGGATTGGAGGGAAGAACCTGCACCACCGTCTACCGCTGAGATTGGCGACGACTGGCTCAATCAAGCAGACAGTCTGGCTCTCGTAGTTCCCAGTGTCGTGGTGCCGCGCGAGCGCAACTACCTGCTTAATCCTGCTCACCCCAGGTTCGCGGCGATCATCCGTCAAGCCCGGGAAATCCCCTTCCAGCCCGACGCCCGTTTGTAGCCGCTCACTACACGCGATGTGAGGCGAAAATGAAAACAGCCCTACACCCACACATGAAGATAAAGGTTGGCGTGCCTGAGTACATTCGAGAGTTTGGCAATGACGTCGTTGATTCAACTGACAAGTCGCTGTGCCCGTCTTGAAGAAGACGTGACACTCCATCCTTATGTCGAGAATGCGGTTTTGGCATGGCTTGACCGTTATTTCAACAATTGAAGCAGGCGCTGCTCCAACTCTCCAATAGCCCCGTCATCGTCAGGGTCGGCGATAGGCCAGGCAATACTGGCCTCATGATCCGCTAAAGACAGGTGGTTGATCACTTCCGCCGCCTGCTGCCGTACAGTTTCAGCCCCCTCCCCCCTCATCAGTCGAAGAAGGGGGTATTTTGCTTCCCGAGAGATGCATATCCAGCACCGCACTCCCACGAACTGGACAGCAGGGTTGATACCTTCCACTGTGGCGGTGCCTTTATCGGCTTTCACGGCGTGAGAAATACCGCATTTGAACCTTTCCCATTCCCATGGGATAGAGAGAAGCCCATAACGACCTTGCGAGCCGATATCACCGCAAGGGTCGGCAAGCCCGGCAATGACCAATACGCCGAGGGCATCTCCCACTGACTCAATACCCCGATCTTCCATCCTTCCTCTTCACCTTATGGGTTCGATAGACTGGCCGCTCAATATCTTTGACAAAACCACTTCGGAGAGATACGCCTGAGCCACCTGGCCGATTTCATCTGCTGAAATCGGATCGGCTTCGAGCTCCTCCAAACGAACAGCGTGCTCTTCCCCGTCCACGTCGTACAAATACATTTGACCCACATAGGCCACGACCGTTTCCGCATTGATCTTCTGTTCTATAGAGGCGTGTAGAGCCTGCATCGGCCGTGTCTGCTCCATAAGCGCCAGCAAAGTCGTGATGGTCTTTGCGATGGCCTGTTGACGATGATTCATGGCACCCTCCTACTTCACAACCAAAGCACCTCCCAAAAATGAGATGGCGCTGCGTCGTCATATCGAGTCATAGCTCAAGCGTCCTATCATCGTTGGCCTTCTGATCGCGACAAGCAAAAGGAAAACACCACACCGCGCCCCTCCTATTTTCGGTTGTCCATCACGTCACGCTGGTTAAGGTTCTCGCTGACAACACATGTCGGAGGGAGGGATTTGGTGATGAAACTTAAAAGGGTATACGGATTTAATGGTTGATGGGGCAC
>NZ_ARXS01000042.1 GCF_025532145.1 Alloalcanivorax balearicus MACL04 | reverse complement strand
AACGGTGCAACTGAAACAGGGATGTTTACACTTTCCCTCGAAAGGCAGGCCCTACCCTCGTATAGAAGAGTCCGAGGAGGAAGAAGAGTTCGGCGAAGCGGAGATGGGGCCAAACGGGCCATTGGATCACGTGTATGAAGAGATCATCCGTGTGATGGAAATCGAAGTGGAAAAATTGCAGGGCGTCCTGGGAGCAGCGGAGAAAGCGGAGGACGCCGACACCTTGCTTAGCGTCGTGGAGCTAGCCCAGCCTAAAGCCGTGGTCCGCATGGTGGATACTGCGGGCGCCAAGCTCATTGAGGGAGCCCTACGTGAGGGAACAACAGCCTTACGTGATGCGGGCGTCCAGGCCGTAAAAGTGGACCTGGAGCGCTCCAAAATGCATCTGCGCAAAGCAATCAAGCACTATGAGGAGCAAATCGCTCGTGCCCGCCAGATACTGGAAGGCCGCAATTCTGGCCAGGAGAAATTTGACGAGTTTCAGGCCGCCAGGGAGCGAGAAGCTCTAGAGCAGTATCTAGAGGACGCAGCCAACAGGTACTGGGCAGCTATAGACTCGCATAAAAACGAGGCGAAAGACCGATTTGAGGTCGCCCAAAGAGAGCATAGCGATGCGTATAATGTTCGAGAGGAATATCGTAATCAATACCTTTCCGGGACAGTTATGTTCGATCCAAAAAAAGAAGAAAGATTAAGCTCAGAGGTAGCAACGAAGGAGCGTTTATGGAATAACGCTGCTGGTGCGCTTAAGGCAGCGGAAGCTGCACTTTCTTCAGCAAACGAAGAAACGGATAAGCATAGGCTTCGCGCCAAAGTAAAATTTACCGGTGTATCTCTTGAAGATCAGATCAAAACTGTTAAGTCTTTGGAAAGACTGGCTCTAAAGGCAAAATTCGACCATCAAGCAAATGAATCCCCATTTTCACTCACAGGGAATTAAGGTGAAAAAATCTACTTTTTTACTTCTTGCCATGTTGCTTATCTCGCCCTATAGCGTTGCCGAGAGTCCAGACTGTTTGTCAGGCGATCTTGTCGAGGTGGAGTTAGGGCTAGGTGATCACCCCGTAGGAACGGCAACATTTTCAGATAAATGTGCGCATAAGAATACTAAGGCCAAATGGCCACGACCGGCGAGGAAAAGCGGCTCCGGCTGGGGGCAAGTCATTATGTGCTTCCCGGACTTAAAACAATGTCATAACAACCCCCCTCAAGATGAGGCGTATCTTTCGTTCACCATCCCCAAGTTCAAATCTGTACCAAAAGCCATTGAACACGTGGAAACGTCATATCAAAAAGCCAAAGAAGAAAATGGGATCAGCATCTACCAAAGACCAACCGATACCGATATCCGCTATGTATCTAGTGGGAAAAAGCAGTTCGTAGTTACTTGCATACAACACCAGAACAGCGAATTTTCATCTTGCGAAATGATCGGCTTGGCTCCTCATGAGGCCCAGTACTTTTTAAAGACTCATGTTGATAGGGGGGCAGCTGATTGGGCATCAACCCACGATAAAGTATCAAACTTTATTCTTCGCGCAGTACAGTTAAAAAGATGAAAAGAGGCACTTGTTTTCGATCACTCTCTTTACAACCACGATCACCTTTGTCCAGATTGTTTCTTATTTCCATATAATAGCAATTTATTTTTTACAGGAACATTTACATTTTCGCCCACATTGGCATTTATCATTCACATTATCGCCCTTCTCTTCCTTATGCCAAGCATCGTACCAAGAAGACACTCTAAGCAATGCGAGTGTCGCAGCAATCGCAGACAATAAAGCATATAGAAAAACAAAATAAAAAACACCATTCACACCAAGAACCAAAAAACGAAACCCCAACCCAAAAAATTCATATAGAAAAAAATCAGAAGGCATGGAAAAGTTATAAGCCTTAGCCATAACAGCCAAAATAATAGACAACACCTGAAGAAGTATAAAGTGCACAAAAGTGGCATTTACACTCATATAAGGGGAGGGCTTACCTTGCTTCTCAGAGCCACTAATAAGCGCTCTAAAATCATCATCCCCTATCGCCATCCACATTGCATAGCCACCAAGTGAAAATCCCAGCAAGTTAGGCATTATACTAATAACATCTTCCCACCATCCAGGCTGAGACCAGGTCGGAAAGAACAAAAAGGTCAATATAAATGCGGCCCTAAGATAAACACTCTTTAATAAAGCCTTGCATCCACCATATGCCTTCCAATATCGGGAGAAGATGCTTCTATCAGTCATCCCTTTAACCATTCCATAATGGTATCCTTCATTTTTGATGCCCTCCTACGAAAGACCTCAAAAGCAAGCTCCACATTCGGATTATAGTATTCACTATATCTCCAAGGGTGCTCTTTAGTGGAAAGTCTTTCCGGATGCCCGTTCACATCTTTCCCCCTCACTTCAAAATTGCCATTCTTTGCGGCAACACGAGCCATAACACCAAGGCTTTCATCTATTTCTATGGATTTTCCTTTCTCCGCCTTATAATTTTGTTCGTAATGGGCGACATTCCTAGCCTTCATTCTCTCCATTACTTCTCTTTCAACTTCAGCATGATCATCTGGGTTAGGTCTTTTTATCTCCATAGAAATATAGTCTTTATGATACATCTTCAATGCAGAATCTAGAGCATCTTCGCCAGGAACATGAGTTACATTAACAGCTCCGTATTTATTTGTTATTGAGCTTTGATTCAGCACTCTCTCAAAGAAGCGTTCGGCACTGCCCGCCGAGAGACTTTTCCCATTATAATACCCCTCATAAAACAAAAGATGCTGATCCGGAAAAAAAATATAAGAAAACCTAGCGGAATTTGGCTTAAGATGCTCGGGTATCTTTATAGAATCAAGATCCTCTTCCGTCGCAAAACCGCTATTGTTGATATTAAACCAGTCCCCATCCATATCGATTTTGGTATACTTAAAAATATCTCCGACCAAGGGAGGTTCCCCTTTAACAAGGCTATCGTCCTGTTGCCTCATACTTGTAATAATCGCTTGTTGGTCACCCCACATCTGAGCAGATTTTCGCAACTTGAACACATCCTTCATCATCGTAACATATTGCTTAGGCGAATGAGGATGCATCGTGATATTAATGGCCCCTATATCAATTCTTTTTTCCCTTACCATCTTTTCCCTCTTCGTGTTAACTAATTCTTCAAGAAAACGCCCCAACCTGAAATGCGAACCATGTCACAATTTATCATCCGAAGTAATGCACCTCAAGACCTTCCTTTCTCTTCAAAATTCCATTCTACAAACATCTCATGCCCCAGCCTTACCACTTCCCTAGCCGTATTCAATCGAACGAAACTTCTGCACTTTTATCTATAAGGTTACAAATTTATGTCCATATTCGCCTTCTCAATAAAATCACATAATTTTTTCACATAACTACGAAGGTCATAAACATCAAGATCGACATTATTATTTTCAACATAGTATCGAGCGACCTTCACCTTGTTTGCTGCCATTACCTTTTTAGAACCTCTTCTTTTGTAAATAAGTAAGTTGTCCCATTTTCCCTTGCCCACCAGCTTTTCAGCTGTAGGGTGCTGCGCAACTACTGACTTTTCTAACTTATCAACATTTAAGTAGTTTTCTATTTCCCTGCCATTCGTAACCCATGCAAAGCCTGGCCCCTGATTAAATTCTTCCCTCACTCTTTTCTTGGTTTTATTTATTCTTCCTTTTGGTGAAGATTTATCGCTATCAAAAACAATAACGGCATTTCTATTCAATCCGCGAAGCGATATGAAATCCTCCAGCTTTTTTTCTATCTCATCAGAATCATCTCCACTCACATGACTCAAAAGACGCCCCCCATAAAACATGATCGCATAATGAACCCCTTCTATTAGATTTGGGGCCCATTTCTCAATCCATGCCCTTATATAAATTCGATCAGAAGGCCCTTCCACCCATACAATGCAGTTAGCCTGTAATATATCCGATGCCTTATACCCCAGATCCTGACATATCGCGGATCTCTCCTTTGTACTAGCTATAGCCCTAACCGATGAAACTCCTTTAGTTTCAATCACATGAAAAACCTCAGATTCCACGGCGTCAAGAAGGTGTGCGGAGTGAGTAGTAAAAATGTACTGGTTGGTGGTTTTTTTATATAAATATCTGATCAGCTTTCTTTGTAAAAGAGGGTGTAGGTGAAGCTCAGGCTCCTCAACACATAGCACGGTATTTTTTAATAGCGTTGCTGCTGAAGCGAGAATAATAACTTCATGAACCCCAGTCCCAAGTGATTCTAACGGTAGCGTTTTACCACCCATATGAACAAGAATAACATCCCTTTCATATGGGATTTCCAGTTCAGCATCCGGAGAGTCCAGCACTTCTTTTAAAAACTCATTTATTTGTCCAAAATTAATTTTTTCCTCACGTCTTTCTAGGGAAGGGTTTTGCATTTCCGCTAGTCGTTCTATAATTCCTTCCCCGCTATAGTCTAAGGCCACCGTATTAGCGCCCCCAACTTTCCTAATCGCAGGAATAAATTCTATATTAGGTATACTTTCCGGCAGGTAGGCGATTTCTTGCATAACGCCAGGAATCCAATGCCTGCTTATTTCCCCTCCTGATTTATGGCAAAGAGAATTCCAGAGCACACCCCATTCTCTATGGGATAAAATCTCTTTTACTGCCTCTGGATCCATATGCAAAGAAAGCCCGTCTTTGCTTTTAGTTGCGCTGTAAGAGAACCAGACATCTCCTTTATCGTCAGACAGAAAGGAAAAAATTTTAGCAAGGAGTGGCTTCAACCCAGCACTTTTATTCTTAATTAGGCTATCAATATATTCATCCTGATCACTCTTGAAAACCGGAAAGAATATCTTTGTCGTCAAATCCCTCTCAAAGATAGGCACATCAAGAGACTCTATTCCTTTTTTTTCTGAAGGACTTCGAATCTGATTCTTGGCGGATGCCAAAAAATCCACATAACGATTGTTCAAAAAACTCAAAACATTGGATTTTCCAGAGTTATTCTTTCCAATTATGAAATTAATCTTCTTAAGAGGAGCTATCTTAGCAGCCTCACTACCAAAACTTCTGTATCCGGAGAACCCAAACCCTTTCAGCATACAATCATCCTAAATATAAAGCTCAAAACGACCTAGTGGGCAAGATCACACCTAGAGCTTGACACCTCTTAAAATTATCTGCATCTTGCCTTCGCCTTCGAAGAATCGAGGGTCGGGTTTAGCAGCCTGAACAAGAACGCACCATGCATCCGGAGATGTCATGGCGGCTGTGCGTGGGGCGCCTTCGGGCGCGCCGCCTCTTGTCGGTCTGCTAACCCGCGCACAGTCCGCCTCCATGGTTGGAGGCCTCACTATGAGGACATGACATGACGGAAGAACCAGCCAAAGAACTACGGGATACTCTCGATCTCGCCGTAGAACACCTAAACTACATACAAGCCCTTTTCTTCGCGGTCAATCGCGTTTTAGACACGGGTAAAGACATCCCTCCCTATGTTGAACAGGCCAAGCTACTTAGCCGCTTGGGACGCTTTCATTCCATTATGTGGCGCGACTTGTTTTACTCGGACCGGGAGAAGATCAAAACACTCCATTGATCTTCCCTCGATTCAAGCTGACACCGACCCAGGGGCTCCGCCGAAAGCGACGTTAGAACCAGATACTTGATGGATTAGGCGGCCTTCCAAGACAAACCGCTCCCCTATTCATCTGGCTTACTCAAACACCCGGCGGCCCGGTTCGGAATAGTCAGTACCTCTATGAGGGAGGCTCTTGGCTACTATCAAGTTGCTTACCAGCGCTTGGCTCTGCTTCAGCTTCGCTTTCGAGACTCATATCACCTTTCTCTATCTTCGCCAGGGCAGCAACCCGAGAGCGAATCTCCTCTAGCGACACATCGTCGGGAAGCGTTTTCACCAGCGCTGCGACCTTTTCCTTTGCGGTCATATATAACTCCCTTTAGCGGTATACACGGCGGCGCTTACCGCGGTTCTCCAAGGCGCGATCCGTGCCTTTACGCATGTTGATCAGCTTTCGACCTTGCGCCAATGCACTTTCACGGGCCTTGCCGGTCATTTCGTAGGCGTGTTTATAACTGCCAGGTGGCTTGTGGCACTCGGCGTAGCGCTTTGCGCGCTCGTAGTCACTACAGATAGGTTTGTACTTAGCGATCCGGTACTCCAATCCACTATCCGCCCAAGCGGTATTACTTACAGCGTGGATCAGACCGGCAATGAAGACAGCAGATATGATTGTGCATTTCATGCACTTCCCCCCTTTTGTGTGGTTTAAGTTTGCGCTCCTGCAAACGTGACCCAGCTCGTCTTGTTGTTATTCCCCCCTTTTCTTGAACCAGGCTTTAGCGGCTCTCTGCGTAAGCTTTATCCCTCTCCTCGTTGCTTAAGCGTCGCGTTTGCTTCGTCATATTCAGGGCTGGTCTGCCCAATCTCAGGCGCGACCTCTCCACTGATTAACCAGAGCCTGTATTCAGGATAAAGCGCTGCTATAGCTTCGATTTCTTCTTCTTTGATGGCCCGATCCGGCTTGTTTCGGATGTTTTGCCATGTATAGCGGCTGATCCCCGTCAGTTCTTCTAACTCAGGGTTCTTAATCCCTTTCCACTTAATGATGGCTATAAGCCGCTCTTTGATCATTCCGAAAAAGTCTATAAAAAGGCTAAGCCAATATGGCTTAAGCGTTATTGTTTAGCTAAAATGGCTTAAGTTAAACCAATAACAGAGTGGTACATAGTGATGATACCGGAATTGGGGGACGCCATCAGCAACCGGCCGGAGTGGCCGCCGATGATGGCCTGGAGCGAGTTTGCGGAGTGGATTCGGCAGGAGCCGGATGTAGTCCGGGGCTGGGTGGATAAAGGCTATCTGCCGACGGTAAAAGTTGGTCGTCGCCGCATGATCAACGTCGTTCTGTTGGTCGAGCAGCTGCGGGAGAGCGAGGTATGAGCAAGCGCACCAGCAAACACCGCCAGCGGCAATTGATCTGCACCACCACCCATGACCGGGACAGTGGCCAAACCGTGGTCAAGGTGGAAGGTCTGTTCGACGGTGAACCCACTTTCCAGGTGGAAAAGACCTTCGACGATCCGGTTAAAGCCTGCTCCTGCGCCGTGGACTACTGGGTGAGGGTGTTCCTGTGATTTGCGCCACCTACAAACGCCGGGGCCGCCGCTACCGCTATCAACGCATAGCCGACAAGGCCGTTTCCCTGAGCATCGCTCAAATCTCCCTGCTGCGCCGGGCCGGTATTCGCCTCCTCGGCCTCATCGTTTCAACCGGAGAAACGCTCCGTGTCCACGCTCGTAATGCTGTGGGCGTTGTGGATTACGCCGAGTTCCCCGCTGACCGCGCCGACGCCGCCAAAGCCTTTGTTTACGGCGCCGCCCGCAACCGCTCCCCGCAACTGTCCTTGTTTCAGGGGGTGCTATGAGTACGTCTGCGATGGTGCCGCGCCGCCCTACTCCCGCACCTATCGGTTCTGACCGCCAGGCCGCCGCTGTTGCCGTCCTGGGCACCGCCCCACGGGCCGCCCCGCTGTCCCGCTCCGTCACCGTCATCCTCGATCGCGAACTCTTGGGGCGGTATGGATTAGCAGGCGCAAGGCTCGCCCTGGCGACGCTCGCGCTTGGCCTTGCGCCTGCTAATCCATGCCGCACCGTTCGCACCGGATCGAGGGGGACGGTGAGGGAGCGGGTCAGCCCCCCGCTCTTGATCCTGATTCCGAGAGAGCGGTTTTGCCCTTCAAAAACAGCGCCTTTGCCGACTTGTCGGCGCCTTTCTTCTTTTCTGTTTGAGGTTCGCTTATGAGCCGCTGGGGCCGTTTTTTGTGTGAGGAGTGCGGTGATTTTTTCCCGGATTCCATGATGTCCGAGGAAGAGAACGTTTGTTACGGCTGCTTCGATGCGCCGGAGCATGACGACACCGGCGACGGTCACGAACATGGCCATGACGATGATGACGGTTTTGAAGATCCGTTTGATTAGCGCTCTTGCCAAGCGGAGCGCGGAGGGCCTTGGCCCGGAGGTGCGAGGGATCGTTACCGGTAGGCCGGTACCGCGTACCGGTGAACTTAGTCCGCCCTGTGGGCCATCCCCGATGACCCACACGGCTGACTTAGTGAATAGAGCCCGGTCCCCTTGGGGACGCACACGGCTTTTTTGATGGGGGGTTAACCATGCACATAAAGGAATGGGCAAAACAACACGATGAAAAGCCCTTGCTCGGCGCCTTACACGACCTGGAAGGCGCGGTCAGCAAGCAGTGGGTCATGGAAGTGGTCTTCGCCGCCAAGGCGCGCTGCCTAGGTTATGTCAGCGCCCTGTTCTGGCGTGATCTGATTACCGGCGCGGAACACAAACGGTTTTGCCAGGAAATCGTGGCGCTAGCACAGCAGGGAAAACGCCATGCGGTTTCAGCGTAACGCCAACGCCTCCACGCCGGAAAGCCGGAGTAAGTGCGGACTGTACCGAACCCGCCGCCTGCGGCCTGGCTTGTTCGTCGCGGAACGCCGCTGGCACCCCGGCGAGAAACCCCGGCACCTGTACGCCCCCTGGCGCGTTATCGGCTTCGCCAAGGACGAACGCCAGGCGCGCCACCTGTGCCGCCGGGCCCGAGGCCCCATCACCGACGCCCGCGCCATCCTGCGGGACCTGGGCTTGGTGGCCCTGGCCAATGGGAGGGCGTCATGAGCGATTGGAATTGGCTGGCATGGCTGAACGTGGGGATATTCGTCGCCTCGATGCTGGTGCTTTTTGCGGCCATTCTGGAAGCGCAATGTCAGTTTTTCTTGGACGGTACGAGTTGGTTGGGATGGCGAAAAACGCCCGCGTTCTGGGCTGTCGTGACGGGCGATTTACTGGTGATTGTGCTGATGGGATGGGCCGCACTCCTGCATTAGAGCGGGTGTGTTCGATCTGGCAACAGCCTGGAAAACACCTGGCGTTTGCCAGACCGAACACACCACGGCGACACACACCGCCAAATCACCACAGTACGAAACCAAAACTGAAATGAGAAAGGGAAACCGACCATGCAATTTGAAATGACCCTCACCGTCCTCGGCATTAGCCGCATGAACATTGAAGGCCGCACCTTCTGTTCCGTCCACACCGGGCAAATGCCCGTGGGCGATGCCGCGAACGATTGCCGAGGCTACGAAGTCACCAAAATGGGCGCCGAGCCCGCCGTCTTCGACCAGATCGCCGCCGACTTCCAACCCGGCGAGGACGTGCACTTCATCGCCCAACTTAAAAAAGCCGGTGGCGGCAAAAGCCAGCCTTACCTGATCGGTGTGGTGCCGAAAACCACGCCCCCGGCCTCTCAAGCCACTAAGACCACCGGCACGGCCAAGGCCGATAGCAAGTAACGGGCCGCTTAAAAAATGGAAATGATCGTGTGCAGCGGGCAATGGCAACAGGCGCAGGACGGCGCGGTGTATTGCCTGGGCACACTGGAAATGGCGAGCGTTGGGCCCTTCGGATTACCGGCGCTCACCTACGGGGAGGCGAACGCCATCCTCGGCGCCGTGGCGGGTTTGTACGCCGTGGTGTGGGTGTTCCGGACATTGGCGTGGTTCATCAAAAGCCATGCCCGTGACCGCTGAGCACGCAAACCTTAAACCACTTGAAAGAAGGAAATCGCTATGAAACGCGCAACGCAACGCGCACTGCAAGAACGCCGTCTCCTGGGCGGTTCTCCCGTGGTCCGTTTGGGCCGGAATGGGGTCATTGGGGGCGGTGTGGCTGGCGCCGCCGCACTCGGAGCCACCACCGCGCAAGCGGCCGTCGATGTGAGCGGCACGGTGACGGAGATTGAGGAGGGCAAACAGAGTGCCAATGATATTGGCCTCGCGGTCCTCTCGTTCATCGGGCTGGTTCTGGTGTTCATGTTGCTCCGCCGTGCCATGAGGTAACCCACCCAACCACCGGGGGCTTCGGCCCCCTTTTTCCTTTTCCCTCTTTCTACCATCGAGGTTTGGGTTTTCAGAGTGAGCCGGACACCCGGTCATTCTGAAAACCCAATAACGAGGGCACCACCATGGAAACCGGGGGAGATATAGGGCCGTGGATTTATCTGATTGTCATGCTTTCCGCCCTGTACATGCTTTTTCAATCATGAGCGGTCATACCGGAGAAGGCGCATGCTAGCCGCATTGAAGAAAGCGCTGAACCGCGAGGTCATCCGATATTGGGGGCTGACGTGGTGGGATCTGATCCGCCTATACCTGATTGAGGTGGTTATTTTTACTGTAGTCATGGCGCTGCTGAACCCCGCCATGGCGGCCTACGGCGACGATTACGTTGGGTACCAGACGAAGACATGGCCCTGGGATCAAGCCGGATCAAGCGCCGCCTGCCGTGCCTTCTATGACAGCTTGCCGGAACGGAGCCGCGATTCAGCAAACCGGTGCCGGTTGGTGGAAGTGAACCATCAGCCCCAGTACTACGAACAAAAATACTGTTCAGGCAGCTATCCAATCTTTGCCCTTGCCCCGGATGGGGTCACACCAGCCTGTCTCCCTGAGCCGCCCGCCGCCTGCGATACCAGCAAATACCCCAATGGTCACCTTGAGGAAGAGTTGCTTTTTGAAGGCGGCCCGCCCGGTGAACTGTTTTGTTATGAGAGCTGCCGCTTTACCTATGATGGCCCCACCTCACCCAGCGTTCCATGGATCTACGCCAACGGCGCCAAGATCTATTGGGTGAACGGCATCAGCTCCGGGCAGACCTGCCAAGCGGATGAGATTCCCGATGCCTGGGTGGACAACGGCACGGCGATCCCGGACCGCTGGGACGCGGAGGACACGCCGTTCGGGCAGTTTCTCGACGCCGAAGGCTGCTATACCGGTATTGGAAACGACCGCTTTTGTCAGGTAGAAACCGGGGGCTGCCCCAACTCCGTCACCGCCCCCGACGGCAAACGCTATTGCCTGATGCCGGATGATGACGACGAAGACCCGGACGACCCCACCGATCCGGGCGACCCTGGCGATCCCGACGACCCCGACAATCCCGATGAACCGGAAGAGCCGGAGGTGTACTGCGACGAAAACGGCGGCTGGAATGGCAGTTCCTATTGCAACGCGGGTGACGATGGCCACTGGGGCCCCGGCTGCGGCTGGGACTGCGGCGGTGATGATGGTGGCGGCAATGATGGGGACGGGGACGATGGCGGCGATAACGGTGGAGGCGGTGACGACGGCGGCGGCAATGGTGGCGGTGGTGGCGATTCTGGTGGTGATGGCGGCGGCGACTCCGGGGGCGATGGCGACTCCGGAGGGGATGGCGACGGCGATGGAGGCCAGGACGACGGCGACGACGGTGAGGGCGACGGCGAAGGCGGTGGCATGGGGCCCGGCACCTGTGATGTGGACGGCCAGGACGCTCCCGAGTGCACCGAGGATCAGGACAGTGTGCAATGCGCCATAGCGTTAAACACCTGGTACCTCAATTGCCGCGACAAACTCTGGAAAGAGGATACAGAAGGCACGGACGAGTACCTGGCCGGCGATAGCCTGCTTACCGACAGCGATAAAAACACCATCCGCGAGCGGGAAATCAACCTGAGCGACACGCTATCGGACCTGGACGACAGTGGCGCGGGCTTGGGCGGGTCGGCCTCCTGCCCGGCGGATTTGACGGTGGACCTGGGGCGGTGGGGCACCATCACGCTGCCCATGACCTATCTGTGCGAACTGGCCATCACCATTAATCCCGTGGTGCAAGCTCTCGGTTGGTTAGTGGCCGCGCTGATCGTCCTGGAACGAATGTCTGATAACTGATCACTGACACTCGAGGGAGTGCTGTTATGCCCGCGTTTCTCGCCCCCATCGCCGTTTTCCTGGCCCAAATCATCGGGCCGCTCACCAGCCGAGTGCTATTGGCCCTGGGGATCGGCGTTATCTCGCTGACTGGCGTTCAGTCCGGCATTAACGCCCTGCTGAACAAGGTCACCACACATTTCGGCGGCGTGGCCGGAGACGCGGCGTCGTTGATCACCCTGGCCGGTTTTGACGTGTTCTTCAGCCTTGTGATTTCCGCCTATGTGGGCGTCATCAGCATGAAAACGCTATACGGCGCCTATAAGCGGTTTGGTTTTGGCATGGGGGGTGACGGCTAAATGTTCTGGTTGATTACCGGCAAGCCGGGCTGTGGCAAAACCAGCCACGCCATTGATTTTCTGCTGCATGATGAACGCTTCGCCGTGGAGGGCAGTGAGACCCGCCGCCCCGTCTATTACCGGGGTATTCGGGATTTGGCGGTGGAATGGCATGAACTCACCGACAGCGAAACCGAAAAGTGGCCCGAGCATCTGCCGGACGGCGCGGTGCTGGTGGTGGACGAAGCGCAACAAATCTGGCCGGTACGGCCCTCCAGCAAACCCGTTCCCGCAGGACTCACGGCACTGGAAACCCACCGGCACCACGGCTGGGACATTATCTTCATCAGCCAGGACCCGTCCTTACTGGACACCCACGCCCGGAAAATCTGCAACGAACAATTCCACTATTCGCGGCCCTTCGGTGCCCCCTTCGTCATCGAGTACCACTCGGGATCCGGCTATGTGAACCCGGCCAGCCGTACCGACCTGGCGTCCTGCATCCAGAAGAAAAAGAAACTGCCCAAACGGGTATGGCACCTCTACAAATCCGCCGAGATCCACACCCATAAATTCCGGTTGCCGAAACTGGTCTACATCGCTGGGGTGTTGGTGCTGTTGGTGGTGATCTTCGTGTACCGGTTCATGAGTGGCGTGGGGCTCAGTGATGATACCAGCGTGATTAACGGAGAAAACGCTGCCATGGAGCAAGTCGGGCCCAGCACGGGAACCGGGGTTGGGCGGTATCAGGCACCGGCATCCTGGTCCGAGCTCATGGCACCGGAGGTTCCCGGCCTGCCGTACACAGCCCCCCTCTATAACGACATCGCACGCCAGCCCACCACCGCCCCGGTGATCCACGGTTGCATGGC
This sequence comes from Alloalcanivorax balearicus MACL04, assembly GCF_025532145.1. Classification (GTDB taxonomy): domain Bacteria; phylum Pseudomonadota; class Gammaproteobacteria; order Pseudomonadales; family Alcanivoracaceae; genus Alloalcanivorax; species Alloalcanivorax balearicus. The sequence continues at coordinate 11,724 of NZ_ARXS01000042.1, read as the reverse complement.
GTTCGAGAACGATCAGAGCGATTGCCGGTGTTACACCCAGCAAGGCACCCGCATTGCCGACATGCCGCATGCCATGTGCCTCAAGGCGCTTAAGGATGGCGTATTCAATCACCTGGCCAGCAACGACAGCGATGCCACCGGGCGCGGCGCGCCACGGCGGGATGAGGGCGCCTCGGGCGTGCCATCTGGCGGGGCGCGCCGCGCCCCCAGCGAAAAGACGTCCCTGTAACACGTCTTACAACTCGATTTCATCGAGCACACTAGACCACATTAAGAGGTGAACCATGGCGAAGGCCCCGAAACACTGCATAGCCCTGGACGACGATTTGCAGGAAAGCCCCTGGGGTAGACTCTTTGTCGATGACAGCACCGGGGACACCTTCGACCTGCGCGGGGTGAATGTCATCCACTTCGGCACGGATACCGTGCGCCAGCTTTACCGGGGACGGCTGCAACCGCATATCCTGGCCCTGTTCGAGGAACCGGGTATCGTCGATTTTGCCGGGAAGCGCTGGTCCGCCGGACGAATCGGGCGGGACTCCGGGTATCAGTACCGCCTACAGAACGCCGATTTGGGCGTGATCCTGCTGATCAAGTCCTTCCACGCCAAGGACGACGCCATCGGTACCCACCTCAAAATCGAGGTGTCCCCCCACTGCATCCAGGCCCACAGCCCGCGCGAGCTGCAGACCCTAATGGATGACCTGGCCGACCAGGTGCTGACGCACGCCACAGCCCATCAAGCCGCCGTTCATATCGCCATGGACGTGCAAGGCTGGGAACCACCCCGGGACTTCCAACCGCACCTACATTGCCGATCCCGGCGCGTGCGCCAGTACGACGGCATCGACAATATCGAGTGGGCCAGTGCCAGCGCCACCTATGGCCGTGGGGAGTCCTGGCTGTTCGGCTCCCCCTCCGGTATTCAGTTGGCCGTCTACGACAAGACGAAGGAAGCCATCGCCAAAGATAAACTCGACTACTGGCGCAGCGTGTGGAGCCAGGCCGACGGCTATCAGGAAGAACGCCAGGTGTTCCGGATCGAGTTCCGGTTCCACCACTCCATCGTCGAGCAGTTCTCGCAAGGCTCCGTGGACTACCAGACCGGCGCCGTGGTCGATTTCCACGACTATGCCAGTCTCCATGATCACCTGGACGCCCTGTGGCGCTATGGCTGCGACGCCTACCGCTACCTCCGCCGCCCTGGCCTGTATGACCCGTTCTGGACCGTGGTAAGCCGTCAGGCCCTCCCCCTGGACCCGCAACCGGTGAGGTACAAGCGGTACCACAAAACGGCCTCGGGCTTCTCAGGCAAGAACGTGGAACTGCTGCTCGGCAACTTCATCAGCTGCGCCGCCCGCCACCGCTTGTCCGCCTGCCAGGCATGGAAGGCCCTTGAGTCCCTACCCTTCTTCGACGTCATCGAGGACCACTACCGCGCCAAGGGCAAAAACACCTATGACCTGCGGCGACACATAAGACAACTACTGGAAGAACGCATAGTCCGCTGGGGGCAAGCCATATGATCAAACAACTGCCGGACGGCCGCTGGCTGGTCGATATTGAACCAGTTAAGGGGATTAGATACCGGAAGAGATTCAGCACTAAGGCCGAAGCGAGGCGCTTCGAAGCTGTTAGACGCAGCCAACATGCTCAAGGTGATTGGAAGGAAAAGCCAAAGGATAAGCGGCGCCTAGTCGAACTCATGCAGCGTTGGTATGACCTACATGGCCACACACTATCCGATGGTGATCGGCGTCTTGCTATCCTCAAGATCCACGCCATCGAAATCGGAAACCCCGTTGCCAGAAAGCTCAACGCACAACAATACCTGTTAGCGCGCGGGAAACTCTTGAAAGCCGGAAAAAGCGGCAAAACGTTGAACAATCGCCTCGGCTATATCAAAGCTGTGTTCAACACCCTGATCCAACTTCACGATGTTCAGTTTCCGAATCCACTGGTGGGCGTGAAACCACTCAAGCTCCAGGAGCGTCCGGTCTCTTATCTGACCAAGGAACAGGTAAAGGGCTTTCTGGAGCACATCAAAGCGACCTCAGACAATCCTCACCTATTTCCCATCGTCAAAATCTGCCTCTCCACCGGCGCCCGTTGGTCCGAAGCGGTGAATCTGGAGCGGGGGCATATCCGAAACGGTACAGTGCAATTCGTGAACACAAAAAGTAAGCGGGTACGGACTGTACCGATCAGCAAGGTCTTAGAGCAGGAATTAAACACGCACTTGGATCACCACGGGCGCTTTATCAATTGCATGCTGAGTTTCAGAAAGGCCCTTTCATCAAGCGGCATCAAACTGCCTAAAGGGCAAGCCACCCATGTCCTGCGCCACACCTTCGCCTCTCACTTCGTTATGAATGGCGGGAATATCCTTGTGCTTCAGAAGATCCTTGGTCATTCAACACTTAACATGACCATGCGCTATGCACACTTGGCGCCCGACCATCTTAGGGAGGCAACAGAGTTGAATCCTTTGTCTACTCTCTCTTGAAAAATTGAGAAACACGTCACATAAAGTAAATAACCATACTGGGAGGGGAAAATGGCTATTTACTGCGTGACCTACGATCTTCGAGCACCTGGCCGGGACTACAACGCTGTATTCTCTTATCTAAAGCAGTTTGCCTACTGCAAAGGAATGGAGTCGTTCTGGTTGATTGACTCTAACCTTTCGGCGAGCCGCATTAGAGATGATCTGAAAGCTCTAGTCGACACGAACGACAAAATCTTTGTCGGGCGCCTAAATGGGAAGTGGGCTTCATTTAATTATGGATGTGGGGACTGGCTGAATGACAGCAAGCGCCGTTGGTAACAAGAAGTGCGGTTCGACACTTTCTCGACATCACTCATCCCAAAGTGCTTCTAACTCATTGATTTTATATGCACTGGAGCGGGTGAAGGGAATCGAACCCTCGTCGTAAGCTTGGGAAGCTTCTGCTCTACCATTGAGCTACACCCGCTTTGGTGAAACGGCAATATAGTTAACGCCTTATGCCATGTCCACTGTCTCACGGCATTTTCCACAGGCGCGCGCTCAGTTACCCGAATGCCCAGGCGGATATCCGGGTCACCAATAGCGATTCGGCTATGGCGCCATCCACTTTTAGTGGAGAAGCCCGGACAGCGAGGAGGTCAGGCGGAAACCTGGTTGTGCCGCGGTTCCGGCCGCAGGAACGCCAGCACCGCCATGTATACCAAAGCGAACGGCGGCACCAGGGACATAAACAGGCCCAGTACGGCGGCAAGAATCGGCGCGCGAACTTTCTTGCGTGCCAGAAAATAGGAAATCACGGCACAGAGCACGGCCCAGGCAATCGCCATCTGCCCCAGCAGGGTGGTACTGATATCCATCATTGGCCTCTACCTTTTGTTATTGAATAGTATCGGTTTCGGTGTCGTTCTCTACGGGCAGCCAATCTGGTCCATACCACACGGCCTTTCTCGATCCGTAAACAGACTTGATCCAACATCAAGGAGCGGCGATCAAAAATCAACCCCTTTTTATGACCGCCATCCATGGCGGCGCCCTTCCCTGCCGGCGGTATCAGGTCTCCAGCGGATAGCCCGCTTCCTGCCAGTCCGCCTTGCCTTCCACGTATTCCAATACGTTCCGATAACCGGCACCGCGCAGAAAACCGGCGGCGATGCGCGAATTCTGGCAGCCGGTATTGGCGCAATACACCACGATGGTGGCGTCCTTGTCCGGTAGCGCCGTGCCGGCGCGGGCACTCACCTCCTCATGGGGGATATTGATCGCCCCGGGCAGGTGACCGCTGTGGAAATGCCGTTCCGGCAAGGCTTCCACCAGCACCATGGGGTCGCCGTTTTCCAGACGCCGTTTCAGTTCATCACGTTGAATGCTGTCGTTCATGGTTCCACTCCTTTTTCCATTTGGTTGCAGATGCAACCAGAACAACCCTACGCCCAACCAGTTGCACTTGCAACAAGTCGTCGTTACTCTGGTGAACATGAATACGACTCCCACGGAACACACGATTGCCGCCTGGGCCCGATTGCTGCGCGTTCACACGCAATGGCAGGAACGGGTGCAATCGGCGCTGAAAGCAGCGGAACTGCCGCCCCTGGCATGGTATGACGTGCTGCTTGAACTGCACCGCAAACGACACGGCCTGCGGCAGTACGAAATCGGCGAGCGCATGCTGCTGCCCAAGCACAACCTGTCCCGCTTGCTTGATCGCCTGGAAAAGGAGGCATTGGTGACCCGGCGGGCCAGTCCGGAGGATGGCCGGGGCAATCGGGTCCTGATCACCCGTTCCGGCCGCCGGCTGCTGCAGCGGATGTGGCCGGTCTATGGCCGGGTTATCCAGGAGTGTCTGGAACAGCGCCTGACCGCCGCCGAGGTGACCACCCTGGCAAAACTGCTGGATAAATTGCAGCAATAGCCGGCGGAGCCGTCTCCCATCCCGCCCTGAATAAAGCCTCTGACGCTTTGGACCCGGGACACGGATCGTCCTATTCTAAGAGCCTGAATAACAGAACAACGCAGGACACGTCCTGAACGCATGAGGTAGTGACCATGACGTCTTCCCGGCCCGGCGCCGGGCGTTCCTCCGATGAAGATTCTGCTCTGGTGGATCCGCCCCCCCGTTACGATTATCTGGAATACTGCCCCGAGCCGGTGTCCGACGATCAGCCGCTTGCCGCCGAGGTGGCGGTGGCGATCAGCTATAACGGCATCAATCACGCGGTAATGATGGCGACCCCGAACGATGTGGAGGATTTTGTTACCGGCTTCACGCTGACCGCGGGTCTGGTGGATAACCATCACGCGATCTACGACATCGATCTGACACTGCTGGAAGACGCGATCCAGGTTGACGTGACCTTGAGCGGCCGCGCCTTCGCCACCTTCAAACAACGGCGCCGCGGTCAGGCGGGCAGCGGTGGTTGCGGCCTGTGCGGGGTGGAAGCCCTGGATCAGGCCTTGCCGCCACTGCCCGCACGGGACACGGCGCCACTGCCGCCGCTGGCCCATTTGGCGGGGTTGCGTGAACGCTTCCAGGCAACACAGGCGCTCGCCCGCGACAGCGGCGCCATGCATGCGGCGGTTTATGTGGATGGTGCCGGCAAAACGCGCCTGTGTCGCGAGGACATCGGTCGTCACAATGCCCTGGACAAACTGATCGGCGCCTGCGCCCGCGCGGGTCTGGATCCGGCCAGCGGCTTTTTCGCCATCACCAGCCGTTGCGGTCTGGAGCTGATCCACAAAGCGGTGCGCGCCGGTGCCGGCACCCTGGTGAGTCTGTCCGCGCCATCATCGCTGAGTGTACGGCAGGCACGCCGCAGCCGGCTCAACCTGATTCACCAACCCCACCGTGGCGTTCCCCGGCTGTTCAGTCCGTCCCCCAGCGAGCAAACCGGGAACAAGCACCTGGACTAAGAGCCCAGAAAGGCTTACGTGCCCAGAATTTTTTCGGGCGGCCGGTCACCTGTTCCACGGCCTTGTCGGCAAATCACCATTGGCAGGCAGCAATAGTCCTACACGAATTTCAGCCTGAGCCTGCATCCTTGGCCCTTCGCCCTCTTCTACACTGGTTCCCGTCAACGGATGATCAGGAGGAACAAGGATGTCCCGCCCAATTTTGTATTTCATCGGCGCGTTACTGATCGCCACCGCTCTGGTAATGGCGGCGGCGGCCCGGGCGGCGAAAGCGCCGGCGCTGATGCAAGCGAACGTTTATGAAGAAGGCATTGATCTGACCGATTACTGGGTCAGCGAGAAACTGGATGGCGTGCGCGCTTACTGGGATGGGCAGCGGCTGCTGTCACGCAACGGCAACGTGATCGCGACCCCGGCCGATTTTACCGAAGGTTTTCCCAGGCAGTCCCTGGACGGCGAACTGTGGATGGGGCGTGGAACCTTCAGCCAACTGGTGGGGATACTCAACCGGCGCACACCGCCCGCGGAGCCCTGGCGGCACATTTATTTCATGGCGTTTGATCTGCCCTCGTCCGCGGGCCCGTTCGACCAGCGCCTGCCCCGTCTGCGCAAACTGATCGACGATGCCGCCCTGCCCCATCTGCACATGGTCGACCAGCGCCGGGGACGCGACCACGCCACGCTGATGCGCGATCTGGAGCAGGTGGTGGCGGCGGGTGGCGAAGGCCTGATGCTGCATCGTGGCGCCGCGCCTTATCGGGGCGAACGTAACGACGATCTGCTCAAGGTGAAACCCTATCTGGACGCCGAAGCGGAAGTGGTCGCGGTGATCCCCGGCGAGGGCAAGTACACCGGGATGATGGGGGCGTTGCTGGTGAAAACACCCGGCGGGCGTCATTTCCGTCTGGGCACCGGTTTCAGCGATGCGTTGCGGGCACGGCCGCCGGCCATCGGCAGCGTCGTCACTTACAAATATCACGGCCACACCCGCCACGGCCTGCCCCGGTTCGCCAGCTTCCTGCGGCTGCGCGAAGAGGGTCCGGGCTTTACACGCTCCTCGCGCTAGGCGATAACCGGAGACAAACCATGAACGGGGAGCAACGCTATGCCCAGCGCCTTTATCACCGGAGCCCGGGGCTTTCTCGGCGGCCACCTTGCCCGCCTGTTGGTGGAACAGGGCTGGGAGGTCACCGCCCTGCTACGCCCTGGCAGCGATGGCCACGCGCTGCGGGAGGCGGGCCTGAAGATTGTTCACGCGCCGCTGAGCAATGCCACCGAGCTCACTCTGGTAATGCCGCCGGCGGTGGACGCGGTGTTCCACGTAGCCGGTAACACCAGTCTCTGGCGCCGCCGCCGCGATCAGCAGTATCAGGACAATGTCATGGGAACCCGGGCAGTGGTCACCGCCGCCCTGCGCAACCAGGCAGGCAGGTTGATTCATACGTCTTCGATTTCCGCCTGGGGCCAGCAGGATGGCATTATCCATGAGGCAATCCCCTCCAATGCCGCCAGTGATTGGATCGGTTACAACCGCACCAAATATCTGGCGGAAGAAGAAGTCCGTGATGGCGCCCGTCAGGGCCTGAGTACGGTGATCCTCAACCCCTGCGCCATTATTGGCGCCGGCGATACGCATAACTGGTCGCAGATGATCAGCCTGATCGATCAGCGCCGTCTGCCCGGCGTTCCCCCTGGTGGAGGTAATTTCGGCGCGGTGGAGGAAGTGGCGCGGGCTCACCTGGCAGCGTGGGACGCGGGCCGGGACGGGCACAACTACATCCTGGCCGGCGTCGAGGCCAGTTTTCTGGAACTGGCGCAAACCATCGGGCGGCTGCTGGACCGGCCGGCGCCCCGCAAAGTGACGCCGCGTTGGGTACTGGGCCTGTTGGGGCAGTTGTCTCCCATCGCCGCCCGTTTCACCGGTGACGAGCCGCGTCTGACGCCGGAAAAGGTGGCGCTGATTTCCACGCGCAGCCGGGTCAGCGGCGCCAAGGCGGTACGGGAGCTGGGCTTTGACGATCAGGTACCGCTGGAGGTCATGCTGCGTCGATGCATCGACTGGATGCGCGCGGAAGGGATGCTGGGCGCCCCCTGACCCCATCAGCGACGGGCGCGATAAACCCGGAAGCGATTGGTTTCCCGCATCACGGTCACTTGCCGGAAGGCGTCGTCCAGCCACTGGGCGTAGGGCAATTCCCGGTTCGCCACCAGCCACAGTTCCCCATCCGCGTGCAGATGCTCCGGCGCCTGCCGGATCAAACGGCGGGTGATCTGGGTGGTACGCTCACGGCCATCATGGAACGGGGGGTTGGTCACCAGCAGATCAAAGCGACCGGTGGTCCCGTCAAACAGATCGCCGCCCTGTATCTCGGCGCTCAAACCGTTATCGGCCAGAGTGGCGCGGGCGGCGGCCACCGCCGTGGCACTAGGATCCAACGCCTGTACCCGGCAACCGGCCCGGGCCAGCCAGACCGTCAGTACGCCGGCACCGCAACCGATGTCCAAAGCCTTGCCGCCACCGACATCGGCGGCTTCCAGGGCATCCAGCAGCAAGTCACTGCCCTCGTCGAGGCGGCCGTGGCTGAACACACCGGGGTAGCTGGTCACCCGTGCACCGCGCACATCGATCACCGCGGCCTGCTCCGCCAGGGAGAACGGCGGCCCGGGCCTCAGTTGCCCCTCGTACAATTTGCAGTGGCGGGCACTGTCGAGCAGCTGAATGTCATCAGCAAACCCCTTGAGCCGGGTCACACCGCCACGAATCCCGCCCTTGGCCGGCCCCACCAACCACAGCGGCAGCGGCTTGCGGATCACACCGGCCAGATGCCGCAACAGCAGCGTCATGCGGTCTGCCGCCTTCGGCAACGGCAGGATCAACAAATCCGTGTCTTCCGCCACTTCCGGCAACGGCCGCCACTGATCCGCCGCCACGGTAAAATCATCGGCATGCCGCCACAGGGAGGCCGCCGGCAGATCGGCCAGGGCCGCGTCATCGGCCTCCACCACCCCGACCCGGCGTGCCGCCAGCGCGGACGCCTGGCGTTGCAAAAGTCGTGTGCTGTTTTCCATCACGGTCACCGATCGGGGCAGGCGAAAAAGGGGCGACAGTATAAACCCGGGCGCCGGCGCCGCCTCAAGTTTTACATTCGCCGCGCACGCCCGGCGGCCGCGCATCGCTAGAATGGTGAGATCACCCAAGGAGCCGGTTCATGAACAGGCTCAACGAATGGAGGCAGGATGATCCGTCGCGCCGTACTGGTTTTCAGTTTCGCTTGCAGCGCCCTGGCATGCGCCGCGCAACCCGTGAACACAAATTTCGAGGACGCACTGCGGGCGGCTCGCGACAATGACTGGGAAACGCTGGCACGGCTGGAGCCGCGCATCGCACGGGATTACCCGCTGCGCGACTATCTCGAGTTCCACCACCTGCGCAGAGACCTGCCGGAACTGAATCCATCGCGTCTGCGCGACTACGAAAACCGCTATCCCCGGTCCCCGTTGCCGGCGGACATCCGCCAGATTGCCTTGATCGCCTACGCCAAGGCAGGCCGTTGGGACGCCGCCGCCGAGGCCATGGACAGCTCCCCCACCGCCATCGAAGCCCGCTGTTACTACCAACGGGCCCAGTTGCGCCGCGATCGCGACGCCGCCCTGAAGGATGCCCGTGAAATCTGGCTGGCCGGCCAATCCCGTCCTTCCGCCTGTGATCCTCTGTTCGAAGCCGCCCAGGCCGCCGGCGTCATCGGCCAGGAGGAAATCTGGCAACGCATGCAACTGGCGTTCGAGGCCCGAGCCACCGGCTTGATGCGCTATCTCAAGCGCATGCTCGATGCCCCCTACCAGACCGCCGGTGAATGGCTGGAGCAGCTTTATCATAATCCGGACAAGGTCGGAGACCTGCCGGCGACTCTGCCCAGCGCCCGGCGCCAGGAACTGGTTTCCGCGGCTCTGCAGCGCATGGCCTATACCAATACCAGCGGTGCCCGCCAGGCCTTCGAACAAAGAGCCAGACGATGGGGGCTCACCGATCCGGAGCTGCGTGACGCCGCTGGCGATCGGATCGCTTTTTATTCCACGATTCGCGGCGTTCGCGAGAATCAGGACTGGCTGGACCGCTGGTTGTCGGATCACCCCGATACCGCCCTGCTGGACCAGCGTATTCGCCGCGCCATCATCGAGCAGGACTGGCCCGCCGTGACTCGCTGGATTCAACAGCTGCCCGCCGAAGAAGCCGCCGATAGCCGCTGGCGCTACTGGGCCGGCCGTGCCGCTTGGGAAAACGGCCAGCGGCACCAAGCGACACCGCTGTGGCAGCAGGCCGCCGAGCAACGGAATTTCTATGGCTTTCTCGCCGCCGACCGGCTCGGACAGACCTATAGCTTCAATCAGCAAGGCTACCAACCCGATGCCAATATCACCCTGCCACCCGGCGTGATCCGAGTACGTTTGCTGCGCGATATGGGAGAGTACGGCTCCGCCTGGAAAGAGTGGCACTGGCTGATGTTGCACAACGACCGGCCCCATCAGGACCGTCTGGCGCAGTACGCGCTGGAACAGGGCTGGTACGACCTGACTGTACAGGCTTCCATCCAGGCCAAGGCCTGGGACACGCTGGCTTGGCGTTTCCCGGCCGCCTACAGCCAGGAATTCGCCCGCGCCAGCGCCCGCCACAAACTGGACCCATGGCTGGCAATGGCGATTTCCCGCCGCGAGAGTGCCTTCAATCCCCGCGCCCAGTCCCATGCCGGCGCCATGGGCCTGATGCAGCTGATGCCCGGTACCGCGCGCAAGGTCGCACTGGATGAGGAACAGCCGGCACCATCCCGTGATCAGGTATTTGATCCGCAAACCAATATCAATCTGGGTAGTCGCTACCTCTCCGATATGCTGGGCCGGTTCAACGGCAACCGGATTCTGGCACTGGCCGCCTACAACGCCGGCCCCGGCCGTATTCCGCAGTGGCTGCCGGCACCAGGCGACACCCGCCCGATGGACGTGTGGATAGAGTCAATTCCCTTCCGTGAAACCCGCGAGTATGTACAGGCGGTGCTCACCTACCGGGTACTGCTGGCCGGTCTGCATGCGCCCGACGAAAAAGTGCATCTGACCACCCCAGCGGAGCGCAACGCGGATTATTCCCAGGCTCTTTTGCAAAGCGATGAAGCTCTGGTGCGGAAATGAAAGGGGCTACGAAGCCGCTGTAATCGGATGGACTCGCCCTCGCCGAGGCGTCTAGGCGCCACGGTGGCATTCTAACCATGTCAACGACAGCGAGGGCGAGCCCATGAAACAGCGTACAACGAAGCATTCGGTCCAGCCACTGGCCGAGGTGCCTGGGTGCAAGACGGTGGCGGTGGATCTGGCCAAACGGGTATTCCAAGTGGCTGCCGAGGATGCCCTGGGCCAAGTGGTGTACGAACAGCGGATTAAATCGCGTGGTGCTTTCCAGGCGTTTCTACAGCAGTTGCCCGAGGGGGTGACGGTGCTGATGGAAACCGGTCCGGGCGCCCAGGCCTGGGCGCGCCAGGCGCAACAGCGGGGTACCGCGGTGCGCCTCTTGCCGGCCCAGCATGTGGCCAAACACCGTAGCGGGCCGAAGAACGATCGTAACGATGTGCTGGCGATCTTGCGGGCTGGTCATGACCGCCATATTGCGTCGGTGCCGGTCAAGAGTGTGGCGGCGCTGGCAATGCAGGCGCTGCATCGGGCCCGGCAAGGCTACATCCTGCGGCGCACGGCGCTGAGCAACCAGATGCGAGGACTGCTTCTGGAGCAAGGTATCGCGTTGGCGAAGGGCGATGTGGCCATCAGCCGGGGGATTCCCGAGGTGCTGGAAGACGCCAGTCAGCCGATCCCGGATCCGTTGCGTGAGCTGATCGATGAGCTACTGGCGGAATGGCGCCAGTTGGGCGAACGGGTTGCGATCCTGACCGGACGCCTGGAAGCGCAGGCGCGTGATGACGAGACGGCGCAACGGCTGATGAGTGTGCGCGGGGTCGGCCCGATCATTGCCACCGCGCTGCTGGCCAAGCAAACCCAGCCGGAACGCTTCGCCAATGCGCGCCAGTTCGCGGCCTACTTCGGCTTGGTGCCCGAGCAGCACAGCAGCGGAGAGAAAGTCCGTCTGGGCAGGATGGGCAAGCACGGGGATGGCTACGTGCGCAGCCTGGCGATCCAGGGGGCGCAGGCGGTCTTGCGGCAGCTCAGGCCTGACTCCGAGCAACCGGACGACCGGCGACTGTTGCGCTGGCAGCAGCGACTGGGGCGTAAGGGCGCCGCGGTGCGGCTGGCGAACCGCAACCTGCGCA
>NZ_ARXS01000041.1 GCF_025532145.1 Alloalcanivorax balearicus MACL04 | reverse complement strand
TCCCTCTAAACCGCGATGAACCAAAAAAAAGCCCGCTCTGATTCAAAGCGGGCTTTTATCATCGCCGTGATTGTGGCGGCTTATTCCGGTTTGGCGCGCAACTCATCGGCATGGATGGTAACGTCGCGGGTATCGCGCAGGAACGCCATGACCTGCTCGAAATCACGCTCACCTTCCATCTCACCCAGTTGCAGCAAAGCTTGTTTCTGCTGGCTTTCCGGCAGCGGCTCCTGGCCGCCGTCCGTGACACCGGTAACCTGGAACGCCACCCAGCCGCCATTGGGCAAATCCGCCACCTGAATTTCAGAAGCACCCTGCTCCTGCGTCCATGGCAGCGTGAAAGCTTCCTGTATCACCATCGGCGCCGGCTGGCGAGCACCGCGGTTCACCGCGCTTTGCTCTTCGATCCGCACGTTGGCCAGCGCCGCGATCTCATCCATCGCCTTGCCTTCCTTCGCCAGTTCGCGGGCCTGCTCAGCCAGGGAACGCGCCTTTTCCCGTGCTTGTTGCCCCTTAAGGGTATCGCTAATCTGGTCCGCAACCTGCTCAAGCGGCAATGGTTCCGGCGCCTGGCGATCCTCAAGGTGCACCGCCAGATAACGCCCGCCATCCAGCTCCAGCACATCGCTGTTATGGCCTTGTTCCTTCACCGCCGGAGTATTCAAAGCTTCACGTACCTTCGGTGAATTCAGCTCCGCCGGCAGGTCATTGACCGCCACCCAATCTGTGGTCTCGACTTTCAGGCCGAGCTGCTCCGCGGGGGTTTGCAGATCGCCGTGCTCGAACACCAGCTCTTCCATCTGTGCCAACGCGTCCATCATCATGGACTGAGCGCGGGCGGATTTGAGATCGGCGATCAGGCTGTCGCGCATGCCATCCAGCGGCGGGAAGGTTTGCTTGTCCTCCCGCAGCACGGTCAGCAAATGCACGCCGGATTCAGACACCACCGGCTCGGAAACGTCTCCCACGGACAAGGTCTTCAGCGCCTCATCCAGTGCCTCCGGCAGAGAGCCTGGGGCCAACATACCCAGACTACCGCCATTATCGGCACTGCCCGGATCGTCGGAATAGGTCTTCGCGGCCTCGGCGAAAGACTCGCCGCCTTTGATGGCCTCGCGCACTTCACCGGCACGTTCAAGCGCCTCATCGGCACTGCGGTCGTCCGTGCCAATCAGAATGTGGGCCACTTCCTTGGAGCCGTTGGCGCGGCTCTCCGCCATGCTGCGGCGAGCTTCGTATTCAGCGCGAATGTCATCGTCGCTGACTTCAACCTGCCCGGCGTACTGCTCCGGGCTCAGCACCAGATAGCCGATACGATACCGCTCGGGGCGCATGAACTGGTCCTGGTGATCCTGGTAATACTGCTCCACCTGCTCATCGGTGGCGGTGAACTGGCTTTCCAGATCCGCCAGGGACAACTGCACATAACGCAGATCACGGGTCTGCTCGCCAAGGCGGCGCTGTTCCGCAAGCTCACCGGGTAACGCGAAGTCGGTGCCGGTGAAGGCGAACCGGTACTGTTGGGTCAGTCGGTCCTGACGATAGCCGTCGAGATAGCCACGCGGCGTCATGCCCTGGCTGCGCAACAAACGTTCGAACTGTTCGTCGGAGAATTTTCCGTTCTCGAAGAAGGCCTGATTGGAACGGATCTCCGCCGCGGCCTGCACTTCGCTGAACGCCATATCAGCGCTATTGGCAGCGGACAAAGTGAGCTGCTCGTTGATGATGCCTTCCAGCACCATTTCCGGACGCACGTAGGCATCAAGCATGGCCTCGTTCACCCCCGGGCTTTGCTGACGCAGCATCTGCCGCAGCCGCTCGGTTCTCGCGGTCACGTAGTTGCGATAAATCTTGTTGCCGTCCACTTCGGCCACCGAGACCGAGTCACCCCCACCGGTGAAATAACCGTAAAACCCGGAAATAATAAAAGGGAGAATAATGGCGGCGAGCAGAACCTTGCCCACGGGCCCGCGGACAAATCGCCTGAACTCCTGCATGCTTCACTCCAAAGAGATATCGATCAATCGATTCGTTTTTATTTGGAACACCAAAGCGTCAGACGGTTCCGGGTTCCAGAGAGCCTGTTCATGATTTTTCACCGTAAGGAGATCGATTCCGTCGATCTCGTCGCCCCAGGGATCCGGAAGCGAGGCGATATAAAAATCATGAACTGGTTCTCAAAGCAAAAAAGCGCATCCGCTCTCCGGATACGCTTCCTGGGACTGGCGGAGCGGACGGGACTCGAACCCGCGACCCCCGGCGTGACAGGCCGGTATTCTAACCAGCTGAACTACCGCTCCCGAAACCAGTTTAGTTCACCGCGTCTTTCAGTGCCTTGCCGGCTTTGAAGCCCGGCACGGTGGCTGCGGCGATCTTGATGGTTTCACCGGTCTGCGGATTGCGGCCTTCACGAGCGGCACGCTGCTTCACGGAGAAAGTACCGAAGCCAACCAGAGAAACGCTATCGCCTTTCTTCAGTGCACCGGTGATCGCTTCCAGCGTCGCATCCAGAGCACGACCCGCGTCGGCTTTGGAAATGTCAGCAGCCGCTGCGATCGCATCAATCAGTTCTGATTTATTCACAAAATTCCCCTTTTGCTGTTTCCCGGTTTCGTGGTCGAGGCGTAACGCACTCTCCTTACGACGAAGCCGCCTTTATACCAATCGCTTTAGGCAGGCGTCAAGAAAGGAAAGGCGCTATACCGACAACTCACGTGATTGTAAAAAAGTCTGCCAAATCAAACTGTTAAACGCGGAAAAAAAGGCGGCTCAATGAGTGCTTGGCCGCTCTGATTCTCGCTGCGCTTTTTCATCGGCCAGGGCCAGATCCTCTTCCACTTCCGCTTCGCTCAAAGGCGTCGGCGTTTGCGTTAAAGCTACTTCCAGCACCTGATCGATCCATTTTACCGGACGAATATCCAATGACGCTTTGATATTTTCCGGCACTTCCTTCAGGTCGCGCTCATTTTCCTGAGGAATCAAGACGGTTTTTATGCCACCGCGGTGAGCGGCCAGCAGTTTTTCTTTCAGTCCACCGATGGCCAGAACCTGGCCACGCAGTGTGATCTCCCCGGTCATCGCCACATCCGCGCGAACCGGAATACCACACAATACCGAAACCAAGGCCGTGCACATAGCGACCCCCGCACTGGGGCCATCCTTCGGGGTCGCCCCTTCCGGTACGTGAATGTGCAGGTCATTACGCTCCAATTGCCGGCGGCGAATCCCCAGCATCCGGGAACGGCTCTTCACCACCGTCCAGGCCGCCTGGATCGACTCCTGCATCACATCCCCCAGGGAGCCGGTGGTGGTGACACGGCCCTTGCCCGGCGTGGATACGCTCTCAATGGTCAGCAACTCGCCACCGACGGAAGTCCAGGCCAGGCCGGTAACCTGCCCGATCTGGTCCTGTTCCTCGGCCAGACCATAGCTGAACTTGCGCACCCCCAGATAGTGATCAAGATTGTCCTCGGACAACGTCACCGTCTCGGTGGAACTGCTCAGCGAATGCTCCTTGACCACCTTGCGGCAGATCTTGCTGATTTCCCGCTCCAACCCGCGCACACCGGCCTCACGGGTATAGTGGCGAACGATATGACGCAGACTGTCGTCGCTGAGTGCCACTTCGTCCTTCTTCAGACCGTTGGCTTTGATCTGTTTCGGAATCAGGTATTGAGAAGCGATATTGACTTTCTCTTCCTCGGTATAGCCGGGAAGACGAATCACTTCCATACGATCCAGCAACGGCGCGGGAATATTCATCGAATTGGAAGTGCAGATGAACAACGTCTCGGAGAGATCATAATCCACTTCCAGATAATGATCGTTGAACGTGTTGTTCTGTTCCGGATCCAGCACTTCCAGCAGCGCGGAGGCGGGATCACCGCGCATATCCATGCCCATCTTATCGACTTCGTCGAGCAGGAACAGCGGATTACGCACCCCCACCTTGGAGAGCTTCTGAATTACCTTGCCCGGCAGTGAGCCGATATAGGTACGGCGGTGGCCGCGAATTTCCGCTTCATCACGGACGCCGCCCAGCGCCATTCGCACGAACTTGCGATTGGTGGCTCTGGCCACGGACTGGCCCAGGGAGGTTTTGCCCACCCCTGGCGGTCCTACCAGACAAAGCACCGGCCCTTTGACTTTACCGACCCGGCTTTGCACGGCGAGGAACTCCAGAATCCGTTCCTTCACTTCTTCCAGACCATAATGATCTTCGTCCAGCACTTCACGGGCATGGGCCAGATCGTGGCGCACCCGGCTGCGCTTTTTCCACGGCACCGAGGTCATCCAGTCCAGGTAGCTGCGCACTACCGTGGCCTCGGCGGACATCGGCGACATCATGCGCAGCTTGCTCAATTCAGCCTTGGATTTCTCCAACGCATCCTTGCTCATGCCGGCGCTGTCGATGCGTTTTTCCAGATCTTCGAGCTCGTTGCCGCTGTCATCCAGATCACCGAGTTCTTTCTGAATCGCTTTCATTTGCTCGTTCAGATAGTACTCGCGCTGGCTCTTCTCCATCTGCTTCTTGACCCGGCCACGGATGCGCTTTTCCATCTTCAGCACATCCATGTCGGATTCCATCAGCGCCACCAGGTGCTCCACCCGCTCGCGCACATCGGCCATTTCCAGCACGTCCTGTTTTTCTTCCAGCTTCAGCTGAAGATGGGCGGAAATGGTATCCGCCAGACGGCTGATGTCCTCGATCGATTGCACCGAACTCATCACTTCCGGTGCCACTTTCTTGGACAGTTTGACGTATTCCTCGAACTGCGCCAGCAGCGAACGGGCCAGGGCTTCCTGCTCGCTCAGCGACGGCAACTGGTCATCCAGTTCCCGCACATCCGCTACTCCGCCCTGCTCGTCGAAGCGGGCACGGGTGACATGGCCGCGCACGCCACCCTCCACCAATACCTTCACGGTGCCGTCGGGCAGCCGCAACATTTGCAAGATGGTGGAAACGGTGCCCACCCGGTAGATATCGTCCTCGCCGGGGTCATCGTCCGAGGCATTGCGCTGGGCGACCAGCATGATCTGCTTGTCGTCGCTCATGGCCGCTTCCAGAGCGGCGATGGATTTCTCCCGCCCGACGAACAGCGGGATCACCATATGGGGATACACCACCACGTCTCTGAGCGGAAGCAAAGGAATGTCTTTCAGCACTTAGGGCCTCTATCGGTTCACGGGGCGCCCGATCAATCGGGCGCCACTCGGGACGTTTGCTCGCTGTTTTCGTAGATCAGCAACGGCTCCGATTCACCTTGGATGGTGGCGCTGTCGATCACCACTTTGACCACGCCCTCCATGGAAGGCACCTGGTACATGGTATCCAACAAAACGCTTTCCAGGATGGAACGCAGACCACGGGCGCCGGACTTTCGTTCCATCGCCTTGCGAGCCACGGAACGCAAGGCGTCCTCGCGGAAGTCCAGTTCCACGCCTTCCATCTCGAACAGGCGCATGTACTGTTTGGTCAGGGCATTACGCGGCTCGGTGAGAATCTGCACCAGCGCGTCCTCGGACAACTCTTCCAGGGTCGCCACCACCGGCAGACGGCCGATGAATTCCGGAATCAGGCCGTATTTGACCAGATCCTCCGGCTCCACGCCGACCAGGGTCTCGCCCACATTGCGGTCCCCTTCCTTGCTTTTCACCTCGGCGGAAAAACCGATGCCGCCCTTCTCTGAACGGTCCCGGATGACCTTGTCCAGGCCGGCGAAAGCTCCACCGCAGATGAACAGGATATTGGAGGTGTCCACCTGCAGGAATTCCTGCTGCGGATGCTTGCGCCCCCCCTGGGGCGGCACCGAGGCCACAGTGCCCTCGATCAGCTTCAACAGAGCCTGCTGCACCCCTTCCCCACTAACATCACGGGTGATGGACGGGTTGTCGGATTTACGCGAGATCTTGTCGATCTCATCAATGTAGACGATACCCTTCTGGGCCTTCTCCACATCGTAATCACATTTTTGCAACAGCTTCTGGATAATGTTCTCCACATCCTCACCGACATAACCCGCTTCGGTAAGCGTGGTGGCGTCAGCGATGGTGAAGGGAACATTGAGCAGGCGCGCGAGGGTTTCGGCAAGCAGTGTTTTACCGCTGCCAGTGGGACCGATAAGCAAGATGTTGCTTTTACCCAGTTCCACGTCGTCACGACCGCGCAGGGTGCTGTTGAGCCGCTTGTAGTGGTTGTATACAGCCACGGAAAGCACTTTCTTCGCCCGTTCCTGACCGATCACGTACTCGTCGAGCGTAGTTTTGATCTCGTCAGGCTTGGGCAGGCTTTCCTGACCACTGTTGTCGCCGTCTTCCTGGACTTCCTCGCGGATGATGTCATTGCACAGATCCACGCACTCATCACAGATGAAGACCGACGGGCCCGCGATCAGCTTGCGGACTTCGTGCTGGCTCTTGCCACAGAACGAGCAGTACAGCAGCTTGCCGTCGTCGCTCTTTCCGGTGTTATCGGTCATCGAATCGCCTCTGAACCTGATTTAACTTTGAAGATGCAGGGAGAACCCGCTTTTTTCAAGCCCGGAAGCTCCGGGGAGGTGCCCCGGAGCCGTTCCGGACCCTCAGCGCCGATGGACCACCTGGTCAATCAGACCGTATTCCCGCGCCTGCTCCGCGGACATGAAATTGTCCCGGTCGGTGTCACGTTCCAGCACTTCCAGCGGCTGGCCGGTGTGTTTGGCCAGCAGCTCATTGAGCTGGGCCTTGATCTTGAGAATCTCCTTGGCGTGGATCTCAATATCGGAAGCCTGGCCCTGGAAGCCGCCCAGCGGCTGGTGAATCATCACCCGGGAGTGCGGCAATGCCAGGCGTTTACCTTCGGCGCCGGCCGCAAGCAGGAAAGCGCCCATGCTGGCCGCCTGGCCCACGCACATGGTGGACACCTCCGGCTTGATGAATTGCATGGTGTCATAAATGGACATCCCCGCGGTTACCGAACCGCCGGGGCTGTTGATATACAGATGAATATCCTTGTCCGGGTTCTCGGACTCAAGAAACAGCATCTGCGCCACGATCAGGTTGGCCATGTAGTCTTCCACCTGGCCAATCAGGAAGATCACCCGCTCCTTGAGCAGTCGGGAGTAAATATCGAACTGCCGCTCGCCCCGGGAGGTTTGCTCCACCACGATTGGTACCAGCCCCGTGGCGGTGGGGTCGGCCATCAGCGTTTTCATCTCCGGGGTCAGGGAGGTAATCCGGCTCAGATCGATCATCTAGCGTTTCCTTTGTCTACGGGATCATGGGCAACGTGCCCGGCTTGATACCGCGGGTGTTGGGGCGGCAGCCTCGAATCACAAGGGCCTGCCCGTTTTTTCCGATACTATGACGCCCTTCGGCAGGGCGTCCACAAAGGCGGTGCCAGAAGTGGGTTAACTGCGCAAAACTTGGTCAATACGGTTACTTTCACAGCAAAACGGGGCCAAAAGGCCCCGCTCTTCGTAGGTCTATTCGGCTCAGGCCGTCTCGTCGGCCTGCTCCGGCTGGCGGGGTTTCACCGCCTCCTGGTAGGACATGGTCTTCTCTTCGACCTTGGCCCCTTCCAGCACCAGATCCACCACTTGATCCTCCAGCACCGCGCCCTCGATCTGCTGCAGCTGCTGTGGGTTGTTGTAGACCCAGTTGATCAGTTCCTGCGGCTGCTCGTACTGAGCGGCGATCTCTTCCACCCGGGCCTTGACGCGATCCGCATCCGGTTTCAGGTCGTTCTTCTCGAGAATGGCGCGCACCACCAGACCCAGACGAACGGAACGCTCGGCCTGGTCACGGAACAGCTCTTCGGGAAGCATGGACGCATCGAACTGCTGACCGCCACCGAACTGCTGCACCATTTGCTGACGCATACGGTCCACTTCCTGTTTGATCAGCGCCGCCGGCAGGTCAAATTCGTGCAGCTTGGCCAGCCCATCCATGGTTTGTTCTTTCACTTTGCCGGAGACGGCGTTTTTCAGCTCGCGCTCCATATTGTTGCGAACCTCGGTCTTGAAGGTCTCAAGATCACCATCTTCAACGCCAAAAGCCTTCATGAACTCGGCGTCCACTTCCGGCAGAGCCTTGGCTTCCACTTTGTTGACCTTGATCTGGAACACCACCGCCTGACCTTTCAATTCCTCGGAGTGGTACTCCTCCGGGAAGGTCACGTCGATGTCCTTCTCTTCACCAGCCTTCATGCCGACGATGCCGTCCTCGAAGCCGGGGATCATGCTACCAGAGCCCAGTTCCAGGTTCTGACCTTCGGCGCTGCCGCCTTCAAAGGCTTCGCCGTCTTTCAGGCCTTTATAGTCGATATTGACGCGATCACCCTGCTCAGCGGCACGGTCCACTTCAGCGAAGTCGGAGCGCTGGGTGCGCAGGGTTTCGATCATTTCATCAACGTCGGCGTCGGTGATTTCCGCTACCGGTTTCTCCACCTCGATGGTGGACAGATCGGCCAGTTCCACTTCCGGGAACACTTCGAAGGTGGCCACGAACTCCAGGTCCTGACCGCCTTCGTTACGGGTGGCTTCGAAACCCGGCAGACCGGCGGGTTGCAGGTTTTCCTTCTCAACCGCTTCCAGGAAGGACTCGCGCATCACATCGGCCAGCACTTCGTTACGCACGGCGGCGCCAAAACGACGCTTTACTTCACGCAACGGCACTTTGCCAGGGCGGAAACCGTCCAGACGGATGTTTTTCTGCGCTTCGCGCAGCTTGCCTTCCACCGCCTGATCCACTTTATCCGCGGGGACACCAACGGTCATGCGCCGTTCCAGACCTGAAGTCGTTTCTACAGAAACCTGCATAACATCCTCTATTTAAAAGACTTTTCAAATCCCGCGGTCCCCGGTGTACGGATGGACCCCGTATGAAGGGCGCAAATTATAATCAATGGCAGCCGCCCTGCCTACGCCCATCGGCGGCGCGGCGCCCCGCGGAATTTTCCGTTCAAACAAAAAAAGCCTCCGGGTTTTCACCCGAAGGCTCCATGTATGGGGTGACTGATGGGATTTGAACCCACGACCACCGGAGTCACAATCCGGGGCTCTACCAACTGAGCTACAGTCACCATTAATCGCTTGAGCCGCCAGCGATGGCACGCCTGGCAGGGCTCGAACCTGCAACCGACGGCTTAGAAGGCCGTTGCTCTATCCAATTGAGCTACAGGCGCTTAGCTACCTCTCAACCTTCGCTGAGTTGGTCGGGGTGGAGGGATTCGAACCCCCGACATCCTGCTCCCAAAGCAGGCGCGCTACCAGGCTGCGCTACACCCCGCCGAGCAGGTCGAGCGAGGCGGCATAATACTCGCCGCCTCCTGGAGCGTCAACGCCGCGAACCGGCTATCCGGCCCGTTCGCTGGAATTATAAACAACCGGGGGAGAAAAGTGCTGTGCCTCTGTTTTTGTGGCCACCGTCCATGGCGGCCATCCTTCGGACCATCACTGCCGTGACGTCAAAAATCGCTCCCGGCGATTTTTTGCTCCAGCCCGCCGACCGTGCGAGAATCGCCGCGCGATCCCCACCGCTTTCCTTTTATATGTTCCAAGGACCAAGAGAGACCCATGAGCGCGCAGATTCTGGACGGCAAGGCCCTGGCTCAACGCTTCGAGGAAGAGATGTCACAACGGGTGGAAGCCCTGAAAGCCGCCTCCGGCGGCCGCACGCCGATTCTCGCCACCATTCTGGTGGGCGCCGATCCGGCCTCCGCCACCTATGTAAAGATGAAGGGCAATGCCTGCCGCCGCGTCGGCATGGATTCCCAGGCCATCGAGCTGCCCCAGGACACCACCACCGAGCAACTGCTGCGGCGCATCGAGGAGCTCAATGCCAATCCGGACGTGCACGGCATCCTGCTGCAGCACCCAGTGCCGGAACAGATCGACGAGCGTTTGTGCTTTGACGCCATCGCTCTGGGCAAGGACGTGGACGGCGTCACCTGCCTCGGCTTTGGCCGCATGGCCATGGGCGAGCACGCTTATGGCTGCGCCACGCCCAAAGGCATCATGCGTTTGCTGGAGCACTATCAGGTGCCGCTGGAGGGCCAGCATGCCGTGGTGATAGGCCGCAGCGCCATTCTCGGCAAACCGATGGCAATGATGCTGCTGGGCGCCAATGCCACCGTCACCATTTGCCACAGCCGGACCCGCAATCTGCCGGAGCTGGTGAAACAGGCCGACATCGTGGTGGGGGCGGTGGGTAAACCGGAATTCATCAAGGCCGATTGGATCAAGGACGGCGCCGTGGTGGTGGACGCCGGTTACCATCCGCAGAAGTGCGGTGACATCGAGCTGGCACCGGTGATCGATCGTGTGGCCGCGTATACTCCGGTACCCGGCGGTGTTGGTCCGATGACCATCAATACGCTGATTTTTCAGACCCTGGAAGCGGCGGAGAAAGTGCTGAACGACTGAGACACGCAACACGCAGGTAAAGCGTGCCGGGTCTGCCCCGTCCGTCAACGCCCGCCCCTAAAGCAGTCAGTGCGGCCATCCGGCCGCCATCTCATTTCGCCTGCAAGCGTGTTGCGTGTCAGCGTGTCTGCGTCTTTTCCGGCAACACCTGCACGCTGGCCGTCATGCCGGCACTGAGCAGCAGCGTTTCCGGAATCTCGTCAAACTCCACCCGCACCGGAATCCGCTGCGCCAGCCTTACCCACTCGAAGGTCGGCGCCACCGAAGGCAGTCCCTTGTCCGCCGTCACCGCGTTGCTGTTGGCGATACCGCGACCGATGCCGGTGACCTTGCCGGTCAGCGCCTTGCCGGCGCCCAGCAGATGAATACGGGCCGCATCCCCCACCCTGATCTGATGCACCTGGGTTTCCTTCAGGTAGGCCTCGACCCAGAACGACTGGTCATCCACCAGCGTCACCACCGGCTGCCCGACCTGGGCGTAATCGCCGGTATGCGCCAACAAATGGGTGACAAAGCCGGCCACCGGCGCCTTTACCTCGCTGCGCGCCAGATCCAGCTCCGCCCGTGCCAGGGCCGCCTCCGATGCTTGCAGATCAGTCCGCGCCAAGGCCGCCTTATTATCCGCTTCTTCCCTTTCCTCCTGGGAAATGGCACGCCCGAGGCTGCGGCGGCGGCTGGCTTCCCGGGACAGCAGATTCAGTTCCTGGCGCCGGTGCGCCACCTCGGCCCTGGCCTGATCCAGCGCCAGTTGGTAACGGCGCGGGTCCACCAGCAAAAGGGTTTCGCCCTCCTCCACGTACTGATTGTCCACCACCTTCAGGGACTGGATCGCTCCGGACACGTCCGGGGCCACGCTCACCACCACCGCACGCACCCGGGCATCCCGGGTCCAGACATCCTCGAAATAGTGGCGCCACAGATACCACACCGCCACCGCCGCGGCCGCCACCAGCAGCGCGGTGAACAGATAAGCGCGCCAGCGGCCGCCGTCCTTATTACTAGCCATGGATACTCCCCAGCGACAGCCACGCCCCCATCACCAGGGCGAGCACGATCAAGAACACACAAAATCCGGCCAGGGCCGGATGCCATAGGTGCCGGTAGCCATCAAAACGACTGATCAGGCCGTGCACCGGCAGAAACAACAGCAGGGCCAGCAGCACCTGCGGCACTAATGGCGGCAGCAACACGCCGCCCAGCTCAATCTCATACAGCATGTGCTATCTCCAGCCCCTGCCAGCGGCCGGCTCCGGACCCGGCCAGGAAGAAGCCGCCGTAGTTTCCGATCATATTGATCTGCATACGCAGGCGCACCACCGCTCGCACCAACCGGCGCCGCTCACCCTCGCCTTCCGCTTTGTTATAGGCTTGCTGGCACTGCCGTAATGCGCGCTCGGTGTCCGCCGATAATTGCCGCCAACGGGCCTCGTCACCGTCTCTCAGTACTCTCTGGGTATCCCGGATCAGCCGCGTCAGAGTGAGCCGGATCGGATCAGGCACGCCGCGCCGACACAGGGCGTCGAGAAACAGCAACCCCAGCCCCAACGTCACCGCCGCCATGGCGCCGTGCAACAATTCCCCGTCCTTCTCATTCTCCGGGCTCAGTCGCGGCAAGGTTCGGGCAATGCGATCGTACAGTACGGTTTCCATTTCATGACGGGGTCGGCGGCGGAACATCGGCCAGCGCCCGAGGGTGCGGCACAGATCCCGGCACAGCCGGGTGCGAGCGGTGGCGGCGTCATCGCCGGGCCAGATCAGCAGAAATGCCAGCACCGGCAACGACAATCCCATCGCCAGCCCGAGCACGTTGTTGAACAGTGGCAAAGCCGAGAAATCCTGTTGCGGCCCGAGATCCAGCAGGATCGGGAAAAAGATAACCGTGGCGGTCCCCATGGCCATGCTCGGCAACTGCGTCATGGCCAGACCGGCCAGCAGATACACCGGCGCCAGCCACAGCACCAGCGCGGCGAAGCCTTCCGTGCCCGGCAGCAGAACCAGACGATAGAGCGTGGCTAATACTATCGCCAGGGACGCCCCCTTGAGGAACCCGGACACCGCCTTGAGCGGATCATCCCGAGTCGAGAACAGCGCGCAGACCACCCCGGTCTGGATCACCATCAAAGTGCCTTGATCCAGTGGCGCGGCGCTCCAGAACCAGAGGCTCAGGGCCGCGGCGATGGCAATCGCGGTACGCGCGGCGCTGCGCAACGCCTGGCCGTAATCCAGGTGCAATCGTGAGGTGCCGGACCGCCACGACTGCGTCAGGGCCTGGTCGCTCAGCATGGCGTACAGCACGACACTGGAGCGCAGGCGATCGCACAGCTCTCCGCAGTGTTCCAGCGCCAGTTGCAAAGCATGGAAACGTTGTTCGTTGTCGCCCACTGCTTCCTTGCGCAGCCCCCGGGCCAGATCCCGGGCCTGATCGTGGAGTCCGGAGAGGCATACCCGCAGGCTTTCCGGGTCCAGCTCACCATCCAACTCGGACATGCCGCGCAGCAGCTCGTCGAGGCGATCCTGCTGATGCACCGAGGCATAACGATTGACGTAGGTTCCCAACGGCCCCACCGAGGAAATCAACGCCAGCATCTCGTGGCCGAGGCGGCGGCACAGCCCTGCCCGCCGCCGCAGCTGTTGGGAGTCGAACAGGGCATTCTCACGCAGGGCTTCCAGCGCCATGCCGCTGGCGATCAGCTCGCGCCGGCGCTGCTGCAGAGTGCGATTGTCCGCGCGACCGCCGGCGGTGTCCGCCACCAGTGCGATCAAATCCCGCAGTTGCTGCCGACAACGGTGCAGGTAGGCGGTGGCGGCGGAACGGGGCCAGACCAGCACGCTGGCAGCGGAGGCACAGAGGATGCCAAGGCCGATCTCGGTGACCCGGGCCACCGCCACGGTGAACATCTGATCCGGCTGTGACAGGGCCGGCAAGCCGATGATCAGGGCGGTGTAACCGGAAAGCACGAAGGCATAGGAGCGGAAGTTGCGCAGCAGGTTGGCCAGGTAGGTACACAGGGCCAGCCAGGCACTGATGGCGATAAAGAACAGCAGCGGCTGCTGCGCGAACCCGCCCACCAGCAACAGCGCCATCACCGCACCCAGCACCGTGCCCACCAGTCGTGACAGCCCCTTGGCGATCACCATGCCCCCCAACGGCTGGGCCACGATGTACACCGTCATCAGCGCCCACTGGGGCTGATCCAGCCCCAACAGCAGCGCCAGATACAGTGCCAGCATGCCGGCGGCAAAGGTCCGCAGGGCGAATTGCCACTCCTTGCGCCCGGATTCGCGTATGAACGCCGGCACCGCCAAGATCATCCGCGCTTCCCCTTTTCCCTGTCCTCGTTACGGCAGTATACAACGAGGCGACGCTGGTGCTTCTACGAAGCGAAACCAACGCTAAACACTTTTACAACCCTTGTCACAACGCAATGGCACACTCTCTTATAGCCCCCGCTTCCGGAGGCGCGAACCAAGGAGAGACACCATGGCAGGAAAGTTTGAACTGGATAAAGCCAGCAACGGGCAATTCATCTTCCGACTGAAGGCCGCCAACGGTCAGGTCATTCTCGGCAGCGAGCAGTACACCACCAAGGAGGCCTGCAAGAACGGCATCGAGTCGGTGCAGACCAACGCCGCCAAGGATGAGCGTTATCAACGCAAGGAAGCCAAGGATGGCCGGCATTACTTCAACTTGCTGGCCGGCAACCATCAGGTCATCGGCACCAGCCAGATGTACAAGGACACCGGTGGCATGGAAAACGGTATCGACTCGGTGAAAAACAACGCTCCGGGCGCCGCCGTGGACGATCTGACCGACTGATGTTCAGGGGCGGCGACCGCCGCCCCTTTATACATCCTGCGCCGTGGCCCGATTCAGGCCTCGCGAGGCCAGGATTCGCGCAACCCCACGGTGCGATTGAAGATCAGACCATTCTCATCGCTGTCCGTGTCCACGCAAAAATACCCTTCCCGCTCGAACTGGTAACGGGTTTCCGGCAATACCCCCTTGAGGCCCGGCTCCACCACGCAGTGGTCCAGCACCTGCAGGGACGCTTCGTTGATGTGATCAAGAAAGTCCTCGCCCTCGCCCACCCGGGTCGGCATCGGCACCTTGAACAGACGGTCGTACAGACGAACCTGGCACGGCAGCCCCAGAGGGGCGCTGACCCAGTGGATCACGCCGCGCAGTTTGCCCTGCCCTTCATCGTTCTCCGGGTTCTTACCAAGCGTGTCCGGATCATAGCTGCAGTGAATCTCGATGATCTCTCCGGCATCGTCGCGCACCACCTCCTCGGCACGCACCACATAGCCGTAGCGCAACCGCACCCGATCCCCGAGCACCAACCGCTTGTACTTCTTGTTGGCTTCTTCGCGGAAGTCCTCGCGGTCGATATAAACCTCGCGGGTCAACGGCATTTGCCGGGTGCCCATGGTGTCGTTCTGTGGATGCACCGGTGCCCGCAGCCACTCGGTCTTGTCTTCCGGCCAGTTGCGGATCACCAGTTTGAGCGGATTGAGCACACAGAAGGCCCTGGGCGCGTGCTGGTTGAGGTCATCGCGCACCGAGTCTTCCAGAATCGACATGTCGATCACCGAGTCCGCGCGGCTGACCCCCAGATTCTCACAGAAGCCGCGAATCGAGGCCGGCGTGAAACCACGGCGGCGCAGGCCGCTGAGCGTGGGCATGCGCGGATCGTCCCACCCGGCCACGTGGCCTTCGTCCACCAGTTGTTTGAGACGGCGCTTGCTGGTCACGGTGTAATTGAGGTTGAGCCGGGCGAATTCGTATTGCCGGGGCTGCGCTGACACCTCCACATGTTCCACCAGCCAGTCGTACAAGGGGCGGTGATCCTCGAACTCCAGGGTGCAGAGGCTGTGGGTGATGCCCTCGATGGCGTCCGACAACGGGTGAGTGAAGTCGTACATCGGGTAGATCACCCACTTGTCACCGGTCTGGTGATGCGTTTTTTTGCGCACCCGGTACAGGATCGGGTCACGCAGATTGATGTTGGCGTTGGCCATGTCGATCTTGGCCCGCAACACCGCCTCGCCTTCCTCGAAGCCGCCATCGCGCATGCGTTCGAACAGCGCCCGGTTCTCTTCCACGGACTGTTCCCGGTGCGGGCTGTTCTGGCCCGGCCGGTTGTAGTTACCGCGCATTTCCGCGATTTGCTCCGGGCTCTGGGTGTCCACATAGGCCAGGCCCTTGTCGATCAACTGCAGCGCATATTGATACAGTTGATCAAAATAGCCGCTGGCGAAACGCACCGGTCCGGCCCACTGGAACCCGAGCCATTCCACGTCCCGCTGGATGGAGACAATGTACTCCTCCTCTTCCTTCTCCGGATTGGTGTCGTCGAAGCGCAGATGGCAGGCGCCACCATAGCTTTCGGCGATACCGAAATTCAGGCAGATGGACTTGGCGTGGCCAATATGCAGGTAGCCATTGGGTTCCGGCGGGAACCGGGTGACCACCTGGCCGTCGTTTTTACCTTCGGCGAGGTCACGATCGATGATCTGTCTGATAAAATTACTGGGCGCTTTCACGTCACTCATTAAGCCGCCTGCGGCTGAAATACGGGGGGCATTAGTGTACAGTGCGCCCCTTTACAGTCAAAGACTCAGGAGCCGGTCGAAGCGCCCCAGACGCGCCAGACCTTCCGGCTCCCACCAAGGAGAACTCCATGAAAGTGGTGCTGACGACCACCTACGGCAAGATCACTCTGCAATTGGATAGCGAACGTGCGCCGAAAACCACGGAAAACTTCCTGTCTTATGTGCGGGAAGGCTTCTATGACGGCACCATTTTCCATCGCGTCATCGGCAACTTCATGATCCAGGGCGGCGGTTTCACCACGCAAATGGAACAAAAACCGACCCAGGCGACGATCGAGAACGAAGCCGCCAACGGCCTCTCCAACGAAATCGGCACCATCGCCATGGCGCGCACCTCCGATCCGCACTCCGCCACCGCTCAGTTTTTCATCAATGTGGCGGACAACCACTTTCTGGACCAGGCCCGCTCCCCGGACGGCTGGGGCTACGCGGTGTTCGGCAAGGTAGTGGAAGGCATGGAAACCGTGGAAAAGATCAAGGAAGTGCCCACCGGCCGCAGCGGTTTCCATCAGGACGTGCCGCAGGATCCAGTGCTGATCGAATCCGCCCAAGTCATCGAGGACTGATCCATGCGTCTGCTGCTCGCTCTGTCCGCCCTGCTGATAAGCTCCCTGACCTGGGCCGCCAACCCTCAGGTGCGCCTGCAGACCTCCATGGGCAACATCACCATCGAACTGTTCGCCGAACAGGCGCCTGAAACGGTGGAGAACATTCTGCGCTACGTGGACGAGGGCTTCTACGACGGCACCGTGTTTCATCGCGTGGTCCCGGGATTCGTGATCCAGGGCGGCGGTTTTGACCGCGATCTGCAGCAAAAGAAGACCCACGCTCCGATCAGGAATGAAGCCGACAACGGTCTGAAGAATGAGCGCGGTACCCTGTCCATGGCCCGCACCTCCAACCCTGATTCGGGCACCTCCCAGTTCTTCGTCAACCTGAAGGACAACGCCATGCTCGATCACACCGCTGCGACCCCGCGCGGCTGGGGTTACGCGGTGTTCGGCAAAGTGGTGGACGGCATGGACACGGTGGACCGGATCGCCAAGGTGCGCACCGGCGCCGGCCGCCTCAATGGCGCCCACAGCGTCCGCGACGTGCCCAGCACGCCGGTGATCATCGAGCGGGCGGTACGCCTGGATGAAGACGGCCAGGCTGACTGAGTATCATGAGCTATACGCTGTTTATCTCCGATCTGCATCTGGATCCGGCGCGGCCGGAACATCTGGCCGCCTTGGAACGCTTGCTGGAGGAGCACGCCGGCAAGACCGATGCTCTTTATGTGCTCGGTGATCTGTTCGAGGCCTGGATCGGCGACGACGACGATGCCCCCTTCAACCGCCAGGCCATCGACGCCTTCCGTCGCTTCAGTGACGCCGGCAGCACCCTCTATTTCATGCACGGCAATCGAGATTTTATGCTGGGCGAACAATTCGCCGCCCAGTGTGGTGGCCAGTTGCTGGATGAAGGCACCGTGGTGGATCTGTACGGAACCCGCGCCCTGCTCATGCACGGCGACAGCCTGTGCACCCTGGATACCGCCTATCAACAGTTCCGGACGCTGGCCCGCAATCCACAATGGCAACAGGCAATGCTGGCCAAGCCCCTGCAGGAACGCCGAGCCATCGCCCAGGGTATGCGCATGCAGAGCCAGGGCAACAACGCCAACAAAGCCGAGAACATCATGGACGTGACCCCGGAGGAAGTGATCCGGGTGATGGATGAAGCCGGCGTCAAACACCTGATCCATGGGCACACCCACCGCCCCGCGGTCCATGAGGTTCCCCTCTCCGGCGGCACCGGCACCCGTTGGGTACTCGGCGACTGGGGCGACCTGGGCTGGTGGATCATTGCCGATGATCAGGGATTGCGGCTGGAAAGCAAGGAAATTAGTGAATAGTTAACAGTGAATAATGAATAATTCGCGGGAACACGCGGAGATAATTTCAAGTCGCCGTGCCCGCGCTTTTCGCTGTTAACCATTCACTATTAACTATTCACTGTTAACTGCTCTTCGGTGTGCCGGAATGAAAGCGGAAGGCCTCATCCGGCTCCTCGATTAACGCCCTTTCCTTCTCCTTAAAGAACGCCACCCGATCCTCGATGTCCGTGTCGCTGTAGCGCCGGGCGAGGTCGAGGTAATCCTCGAAATGACGGGATTCGCTTTTCAGCAGGTAGCGGTAGTAGCGGCCCAGCTCCTCGTCCACATGGGGGGCCAGCGCGGCGAAGCGCTCGCAGGAGCGGGCTTCGATCAGGGCGCCGATAATCAGGGTGTCCACCAGCCGCCCAGGCTCACTGGTACGCACATGGCGGCGCAGCCCCTGAGCGTAGCGTGACGGCGACAGATGGTCATAACGCACGCCGCGCTCGCGCATCATTTTCACCACCTGTTCAAAATGCAGTAATTCTTCCCTGGCCAGTTGACTCAAGGCATCCAGCAATTCTGGCCGGTCCACATAGCGGAACATCAGGTTGAGCGCCGTGGAAGCCGCCTTTTTCTCACAGTGAGCGTGGTCGATCATCAACAGATCGGGGTTTTCCAGCGCCCAGTCGATCCAGGCCCGGGGCGTGGCACACGGCAAAAAGGCTTGCAGGGCGGAAATGTCGGTCATGGCGTCCTCGTTTGGTCCGGCGGCGATTATAGCGGCACGCCGGCACCATCGTCTCCCTGGCCGACGGCCATTCCCTCTGGCGTCCCGCGCCCAGCGCCGTATACTTGCCCGCCATGGGACGTCGAACCAATCCACGCATACAAAAACTGAAAGGGAGTCTGGTGGTGGCCGGATTGCGCCTGCTTGGCCTGCTGCCTTTCAGACTGAACCGGGCGCTTGCCACCACCGTGGGCCGCCTGCTCGCCGCCCTGCCCAGCGAGGCCCGGCGCGTCACCCGCATCAATTTATCACTGTGTCTGCCTAACCAGCCGAACCCGGATCAACTGGTCAGGGACTCCCTGGTGGAAACGGTGAAGAACACGTTCGAGATCGCCCTGTTCTGGCGTCGACCGGAGGAAGGCCTGGACCGGGTGGTGTCGGTGGATGGCGACGGCCCGCTGCGCGAAGCGGTGGACGCCGGTCAGCCGGTACTGATCCTGGCACCGCATATCGGTTGCTGGGAGGTGCTGAATTTCTGGCTGGCGCGGGATTTCCCACTGCATGTGATGTTCGCCCCTTCCGGCATGGCCGAGGTGGACGATCTGATCAAGCAGGGCCGCGAGCATTTCGGTTCCACCATGTACCCGGCCAGCGCCCGCGGCGTCGCCGGCCTGGTACGGGCCATGCGCAAGGGGGCAATGACCGCGATTCTGCCGGATCAGGTGGCGGATCGCCGCAGCGGCCGGTTCGCACCGTTTTTCGGCCAGCCCGCCTATACCGGCACGCTCAGTTGCAAGCTGGTGCAGCAGACCGGCGCCCGGGTGTTCATGGCCTGGGCCCGCCGTTTGCCCGGCACCGGCGGTTTCGAAATTCGCGTGCGCCCGGCCCACCAGGATATTCACGACAGCGATCTGGATCACGCGCTGAAGGCCATGAACCAGTCCATCGAAGCACTGATTCTGGAAGAACCCTCGCAGTATTTGTGGAGTTATAAGCGTTTCCGCCGGCAGCCCCCCGGCGGCACGCTGCCGTACTAGTTTTCCGTCCCCGCCTCCAGCGCCGCCGCCGATGCGGCTCGCCGCAGGCCCCGGGCCAGATCGGCATCGTCGGTGGCGCGGGACAGCACCAGCGCGCCCACCAAGGTCGACAGCACCGCCATGGCCCGTTCCTCGCGCTGCTCCTCGTCATCGCCGTCGCACAACTCGGCCACGAAGCCCAGGAAGGTCCTCAGGTTATCGGTGAACGCCTCTTTCAATGCCTCCGGCTGGCGGGCCGTGTCCACCGCCAGCGCCGCCAGAGCGCAGCCATCTTCCGGGTGTTGTTGGTGATAGCGCGACAGATAACCGCCGATAAGATTCTGCAAAGCCTGTTGCCGGGGTTGCTCCGCCAACGGGCGCCAACGTTCCAGGTTGTACTGCTGGGCCCGATTCAGAGCCTGCACGGCCAGATCCAGCTTTGACTCGAACTGCCCGTAGAATCCGCCCCGGGTCAGCCCGGCCGCCTGCATCAGGTCGTTCAGGCCAACACCGTCAAACCCTTTTTCGCGGAACAATCGTCCCGCCGTTTCGATGACCCGCTCACGGTTCTCTTCGGCCTGAGCTCGAGTGACCCTCATGATCCATCCTCCTTGCCACGGAGCGGACATCGCCCCGGCCATCAGTCTGAAAGTGCTTGACGAATTTTAAATGATGATCGACATTTAATCAAACATGTCACTCATCATTTAACCGATTCATCAATCCGAGCTTTCTTAAGGAGGCCCCATGCCCTCTCCGCAACAGCCAACATCCATACCGCCGGCCCTCATCAGCGCATTCGCGGTGCCGGAGCGTCCGCCCTTAATGCCGTCGGAGCAGGAACGGCTCAGCGGCGCCGAAAAAAACTTTCACCCCACCGCCATGGGCACCCTGGTGAGTTGGACCTTCGGCGTCGGCCCCCGGGTGGTTCTGGTCCACGGGTGGAGCAGCCGCGCCGCGCACATGCTGGGTTTCGTCGATCCGCTGCTCGCCGCCGGATACAGTGTCACGCTGTTCGACGGCCCGGCCCACGGCGAAGCCACTGGCGAACGGGCCAGCGTGGTGCACATGGGAGAGGCTCTGCTGGCATTGACCCGGGAATGGGAACCGGTGCATGGCGTACTCGCCCATTCAGTGGGCTCCGCCGCCGCGCTGTGGGCGTTTCATCGTGGGCTGAGCGTTCACGCCAGTGTCCATTTGGGCGGCCCGGTCTCGTTGTCGGTGATGGTGCGACAGCTGGCCATTGGCGTGGGGCTGGATCAGGCGGGCACCGCCGCTTTCGAGAAATGGGTGGAGGGCTTCATCGGCCATCCGCTGGCGGCGTTGGATCTTGAAATCTTGAAGGATGGCCTGCGTCATCCCGGATTGATCGTGCATGACCCGGAAGATGACACCGTGCCGTTCAGCGCCGCCGACACCCTGCATCGAAACTGGCCACAATCCGAGCTGATCCGCGCCGGCGGGCTGGGACACCGGCGTCTGCTACGGGACCCGGCGATGATCGGACTATGCAGCGACTTCATCGCTACCGCTGGCTCAAGGGAGATGACGCGGGTGAACGCGGGAGGCGAAGCATGACCGGCCCGATATCCGAAAGTGGCGAGGTCTCTGCCCCAACCCTGGAAACCACTCGAAAATTCAGTGGTAACCTATTGATATTACTTGCTGGCCTTGCAGCCATCGGCACCCTTTCCACCAACATTATTCTGCCTTCCTTTGCCTCCATGGCCACCGACATCGGCGTGCCGGCACGGGAGCTGGGACTGCTGTTGTCGAGTTTCTTTGCCGCCTTCGCCATCGGCCAGCTGTTGGTCGGCCCGTTATCCGATCGTTATGGCCGCCGGCCTCTGGTGGTATTGGGACTGGTGGTATTCATCGCCGGCAGCCTCTGGTGCAGCCGTGCCGACGATATGAACGAACTGATCCTGGGCCGGGTGGTTCAGGCACTCGGAGTATGCGCGGCCTCGGTTCTGTCCCGGGCCATTGCCCGCGATTTATTTGATGGTGAGGTTCTGACCCGGGCCCTGGCGTTGACCATGGTGGCGATGGCCGCGGCCCCGGGCTTCTCGCCGTTGCTGGGTGGCGCTCTGGAGCAGGCTTTGGGCTGGCGTGCCAACTTTCTGGTGGTGGCGGTACTTGGCGCCGTCCTGATTCCTCTTTATCTGTCAGGCGCGGGGGAAACCCTGCCGCCCTCCCGCCGCAGCCCGAAGGCGCTGGCCTCCGCCGCACCGGGTTACCTGCGCCTGCTACTTGACCAGCGGTTTCTGCTGCCGGCCCTGGCGGTGAGTCTGGTGATCGGGGGGCTGTACGGTTTCTTTGCCGCGGCGCCGGCGATTCTGATGGGCCGTCTCGAGCTCAGTGCTTTGCAATTGGGGTGGTTCTTCGCCGCCACGGTCTTCGTGGTGTTTGCCGCCGGTTTGCTGGCCCCGCGTTTCGCTCGGCGATTCGGCGTCGTCAAGGTAGGGTTGGCGGGTATTCTCATTGCCCTGATCGGCGGCCTCACTTTGCTGCCGACCATCGCCGAGGGGCTGGTTCCGTTTTCCCTGGCAATCACCGTCTTTCTGTTCGGCATGGGGCTGATCAATCCGCTGGGTACCGCCCTCACCCTGCACCCCTTTCCCGACAGGGCCGGGCTGGCTTCGGCGTTGCTCGGCTGTCTGCAAATGAGTTGCGCGGCGGCAATGACAGCGCTCGCCTCGGCATTACCGCTGCCGCCGGTAACCGCCCTGGGGGTGATTCTGACCACCGTATCGGCGCTGGCCCTGGCGGCGTTTCTGCTGTACCGGAGCCGAGGAAACAACGGTTAACGCCGGACGCCGATGTCCGGCGTCCGGCTTCCCATCTCTTCCCCCAGTGATTACGAACATTCATCTCATGAATGGCCACAGGCCCCGTTTGGCTTAACAGAGGATGGCGTTTCCGCTATACTCCGCGCGCAATTCCGACCCCCAGAGACACCCTAACCAGCTGATTTTCAAAAGAAATCAGCCAAGACGAAACGAGGGATACGCTGTGCTAGACGCCTATCGCAAACATGTCGAAGAGCGCGCCGCCGAAGGTGTGCCGCCCAAGCCGCTGAACGAGCAGCAAGTTGCCGAACTGGTTGAACTGCTGAAAAACCCGCCGGCCGGCGAAGAGGAGTTCATTCAGGATCTGTTCGTCAACCGCGTTCCGCCGGGCGTGGACCAGGCCGCTTATGTCAAGGCCGCGTTCCTGACCGCGATCGTCAAAGGCGAAGCCAGTTCTCCCCTGATCGACCGCAAGCGCGCCGTTCAACTGCTGGGCACCATGCAGGGCGGGTACAACGTCGCCACTCTGGTGGAAGCGCTGGATGATGCCGAGTTGGCTGGAATCGCCGCCGACGAACTCAAGCACACCCTGCTGGTGTTCGATGCCTTCCACGACGTGGAAGACAAAATGAAAGCCGGCAATGCCAAAGCCAAGGAAGTGATCGAATCCTGGGCCGAAGGCGAGTGGTTCACCAAGCGCCCGGATCTGGCGGAGAAAATGTCTCTGACCGTGTTCAAGGTCACCGGCGAAACCAACACCGACGATCTGTCCCCCGCCCAGGACGCCTGGAGCCGCCCAGACATCCCGCTGCACGGCAACGCCATGCTGAAGAATGCCCGTGAAGGCATCTTCCCCGAGAAAGACGGCGAAATCGGCCCGCTCAAGCAGATGGAAGAACTGAAGGCCAAAGGCTTGCCCGTTGCCTACGTGGGCGACGTGGTCGGCACCGGTTCCTCCCGTAAGTCCGCCACCAACTCCGTGCTGTGGCACTTCGGTGACGACATTCCTTACGTGCCGAACAAGCGCGCCGGCGGCGTTTGCATCGGCGGCAAGATCGCTCCGATCTTCTTCAACACCATGGAAGATTCCGGCGCTCTGCCGTTCGAATGTGACGTTTCCAAAATGGAAACCGGCGACCAGATCGACGTCTACCCCTTCGAAGGCAAGGTCGAGAAAAACGGCGAAGTGATCGCCGAATTCGAGCTGCGTTCTCAAGTGCTGCTGGACGAAGTGCGCGCCGGCGGCCGGATCAACCTGATCATCGGCCGCGGCCTGACCACCAAGGCTCGTGAAGCCCTGGGGCTGGCTCCGTCCGAACTGTTCCGCAAACCGGAACAACCCGGCGACTCCGACAAGGGTTACACCCTGGCCCAGAAGATGGTCGGCAAGGCCTGCGGCATGGAAGGCGTGCGCGCCGGCATGTACTGTGAGCCGAAGATGACCACCGTGGGCT
Organism: Alloalcanivorax balearicus MACL04; assembly: GCF_025532145.1. GTDB lineage: Bacteria > Pseudomonadota > Gammaproteobacteria > Pseudomonadales > Alcanivoracaceae > Alloalcanivorax > Alloalcanivorax balearicus. The sequence goes on along the minus strand of NZ_ARXS01000041.1, from coordinate 1,453 downwards.
CCCAGGACACCACCGGTCCGATGACCCGTGACGAACTGAAAGACCTGGCCTGTCTGGGCTTCCAGGCGGACCTGGTGATGCAGTCCTTCTGTCATACCGCCGCTTACCCGAAACCGGTGGACGTGGAAACCCAACACACCCTGCCCGACTTCATCATGAACCGTGGCGGTGTCTCCCTGCGCCCGGGCGACGGCATTATCCACTCCTGGCTGAACCGCATGTTGCTGCCCGACACCGTGGGCACCGGCGGCGACTCCCACACCCGCTTCCCGATGGGGATTTCGTTCCCGGCCGGCTCCGGTCTGGTGGCCTTCGCCGCCGCCACCGGTGTGATGCCGCTGGATATGCCGGAATCCGTACTGGTGCGCTTCAAAGGCAAACGCCAGCCGGGCATCACCCTGCGTGACCTGGTCCACGCGATTCCGCTGCAGGCCATCAAGGAAGGACACCTGACCGTCGCCAAAGCCGGCAAGGTCAATGTGTTCTCCGGTCGCATCCTGGAAATCGAAGGCCTGGAAGATCTCACCGTGGAACAGGCGTTCGAGCTGTCCGACGCTTCCGCCGAGCGCTCCGCCGCGGGCTGTACCATCACCCTGTCCGAGGACAGCGTGACCGAGTACCTGAAGTCCAACATCACCATGCTCAAGTGGATGATCGCCAATGGCTACGGCGACGCCCGCACCATCGAGCGCCGTATCCAGGGCATGGAAGAGTGGCTGGCCAACCCGAGCCTGATGCGTGCCGACGCCGATGCCGAGTATCACACCGTCATCGAGATCGACATGGATCAGATCAAGGAGCCGGTACTGTGCTGCCCGAACGATCCGGACGACGCCAAGACCCTGTCCGACGTGGCCGGCGCCAAGATCGATGAAGTGTTCATCGGTTCCTGCATGACCAACATCGGTCACTTCCGCGCCGCCGGCAAGCTGCTGCAGAAAGTGGAAAGCGGCACCATGCCGACCCGTCTGTGGATCGCGCCGCCAACCAAGATGGATCAGCGTCAGCTCACCGAAGAGGGCTACTACAACATCTTCGGCAGCGCCGGTGCCCGTACCGAAATGCCCGGCTGCTCCCTGTGCATGGGCAACCAGGCCCGGATCGCGCCGAAGTCCACCGCGGTCTCCACCTCCACCCGTAACTTCCCCAACCGTCTGGGGCAAGGCGCCGACGTTTATCTGGCGTCCGCGGAACTGGCGGCGGTGTCTTCCATTCTCGGCAAGCTGCCGACCGTGGAGGAGTACATGGAATACGCGGACACCATCGATTCCATGTCCGATGAGATCTACCGCTACCTGAACTTCGACCAGATGGGCGAATATCAGGAAGTGGCGGATACCGTGAAGATCCCGGTGGCGCAGGCGGTCTGATGGAAACGCTTCGCTGTTGAAAAAAGCCCGGCCTCGCGCCGGGCTTTTTTATGGTTCATCGCGCTTTAGCGGGAAGTTTCCCT
>NZ_ARXS01000040.1 GCF_025532145.1 Alloalcanivorax balearicus MACL04 | reverse complement strand
CACACGTTTGCTTGCCTGATTGTTAAAGAGCGTTGGAAGCCTTGCTTCCCGACGACTTCCTGGCGTTGCCTGCTTTGGCGTGGCGCCGTGTCCGCCGTCGTTGTGGGGGCGCATTCTAGGGATTTCCGCCAGGGCGTCAACACCTTTTTCATCTCTTTTTTATCAAACGGTCACCTTTTAAGCGAACACCCTCTGAAACGTCTATTTTTTACTCCACAGCGCTGGTTTTTCAACCATTTTCGCCCTCCCCGGCTCATCCCGGAAAACAAGGGGCGCCAATGGCGCCCCTGCGGAAATCCGGATTTGAGCCCGATCAGCTGTCCGATCGCTTGCGCAGTTGCCAGAGATTGAGCAACAGCCCCACCACCACATAGATCACCGCCACGCTCAACAGCACCAGCGGCGGATCCAGGAAGACAATGGCGAAAGCAACAATGACCCCCAGCAGAACCTTGAACGGCACCCTGCCTATATGAAATTCCTTGAAAGAATGGTAACGCACGGAAGACACCATCAGCAGACCCGCGCCCGCCACGGCCAGCGCGACGATCCAGGAGATGTCATTACCGTCCACGCCACGGCTTGCCCCGAGCCACACCAGGGTCGCCACCAGACCGGCCCCTGTGGGGCTTGGCAAGCCGATAAAGAAACGCTTGTCGGTGGTCTCCGCCTGCACATTGAAGCGCGCCAGACGCAGCGCCGCACAGGCCACGTAGATGAACGCCGCCATCCAGCCGAATTTGCCCAGCTCCGACAGCCCCCAGGAATACGCCACCAGCCCCGGCGCCACGCCAAAGGCCACACAGTCGGACAGAGAGTCGTATTCCGCCCCGAACTTGCTTTGGGTATTGGTCAGCCGCGCCACGCCGCCATCCATGCCATCCAGGATGCCGGCGACGATAATCCCGATGGCCGCGTTCTCGAACAGACCGTTCATGGCGGCGACGATGGCGTAGAAGCCGGCGAACAGGGCCCCGGTGGTGAACAGGTTAGGGAGCAGGTACACCCCCTTGTAGCGCGCCCCGGTGCGCTGCTCCGCCTCCACTACCTCGAAGGTTTCCGGTGTCCCGCTTTGCGGGGCTTCCTCTTGCTGCTTGGTCATGATGTATCGCCGACTAAAAAGGTGCGCCTAGTCTAACGCAGCCAACCCCAACAAAAAATTTCCTGGCGCCACCTCGCCCCGGCGCCCGGGATGACCAGGATGCCAGCGACGGACGGCGGCCAAAAAAAACGCGCCCGGAGGCGCGTTTTCGTCGATCACGGACACAGAGCCGCTATCAGTTCTTGCTCTTGTCCACGATCTGGTTGGCCTGGATCCACGGCATCATGCTGCGCAGCTTCTCACCCACCTGCTCGATGGGGTGCTCCGCATTCAGACGACGACGAGCGGTCATGCTCGGATAGTTCAGATCGCCTTCCGAAATAAACATTTTTGCGTATTCGCCATTCTGGATGCGCTTCAGAGCATTGCGCATGGCTTCACGGGACTGGTCGTTGATCACTTCCTGACCGGTGGTGTACTCGCCAAACTCCGCATTGTTGGAGATGGAGTAGTTCATGTTGGCGATGCCGCCTTCGTACATCAGGTCGACGATCAGCTTCAGTTCGTGCAGACACTCGAAGTAAGCCATTTCCGGTGCGTACCCGGCTTCCACCAGGGTCTCGAAGCCCGCTTTCACCAGCTCCACGCAGCCACCGCAGAGTACCGCCTGCTCGCCGAACAGGTCGGTTTCGGTTTCGTCCTTGAAGGTGGTTTCGATGATACCGGTGCGGCCGCCGCCGATACCGCAAGCGTAGGACAGTGCCAGATCCTTGGCCTGACCGGACGCGTCCTGGAAGATGGCGATCAGGTCAGGGATGCCACCACCTTTGGTGAACTCGGTGCGCACCGTGTGGCCCGGAGCTTTCGGCGCGATCATGATCACGTCCAGATCCTTACGCGGCACGATCTGGTTGTAATGGATGCAGAAACCGTGGGCGAAAGCCAGGGTCGCGCCCTGCTTCAGGTTCGGTTCGATCTCGTTCTGGTAGATCGCTGCCTGGTACTCGTCCGGCGCCAGCACCATTACTACATCCGCCTGCTTCACCGCTTCCGGAACGCTGGTGACCTTGAGGCCGGCTGCTTCCGCTTTGGCGGCGGAGGCCGAACCCGGACGCAGCGCCACGGTTACGTCCACACCGGAATCCTTCAGGTTGTTGGCATGGGCATGGCCCTGGGAGCCGTAACCAACGATGGCCACTTTCTTGCCCTGGACCAGAGAGAGGTCACAGTCTTTGTCGTAATAGACTTGCATGGTCGTAATCCTGTTGTGGGGTGAATGTGTGGAGTGAATGCGAAGCGGCCCGGCAGGCCAGCACTGGCTGGTCACGATAGGCTATCCATGGCATTGCGTAAAATGATATATTTGCAATGCTGCATGCCGAAATTCGCAACACAAACCCTACCTGTGGACCCGCAATGGATATCCGCGCTCTGGAACATTTCCTGACCCTGGCCGAGACCCTGCACTTTGGCCGCACCAGCCGTTTGTGCCACATCAGCCCCTCCGCCCTGAGCCGCGGCATCCGGCAGTTGGAGCAGGATGTCGGCACCACCCTGCTGTACCGGGACAATCGCCGGGTCAGTCTGACCCGCGAAGGGGAACGCTTCCGCGACTATGCACGCCAAGCGGTGAGCGACTGGAATACGGTACGCCTGGCACTGCAGGATGACCAGCGGGTGCTTCGCGGCGAGCTGAGCCTGTATTGTTCCGTCACCGCCAGCTACAGCTTTCTCCACGACATGCTCAGCAGCTTCCGCGCCAACTTTCCCCGCATCGAGATCAAGCTACACACCGGCGATCCGGCCCAGGCCGAGGAACGGGTCCTGTCCGGCACCGAGGACATCGCGGTCGGCGCCCGTCCCGTGCAGATGCCCAATGGTATCGCCTTTCACCCGGTAACCCGCTCTGCCCTGCTTTTCATCGCCCCCGCCAGCCAACCACAACTGGCCGAACGGCTGTCCGGCAAGGCCAGCAGCAACGCCTGGCGGGAGATCCCAATGATTTTGTCCGAAGAGGGACTGGCCCGGGAGCGTACCGACCGCTGGTTTCGGGATCTGGGGCTGCGCCCGCAGATCTACGCCCAGGTCAGCGGCAATGAGGCCATCGTCAGCATGGTCAGTCTGGGGTTTGGCATCGGCGTGGTGCCGCAGATCGTGCTCGACAACAGCCCGCTCGCCAGCCGCATCCGTATTCTCGACGTGCAGCCGCGGCTGGAAGCTTACGAGGTAGGCTTGTTTGCTCTGGAGAAGAGACTGGGAGAGCCGCTGATCGACGCCTTCTGGAACCAGCAGAATCCGGGCTGACGGCTCTCCCTTTCCGATCACATCCCGTAACGGGCCGGGTCGACTTTCGAGAACACCTCACGCCAATACAGCTGCGCCAACTGCTCCGGGCTCTCAACGCCGTCCACCAGGTCTTGCCAGCGCTGCAACAAAGGCCGGAACGCATCGATCAGTTCGGCGGCGTTCTCCACGCCGTAGCGCTTGCGGTAGTTCTCCGCGATGGTTTCCACATCCTTATCGATGAAAGTCTGGGTGCCGGCCCGGAAAGCCTCTCCGGCCTGATGCACAGTGATGCCGTTTTGCTTAGCGGCGGCCAGGTTCTCCGCACCCAGGGCGTCGTAGCCCCAGGAGGCTTCCGCGGAAAACACCGCCGAAGCTTTCAATACCGCGCGCCGCTCGGCCTCACTCAACCCCCGCCAGGTATCACGGTTCATATTGTTCACACCGGAGCCGCCGAACACGCCGCCAGGGACGCCCAGGGTGATGTCCGTCACCACTTCATCCAGTTTGAAGATCGACAGCTCCGTGGTGGTCTGCACGGTGCAATCCACTACCCCCTGATTCAGCCCTTCGTAGATCTCGTTCACCGACATGGTGATCGGCGTGGCGCCCATCTCCTCCACCCAGCGGGCCCACTGGGCGCCGGAGGTGCGCACCCGCTTACCCGCCAGATCCTTTGCTTCCCGAATCGGCGTGGTACACAGCAACGGCAGCGTCGGAGTGGAGCCGGACCCGAGAAAGACCTGGTTTTGCGCGCCCAGCTCCTTCTGACAGCCCGGGCAGGACTGGAACAGGAACTCGGAGAAAGCACCGGTGAAAATCAGCCCCGCGTGGGCAGGATCTTCACCACCGGCGTTGAGCAACATGGAGATCTCCGCCAGCATATTGATACGCGGATACTCCCCCGGGAAATACGGGAACAACACCACGGCCGCGTCCGCCATACCGTCACGCACGCCGGCGGAGCTTTCCAACAGATTAAGCAGCGTCAGCGAAAAGACCCGGGCGGAGAGCGCGCCGTCCGTCTCATCCTTCAGTACTTGCGTGTACTTCTGAGCGGCCTGTTCCGCCACCGAGTTGGGCGGGTAACCGGAAGCGAAACGCAGGGACTTGGCGTACCCCGGCCCCGACATGAAAGCAGCGGCAAGCGCCAGCAACACCAGGCATCCTCTTAGCTTCATCGTTATTCTCCTGATTAGGATCACGTGACGTCTTCACAAAGAAAAAGACGCCGTCTCATCATAGAGTTCTTTCTTGGACAGCTTGCCCACCGGCGTCTTCGGTAATTCGTCACGCAACGCCAGCGCACGCACCATTTCGTGCCTGCCAAGACGATCGGAGAGAAAGGCCTGCAACGTTTCCAATGTCAAAGGAGCGGCGGCCTGACGCAAACGAACGAAAGCCATCGGAGACTGCCCCCGGTAGCTGTCCTTTACGCCGATCACCGACACCTCCTCCACGTCCGGATGCTCGTAGATGGCTTCCTCGATCACTCGCGGATAGACGTTGTAGCCACTGCACAGGATCATGTCCTTGGTACGATCGACGATGTACACATACCCTTGTTGGTCCAGGTAGCCCACATCGCCGGTGCGGAAGTAACCGTCCTTGGTGAACGAGGCCGCGGTGGCATCGGGGTTATTCCAGTAGCGCGGCATGACATTGGGGCCGGTGACACAAATCTCGCCACGCTCATCAACGGCCAGCGAGCCTTCCGCGTCCATGGGCGCGATCTTCATTGACACACCGGGCACCAGGCAGCCGCAGGAACCTTGCGGCGGGCGCTCTCCGGTGAGCGGCGTGTAGGTGCCCACCGCGGTGGTCTCTGTCATCCCCCAGCCTTCACCGAGACGGCAACCGGTCAGCTCCTGGAAGCGCTGCTGCACTTCCACCGGCAAAGGAGCACCGCCGGAATTGCACAGCCGCAGCGAAGTAAGATCGTACTGCGTCACCTGAGGATGATGGATCAGCGCGATGAACATAGTGGGTACCGCCGGCAATACCGACAGGCGATGTTCATGCACCGCTTTCAGCACCGCATCGGGATCAAAGCGGCTGTGCAAATAGAGCTCGGCCGCCAGCCGGATACCGAACAGCAAGTTCACCGTCATCGAGTAAATATGAAACGGCGGCAACACCGCCAGTACCCGTTCCTGACCGGATTGCAGATCACCGGCCAGAGCCGCCATCAGTTGCTGGCAGCCGCAAGTGAGATTGCCGTGGGTCAACTCCGCCCCTTTCGGCACGCCGGTGGTGCCACCGGTGTATTGCAGCACCGCCAGCGTGTTTTCCGGATCCGCCACCGCATAGGGCTGAAAGTCCCCTTCATTATTGAGCAGGTCAGCGAAGCTGAGAATTGCCGCCCCCGGTCCGGCACCGGTAGCGCCCTCCCCGGTGAAGTCCGTGGGCGTACCCACCACCAGAGTCCGCAGACGGGAGGTCTCCAGAAATCCCCGGATCCGCGGCAATAGTTCCGGCACATCCAGCGTCACCATGATGTCGCTGTGGCTGTCTTCAATCTTGTGCGCCAGAGTGCGTTCCGCATCCAGAGGGGAATAATTGACGACGGTGCCGCCGGCTCTCAATACACCCAGAAAAGCAATGGCGTAGTGAGGCGTATTGCCTAGAAACAGGCCAACGTGGACACCAGGTTTCACTCCCAGATGCTGAAAGCCCCGGGCGGCCCGGTTTACCAAACGATGAAAATCGGCATAGGAAAGCCGTACGCCTTCAAAGTACAGAGCAGGATGTTGCGGATAGCGGGCCGCGGTTTCTTCCAGTGCCTGATACACCGGCTCCGCCGCGAACACCGCCGCGTCCCTAACCTGGCCCGAGGCCTGGCTTGCAGTCATGGCAGCTCCTTGTTGTTGTCATGGGCTGAACAAATCGACCCTAGCCTAGGTGTGGCCGGCCCGGCATGACCAATGAATGGTTTTCATGGAGCGTTATAAGTGTGAAGAGGGGGGAAATGGCCGCGCGAGGCAGCGGCGCCAAGGAGGCCATAGTGGAGAATGGGCGGTTTTCAGGGCCCCCGCGAGGTAAACACGTCGACAGGGTTGAGAAAGAACATCTTCTTCCAACCCTGTGTCTCCGTCGTCATCCGCCAGGGCAAGGGAATCAGGGACAGTACCGAATAATGCAAATGAGGTGGTTTACCCTTGGCATTGCCGGAATCTCCGACCCCGCCTATTTGGCGCCCTTTCGCCACCCATAGGGGCACCGGAGTGGCCGGATCATTCAGATGCGCATAGTAGTGAAGGCGCCATTTCGGCCCCAGTACGATCACCACTTTCCCGCCCAGGCTGAATTCCCCCTGATACAATCGGATACCAGGAACGGCGGAGACCACCGGCGTCCCCCGGACGGCAAAGATATCGATGCCTTTATGCACGCCGGAAGCGCCCCAGGGTTCAAACCAGAAGGATTTCGGGTGCCAATCGCTGGCCGTGGCGCCTTGCACAGGAATGCGGGCGTGTTCCGGGATCAGCAAACCGGCCACCACAACAACAAGCAAAGCCAATAACATTCTTTTGAGGCGAAATCCTTTCACCATCTCCTCTCGCACCTCCACGGCATCTTCATGTCACCTTGCCTATCGACGATCGCCCCCTTCATCGCATCACCATTTGCTTCCCGCTCATGCCCCTCAACGTCCACTGAGCGCCAACTGCACGCCCAAACCGGCAAAGGCGGCGGCGAAGCCCCTGCGCAAACCGTTCTGCACTCGCGGTGACGCCATGATCACCCGCCGGAATCCATGGGCCAGCTGCCCATAGAGGACAAACACGGCGAACGTCATCGCCATCAAAACACCACTCAACAGTGACAACTGGACGAAGGGAGAGGGGCTGCCCGGCGGAATGAACTGAGGCAGGAACGCCAGAAAGAACAGGCTGAGTTTCGGATTAAGAACATTGACCAGGAAGGCGCGGCCGACAACCACCAGAGGACGAACTCCGGCGGAGTCATCGGACACCTGGAGTTGCAACCCGTTTTTCCAGGTCATCCAGGCCAGGTAGAGCAGGTAGGCCACCCCGGCGAACTTCACCAGTTGAAACACCACCGCGCTGGTGTGCATGATCGCCGCCAGCCCCAGTACTGTCGCCAGCAGATGAGGAATAATACCCAACGTACAACCCAGCGCGGCGTAGAAACCGGCAGCACGCCCCTGGGCCAGTGCCGCCGCCACCGTGCACAGCACACCAGCGCCCGGCATCAGCACCACAACCAGAGTGGTCAGTAAGAATTCAATGGTGATCATCGCGGCTATCTTTCCCAGGTTGGATTCAGACGGGTTCTTCTTCGCTGTTTACGGTACACGTATCTTGATACACCGTTCCCGGACGCGCAAAAACAACAAACCCCGCACCAGGCGGGGTTCGTTGTTTTCGGTCGAAAGCGCGAACCGTCAGAGGCTCAACACTTTCTCCCCACGGGCAATGCCGGACACGCCGGAGCGTACCACTTCCAGCACCTGGGTTTCACCGATGGCGTTGATGAACGCCTCCAGCTTATCGGTGGTGCCAGTGAGCTGGACGGTATAAACCGTGGCGGTGACGTCCACGATCTGGCCACGGAAGATATCCACGGTACGCTTCACCTCCGCGCGCTGGGCACCGGTGGCCTTGATCTTCATGAGCATGATCTCACGCTCGATATGAGCCCCTTCGGTGAGATCCACCAGCTTGACCACCTCGATCAGCTTGTTGAGATGTTTGGTGATCTGCTCGATCTTGTACTCGTCACCGGTGGTGGTCATGGTCAGACGCGACAGGGTCGGGTCTTCCGTGGGCGCCACGGTGAGCGTCTCGATGTTGTAGCCGCGCTGGGAGAACAGAGCCACCACCCGGGACAGGGCGCCGGGTTCGTTTTCCATCAGAATCGAAATGATACGTCTCATCAGGTCCGCTCCGTCTTGCTCAGCCACATATCACGCATGGCGCCATCGGCGATGTGCATCGGGTACACGTGCTCGGTGGGGTCCACATAGATGTCCATGAAGACCAGCCGGTCCTTGAGCGAGAACGCTTCGTTCATGGCGCCTTCCAGATCCTCGAATTTCTCCACCTTGAAGCCCACATGGCCATAGGCCTCGGCCAGTTTGACGAAGTCCGGCAGGGATTCCATATAGGACTGGCTATGGCGGCCGCCGTACTGCATATCCTGCCACTGGCGCACCATGCCGAGGGCCTGGTTGTTGATGTTGATGATCTTCACCGGCAGGCCGTACTGCAGGCAGGTGGACAGCTCCTGGATATTCATCTGGATCGAGCCTTCACCGGTGACACAGGCAACCACCGCGTCCGGGAAAGCGAACTGCACCCCCATGGCCGCCGGCAGTCCGAAGCCCATGGTGCCCAGACCGCCGGAGTTGATCCACTGGCGCGGGCGATCGAACTTGTAGAACTGGGCCGCGAACATCTGGTGCTGCCCCACGTCGGAGGTGACGTAGGCCTTGCCGTCGGTGGCCTTGTACAGAGCCTGAACCACCTGCTGCGGTTTCATCGGGCCGTTTTCGTTGGTTTCGTAGCGCAGGCCGTGGAACTCCCGCCAGCCGTCGATTTCCTGCCACCAGCGTTCCAGTGCCTTATGGTCCGGCTCACTGTCCTGCTCATCGAGCATGGCCAGCATTTCGTCCAGCACCTGCCGCACCGGACCAACGATGGGAATATGCGCCGCCACGTTCTTGGAGATGCTGGCCGGATCGATATCAATGTGAATCAGCTTGGCGCCCGGGCAGAACTTCTTGGTGCTGTTGGTGACCCGGTCGTCCAACCGCGCACCGGCGGCCAGGATCACATCGGCGCTATGCATCGCCATATTGGCTTCGTAGGTCCCATGCATACCCAGCATGCCCAGAAACTGACGATCGGTGCCGGGGTAAGCGCCCAACCCCATCAAGGTGTTGGTCACCGGGAAGTTGAGCTTATGAGCCAGCTTGGTCAGCGCTTCGCTGGCCTCGCCCTGGACCACGCCGCCACCAGCGTAGATCACCGGACGCTTGGCCTTGAGCAGCTCCTCCACCGCCTTGCGGATCTGACCGGAATGACCACGGGTCACCGGCGCGTAGGAACGCAGCTTGACCTTCTTCGGGTATTCGTACGGGAAGGTCTTGTTAGGCGCGGTGTGGTCCTTGGGAATATCGATCAATACCGGGCCGGGACGGCCGGTGGTGGCGATATAAAACGCCTTTTTGAAGATCTCCGGAATGTCCTTGGGATCGCGCACCATGAAGCTGTGCTTCACCACCGGACGGGAGACGCCGATCATGTCGGTCTCCTGGAAGGCGTCGTCGCCAATCCAGTCGGAGCGCACCTGGCCGGACAACACGATCATCGGGATCGAATCCATGAAGGCGGTAGCCAGACCGGTGATGGCGTTGGTGGCGCCGGGGCCGGAGGTCACCATCACCACGCCGGGCTTGCCGGTGGCGCGAGCGTAACCGTCGGCGGCGTGGGTCGCCGCCTGCTCATGGCGCACCAGAATATGACTGACTTTGTCCTGCTGGAATAACGCGTCGTAGATGTGCAGAACGGAGCCTCCGGGATACCCGAAGATGTACTCCACACCCTCTTCTTGCAGTGCGCGGACAACCATATCCGCGCCAGATAACATTTCCACGGTTGCTACCTCTAAGTTCAGAACAATAGCGATCACCCCGCCGAGAGCGGAGGACAACGTTTACCTGTGGAATAGGGCGCCCTATTTAAGCACCCTGGGGTCGGTCGCGGCGGTTGGCCGGCAACAGACACAGGCAGAGGGACCTGGAGGAATCGTGCCCGCGACGGGGTGAGAAACCTCCGGAGGTTCCCACAGCGGGACGAGAGTGCAGTCATACTGCTGACACCGGACGCCGCGGTAACGACGCCCCGAATCCCGGCCACACAGCCACCGGTAAGTGGTTGCGGGTCCCGATCTCCGGAAAGGTCTTAATATTGTCAGAAATGCGGGCGATTTCAAAGCCCTAATGGCCACAGTACCTTGCCTGGCCGACGGGTTCATTGGCATGCTTGGGCAGCTAATACTTTTTTCGGAGGGGATCCCGGATCATGTTTCCGGGCCGGATCACTATGAAACCATTACTCATTGCTGCCGCCTTGCTGATCACCAGCCCGTATCTTCCGGCCGCCACCTACTACAAGTGGGTGGACGACCAGGGTGTCACCCACTATGACGTGCAACCCCCGGAGGACCAGGAAACCCAATCAGTGCGCACCCGCCGCTCAGCCAGCTCCGACCAGGCCGACGCCCTGGAAAGGCTGGAACAGGACCGCGCCCGGCGCGCCCGTCCCGGCGCGGAGGAGGCCACCACCGAAGCTGACGGCGCCGTAAGCGAGGAAACCCGGGCCGCCTGCGACCAGCACCGGCGGAATCTGGCGGCCTTGACGGAAAAGCCGCTGGTGCGCCGCGAGAACCCGGAGACTGGCGAAATGGAGGTTCTGGACCAGGAAAAACGGGCCAAAATCCTGGAACAGACCCGTGCAGCGGTGTCATTCTGCGATAGCCGGGGAGCGTGACGCTATTTGTTACCACCGGGGTGGTCCCCTCACCGGCTTTCAGGCTTAAAATGCCCTGAACCCCTGATATTGAACACTCTGTATTGAAGAATGATGCCGGCGCCCCGGATGTTATCATCGCTATCACGCCGCCGGCCCGGTGGTTATCCAAGGACAGCCCGACATGACGGATTATTTGAGAGAACGCTTCGAAGACGTGGATCTGACTCCCGGTCAGGGCAAGATCAGCGCCACCATCGCCGTCGGCCTCGGTCTGCTTTCCCTGCTCGGCGGATTCTGTTTTCTGTTTCCGAATCTGCTCACCACCCCGGAATTTCGTGCTTTCTATAGCGCCGACGTGCTGCGCATGGTGCTGTTCGCCGGTATCGCCATTGCTTTCTGTGCCGGCTTTATCAGTGTCTGGCGCCACCAGGATCCACGCTATGGCCTGGCCGGCATGATCATGGCCTGCATGGCCGCCCTGCTCGGCTCCGGCAGAATTGACATGCCGCCAGTGGACGGCCGCAGCCTCTACGCCGGGCTGGACTATTTCATCCTCACCCTGCTGGTACTGGCCCTGGTGTTCGTTCCCATGGAACGAATCTATCCGAAGGATCCGGAACAAAGAGTGCTGCGCCGGGGCTGGATCACGGACATGAAGTACTTCCTGTTCAGCCACGTCGGGCTGCAACTGATCAGTTTTTTCACCGTGATTCCGATCCAGGTGTTCCTGCATGACAAAGTCGACATCGGCTTCCAGCAGGCCATCGCCAGCCAGCCGCTGTGGCTACAGTTCATCGAGATTCTGATCGTGGTGGATCTGGGCAGCTATTGGATTCACCGGGCGTTCCATGAAGTGCCCTGGTTGTGGAGGTTTCATGCCGTGCACCATTCCACCCAACAAATGGACTGGCTTGCCTCATCACGGCTGCATGTGGTGGAAATCGTCGCCAACCGCTTCGTCGGTTATTTGCCGATCTTCATCCTCGGCTTCTCGCCATCGGCGGTGTATGCCTATCTGGTGTTCATTTCCTTCCACGCGATTTTCATCCACGCCAATGTGCGTTTCCGTTTCCCACTGCTGCGCTGGGTCATCGCCACCCCGGAATTCCACCACTGGCACCACTCCTCCGAGGACGAGGCAGTGGACAAGAACTACGCCGCTTTCCTGCCGCTCTACGACAAACTGTTTGGCACGCTGCACATGCCCGACAAACTGGCGGCACGGTACGGTACCCGCGCCAGCACCCAGGTACCGGAAGGCGTGGTGCAACAGTTCACCTTCCCGTTCCGGCGTTCCTCCTGAACGCAGAACGCCGGCCCGAAGGCCGGCGTTGTTATACCGCCGAAATGGCGCGGACAATCACCCCTTGGTGAAGGTGAACTTGCCGTCCGCCACATCCACGTTGATGGCATCGCCCTGAACAAACTCGCCTTTGAGCAGCGCCTGCGCCAGCGGGTTCTCCAACTGGCTCTGGATTGCCCGCTTCAGCGGCCGCGCTCCGTATACCGGATCGAAGCCCGCTTCCACCAGTTTGTCCAGCGCCGCGTCGGACAGCGTCAGGGACATTTCCCGATCCACCAGCCGCTTGCGCAGATAGTCGAGCTGAATGCCCGCGATGCCTTTCAACTGAGCCTGCCCCAGCGGATGGAACACCACCGTTTCGTCCACCCGGTTGATGAACTCCGGGCGGAAATGCTGGCCGACCACTTCCATTACCGCGGCTTTCATTGCCTCATAATCGCCTTCACCGGCCATGCGTTGGATCAGGTCCGACCCCAGATTCGAGGTCATCACCACCACCGTGTTACGGAAGTCCACGGTGCGGCCCTGGCCATCGGTAAGGCGGCCATCTTCCAGTACCTGCAACAGTACGTTGAAGACATCCGGGTGCGCCTTTTCCACTTCGTCCAGCAACAGCACGGAATACGGCTTACGACGCACCGCTTCGGTGAGATAACCCCCTTCCTCATAACCGACATACCCTGGAGGCGCGCCGATCAACCGGGCCACGGAATGCTTCTCCATGAACTCGGACATGTCGATGCGCACCATGGCTTCCTCGGTATCGAACAGGAAACCGGCCAGCGCCTTACACAGCTCCGTCTTACCCACACCGGTGGGACCAAGGAACAGGAAGCTGCCATTCGGACGGTTCGGGTCCGACAACCCGGCGCGGGAACGCCGCACCGCGTTGGAGACCGCTTCCACCGCCTCTTCCTGGCCAACCACGCGATGATGCAACGCCTCTTCCATGCGCAACAGTTTCTCGCGCTCGCCCTCCAGCATCTTGGACACCGGAATCCCGGTCCATTTGGAAACCACTTCCGCCACTTCCTCATCGGTGACCTTGTTGCGTAGCAACTGGGTTTCCACCTGAGCAGCTTCCTCGCGCTCCTGGGCCTGCTGAACCTTCTTCTCCAGCTCCGGGATCACCCCGTACTGCAGCTCGGACATGCGATTCAGGTCGCCGGCGCGGCGTGCCTGTTCCATATCCACACGGGCCTGTTCCAGTTCCGCCTTGTACTGTTGAGCCCCCTGCAACGCGGCTTTCTCCGCGTTCCAGATCTCTTCCAGATCGGCGTATTCCTTCTCCAGGGCCGCGATATCCGCTTCCAGTTTTTCCAGCCGTTTCCTGCTTGCCTCGTCCTCTTCCTTGCGCAGCGCCTCCCGCTCCATCTTCAGTTGGATCAGGCGCCGGTCGAGGCGGTCCATTTCCTCCGGCATGGAATCGATTTCCATACGGATACGACTGGCCGCTTCATCGATCAGATCGATGGCCTTGTCCGGCAACTGGCGGTCGGTGATGTAACGATGGCTCAGTTTGGCGGCGGCGATGATGGCGCCGTCAGTGATGTCGACACCATGGTGAACCTCATAGCGTTCCTTCAGGCCACGCAGGATGGCGATGGTGTCTTCCACCGAGGGCTCATCCACCAGCACTTTCTGGAAGCGACGTTCCAGAGCCGCATCCTTTTCGATGTACTGACGATACTCGTTCAGCGTGGTGGCACCGACGCAATGCAGCTCACCGCGCGCCAACGCCGGTTTGAGCATATTGCCCGCGTCCATGGCTCCATCGGCCTTGCCGGCGCCGACCATGGTGTGCAGCTCATCGATGAACAGAATCACCCGCCCTTCCTGTTTGGACAGCTCGTTGAGCACGGCTTTCAAGCGCTCCTCGAACTCACCGCGGTATTTGGCGCCAGCGATCAGCGCTGCCATATCCAGGGACAGAACCCGCTTTTCCTTGAGCCCTTCCGGCACTTCGCCATTGACGATACGTTGCGCCAGCCCCTCGACGATGGCGGTTTTACCAACACCCGGCTCACCAATCAGCACCGGGTTGTTCTTGGTCCGGCGCTGCAGCACTTGGATGGTGCGGCGAATCTCATCATCCCGGCCGATCACCGGATCCAGCTTGCCGCTTTCGGCGCGGGCGGTAAGGTCCGTGGTGTACTTCTTGAGGGACTCCATACGGTCCTCGGCGTTGGGGTCGTCCACCGATTCACCGCCACGGACTTGCTGGATTTTCTCCGCCAGCACCGCCTTGCGCACACCGGCGTTTTTCATCAGTTTGCCGACATCACCGTTGTCGTCACAGGCCGCCAACAGCACCGCTTCGGTGGAAATATACTGATCTCCGCGTTGTTGAGCTTCCCGGTCCGCCAGGTTCAACAGGCGGCCCAGATTCTGGGAGAGCTGAACGTCTCCGGTGAACTGGCCAACGGTGGGCAGCTTGTCCATCGCCATCTTCAGGGCGGTGATCACATCGGCCGGATTGGCGCCGGCCTTTTCCAGCAACGGCGTGGCGACGCCGCCGCGTTGTTGCAGCAGAGCCAGCATCAGATGCACCGGCTCAATGGCGTTGTGGCTCTGCCCCACCGCCAGCGATTGGGCTTCGCCCAAGGCTTCCTGCAGACGAGCGGTCAGTTTGTCCATTCGCATGAATGACTTCTCCTGGTTGCGCGTAAGAACCAGCCCTCCACCCTTTTGGTTTCAACGGCACTGGCTATTACCGACTGTTCAAAATCTGACCTATAAATGCGGGCGACGCCCTGGAATTCAAGCAGCCCATCCCGGAAAAACCGCCAATATTGATCCAGATTAAGAAAAAGGGAGATGGTGGGCCTGGCCCCGATCAGGGCTCAAGCCAAATCAGAGAAGCGAAGCGGCCGGTCTGGCCTTCCTTGCGGTAGGAATAGAAGTGGGTGAGATCGCCGGCGGTGCAATGCTCCCCTCCGGACACATCTTCCACACCGGCCTGATGCAACACCAGGGTGGCGGCGTGGGTCAGCGAGAAACGCCAATGCCCGGGAGTGGCGTCACGCGTGAAAGCGGGCTCGAACAGTTCCGAGGATTCCATGAAGGCACGGCGCACCTCTTCCCCCACCTGATAGACGCGACCGGAAATTGCCGGCCCCATCCAGGCGGACAGTGCCTCCCCTTCCGGTGCCAGGATCGACACCGCCCTTTGCACAATCCCCGCATGCAGCCCGCGCCAGCCAGCGTGCACCGAGGCCACCGCGCTGCCGTCCTGGCGCGCCAGTAATACCGGCAGACAATCCGCGGTGAGCACCACACAAGGCCAGCCGCTCTCGTTGGTCCAGACCCCGTCGGCGCGGTTGTCCCGTTCGCCGGCGCGAATGACCCGGTCACTGTGGATCTGTTGCAGCCAGGCCGGAGGATGATCCACTTGCAGCAGCCGGTGCACATGGCGGCGGGCGGTTTCCACCCGGGAGGGTTCGTCACCGCAGTTGGCGCCGAGATTGAAGCCGGCCCACGGAGGGGGCGAATGACGCCCCAAACGGGTGGTGACCACCGACCGCACCCGCGGGTGCGGGTGCCATTCCGGCCAGAGCCACTGACTGACATCCGGCAGCGTCATTGCGCCTCCCGGTCCTCCTCGAGGACCCGAATCAGAGTCTGCAGGTCTTCCGGCAGCGGCGTTTCGAATTCCAGATACTCGCCGCTAACCGGGTGCACCAGGCCGAGGCGGCGGGCATGCAGGGCCTGCCGGGGGAACCGTCGCAACGCCTCGCGTAAGGCCTCGGTGGCGCCAGCGGGAAACTTCAGGCGACCACCGTACAACGGATCTCCCACCAACGGATAGTGGCGGTGGGCCATGTGAACGCGAATCTGATGAGTCCGTCCGGTTTCCAGGCGGACCTGGATCCGTGTGTGAGCCCGGTAGCGGTCCATCACACGGAAGTGCGTCACCGCCGGCTTGCCCCCCTGAGCCACCACCGCCTGGCGTTTACGGTCCACCGGATGACGGCCTATGGGCGCATCCACGGTGCCGCCGCCGGTCATCACCCCGACAGCGATGGCTTCGTACTCGCGATGCAGACTCTTGTCCTGCAGTTGCGCCACCAGCCCGCTATGCGCCTCCAGGGAGCGGGCCACCACCATCAGACCGGTGGTATCCCGATCCAGGCGGTGAACGATGCCGGCCCGGGGCAGACTTGAGAGGCGTTCATCCAAATGGAGCAATCCGTTGAGCAAGGTTCCATCAGCATGACCCGCCGCCGGATGCACCACCAGTCCCGCCGGCTTGTTGATGACGATCAGATCCTCATCCTCATACACCACCGGCAAGCTGATCGCCTCGGGCTGATCCTCCAGCTCCGGCGCCAGCTCCGCCTCCAGGGTCAGGCTCTCGCCGCCCACCAGCTTGTCCTTGGGGCGCGCCTTGCGGCCATTGACGGTCAGAGCGCCTTGCTTGATCCAGGTTTGCAGCCGCGAGCGGGAGAATCCCTCGAACAGTTCCGCCGCCACCTGATCCAAGCGGGCGCCGGCGTGATCCACGCTCACCTGCTCGGTGCGTTGAATTTTCTCCCCGCCGAGATGTCCCATATCGCAACCTGTGATTAAATAGCGCTCCATTGTAGCGCGTCGAACCGAGGAAAAAATGCCACGTCTGTTTTGGCCCCTGATTATCGCCGTGATGGTGAGCGCCTGTTCCAGCAAGCCCGTCGAGAGCCCGGAGCGCACCGAGGTCGAGCAATATAAGCAGGCGCGGGAGTCGCTGGAAGCGAAAAATTACCTGACCGCCATCGACAGCCTGAAGGAACTGGAGGCCCGCTTCCCTTACGGCACCTATGCCGAACAGGCGCAGTTGGACCTGATCTACGCCCAGTTCATGTCCCAGGATTACCCGGCCGCGGTGGTCGCCGCCCAGCGCTTCATCCGCTCCTACCCGGCTCACCCGAGCCTGGACTACGCTCTCTACATGCACGGGCTGTCCAACTATTACCTGGAGCGCGGCCTGTTCGATAACATCATGAGCACCGACAAGTCATCCCGTGACCTGAGCGCGGCCCGTAATGCCTTCGAGGACTTCGAGCGTCTGGTGAACCGCTTCCCGGACAGCGACTACGCCCCCGACGCGCGTTCACGCATGGTGTTCATCCGCAACCAGTTCGCCGCCCAGGAACTGCATGCCGCCCGCTATTATGCCCGGCGCGGCGCCTATATCGCCGCCATCAACCGGGCTCAATACGTGGTACGCCACTATCAGGGCACGCCTTCGGTACCGGAAGCGCTGGCGATCATGGCCAAGGGCTACGAGCGCATCAATCAGCCGGAACTGGCCGACAAGAGCCGCCGGGTACTGGCGCAGAACTGGCCGGATTCCGACTATATGGACGACGACCGGGTCACCCTGTCCTGGTGGCCGGACAAGGACAACGGCATCCTCAGCCTGCTGACCTTCGATTTGCTGTAAGCGGACGACGAGGCCGCTGCAGGAGAACCCCGCGGCGGCTTTGATACCCTTCTCAGTCCCCCGGCCGCCAGCCATTGGTAATCGGGTAGCGCCGGTCCTTGCCAAAAGCCCTGCGGCTGACTCTCGGCCCCACCGCCGATTGGCGGCGCTTGTATTCATTGCGGTCGGTCAGGCGCACCACCCGATACACCACGTCCCGGTCGAAACCGGCACGGATCACCGCTTCAGCGCTCATATCCTGTTCCACATAGCGCTCCAGAATGGCGTCCAGCTCGTCGTAGTCGGGCAGCGAGTCTGAATCCACCTGATCCGGAGCCAATTCCGCGGACGGCGGCCGGTCGATCACCCGCTGCGGAATGATCTCGGTGCCGGCCTTCTGGTTACGCCAGCGGGCGACGCGGAACACCCAGGTCTTGAAGACGTCCTTGAGCACCGAGAAGCCACCGGCCATATCGCCATAGAGAGTGGCGTAGCCCACCGCCATTTCGCTCTTGTTACCGGTGGTGAGCACGACGGAGCCGCCCTTGTTGGAGAGCGCCATCAACAGCACGCCGCGACAGCGGGCCTGGAGATTTTCCTCGGTGGTGTCGGTATCAAGCCCGGCAAACGGTTCCGCCAGGATTTCCATGAAACCATTGAAGGCCGGCTCGATCGGCAGTACCCGGTATTTCACCCGCAACGCCCGGGCCTGCTTCTCGGCGTCCTCAATGCTCATGGCGGAGGTATAGCGGAACGGCATCATCACCGCTTCCACCCGCTCCGGACCCAGGGCATCCACCGCCACCGCCAGTGTCAGAGCGGAGTCGATGCCGCCGGACAGCCCCAGCAGGGCTCCTTTGAAACCGTTCTTGTTGACGTAATCGCGCACCGCCAGTACCAGCGCCCGATACATGCTCTCCTCACCCGCCGGCACCGGCAGTACTTCGCCTCTGATCGCCAGCACGGCGCCTTCACCGCTCAGATCCACCGGCACCAGGCCTTCCTCGAAACTGGCGCCCTGCAGGCACAGATGGCCGGCTCCGTCCACGGCAAAGGACGCGCCATCGAAGACCAGTTCATCCTGCCCGCCCACCATGTTGCAATAGAGCACCGGCAGTCCGGTTTCCCGGGCACGGGCAGCCACCTGCTCGAAGCGTTCCTCCGGTTTGCTGGCACGGAACGGCGAGGCATTCAGATTGATAATGGCATCGGCGCCAGCTTCCGCGGCAGCGGCGGCCGGCCCGGCGTACCAGATGTCCTCGCAAATGGTGATACCCAGTTGCAGCCCCTGGAACTCGAACACCACGGCGCTGTTACCGGGCTGAAAGTAACGCTTCTCGTCAAACACCCGGTAATTGGGCAAACATTGCTTGAAGTACTCGTGGCGCGGCCCCTCGTCACCAGGATAAAGCACACCGGCGGCGTTGCGGCGCACACCGTTGCGTACCGCCGGGTAGCCGACGATCACGGGCACCTCCACGGCGACACCGATAGTGGCCAGAGCGTCGTCGATACGCCGGTTGAGGCTGGGCCTCAGTAACAGATCCTCCGGTGGGTAACCGGTCAGCATCAGTTCCGGAAAGACCACCAGTTCCGCCCCCAACAGGGTACGGGCCTCACGGGCGGCATCGATCACCGCCCGCGCATTGCCTTCGATATCGCCCACCAGCGGATTGCGCTGGGCCATCACTATTCGCATAGGAAGCATGCCTTCATCATGTCCGGGCCCTGGCGGCCACCCTGCCCGCCGCCTTGGGCCGATCTCTTTCCTCTCGGCTGCGCTGATTGTACTCTGTAGCCGGCCGGGTTACATAAGAGCCTGCTCAAGGCCTGTTTAAAGTTTCCACGCCACCGCACCGGAGTTCTTTTCCTTACTGTATCCGGCCCTCTCCGGGTATCCAGGGTAGCGGCTTTCAGCACCTGGTCACGTGTTCGGCGACACTCAAGGGTATGGAAACGCGAAACAAGTTCCAACGCACGTCCGAAAGCACGGGAATTCGGGCCAGAGTCAGGCAAAGGTTTACCGGAACAACAAGCCGGTGAGTGATTTACGGGGAGACAGGAATGGGGCTGATCAAGCTGGTGATACTGGCCGCGCTGATTTACGTGATCTGGCGGGTGGTCAAAGGGGTCTCCGCCAATCATGCCGCCCGGGGACGCGATCCGCGCCGCTCCTCCCGCACCATCGACAGTGAGCGCATGGTCAAATGCCATCTGTGCGGGGTGCATGTACCGGAAACCGAAGCCTTCCGCCATCAATCGCTGGATTTCTGCTCCCGCGAACACCGCCGCGAATACCTGGAACACCAGGAAAGCGACGACTGACCTGGAAACGGCGCACATCATGACCACGCCTCACGATCAGGCCGGCCTTCCCTGGCCACCGCCCGGACAGCGCTGGACTCCGGTACGCATTTACAATGTCTACCGCATTGCCATCGCCTCGGTGTTGTTGATTCTCCATTACACCCACCAGCAGCCTTCCCTCGGACAGCACCTCCCTCTGCTGTTCGAATTCACCATGATGGCCTATCTGGCCCTGATTCTGATCTCCACGGTACTTGAATACAGCGAGCACCTGCCGCGCCCCCATTGGGCGCAGCCCTTCGCCTTGATCGTCGACGTGATCGCCCTGGGGCTGGTGGTGCACGCCAACGGCGGCCTCGAAGGAGGACTGGCGGTACTGCTACTGATCACCGTGGCGGCGGGCAATATTCTGCTGCGCGGCCGCATGGGTTTTCTGATCGCCGCCCTGGCCACCCTGACAGTCATGTACGAGCAATTCTATTTCGCCACTCAATCCGGTGAGCGGGATCCGTTTTCGCTGACCGAGTCCGGCCTGCTCGGCATCGCCTTTTTCATGGTCTCGGTGATCATTCAGCAGATCGCCACGCGGCTGGAGCGCAGTGAGAGCATCGCCGCCGACCAGCAGGTGGCATTGGATCGGCTGGAAGCCCTGAATGAGCAAATCGTCCGGCGCATGCGCACCGGGATTCTGGTATTCGACCGCCACGGGCGCATTCTGCAGTCCAACCCTTCGGCGGATAATGCGTTCGCCATGGCCATGAGCGGCCAGCCGCTGCCGGAGCCGTTGCAGCAACGCCACCAGGCCTGGCGCCAGGCGCCCCACATTCTGCCGCCACCATTGCGCGCCTCGAAGCAGTCGCCGGAGCTGTCCGCGCGCTTCGCCCCCCTGGATACCAGCCACGAGCAGTTAACCCTGGTGTTTCTCGAGGACACCGCGCGCATCGCTCAGGAGGCGCAACAGCTGAACCTGGCTTCCCTGGGGCGTCTGTCCGCCACCCTGGCCCACGAGATCCGCAATCCGTTGAGCGCGATCAATCACGCCACCGAGTTACTGCGCGAGGATGCCGGCGATGACAGCGACCGCCGCCTGCTCGATATGGTGCGTACCCACGTACAACGGGTGGACGGCATCATCTCCGATGTGTTGGACTTGTCACGGCGACCACGGGGCCAGGCACAGAGACTGGTCCTCAAGGACGTTCTCGCGGAGATTGCCGCGACTTGCCATGAAAACCGCAAGACGCGCCTGCAAATGGACTTGGCCACCGATACCGAGCTGCGTTTTGATCGCGGCCAGCTGATTCAGATTCTCGATAATCTGATCGGCAATGCTTTTCGACATGGGGGGGAACAGGTCCGGGTACGCGTGACCCACGGAGTGCACTCAAAAACCCGATTACCCTGGATCGCGGTCAGCGATGACGGCCCAGGCATCGGCGAGGAACAGGCACGGCATTTGTTCGAGCCGTTCTTCACCACGCACGCCAAAGGAAACGGTCTCGGTCTGTTCGTGTGCCAGCAACTGTGCCAGGCCAATCAAGCCAGTCTCAGCCATGAACCGGCTGATCGGGGCGCTTGTTTCATGATTACCTGCGCACATCCGGATAGACAGTTCCAATAACGATGAATGACATAATTCCGCGTGTTTTGGTTGTGGACGACGAGGCGGACCTGAGAGAACTTCTGGTCATCACCCTGGGGCGGATGAAACTGGAAGCAACGGCCGCGGACTCCCTGGCCGCCGCCCAGCGGCTGCTGGATCGCGACGCCTATCATCTGTGCCTGACCGATATGAACCTCGGCGACGGCTCCGGTTTGCAGCTGATCCGCTACGCGGCGGAGAAGGCGCCGGACATGCCCATCGCGGTACTCACCGCATTCGGCAATATGGAGACCGCCACCGAAGCGATGAAACTGGGGGCCTACGACTTCATCGCCAAACCCGTCTCGCTGGACCGGCTGCGGCAGTTGATTCAGGACGGCCTCGGCATCAGCCGCCATGGCGCCGCCAACAGTGGCGAAGACGATGGTCTGATTGGCCAGTCGCCGGCCATGCAGCATTTGCGACGGCAAATCCGCAAGCTGGCACGCAGCCAGGCGCCGATCTACATCAGCGGCGAATCCGGTAGCGGCAAGGAAAAAGTGGCGCGTCTGATTCACACACTGGGGCCTCGCGGCGATCACCCTTTCGTTGCGGTGAACTGCGGCGCCATCCCCTCCGAACTGATGGAAAGTGAATTTTTCGGTCACCGCAAAGGCAGTTTCACCGGTGCCGTGGAAGACCGCAAAGGCCTGTTCCGGGAAGCGGACGGAGGCACTCTGTTTCTTGATGAAGTAGCGGATCTGCCGCTGCACATGCAGGTCAAGCTGCTGCGTGCGATTCAGGAAAAGACCGTTCGGCCGGTGGGCGAGTCACGGGAGTTCAACGTCAACCTGCGCATTCTCTGCGCCACCCACAAGGATCTCAGCGAGGAGATGCAGGCAGGCCGCTTCCGTCAGGACCTTTACTACCGGCTGAATGTCATCGAGGCGCACGTACCGCCGCTGCGCGAGCGCCTGGACGACGTTCCGGCGCTGGTTGAGCACATCCTCTCCCGGCTCGGCATCGCCTGGGACACCACACCGCCCACACTCAATGACGGCACTCTGGCGGCACTGCGCGAGTATCCGTTTCCCGGCAACGTGCGAGAGCTGGAAAATGTACTGGAGCGGGCCATGACCCTGTGTGATGGCAACGTTATCGAACCGGCGCATCTGCGGCTGCCCAGCCAGGCAAGCAGCGAAGCGCCCAGCCAGGGCGGCAGCCGTGATCCGGCGTTGCCACTGGAAGATTATCTACAGGACATCGAGCGGCAGGAAATTCTCAAAGCGCTGGATGCCACCCACTGGAATCGCACCGCCGCCGCCAAGAAGCTGGGTATGACGTTTCGCTCGCTGCGTTACCGCTTGAAGAAACTGGCGCTGGATCAGGAAGAGGAGGAAGGCAGCGCGTAAAGCGCCGGATCCAGATGGGGGCGCTCGCCACTCATCAGTGCCGCCAACAGCGCGGCGCTAGCCGGCGCCGACACCAGACCATTGCGATAGTGTCCCAGCGCGGCGTAGACCCCCGGCACACCGGGCACTTCCCCCAGATACGGCCAGTCCCGGGCACAGCCGGGGCGCACGCCCGCCCAATGACTTACCGGCCGTTCACCGGCCAGAGCCGGCAACAGCGAGGCCGCCATTTTCTCCAGCGCCCAGCGCCCCGGCACCGTGGGATACTGGCTGTCATCACCGTCCTTCAGTGTTGAGCCCGCCAGCACGGCGCCGTCGGCACGGGGAATCAGATACCCCTGCTCGGTCAGCAACACGGTCGGTACCCGCCCCGGCGCCAACTGATAGAGCAGCATCTCTCCCTTGGAAGGAAACAGCGGCAAGTCCAATCCGAGCGGACTCAGCAATCGCGGACTCCACATGCCGGCACTGATCAGCACCCGACTGGCCTGACATTCCCGACCATCAGCCAACGCCACTGACGCCCCGCCTCCGGCACGTGGCAGCACCGATACCGCCGGCGTTGCTTCGAAGCCCGCACCACGGGCCAACAACCAGGCACGTAACGCCTTGAGAATACGGGGGTTACGTAAATTACCCAGGGATGGAAACCACACCCCATTCCGATCGGTGGCTTCCGGCATCCGCTGGGACAAGCGCTCCGCCGAGCAGGGAAGCCGCCAGCGGCGCGCCCAGGCCATAGCGTCGGCACGCTCCTGCTCCGTTTCCACCGCCACCCACAGGCCGCTTTCGTTGAGGTCCTCGTCCACCAGCCCGGCCCGTCCGCGCAGCCGCGTGATCAGGTTGCGATAGCGCTCCGGCGCGTCCACCGTCAGCAGATTCATGGCGTCGGGATAGCGCCAGGCGTACAACGGCGACAGGATCCCGCCGCCAGCCCAGGAGGCCGGCGGAAAGCGGGCCGGCGCATCGATGACGGTGACCCGGCAACCCCGGTCGGTGAATTCCAAAGCACTTAACAATCCGACGATACCGCCGCCGACGACGAGCAAATCAGCCATAGCAATCAGGGAATATGGACTACAGAAAGAAGAGCAACAGTAGCACAAAGGCCACCTTGCCGGGACGGTAAACTGGTCTCTTGTTGCCACACATCAAAGGCCAGGACGGCCACGGGAGGGACAAGGACGTGCGCGGATTCACACTGGTGGAGCTACTGATCACACTGACGCTGCTGGCGCTTCTGTTGAGCGCCGGCGTTCACTGGCAAAAAGACTGGCTGCCCCGGCATCGGGTGGTATCGGCCAGCAACCAGGTTCTGGGTCTGATCCACTATGCCCGGGCCGAAGCGCTGACGCGGGGGCCGATCTATTTATGCGACGGCAGCAGTCACTGTGACCGCTTCCAGACAACCTCTTCACTACTTTTGGCGCGGGACCGGAATGGCATTGCCGCCATCACCGATGATGACGTGTTCCATCGCCTTGATCTGCCCGAGGGCACCACCCTTACCTGGCGCCGCTTCCGCGGCACCGCATTGCGTTATGAACGGCGCGGCAACCTGTATTACCAGAACGGCAGCTTCCTGATCTGCAACCAGGGGCAGGGGCGACGTATCGTCATGTCGGTGATGGGCACTGCTCGCATCGAACCGATCAGCAGCGGCGACTGCCTCTAGAATGCGGACCGCGATCCCGCCGTTTTCTCCTCACCGGTCCCAACTGGAAGTGGCGCTGGGAGTGCAATCCCCGCCTTTCACCCAGCAGGTCTGCCCTTCACTGTTGAGTTTGAGATTGCCATCCCCCGCCATACCCGCCCCAGAGCGGGGCGTGGCGGTGACCAGATAGCTCTGATGATCATTACTGGTGGCCACCTGGACGTTGTAATAGGCATCTCCAACCAGGCCGCCGGCTGTTGCGCCCTCATAAGAAAAATGGCGGGCCCGATAAGTTTCCAGCGATGCCGCCAGGTCCATCAGCTTGCCCTGGTATTCCGCCCGGCGTGTACTACGCACCTGCTCGGTGTAGCTCGGGTAGGCGATGGCGGCGAGGATCGCCACCACCACCACCACGATCATCAGTTCGATCAGCGTGAAGCCGGCCATGGGATTCCGAGTCATTCGGTTCATGGTGTCGTCCCCCCTTGCTCAGGCGGGAAATAGGCGTTGGCGTCGTTCTTTTCCATTGGATACCAGCGGCGCTTGCGGAACAGGTTGTAGTTCATGCCGTCATCGCCAATAAACTCCAACCCCACGTTAAAGGACACGCCACTGCCATCTTCATCATCATCGCCGCCGCCGTCACCATCACCGCCGCCCCCGTCGGTAATCACCGGCACCACGCCCGGCGGGATCGCGGAGGTAATCAGCTTGGTCCCGTCCCAGGAGGCGTCTCCATCGTTGGTGAAGGATTCCGGCTCCCCGGTGATCATGTTCGCCCGATAGGCATAAGCCTCACCGTAACGCACCACACAGGGATCATCGTCCTGGTCGGCATTGGTGGGAACGTAAGTGGTGAACATCACCGAGTTTTGGTAAATGCTCGGAGAGGACATTACCTTTTCACCGGAACGCTGGAACGTCACATACCAACCCTTCGAGGACGCGGATGGGTCGCTGCTACGAGCGTTACGTAACTCGCTCATGGTAATCACGTCGGGCTGGTTGGTATTCTGGAACGTGCTATCAGCAAATATGAAGAAACCCTCGTCGGTGTCCTCATCCAGAGGATGTGCCCGATAGCCGGACCCCACCGCCACGTACAGTGTCTCCTGTAAGCCGTCGCGCACATAACCAATGGCCGGAGCTTCGTAGAACCGACGGTGCTCACTGTCACCGAAATTGGCCAACCGCACCACGCCCTTCACCAGGGAAGCGGCGCCATCGTTGTTATTGTCAAAATTGACACGGAACACCTGCCCGCCAAGGTCGGCGAAGTAGAGGTGATCCGCCAGACCATCCAACCGGCCATTCTTCAGGTCCACCACGGCGATGCCTCCCGGCACCGACCATTTCATACTGTCCACCGTTGTGTGGGCGACGCCGGCATTGGTGTCGGCACCGGCGGACCAGATCAGGTCACCAGTTTCCGCGTCGACCATATAGATAGCGTTGCCGACACTGTCCTTCGCCGCCCGCTGACCAGCGGTATCATGGTGTTCGGCATCGTAGCCACCGCCGAACACCAGCACCGTTTTCACCTCACCGTCGATACGTACCCGGGTGATGGTCGGCGTCGACCAAGTCTGCCCCAGCCGATCGAACCCGCTGCTGGCATTGGCTCCGCTCTCGTCCTTGCCCTGGATCCGCCACATCAACTCCGGGCTGTCCATGGACGACACATCCAGACCGTAATAGGCGTTTCCGCCCCGGCGCATGCCTCCGAAGATCCACACCTTGTCGGCATCGCCATTTTCCTTGGCGGTGCGATAAGCCACCCAGGAACCATCCATGCCGTAAGGGTCACGAATATTGTCTTCCCGCAAATCAGGAGAGCGGACAAAGTCGTATGCCTTCTTGAGCATGCGGTCCGGCATGAAAGTGAATTTCTCACGGCCATCATCAGTATCGATGGCGTGCAGCATGCCACCGTTGGTGGATACGAAAAGATAGTTTTTCTGTCCATCCACGTCATTAGCATCGGCCCCTATTTCATAGTTCACCAGCAACGGCACACTATGCATGGGATCCGCCCAGAGCCGCCTCAACGCATCGTAGACTTTCAGCTTGGTGTCGAATTCCGCTGCCGGGTCGTTGTCCGGAATCCCCAGCTGGGAGGGCTGCAGCATGTTTTCCACACGATTCTCGGTGAGCCATTCGCCGCCACCATTGTCACTGTTATTGCCCACGTAGATCTTGCGGTCCTGATATTGATCGTTTCTGCCGCGAGCACCGCCTTTGGTGACATCCGGGCCGTCCGCTTCCGTGGGGGTCCAATAACTCCAGGCCGAATCGCGGAAATAGCCGGTGCTGGCGTCCACCGCGGAAGCGCCATTCTTGTCCACGACTTCGCTGCCGTCCTTGCGGTAACGTTTCAGATTGCCGGGCCAGATCGAACTTTTAGAGGGCTTGAAAACGGCATAGTAAAGTTGGTTCAAATGTTCCAATCGATTGTTCTGGTTTACCGCCACCCCCGGCGAAGTGATGGTCTGGGAGTCTTCCGCGATGAGATTGAGAATGTCATTGAACTCGGCGGCCAGTTCTTCTGCGTCATTGGCAAGACGTACCCTTTCCGTGCCACCGGCAACAGCCACCGAAGTCATGTTCCTTACCTGGGATGAGGTCTCACTGACACCAAAGGCCACCTGCCAGGTCTTTACTGCACGCTCCTGCGTATTTCCGCTTTCGCTAGCCAGCCACCCGGCCAGCTGTTCCTGACAACTGTACGAACCGTTGCAATACCCTCCCGCGATATTCCTCACCGAATCGTAGTCGCTGTCCTGAGTCGGATCGCCGTCGGTCATGACAATGATGTGGTTGCTTTCGCATTGGTTATTTATGTTCATCGGTGACTGATAGCTATCATCGCTAACCCAGTCCCAGTCGCGGCAACTGCCGTTGGAGAAGTAGCGCACGCACTGGTAATGCATATTCACCGCCACCTGGGGCTTGTCCTGGGAAGCCTCTCCATACACGGCATAAGTAGTCGGGCTCAGTCCCATCATGTAGCGGGCCATCTCCGAATACGCCTCCATGGTCGGGGTATTCGATGTGCCGGAGAGGCCATTGACCAGGGACTTGACCTCGCCGCGAGCGGTGCTGTCCATATCGCTGACCGGATAGAACACATAGCCGCCATAACCATTGCGGTCATAACCGCCATTGAACTTGCCAACGCCCACGCGAACCCCTTCACCCAGCCCATCGATAACCTGGGTGAAGGCGGTTTTCAATTGCGACATTTTGGTCGGACTGCCCTGCTCCATACTTCCCGAGGTATCGATCAGGAACAGTACGTTGGCGATCTGTTCGTTCTCATCGTTGCCGACACCGGCGCGGGAGAAATAGATTTCCGTGTCGTCCGCGTAAAGCGGCGTCGGCGCCAACAACAGCGCAACCAGTAACAGGCCTGACTTGAAAATATTCTCGAGCATGACTCCCCCCCCGCTCGTGCTTAGTTGTCCGTGTCCACGTTAAAGTCGGACGACGACACCATCCCGCGTTTCAACGCTTCCAGCATGTGATGGTTGTTCACTGAAAAGTCATCGATCTCCGCTTCACCGAGAATCTCAAAGGTGAAATCGACCACCAGCGTATTGTTGCCAGACATACTCAACTGCCCTCCGGAAACCGCCCTCATTCCCTCCTGCCGAATCCGGGATCCCGCGCGCACCAGTCCTCTTGAGTCCATACGGTCCGTACTGGTGCAAGCCCGTGTTGCCGCGGTCACCGCCCCACCCACCAAACAGCGCTGTCCCACCGAGCCGGTCAAGAACGGCTGTAATTGCGCGCTACTCATGCCATACAAACTGGTAAAGGCTTCGTTCACCGCCGATTCCGCCCCTTCAAACGCCATTGCATCCACTTGGGTGCCGGTGGCTATTTTGCTGCTGAACATACTGGTTTTCATGGCGGTAATGCCCAGGATCGAGACGATCACCAGAATCATCAGGGCTACCAGAAGAGCGGCCCCACGCTGCGAACGATAGTGTGTTATCGGCATCATCAGATCACATCCCAGGGGTAGTTCCGGATAGCGACGGTGGAAAAGAACTGGCGACGCAGCGTTCTGCCCGCACTGACGTCCACTTCCTGATCCAGTATGTAAAAGGTCTGATCCTGATCCTCGCCGCCAAGCACCGGCAGATCGGCTTCCATCAGCAAACCGATCTTCACCGCCACGATTCGGCTTTGATCCACGTCGGCGCCAGCCAGCACCTCGTCGGCCCGCAAATACTGAGAAGCGAAGGGAATACCGTCGGTGATTTGATCCACGCCGTAGAGCACTTGAAAGCTTTTTATTCCGCGCAACAACACCACGCCGGCGGAGCTGCCACTCTGGTTACCACGACAGTAGAGTTCGTCGCCGTTGTCACCCCCCACCCAGTAGGTGTTGACGATCTCCTTTACGCCACTCCCACCATTCCCCTGACAGTCCTGTTCGCCATGGTAGGCAAGAGTGAGGCGATCGCTGTCGCTACCACCATCGTCGCCGGGAGGAATGGCGGAACCGCCGGTCACCGCACTACTGGCATCCAGAATGATGCCCGGAATAAAGGTGGCGGCGACGTCGTCACTCATATTGCCCGCCAGACGCACGTCCTGATTGATAAAGCGCATGGCCAGGTCACCCTGTTCCTGTATCCGGGCCATGTTCTGTTGCAGCGAGAACGTCCGTTGGTTGGTGGAAAACAGGGAAATCGCGGCACCGGTAATGATCAGCCCCAGCACCATGGCCACCATGAGTTCCACCAGGCTGAAGCCGGTCTGCTGATGTGTGCCAAACCGCCTCATCGTGTCACCTCCATCACCACGCACTTGGCGCTGTCATCGGTATTGATGTTGCCGCCATCGACACAGCCCCCCAGCGCCTGATCTCCCCAGGCCACCACCACGCAACTGGTCAGCGTGGATCCGCTGTCACAAGGCTGCACACGGATTTTGCCGGCAGGCAGCAGGTTGCCGGCCTGCCAGCGCAAGGTATTGCGGTCCCAGACCGACATCTGATCGCTGTCGCAGCTGCTTGCCATGCAGTCAGGGTTGGAAGGTGGTGCCTCACCCAAAGCGCCGGCACCGGTATTCCAGCTGTTTTCCTGAAGGTAGGTGGAGCGGGCTTGCGGATTGGTGATGATGCGTTCCAGCGTATCCCGGGCCAACGCCGTGGCCTGGGAGCGAATATTGGCGTCCTCGGTGCTTTTCAAGGCATTGAGCTGCAATCCGGCATAGCCGAGCACGCCGATGGCCAGCACCAGCAGCGCCACCAGAATCTCCACCATGCCGACACCACTTTGTCGTTTTCGGGAAATGTGCATGACGCCCCCTAACCGCAGGTCAGCGGTTTGTTTTGAAGATCGCCGAAGCGGCCCAGGGAGATTTCACGGCCGGTCTCACCGGCACGATCGTCACACACTTCAAAGACGGCATCGTTGTCCACCCGGCCTGAGCGATCGAATACCAGTTCGGTCAAACCATTGGTTTCCGTGACGCTGACGCCTTCTCCGGCGGAAAAAGTCTGGTTCTCCTCCACGGCGCCGGCGCCGTAATCCAGTTCCCAGCCGTTACTCCAGCTCGCCGGAGACCCCAGCGGTTTAAGCCTCACGTCACGACGGGAACTCACCGCCTGGGAACGGGCGGTATTAAGTGCGGTGATCAGATCCGAAGTGGTGGAGCGCAGCGCATTGCTGGCGATGACGTTCTGAAATGACGGCACGGCGATAGCCAGCAGAATGCCCGCCACCACGATCCCCAACATCAATTCGATGATGGTGAAACCGCCGTTTTCCCCACGAGTGCCGATCACGTCTTCCCCCAAATAAGCGAACTCGGTGTCGACACTCTAGCGATTGTAAAACCGGCGACAAGCACGCTCGGACAAGCGGTCGCCTGCCTGTACCGAACGGCTCAGGGGCTTGAGAAAACCAGGATTCTATATGTGATGAAATTCACACAAAAAAAGCGCAACCATTTTTCAGGTGCACTTTCGACAAGCACCTTTTCAAGGCTGGATGGCCGGGGGTAAAAAAGGAATCAGGCGCGCAATGCCTTGGGCATGGAGAAGCTGATGTTCTCCTCGCGGCCAGGGATTTCCTCCGCGCTTTTACCACCCAATTCGCGCAACCGGCTGACCACCTGATGCACCAGTTCCTCAGGGGCGCTGGCGCCCGCGGTGACGCCAACGGCTTTCTTGCCCTGCAACCAGGCGGCGTCGATCATGGCCGGATCATCCAGCAGATACGCCTCGGTACCGCAGCGCTCCGCCAGTTCCTTCAGGCGATTGGAATTGGAGCTGTTCACCGAGCCCACCACCAGGACCAGATCACACTCCAGCGCCAGTTGACGCACCGCGTCCTGGCGATTGGTGGTGGCGTAGCAGATATCCTCGCGCTTGGGACCGAGGATATTGGGGAAACGTGTCCGCAAGGCATCGATGATACGGGCGGTGTCGTCCACGCTGAGCGTGGTCTGGGTGACGAACGCCAGATAGTCCGGGTCGGCGACGTCCAGCGTGGCCACGTCGTCTTCGCTTTCCACCAAGTACATACGCCCTCCCTTGGAGGTGTCGTACTGTCCCATGGTGCCTTCCACCTCGGGGTGGCCGGCGTGGCCGATCAGCACCGCCTCACGCCCTTCACGGGCATAACGGATCACTTCCATATGCACTTTGGTGACCAGCGGACAGGTGGCGTCGAACACCTTCAGAGCCCGCTGCTCGGCCTCTTCCTGCACCACCCGGGAGACACCGTGGGCACTGAAAATAACGATGGCATCGTCAGGCACCTCATGCAATTCCTCGACGAAAACCGCACCACGGTCGCGCAATCCATCCACCACGAAGCGGTTGTGCACCACCTCATGACGCACGTAAACCGGCGGCCCGAACACGTCCAGGGCACGGTTGACGATGGCGATGGCGCGATCGACGCCGGCACAGAAACCACGGGGATTAGCGAGACGGATATCCATAAAGGCCAGTTTATAGTGAACAGTGAACAGTGAACAGCGTGGGTGATGGACCGGCCCCAAAAAAGTAGACACCT